>JBBPII010000028.1:0-13073 GCA_038040385.1 Candidatus Gilichinskyi gelida
TCTCAGCGTGTGTAGCGGCGGCCGCTCCGGCCGCCGGCGCCCGGGAGCGGGCGCCACTACACTTCGATTTGAGTGAGGCCTCAGCACTCAGAACGTCGCTCGGGATGACACATTAAAGCGTCCGCCCTACCGCGGGGACGATGATCCGCAGCTCGTCCATCAGCCGCGTGAACTGGTCGGGATAGAGCGACTGCGGGCCGTCGCACACCGCCTTCTCCGGATCGTGATGCACTTCGATCAGCAGGCCGTCGGCGCCAGCGGCGACGATGGCCCGCGCCAGCGGCATCACCTTGTCGCGGCGCCCGACGGCGTGTGACGGGTCGGCGATGATCGGCAGATGGGAGAGTTTGTCGATCACCGGGATGGCGGAGATGTCCAGCGTGTTGCGGGTGTAGGTCTCGAAAGTGCGGATGCCGCGCTCGCAGAGGATGACCTCGTAGTTGCCGCCGGACAAGATGTACTCCGACGCCAGCAGCCACTCCTGGATGGTCGCCGACATGCCGCGCTTGAGCAGGACCGGCGTGCGGATCTGGCCGAGGGCGGAGAGCAGATTGAAGTTCTGCATGTTGCGCGCGCCGACCTGCAGGATGTCCACGTACGGCAGCATCCCTTCGATCTGCGAGATCTCCATCACCTCGGACACCGTGGCCATGTTGGTCTCGTCGGCCGCGGCGCGCAGGAGCTTCAGCCCCTCCACGCCCATCCCCTGGAACGCATACGGGGAGCTGCGCGGTTTGTAGGCGCCGCCGCGCAGCACGCGCGCGCCGGCGCGGGCCACGCGGCGCGCGGTCTCGAAGACCTGATGTTCGTTCTCGATGGTGCACGGCCCGGCCATGACCACCACGCGTTCGCCGCCGATCGGTACGCCGCGCACGGTGACCACGGTCTTCTCGCGGCGGAAGGTGCGGCTGGAGAGTTTGTACGGCTCGCTGACGCGCACCACTTCCTGCACGCCGTCGAAGAGCTCGAACTCGCGGGTATCGAGGGTGTCGACGCGGCCGACCACGCCGAGGACGGTCTGGTCGGAGCCGGTGGAGCGGTGGACGTCGAAGCCGCGGCGCACCAGCTCGGCGGTGACGCGCTCGATGTTCTCGTCGGCGGTCTGTTTCTGCATCACGATGATCATGGGGACTCCTTCATTTCGCTGGCCTCGCGCTCCACGCGGCGCGACTCGTCGATGATTCGCTCGAAAAGGCGCCTCACGCTGGCGCCGTCGAGGGGGCCGTCGGAGGTGCGCTCGACGTGGTGGAGGACTTCCTTTTCCCGCTCCGGCGCGTAGACCGGGAGGCCGAGGATGGCCTTCAGCTCGCCGATCTCGACGGCGTACTTCGCGCGCTGGTTGAGCAGGCGGACGATGACTTCGTCGACGCGGTCGATGGCGTCGCGGAGGCGGGTGAGATCGCGCTCGGCGTCAATGGCGTTCATAAACAAAAACCTCTTCCCGTCAGCCGAGAAGAGGTCGCCGATGTCGATGCCGTCGAGCGCCCCTTCTCGCGTCGGGGCGCATGCTGCCCCACGCTTACGTGTAGTAGCCGTAATAAAACGAGAATCGAAGGGCAGCGGTCATTGCTGCGGAAGAGTACGCAGCCGGCGCTGCGCGGTCAAGAGGGCTGTTACACTCCGCACTCATGCCGGGAGCCGCGCCGCAGCGCTGCACCTACCACGCCGAGCGCGCGGGATTCGCCATCTGTATGTCGTGCAAGACGACGCTCTGTCAGGAGTGCGCGACGCAGTGGGACGGCATCTGGCACTGCACGACCTGTCTCTCGAAGAAAGGGACGGCGGCGCGCACACGCTCTCCCATCGCCGGCTGGCTGGCGGTGGCCGCCGTCTCCGCCGCGCTCTTCTACTGCAGCATTCGGGTGATGGTCTGGTCGGGTGTACTTCTCGCGGGACTCCGTTGATTCACGCGCCGCTATCGACCACTTCCGTGCTGGACGAAGCCGCGGATGCGGTGCGCGTCGCCCTTCCCTGGACCGCGCTACTGCTGATCGCCGTCCTCCCCTGGCGATTGCTGCAGATCGTCTTCGTCGACCGTCTTCTCGACCTTGGATCCGACGCGACGCGCTACGGGACCTACCTTCGCTCAGCAGCCACGATGGCCATGATCGCGTTCCTGGTGTCGCGATGGGGACGGCTGGTGTACGCGCGCGCAATCCGGCTGGTGCACTCGAACGGCGAGAATCCGGGCCGGGAGACGCTGCGCGTGCCGCCGGCGGTTTTCGCAAACTACATCTTCATCGCCACGTTCACCGAGTTGCTGAGCAACTTGACCGCGATTACCTTCGTCGCCCCACCGCTCTGCACGATGCTGTCAGGGTCGGCAATCGGAACGGCGGAGCTGAATACCACCGCGTCGGTCATCGAGCCATTCCGGAACATCGCCCGGGTGGGGAAGGAATCGAAAATCGTCGTCTCGCTGATGCTGGTCTTCGTCTGCGCCCTCGCCGTGGCATTCATCAACGTGGCGGCGGCATTCGCGCTCGGCTACTGGCTGGCGAGCGGCACGGGATGGTTCGACGCGCAGCGTTGGGCGCCCTTCTTCAGCTTCAGCAACCGCCGCTTCGTCCTGGCGGCAATCGGCTGCGCGCTGCTGACCCTGGAGCCGTTCTGGATCGCGGCGCACGTGATGCTGGTGCGAAAGGCGGGGGCGGCGCAGAGCGGAGAGGACCTGCGCGCCTGGTTCGAGGAGCTGCGCCGGGCATGAGAAGAACCCTGACCCGGCCAACAGCTTCCCTCGCCCGCGAAGCGGGAGAGGGTGGCGCGAAGCGCCGGGTGAGGGTCGTGCTGCTGCTCTTCTTCATCGTCGCCACCGCCGCCCCGGCGGCGACGCTCGACGACTACGTCGCCGCCTTGACCAGCATCCACGGCGCGCTGCGCGGCGGCCGCCTCGACGAGGCGCGCAACCTGGCCCGTCCGCTCCTCGGAGCGCAGATCGAGACTCCGAGCGGCGGTTTCCAGGCCGACGGAGCGCTGCTGACGTCGATCAGCGAAGCGAAGCGCGTCGACATCCATCTCCTCGAGCGGCTGGAGACCACTCTTTCCGAGCTGCGCCGCACGTCGCCGGCCCCCACGAGCGGCCGCAGCGATCATGCGTTGCTCGCCGCGATTGCGCGCGAACAAGAGACGGCCAGGCCGCGGGAGGGCGGCCAGGCACTTCCGGATGACAAGCTGACCGGCAACGCCATGGTGCGATTCGCCCAGGCGATCGGGCGGGGGGTGGCGTGGGTCGGGGACAAGCTCACCAGGTTCTACGAGTGGTTGGCGAGCTTCTGGCCCGACTCCCCGAAAAACGAGACGCGAGGAACCATCCGCGGCGTGGTGATCGCGATCGCGGTGGTGATCGTGATCCTCATCGGCGCCCTGGCGTATGCCGCGCTGCGGCGCAGCCGCCGGGCGGGCGAGATGCCGCTCCAGTCGGAGGCGCCGGCAATGTCGGCGCATGACGCGGACCCGCTCTCGCGCGGCGCGAACGAGTGGGAGCGCTACGCCGCGCAGCTCGCCGCCGCCGGCCGGACCCGCGAGGCCATCCGGGCGTGGTACCACGCGGTCCTGGTCACGCTCTACTCCGCCTCCATCCTTCATTTCCGAAAGGGACGCACCAACTGGGAGTACGTGTCGATGCTCGCGCCGTCGCTTGCCTGGCGGGGCCGCTTCGTCGAGCTCACGCGCCAGTTCGAAGTGGAGTGGTACGGATTGCACGAGAGCGCCGAAGAGGCACTCGAGGAATGCCGGGAGACGGCGGGTCTGATCATGGATTCGGTGCGACGGGTGAGCCGAGGTGCGGCGTGAAACGGGCCATCGCGCCGGTGGCGGCGATCATCGCCGCGGTCATGGTCTTCGCGATATGGATCGGCAATGATCGCTCCGCCGCGGAGCGGGTCTTCGACCGCTATTCGGTCGAGAACACCTCTGACGACGGCCTCTCGCTCGCCTTTCGCTATTTGCAGCGAACCGGACACCGCGCGACGCGGCTCGAGCGCACGCTGCATCCGCGTTCCGCAGCGGCGAACGGCGTCGTCTTCCGTCTCGGCACCATCCGAAAGCCGTTCGACTTCGAGGAGGCCGAAGAAGACGACGAGAAGCCGCAGGACAAGAAGAGGATTGCGGCGACCAAGAAACTGAAACGCGTGTCTCCCCTACTGACCGCCGAGGAAGAAGGGTGGGTGCGCGGCGGCGGGCGGCTGGTCCTCGGCTTCGACGGCGAGAGCGGTCCGCTCGACACCCGCGGCGTCACCCTGAAGTCGGCGCGCAAGGTCTTCCCCCAGTGGCCGGGCGTCGACACCATCGCGCTGCGCGACGGCCGCGCGTTCGCCGCCGCAACCCTTCCCGCCCACATGATCACACTGTACGAAGCGGCGAACCAGACGGTGATCGCCCGCCAATCCATCGGCGCCGGCGACCTGATCGTCATCGCCGTTCCCGATATCCTGCAGAACGCCGCGCTGGGAAGCGGCAATCATCTCGAGCTGCTCACGGCGATGACCGGAAATCGCCCGGTGTACTTCGACGAGACGATCCACGGGCTGGAGCACGCCGACGGCGCTGTCGCGCTGCTCAAGGAGTGGGGGCTGGGTCCGTTCCTGCTCCTGGCGATGGGCACCGGCGTTCTGATCGTCTGGCGTCGCGCCGCGCGGATCGGCGCGCCGGAGGACGATCACCGCGAGCTGCGCTCGGACGCCGTCGACCTGGTGGCCTCGCTCGGCGCGCTGTATCGCAAGGCGATGAGCGACGGCGATGCGCTGACGCGTTATCGCGAAACGCTGGTGCGCTCGGTCGCCGCGCACACCGGTCTTCGCGGAGACGCGCTGCAGCGCAGGGTCAGCACGATCACCCGCGGAACCACCCCCGCCGGCGAGACGAAGCTGAGCGCCGCGGCGATGCGGCGCCATCTCGAGACCCTCAACGAAGGATTCCGATCGCTGGAAGGACGGCGCGCCCGGCGCGCGCCAGGAGAACCGAATGCAAACCATCGCTGATGTGGCGTCGCGATTCGCCGCCGCGCGGAGCCAGATGGACCGCGTGATCATGGGACAGGAGCGGGTCAAGACCCTGGCGCTGACCTGCATCGTCGCCGGCGGCCACATGCTGCTGGAAGGAGCTCCCGGAACCGGCAAGACGCTGCTCGCACTCACGCTCTCGCGCCTTCTCGGCTGCCGTTTTCGCCGCATCCAGTTCACGCCCGACCTCATGCCGTCGGATCTGCTCGGCGCGAACATCTTCAATCAGAAGTCGCAGGAGTTCGTCTTCCGTGCCGGACCGGTCTTCACCGACGTCCTGCTGGCCGACGAGATCAACCGCACGCCGCCGCGGACGCAGGCCGCGCTGCTGGAGGCGATGCAGGAAAACGCGGTGACGATCGACGGCGTGCGCCACGAGGTCTCACCGGTGTTCACCGTCTTCGCCACCCAGAATCCGGTCGAATTCGAGGGGACCTATCCGCTCCCGGAGGCCCAGCGCGACCGCTTCCTGCTGAAGATCAACATCGACTTTCCGGAGCGCGAGGACGAGGCGCGGATTCTCGACGCCTACGCCTCGGGGCGGCGCCTGCACGACGACATCGTCGCCACCGTGCCGCCGGTGATCAGCGCGGACGACCTGCTGGCCGCGCGGCGGACGGTGGCGGGATCCGTGCGCGTGGAACCGCAGATCATCGCTTACATTCTGGAGATCGTCTCGCGCACGCGCGGCGACGAGAACGTGCAGATTGGCGCCGGACCGCGCGCCTCGCTGGCACTGCTCGAGGCGTCGCGGGCGATGGCCGCGCTCAACGGTCGCGACTTCATCACTCCCGACGATGTGAAGTCGCTCGTTCCCGCCGTCCTGGCCCACAGGGTGACGCTCAGCCCCGAAGCGGAGATGGAGGGGATGGCGCTGGAAGACCTGCTTCGGCGAATCTTCGACCAGGTGGAGGTGCCGCGATGAGCCCCCGTTGTCATCCCGAGCGTGAGCGAGGGACCTGGGGGGCGGGAGGAGCACTCAGCGAGCCGCCCTGCCCCCAGGTTCCTCGCTACGCTCGGAATGACAGCGGCGCGAGAACGCCATGAGACCCGGTCCCCTGCTCATCCGCGCCGCCGGCGCCATCGCCATCGTGGCCCTCCTCGTTCCGGTCGCGACATGGATGGTCTGGATCGTGACGGCGGCGGCCGCGGCGCTCGCCTTCGCCGCGGCGGCGGAGGCGCTGTCGCTGCGACGGGTGGCGATCGTCGTGGAGCGCGCGAACGCCCTCGCCCTGCCGCTGGGGGAAGAGGACACGGCCACCATCCGCGTGGCCACCACCTCCGCCCGCACCCTGCGCCTGACCATCCGGCAGCGCTGGCCGGCTCTGATCGCACCGCCGTCCACGATCAAGGAGGCACTTTGCAGGCCGGGAGAGTCGGTGCAGCTCGACATGAACGTGCGCGCCGTCAGCCGCGGCAGGGCGGAGGTCGATCCGGCGTTCGTGGCCTTCACCGGCCACGGGCTGCTGGAGCGGATCGCGCCGGCGGGCGGCCCGTCGACCATCCACGTGCTGCCGAATCTCCACGCCGTACGGCGGCTGCACAAACAGCTCAACGCCTTCGCACTCCGCTCGCTCGGCGCGCGCACGGCGCCGCGCATCGGCAAGGGACGCGACTTCGACCGGCTGCGCGACTACGTCCGCGACGACGAGTATCGCGACATCGCCTGGAAGGCCTCCGCGCGGCACGGCCGCCTGATCGTCCGCGAGTACCGCCTGGACCGCTCGCAGGACATCCTCATCTGCATCGATCGCGGGCACCGCATGGCCGCCCGCGCCGAGCGCATCACCCGCCTCGATCACGCCGTCAACGCGGCCGTCCTCATGAGCTACATCTGCAATCGGATGGAGGACAAGGTCGGCATGCTGGCCTTCGACACCGGCCCCGACAAGGGCCTGGCCATCGGCCGCGGCGCGTCGCATCTGCGCGCCATCACCGCGTACGTCAGTCAGCTCGAGGCGGAGTATCGCGACACCGACTATCTGGCGCTGGCCGGCGCACTGCGCAAGCGCGCCCACCACCGTTCGCTGCTGCTCATCCTCACGGCGCTTCCCGAACGGGAAGAGCGGCACGATCTGTTGCGCGCGGTGGATCTCCTGTCGGTACGGCACCTGCCGCTGTTTCTGGTGATGAGCGACCGCGACCTGCGCGCCGCGGCGGAGTTCCTGCCGTCGAATCGCGAAGAGCTGTCGCGCGCGCTGGTGGCGCGCGATCTCTGGCTGGGCCGCATGGAGTTGATTCGCGAACTGCGCGCGCACGGCGCGCTGGTGGTGGAGACCACGCCGGAAGACGCCGGCGTCGACGGCGTCAACGCCTACCTCGACGTGAAACGGAGGCAGCTGCTGTGAACCGACGTCATCCTGAGCGGAGCGAAGGATCTCAGGATGCCATGCGCATCGCATTCGGAGATCCTTCGCCTGCTTCGCGGCTCAGGATGACGAGAGTATGAACGTCGAGAGATTCATCGCCGAGCGCACGCCGGTGTGGCAGCGGCTGGAACAGCTCCTCGCCGAGGCGGAGATCAAAGATCCGACGTCCGCGCGGCTCCACGACATCGTGGAGCTGTACCGCCGCACGGCGAGCGATCTCAATCGCGCGCGCTCCCATACCGCGAATCCCGAACTGCTGGGGTATCTCAATCAGCTCACCGGCCGCGCGTACCGGTTGATCTACGGCGCCGGACACCGGGCGCCGGTGTGGCGGTCGCTGGTTCGGCTGATCGTGCGTGAGATCCCCGCCGCTTTCCGGCGCGAACGGCTCGCCGTCGCCGCGGCGGCCGCCGCGCTTCTGCTCGGCGCGTTGTTCGGCTCCGCCGCGGTGTTGATCGATCCGGCGAACGGACCGCGGTTGGTGCCGGCGCAGTTCTTCACCGAGCGTCCGCGCGATCGCGTGCAGCACATCGAGGAGAACCGCGAGCGGATCGATTCGGTGGAGAAGGCCGCGCTGTTCGGCGCCTCGCTTTACGTGCACAACATCAAGGTCGCCTGTCTGACCTTCAGCGTCGGCGCGGTGACGATCATCGGCGGGCTGTGGCTCCTCTTCTACAACGGGACCATTCTGGGGGCCATCGCCACCATGTACATCCTCGACGGAGTGCCGGGGTTCTTCTTCGCCTGGGTGGGCCCGCATGGCGCGCTCGAGCTCCCGGCGATCGTCTTCGGCGGGGCGGCGGGACTCCTCACCGGACGGGCGCTGCTGATGCCCGGCAATCTCACCCGGCAGGCCTCGGTGCGCCGCGTGCTGCCGTCGGTGTGGCGGATGATGACCGCCGCGGCGATGACGCTGGTGCTGGCCGGCATCATCGAGGGATCGTTCTCGCAGTTCTCGGCGAAGTCGCTGCCGTATGCGCTGAAGATCGCCGTGGCGTCACTGCTGTTCGTGGCGCTGCTGGCGTGGCTGTTCTTCCGGCGCGTCGACGAGGCGTGATGCGCGAGGTGATCATCACCACGCCGGAGCACGTCCCGGTCGTCCTCGAGCCGGCGGGAGCGGGGGCACGCTTCCTCGCCGTCCTGCTCGACTCGATGATCACCTCCGCCATCGCCGGCGGCATCGGCGCCCTGGCCGGAGCGCTCCTGCCGGGGGGCTTGGCGTATGCGATCTTCGCCACCGCGGCATTTTTGCTTACCTGGGGTTGGCACATCTGGTTCGAGACGCGCTCGAACGGCCGCACGCCGGGAAAACGAGCGCTGTCGCTGCGGGTGATCGACGAGCGCGGCCTGCCGGTGTCGCTGCACCAGTCGCTGGTGCGCAACATCCTGCGAGTACTCGACTTCCTCCCGGCTTTCTACGGCCTCGGCGCGACGGTGATGCTGCTCTCGCCGCTGCGCCGGCGGCTCGGCGACATCGTGGCCGGCACCCTCGTCATCCGCGAGGCGCAGCCGCTGGCCGGCCGTGCGTCGCTCTCCGCCGAACGCCGTCACAATTCACTCCGCACGCCGCGCGTGCTGCGCCTGATCCGCCATCGGGTCAGCCTGGAGGAGCGGGAGTTTCTCCTCACCCTCTGCCTGCGCGCCGAGAAACTGGAGGCCGGCGCGCGCTACGACCTGATGGAAGGCGTCGCGCGGTTCTACCGCGAGAAGTTGGAGATCGAGGACGACAAAATGAGCGGGGAGGCCATCGTGCGCGACCTGACGGCGCTGGCGTTCGCGCGGCCGATCGAAAAGTAGCTGTTAGAATGTGCCGTCCAATCAATTCAGCGGTTCACGAGGTCTACGGATGATCTGCCGCAATCATGTCGACGTGTCCGAAGGCATCCGCCGTTGTGCGCGCTGCGGAGCCACATTCTGCCGCGACTGTCTGGTCGACATCGGCGGCCACCCATACTGCGCGACGTGCAAGACCGAACAGCTTCTCGACGTACGCTCCGGCGTGCAGCGGGGCGTGCTCGACTACGCCTCGATCGGCCGCCGCTTTCTGGCCTACTTCGTCGACAGCATCCTGCTCAACATCCTGAACACCATCCTCGGCTTCTTCCTCGGACTGACGATGGCCAAGAGTACCGACGCCGCGTCCAGCCTCGTGCTCTACAGCGTGCTCCTGAGCATCCTGCTCATCGTGGGCTACGACGCCCTGTTCACCGCCGCGCGCGGACAGACCCTCGGCAAGATGGCGCTGCGCATCAAGGTGGTCTCCGAAGACGGCTCGAACGTGTCGACCGGCCAGGCCTGGGGACGCGCGTTTGCCAAGCTGATCCCCTTCGCGGTTGTGGTGGCGCTCTTCAACAAGGAGCGCAAGGGGCTCCACGACATGCTGGCGCGCACCCGGGTGGTGAACAAAGTCTAGCCCGACGATCGGTCTCTCCATGGTCAACCCCCAACTGCAGGTCGCTTCGTACCAAGGTCCCTCCTGCCCTCGCTGCGGTTCCCGTCTGACCGCCGACTGGATCCGCACCGGCATCGTCCGCTGTCCGGACTGCAATCGCGACTTCGAGTCGACCGCCTTCACCCCACCGACGCGCCGGCTGCGGGTGGAGCACGTGGCGACCGGTCCGGTGGAGGCCAACGCTTGCGCGAACCACCCGCGCAACGCGGCGGTCACGAGCTGCCAGCGCTGCGGCCTGCTGATCTGCGCACTGTGCGACATGAACGTCGGCGCCGGCTCCTACTGCCCGCCGTGTTTCGACCGCATCCGCGCCGACGGATCGATCCCCAGCCTGGCCGGGAAAACGCGCGACTACGGCGCCATGGCCCGCGTCTCCGCCATCGCCGGCTTCCTGTTCCTTTTCATGTTCATCGGGCCGGTGTTCGGCATCATGGCCCTGGTCTACCAGGCCAAGGGGCGAAAGCAGCAGCGCGCGCGCGGAGACAAGGTGTGGACGGTGGGGGCGGTGGTGGTCATGATGTTCGCCATCGTTGAGATTGCCGGCGGCGTTGCCATCGATGCGCTGATGATCGGCGCGATTACCGGAGCGTTCAAATGAGCGCGGGTCAGCGGACACTCCTCGGGCGCAATACCGGTGTCGCGGAGCGCCAGACGGTTTACGAGTCGGCCGACGGCTTGGAGATCGAGTCGATCGAGCAGTACGAGCGCTCCCGCGCGATGGTGCTGTTCGAAGACGTCGTCCTCGTCACGTACCACCGCGAGTTGGGCTGGCCGATGGTCGTTTTGAACGCCGCGCTGGCGTCCGTCTTTTTTCTCATCGGCGGTTTGATCTTTGCCGCCAACAGCTCCATGGCGGTGGCGGCGATTTTTGCCGCGTTCGGAATCCCGTCGCTGGTGCTGATCATCGTCCGGCTGGCGCGGCAAGTCGACGTCATTTCGGTTTTCGGCCGGCGCTCGAAGGCGGTGATCCGCTTCCCGTACCGCAAGCGGCGTGCGCGCGAAATCTACGGACACCTCTGCGCGCGCACGCGACAGATTCAAGAGCAGATCGGGTCGGAGAACGCCGGATATGAGACCGCACGCGCCGAGGAACCGCCCGCCCCTCCGTCCGGCCCGGTTCTGACCATGCCCTAACCGGCGGTAATCCCGCGCACGACCGCCGCGGCTCGCTCGGCCGCCCCCGCCGCATCGCCTTCGCCGATGGCGCGCACGATCGCGCTGCCGACCACGATGGCGTCGCAGCGGCCGCGCAGTGCCTCGTAGTGCTCGGGCCGCGAGATGCCGAAGCCGACGGCGAGCGGCTTGGTGACCAACGCGCGCACCTCGTCGAGGCGCGTCAGCAGCGCGGGATCGAGCTCGCTGCGCGTGCCGGTCACGCCGGTGGTGGAGACGTAATAGACGAAATGGTCGCTGGCACGACTGATGGCGGCGACGCGCGCGTCGCTCGAGGTCGGGGCCAGGAGGAAGACCGCGCCGAGGTCGCGCGCGCGGAAGGCGGGCTTGACCTCCGCGGCCCGCTCGGCGGGGAGGTCGGTGAGGAGGACGTCGTCGACGCCGGCGTCCGCCGCGTCGTCCGCGAAGCGCGCGATGCCATAGCGCAGGACTGGATTGAGGTACGAGAAGGCGATCAGTGGGACTCAGCGGCTGGCCCAGCGCATGCTCACCACCAGTTGCTCGTACCCATCCTACTCACCCAAAAAGTGAGACCTCTCGTCGGCACCACTAACTCCCGCCGGCGGTGCACAGCTATAGTCCGACGCGCGCGCCGACGATCCCGAGACTCGGCGGCTGTGGCGCAAGTTCCAACAGGTCGCCGCTCTTCCCGAGAAAGATCAGCGCGCCGTTATCCGCCTCATCAACTCGCTCGCCGGCGCGCGCGAGTAGTCGACTGATCCCCGCCTACGAAGTGTTACCCACGCACGTTGCGAGCGCGCGGTCATCGACCGTCGTTGAGAACACTCGAAGATAGCGTCCTTCCAACCCGCGTGACGCCAACGCGGGGTAATCGCGCAGGAGTCGGATTTCATTCGTGTCATTGTCCTCTTCGTCGTCTTGGAAGCTCCTGACGAGTGGCCGGATGTCGAGATCAGACGTCGGTATGAACAGGAGTGTGTCTCGGCCCGGTAGAGTCCACGCCCAATGAATGATTTCAACCAGTTTTCCGGGGGAGCGAGCCCGACCTACGACCCACCGATGCGATCCCGCTTGGCCTAACCAACGATGCCTTACAAACGTTTGTTCGTGCATCGTCGTCCACCCGCTGGCCGACAGCGATTCCCAACCGCTCTCAAGCCACGGATAGAACGCGATTATGACCTCCGACGCCTCGCTGAAGCACTGAAGAAGCTCGGCGACCGCACGAGCATCGCCCTTCGTGAACACGATGTCTGTTACAACGCGCCCTTCGCTCTTCACAAAATCGCCCACGTGATGCTCGTAGTACACGAGACCATCATCGAGTTTCGCTGTACTCGATCGGAGTGGCGTGAGCACGTTGCTAGATCGGATCCCAAGGTTTCCTGTTTCCGCAGTCCATCATCAAACACGGATTGATGAACACTGGAACAGGTTTCGGAAACGCTAAAAACGGCCTCGCCGAGAACCGCAAGAAGTTGCGAGGATCGATGTTGATGTGCTTGTTGAAACCGGGTTGTCCCTTCCCCTGCTGCTGAATGTTGACGTGCAGCTGCGGATCACCATCCTTTTCAATCGAGTTAAAGTCAAGTCGAAACATCACCGGCTTACTTGCGTCACTGCCGAAACGTATCTGGAACAGTCGCCCAGTGCCGTATTTTGAAATCGACGGCCCATCAAATTTCACGAAAAAACCGCCGATGACACCTGACGTTTCAACCGCTTTGGTGGTCGTCGCCGCGTTGTTCTGTGTCTTCGTTTGCGGCGTAGGATTCTGCGGAGTCGGTGTGGCTGTGGAGGATCCACCACTACCGCCGAACTCTTCCGAGGGGTCTGGCGCCGTGTACGACATCCACAGATCACCTACCGAGACGGGATCGAGCGTGAACTGCGCTGCAAGCCTGCCAGTCGGGTCCGTCAGGTTGATTGGGTTGTTGTGGACATACGCATACCGATTCCACATTTGAGGATTCTGCAAGGCTGCCCGCATATCCAGCACCGGATCAACTGACAGGAACCGGCCCGTGAGCGAGCTGAAATACCGCGCATGCATGTAGTCGACATAGTTCCCATCCTCCCGTCCCTGCCCGCCCGCGAAGTCGCGCTCGTGCCCGGTAA
>JBBPII010000029.1:0-12376 GCA_038040385.1 Candidatus Gilichinskyi gelida
GTTATCCGTCGCCTTGTGACGGCGAATCGTCCTCGGAAGCCATGAGCGCATCGAGAGGGCTTCTCATTCCCGACTTCTTCTTCGCCGCAAGCACCGCCCACACCTCCTCGCGAGTCAGACGGGAACCTTCCTCCACCGGCGCGCACGAACGATGTCGTCGATTCGGGGCAGCGGATCGTCCAGGACGTGACGATACAGAAACACCAGCGCACAGAGGGCCCAATGTTACGGGAGTCGCCCTCCCAGTTCTGCTTCGACGCGCTTCAACGCCTCGCGTACCTGCTCCGGCTTGGCGGCGGCCTTTGCGCCGTGGCGAAGGTAGCGCAGCGCCTCCTCGCGGTCGCCGCCGGCGACGAGGGCGCGGGAGAGGGCGAGGTAGGCGCGGGTGAACGTCGGATCGATGTCGAGGGTGCGGCGGTAGGCGGCGATGGCCCGCTCGCCCTGCTGCGCTTCGCCGAGGTGGAACCAGGCGAGGACGAAGTTGGGGCGGCCTTCGACCGCGCGCTGGAAGGCGGCGATCGCTTCCTCGCCGCCAGCCAGCAGACCGAGGTTGAACTGGATCTCCACGAGCTGCGGGTCGAGCTTCGCCGCCTTCCGCATCAACTCGAGCCCTTCCTCGCGGCGGCCGAGTCCCACCCGCGCAAGGCCGAGCCACTGCGTGGCCAGCGGGTGGTCGGGGGCGCGGGCGAGAATGGCCAGCGCGGTCTTCTCCAGATCGGCGTTTCGCCTCTGCCGCAGTTGCGCCGCGCCGAGGTCGAAGTACGGCTCGATTTCTTTGTGCGGCGCGGCGACGAGAAGCTCCTCCAGCCGCTGCGCGGCGGCGGGGGCGCGGCGGCTCTCGGCGCGCGCGGCGGCCAGGACGCGGTAGAGCGCGGCGTCGGCCGGCGCGCGCTCGCGGTCGTAGACGGTCACCTCTTCGATGACCGGATCGCGCTCCTCGCGCGGCGCGAGAAAGTTCGCGCTCGGGACGGGCGTCTGGATGCGATGGTCGGTCATCGTCACATGCACCACGTCCTGCGTGCGGCGCTTCGGCATGTGGCAGGAGACGCAGTCCGTGGTGGCCGTCTGATGCTCAGTTTTGTTGTGGCAGGTCTGGCAAGTGTTCCGATACCTCGACGTGTCCGCGGCCTTGCGATGCGGATCGTGGCAGTCGAGGCAGAAGAGCTTTGCGCCGCTCTCCTTGAAGCAGCGACTCTGTTCGAGCCGGTAGGGCGCGTGGTTGATTTCGAACCGCTCGCTCTTCGGCAGCTCGGGATCGCTGATGTCGAGCTGCAGGAGGTAGTCGGGGAGCGCCTGGCCGGGGCGGAAGGAGTAGACGTCGCGGCCGAGGCGGCGGATGGGCGAGATGGCGATCGACGGCTGCATGTGGCACTCATAGCAGACGTCGTTGCGCAGCCGCGGCGCGAGGCGCGTCGGCTTGACGATGGCCGCGCGCACCGCCGCGTCGTCCGCGCTGCCGAGGGCGCGGCGCATGTGCTCCGCGCCGGGGCCGTGGCAGCGCTGGCATCCGATGCCCTCCGGCAACTGGGCCGGCACGCCCTGCTTGCGCCACGAACCGTCGCGCGTGTTCTCGGCGATCTCCGGATAGCCGTTGTGGCAGAAGAGGCACTCATGCCGGACGCGCCGCAGCACGCCCTGATGGTCGGGACGGTCGTAGCCGGGCGCCATCGCCCACTCCTTGGTCTGCGTGTACCAGGCGAGCGGGAGCTGATAGATCTCGCCGATCGGCGTCTGATAGAGATACGTGCGGGCGTGGTGGCCCGATCCGAGGATCCAGTCGACGGGCTGCTCGAAGAGGTTGATCGGCTTGCCGGAGGCGTCGGCCTGCCAGCGGCGGTAGACGAGCTTCCCATCGCGCCAGCGCAGCTCCATCAGATCGCCGGAACGGGCGTGGCGGAACGGCAGCTTGGCAAAGTCCTCGATGGCGTCGTCCGCGCGCGGGCGATAGAACGACTTCGACATCCCGACGTGCCGGTACGAGCGCGCGAGGTCGGAGTGGCAGGTGGCGCAGTGCTTGTCGTCGACGTAGCCGGCGGCGGCGCCGGTGGTCACGTGGACGCGGATGGCGTCCAGAGGATCGGGAGCCTGGGGTGAGGCGAGAGCGAGCAGCGCAAAGATGACGCGTTTCACGGTTCATCGTCCCTCGCGTGCACTTTGAAGTGGAGGTCGACGAATTCGGCGGGACGGAGCGGCGCGAAGCCGATCACGATGTCGAGGTCACCCTGCAGTTGGGAGGGAGTGAGTCTGACGAAGAACGCCTCCTGTGCTTTCACGCCCGCGAGCGCGCCCTGCCTCCAGAGCGTCAGGAGAAAATCATTGACGGACGTGGTGATCGCCGCCCACAGCGGCGCACCGTTGGCCTCGTAGACCACCCACTGCAACCCTCGATGGATCGATTCTTCGATGAACAGCATCAGGCGGCGCACCGGGACGTACTTCCATTCCGGATTCTCGCTCATGGTGCGGGCACCCCAGGCGACGATGCCGGCCGCTGGCAGGGAACGGATGCAGTTCACGCGCTTCGGCGCGAGGAGATTGACGTCGCGGTCGGTGATGCGAACGGCTAATGCGCCGGCACCGGCGACCGTCGCTTCGATACCGGCGGGTGCCTTCCACACGCCACGCGCTTTGTCGGTGCGGGCGTAGATGCCCGCCATCGTCCCGCTGGGGCCGACCGCGCGGCCCCCGTCGAGGACGAGATCGGGGAAGTAGACGGCGACGTTCGTTCCCGCCGCGGCGGCGATCGCCGGATGCTCGGTCCAGCGGATCATCTCCGTAACCGTCAGTCCCTCGCGCGCATCGGCGATGAAGAACGCGCGGCGCAACACGCACCAGTCACGAGCGGCCGCCAGGATCTTCCCGGCCTCCGCGGGCTCCAAGAGGCGCATGTCAGGGACGCTGAGGATGTTGACCAGATCGACGGCGTCGAGCGCCTTCACTCCGGCGAGGAGGTCGTCACCGTCCGCACGCACCACCCACGCATCCTCTCCTCCATTGATGAAGAACTGATCGAGCGCGCGCCGCGTCTCGGTGTCGGCATCGCCAAACCGGCAGCGCACATCCGCGGCCGAGGTCACGCGAACCGGCTGCAGTTTCGGGCCGTCGGCGAAGACGCCGGCGAAGGCGGCGACGGCGGTGCTCAGGCCGGGGATCGGGTTCATCGGCAATGATGGTAAACCCGTCATCCTGAGCCGCGAAGACGGCGAAGGATCTCAGGATGCGTAACTTGAGATCCTTCGCTGCGCTCAGGATGACGGACTACTCCAGAATCTCCGCCTTATCCCCCTCCTCCGTCAACCACGCCTTCCTGTCCCCCGCCCGACCCTTCGCCAGCAGCATGTCGATCGTCGCGTCCGCGCCGTCATTTGCGTCGAGCGTGAGCTGCACCAGCCGCCGGGTGTCGCGGTTCATCGTGGTCTCGCGGAGCTGCATGGGATTCATCTCGCCGAGGCCTTTGAATCGCTGGATGTTGACCTTCCCCTTGATCCCCTCGGCCTCGATGCGCTGGAGGATGCCGGCGCGCTCACGGTCGTCGAGGGCGTAGTAGACGTTCTTGCCGACGTCGATGCGGTAGAGCGGCGGCATGGCCACGTGCACCCGCCCGTCCTGCACCAGCTTGCGGAAATGGCGCACGAAGAGCGCACACAACAACGTCGCGATATGCGCGCCGTCGGAGTCGGCGTCGGCCAGGATGCACACCTTCCCGTAGCGCAGGTCCTTCAGATCGTCGGTGCCGGGATCGACGCCGAGGGCCACGGCGATGTCGTGGACCTCGTTCGAGGAGAGCACCTCGCTGGACTCCACTTCCCATGTGTTCAGGATCTTGCCGCGCAGCGGCATGATGGCCTGGTACTCGCGGTCGCGCGCCTGCTTGGCCGAGCCGCCGGCGGAGTCGCCTTCCACCAGGAAGAGCTCCGTCTGTTGCAGGTCGGTGGACGTGCAGTCGGCGAGCTTGCCCGGCAGCGCGGGGCCGCTGGTCAGCTTCTTCCGTTCGACCTTCTTCCCCTGCCGCAGCCGCGCGGTCGCCGCGGTGATGGCAAGCTGCGCGATGCGCTCGGCATCGGCGACGTTGTTGTTCAGCCAGATGGAGAAGGCGTCCTGCGTCACGCCGGAGACGAACGCCGACGCCTCGCGCGACGAGAGCCGGTCCTTGGTCTGCCCGGTGAACTGCGGTTCGGTCATCCGGAGCGAGAGGATGTAGCTGCAGCGCGACCAGACATCCTCGGGGGTCAGCTTCACGCCGCGCGGCAGGAGGTTGCGCAGCTCGCAGAACTCGCGGATCGCTTCCGTCAGCCCGGTGCGGAATCCGTTGACGTGCGTGCCGCCCTGCGCGGTGGGGATGAGATTGACGTAGCTCTCGGTGACCAGGTCGCCGTCGTCGGCCACCCACACCACCGCCCAGTCCACCTCTTCGCTCGAGCTCTTGAAGTTCTTGACGAACGGCGCCTCGGGAACGGTCGTCGCGCCGGCCAGCTCCGACATCAGGTATGCCTGCAGGCCGTTCTCGTAATGCCACTCCTCATTGTCGGCCGGGTCGACTTCGCTGATGAAGCGCATGCGGAGGCCGGGCGAAAGCACGGCCTTGGCGCGCATGACGTGCTTGAGGCGGGGGATGTTGAACTTGGTGGTGTCGAAGAACTTCTCGTCGGGCCAGAAGCGGATGGTGGTGCCGGTGTTGCGCTTGCCGACGCTGCCGGCGACCTTCAACTCCTGCTTCTTCTTCCCGTCGGCGAACCACATGAAGTACTCGTTGCCGTCGCGGCGCACCCACACCTGCAGCTTCTTCGACAGGGCGTTGACCACGCTGACGCCCACGCCGTGCAGGCCGCCGGAGAATCGGTAGTTCTTGTCCGAGAACTTCGCGCCGGCATGCAGGCGGGTGAGGATGACCTCCACGCCGGTCACGTGTTCCTTGGCGTGCTTGTCGACCGGCATGCCGCGCCCGTTGTCGGAGACCGAGAGCGAGCCGTCGTCGTGGAGGGTGGCGACGATCTCGTCGCAATGGCCGGCGATGGCCTCGTCCGCGGAGTTGTCGATCACCTCCTGCGCCAGGTGGTTGGGACGCTCGGTGGTGGTGTACATGCCGGGGCGCTTGCGCACCGGCTCGAGGCCTGTGAGGACTTCAATTGATGAGGAGTCGTAGGTGGTCATGAGAGAGGACGAGGAATGTTGAATGGGCGGGCGGGATGATAACAGTCTCCCTCACCGCCCCGCCGCCCGCCTCCGCCCTCCCGCCACCACGAATACCGCCACCTTTTCCCCGCTCGCCGTCGTCGCCGGCGTCGCCTCGATCAGATCCTCGAGCTGCTCGGGCGTCAGCGCCGGATTCTGCTGGAGCAGCCGCGCGGCGATCCCGGCGACGTACGGCGCGGCGTACGACGTCCCGCTGCTGAGGTAGGCGGGGCGATAGTGATCGCGGCCGGTGATCGAAGCGACGAAGACGTCCGCGGCGGGAGCGAAGATCTCGATGCCCGCGCTGCGGCACGTCGCGCTCCACACGTTGTTCGGCCTCTCCACGCCGCCGACGGTCACCGCGCCGCGGATGCTCACACCGCGATTGCTGGGAAAAACGACCAGGTTGCCAGCGTCGTCGCAGTGCCCTTCCTTCGCGTTCCCCCCGAAGAACGTGAAGAAGAACCGCTTGCCGGCCGGATCGGGATGGCCGTCGCGGTCGACGCCGCCGATCATCTCGCGAATCTTCGTCTCCACGCGCGCGTCGAACGCCGGCAGGCCGATGCTCATGGTCACGATGCCGGTTTTGAACGGCGGCGCGGCCGGATCCCACGCGTGGCGAATGACCACGTCGAGCGACTCGGTGAGACGCGCCGGCGTGAGCGGGACGAAGCCGAACGCCCGAATGGAGACCAGCGCCGCGCCCGGCGCGACGCCGACGCGATTGCCGGCCGCCGCGGACGCCACCGCCGTGCCGTGGCCGTCGATCAGGACGCCGAGGGAAAAGTCGGTACAGGGGTTCAGCGCCCAGTTTTCGGGGCACGGCATTCGGCCGCCCGGCTCGTCCTTCAGCAGATCGACGCCGGCGATCACCCTGCTGCCACCCACCGTCGCGAACTCGTCGTGCGCGGCGAGAACTCCGCTGTCGATGACGTAGATGACGCTGCCGGTCCCGTCGATCCGCTTGTTGAAGCGCCCGTCGAGGACCCCGCTCACCTGATCGGCGCGGTCGAGGTTCCACAGCACGTCGTCCGGGAACGAGTCGTCGCAGGCGACCAGGAGCCGCGCGCCGTTCGGATCGTAGGGAACGGCGACGACGGACGTCTGGCAGCGGGTGGGGACAACCTGCGCGTCGAGTGCGAAGGCCAAAAAGAGGAACGCCGCCGTCCCGGCGGCTGGCCGGGCGGCGTCCCGCCGCCCTCCCACGACGCAGGCGAGGACGCCTGCGAGCCAGCCGGCGGGGACGCCGGCGCTCCGCGCGCCCGGCCTCACGGCGCCAGCGTGACCAGCGGCGAGTGCGGGATGCGCGCGGTCAGCACGGCAGGGGCCTGCTGCACCGTCGCCACCCGGCCGCCGGCGTACGCCGGATCGGGGTTGAAGATCCGCGACGGCGTGGCCACGATCGTCGCCTCCAGCTCCTGCGGCGTCAGCTCGGGATTCTCGGCCAGCAGGCGCGCGGCGATGCCGGAGATGATCGGCGCGCCGAACGACGTGCCGGAGCGGAAGTTCGGACGCGTGCCGCGATAGTGATCGTTCGCCGTGATCGACGCGCTGAAGACGGCGTGCGACGGCGCCAGGATCTCCACCCCGCCGCGGCAGGCGCCGGCCCACCAGGCGTTCTCCGGCGTCATGCCGCCGACGGTGATCACGCCTTCGGTGCTGCGGCCGAGGGTGGCGGGGAAGCGATCGACGACGCCGGCGCGGCCGCAGCCGTTGTCGAGATTGTTGCCGGCCACGACGAAGAAGAAGCGCTTGCCGTTCGGATCGGGGCGGCCCAGGGCGTCGACGCCGTTGATCATGTCGCGCATCTTCTGCTCGACCGCGGCGAACGTCACCGGGCGCGGATCGGGATTGCCGATCAGCCGCTCCAGCACCCAGCCGCTGATGTTGACGACCGCGGTGCTGAAGTGCGGCGTCGCGGGATCCCACGCGTTGCGGACGATGGCGCTCAACCCGTCGAGGTAGCTGCGCGTCGTGGCCAGCGCCGACTCGTTCATCACCCGGATGCTGACGATGGAGGCGTCGGAGGCGACGCCGATGTTCGATCCCGCGGCGAGCGAGGCCACGCTGGTGCCGTGCGACGAGCCGATCAACTCGCTCATGTCGTCGTAGCACGGTCGCAGCGCCTTGTTCGCGCTGCGGCATGCCGAGGAGCCGATCGGGACGGCCTGCGTGACGTCGAAGCCGGCGATGACGCGGGTCGTGCCGTCGCCGCGCGCGAACTCGGCGTGGGAGGCGAGGACGCCGGTGTCCATGACGTACACCACCGTGCCGCCGCCGGCATGGCGGCGGTGGTACTGTCCGTCGAGGATGCCGTCGATCTGGTCGATGCGGTCGAGGTGCCAGAGCAGGTCGGGCGACGCGGGATCGCCGCAGCGGTCTAGGCGCGACGCGGTGTGCGTCGAGTCGAGGGCCACTTCGACTTCGCGGCAGTGGGTGGAGACGGTGTCCTGCGCGCGCGCAACGTGGCAAAGCGCCAGCGCGAATAGTCCGACAGCGAGCGTACGCAGCGGGATCACCGGTTTTTTAGAGCGTCTTGGACGACGACCTCAAGAATGGATCAACTGACAGCGATCTGCAAGAGAAAATTCTTAGTGCACTCAGCACTTCTCGCCGCCTGCGCCTTCCTCATCGCTCTCGCGCTGCGCCTGTTAAACGCCCCCTACGCCTTCGAGTCCGGAAAGCCGGTGATCTCCCCCGTCGACGAGCTCTATCACTGGAAGCGCATCTCCTTCTCGGCGAAGCACTTCCCGCAGGTCCTGGAATTCGACCGCGACCGCGGCGACGGCGGCGCGTTCTGTCCCTGGCCGCCGCTCTACGACCTCGCTGCGGGCGGCGCGGCGCGGCTCCTCGGCGCGCACGACGACGACGGCGTGCTGGCGCGCGCGGTCTGGTTCCCGCCGGTGGTCTTCGCCGCCTTCGTGGCCGCGGCGGTGTGGGTGGTCGGGCGGGCGTGGGGGGCGTTCACCGCGATCGTCGCCGGCGCGGCGCTGGCGTCGTCGCCGTTCCTGGTGACGGCGTCGTGGATCGGGGCGATCGACCATCACTTTCTCGAGCCGGCGCTGACCTTCGCCATCCTCGGCGCATGCCTCGCCGATCGCCGCGGGATCGTTCTAGGCGCCGCGCTCACCGCGGCGATGTTCGTGCAGACGGCGCTGATCATCGCGGCGGCGCTGGCGTTCGCCGTTCTCTTCTTCCGGCGCGACGGCCGCGCGGGCGCCGTCGGCTTCGGAATCGCCGCCATCGCCATCGCGCTCTATCGCCTCACGCGCGCGGATGGTTACCCCAACTCCGAATGGTTCCTTGGGTGGACGCACGCCGCGTTGTTCACGGGGGCCGCGGTGGCCGACGGGCTGAAGCCCGTCCTACATCGGGCCTGGGCTCTCGTCTTGGGCGGCTTGGTCGTGCTTCCGGTCCTTCCACACTTGCTCCAGGGCGCGCACTTCCTCGGCGGCGATCCGTGGCTGCGCACCATCGTCGAGTTCCAGCCGCTGTGGCGCGCGCGCGGCGAGGACCTCCTCTCGATCGCGGTCGGCCTCGGCGCGGGAGCGATCTTCGTCTGGCCGCTCGCGTTGCGCCGCAACCCGATCGCGCTCTTCGCCATCGCCTACCTCCTTCTCACCATCACCAGCCGCCGCTTCTGGATCGTGGCCATCCCGCTGCTGGCGCTGGCGGGCGCCGTGTACGCCGGAAAGCGCCTGCTGCCGGCGCTGCTGGTCGCCGTCGTGCCGCCGCTGCAACTCGCCGGGTGGCTGATGACGCCCCAGCCTCGGCCACAGGTGGAAATCGCAATGCGACTCCGCGCCCTGCCGCCCGGCCGCGTGCTCGCGCCGTGGTCGATGGGACACGCCATCGACGTTCTCGGCCGGCACGCCGTGATCATCGACAACTTCGGATCGATGCCCGACCCCGCGCTCTTCGAGGCCGCGAACGCCGCGCTGGCGGGGAAGGATCTGGAAAAGTTCTGCCGCGAGCACAACGTGCGCTACGTCATCGACCCGACATCCACGCTTCGATCTCTCCCACCGCCCGCGGCGCGCCGATCGACAGAATCCGCGGCGCCCCATCGGTGATCATCACGTCGTCCTCGATGCGGACGCCGATGCCGTTGTAGCGGTCGAGCGCGGCGCGGATCTTCTCCTGCTCCTCCTTCGACAGCTTCGTGAACGCCGGCATGGCCAGCACGTCGTCGCGGCGGACGTAGATGCCCGGCTCGATGGCGAAGACCATCCCCGGCTCGGCGCGGCGGTCGCGGTCCCAGACGTCGTGCACGTCGAGGCCGACGTGGTGGCCGATGGTGTGGCGGAAGTACATGAAGACCTGGCGCGGATCGTCCTTCGTGGTCAGCCCGAGCTTCAGCAGCTCGCGGCCGAGGACGGCGATCGCCGCGTTGTCGCCGTCGCCGAGGCGCGCGCCGGGTTTCATCGCCGCGATGGCCGCGGTCTGCGCGGCGAAGACCGCCTCGTAGATCGCGCGCTGGTCGGGCGAGAACTTGCCGCTCGCCGGGTAGGTGCGCGTGACGTCGGCGGAGTAGCCGTCGATCTCCGCGCCGAGGTCGGTGAGCACGAGGTCGGCGCGAGTGACGGGCGCGTCGTTCGCCTCGTAGTGCAGCGTCGTGGCGTTCTTTCCGGCGGCCACGATCGACGGGAAGCCCCAGTGCGGCGCGCCGAGGTCGCGGAAGGTGAAGTCGACCACGGCGTCGATCTGATTCTCGCTGGTCGCGGTGAGGGCGCGCTTCATCGCCGCCTTCTGCGCGGCGACGGTGATCTCCACCGCGCGCTGGATGGAGGCGATCTCCGCGGCGCTCTTCACCTCGCGCATGGCGCGAACGCGCGGGTGCGCATCGCGAAAGACGACCTCGGGGTAACGCTTGCGGAGATCGTCCGCGAACTGCAGCTCGTCGCCCTGCGCGTTGCGCATGGCCAGCGACAGCCACACCTCGGCGCGCCCGTCGCGCACGGCGTCGTAGAACGCCGGCATGGCGCGGCCGGGCACGCGCTCGACGGCGTCGGGCACCGGCCAGGCGCCCCCGGAGAGCGCGGTGCTCACGAACTGCCGGAAGCGCCCCGCGCCTAGGACCGTCTTCACGCCGCTGATCTTCGTGATGTCCTCGTTCGACAGGACGCGGCCCGTATATAGCTCCTGCTGCGGATTGCGCTCGCGGGCGAAGATCACTTCGCTGAAGCCCGACTCGCCCGGCAGCATGACCAGCGTGGTGTCGGTCTGCGCGATGCCGGTGAGGTAGAGCAGATCGTCCGACTGGCGGAACGGATACTCGACGTCGCCGTTGCGCGCGGCCGGCTTCGCGGAGAAGACGACCAGCATGCCGTTGACGCCGATTTCTTTGGCCAGCCACGCGCGGCGCGCGGCGAATTCGGCGGCGTCGATGGCGAAGGCGGAGGTGGCGGCGAGCGAGAGGAGGAGGATCACGGCGCGCTTCATGAGCGCGTATCGTATTCCGCCGTGAACTATCTGGCGCACCTCTTCCTGGCCGAGGAGACGGCGGAGTCGCTGATCGGCAACCTGGCGGGGGATTTCGTGAAGGGAGCGCTCGGCGACCGCTTCCCGCCGGCGATCGCCGCGGGTATCCGCCATCACCGCCACGTCGACGCATTCACCGACGCCCATCCGGAGGTCGCCGCGTTCCGCCGGGTGCTCGTCCCCGATCACGGGCACTACGCCCGCGTCATCAGCGACATGTTCTTCGATCACTTCCTGGCCGCCGACTTCGAGCGGCATGCCGGCGAGCCGCTCGACGCGTTCCTCGCGCGCGTCTACGGCCTCATCGACCCGCACGTCGACGAATTGCCCGGCCGATTGGCGTTCGTCTACCCGCGCATGCGCGACGGCGGTTGGCTGGAGTCGTACGCGACGATCGAGGGCATCCACCTGGCGCTGACGAACCTCTCGCACCGCCTGTCGCGGCGCCCGCACCTGGAGGCGGCGACGCACTATCTGACCGACTCGCGCGCGGAGCTGGAGCGGCGGTTCCACGCGTTTTTTCCGGATGTCGTGGCGCTATGATCGCGCGCCATGAAGAGCGTGCAGGAGACCTACGCCCCGCAGAACCGCTGCTTCGGCTGCGGCCCGGCCAATGACAAAGGGCTGCGCATCCGCAGCTTCGAGGAAGGCGACGAGCTGGTTTGCACGTGGACTCCCGAGCCGCACCATCAGGCGTTCGACAACGTGCTGAACGGCGGCATCTGCGGCGCGCTGCTCGACTGCCACAGCAACTGGGCCGCTACCGTGCACCTGATGCGCACGTCCGCCTCCCCCACCCCGCCCTGCACGGTGACCGCCGACTTTCACGTCGTGCTCAAACGCCCCACGCCGATGAACACGCCGCTGCACATCCGCGCGCGCGTCGTGGAGTCGGCGGAGGACCGGGCGGTGGTCGAAGCGACGCTCGAAGCGAACGGCAAGGTGACGTGCACGTGCCGGGGGACGTTCGTGGCGGTCAAAGAGGGCCATCCGGCGTATCACCGGTGGTGAGGTCAACGGAAAGGAGGGTTGTCTTGCCACAAACCAACTCGACGTGGGATTGGCTGGCAGGAACGTACTGGTACGTCCCGGCGGAAAACCTTCTCGCCTACCTCTCGCGCCCCTCGTCGCAGCAGGTCGACCCGATCGACGATCAGACGGTTTTCTACATCTCTGACTGTCGCAACGGCTACTTTTGGTGTCAGACCGCCGTTCAGCTGGGCGACCAGGAGCGAACCTGCTACTTCCTGTTCGGCTCCGTGAGTCCGCTCGGCAACGTGCTGCTGACGTTCACATCCTCCGCGAATTCGTCGGCGCAAGCCACGGTGACGCACGGTTCCGGCGTGATGTGTTTGTTCAACGGCGAAGCTGCCATGCTGAACCAGAGAACGCGTTTGCTCACGCAGCGCGATCATAACGTGCCGCCTTCCGAGCCCGTCTCGTACGTCCTCCTTGCCCACAACGAGGCCTCGACGATCGAGCAGGAGCTGCGCGCCATCGACGCCGCGGTCATTCGCCGTCTGCCCGGCAGCGAATTGATCGTGGCGGAGGACGGAAGCAGCGACGGAACGCGCGGCGTGATCGAAGGCCTGCGTGAGGAACTGTGCCTCCGCCTCGTCGTCAGCAACGAGCGAAAAGGTTCTATGAAAGCGATTGTCAAGGGCGGTTCTCTTCCTTGCTGATTGCTTTTTCGTCTTTTCCGTTGCAATCAGCCCCTTCCGTC
>JBBPII010000003.1:0-408218 GCA_038040385.1 Candidatus Gilichinskyi gelida
CTCGGCACGAGCGCTCAACCACGCGGAGCGCGCCGCGTAGCGGCTTCGTTCAACATGCGCTTGAAGCTGACGGTCCGCGCGCTGTACATTAGGGTACATCCGCTGCGGCGTGCCGTGCGCGGGGCCCGCAGCTTAAGCGCGACTCGTTAGGCGGCTCCGAACACACATGACTCTTAACGAACTCGCCGGCGCTCTGTTCGCCGCGCTCGCGATGTTTGGCGTTGTCTGGGCGTTGTCCGAGGCTGTGTACGCGCACGCTAGCGAACACTGGCCGCGAACGCTCGGTAGCATCGTGACATCAGGCGTATCTGTTGAGCATGACGTAGACGGTCGAATGTACGCCGCCGACATCCGCTATCGGTACGTCGTGGACGGCAATGAATACACGTGCGACCGCGTTCGTTTTGGTGGTTTTTGGTCGTTTGCGTGGCGTAGACCTGCCGACACCTTGACAAAGCGCTTTCCGGTCGGCGCCCCCGTTACGGTTGCCTACGACCCCGCGAAACCTTCGCGTGGGGTGCTCGAACCAGGCCTGGGCGGGCAGGCGTACCTAAACGTTCTGGTCTTTGCCCTATTTGTTGCGGCCGGTTTGGCGATGGTGGCCGCCGCCTAAGCGGTTGCATCGGACTTCGGCCCGGGTGGTGCTACTCTACTCGGACGTTCTCTGTGGGCCGAAGCCGGTGAACCGCAGAGTCGTTAGCCGGACAGACGCCCTTGACGACATCGCAGTCGGCTGGGTGAAAGAGAAAGGTGATTGGCAATGAATCCGCGGATCGCGAAAGCTGTCGTACTCGTAGCCACAGTGGTGATGATGGCTATTCGCGCGCCGCATGGCCACCGAAGTCGCAGTGTCAAGGTCGCGAAGAGCCACAAGACCCCGCTGGAGACCGGCCTCTTGGTTCTCGCGTGGGTGGGATTCTTCATCCCTCTGATCTGGGTCGCGTCACCAACGTTCTGGTTCGCTGAGTACCCGCTGCGCACCGGCCCGCTCGTTGCTGGCGTGATTTGCTTCGTGATCGGCCTCTGGCGCTTCTATCGGTCGCACGCTGATCTCGGTACGAATTGGTCGATCACTTTGGAGGTACGCGAGGGGCATCGACTTATCACGCAAGGCGTTTATCGCGGGGTCCGCCACCCGATGTACTCGGCGTTGGCCCTCTACTCCGTCGGCCAGGCCCTCGTTATCCCGAACTGGGTGGCAGGTCTCTCAAACTTGGTCGCGTTCGCGGTCCTCATTGCACTTCGTGTCGGCGCGGAGGAGAGAATGATGGCCCATCAATTTGGCAACGAATACGCTGCTTACACGGCACGGACGAAGCGTCTTATTCCGCACGTCTGGTAGACGATGCCGGGCCCTGCTAACAAGCGGTTGGAGCGGACCGCTGAAAAGCGCGGCCGCTCAACCGCAGGCCGTTAGCCGCCCATGCGCGAGCAGATCGTCGAGTGGCATCCGATAGCGGGGCTGAACTCGCCATGCGCTGGCGTGCAGATCGCCGAGCACAATGGAGAGTTGACCCTGACGCTGCTCTTCTCGGGCGTGATTGGAGGATCGGCGGGTGACCTTCAGCTCTCATTCGGTCGGGTCCTTGCGTTCATGTCTCATGAAGAGTCGACTCATCCTTGGAACGACTCTCAAACGCCACAGCCGACCTTGAAGACAGGAACGGCGCTTGGCGGGTCGGTGACGTTCCCATGTTTGGAAGTCGTCGAATCCGAGTGGATACAGTCGTTCGGGGACTCGCGTCTGTTCGGGCGGGGCCAGCCCCGACACTTCCAGGTTGTCACGCTCGACAAGTCGGTCGACGTTCTAACCACGCAACCGGTTCGCGGGGAATGGCTGGGCGCTTGACTTCAAGTTTGAACTGCAACACTGACGTCTGAATCATAGCCACGATCAGCTTCGGCGAGTGGCGACGCTACCGCGCGGCCTTCAATGCGGCAATCGGACGACCGGCCATGTCGGAACGCCTGCCCGGAGTTTCAGGCAAATCGTTTGCGTGGTTGGGCGCCGTACCCTACTCTCTCCAAAAGAATGTCGGGAGACGAGATCATCGCGACCATCGGGAGCTTCTTCGTGGGGATCTTTGCCTGGATTCCCGGTTGGTACCGCTATGCGTTCAGGCGACGATTCGCGCACGACACGCGGGCATCTTCGATCGTCTTGTTCGCGCCTCTTTTCTGCGCCCTCCTTCTTCTTGCCGTGCTCCTCACCCTGGCCGCGGACGACGTCCGGCGCGACCCGGTGTACCTCTTCTTCTACACGCTCATGGGAATGGCCTGGATCGGCGGATGGGCGGCATTCTTCGGGGCTTTCGGAATTCGCCTCCGTGAAGATGTCGCCGAGGGAAAGAACCGCGCGGCGGCAATTGCGCTGGCCGGATCGCTCATCGCGGTTACGCTCGCCTTCGCCGGTGGAAACATCGGAAACGGTCCCGGATGGTGGGTGGTCGTCGTCTGCGCGGCGCTTTCGACAGGCGCGATTTTCGTTCTCTGGATGCTGATCGAGTGGACGACGGGGGTGAGCGAGCGGGTGACGGTTGAACGCGACGTGGCCGCGGCCATCCGATTCGCCGGGCTGGTCATCGCCCTCGGAGTCATTCTCGGCCGCGCGGTCGCGGGAGACTGGGAATCGCTCGACGCGACGCTCGAAGATTTCTGGCGCGTTGGCTGGCCCGCGTTGCTGCTCGCGGCCGCCGGCATCATCGTCGAGAGAGGATTGAGGTTCGTGCCTGTCCGAACGTCGTCGCTGGCATTCGGCGTCCTTCCGCTCCTGGCCTACCTTTCCGCGGCCATCTGGTATGTGGCCATGACACTTCCCCCACCATGAAGACGCCCTGGTCCGTTGCTGGTCCGATCGCGAGCGAGATCTACGATGAGCTCCGCCTGCGCACGATCTTCGAATGCTCCAAATGGGACGCGCAATACGAAGACGTCGCCACCCTGGCGCCCTACGCCATCGTTCTGGAGCGCGCGGCGTGGGAAGAACTGAGCAAGCTCGCGGAGGCGCTGGCGCAGGAAACGCTTGCGGCAGAGAGGGAGTTGCTCGAGCGCGAGCCGCTGCAGCGACGCCTGGGGCTCGGACGGGCGATCGAGCGGCAGCTCGCTCCCTGGCAGCGCACCCCACCGGCGTGCGAAATGGCGCGCGTGCTCCGGTTCGATTTTCACTCCACCGTCGACGGCTGGAGGATCTCGGAAGTCAACAGCGACGTTCCCGGTGGCTTCATTGAGTCGTCAGGTTTCTCCGAACTGGTTCGAGCCTGTTTTCCGGAGCTCGACACCGCCGGTAACGTTCGCCGCGCATATGTGACGGCGGTGCAGGCTGCGCTCCCCAGGAAGGCAAACGTGGGGCTGTTGCATGCGACGGCATACACCGACGATCGCCAGGTGATGATCTACCTGGCGAAAGAGTTGGCCGATCGAGGATTCAATCCGTTTCTGGTGAGCCCTGCCGATCTCGCCTGGCGCAACGGAAGAGCATCGATCGTCGGCACCGGGGAGGAGCTCGATGGAATCCTCCGATTTTTTCCTGCGGAATGGCTTCCGAACCTTCCTCGACGAGCGTCGTGGGGCCACTTCTTCCGCGGCGCGCAAACGCTGCTCAGCAACCCCGCAACGGCGCTGCTCACGCAGTCCAAACGATTTCCGCTGGTCTGGGATCAACTCGAAACGCCGCTGCCGGCATGGAGAGAGCTCCTTCCCGCCACTCGCGACGCATGCGACATCCCGTGGCGAGATCGGCACCAATGGGTTCTCAAGCCTTCCCTCGGACGCGTCGGTGAGCTGGTCGGCATTCGGGGAGTCAATACGGAGAAGGAGTGGCGCGCCGTCGAGAAGAGGATTCGTTGGGAACGGCGTTACTGGATCGCGCAGGAGAGATTCGAGGCCACCTCGATCGATGTCGGTGGAGTGCCTGTCTATCCCTCTCTCGGGGTCTTTGTGATTGGAGGACGTGCGGCTGGCATCTACGGCCGAGTGGCGTCGCGGCCGCTCATCGATGCGCGCGCAAGCGACGTCGCGGTCCTCGTCCGGCGGGTCGACGATGGAAGGAAGGCTGCATGAAGGGCTTGGAGCTTTATCGCCAGTGGGCGCCTCCTGACGACGTCTGGTCTCCCTGGGTGAAGGCGCCGCTGTTCGCGGAGATCACCGCCGCTGCCGATCGCGACGCTGTTTCGGGTCAGAACGTCGATCCAGGAATGATCGGCGACATGGAACATACCGTGGTGATCGTCGACATGCCGGGGGCCGAGTCGCTCGATCTCGGGTTTGCTCTCGCGGCGAAAGGCTTCCGTCCCGTTCCGCTCTACAACACCACCAGTGGCGCTGCGATCGGCGTGAAGAGCGCACCGTCAGCCGTGATCGACATGACCAGTCTCAAGGAGCGTCTCGCGATTCCGTTGTCCCCTGCCGTACGAGAGCGCATCTCCCGTGGCGCGCCGCCGGTCTTTCTTCTCGACCGCCGTCGCCTCAATCCTGAGAAGCAGCCGGAGCCCGGGAAATACGACAACCGATGGATGGTCTTCCCGCAGGATTTTCCGTCCGCGCCATTTCTGCGCGAGCGCGGCATCCGACGAGTCGTTCTCATCCAACCGGATGATTCCCAGCCGCAGGACGACCTCACGCACGTCCTTCTCCGGTGGCAGGAGAGCGGGATCGAGGTGTTCCTACAGCAGCCCGGACGCTTTGCGGAGCCGCTGGCAAGCAAGGTGAAACGCCCGCGCATGTTCCGATCGGTGTTCTATCGCGCCCTGGCCATGATGGGGCTGCGGAAGAACGCGGCGGGCGGATTCGGCTCGGTCATTCCCATGCCGGGCGAGGGTAGTGGGGGAGGTTTCGGCTAGGAGGATGAGTAACAAGACAACAGTTGACCGGTACTTCGATGGCTTCAGGAGAACCGACCATCAACAGATCCTCTCCTGCCTCACGGACGACGTCGAATGGATCATCCCTGGTGCATTCCACACGCAGGGGAAAGGCGCATTCGACAAGGAAATCGAGAACGATGGCTTCGTCGGCCATCCTGCGATCACCGTCACCCGCATGACAGAAGCGGACGATGTCGTGGTGGCGGAAGGCTCGGTGCGCACGCAGCGAAAGGGTGGCGCGGTCTTGACCTTGGCGTTCTGCGACATATTCGAAATGCAGAACGGCAAGATCCGGCGGTTGACGAGCTACCTCATGGACGTCGGAACGCCCCCGTCACCCTGAGCCGCGAAGACGGCGAAGGGTCTCAAATTGCGCGCTACGCCCCGTAGAGACCCTTCGCTGCGCTCAGGGTGACGGGTAAGCTTGATTCGTGAAAACGCCACGAACGGCCGCAATGTGGCGAGGCGACGGAACGCTCCGCCAATTCTTCGTGTACATCATGTCGAACACGTCGATGACGCTATACACCGGCGTAACGAACGACCTTTCTAGGCGATCCTCGGATCACAAGAACGGCATCGGCTCGGAGTTCACCTCGCGGTATCACTTCGACCGGTGCGTCTACTTCGAGATCTTCGAATCGATTCTCGAGGCTATCGCGCGCGAGAAGCAGATCAAAAGCCTGACGCGGGCTAAGAAGATCGCGCTGGTCAAGACGATCAACCCGAAATGGCACGACCTGACCCCCTCGTCATCCTGACCCTGAGCGCAGCGAAGGGGAAGGATCTTAGGTTGCGCATCCTGAGACCCTTCGCTTCGCTCAGGGTGACGGAGGGGGGTTCAGTACCCCTCCGCCCTCAACCCCCCGCCCTTCCACCCTTTCTTGAACTGCGCAACGACCGCGGCGGAATCCTTTTTCTGCGCACGCAGCGCGGCGGCCAACCCGTAGAGCGAGCGGGGATTGCGCGGGTTGCGGCGAAGGTCTTCGCGGAAGGCGCGCTCGGCGTCGGCGGGCCGGCCGGCGCGCAGCAGCGCCGCGCCGAGGGTTTCGCGGATGGGGTAGTACCAGTCGGGCGGCTCGTCGTAGTTCATCGCGTCCTGCTGCGCCACGGCTTTCTCGTACGCAGCGATGGCGGCCGTGCGATCGCCGCGCGCCTCCGCAACGCGCGCGCCGAGCAGCGTCGACGCGACCTCGGCGATGCGCTGCTCCGAGTTCTGGAACATGGCGGTGTCGTCCGGCACCTCCTTGCGTGCGGCCTCCAGCGCGCGCTGCTCGGATTCCGCTCCGGCCACGTTGCCGAAGATGGCGTGTGCGCTTCCGCGCGCGTAGTGCGCGAGCACCGCCCCGAGCGGCCCAATCTCCGATTTCGGCGCGGCGAGCACTTCCTTCCACCGCCCGAAGCGGGCCAGCAGCAGCAGCGACGTCGTCGTGGCGCTCTCCAGCATCGGCATCTCTTTGGCGGCCGTCGCCGCGTTCGCCGACAGCTCGTCCGCCATCCGCTTCGCCTCGGCCCAGCGGCCGATCATGGCGTGGGCCACCAGGCCGAACTGCAGGTTGTGGTTGTAGTACATCATCGGATAGATGCCGTGGCCGCCGTAGGACGCGATATAGGCGCGGTCGGCGCGCGCGCCGCGCTCGTTGGCCTCCGCCGCGCCCGCGTAGTTGCCGGTGCGGTGAAAGATGTGCGCGGGCATGTGCACGAGGTGCCCGGCCGCCGGGGCGAGCGTCCGGAGGCGCTCGGCGCTGGCGGTGGCGCGCTCGGGATGCGACGACGCCTCCACCGCGTGAACGTAGTAGTGATTCGCGCCGAGGTGGCGCGGATTCCGGCGCAGCACCGATTCGAGCGTGCGCACGATCTCCGCGGTCCCCTCGGCGGGCTTGCCGTCGTGCGACCAGAACTTCCACGGCCGCAGGTCCATCACGCTCTCGGCGTACAGCGTCGCGATGTCGAGATCGTTAGGGTATTTCTTCGCCAGCGACCCCATGGCCCCGCTGTATTCGACGCTCAGCTTCCTGAGGTCGGCGTCCGGCGCGATCGAGTAGCGCTTCGCCAGCGCGGCGATGAGATCGCGCTCCTTCGCCGAAGCCGGCGGAGAGAGCTTCAGGGCCGCCTGGACCGCCTGATAGGCCTCTTTCTCGCGGTCTGGATCGACGTCGAGGTTGATGTTCGGCCCGAGCGCCAGTGCCATTCCCCAATGCGCCATGGCCAGATTCGGGTCGAGCCGCGCCGCCTCGCCGAACGAGCGGACCGCCGACTCGTGATTGAACGCGTAGACGTACTTCATCCCCTGATCGAAGAAGGCCTGCGCTTTGGCATTCTTCGTCGTGACCTTCCAGTGGAAGTCGCCGAGACCGGGATCGAGCGCGACGGCGAGCAGGAACGTGAGCACGAGATGCATGAAAACTCCCCTCCGTCACCCTGAGCCGCGTAGACGGCGAAGGGTCTCAAAATGCAATGCTACTCGCCGTAGAGTTCCTTCGCTGCGCTCAGGATGACGGGTAAGCTCGTTTCGTGAAGACGCCTCAAACAGCGCTCATGTGGCGAGGCGATGGAACGCTGCGCCTGTTCTTCGTCTACATCATGTCGAACAACTCGATGACGCTTTACACCGGCGTTACGAACAATCTCTCGAAACGAACGTCGGATCATAAGAACGGCTTAGGCTCCGAATTCACGGCCCGCTATCACTTCGATCGCTGCGTTTACTTCGAGACCTTCGACTCCATCCTCGCCGCCATCGCGCGCGAGAAGGAGATCAAGGGGTGGACGCGCGCCAAGAAGATCGCGCGAATCAAGACGATCAACCCTCAATGGCGCGACCTGACCCCGCCGTCACCCTGAGCCGCGAAGACGGCGAAGGGTCTCCACGGGGCGTGTCGCGCATCCTGAGATCCTTCGCCGTCTTCGCGGCTCAGGATGACGGGGAGATGATGCGAGCCACCACCACGGTTACATCGTCTGTCTGAGCGCCGCCGCCGCGGAAGCGCTCCACGTCCTGAATCAGCGCGTCGCGGACCTCGGCGGCGCTCGCGTCGCCGCTCTCGCGCACCACGGCCTCGATGCGCTCGATGCCGTAGCTCTCGCCGTTGGGGCTCACCGACTCGTACACGCCGTCGGTGTGGAGGACGAAGAGGTCGCCGGCGGCGAAGGGGACCTCGCGCTGCGGGATGCGGACGGGGAGGCGGACGCCGAGGGGCGGGGCGAAGAGCTCGATGGCCTCGACGGTGCCGTCGCGGCGGGCGATCACTGGCGGGTGGCCGGCGCTGGCGAAGGTGGCGCGGCCGGTGGCGCGGTCGAGCAGTAGCACGGCGCACGTCACCAGCGTGCGGCGGCGCGTCGTCTCCGCAATGAGCTCGTGCAGACGGCGCAGCACCGCTGCGGGATCGTGGAGCGAATCGCGCAGCAGCGTGAAACCACTGCGCAGCGCGGCCAGAACGAGGCCGCTGGCCAGACCGTGGCCGGCGACGTCGCCGGAGACGATGGCCAGCCGGTCGCCGATGGGGAAGTAGTCGAAGTAGTCGCCGCCGACTTCCGTCGCCGGCATCGACACCCCAGCCAGGTCCACCCACTCCAACTGCGGCGGCGCCTCGGGCAGCATGCTCATCTGGATGGCGCGCGCGTACCGCAGCTCGTCGCGCATGCGCAACTGCTCCTGCGCACTGAGCCGGCGCTCGCTCCAGTCGGCGGTGATTTGCCGGCGCCAGCGCCGAGCGGCGAACAGCTCGATGCCGAGGGTCATGATGTTGATGACGCCGACGGCGATCAACGGCGGCGCCTTTTCGCCGCGCGGCGTGTCGGCGAGGAACAGTCCCATCGCCGCGGCGACGGTGAAGAAGACCGAGTGCAGCAACACCGCTTCGGAGACCAGCAGCCGGAAGGCGAGCATCATGAACGGGAAAGTCACCGCCCAGCCGGGCCAATCGCCGCGCCGGGCGAAGGCGGTGGCCAGCCCGAACTGCACGATCACGTACGTGATGACCGTGGCGCTGACATGGCGGCGGATCCAGCGGCTGACTCCCCAGAGCCCCTCGGTGCGCCCTTTTCGCTTGACGCGGTAGACGTCGCGCATGAAGAAGAGCATCAGCACAACGAGCACGAAGTTCGATACGGAGATCGCCAGGTCGAGCGGCGTGCGCCGCACCAGGTTCGCGCCCAGCTCGATGAACGAGACGACGAGAAAGAAAAAGAGGAGAACGGTCAGCCAGATCAGGTTCCGGGTGTCGAACCGGCGGCGGACGGCGGCGTCCTCGGAAGTGGCGGCGACGTCTTCGATCGACAGCGCGGTCATTGTTCGGGCAATCGTAGTACGCTCATCGGCATGCGACGCAGCCTGATTTTCCTCTTCGCCTTCGTTGCCATGCCGCTGTTCGCCGCCGACCGCGATCCCGGAACCGCCTTCGCCGTGGCCATCGAGGACGGCGACGCCGACGCGGTCAGGGAGTTGCTGAAAACGCACTCCACCGAGACCCCCATCGACTACGGCGAGCACAAGATCACCCCGCTGCTCAAGGCGGCGTGGGACGGCGAGGAGGAGATCGTCACCCTGCTGCTCGACGCCGGGGCGAAGATCAACGCCAAAGCTTCCGACACCGGCGAGACCGCGCTGATGAACGCGGTGACCCGCGGCCACATGGAGATCATCAAACTCCTTCTGGAGAAGGGCGCCGACGTGGCGCCGAAGAATCGCTTCGACTTCAACGCCTTCACCTCCGCGGTGGCGGCCGGCAAGCAGGACATCGCCGGCCTGCTGCTCGACGCCGGCGCGAAGCCCGACGAAGGCGCCTCGGGATTGACGCCGCTGCAGTTCGCCGCCAGCGCGGGGAACGTGGAGATGATCCGCTTCCTGGTCAAGCGCGGCGCGAACGTCAACTACGGCGTGAAAACCGGCGGGCAGACCGCGCTGCTGTCCGCGATCTATGGCGCGCATCCCGAGGCCGTCGAGGCGCTCATCGAGCTGAAGGCGGACGTCAACGCCAAGACAAAGGACGGCGACACGCCGCTGAAGGCGGCGATGAAAGGCGATCAGGAGGACATCGTGAAGATTCTCAAAGCCGCGGGAGCAAAGAAATGATCGCCCTCTTCCCCCCCGTCATCCTGACCCTGAGCGCAGCGAAGGCGAAGGATCTCAGGATGCGCAATCGGAGATCCTTCGCCGTCTACGCGGCTCAGGATGACGAGGTGCAACGATGATCGCTTTGTTTTTCGCAATCGCTCTCGGCCAGGCCAGCGGCTCGATGGTGGTCAGCGGGAAGGCGACGGCGCTGCGCCACGCGTACGTCGTGGAGAAGAACACGCTGCTGAAGGTCATCATCTCCGCGGAACCGCTGGACGATCCCGCGACCGCGGACGATTTCACCGGCATCGCCGTGCAGCTCGACGAGAAGAAGAAGGCCGAGGAGGTCTTCTTCTTCCATCCCAAACTGCCGGCGGGATTGTCGGTGCGCGAACTGAGCCGATTCGAGCCGAAGACGGTCTCGGCGACGAAGGTCGCCGGACGTCTCATCCTCGACGACGACGGCAACTCGTTCACCTACGACGTCGCCTTCGAGGCGCCGATCGTCCACGTCAAGGAAGCGATCGACCCGCTGGGCGCCGATGCGTCGAAGGCCGATCATGCGAAATGGCGCCTCAAGCAGCTCAACATCGACGTCGACGAGTCCGAGCTTCGCAGCCGCATCCTCCGCGACGACGCCGACGCGGTGAAGCTGCTGCTCGACGCGGGGATCCCGGTGAAGACGGAGAACGCGATCCGCACGGCGGTCGAGCATGGGAATGCGAAGATCGTCCAGATCCTCATCGTCGCCGGCGGCGACGTGAACAACCTCGATGCCTACAAGCAATCGTTGCTGATGTCCGCCACCACCCGGCCGGAGATCACGAAGATCCTGCTCGCAGCGAAAGCCGATCCGAACATCGTGAACGAATACAAAATCGGCCCGCTCTCCGCCGCCGCGGAGCAGGGGCAACTCGAAGTGGTGAAGATGCTTCTCGCCGCCGGCGCGAAGGTCAACCAGCGCGATCCGTACGGCGGCACCGCGCTGTCGGTCGCCGTCCTCCGCGGCTACAAGGACGTCGTGAAGACGCTCATCGACGCCGGCGCCGACGTGCAGCGTGACAAGAAGGATCTGCTCGAGCTGGCGAAGGACAAGCCGGAGATCAAGGCCATGATCGAGGCGGCGGCGAAGAAGAAGTAGGGGCGCGCAGCAGCGCGCCCGGTACTCCGGCGTGCCGTTCGACGGGGGTGCCGGGCGCCCTGCTGGGCGCCCCTACCCGGGTGGTATGCTCGCCACCTCGACTCACGAGGCCCCTTATGCTCCGACTCGCGGTGCTGCTTTGCCTCTCCATCGCCCTGGCCGCCTCCGCGGCCGGACCCGAGATCGCCATCACCCGCTTCCCCCAAGGAATCATGCAGCCGGTTGGCAGTCCGGCGGAGAGCGACGACTTCGTGCTCGCCAACGTCGGCACCGACCCCGCCTCGGTCACGGTGAGCCGCAGCAGCACCTTCTTCACCGTCTCGCCGTCGCAGTTCGTCCTCGAGCCCGGCGCCAGCCGCACGGTCATCATCCAGCCGGCGGTGCAACAGGGCGGACTCTATGACGGCACGATCACCATCCTCGTCGGTGGAAAGCAGCGGACCCTCTCCCTTCCGGTGCGGCTGTTCATCGGAAGCCGCCCGTCCGGAACGGTGACGCCGCGCGCGTCGCAGAATCAGGTGATCGTCGCGCCGGTGGCCGGCGCGCAGCACGCCGGCAACGCCAACGTCACCAACTTCGGCAACGTCACCATGCAAGGCATCCTGACGGCGGACGTCCCGTGGATCGTCCCGTCACAGAACAACGTGATCGGCATCGCGCCGAACAACACCGCGCAGATGCCGTTCGTCATCGATTCCGAGGCCAGGCCGGATGGCCAGGCGCCGCTGGGGGCGACGCTCGGCACGCTGTCGATGATCTACCTGCGCGGGACCAGCGGCAGCGAGATCGGCCCGCTGCAGACCGGAAGCGTGAACGTCACGGTCATCGACATCAGCAAGGTCGCCGTCGTCCCGCAGCAGCCCGCCGCACTCGCCGCCGGCGAGGCCGCCGCCTTCCTCCCGGCCATCACCGACCTCGGCGGGTTCTTCACCGACGTCTTCCTCTCCAATCGCGGCGCGTCGTCGCTGTCGAACGTGCGGCTGTTCTACAACGCTGCGGGGGCGGCGCCGGCGTCGTCGCTCCTGGCGAACATCGGGCTGCTGCCCGCCGGCGGCAGCGCGTGGTTTCCCTTCGCGCCGTCGAGCGTCTTCAACGTCGGCAATCAGACCGGCGGCCTGCAGGTGCGGGGCACGGCGGTGGGCAACGTCTCCGTCTCCGCCATCCGCGGCATCATCCCCGACGGCACCAATCGCTACCTGACGGCCATGCCGACGCTGGCGTCCGACCGCAGCGTCGCCTCGGGGGAGCGCCTCCTCTTCGCCGGGGTGGAGAAGAGCGCCGCGGCGCACACCGACGTGGTCATCCAGGAAGCCAGCGGAGTGGCCGGCGCGTACACCATCGATTTCTTCGACGCCGCCGGCGCGCCGGTGGCGCCGAACCGCACCGGGTCGATCCTTCCCTTCGGATCGCTGAGCCTTGCCGACACGGTTCCCGCCGGCGCGCGCTCGGCGCGCCTGACGAACAGCAGCAGCGGCGCCGCGCGCCTCTCTGGGTTCGCCACGGTCATCGACGAGTCGACGCGCGACAACTGGACTGTCGTCGACGCCTCGCGCATCCCCGCCCCGGCCGCCGATCTGCTCGTTCTGATTCCGGCGCTTGCCGGAACGCCGCCGTCGATCTTCGACGTCTGGCTCACCAACGCATCGGCGTCGTCCGTTTCCGTGACGGTTGCCACGCGCCTCCAGCCGCCGCACCGGCGCGCGGTCAACGTCGTGCCGCCGGCGCCGGTCACGCTCGCCGCTGGAGAGACCCGCAAGATCACCATCACCAGCGCCCCGCAGGGCTACGTGCGGATCACCGGGCCGGCCGGCGCGATCAGCGCCACCGGCCGGCTGACCAGCACGGTTACTGGGCGGGCGGGCGCGTTCGGCACCGGCGTCCCCGCGCTCACCGCCGGGACCGCGAGCGGCACCGGGACGGTCAAGCGCTTCTCGCGCGCGGCCGATGTGCCGAACGTCTCGCCGGCCACGCTGCTGCTGCTGGAGGCCGCGCGCAAGCCGGCGACGGTGCGCGTCACCGTTCGCTTCACATTTCCGGCGGGATCGACGATCGCGGGTTCCGTGTCGGCGTCGAAGGACTACGCGCTCGCGTCCGGCCAGCTCCTATCGGTGCCCGACATCGTCCGCGCCATCCTGGGCCCCGCGCGCGACACGCTCGGCATCATCTTCAACCTGCTGGTCGACGTGGAGGTCGTTTCGGGGGAGGGGAGAGTGCTCTCCTTCCTGCAGACCATCGACGGATCGGGCGACCTCACGCTTTCGTCCGACTGAGCTACTTGAAGACGAGGTGCGCGACGTCGGTCTCGACGTCCCAATAGATCATTGCCAGCGCCGTCAGATCGAACGCCGTGTGCGCGCACATCAGCTTGAAGAGCCGCCCGGCGAAGGCGAAGATCGTCCCGAACACCAGCCCGACGATGGTTGCCTGTTCAGTGCCGGACAGTCCTTGCACGGCGTAGTGGCTGATGCCGAACCATGCGGACGTGATCAGCACCACAGCCACTTTCGCCGCGACGCTCGATCCGAAAATTTTCCCGAAGCGCTCGAAGAACCAGCCGCGGAACACCGTCTCCTCGCCGAAGCCGGCGGCGAACATGGCCCAGATTGCCGCCGGCAGCATGGCGCGGTTTCCCGCGAGGTAGTGGTAGGCCTGGTTGACCGGATCGGCGCCGAGGAGCGGCATGACCAGCGCCTTCATGGCGAACTTGAAGGCAACGCCGAACGCCACCCCGGCGGCCACCGCGGCGATCCAGCTCCGTGGCCGCACGTAACCGATGTCACGCCACGGCGTGCGCGACCACCGCATCCACGCCAGCACCAGAATCGCGCCGGCCGGCACGACGACTTTGCCGACGAAGATGTTGCCGCTGAAGAGAATGACCAGGATGGCGATGATGCCGAGCGGCCCGAATCCGCGCAGGGCGGCGGCGGGTTCCGCTTGGCCCGGCAGATTGGAGGCGTCGGCGGTCATGGTGAGCGATACGTGGCCGCGGAGACGAGGTTTCGTCTAAGGAGGCACGTCCAGGCGGCGGATGCGATCTCGGCGTGTGACTTCCGACCATCAACGCTCTTAGGCGGACGGCAGTAGCTTGGCGGAGTATTTCGCGAGAACGGATCGCGGAGTTCTCATCAAGCGCAAGAGACTCGATGCCGTGCTCCTCGCGTTGAACCGACAACCAGGGGATGCGGCGACTCTGGAAGAGGTAGCTTGCCAAGATGGAACTTGATCGTCGCCTCCCAAAGCGAAACGACACTCAGGTACGCAGCCTCCGACTCCTCAACTGCCCGCCGAACGTGCGGCGACACCCGCTCGTCGCCCGTGATGTACCACAGAAAGATGTGCGTATCGAGCAGCAACCTCATTGCTCGAAATCTCGAAGCACGTCCTCCGGAAGCGGGTCATCAAAGTCGTCGGGTACAACGAATGAACCTGCGGCGAGGCCAAATCGTCTTGGTCTCTTGACAGCCTCAATCGGACGAATCTCCGCGACTGGGCGATCATGTTCAGTGACGACAAGCGTTTCACCCTCGCGCACGCGATGAAGAACTCCTTCGGGGTCTCGCTTCACCTCTTCCACGCTGACGTTCATGGTTGGTCGAGTTTAGCAAAGATCTCGATCCGGCCTCCGCCAGCGGGCGACGCGCAGCGTCGCGCTGAAACGAGTTGAATGCTCGACATTACCGGAATTTGCCCGCGTGGAGGTCGCACGATACTTTTGCTTGATGTGCGGCCGGCCGCCTTTGCGGCGCGGCGGCATGTGTATGCTGACGGCTGTGAAGGACCACGCTGCGGACTGGGAGGAGCTCGCTCGCCGGGAGCCATATTTCGCCGTTCTCACCAATGACGGCTCTCGGGGCGTGCCAGGCAATGCCGCGGCGACCGCCGCGTTCTTCGACACAGGCGAAGACGATATCGCGGCGCTGCTGGCGGCAATCACCCCATTGCTCGGGCACGACGTCCGCGTCGCTCGCGCGCTCGATTTCGGCTGCGGTGCAGGCCGCCTGACACTCCCTCTGGCGCGGCGTGCGCTGCAGGTCGTAGCCTGTGACGTCGCGCCGACGATGCTCACACATGCTCGGCAGAATGCGGAAAGCGCCGGTGTACGCAACGTGACCTTCATGAGCAGTGAGGACCTCGGCGGACTGCCGCCCGGCGAGTTTGACTTCATTTGCTCGCTTCTCGTCTTTCAGTACATTCCGGCGAAGGCCGGCTCCAGGATTCTAAGGACTCTGATCGACCTGCTCGCTCCGGGTGGGATTGCTGCGATCCACGTTACGTTTCGGCGACCTGACAGCTCACTTCGGCGACTGGCGCGTCTCATTCGAGCGCGTTCGGGACCGGCGCGTCGCACACCCGGCGTGGTACGACATGAGTTGCAACGCCCCTACACGCGAATCAACGAATACGATGAGCATTCCGTTCGTGACGAGATCGAAGCGGCCGGCGCCCACCTCCTCGCGCTGCTCCCTACCCACCATGTCGACGCTACCGGTGCGGTGATGATCATTGCCAAGCCGCGTTCGACTGCCAAGCTGGCCTGACATCTTTCGAAACGACGCGCGGAAGCGCCGGACCAGCGACCGGCACCGCGTCGGCTCCTGCCAAGGGTCGGGCAACCTTGTTATCGGAGGCGTTTGCGCCAGTACCCCGGTCGACGTTTCTCGTGCGCCACAGCAACAATCTGAATGAACTCGTTCTCAACAAAGTAGATCAATGAGTAGGGGAACGTTGGAAAGACATACCGACGCATACCTGCACTGTGTATCGGCCAGCGCTGCGGAGCTGTGATGACGACGCCTATGGCGTGATCGATCTCCTCAAGAAATGCCGCTTCCGCCGCTTCGCTGCGCTCTCGATACCAGCGGCGCGCCTCCTCGAGTTCCTCGGACGCCTCTTCGAAGAAGCGAGGTTGCATTAGCGGTCAGAGCGGTGCAAATGTGCACGTACTTCTGACCAGGGAATCGTTTTTATTCGCCCCGCGCGGTACTCCGCCATACGCCGCTCGATCTCGGCCGCCCACGCTTCTTCAACGCCCTGATCCGAGGGCTCCTCGATGCTCTCGAGCAAGAGTCCTGCGAGCTCAGCGCGATCGTGAACGGAGAGTTCTGCTGCTTTCTCGTAGAGTTCTTGGACCGCGCGAGTCATGACGCACATTCTATCCGATGGCCGAAATACGCGGTCGACTCGGATTGACGACTGGCCGACGAAACCTGAAGCCCTTTGCCGAGAGGCAACACGATGGTGTGATCGCCGATAGAGACGGCGTTCGGGCCGCAGCCGCTGGGCTAGCGCCGGCGCGCTCACCGCAGCCACCGCAGCATGTGCGGGAACGGCGCGACCTGCCGCGCTTCGGCGTTGCGCGGCTCGACTGTCATGCCGAAGAGCTGAAGCAGCGGGAGCCCCAGGTACCGCCCCTGGGCGAAATTCTCGATCAGCGACTCCGCCATGTTCTGAAAACTGCCGGGATAGAAGACCAGCGCGGGGTCGAGCTTCAGGTGAACCGTCGCCGCGTACGACCAGGCCAGCGTGGCCATCTCCTGGCCGTTGCTCGGCGACACCGCCGGCGCGTTGCGCAACGTCGGTTCGGTGACGGCGAGGTGCCCGGCCTCGTGCAGGATGTTGCCGGGATGGATGACGCGGGTCTCGTCGACCAGCACGCATCCGTTCTGGATGTTCATGCCCGGGAAGCGCGTCGGCCCCACCGCCGACGCGGCGAGGACGGGGATGCCGACGCCGCGCACGAAGTCCGTCAGCGCGACGATCGTGGGGTCGGTGAACACGCGCTGAAGTGTACCGTGCGCCTCGCTCGCACCCCTCGTCCCCGGAACCTCCTGACTACTGCGGCTCGTAACTCACGGTGGTGAGCCAGGCGCTCAGCGCATCCGAAAACCCGGGAATGACCGCCTCGAGCTTCGGCACGTCCTGCACGGTGATCGGCGCTGCCAGATACCACTCGATGACGTCGTTGATGTCGACCTGCTCGTCCGATTCGGCGCCGGCGTTCGATTCCGCGACGCGATGCTGCAGGCTTCTGACGAGGAATTCGGGAAGGTCGACTTCGATGGTCCGCCGACGATTCAGGCTCATGATCCCTCCGGTCATCACTACCATGGTAGTTAGACAATCTAGGCCTACCATGGTCATGATGCAAGGGTGTCGCGAAGAAAAAAGCGAAACCGGGATGCGGAAATCTTCGGCCAGACCGTGCGCCGGCTACGTACCGAGCGCGGCCTGACGCAGGAGAGGCTGGCCGAACTGGCGGACTTGAACGTGAGCTACATCGGCTTCATCGAGCGAGGGGAGAACGTGCCGACGCTCTCGATCGTGCTCGACTTGGCCGACGCCCTCGGAATCGAATCGGCGGAGTTGATTCGGGACGTCGCGCGGCAACGATAGTTGGCCGGGTGCAGGGATAGGTACAACGTCCTGAAACGCAACAGGTAGTCGGCTCGTACTAGTTTCTACCGATGAAGAACGCCGCTGGATGGTGCTTCGTGAAGGAATGGCGTTTAACAGCCGAATAGATGACGTTTACTGCCCCCGCACCAGCGAAGCCCAGCGCCGCCGGTACCAGGCCTGCGTGTCCCGTAATAACCGCACCAGCTGCTGCTATGCCCTCCCCACCGAACCATTTAAGCAATTCATGATCTAAACTGTCCCATGTGGCTTCGGCATCCGCAACGCGTTCGTTGAGTTCCGCGGCTAGATCCGTGGCGGCGGAGTCTGAGAAGGAGTCTTCCGCTGAAACGCTGTTCCACACTTTTTTGTGGCTGAATTGATCGTTGGTGGTGGAATGTTGGAATCGTGCACCTTCACGGCGGCGATTTCGGCTGCCAGTTGCGGCATACCGGCCTGCCATGAAGCGCTGTCCGGAACGTTCACGTATGGATTCTGAAGATAGTTATGAATATCGCCGGCCTTCGCCGCCGCGGCGAAATCTGCGTCGACAAATCTGCGCGAACCGTCCTCGGCGTTACTCCGGCCTAAACCCGGGAGTCGCTGTAATAGCACCGCACCTCTATCGTCGGGCGGATACCCACAGACATCCGTGAATAGCTGAGTCAACTGGTTAGAAAATATCGGGCCGAGACCGTCGAGTGACGAGCGAACGGCAGTGCCAACCTTTTCAATCAGAGTGCGAATAGTGCGGGGATTCTTCAGTCATTGACCTTGCCGCTGCCGGTAATATGGAAGCGCAACTCTTGCGTAAAGCCCAGCCACGTTTGGCCTACAGCTGTAACAGTTCCCAACTCAACTTTTACGATCCAATGCCCTCGCTCTGTGGGAATGCCTTTGATCTGACCATAGTTATCCATCGTCAGACCTGGAGGCAAACTACCTGAAACAACACTCTTATTGCCTGTCCAATTACCTGAAGGGCTGACACGCATCCTTGGGCCTTCGACAGTCAATGGGTGTCCAACTTCGCCATTTATATCGGCAGCTTCCACAGTATTCTCTGTCGGACTGGACCAGACCGAGCTGTAATTCCAACCTTTCAAACCATAGACCCCGGGGTTTTCAGTTTGTGGTGTGTCGAGGGTAGCGCATCCGGCGAGAGCAAACAACAACGTGAGGATGCTTCCGCCATACGCAGCAATAGAGAGTGCTTTGTGTAGTTTCATATTTTATTCACTTTTGTTCAGTTGTGTTGTTAATTGTTAATGCTGGGTCGCCTTTACTTTTTCTCGCGGAATTCTTCTTCCTTGTGCTTGGTGAAAATCGACGTGACGTGTTCCATCCCCGCAGAGCCCGGATGAACTGTATGATATGTCTTGGCGATTGTTTCATTGGCTTGCTTGATAGCCTCCTTTAGTGAGGCGTGCGCGGCTGGGTCTTCGACCCGTTGCAACGCGACCCGCGCCTTCGATAAATATTCCGTAGCCTCTGTGAATGCTGGCATCCGTTGAGCCATCAATCGAGCAACTATCTTCTCGCTCGCTTGTCCGATAATCTCGCCTCCAAGTTCAATGCAAGCCTGCGTCAGCGCCGCGTTCCGAGCTTCCGGCGAGAGCATCGCATCCCAGGCGATGCGCTTGCCGCTATTGCCGAGTTTTGGGTCGAGTATAGCCTGCGCAGCGCGAACCATCTCGATGCTGGCATTTTCCGAAATGGGCCTGTGTTCCTTAATTGTCCGCACAATGGCTGTGAAATCCTGTCTTGTTGCATCGTCCTTCAGATACCGCAATGCCTTTTCGTAAGTGTCGTTCTGCTTCACGAGATAAACATCAGCTCCGTTTTCAGCCGCAATGAAGGTCTTGCCGGCAGCGAAAATGAGCTTCGTCCCAATGAGTGGACTCGTGCCAATCTTTCCAAATACATCAGCCACCGCGACACCCACTTCTGCGCCAAGAATGATATTTTTGCTCGAATGGTCTCCTGGAGCAATTTGTCCAAAAGTGATGGCGGCTTCTTCTGCAAGAATCGGTGGCGGGACTTGAATGTTCTTAATGCTGCGGACGATTGCGGCGATTTGGGAATTCTCCTGTGCCCGCTTTTCCGCCACGTTCTGTTCTGCGGCGATCCTTGCCATCTCCTTCTGGCTATTTTCTTGCGCTTGGCGGAATTCTTCGCCGGCCTTGCGCGATTTGGTCACAGCCTGTTGAAGATTGTGCTGCGCATCGTCATTGTCCGGGTCGTAATCCAAAGCTTCCTTGAAACGGGAGATGGCTGCCGTCCAGTCACCCTTTTTGTAAAAATCGACCCCTTTATCAACCGCGTCATCGGCCGCTTCCTTCAAATCCTTTTTCTCCCGCGCGCGTTTGAGTTCCTCTGGCGTTGGACCAGCCGGTTGCGTATTTCGGCTCGCGCCGCCACTGCAACAAGAACCCGGGCAGCCAGACCTCGGACAACCGGTGGTTGTAGTGCAATATTTGCAGGCGACGCAAACGCCTTGAACTTGAGAATAACCAGACCGCTCACTCAGACAAAGCATTGCCGCAGTGACAATCGTAAGAATCGCTGCACGGACGAGTTGAGTCATCCAATTATTCATATTGAATTGCGCTGAAGGATAGGAATTTTCATTTGTCGCCACGCTACTTCGACCAACGTCGACCCGAGAAAAGCGTTCTGTTTACCGCGATTCTACACCGTTCCCGGCGAAACGTGCGCCATCGAAAATTCAGGAATTCGCGAAACCAGCCGAAGATGGAGATTCTGGCGCGATCGCGGTGACTTCGAAGGCGCGGCGCCCCGGCGCGAGCACACGCCGTCATGAGCCGGCGCAACGAGCCTCGCCATCTCTCGCGTTCAACCTTCAGCGAGCGCTCGCCGCAAAGCCGTCGCTGCGACCCGACTACGGAGAACACGAAGGACCGGCGGAGGAGCATCCGGTCTCGTAGCATTCAACCCGAAGACCCAGACACCGATTGAGTGCCCGCAGGGTGCCCTGGCCTCGGCATGCACGGCCCTGGGAGCGCACTACCAACTCGGTCCGAACTTCGGCAAGCCGTCGCGGTTCGAGGCGTACCAGCTCCCGCTCACTTACCGTTTCTCGGCCGGAATCCGGTTCTAGAACCCAGTCAGCATCATCCGTTCGAAGCCCCGGCCGCAAGGTCTACTCCTGATTCCGCACGAGCCGTTCTGGCGCTTCAGCGCCGCAGCAACGAAGGCCAGTTGGCGGTCACGGCGATCGCGCGAGAAACTGGCAGCGATGAACGCGCGTAACAGCGCCGCGACGATGTTCCCCACCAGCTCGATCAGCAGCCATGTGGCGAACGATAAGCCGACAATCGCGTGCCCTGGATGCGGGTTGTAGGCGACGACTGCAGATCCGGCAGAGGCATCTAACTCTCGTATGCGACGTGCTTCTTTGATTCCGAAGCGCGAAGCAGTCGCTCACCCACGGCACGGTTCTACGGTTTCTTTTCTGCCGGGGGTGCTTCGGCGAGAATCAGGTCGAACTTATCTGCCGCCGTCATGAAAAACTCGCAGTCGGCTCCGGCCGCGCAGCCGCTCACGTGGTTCTTGCCAGCCGCCTGCATGAGATATGAGCCTGGTCCCAGCTTCGTCTCGACGCCTCCCGCGGGCTGGTGCACGAAAGTTCCCGAAACGACGACGATCTTGAGGGACTGTGTGTGTTTGTGGAGCGGATTCATGATCCCCGCGTCGAACTTGACCAGTACGCCGTAGGGGCCCCCCTTCATCCAGTCGCCCCACAGCTTGGCGACGTGAGTTCCCTCGAGCGGGCCGGCCTCCCACTTGATGGCGTCGGCTGGCCAGACCACGTCCTTCTTCACCGTCTTGCCGCTCTTCGCTGCCATGGCGACTGCGCTCATGGTAAACACCAGCACGGCCGCCGCCGCGACGACAACTCTCGATTGCTTCATCATCGGATAACTCTCCTTTTGCTCAGGGGGTGGAAAAGACCTTCGGAACATACGTCCCGCCGCCGGCCAACGTCAAGCGGTTGCGGTCGCTGTTTCCGGGCATTGGCGCGAGCGTCTCCATGAGTTACCCTCCCCCCGCCCGACCATGGCCACGCGCAAATCGAAAGATCAGCTCCCCCTCACGCCCCCTCCGCCCACCCTCCCCGACGTCGAGCAGCAGCCGGTCGCGGTGTTCGCCCGGAAGGCGTACCTCGACTACTCGATGTACGTCATCCTCGATCGCGCCCTGCCGCACATCGCCGACGGCCTCAAGCCCGTCCAGCGACGGATCATCTACGCCATGTCCGAGCTGGGGCTCGGACCCACATCCAAGCCGAAGAAATCGGCGCGCACCGTCGGCGACGTCATCGGCAAGTTCCACCCGCACGGTGACTCGGCCTGCTACGAAGCGATGGTGTTGATGGCGCAACCCTTTTCCATGCGCTACACGCTCGTCGACGGACAGGGGAACTGGGGATCGCCGGATGATCCGAAACAGTTCGCCGCCATGCGCTACACCGAGGCGAAGCTGACGAAGTTTGCGCAGACCCTGCTCTCGGAGTTGGAACAGGGGACGGCGGACTGGGGGCCGAACTTCGACGGCACGCTCAAGGAGCCGAAGCTCCTGCCGTCGCGGCTACCGCACGTGCTGCTCAACGGCGCGTCGGGCATCGCCGTCGGCATGGCCACCGACATCCCGTCGCACAACGTGCGCGAAGTGGTCGCCGCCTGCATCGATCTCCTCGACGATCCCGACCTCACCATCGCCCAGATCACCAAGCACATCAAGGGTCCGGATTTCGCGACCGAGGGGGAGATCATCACCCCGCTCGCGGAGATCCGCGAGATGTACAAGACCGGCAACGGCACCATCCGCCAGCGCGCGAAGTGGGAGGTCGAGGACGGCGAGATCGTCATCAGCGCCCTGCCGGCGGGGGTTTCAGGTTCGAAAGTGCAGCAGCAGATCGCGGCGCAGATGACGGCCAAGAAGCTGCCGATGGTGGAGGACCTGCGCGACGAGTCCGACCACGAGAGCCCCACGCGGCTGGTGATCGTGCCGCGCTCGAACCGCGTCGACCTCGACGAGGTGATGAACCACCTCTTCGCCACCACGGACCTGGAGCGCTCCTACCGCGTGAACATGAACATGATCGGCCTCGACGGCCGGCCGCGGCTCTACGCGCTCAAGGATCTGCTGCTGGAGTGGCTGGAGTACCGCACCGAGACCGTGCGGCGCCGCCTGCAGCATCGCTACGACCAGGTCAACTCGCGCCTGCACATCCTCGACGGCTACCTCGTCGCCTTCCTCAACATCGACGAGGTGATCAAGATCATTCGCCGCGAGGACGAGCCGAAACCCGTCCTCATGAAGCGCTTCAAGCTGAGCGAGCTGCAGGCCGAGGCCATCCTCGAGCTGAAGCTGCGATACCTCAACCGGCTGGAGGAGGTACAGATCCGCGGCGAGCAGGCCAAGCTCACCGAGGAGCGCGCGGCGCTGGAGAAGATCCTCGGATCGAAGAAGCTGCTGCGCAAGCAGGTCAAGGACGAGCTCATTCGCGACGCCGAGGAGTTCGGCGACAGACGCAAGTCGCCGATCGTGGAGCGGGAGGCGGCCAAGGCGCTGGACGCCGCGGCGCTGATCCCGTCCGAGCCGGTGACGGTGGTGCTGTCGGAGAAGGGGTGGGTGCGCGCCGGCAAGGGGCACGACATCGACCCGGGCGCGCTGCAGTACAAGTCGGGCGACGCCTTCCTCCACGCGGCGAAGGGGCGCAGCAACCAGCTCGCGGTGTTCATCGATTCGACGGGGCGGACGTATGCGCTGCCAGCGCACGAGCTGCCGTCGGCGAAGGGCCACGGCGAGCCGCTTACGGCGTTCCTCTCGCCGCCGCCGGGGGCGACGTTCGTCGGGGCCATGATGGGGGAGCCGGACGATCTCTGGCTGATGACGACCGACGACGGCTACGGCTTCATCGTCCGCTTCGAGGAACTGATCACCGACCGGAAGGCGGGGAAGGCGGTGGTGAACGTGAACGACGACGCCGCGATGTTGCGGCCGCAGCGAGTTTCGAGCGCGGACAGCGATCGCATTGCCGCGGCGACGAGCGAGGGGAAGATGCTGCTGTTTCCGGCCGCGGAATTGCCGCAACTGGCGCGCGGCAAGGGAGTGCAGACCATCAAGATCCATCGCACGCCGATCGCGCCGGAGAAGGTGATCGGCACCGCGGTTGTCGCCGAGGGCGGCACGCTCGTCGTTCACGCCGGCAAGAGATTCACGAACCTCAAGGGCGACGATCTCGAGTACTACCTCGGCAAGCGCGCGCAGCGGGGACTCAAGCTTCCGCGCCTCTTCCAGAACGTGTCGATGATCCACACGTGGAGCGAACGCGAAGGGCGGACGGGGGAGATTGTGATGTAGACCTCCCCTCCGTCATCCCGAGCCGCGCAGACGGCGAAGGATCTGGTCGGCGGAGATCCTTCGCCGTCTGCGCGGCTCAGGATGACGGGGATTTCTGATATGCGCCGAATCGCACTCTTAACTCTGATCGTGGCTACGCTGGCCATCGATCAAACGACGAAAATCGCGGCGCGCGCGAAACTGCGCGGCGCGCCGCCGCGCGAGTACGGCGTGTTGACTCTGGTCTACGCGGAGAACGCCGGCGCGTTTCTCAGCCTCGGCGCGTCGCTGCCGCGCATGGTGCGGCGCGTGATCTTCGACGGCCTGGTGACCGTCGGACTCGGCCTCGCGGCGTGGTTTCTCTTCACCGGGCGGGTGCGCGAACGCGGCGACGATGTCGCGTTGGCGCTGATCATCGCCGGCGGCGTCGGCAATCTCATCGACCGCATCCGCTTCGGCGGCCACGTCACCGACTTCCTCTACCTGCGCGCGGGGCCGCTGCACACCGGCGTGTTCAACGTCGCCGATATGGCCATCACCGGCGGCGTGCTGTGGCTCGCGCTGGCGTGGATCTTCAAGCCGCGGACGTCGTCATCCTGAGCCGCGCAGACGGCGAAGGATCTCAAGATGCGCATTTTGAGATCCTTCGCTTCGCTCAGGATGACGTCGTCACCGCGACGTGGCCCACGCCATCCCGTCCGGCTCGTTCCCCGTCTCCACCTCGCCCGCGGCGCTCCACGTCGCGGTGTCGAAGGCCTGCACCTTCCCGGCGCCGGCGCAGGCGACGTAGACGCGCTTGCCGTCGGCCGAGAGCTGAATGCCCGACGGCCCGGCCGCGGTGGTGATCTTCTTCACCACCTCGCCTGAAGTTGCGTCGAAGACGGTCAGCTCGGCGCTGGTCACGTCGGACACCAGCACGTGCTTGCCGTCGCGGGTGAACTTCAGGCGGTTGGCGAACTTCGTCACCGTCGGAATCGTCCGCACCACGGCGTCCGTCTTCGGATCGATCACCGTGATCCCGCCCTCGGCCGTCCGCCCGGCGACCCACACCGCGCCGCCGTCCGGCGCCAGGTCGATCCCCTCGGGGCCCTTGGTCACGGCGATCTGCTTGAGCGTCGTCTGCCGCGGCGCGTTCGTCAGATCGAGAACGCTCACGCTGTTGCCGCCGATGTTCGCGGTGTAGATCTTCTTCTCGCCCGGCGCCACCACCAGCATGTGCGTCACTTCTTGTCCCGTGCCGCCAATCCAGTCGATGCGATCGGCTGCGGCGTTGTACTGCGCGACGGCGCGGCTTCCTTCCGCGGTGAAGTAGAAACGCGAGCCGACCGCCTGGATGCCGTGCGGGCGGAGGAGGCCGGGCAGCGTGACGCGGCGAAGCTCTTTCCGCGCGGCGACGTCGACCACCATCAGCGTCGAGCCCGGATTCGGCCCCGTACCGTAGTTGCAAACCACCGCGGTCTTCCCATCCTCGGAGACCGCGACTTCATGCGGCCCTTCGCCGGTCGGGATTCTCTCCACCACCTTCATCGTCGCGGGATCGACGAAGGCGAGGGTGGCGTCGCGTTTGTTGAGAACGAGGAGGGCGTCGGCGTGGAGCGAGGCGGTGAGAAAAAAGGCGGCGAGCGCGAGCTTCATCGCGCGATTCTAATGGCTGATGAACGCGGAGGCGTTCAGCCAGCGCTTCTCGGGGTAGTAGGCGAAGACCGGGCTGCCGCCGCGGATGGTGTCGATGATGTCCTGCGCCACCTCGGCGCGGACGGCGGGGCATCCCCAGCTCCGGCCGAGTCGGCCGAGGGCGCGGATGGCCTCGCGGCTGACGTAGTAGGCGCCGTGCATGACGATGGCGCGGTCCCACGCCATGTCGTTGACGCCTTCCTCCAGACCGCGGAGACGCAACGAGTAGCCGTTGCTGCCGGTGTAGGTGTCGGCGGTGACGAAGAGCCCGAGGGAGGTGGCGAGGCTTCCGGGGCTGTTGGAGAAGAAGCTGGCTTTGTCGTCGCCGCTGTTCTTGCCGTGGGCGCACAGCTCGCGGAAGAGCAGCTTGCGCTTGGCGAGATCGAAAACGAAGAGGCGCGGCTGCGAGGAGGGGATGGAGTAGTCGATGACGGTCAGGAGATTGCTGCGCTTGACCAGGCCCTGCTTCACGGCGCGGGCGGCGGCGTCGAGGGCCAGTTTCAGAACTTCAGGGCGGAGGCCGGGCGCCTGCTTGACCAGCACGGTGACCGGCGGGGCGGGCTCAGCCATCGCGGCGGGCGCGGCTGTGGCGGCGAGTACTGCAACGATGATCAGGCGCTTCATTTGGACGATTGAGACGGTGAACAAGTCTAGCAAATAACTACTTCCGGGTCGTAAAATATCTCTTCAGCCACTGCGACAGGCCGTCAAGTCCTGGAAATAGAACACGTTCCGTGATGTTCGCCTGATCCAGTTTGTCCCGGATCTCCCACTTCAGCGCCGCCGGGATGATGATCCGCCGGTAGGTGCCCTCCCGGCGGTGGAGAAGCTCCTCGAGGGAGAGGCGCGCGCTCGACGGCAAGGAGAAGAGCGCGAACTGGTTGACGATGCGCTCGTCGAGCGAGGGGGGCTCGAAGAACACGACGAAGTCGTCCTTGCCCATCGCATCGAACTGCTCGACGGTGGTGGCCACGCGGTTGAGCATCTCGGTGGTGAAGATGTTCGCGTCGTCGTCGCCGAGGATCTTCTTGAGCGGCGGCGGGAGAAGCTCGTTGGTCTTGCGATGGTCGACGCACCAGATCGCGCCATCCTGGTCGAAGTCGCGCAGGTTGTAGGTGGCGAAGTGCGCGGCCACGTACGGCGAGTAGGTCCAGTCGAGAAGGCGCGTCGGCAGGCCGTGATGTTTTGCCAGCGAGAGCCAGTTCCACACCCAGTCGCCGTGCACCGCGCTGCGCAACGCGTACTTGCGGAAGCTGGTGAGCAAGTGCCTCTCCTGCGCCACCAGCCCGCCGGTCTGCAGGCTGCTGTCGAGCGCGTGCGTCACCCGCGGCACACCGCGAAAGACGAAGTTCGAGCGGAAGCGCGCGATGGCGTCGTTCCAGGAATCGGCGAAGAGCGACTCCTGCAGTTCGGTCCAGGAGTTGATGGTGATGTCCACGGGGCGTCAAGTTTATCCCGCGCGAAACGCGCGGGATAAACTGACAACCATGAAAAAGCTGTTCGCGTTACTCGTGTTCACGGCGGCGATCGCCCACGCCGAGGACGTCCCCTTCGCGCCGGACCGGAAAGCGGGGGAAGGGGAGGGGCCGTTCGCGCGCTTGATCATCCGCGGCGCGACGCTCGTCGACGGCACCGGCGCGCCGCCGGTGGGGCCCGTCGACATCGTCGTCGAAGGCAACCGCATCAAGGAGATCCGCAGCGTCGGTTATCCGAAAGTGCCCATCAAGACCGAGGGGCGGCCGAAGGATGCGACGAAGGAGATCGACGGCTCGAACCTCTGGGTCCTGCCCGGCTTCGTCGACCTTCACGGCCACCCGGGCGGCGACGATCAGGGGACGACCGCGGAGTACGTCTACAAGCTCTGGCTGGCGCACGGCGTCACCACCGTCCGCGACCCCGGCTGCGGCAACGGCGTCGACTGGTGCATCCACGAGCGCGACCGCAGCGCGAAGAACGAGATCGTCGCGCCGCGCATCGTCCCATACGTCTTTACCGGCGGAAGCCAGTGGGGCGGCGGTCCCATCGACACGCCGGAGCAGGCGCGGAAGTTCGCGCAGTGGGTGTCGAAGAAAGGCGCCGACGGCATCAAGATCATCGGCTCGGGACCGCTCTTCGCCCCCGACACCCTCGCCGCGCTCCTCGACGAGGCCAACAAGCTGCACCTCGGCACCACCACGCATCTGGGACAGCTCGGCGTGGCGCAGACCAACGTCCTGCAGGCGGCCCGCATGGGCCTGCGCGGCATGGAGCACTGGTACGGCCTCCCGGAGTCGCTCTTCGACACCCGGACCATCCAGGACTATCCACCCGACTACAACTACAACGACGAGTCGCATCGCTTCGGGCAGGCCGGCCGGCTATGGAAGCAGGCCGCCGCGCCGGGGAGCGAGAAGTGGAACGCGGTCATCGATGAGCTGATCAAGCTGCGCTTCAACATCGACCCCACGCTCACCATCTACGAGGCCAGCCGCGATCTGATGCGCGCCATGCGTGCCGAGTGGCACGACAAGTACACCCTCCCGTCGCTCTGGAAGTTCTATCAGCCGAGCCGCGCCGCGCACGGCTCGTACTGGTTCAACTGGACGACCGCGGACGAGGTGGAGTGGAAGAACAACTACCGCATCTGGATGCGCTTCCTCAACGATTACAAGAACCGCGGCGGCCATGTGACCACCGGCTCCGACAGCGGCTACATCTACAAGCTCTACGGCTTCGACTACATCCGCGAGCTCGAGCTGCTGCAGGAGGCGGGCTTCCATCCGCTGGAGGTGATCCGCTCGGCGACGCTGTGGGGCGCCGAGGCGCTCAGCGCGCCCAAGGGGACGCGGCCGGAGATCGGCGCGGTGAAGCCGGGAATGCTCGCCGACCTGGTGATGGTCGACCAGAATCCGGTGGCGAACCTCAAGGTGCTCTACGGAACCGGCTGGGTGCACGTCAACGACGACAGCGGCGCGGTCGAGCGCATCGGCGGGGTGAAGTACGTGGTGAAGGACGGGATCGTGTACGACGCCAAGAAGCTGCTGGCCGATGTGGAGCGGATCGTCGCGGAGGCGAAAGGGGCGAAGAAGTAAGGCGCTACTGCAGCGACAGTAGCACCAGGATTTCTCCTTCACCGCCGGCGAGCGGCTCGAGCGCCTTACCGATCAGCGTACCGGGTCTGTGCATGGAGACTCCGGCGATGTCCACCGGTTCGGATTTCATCGCCATGCCCGCCTTCCCGCTGGTGGCCAGGAGATCGCCGACGGCGACCGGCGACGTTGACGCGTCGACGTGCACCTTCACCCGTCCGGTCGTCGCCACCATCACCTTCGACGGTCCGGTCGTTCCGAGGATTACGCCGGGCTGCGCGGAGATCACCCCGGCCACCGCGGTGTCGTACGCCCGCGCCGAGGGAATGACGTGGTTGTTCTGCGTGCGGTCGAGCACCACCACGGTGCCCGGCTCGATCGCTTCCGCTGCCGGGACCCACTCCGCCAGATCCTGATAGGTGGCGCCGATCACTGTATCGGCCTGAATGCTTCCCGCGACGTGCAGGTTGGCTGTGGGCACTGGGACGCCGATGCCGACTTTGCCGTTCGGCGCGATGATCATGCGGTCGGCGAGTCCGCCGGAAACCGCCTGCGTGCGAAAGATGAACTGCGTGTCGTTGTTCACGCCGGCCCCGGTGCGCATCTGCATTTCGGCGACCGCCGAGCCGCTGTTCGTGACGTATCGAAGCGCCACTCCGGCATTCCTGGTGCTGGTGCCGGTCAGGGCGTCTGCGAACGTGAGGGCGGGCGTGATCGTTTCCGCGGTGCCCGGAAGGAACACCTCCAGGCGCGCCAGCGGATTTGAAGGATTTGAAGGTACGAACTGCCTGCCGATGATGACGCCGCTGCCTGAAGCCGGATTCAGAGAAATGGGGCCATCCGCAAACATATTGAGGTTCGCAGCTCCGAACACCTGCAGATTTCCCCAGTTGCCGTCCTGCAGATACTGCCCGTTTCCGAACAGAATCTGTGACGAGGCGCCCGTGAGCGTGAGCTGGCTGTGGGAATTGGCAGGTGAAGGAGGAACCGTGATCAGGACGTGGCGCGCCGTCGTCGTGTCACCTTGAGCATTGAGGGTCCATCCCGGTTCCGGCTGCGCGTACAGAGACGCAGAGAACGCGGCGGTGAAAAAAGCGGCAAGGGCGATTGTGGAGCGAGTCATCAGAGCCTCCTTCGGCCATTCGATATTATCCGACCTCACATGAGCGTGATCGACCGCCTGGCCGCGATGCCGCAGACGGTGCGCGAGCTGTTGAGCGGGCGCACCGCGGCGCAGCTCTCGCACAAGCCGGCGCCGGACGCCTTCTCCCTCCGCGAGAACGTCCTGCATCTGCGCGACATCGACGTGGACGGCTACGAGCCGCGCGTGGTGCGCGTGCTCTCCGAGGAGAATCCGTTCCTGCCGGACGTGGACGGTGCGCGCCTGGCGATCGAGCGCGACTACAACGCCCAGCCTGTGGCGCCGGCGCTGGAGGCCTTCTCCGCCTCGCGCGCGCGGTCGATCGAGCGCCTCCGCGCCGCGAGCGAGCAGGACCTCGAGCGCACCGCGGAGATGGAGGGCGTCGGCCGCCTCACGCTGCGCGAGCTGCTCCAGCGATGGCTCGAGCACGACGCCGGCCACATCGCGGAGATGGAAAAGCTCTGATGGCCGGCTACTCCGGGACGCCGCTGCCGAAGAAGCTCGGGATGCTCCCCGGCACGGTGGTGTTCTTCGACGGCGGCTCGCTCGACATCCCCGGCATCACGTGCGCCAAGCGCCTCGGCGAAGACGTCGACATCGTCCATCTCTTCACCAAGTCTGCCGCGGAGATGGGAAACAAGCTCGCCGACTACCGCAAGCGCCTCCGCGACGACGCCACGGTCTGGGTGTCGTGGCCGAAGAAGGCGTCGAAGGTGCCCACCGACATCACCGAGGACGTGATCCGCGAGATCTGCCTGCCGATGGGGTGGGTGGACGTGAAGGTCTGCGCCGTCGACGACACGTGGTCGGGGCTGAAGCTGGTGGTGCGGAAGGAGCTGCGCGCGCGGTGAAGCGGCCGGTCCGGAAGGCGATCGGCGCGGTCGTCCTCTTCCTCGCCATCTGGTCGTTCGGAATCGAGCCGGCGTCGCTGGTGGTGCGGCATGAAACGCTGCACCTTCCGAACTGGCGCGGCGCGCCGCTGACCATCGCCATCGCCTCCGATCTCCATGTGGGCTCGCCATGGTGCCGCATCGGCAAGCTTCGTCGCGTGGTCCGTGAGCTGAACGCCGCCCACGCCGACGCGACGATCCTCCTCGGCGACTACGTGGTGCAGGGTGTGGCGGGCGGGCGATTCATCGCGCCGGAGACGATCGCGTTTGAACTGCGCGCGCTACGCGGGCCTACCTACGCAGTCCTCGGCAATCACGATGGCTGGTACGACGCGCGCGCCGTCGACGCGGCTTTGAAGGGCGCCGACATCTTCGTACTCAACGACGAATCAGCCGACGCCGGGCAGATCGCCTTCGCCGGGGTGACCGACTTCTGGACCGGCAAGCACGACGTCGCGCGCGCACTCTCCGGAGTGCAGGAGGGTCGGCCGGTCATCCTGCTGACGCACAGTCCCGACGTTTTTCCTCAGGTTCCGGCGCGCGTCGCGCTCACGCTCGCGGGACACACGCACGGTGGGCAGGTGAACCTGCCGCTGCTCGGCCGCCTCGTCGTGCCGTCGCGGTACGGCAGCCGCTACGCCGCGGGGCACATCGTGGAAGGGGGGCGGCACCTCTTCGTCACCACTGGCGTGGGAACGGGCATCATCCCCGTGCGCTTTCGCGTACCGCCGGAGGTGGTGATCCTCACGATCCGTCCCTGAAGCGGAGGAAGCGCGCCTGGCAGTCAATGGCCGACTGCCGGATGCGCTGAAAGTCCGGATTGCTGCGCAGGTGGGCGAAGGCGGGATCGTGATCCATCGCCGGGTAGGCGCAGTAGCCCTGCTCGACGGCGGCGCGCAGCAGATCGAGCGCTTCCTTGTCCTGGCGGCAAAAGGCGAGGATCTCGGCGGTGTAGTACGGCGGCTCGCTGTCGCGGACCGCCAGCGTCGCGTTTTTTGCGTCGATGGCCAGGCGGGCCTGTTCGGCCGCGGGCCGGTTGTTCATGTGGGCCTCGAAGAGCGGCCACCAGCGGCGCATGATCGCGCCGAGACGGTTGCCCTGCTGCAGGATCGCGTCGGGCTTCCCTTCGCGCAGCAGGATGTACGACTCGACGCCGCGGTGCCACTCCGATCCGGCGTCGAGCTGCGCGAATTGGCGCGCCCGCGGGATGTTCCCGAGGAGAAGGAAGGTCAGGGCGCAGGAACGAAAGCTCTTGTTGCTCGGGTCGAGCGATCGCGCTGTTTCGCACTCCGCGGCCGACTCGTTCAGCAATCCGGTGTAGCGGAGCACGTAGGCCAGGACGAAATGCGCATCGCCGCTCTCGGGGCGCTGCCGGACGAGCTCCTTCGCCTGGCGATAGGCGCCCTGCAGGTCGCCCTTCTCAACCTGCAATTGCGACAGCCGGCGCGACGCGTCCAATAGGTCGGGATCGATCTTCAGCGCCCGCGCCGCGGTTTCCTCGGCGCGGTTGTACGCGGCGGCGCCGCCCTCGCCGTACTCGGCAGCCAGATATGCCCGCAATGACAGCGCGGACCACGCAGGCGCGTAGCCGGGGTCGAGGGCTACGGCGCGCTCCAGCATGGCCAGCGCTTCCGCGTTGGGCTGGCTGTCCTGCGACATGGCCGCAGCGCGGAGATGGAGGGCGTACGCCTCGTCATTGCGGGGGCGGTTCGCGTCGAGTGGAGAGCCGGCCGCTCTGAGCAACGGCAGAAGTCCGCCGCGGATGCGCCCCGCCAACTGCTCGCGCATGGCGATGAGGTCCTCTGCCTCCACGTCGATCGAGTCGCGCCACAGGACGTTGTTCTTCTCCACGTCGATCGATTCGAGCGTGATGTCGACGCGCCCGCCGGAGTCGCGGTAATGGCCGGTGATCACGTTGGCGACGCTCAGCGTCCGGCCGGTCTGTTGCGGATCGACGTCGCCGGTGAACCGGCGCGAAAGCGCAAAGGGGCGCACGGCGAGTGAGTGATTGTGGCTGAGAATGGTGATCAACTCGTCGGGCAGCGCCAGGCGAAGGTAATCGCGGTCGCGGTTGCCGCTCAGATTGGCGAACGGGAGGACGGCGACGGTGGTCGGCCCGCCAGCGGCGGGCGGCGCGGTGCGGCGGGCGCGCCACAGCATCACCGCCGCGACGGCGACGATGACTGCAATGACGGCCATGCCGGCGAGCCACTTGCGGGAGCGCGCGGCGTGCGCGGCGATCGCCAGCGTCGGCGCGCCGCTGTCGTGCTTGAGGCGCTTCAAGTCGGCGCGGATGTCCGCGGCCGTCTGGTAGCGCAGCTCGCGGTCCTTCTGCAGCGCCTTCATGATCACCGGCGCCAGTGCGCTGGCCGGCGCGGGCGGCTGGTGATGGAGGATGCGGTCGAAGGTGAGGGCGGTGGTCGGCGCGCCGAAGGGGCGCGTCCCGGTAGCCAGCTCGTACAGCACTGCGCCGAGGGAGAAGAGATCCGTGCGCGCGTCGAGCGGCTCCGCGCGGGCCTGCTCGGGCGACATGTAGGCGATGGTGCCGACGGTGGTCTGGTGCGCCGTCAGGTCGCGCGCCTGGGTCGCGTCGCCGGAGAGATCGCTCCGCTCCGAGAGCACTTTCGCCAGCCCGAAGTCGAGGATCTTCACGTGGCCGAGCCTGGTCAGGAACAGGTTCGCCGGCTTGAGGTCGCGGTGGATGATGCGCGCCTCGTGCGCCGTCGCCAGCGCGTCGGCCAGCTCGATGGCCGCGTCGAGGAGCTTCTCGGCGGCGAGCGGGCCGCGGTCCAGGCACTCGCGGAGCGTCTCACCTTCCAACAGCTCCATCACCAGGAACGGCGTGCCGTCGACCTCGTCGACTTCGTGGATGGTGCAGATGTTCGGATGATTGAGCGCCGACGCCGCGCGCGCCTCGCGCTGGAAGCGCTCCATCGCCGTGCGGTCCTTGAGCAGCTCGTCCGACAGCAGCTTGATGGCTACCAGCCGCCCCAGCCGCGTGTCCTCGGCCTTGTAGACCACGCCCATGCCGCCGGCGCCGAGGCGCTCGATTACGCGGTAGTGCGAGATGGTGCGGCCGATCATGGGGTGCGGGGATTGTAACGGCCCCGTCATCCTGAGTCGCGCAGACGACGAAGGATCTCAAAATGCGCATCCTGAGATCCTTCGCTGCGCTCAGGATGACGGAGCGTCAGTACAGCAGGTACTTCGCGCGCCGCGCGGCGAACGTCGCCTCATCCTCGGCCCATGACACCGGCGCGTCCTTGCGGACGGCGTCGAGCGTGCCGGGGTCGCGGAGGAGGAACGTCATCTTGTCCGCGGCGAAGTCGTTGGGGTAGAGGCGTTGCAGGACTCGGGCGATGGCGATGCCGGTGGCTACCGGCTTGAACGCCTTCCGATCGCTGAGCGTGAAGCGGACGCCGTGGCACGCCTTCCCCTCGAACACGCTCGCCGTGGGCGTGAAGTGCACCGGCTCGAAGCGGATGCCGGGGAGGGCGAGGCCGGTCAGCTCGCGCGCGAGCGCGTCGGCGTCGATGTATGGCGCGCCGATCAGCTCGAACGGCGTCGCCGTGCCGCGGCCGACCGAGACGGCGCGCTCGAGGATGCCGATGCCGGGGTAGAGCGTCGCCGCGGTGAGGCTGCGCATGTTCGGCGAGGTGTTGATCCACGGCAGGCCGGCCTCGTCCTGGAAGTACTCGCGCTTCCAGCGCTGGAGCGGGATCACGGTGAGGTCGACGCCGATGTGCCGCTCGCCCTTGAACATCTGCGCCAGCTCGCCGACCGTCATGCCATGCCGGATGACGATCGGATGCCAGGCCACGAAGTCGGTGTCGCCGCGCAGCAGCGGCCCCTCGAACGCCGCGCCGCCGATCGGATTGACGCGGTCGAGGACGATGAACTTGATCTTCGACTCCGCCGCCGCCTCCATCGCCAGTCCCATCGTGGAAATGTAGGTGTAGAAGCGCGCGCCGATGTCCTGGATGTCGAAGACCAGCGCGTCGAGGTCGGCGAGCTGCTCCGGCTTCGGCTTCCGCGTCTCGCCGTAGAGGCTGTAGATCGGGAGGCCGGTGACCTCATCCTTCGCGTCGGACACTTTGGCGTCCACCGATCCTCGGATGCCGTGCTCCGGGCTGAAGAGGGCGACCAGCGTAACGCCAGGCGCGCTGCGGAGAAGGTCGATGGTGGGATTGCCGGAGCGGTCGATGCCGGTGTGGTTGGTGATCAGCCCAATGCGCATCCCCCGCAGCGGCGCGTAGCGCTTGGCGATGAGGTTGTCGATGCCGTTGTTTGTGTCCGCGCCGCCCGTGATGAAGTTCACGCGCGGCTTTGGCGCCGGGGTGGTGTAGCCGGCGGCGCGCGCGGAGAGCGTCCCGAGCGCGACCTGCAGCGCGGTGACGCTTCCCTTGCCGTTCGGATGCACGCGGTTGGAGAGGAAGACGTAGAACGACTTCGACGTCGGATCGATCCACATCATCGTGCCGGTGAATCCCGTATGCCCGTATGACCCGATGGGGAACAGCGCGCCGCGCGGACGGGAGAAGCCGGAGTCGAGGTCGAAGCCGCCGGCGCGCTTGACCGTCACGTTCGGCGGCGACTGCGAGCTGGTCGACATCTTGACCGTTTCCGGCTTGAGGATCGGCGCGCCGCCGCCGAGGAGCATGCGGGCGTAGCGCGCCAGATCGTGGGCGGTGGTGAAGAGGCCGGCGTGCCCCGCCACCCCGCCCATCCGGCGGGCGGTGGGGTCGTGGACGGTGCCGCGGAGCATGACGCCGTCGGTGAACTCGGTCGGCGCGATGCGCGGCGACTGGGCGGGCCGGAATCCCGTGTCCTTCATCCTCAGAGGCTCGAAGATCTCGCGCCGCGCGAACTCGTCGAGCGGCTGGCCCGACACGCGGGCCACGATCTCGCCGAGGAGCTCGAAATTGATGTCGCTGTAGCGGAAGACATAGCCGGGGCGGTTGACCGGCTCCTCTTTCATGATTAGTTGCATCGCCGTGTCGTAGCCGCTCCACGGCTTGTCGACATCGAGATCGGGGCGCAGCGCCGAGGTGTGCGTAAGGAGGTGCCGGACGGTGATGTCGCCGGGCGGAAACTCGGGGATGAAGCGCTTGACGGGATCGTCGAGGCCGATCTTGCCGCGCTCGATCAGCAGCCAGATCGACGGCGTGGTGGCCACGACCTTCGTCAGCGACGCGGCGTCGAAGATCGTGTCGGCGGTCATCGCCTCCACGGCCGGCTCGAGCGCGCGGTTGCCGTACACCTTCTCGTAGACCTTCCCTTCACGCTCGAAGTGGTAGACGCCGCCGGGGATCTTCTTCTCCGCGATGGCGCGCTCGATGGTCGCATCGATTTCCGTGAATACGTCATCCTGAGCCGCGGAGACGGCGAAGGATCTCCGGCTGCGTGACTGAGATCCTTCGCTGCGCTCAGGATGACGAGAGGGGGGCGGCGCCACCGCGCAGGTGAAGAGCAGCAGGGCCACCGCCGCCACGCGTTTGCGCGACGTGAGCAACCCGACGCCGAGCGTCACCAGCGACCCGATCACCGTGTACCACGGCCACGCCACGTGCGTGCCGAAGCGGACGAAGAGCACCACCGCCAGGCCGGCGGTCATGCCGCTCAGCGCCGCCGTGGCGCCGCCGCGTTTCATCGTCCCCAGCAGAAACACGCCGAGGATCGGGCCGTTGATGAGCGAGGCCACGCTGAGCGCCGTGCCGAGCGCGGAGCCGCTCTGATTTCGCAGCGCGACGCCGATGGCGATCTGCGCGATGCCGGCCACGATGGTCACCACGTGCGAGACATTCAAGTAGTGCCGATCGTTTCTCTCGCGCACCAGCGGCTTGTAGAGGTCGGAGACGAACGCGGCGGCGATCGAGTTGAGCGACGACGACATGGCGGCGGCGAAGATCGCCGCGACCACCAATCCGGAGATGCCGGTCGGCATGTGGCGGGTGATGAAGTCGGGGAAGACCTGGTCGGGCGCGGTGAACGGCGCGGCAGCGGGGCCGGTCAGGTAATTAGGGAGCGCGTACGGCTTGTAGAAGGCGAACAGCAGCACGCCGATGAAGAGGAAGCCGATGAACTGCGCCAGGATCACCGCGCCGGAAGTCAGCAGCGCCAGCGAGGCGCTGCGCGGGCGGTCGGTGCACAGATATCGCTGCACCAGATATTGGTCCGTGCCGTGCGTCGACATGGTCAGGAAACACCCTCCGATCACCCCCGCCCAGAAGGTGAAGGTCTTGGTGGCGTCGAAGGCGAAGTCCAGCAGGTGGAACTTTCCGTACGCCCGCCCGATCTCCATGGCCGCGGGAAGGCCGCCGGGGATCTCGCGGATCAGGATGTAGGCCGCGGCGAGCGCGCCGAAGATGTAGATGCCGAGCTGCACCACCTCGATCCACACCACCGCTTCCATCCCGCCAAAGAAGGTGAAGATGATCATCACCACGCCGATGCCGATGATGGAGGCGACGATCACCGAGGCCGCCGAAACGCCGGCCACGCTGCCGTAGACCGCGGCGAGCACGAACGCCGTCAGCAGCAGCCGGACTCCATCGGCGATGGTCCGCATGCAGATGAAGAGCGTCGAGGCCAGCGCGCGCACCCGTCCGCCGAAGCGCCGCTGGAGCAGTTGGTACACCGTCACCAGATCGCCGCTGAAGTACGACGGAATGAAGAGGATGGAGATCATCACCCGCCCGACCAGGTACCCGAACACGAGTTGCAGGAAGGTGAAGTCGCCGCCCCGCGCGAAGGCGATGCCGGGGACGGAGATGAAAGTGATGGTGGAGGTCTCGGTGGCCACGATCGAGGCGCCGATGGCCCACCACGGCACGCTCTTGCCCGCCAGAAAGTACTGAGTGGTCGTCTTCTGCTTGCGGCCGAACCAGGCGCCGGCGGCGACGACCGCGGCGAGGTAGGTGATGATGATGACCAGATCGATGACGGACAAGTCGCGGGATTATAGTTGCCAGGGAGTTGTCAGATCAGCTTCTGACAACCGATAACTGACAACTGACAACCGCCATATGGCCCGCTACATCCAGCGCATCGCGCTCCTCGGCAAGGAGCGTTGGATCGGATGGGAGATCGACGGCGTCGGCACCGAGCTGTCCGGCCTGACGCTCGCCGATCACTTCTCCGAGGAGGAGCTGCGGGCGAAGGGGATCAAGGAGTTCACGCCGCTCTCCTTCGAAACATTCCTCGGCATGAACGCCGACTCCGGCGGCGCGAAACACCTGCTCGACCAGGACATCGACTTCCGCCTCGACGCGCTGCAGGTGGGGATGGAGCGCATCCGCGGCGCCGGTGGGCGCGAAGTGCCGCGCGCGTTTCTCACGCACCTCTTCGGCGGCGACGGACAGCTCAACCACCCGCGCGTCATCGCCCGCCTGGCGGCGTGGGAGGACGCGGGGAAGGTGGAGTTCGTGGGGCGGGAGGAGTGCTATTTGCGGATCAAGAGTCCGTTGGGTTGAATCTGCCGTCCAGGGTTGCGAGGTCTCGCAGTTGCGCGGTCTCGCAGCGCCCGAGGCTTCACCGCGAGACCCCGAGACCTCGATACCGCGCAACTACAGCGAAGCCGCCACCTTCGCCAGCTCCGCGGCCGCCTCGGCCGGCGCAATCTGCGGGACGGTCGCGCTGTCGAAACGCACCAGCACCGGATCGAACACCCCGCGCTGGAAGAGCTCCGTGCGGACGCGGATGAATCGCTTGCGCAGCTCCGGCGTGAGCGTACCCGAAGCCATTTCCGATGCCACCGCGGCCGCCGTCGTCTTAAGCTCTGCGAGAGTCATGAGCCCTCCTACGCTGGTCATCTTCGTCGGACTCCCCGCCGCGGGCAAGTCGACGCATTACTTCGCGCACTTTGCCGCGACGCACGTCCACGTCAGCAAGGACCTCCTGCTGCGCGGCGCGAGGCAGGAGCCGCTGATCGATGCGGCGCTGGCGGCGGGCAAGTCCGTGGTCGTCGACAACACCAACCCCTCCGCCGCCATCCGCGCGCCGCTCATCGCCCTCGGGCGCAGGCACGGCGCGCGCATCGTCGCCTACTTCTTCGAGGCCGACGTGAAGACACTGCTCGCGCGCAACCGGCAGCGCGAAGGAAAGGCGCGCGTCCCCGACGTGGCGCTGTTCGTGACCAGGAAGAAGCTCGCCCCGCCGTCGTACGATGAGGGCTTCGACGAGATCCACGTGATCGAGACGACCGACTGATGCCCAAGCCGGAGCAGCTTCTGCGCAAGGTCTTCCCGCCGATGCTGGCGACGCTGGCCGACGCGCCGCCGCGCGACCGGAAGACGTGGTCGTACGAGCTGAAGTACGACGGCTTTCGCGCCCTCACCGCGATCGTCGGCGGGGAGGTGGCGATGTGGAGCCGCAACGAGCTCGATCTCGCGCCCCGCTTCCCACTCATCGCCGCGGCGATGGAGAAGATCAAGGCCAAGGAGGTCGTGCTCGACGGCGAGATCGTGGCCCTCGACGAAAAAGGGGCGGCGCGATTCCAGCTCCTGCAGCAGGGGGAGCGGCAGCGCATCTTCGTCTTCGACGTCCTGTGGCTGGACGGCAAGGACCTGCGCAAACTGACCTACCTCGAACGCCGCGCGATCCTGAAGAAGGTGCTCAAGGGGGCGCCGGCGGCGGTGAAGATGTCCGAGGTCCTCGACATGGAGGGCGACGCCGCGCTGAAGCAGGCCGCGGACGCCGGTATCGAGGGGATCATGGCCAAGAAGAACAGCTCCTGCTACGAGCCGCGCCGCTCGAAAGAATGGCTGAAGGTCAAGTCCCTCAACGAGCAGGAATTCATCGTCATCGGATGGCACCCGTCGACGCATTCGTCAAAAGAGATCGGTTCGCTGCACCTCGCGGTGCGCGGCGACGACGGCGAGCTGCATTACGCGGGGAAGGTCGGCACCGGCTTCTCGTTCAAGCAGCGCACTTGGTTCAAGGACGAGCTGGCGAAGGACGTCGTACCGCAGTCGCCGGCCAAGGACGCGCCGCGCGAGCGGGTGGCGACGTGGGTCCGCCCGCGCTTCGTGGTGCAAGTCGCCTTCACCGAATGGACCGGCGACAATCGCCTGCGGCATCCGTCGTTTCTCGGGATCCGGGAGGACAAGGGGGTGAGCGAGGTGGTGCGGGAAAAACCGGTGAAGACGAAGAAGATCACGACGCCCGCGGTCACGCTCACGAATCCGGACCGCGTTCTCTACCCCCGCGACAAGATCACCAAGCAGGACCTCGCCGACTACTACGAGGCGGTCGCCGAGCCGATGATCCGCGCCCTTCGCGACCGGCCGCTGGCGCTGGAGCATTGGAACCAGGGCATCGATCACCCGTCGTGGTTCCACCAGGACGTCGGCAAGGGCGCGCCTCCGTGGGTCACCACCATCGACACGCCGACGCGCACGACGAAACACAAGAGCGTGCGGCATTTGGTGGTGGACAAGCCGGAGACGCTGCGCTGGCTGGCGCAGATGTCGGTGCTGACCGTGCACATGTGGGCGTCGCGCGGCGCGGCGCTCGACGAGCCCGATTGGCTGGTGTTCGATCTCGATCCGGCGAAGGGGAAGGGGTTCGGGCAGGCCATCGAGGCCGCGATCATCATGCGCGGCCTCCTCGAGAACCTCCGGCTCCCCTCGGTCCCGAAGACCTCGGGGAAGCGCGGCATCCACGTCTTCGTCCCGCTGGCCGGCGGCTACACGCACGAGGAGGCGGCGGATTTCGCCTGTTCCATCGCCGCCGCGGTGGCGGCCAAGGTGCCGACCATGACCGTGGAGCGAAGTCTCAACAAACGGCAGGGGAGGCTCTACCTCGACTGCATGCAGAACGCGTACGGCAAGACGGTGGTCGCGCCGTATTCGCCGCGGGCCATCGACGGCGCCCCGGTCTCCGCGCCGCTGGAGTGGAGCGAGATCACCAAAAAGCTCGATCCGCTGAAGTTCAACATGCGGACGATGCCGGAGCGCTTGGCGAAGAAGGGGGATCTGTTCGCGCGGGTGTTCAAGGAGAGGGCGTGGCTGCCGCAGTTGGAGTGACGTGGTTGCGGGGTCTCGCGGTCTCGCGGTCTCGGGGTTGAACCCTCAGCACTCCGCACTCAGGACTAGACTACCCGCCATGCGAACGCTAATCACAGGCGCGTCGAGCGGCATCGGCGCCGCGCTGGCCCGCGAGCTCTCCCGCCGCGGGCACGACCTTGGCCTCATCGCCCGGCGCGGCGATCTCTTGGATGCGCTCGTGGCGGAGCTGAAGACCAAGGCCGTGGCCCTGCCGTGCGACGCCACCGACGCGGCGGCCGTCCGCGACGCCGTGGCCCGCGGCGAGGCGGCGCTCGGCGGGCCGTTCGATCTGGCGGTGGCCAACGCCGGCGTCGGCGTCCCCACCCACGCTGCGAAGTTCGACCTCGCCGACGCCGAGCTGATGGTGCGCGTCAACGTCATCGGCATGATGGTCCTCCTCGACGCCGTGGTGCCGAAGATGATCGAGCGGAGGAGCGGGCACTTCGCCGGCGTGGCCTCGCTGGCCGGTCATCGCGGCCTGCCGAGCAGCTCCGTCTACTCGGCGACCAAGGCGGCCGCGCAGGCCTTCCTGGAGGCCAGCCGCGTCGAGCTGGCGCCGTGCGGCGTCGCCGTCACCACCATCAACCCCGGCTTCGTCATCTCGCCGATGACGGAGAAGAACCGTTTCAAGATGCCGTTCGTGATGACCGCCGAGCGCGCGGCGCGCATCATCGCCGATGGACTCGAGCGGCGGGCGCGGGTGGTGGAGTTTCCGCTGCCGATGTCGCTGCTGACGCGCTTCACGCGGCTCCTCCCCAACGCGATTTTCGACCGCGTCACCGCGCCGTACGCCAAGCGGCAGATCGATGCGGAGAAGGTGCGGCGATGAAGATCGACTGGAAGGCCACCATCCCGGTGCGGCTGTGGGCGCTACGCAATGTCTTTCTGCTCTGGCTGGTCATGCCGCGCATCGTGGAGGTCAATGAGCGGCGCTGCGAGCTGGTCATCGCCCTCAACTTCTTCACCCGCCGCCGCGACATTCGCGCCATGTACCTCGGCACCCTCTGCATGGGCGCCGACGTCGCCGGCGGGCTGATCGTCTTTCAGCTCATGAAGCGCTCGAAGGAGAAGTTCTCGTTCGTCTTCAAGGACATCCGCGGCGAGTTCCTCAAGCGCGCCGAGGATGACGTGCACTTCGCGTGTGAGGACGGCCCGATGATTCAGGAGATGGTCGAGCGCGCGCGGGCCACCGGCGAGCGGGAGGAGAGAACGGTCCACGTCGTGGCCCGCGTTCCGAAGAAGCTGGGCGACGAGCCGGTGGCGCGATTCGAATTGACGCTGTCGGTGAAGAAGAGGTAGCGGCGGGGTCTCGCGGTCTCGCGGTCTCGGGGTCTCGGGGTGGGCGGGGCTGCGAGACCCCGAGACCTCGAGACCGCACAACTACTTCTTCGCCGTCAACTCCTTGTACAGCCCTTCCTCGTAAATCTCCAGCGTGACGAACTCGCTCGCCAGGTGCTCCCACGCCACGAGGGTCCGCTCCTTCTTGACCTCCTCAAGCGTTTTGCCGTTTTTGATGGCCTCGTTCATGATGGCCACCGTCCCCTTGAGCGCGTCGCGGAAGCCGTCCAACACCGCCTTGTTGCCGAGCGGTCCATGTCCGGGGATGACGAAGGCGTTGTTGTCCATCTTCGCCAGCACGGCGTCGAGATTAGCGATCAGCCCCTTGATGCTGCCGCCGTTCTCGCGGTCGACGAAGGGGAACGTCCCGTTGAAAAAGTCGTCGCCCATGTGCACCACGTTCGACTTGGTGAACTCCACCATGGCGTCGCCGTCGGTGTGGCCGTGTGGTAGGTGGATGAGGCGGACGTCTTCACCGTTGACGTGGATGGTGGCGCGGTCGTTGAAGGTGATCACCGGCAGCGCCCCCTTGGGAGCCGGCGGTTTCTTGGACCCCAGCACCGTGGTGCCGCTCTCCAGGCGCTTGCGGACGTTCTCGTGGGCCACGATCGTTCCCTCACGGCCGAAGATCTCGTTCCCGCCGGTGTGGTCGCCGTGGTAATGCGTGTTGATGACGTACTTCACCGGCTTGTCGGTGATGGCTTTGAGCGCCTCCTTGATTTTCGGGGCCAGCGGGGCAAACTGGTCGTCGACGATGACGATGCCGTCGTCGCCGACCGAGACGCCGATGTTGCCGCCGGCGCCCTGCAGCATGTAGACGTTGCCGGCGACTCGGATCACCCTCATCTGCACTTTGCTGAAGTCCTGTTGTTGGGCGAATGCGGAGACGGCGACGAAGACTGAGAGAATCACGAGAACCTTGCGCATGGTGGAGATTGTAAAGCAGCGGGCAAGGGCGATCGTGCGCGTCGGGTTTCCCTGGTGGATGCGCCCCTTCCTCCTCCGCGACGTCATCGCCCTGACCATCGGCCGCCGCATCTGGATCTCGCCGCGCGTGCGGAACGTCGAGCCGCTGATCCGCCACGAGCTGGCGCACGTGCGCCAGATGGCCCAGCTCGGGGTTCTGCCGTTTCTATGGAAGTACCTTCGCGAGTACCTGCGAAACCGCCGGCGCGGCATGAGCCATCATCAGGCGTACCTGGCAATCTCCTTTGAAATCGAGGCAGTTGCCGCGGAGCGCGAGAACGGGGTTGCGGGGTAGCGGGGTCGCGAGGTCTCGCGGTGAGGAAACGCGGAGCGCAGCGCTGCGCAACCTCGCAACTCCGCAACCCCGAGACCGCGAGACCCCGAGCCCCCGTAACCCCATATAATCGCCTCTCCGGTACCAGCATGCAGTTTCATTCACTCGAAGCGCCTCAATTGGAACGATTCCTGGAGCGCCAGAAATCGGGGCTATCGCTGCGCAGCGACATCGACCTCGATCTCGTCCTCCGCCAGATCCTCCAGAAAGCGAACGAGTTCGTTCCCTCGGAGTCGGGATCGATCCTCCTCGACGATCCCTTTCGCAAAGTCGCCGCGCGCGGCGAGAACGAATTGGTATTCATCGCCTCGTTCGGCGACCTCAGCCGCAATCTGATCGGACAGCGGCTTTCCGCCAAGTACGGCATCGTCGGGCAGGTCTACCAAACCGGCGCGCCGTATCTCTCCACCGACGTCACCAAGGACATGTTCTTCTATCCCGACATCGACGAGCGGCTCGGCCACACCACCCACTCGGTGGTCTGCGTCCCGATCTACATCGGCAAGCACGTCTGCGGCGTCCTCGAGCTGATCAACCGCCTGGAAGGGAAGACGTTCACCGAGCGGGAGAAAGTGCTGCTGGAGATCTTCGCCGGCTACACATCGTTCACCCTGCAGAACGCGCTCGACGCCAAGCGCGCGCACGAGCTGGCGAAGAAGGACGACCTGACGGGGCTGTACAACGACCGCTGGTTCCACGTCCGCCTCGGCGAGGCGCTGGCCGACGCGCGTCTGCACGGCAAGGAAGCGGTGCTGATGTTCATGGACCTCGACCGCTTCAAGGTCGTCAACGACTGCCACGGCCATCTGGCCGGAAGCCAGGTGCTGCGCGAGGTGGGATTCCTGCTCAAGCGCATCGTGCCCGACCACGAGGCGACGGTGGCGCGCTACGGCGGCGACGAATTCGTGATCATCCTTCCCGATGCCCGGCTCGAACACGCCGCGGCCATCTCCGAGGAAATCCGACGGACCATTGCGGAGAACGTCTTCCTCGAGCGGGAGTGGGGCTTCAGCATGCCGCCGGCCAAGCTCAGCGGCATTCTCGGCGTCTCCATCGGCATGGCGCAGTACGTCCCCGACGCCACCGCGCAGCGCTCTCTCGATCAGGACAAGAACGAGATTCTCCGCCGCGCCGACGCCGCGATGTACCGCGCGAAGTCGCTGGGCGGGAACCGCGTCGTGGTCAGCGGCGCGAATGAGCTCGCGCCTGCTTCCGAGCGTTGAGTGCGCTGGATCTTCTGCTATCTTTCCGCATCCCGAATTCGAGGAGGATTCATCCTTGTCAAAAATCACCGCGGAGTACATCTGGATCGACGGGCAGAAGCCGACGGCGAAGCTTCGTTCGAAGACGAAAATCATCGACCCCGTGAAGTCGCTGGGCGACATCCCCGACTGGGGCTACGACGGATCGAGCACCCAACAGGCCACCGGCCATTTCAGCGACCTGCAGCTCCGCCCCGTCAAGCACTTCCCCGATCCTTTGCATCGCGAAGGCGACATCCTCGTCCTCTGCGAAGTCCTCAATCCGGACGGCAGCGTCCATCCCAGCAACACCCGCGCGCATCTGCGCCAGGTGGCTGAAAAATACAAATCGCACGAGCCGTGGTTCGGCATCGAACAGGAGTACACCTTCTTCCAGGGCGCGCGCCCGCTGGGGTGGCCCGACAGCGGCTTCCCCGCGCCGCAGGGCGGCTACTACTGCGGCGTCGGCGCCGACGAAGTGTTCGGACGCGACCTGGTGGAAGCGCACACCGAGGCCTGCATGCGCGCCGGCATCCACATCGTGGGAACCAATGCCGAGGTGATGCCGGGGCAGTGGGAGTTCCAGGTGGGCGCCATCGGCGCGCCCGACATCGCCGACGAGCTGTGGGTCGCGCGCTGGCTGCTCTACCGCATCGGCGAAGACTTCGGCATCAGCGCCACGCTCTATCCGAAGCCGGTGCGCGGCGACTGGAACGGCGCCGGCGCGCACACCAACTTCTCCACCAAGGCCATGCGCGAGGACGGCGGCCTCCAAGTGATCGAAGAGGCCATGAAGAAGCTCGAGAAGCGCCACGAAGAGCACATCGCCGTGTACGGCGCGCACAACGAGGAGCGCCTCACCGGCCTCCACGAGACCGCTCCGATCCACGCCTTCCGCCACGGGCAGTTCGACCGCGGCGCCTCGGTGCGCATCCCGATGGCCACGGTCAACGCCGGGAAGGGTTACTTCGAAGACCGGCGGCCGGCGGCGAACATGGATCCCTATCAGGTCTGCGCCGCGATCATCGAGACGGTTTGCGGTTAGCGTAGAATCACGGAAATGCAGCAGCGCAGCGTTCGCATCCTTTTCGCCATCGGCTGTGCCGTGGCGCTGCTGCTTCCCGTTCTCTCCATCTTCGACGACGACGCGGCCGACCGCGACGCCTTCGACCACCTCGTCGTTCCCTTAGCCGCCTTCATCGCCGCGGCGGCGATGATCGCTCTCGCCGTCGTCGAGCCGCAGCGGCATTCGCTGGCCCGCTATCCGCTGGCCGCCCTCGCGGATCCGCGCTCTCCCCCGCGCGCGTAGACATCCACGTTCGCGACCGCAGTTCCAGCCGCGACGTGGCGGCATCCTCGCGCGTCGGCAACCCCTGGCCGACGTCCGGGCTGCGGGGGTGTCGCCGCTTGACGGCTGGAGAAGGGTTATCGGTTGTCAGTGATCGGTTGTCGACAACTGATAACCGACAACCGACAACGATTCACCTACTTGATACTCATCTGCGGCACCGACAGATAGAACCCCGCCGGGTACTGCACATAGCCGTCGATGTTGCTGCGCATGATGGCCACGCTGTCCTGCATGTAGAGCGAGATGTACGGCAGCTCTGTGGCCACGATCTTCTGGATCTCCTCGTACTTCGGCTTGCGCTGGGCGCGGTCGAAGGTCGAGCGCCCCTCGAGCAGCAACTGGTCGATGCGCGGGTTCGAGTAGTAGCCGCGGTTCTGCCCCTCGGGCGGGATGTTCTTCGAGTAGAAGAGCACGTAGAAGAAGTCGGGGTCGGAGATCCCGTTGCGCGACAGCGAGTACATCTGGAAGGCGCCCTTCCCGATGTCGGCGAAGAAGGTCGACATCTCGTTCGACTGGATGGTCATGGTGATGCCGACCTGCTTGAGCATCTGCTGGATGGCTTGGGCGCGGAGATTGGCCTCCGCATCGGTCGAGGTCTTGAACGTGAAGCTGAATCCGTTCGGGTATCCCGCCTCGGCCAGCAGCTTCTTCGCCTTCGCCGGGTCGTACGGATACGCCGGCAGGTTCTCCGCCCGCGCCCAATGCCCCTCGGCCAGCATGGTCTCGGTCGGCCTGGCGTAGCCGCGCTGGATGTCGCGGATGATCTTGTCGCGGTCGATGGCGTGCGCGATCGCCTGGCGCACCTTCAGTTTCGAGAGGATCGGATCGCGCATGTTGATGGCGATGTACTGGTAGACCGACCCCGGCGTCCTGACCACCTTGAAGTCGGGGTTCTTGTCGAACTCCGCGACGTTCTCGAACGGGATGGCGTTGACCTCGAAGTTGACCGAGCCGCGCCGCATCTCGAGCACGCGGGTGGTGGAGTCGGGGATGATGCGGGCGGTGATGCGCTTGATCTGCGGCGTCCCGCCGTGCCATTGATCGAAGGCCTCCAGCTCCACGCGGTCGTCCGCGGCGTACTCCAGCACTCTGTACGGTCCGGCGCCGATCGGCTTGGTTCGGTACGTGTTGGTGTCGGCGCCGGTGGGGACGATGACGTACGTCAGGTTGTCGAAGATGCCCGCGTTCGGCTCTTTCAGCTTGAGGATGACCGTCCGCTCGTCGGGCGTCTCGATGTGATCGAGCGCCGCGTAGCCCGACCTCTTCGAGGTGGTGAAGTTCTCGTCGAGCATCGACTCGATGGTCCACTTCACGTCCGCCGCCTTGACCGGCTGCCCGTTCTGAAATTTCGCGTTGGGATTGAGGTGGAAGACGATCGTTTTGTCGTCCGGCGTCTCCCACTTTTCGGCGACATCGGGGGCGTAGTCGAAATTCGGGGTGACCTTCACCAGCCCGCCGTAGACCAGGTCGAACATGCGGCCGGAGACGTTGTCGTTGCCGACCCGGACGTCGAGGTTCGTCGGTGACGACATCAGGGCGATGACGAGCTTCTTCTCACCCGCCGCGCCGCCGGCCTTTTCTTTCCCGCCGCCGCATGACGCCATCACTGCAACTGCAAAGATCACAAAGAGTTGTCGCAATTTCATACTGCTCCCGCGCGGGCAATGTAGGACGGGCTTCAGCCCGTCCACCCGCCGCCCGACGGGCTGAAGCCCGTCCTACATTCGTTCGGTACAAGTATGATGCCGCCCATGCGTTCGGCGCGATTTCTTGTGCTCTTTGCGCTCCTTTTTTCGCCCGCCATGCTCGCGAAACAGCGGGTCATCGTCGTCGGATTCGACGGCGTCGACGCCCGCTACACCGAGCAGTGGATGAACGAGGGGAAGCTGCCGAACCTGGCGCGCCTGCGCGCCTCGGGGACGTTCCGGCCGCTCCGTCCGACCGTCCCGGCGCAGACGCCGGTGTCGTGGTCGACCTTCTCCACCGGTATCGATCCGGGGCGTACCGGCATCTTCGATTTCCTGCGCCGTGATCCGAAGACGTACCTCCCGTTCTTTGCCGCGTTCGACGAGACGAAGGAGCCGTTCCTCCTCGGCGAGAAGAACCCGTACGCCGCCGGCGCCGCGCCGCTGCTGGTCGTCGCGCTCATCGCCCTGTTCTTCCGCCGCGTTGCGCGCTACGTCATCCTCGCGCTGGCGGTGATTCTCGGCGCCGGCGCGTTCATCGCGGCGAAGACGTACCTTCCCGTGACCCGCCCCGGCGTCATCAACCGCAGGCAGGGCATCCCGTTCTGGGAGGCGGCGGCGAAGCAGGGGCGCAAGTCGCTCGTCGTCCACGTCCCGGTGACCTTCCCCGCGCACGAGTTCGGCGACGGCGACCGCCTCCTCTCCGGCCTCGGTGTCCCCGACGTCTCGGGCCGCGTCGGCAAACCGTTCTTCTTCACCTCGGAGCTCGACTTTCATCGCGGCGGAGCGTCGAACGAGTTCTCCATCGAGGTCGTACAGCTCGAGGACAACAAGGGCGTCATCAACGCGAAGATCCAGGGCCCGCCGAACAAGTTGTTCGCCACGCCGCCGTACATCTCCATCCCCATGACCATCACCGTGGCCGGCGATCGAAACTCGATCACCATCGAGCAGAGCGGACAGAAGACGACGCTGCGGGCGGGGGAGTGGAGCGGGTGGGTGGACTTCGTCTTTCCGTTCAATCCGCTCATCAAGCTGCGCGGCGTCAGCCGCTTTCATCTGGTCTCGTCGCAGCCGGAGGTGAAGCTCTACCTCTCGCCGATCAACTTCGATCCGCGGCATCTGCCGCCGGGGTTCACGATCTCCGCGCCGGCGAAGTGGGCGCCGCAACTGGCGAAGGACTTCGGTCTCTACAAGACGCTCGGCTGGCAGATCGACACCTGGGCGATCTCCGAAGGGTTCGCCGACGAGCAGATGTTCCTCGACGACATGAACTGGACGGTGACGCAGGACCGGAAGATGTTCAACTCGTTCCTCGAGAGCGACTACGACCTGATCGTCCAGCAGTTCGAGTTCCCCGATCGAGTAGGTCACGTGTTCTGGCGGTTCATGGACCAGAAACATCCCGCCTACGACGCCGCGCTCGCCGCGAAGTGGGGCGGCACGCTCCTCGGCGCGTACCAGCTCATGGACGCCATCGTCGGCGACGCCATGCGCGCCGCCGAAAAAGATCACGCCGCGCTGATCGTGCTCTCCGACCACGGCTTCGCCTCGTTCCGCAAGTCGGTCAACTACAACACCTGGCTGGTCATCAACGGCTACATGACCCTCAAGACCGGCGTGCAGGTGAAAGAGCGCAACGTGGAGATGCTCTTCGACCAGGGGCAGTTCTGGGAGAACGTCGACTGGTCGCGCACCCGCGCGTACGCCATGGGCCTCGGCGAGGTGTACGTCAATTTGAAGGGGCGCGAGGCGCAGGGCATCGTCAATCCCGGCGCCGAATATGACGCACTCAAGGCGGAGCTGAAACAGAGGCTCGTCACCATGCAGGACCCCGAGGACGGCCAGTATCCCGTCCGCCGCGTCCTGGCCCGCGAGGAGGTCTACCGCCAATTCGACCCGAACATGATCCCCGACCTCTTCGTCACCAACAACGACGGCTACCGCGTCTCCTGGCAAACTTCCCTCGGCGGTATCCCCAAAGCGCTCATCGAGCCGAACAAACAAGTTTGGAGTGGCGACCACTGCTCGGTCGACCCGGAGATCGTGAAGGGGATCTTCTTCTACAACCGTCGCCTCACCACCGAGCGCGCGCCGTACATTGGTGATGTTTACCCGACGGTGTTGGGACTCCTGGGCGTTTCGCCGCCGTATGCTCTTGATGGCGTGGAGCTTCGGTGAAGCTCGCCCGAAGCTCTTAGCTTTTAGCTGTTAGCTCTTAGGGATGAACGACTCATATCGAGATCTCGTTGCTTGGCAGAAAGCGATGGCACTCGTGACGGAGGTCTATCGAGTCACGGAATGCTTTCCTTCGCGAGAAATCTATGGATTGACCCAACAGCTTCGGCGCGCGGCGGTGTCGATCGCGAGCAACATCGCGGAGGGAAAAGGGCGAGACACCACGCGTGATTACGTGCAGTTCCTCTACCGTGCGCGTGGATCGCTCCTCGAGGTAGAAACGCAGCTCGAAATCGCGCGCAATCTCGGATTCCTTCCCGAGGAACTATTTGCGGCGATCTATGATCAAGCCGCCGAGGCAGGCCGAGTGCTGAACGGCCTGATCGCGAAAACGCCGCCCTAACAGCTAACAGCTAAGAGCTAAGAGCTTCAATTGGACTACAAGCGCCTCCTAACCCAAGTCGAGCGCACCCTCGAACAGATCGAGAGCGCCGAATCCACCCGCTTCACCATCGAGCAGATCGCCGAGACCATCGCCGCGAACTTTCGCGACGAGCTGGGCATCACCGGCGGGCGCATCTACGAGTGCAACGACGACGACAACTACGAGCTGGTGTCGCGGTTCGGCGCGGTCGCCGACGGCGCGCTGGGCATCGTCGTGCCGAAGGGCTACAAGCCGCTCGAGCTGGTGCTGGAGAACGGGGTGGTGGTCATGGACCCCACCGATCCGGGCGTCGATCCCGTTCTCGAGCAGCGTCTCGGCGCGCGGCGCTTCGCGGCGATCGCGGCGGGGGAGACGCACGCGCACATCATCGCCTTCGACGTCGCGCCGGAGCTGAGCCGCGAGGACGTTCTTTTCTCGCTCAACCTGATCCGCTACGCCATGAACCAGCGCCTGCGCGCCGATCGCTACGAGTCGCTCATCGTCGAGGCGCAGCGCATCCAGCAGTCGATCTTGCCGCAGCGCGTGCCGCAGTACGCCGGCTTCGATATCTGGGGGAAGACCGTGCCGGCCGAGGTGGTCAGCGGCGACTTCTACGACTTCATCCCCATCTCGGACAACATCCTCGGCCTGGCCATCGCCGACGGCTCCGGCCACGGCCTCCCCGCCGCGCTGGTAGTGCGCGACATCTACATGGGCCTGCGCATGGCCACCGATCGCGACTTCAAGATCATCCGCACCATGGAGAAGCTCAACCACATCATCCATCGCGGCCGGCTGACCACGAAGTTCGTTTCGTTGTTCTACGGCGAGCTGGAGACCGGCGGCATCCTCATCTACTCCAATGCGGGCCATAACTACCCATTCATCGTCAAAGGCAACCGCATCGAGTATCTGAAGAACGGCGGGCCGGTGCTCGGCCCGACGCCCGACGCGACGTACACCCGCGGCTTCGCCAAACTCGATCCCGGCGACATCCTTTGCCTCTACTCCGACGGCATCGTGGAGGCGCACAACTCGCGCGACGAGGAGTTCAGTCTCGATCGCCTGGAGCGGCTGGTGAAGGTGAACCGCCCGCGGACGGCCGAGGAGATCGGCCGCGAAGTGCTGGCGCGGGTGACGAAGTGGGGGCGGCGCGATCCCGACGATCGCACCGTGGTCATCGTCAAGGCGGTCCTGCCTTGAACGATGTCCTCTACTTCAACGGCCGCTTCACCACCACCGCCGAGCGGGTCCTCGGCGTCGAGGACCGCGGCTTCCAGTTCGGCGACGCGGTGTACGAGGTCTTCAAGTTCCTCGACAAGCGGCCGGCGTTCCTCCTCGATCACTACCGCCGGATGGACGCCGGTCTGCGCCAGATCGACATCCGCAATCCGTGGGACGAAGCGCAATTCGAAGCGGACATGCGCGAGCTGATCGGCCGCACCGCGTTCGCCGACGGCATCGTGTACGTCCAGGTATCGCGCGGCGAAGCGGAGCGCGCGCACTTTTATCCCGACGACATCCAGCCCACCGCCGTCGCCTACTCGCGCGCTTTCCGCTTCCCCGACGCGGCGAAGAAGGAGCGCGGAATCCGGGTCGTGACCACGGCGGACCTCCGCTGGAAGCACTGCGAGGTGAAGTCAGTCAACCTGCTGGCGAACGCCTTGGCGAAGAAGCGCGCGCAGCGCGCGGGCGCCGACGAGGCGCTGCTGGTCGGCGAAGGCTTCGTCCGCGAAGGTGCGAGCTCGAGCTTCTTCGTCGTCAGCGGCGGCCGGGTGATCACCCATCCGCTCGACGAGCACATCCTCCCCGGCGTGGTTCGCGACCGCGTCATCGGCTTGGCGCTCGGCGCGAAGATCCGCCTCGACGAGCGGATGTTGCGCGAGGCGGAGCTGTTCCACATCGACGAGGCCTTCATCACCAGCACGACGCAGGGAGTGATGCCGGTGACGGAGATCGACGGACGGGTGATCGGCAACAGCCGGCGCGGCGAGGTGACTATGGCGCTCCAGGGTCTCTTCGACGACCTCGAAGCCCGTCAGGAATGACGGCGGCGCGGCCGGATGCCGAGGCCGAGGTTGTCGGCGGCGGTGGCCAGGAAAAACGCGCCCGCCAGCGCGGAGCCGGCCAGCGTCAGTTGCAATAGCCGGTCAATCATCGCCGACGCGCCCCAACTGGTGACGAGATAGAAGAGGAGTGTGCCGACGCCGCAGATGAAATAGACCGCGCCGATGACGCCGAGGGCTACGTTGCCGGAACGGGATCGAATCTCAATGCGATGTGCCATGGGCCCGCCTCGCGCTTCACTGATCGAAAAGAATGGGATCAAAATTATACGCGGTTTGCGTGAGGCGTACAGTGTTTTCTGCAATACTTCAGTCCCCGCTGATGAGGTCGCGGAACACGTTTCCGGCAAGGCCGCCGAGCCCCTTCGATTCGTCGCGGCGCCCACCCGCCGCCGCCATCACCCTGCTGGCGAGCCGGCTGAAAGGAAGCGTTTGCAGGGTAATGCGGCCCGGCCCGGTCAGCGTCGCGTAGAAGAGGCCTTCACCGCCGAAGAGTGCATTGCGGAAGCCGCCGACGAACTGGATGTCGTAGGTCACCGACTCGGCCATCGACACGATGCAGCCGGTGTCGACGCGCATCGTTTCGCCGGGCGCAAGGTCGAAGTTGATCATCGTTCCGCCGGCATGCAGGAACACCAGTCCTTCGCCGCTGATCTTCTGGAGGATGAATCCTTCACCGCCGAACAGACCCGCGCCGAAGCGCTTGGTGAACGCGACGGAAAGTTTGACGTTGCCGATGGCGCAGAGGAAGGCGTTGCGCTCGGCGAGCACGGTGTTGTTGTGAAGCTGGATGGGGAAGATCTTCCCGGCGATCGGATTCGCCAGGGCCAGCTTCCCGTTCGGCGCGTTGCAGCGGAAGACGCTCATGAAGAGCGACTCGCCAGCCAGAAACTTCCGCATCAACCCCTGAACCACGCCGCCCTGCATGCGCGCCTGGAGGTCGATGCCGGCGCCCATGTACAGCATGGCCCCCGCCTCGGCGTAGATTTCTTCGCCCTGCCGCAGTTCGATCTGTATCGCCTGCATGTCGTCGCCGACGATCTTGTATTCCATTCTCGTAGTCTATCCTCAGGATTGACTCAATGACGCTGCTCGAAAAACTCCAATCCCTCTTCCCCGAATCGTCCAAGACCACCCTTCGCCAGATGCTCCAGGGCGGCCGGGTGCGCGTGAACGGGGAGGTGGAGAAGGACGCGAAGCGGGAGATCGCACCGGACGACGCCGTCGACGTGGTCTCCAAGGCGGTGGCACGCCAGCTTCCGCCGGGGCTGACCATCCTGCACGAGGATGCCGACGTCATCGTGGTCCTCAAAGCGCACGGGCTGCTGACCGTGGCCACGGAGCGCGAGCGCGAAACGACGGCGCAGGCGCATCTCAACACGTACCTCGGCGCCGTGCGGCGCGAGGAGCGCGTCCACGTCGTGCACCGGCTCGACCGCGAGACCTCGGGCGTGCTGGTCTTCGCCAAGAACTTCCACGCGCGCGAGCGGATGAAGGAGCAGTTCGCGGAGCACAGCGTCGAGCGGATGTACGTGGCCATCGTCGAAGGGGCCATCGAACCGCCGCGCGGCACGATCCGCTCGCATCTATTCGAGCGGCGCGACCTGAAGATGGTCAGCGTCGAGCCGCGGCCCGGCGCCAAGCTCGCCGTCACGCACTACCGCACCGTCAAGTCGAGCGCGAAGTACTCGATGCTCGAAGTGACGCTGGAGACGGGGCGTAAGAATCAGATCCGCGCGCACCTGTCCGAGGCGGGGCATCCCGTGGTGGGCGACCGGATGTACGGCGCGACCACGAACCCGCTCGACCGCCTCGGCCTCCACGCCAAGCACCTCGCCTTCATCCATCCCACCACCGGAAAGAAGCTGACCTTCAATGCGCCGGTGCCGGCGTCGTTCGGTGGGCTTTTTGCAGAGTAGGAGCGGAAAGGAGCATCACATGAAGACTCTTCGATGGTTCGTGGTCCTGGCGTGCCTGGCCGCCACGCCGGCATTCGCGGAGAACGCGAGGGTGTACAACTACTCGACGCGTCTGGCGTCACTGCTCGCCGACACGCAGGGCAACGCGATGATCTCCCCGGCAGGGTGGAAGGGGATCGCCAACGAGGCGAACGCGCTGGCGAACAAGCTGTACGCCGCCACGCATGTGAACAAGACCGCGCGCGGGCTGGCGCGTGACGCGCGCGCGCACGTCCGCGAAATGCACAAGGCGGCCATGAAAGGCGACGCGGCCGGAGCGAAGGCGCATGCGGCGATGGCGATGCCGTTCGTGCATCGGTTGATCGATTGGTCGTCCTAGACGAAACTCACCGCGAGCTTCGAGCCCTCTTCGCGGTAGATCGTGTCGACGAAGCGAATCACGTTCGACTTCAGCGACATGAACAGAGACGACACCCGGATGCCGCCGAAGAAGCGCACGCCGCGCAGGAGGTCGCCGTCGGTGACGCCTGTGGCGCAGAAGATGATGTCGTTGCCGGATGCTAGATCGCCGGTGTCGAAAACGCGCTCGCTGTCGGTGTAGCCCATCGAGCGGAGGCGGTCCTCCTGCCACTTCTCCAGCGGCTTGAGGCGCCCCTGCATGCGGCCGTTGAGGCAGCGCATGGCGGCGGCGGTCAGCACGCCTTCCGGCGCGCCGCCGATGCCCATCGCCGCATGAATTCCGGTGCCGCGCACGGCGGCGGAAACGCCCGCGGAAAGGTCGCCGTCGGTGATCAACTTGATGCGCGCTCCCGCCTCGCGGATCTGAGCGATGAGGTCCTGATGCCGGTCGCGGTCGAGCACGACGATCGTCAACTCGTTGACGTCGCGCTTGAAGGCGTCGGCGATCTGGTTGAGGTTCTCGTGAACGGAAGCATTGAGATTGACGTGTTCGCCTGCCGTCGGTCCGACCACGATCTTGTCCATGTAGACGTCGGGGGCGTTGAGCAGGCCCCCCTTTTCGGAGGCGGCGAGGACGGCGATGGCGCCGGCGGCGCCGGTGGCGCAGAGGTTGGTCCCTTCCAGCGGATCGACGGCGATGTCGATCTCCGGGTAGATCTCCCCCTCGGTCCATCCGCGGCCCAGCGGCTCGCCGACGTAGAGCATGGGGGCCTTGTCGCGCTCCCCCTCGCCGATGACGACGGTGCCGCGCATCTTGAGGCGGTTGAGCTCTTCGCGCATCGACTCCACCGCCACCTGATCGGAGTACTTTCGCTTGCCGTAGCCCATCGTGCGCGCGGCGGCGATGGCCGCCTTTTCGGTGACGCGCAAAAAGCCGATTTCGAGACTGGATTCCATGCGGGGCGCACTCTAGCAGATGGGGCTTGCGGCTTGCAGCTAGCGGCGAGCTACTTCCGCGTTGCTTCCGCCTCCCGCTTGGCCGTCGCTTCCTTCTCCGCCTTCGCGCTCATCGGCGGGTTGTAGGCGGGGATGCCGGTGACCGCCTCGCCGATGATCAGGTTGTGGATGTCGTGCGTCCCCTCGTACGTCTTCACCGACTCGAGGTTGAGCATGTGGCGGATGATCGGGTACTCGTCGGAGATGCCGTTGGCGCCGAGGATGTCGCGGGCCATGCGCGCGGACTCCAGCGCGATGTTCACATTGTTCATTTTTCCCATCGACACGTGGTGCGGCTTGAGATTGCCGGCGTCCTTGAGGCGACCCATCTGCAGCGCCAGGAGCTGCCCCTTGGTGATCTCGGTGATCATCCACGCCAGCTTGTTCTGCACCAGCTGGTGCGAGGCGATCGGCTGGCCGCCGAACTGGATGCGCGACTTCGCGTACTCCGTCGCCGTGTGGAAGACGGCCATCGCCGCGCCGAGCGCGCCCCAGGCGATGCCGTAGCGCGCCTGCGAGAGGCAGGAGAGCGGGTACTTGAGCCCGTCGGTCTTCGGCAGCACATTCTCGGCGGGGATGCGGCAGTCCTCGAAGAAGAGCTGCGAGGTGACCGACGCGCGCAGTGAGAACTTGCCCATGTGGTACGCGGTCGAGAATCCGGGCGTGTCCTTCTCCACCAGGAAGCCGCGGACCGTCCCGTCGACCTTGGCCCACACCACGGCGACGTCGGCGATCGACCCGTTGGTGATCCAAGCCTTCGCGCCGTTGAGCACGAACGAGTCGCCGTCCCTACGCGCGTAGGTCCGCATCCCGCCGGGATTCGATCCGAAGTCGGGCTCGGTCAGGCCGAAGCAGCCGATCTTCTCGCCCGCGGCGAGCTTGGGGATCCAGTAGTCCTTCTGCTCCTGCGAGCCGTAGGCGTAAATGGGATACATCACCAGGCCGGATTGCACCGAGGCGAATGAGCGAAGGCCGGAATCGCCGCGCTCGAGCTCCTGCATGATCAGGCCGTAGGCGACATTGTTCAGTCCCGGGAGGCCGTAGTCGCTGATGGTCGCGCCGAAGAGGCCCATCTCGGCGATCTTCGGGATGAGGTGCATGGGGAACTTCTCTTCGCGGTTGGCGTGCTCGATGATGGGGAGGACTTCCTCGTCCACGAAGTCGCGGACGGTCTGCCGCACCATGAGCTCGTCTTCGCTGAAGAGCGAGTCAATCTGCATGTAATCGACGCCGGGGAAAGTGGCCACGATGTGCTCCTTGTTTGCGTTGGCGAGGCGGATAATATCCGAACCATGCGCGCCGTCCTGGAGCGCCGCCGTCCCGGCGGCTGGACCGCTGGCGTCTCGCCGGCGCTATGACGGGGACGCAGGCGCGGACGCCTGCGGGCCAGCCGGCGAGGACGCCGGCGTTCCGCGGACGCGCGCCGTGTAGAGCACGTGCGGGTGCGGGTAGCCGAAGTCGATGCGCCGCACGCGGACGTCGGTGAACCCCAGCCGCTCCAGCCGCTCGGCGAAGGCGCGCGGCGCTTCGTAGCTGAAGGCTTCGCCGAGGGTGAGATCGACCTTGCCGGTGAGCCATTCCTGCACGTGGTTCCAGCCGTTCTTGAGGCGCGCGGTCGGGTCGTGCTCCTTGACGATGAGCAGCCCGCCGGGGCCGAGGCGCGCGGCGCAGCGGGCGAGAAGGGCGTCCCACTCCTGGAGCGGAAAGCGATAGAGGACGTCGACGAAGGTGATGGCGTCGAAGCGGCCGCGGACGCAGTTGTCGAATCCGAGAATCATGGAGACGCCGCCGACCGGCTGCACCTTCCGCGTGTCGGGCTCCACCCCCACCACCCGCCGCGCCCCGCGCGCGGCGACCAGCGCGCCGAGGAGCCCGTGCCCGGCGCCGATGTCGAGCACGCGCGCCTCTCGCGGGATGGCGCGGAGCAGCCGCAGAAAGGGGCAAGTGAGGAAGCGGATCAAAACGTGGGCGCGGACTCTCGCGCCGCGGTGGCGGTAAGTTCGGTGAAGTACGATTAGGGCGCGGATGAACGACATTGAAGTTCTGAGTGCTGAGTACTGAGTGCTGAGTATGCCAGCACGCGACTCTTTGCACTCTGCGTGGCGTGAGATCGCCGGCGCGATCGTCGTCCTGATCACCCGCATCCTCACCGCCCCGAAAAGTCCCTGGGAACTCGACGAGCTCCTCTTCACCCAGGCGGTTCGAAAGTTCGATCCGTCGAATTACCACCCGCATCCGCCCGGGTATCCGCTGTACGTCCTTCTCGGCAAGGCGTTCCATCTGATCGTCGACGATCCGTGGCGGGCGCTGGTGGTGCTGGCCATCGTCGCGGCGCCGGTGGGCTTCGTGGCTCTGGCGCGCGCATTCCGCAACTGGACCGGCGACGCCGGCCTCGCGGTGGCCGGCGCGCTTCTCTACTACTTCTCCGCGAGCATGCTGGTGCACGGGACGCTTGCGCTCTCGGACGGCGCGTCGCTGGCGTTCCTCGCGCTGGCGCTGCACGCCGTAAGTGTCACCCCGAGCGTGAGCGAGGGACCTGGGGGAACGGGCGGCGCGCAGAATGACGTTCAGGGCGCCACCCCTGCCCCCAGGTCCCTCCCCTTCGCGTTCGCTCAGGGTCGGGATGACGGGCACCAGCGCAACGCCATCGCCATCGGCCTCTGGTCGTCGGCGGCGATCGGCTGCCGTCCGCAGCTTCTGCTGCCGATGATCCCGATGCTGGCCATCGTGCTCTGGCGAATGCCGTCGAAGCGGCAGCGAGTCGCTGCGGTGGCGAGCTTCGCCTTCGTCTCGCTGATGTGGTTCCTGCCGCTGGTCGACGCGGCGGGCGGCGTGCGCAACGTCATTGCCTACGAGACCAAGCAGGCGGCGTACGTGGCCTCGCACGACGCGGCGATGTCGCGCGGCTCGAAGTCGTTCGCGGAGATCGTGGTCCGCTTCGTCCTTCATCCGTGGGGCTCGAAGTACATCACCTTGCCGCTCTTCCTCTGCGTGGCCCTCGGCGTCCCCGCCTTCATCCGCCGCGCCCGTGCGCTGCTGCCGTTGATCGTCTTCACCGCCGTGCAGCTCGCGTTCGAGCTCTTCCTGATGGATCCCGCCGACGGCGCGCGCTATTCGCTGCCGTCGATGATCCTCGTGGCACTCATCGCGGCACTCGGATTCGACGTCATCCGCCGCAGCGTGCATTTCCGCGCCGCGCCGTACATCGCGGCGGCGCTGTTCGCGGCGATGGCCTGGTGGTACGTGGCGCCGATCGTCGGCCCGCGAACGACGCGCCCCTCGCCGCCGGTCGAGGCCGCGCAGTACGCGAACGGCCGCTTCGCGCCGGGAACCGTCATCCTCTACGACGGCGCGCTCAAGCCGCACGCCGAGTACCTCTTCGCCCGCTTCAAGCCGATGCCGATCGAGACGGGCCTCGCGGCGTTCTACGACCGCGCCGAGGTGCCGCTGGTGCAGTTCGTCGACGGCGGATCGAAAGTCGCGGAGGCGCGAACGTTCTGGTGGCCGCCGAGCGACGCGTACGGCAAACTGACCCGCAACCTCTATCGTGAGGTGAGCCTCGATCCGGTGCGGCCGCAGGAGCGCTACCTCCCGCTGCGCGGCGTCTATCCGCTGGAGCGCACCATCGCCGGTGACGAGTGGCGCTGGCTGGAGCGCGAGTCGGCGATCCGGGTGCCGGTCATGGCGCGGACCGCCGTCCTCGCCTTCGCGCTCTCGCCTGACACGCCGTACGAATCGACCAACGTGCAGGTCTCCGTCGACGGCCGCGATCCGCATTCGATCGCGGTGAAGAAGGGCGACGTCGCGCGCGTCTCGGTGTGGCTGCCTTTCACGCCGTACGCGGAGATCGGCATCAGCGCGCAGCAGGCCTTTCTACCGGCGACGGTGCTGCACAACCAGGATCCGCGCACGCTGGCGGTGCAGTTGAAGAGCGTCGAGCAGCATTAAACTCACCGCGCAGATGCCTCGGCCCAGCGTCTCCCTCGTCATTCCCATGTTCAACGAAGAGTTGAACATCGAGCACGCCATGAACGCGGCGGTGGAGGCGTTGGCGCAGTACGCCGGCGATTACGAGATCCTCATCGTCGACGACGCGTCCACCGACGCCTCGCCGGGCATGGTCGCCGCGCGCGCCGCGGAGAATCCGCGCATCCGGATGATCCGGCACGAGAAGAACCGGAAGCTCGGCGGCTCGCTGAAGAGCGGCTTCGCCGCGGCGACGAAAGACCTGGTGCTCTACATGGACGCCGATCTCCCGTTCGATCCCGACGTCCTCGGTCGCGCCATCCGGGCCATGGAGGTCACCGGCGCCGACGTCATCGCCGGCTACCGCCACGACCGCACGATGGAGGGTTGGAGACGGACGCTCTACTCGTACGTCTACAACGCGCTGATCGGCATCCTCTTCGGCTGGCCGCACCGCGACATCAACTTCTCCTTCAAGCTGATGAAGCGCGAAGTGCTCGAGGCGATCGAGCTGAAGTCCGAGGGGTCGCTGATCGACGCGGAGCTGATCGTGAAGGCCAAGAACCGCGGCTTCGCCATCCAGCAGATCGGCCTCGACTACTTCCCGAGAATCCGCGGCACCTCGCACCTCTCGTCGCCGCGGGTGATCCTGAAGATCTTCGCGGAGCTGTGGAAGCTCTACCCCGAGATGCGGCGCAAGGTGCCGCGCGGGCGTTAGGGCTGCGTTCGGCGAAGCGGCACGCGCTCCATGTGCATCGCCGACACCCCGTTGCCCGCCTCGGCGGTGTAGACGCCGACGACGTCGAGATCCAGCGACGGCTGGATGACCGCGAAGCCTTCGATGAACGTTCCCGGATCCACGCCGATGTGGCGGTAGATGTCGACGCAGTCGATCTGCATCGTCTCATCCGCTTTCAGTTGGCCGCGGAACCACTCGGAGATTTTGCCCGCCTGTTCGCTCGGCTGACCGAGCGCGAACTTCTTCTGATAGGTGATCGTGAATTTCAAACGCGGGTTGTGGACGTTGATGGCCGTGTAGTAGATGCCCGGCGCAGCGAGGAACGCCTTCACCTGCTCGTCGCTGGCCTTGCCGCAGATGAACTTCGCGGCGTACTGGCGGGTGGTCTGGGTCTGTGCCGCGGCGACGGTGGCGAAGGCGGTGACGATGAAGAGAGCCGATACGATACGGATTCGCATGACGAATCCTCCTTACGACGTTAGTGACGGAAAGGCGGCGAGCGTTTCACGCCGCCTCATCGTCACCGCCGACGACGTCGGACTGGACCGCGGCATGACCGCCGGGGCGATCCGCGCGCATCGCGACGGCATCGTCACCGCGTGCAGCATCGTGGCGAACGGCCGCGAGTTCGACGACGCCGTGGCGCGGCTGCGCGAGGTGCCCTCGCTCGAAGTGGGCGTGCATCTCGCGCTGGTGGAAGAGCGAGCGCTGACAACCGGCGCGCCGATGCCCCGCAACTACGTGCGATTTGTCCTCGGCCGGCGCGGCGATGTGGAGCCCGAGCTGCGCGCGCAGATCGAGAAAGTGCTGGCCACCGGCCTGCGCGTCACGCACCTCAACGGCCATCAGCACCTGCACATGCTCCCGCGCATCCGCCGTGTGGTCGAACGGCTGGCGAAGGAGTACGGCATCGGCTACGTCCGGGTGGTCAACGATCAGGGGGGACGGAAGCGGCGCCTGAGCATGGCCGTGCTGAACCGTGTGGCAGCGGCCGCTCCCGGCCGTTACACGATCGGCGTTGCCGAGGCGGGGCACATTAGTACTAAACGTACTATTGAGCTTCTCGACTACGTGGAAGGCGTCACGGAGCTGGTCACCCATCCGGGCATCGACGTATCCGGTTATGTACACTGGGGTTACGCTTGGGATGAGGAGACGCGCGCGCTGTGCGATCCTCTTGTGCGCGCCGCCATCACCGGGCGCGGGATCGAGCTGATCGCCCCTAGCGCACTTCGATCGCCCGGCTGAACTCCGACGTCTGCGTCAGGAAGCCCTGATCGACCCCCTTCGGCCCCGGCTTGGCGAAGCCGGCGTAGAGGTAGCGCGTCGTCGTCGCCGCGACGAACTGCCCGGTCAGATCGCCGTCCGCGGTGAAGCGAAAATGCGTGCCGGCTGCGCCCATGATGCGCAGGTGGCCGAGGGGGCGTTGTCCTTCGCCGTGCCCCGACGGGTCGGGCGCGTCATTGGCGAAAAAATCGACGGCCGGAGCGAACGTCGTCGTCACCGGTCCGGCGAAGTCGCCTTCGATGACCGTCTGTTTTGCGGACGGATCGTAATGCGCCAGCGTCAGCGCCGGCACGCTGACGGCGTTGCCGGACGACAGCGTCGGTCCGTCGAGCCCGACGTCGATGCCCAGCCCGCCGTTGCCCCAGATCCGGTTGTTGCGGATGGCGACGTCGCGGACGCCCGCGGCCACCGCCACACCCATCTGGCCGTTGAAGGCGATGACGTTCCCGCCGTTGGTAGGCGACGCCGAGTCGGCAGCGAAGACATCGGGCCCGATGTCCGAGCCGTAGCCGCCGGGGCCGACATACACGCCGGCGTTGCCGTTCGGCAGCGGCTCGTCGGCGTGAGCCTTCACGCCGATGCGGTTGCTCGAGACGTTGAGCCGCCCCGACAGTCCGAAGATGCCGCTGCGCAGATTTCCGGAGACGACGCAGTCGTGGATGTTCACCGGATCTCCAATGCCGCCCGGCCCGTTGAAAAAAAGCGTGCCGTTGGGGAGCGCCGTGCCGATGCCGCGCAGGTTCGGCCGGGCGGCCGATCCGGTCGGATCGGTGCCGACGAAAAGATGATGCAGGTTCGCGGCGGGGAACGCGTCGCAGTCGGGCAGCACGACGGAGACCCCGTTGCCGCCGAAGCCGTTCACGGCCAGGTTCGCCACCTCCGCGCCGCAACTGCCCACCACCAGACCGTCGCCTTCGACGGTGCCGCCGCCGCTGATCTCGATCTCCGGCCCGTCGACATTCCTGTCGCCGAAGAAGCCGCTCTGCGTCGCTCCGGTGATACGGAGCCGCGGCGCGACGAGCGCCGGCAGCGGCGAGGCGACGCGGATGCTCTTCCAGCCGGTCGCCGAGGGCTCTTCGATGCGGAAGGCGATGGTGCACGGATTCCCCGCGAGGCAGGTCGCGTTCGCGTCGGCGATGGCTTGTCGCAGCGAGCCGCTGCCGCTGTCCGCCGTCGTCGTCACATAGATGGACTGGTAGAGCGCGACGGTGAGCGTCGCGCTGTTCGACCGCGGCTCGAAGTCCGGCTCGCGCTCCGTCGCGGCGGCGCTGAAGGCGATCGAGCCGCTGCCATACGACGACGGCGCCACGAGAATCAGCGCCAGAAACGGCGTGATGGTGCTCCTGGGCCCGAGCTCGTCCAGCCGGCAGGCGACTCGGCCGGACGCGGGGCTGCTGCAGCCGGCCGGCAATGATCGAATGCTGACGCCTGCCGGCAGATCGACCGTGATGTCGACGTCGTGCGCCGTGGTCATGGATGCGTTGCCGAGCTGGATGGTGAGGGTGAACGGCACGCCGAGATCGACTGTCAACGGCGCGGCGAGGCTCAGCACCACATCGGGGTCGGCGGAGATGGAGAGCGCTACCGACACCGTGTTGTCGTTCGGATTCGCATCGGGCGTGCTGCTGGTCGCCGACGCCGTAACGATCAGCGGGCCCGAGGTGGCCGGCGCGTCGAACTGGATGAAGCGCTCGCGGTTCTGTCCGGGTGGGATGTCGTCAGGCCAGCAGACGCACGAGATCGGTACGCTCGAGGTGACGCTGAACTGCACGGCCACCGCGGTGTCCGTGCCGAAGTTGGTGACGCTGATTCTGACGCTGGAGTAGTGGAAGCCCGCGCGAAACAGGCGATCCGACGCGATGATGGCGGTGCGGAGGTCGGCCGCCGCGAAGACGGACGAGGCGGAGAGGAGTAGCGCGATCGCGGCGAGCGGTTTCATGCAAATAATCTTATCGCGTCTCGCCCCGCTGATCGGCACCTATAATCCGCGCCCGCATGACGACACGAATCGCAGTGGTCCCCGGCGACGGTATCGGCCCCGAAGTTATCGCCGCCGGGATGCGCGTCCTCGAGCGGGTCAACGACGCCCGCAAGCTCGGCCTGCAGTTCACGCACTTCGGCTGGAACGCGGACGAGTACCTCCGCACCGGCGTCTCCATCCCTCCCGGCGCGATGGAAGACATCCGGCAGAACTACGCCGCCGTCTACCTCGGCGCCTTCGGCGACCCCCGCGTCCCCGACATGAAGCACGCCGCCGACATCCTCCTCGGCATGCGCTTCCAGCTCGACCTCTACGTCAACTACCGCCCCGTCAAGCTGCTCAACGACGCCCTCTGCCCATTGAAGGGCAAAACCAGTCAACAAGTTGACCTTGTCATCTTCCGGGAGAACACCGAGGGTGCGTACGTCGGGATGGGCGGGAACTTCAAGAAGGGGACGGCCGAGGAGATCGCCGTGCAGGAGGACGTCTCGACGCGCAAGGGAGTCGAGCGGATCATCCGCTACGCGTTCGAGTTCGCGAAGAAGACGGGGCGGAAGTCGGTCTGCATGTCGGACAAGAGCAACGTCATGCGCTTCGGCGGCGACCTCTGGATGCGGGTCTTCGAGGAGGTGGCGGGGGAGTACCCCGACATCGAGCACTTCCACATGTTCGTGGATGCGCTGACGATGCAGATGGTGCGGGCGCCGGAGATGTTCGACGTCATCGTCACCAACAACATGTTCGGCGACATCGTCACCGACCTCGGCGCCGCGCTGCAGGGCGGTCTGGGCATGGCCGCCAGCGGCAACATCCACCCGGGCCGCGTGTCGCTCTTCGAGCCGATCCATGGCAGCGCGCCCAAGTACGCGGGGAAGGACATCTCCAACCCCATCGGCGCCATCCTCACGGCGGCGATGATGCTCGACTACCTCGGCCACCCGGACGAGGCGACGCTCATCGAGCGCGCCGTCGTCGCCGCCATCGATGCCGGCGAGACGACGCGGGACATCGGCGGCCCAATGGGAACGAAGGCGGCGGGGGAGGCGGTGCTGCGGCGGTTGGAGGTTTGAGCGGGATTACCGCAGCTCCCAATCTTCGAGCCGCAACTCGGCGACGCGTGAGAACTCACGAACATTGTGCGTGACGAGGATGGCGCCGCGGGCCCGCGCCGTCGCTGCGATCAATAGATCGTTCGGCCCGCTCGGCGTTCCCGCGCGATCGAGCTCCTCGCGAAGCAGGCCGTACGCCTCGGCGCAGCGGTCATCGAAGGGGAGGCTCGCAATCGTGTCGAAGAATCGCTCCAGCAGGCGCAGATTCTCCGCGACCCGAGAGCTTTTCCTGGCGCCGTAGAGAAGCTCGGCTTTGACGACCGAAGAGAGCCGCACCAGCGAGCGGGGAACGGATCGCAAGTGGTCGATCAGCGCGGGCGACGTTCCGTTGAGGATTCGAATGCAAGCGTTCGTGTCGAGCAGATACATCGCTATAGCCGGTCACGGCGCTCGGCCCGGCCCTGCTTCGGCCGTTCGAGCGGCTCGCCTTTCCAGCCGCCGGCGACCTCCTCGAAGAAACCTTCCGGCCACTCGCCGGCAACTTCATTGACCACCAGGTCGGCCAGATACGAGGAGAGCGATTTTCCGGCGGCCTTGGCTCTCGCTTTGGCCGTCTCCGCGATTTCATCCGGAACGTAGAGATGCAGTTGCGGCATCGGATCTCCCTCTTGTGCTATATGCACATATAGCAGGATACCATTGATGGGCGCAAGAGACGACGCCTATTAGGCGCTGGTGATTCTGCGAACGTTCGGGTACCGGTCAAAGCCTTGATCGAAGGAGAGGATTTGTTGAATGCCGTGCTGTTCCATCACGGCCAGGTGAATTGCATCCCGCGCTGAAAGCCCGTATTTCCCCAGCAAGACAGTCTTTGCGCGCTGGACGTTGCCGGGCTCGATCGGGAAGACTTCATCGACCAGACCGAGCACCGCATCAAAGGCCGGTTGAATGGCATCGAGACGCCCGATCGCTGCATAACGATGGAGAATCTCCTGAAGCACCTCCGCGTCGCTGACCAGCTTTTCCCGCCGGGCGATCAGCGTGGCGATGGTTTGCTCCGCAGCGATCTTGTTGGGATGCGGAGACCCCACCAGATACATCGGGACATTCGAATCGATGAAGATCATGCCGGCTCGTCGGCGTAGCCTCGCTCGATCTGGGCGAGCATTTCCTCGATCTCTGCGGTCGGAAACGAGTGGGCGGTTGCTGCGCGAAGGACCTCCAGCTTCCGACGTGGATCCGCGGCCGGCTCCTCCGACTTCGCTGCGCGAAGTGCTCCCCGAACCCACTCAGCGACGGTCATCCGCTTGCGGCGGGCAATGGTACGGATCTCCTTCATCTCACGGTCCTCGAGAATCACTTGAAGGCGCTTACTCATAGTCATGAGTATAGCGTAGACTCGACGTGAGTCATTCCAGGGCCGCGTGAAAATGGCCGTCGGCAATCGAGGAGATATGATTTCGCCCCGGCGGGAAGCGAATCCGCCCCTTCCGTGGTTCCCATCCGAAGAAAAAAACAGGAGAAGACGTGAAAAGACTCTCTACGATCGTTCTGTGTTTCCTCGCGGCCACCGCCGCCTTGGCCGACGAAGGCATGTGGATGCCGCAGCAGATGCCCAACCTCTCGGCCAAGCTGAAGGCCGCCGGCCTGAAGATGGACGCCAAGCGCTTCGCCGACCTCACCGGCGACCCGATGGGCGCCGTCGTTTCCCTCGGCGGCTGCAGCGCGTCGTTCGTCTCGCCGGACGGCTTGGTGGTCACCAACCATCACTGCGCCTTCGGCGCGCTGCAGTTCAACTCCACCCCGCAGCGCGACCTCATCACCAACGGCTTCCTGGCGAAGTCGCGCGATGAGGAATTGCCGGCCGGCCCCGGCTCCCGCGTCTTCGTCACCACCAAGATCGAGGACGTGACCGGCAAGGTCACCGGCAATCTCGCCGACTCGCTCTCGAACATCGAGCGCGAGAAAGCCATCGACCGCGGCGTCAAGCAGCTCGTCGAAGAGTGCGAGAAGCCGGGCGGCGTCCGCTGCCGCGTGGCCTCGTTCTTCGAGGGGGCACAGTACCTCCGCACCACGCAGATGGAGATCCGCGACGTCCGCCTGGTCTACGCGCCGGCCGAAGGCATCGGCAACTTCGGCGGCGAGACCGACAACTGGATGTGGCCGCGCCACACCGGCGACTGGTCGTACCTGCGCGCCTACGTCGGCAAGGACGGCAAGCCCGCCGACTTCTCCAAGGACAACGTCGTCTTCCATCCGAAGCACATCCTCAAGGTCTCCAGCAAGGGCGTGAATACGGGCGACCTGGTCATGGTGGCCGGTTACCCGGGCCGCACCTTCCGCTACCGCACGTCGACGGAAGTGGGGAACATGCAGGAGTACACCTACCCGACGACGATCAAGTACGCGACGGATCTCAACAGCATCCTTCGCGAGATCGGCAAGAACGACAAGGCCATCGAGATCGCCAACGCCAACCGCATCAAGGGCAACGACAACACGCTGAAGAACTACACCGGCTCGCTGAGCGGCTTCGAGAAGTTCGAGATCGTGGCCCAGCGGAAGAAGCGCGAGGCGGCGCTCGCCGACTACATCGCCAAGCATCCCGAGAAGGCGGCGAAGTACAAGAGCGTCCTCGACGACATGAAGGCGCTTTCCACCAAGCAGCTCGCCAACCAGCCGCGCAGCACCACCCTCGGCTGGGTCGTCCGCAGCTCGCCGATGCTGGGACAGGCCATGCAGCTCTACCGCCTCTCGATCGAGCGGCCGAAGAGCGACCTCGATCGCGAGAGCGGCTATCAGGAACGCGATTGGCCCCGCATCGCCGAAGGGGTCAGCCGGGCGCAGAAGTCGCTCGAAGCGAAGAGCGACCGCGTCGGCTTGAAGTACTTCCTGGGCGAGACGGCGAAGCTTCCGGCCGATCAGCGCATCGCGGCGCTCGACAGCATGATCAGCAAGGCCGGCGGCATCGACCCGTTCCTCGATCAGCTCTACGGCAATACCAAGATCGGCGAGCTCGATGCCCGCAAGGCCATGCAAAAGGAGTCGACGGCGCAACTCGAGGCGCGCAACGACGCGTTCATCAACGTCGCCGCCGCGCTCTCGCCGATGATCCTGGAGAGCGAACAGCGCGACAAGGAGTTCGGCGGCGCCATGTCGCGCCTCCGCCCGATGTACATGGAAGCGCTGAAGGCGTCCAGCGGCGGCAATCTCTACCCCGACGCCAACGGCACGCTGCGCGTGACCTTCGGCAAGGTCGAGGGCTACGTGCCGCGCGACGGCGTGTCGTACAAGCCGCAGACCACCATCAGCGGCATCGTGGAGAAGCACACCGGCACGGGCGAGTTCGATGCGCCGAAGGCGCAGCTCGCGGCGATCAAAGCCGGAAAGACCAAGGGCTACGTCGATCCGCAGCTCGGCGAGGTGCCGGTCGACTTCCTGTCGAACGTCGACACCACCGGCGGCAACTCCGGCTCGCCGACCCTCAACGCCGACGGCGAGCTTTGCGGCTTGCTGTTCGACGGCACCTACGAATCACTCGGCTCGGACTTCGCGGTCGATCCGGAGATCACCCGCTCGATCCACGTCGACGCGGTGTACATGCTGTGGGTGATGGACGCCGTCGACGGCGCGCACAACCTGCTGCGCGAGATGGGTCTGAAGCCGAAGTTCGCCGGCGAGGGAATGACCGCGGCCGGCAGCAAGTAAGGTTCAAGGAGCGCCGGCGTCCCCGCCGGCGTTCCTTTTGTGCCCTTAGTGATATCTTGCCTTCATGCCGCAACTCGTTACGTTCCATCTGAAGCAACTGCGCTGCATCGTCGAATCGGACTCGAGAGGCGGTTCCGAGCCATACCTGTGGGTCACGTATTTCATCGTCGACGGTCGCAACATTACGCAAGCCGAGCCGGTCTCCACGCTCACGCCGGTTTACGACGCGTTCCGCAAAGAATTTCCCGACGATGTTCGGGATGGGCAGGTGATGAACGTTCCGCCCTTCATCGCCAACTTCAGCGCCCAGATCGACCCCGGTCCCCTCAACTTCATGCTGGCGGGATGCGTGGTGGTTCTCCTGGAAGAGGATGATTCGCCGGACAAGGCGATGCGAGCAGGCCGGAATGCTTACGCCACCGGCATTCACCAGGAGCTGAACAACCTGATCAAGGAGCGGATTCAGACGCAGAACCGCGAGCAGGTCACACAGGCGGAGATCGACGCCATTCACGACGCGGTCGAGCCAAAAATCAGATCGGCGGTCCGGTCCAATTTGACTTTCCGGCAGCAGATCTTTGGCAACCAGGACGACGTGTTGGGCTTCGCTCACGTCGCATTCATCGGCGACGAGATCCAAACCAAAGACTTCGAGTTCCCCGAGCTGGCCGACAGCGGGCGGAGCAATCGCTTCGTGCTCTCCGGCAGCCTGACCGTGGGCCCTGTGCCGTCACCCCCCGTCGACCGCTGTGCTACGTTTCGAGCGGCGGTGCAGGCCAAGCGCGACGAAATCAAGGGGCTGCAGAGCTTGAGAGCCGGTTTGCAGTTGCAATTACAAACGGCCGCGCCGCAAGCGAAGGCGGCGATCGTGCAGCAGATCACACAAGTCGGTGCCCAGATCGCCCAGGCCGAGGAGGAGCTGCGCCAGCGCGAAGCCCGACTGAAGTTTTGCGAGGGAGGGGTTCTCGACCCGGGCTAGCTCCGAGGTTACTTACCGCGGCAGCGCCACCCGCACCGGATGCCGCTCGCGCTCCACGTACGCCTCCGCCGCGGGGGTGTGGTGGAACAGCTCGAGGGTCTCGACCTCCTCGTCGGTCACCGGGGTCAGGGCGAGATCGGTGTAGTCGTAGCGGCGGGCGTCGCGCTTGATGCGGTTGTACATCCGGCGGAGCCGGAAGTAGAGCGCGGCCCAATTAGTCAACTTGTTGATAGTCTCGGCGAAGTAGCCGGGATAGAACTTCCACGCCGGAACGAGCGGCAGGCCGGGGCGGCGGTCGCGGCGGAACTTGAAGCGGAAGAAGCCCGCCTCCAGCGGATGCACCTTCTCCAGCCCGATCGAGCCGTTGAACCACGTCAGCAGCAGGATGGCGTTGCTGGCGCGGCCGCGCAGGGCGGCGATGCGGCGCAGCACCGTCTCCATGTGCTCGTCGGTGTAGTACGTCTCCCACGCCATGTGGTAGGCGCGCTCCCACTCCTCGCGCGACATCCGCGGATGCGGAGCGGTGGAGTGATTCAGATCGTAGCGGTTCATGTCCGCGTCCATCGCCACGCCCTGCCGTGCGAGCGTCTGGTGATCTTCGGAGCCCGGCAGCGGGGTGAGGAAGAAGAACTCCAGCAGGTCGACGGGGAGCTCTTTCTTGATGATCTCGATGTCGTGGCGGATGGAGTCGACGGTGTCGTTGGGAAATCCGAGGATGTAGCCGGCGTAGGTGATGACGCGCGCGGACTTCCACGCCAGCAGCATCTTGCGGTACTCGGTGATCTTGTTCTGGCGCTTCTTGGCACCGACCAGGCTGTCGGGATTGATGTTCTCCAGCCCGATGAAGACGCGCTTCACGCCGGCGCGCGCCGACTTCTCGATGAAGTTGGGGATCTTGTGGCAGAGGGTGTCGACCTGCAGGATGAAGGTGAGCTTCATCCCTTCCTTCTCCCGCAGTTGAATGAGGCGGTCGAGGATCGGCTCCCAGTCGGAGTTGCGCGCGAAGTTGTCGTCGGTGATGAAGAAGCTGTGCAGCCCTTGGGCGACGTTCTCCCGCACGATGCGCTCGACGTCGTCGGGCGAGCGGCGCCGCGACTTCCGTCCCTGCACGTTGATGATGGTGCAGAACGAGCACTGGAACGGGCAGCCGCGCCCGGCGTCGAAGCTGGTCAGCCCGCCCGCTGTGCGCCACGCCCGCAGCGCGGTGATGAGCGGGATCGGCGCGCCTTCGATGCCCGGCAGGTCGGCCATGAAGTTGTAGAGCGGCCGCAGCGTCCCCGCCGCCGCGTCTTTCAGCACCTCGTCCAGCCGCCCCTCGGCCTCGCCGGCGAAGAGCGACACGCCCATGGCGCGGGCGCGGTCGAGATCGGAGTCGACGCCCTTGAGCATGCTGAGGACGCCGGAGACATGGAAGCCGCCGAGGCCGACCTGGATGCCGCGCGCGCGCAGCGGGCGGGCGAGGTCGAGGGCGCGCGGGAACTGGTTCGACTGCACGCCGACCAGCATGACCATCCCGCTTCCCGCCTCTTCGATCAGCCGCGCCAGCCGCTCCGGCCGGATGCGGGTGTTGGTCTCGTCGAAGGAGTGCGTGACCAGCTCGACGTCGTCGCCGAGCACGCGGCGGTCCGCGCAGTCGCGCGCCAGCCCGTACAGCGCGGCCAGCGAGTTGGAGGGGATCGCCGAACGGAGCCACTGGATGACGTAGCCGTCGTCGTCGTAATGCGACGGTTTCACCAGGAGGAGGCAAAAGCGGCGGCGGGCGGGGGTCATGGTGAAGGAGTGATGATACAACCGCTGCGTATTAAGATTTAAGCACAAACAATGAATAGAATGGCCGGCTATTCAGTTTGCTGCTCCGGAACCGATGAAGCGAAAGTCGACAGGCAGACATGAAGTAACGAGCGTGAGTGGGGAGCAGGTTCGTGCGTTCGTGCCGGCGCCGCTCCCGCCGCGACCGGCGCTGGCCCTGCACGGCGAACTGCAGCGGGCGCTGGAGTCCGCCAACGTTGCAATCGGCCGCCTCGACGGCGTCTCGACGGTGTTGCCGGATCGGTCTCTCTTCATCTACGCCTACGTTCGGAAAGAGGCGGTGCTCTCGTCGCAGATCGAGGGCACGCAGTCGTCGCTGTCGGACCTCTTGTTGTTCGAGCTCGATGAAGCTCCCGGCGTGCCACTCGATGATGTGGTGGAAGTTTCGAACTACGTCGCGGCTCTCGATCACGGGCTTCACCGTCTTCGAGAAGGATTCCCGCTTTCGAACCGGCTGATCCGCGAGATTCATGGAGTCCTCCTTTCTCGCGGGCGAGGGAGCACGAAGGACCCCGGTGAGTTCCGGCGTTCGCAGAACTGGATCGGCGGCAGCCGTCCCGGCAACGCGACTTTCGTGCCGCCCCCACCGTTGCTCGTACCGGATTGCATGTCAGCGCTCGAGCGCTTCCTCCACCAGCGAAGCACGCTTCCTCTGGTGGTACGGGCGGCTCTGGCGCATGTGCAGTTCGAGACGATTCACCCGTTTCTCGATGGCAATGGACGTGTCGGTCGCCTTCTGATCACGTTCCTTCTCTGTCATTTGGGAGTGCTGCGCGAACCACTTCTCTATCTGAGCCTCTACTTCAAGCAGAACCGCGCCACCTACTACGCGCTGCTCGACACGGTACGCCGCGATGGCGATTGGGAGGCGTGGCTCGCATTTTTTCTAGAGGGTGTGCGGCAGACTGCTGAAGGTGCGGTGTCCACGGCCCGCCGCCTGGCAACGCTGTTCCAGGAAGATCGGGAACGGATCGCGCCGCGCGGCCGGCGGGCCGGCTCTGCGCTGCGCGTGCACGACGCGCTCAAAGAGCGGCCCGTCACCTCGATGCAGGAATTGCGGCGTAGGAGCGGCCTCTCGTTTCCCGGTGCGTCCGCCGGGATGGACCTGCTGATCGAAGCCGGCATCGCGCGCGAGCTGACGGGGCGGCGACGGAACCGTGTCTTCGCCTACGATGGCTACCTGGCGATTCTGAACGAAGGAACTTAGGATGCCGTAGTCTTTCGCCATGCCCGGTCAGTCCGACGACATCGTCGTCTTCCGCGTTCGCGGCAAAGACTCCCGCTGTTCCGACTGCGGCGAGGAGATGCGCGGCGCGCTGCTGCGCAAGGAAGGCGAGCGCGGGCTCTGCATGGAGTGCTCCGAGATGGGCGATCTCGTTTTCCTTCCGGCGGGCGACACCGCGCTCACCCGCCGCGCCTCGAAGTACTCGCCGCTGCGCGCCGTCGTCGTGGAGTGGAGCCGCGCGCGCAAGCGCTATGAGCGTCAGGGGATTCTCGTTGCCGAGGAGGCCATCGAGCGGGCGGAGAGGGAGTGCCTCGGCGATGAGGAGGTGCGGATGCGTCAGCGCGTTCGCAACGCCGAACGGCGAGAGGTCCTCGACGCACGTTACGTCGAGCGGTTCGCGGCGGAGATTCGCCGGCAGTACCCGTCGGCGCCCGCGGACATCGAAAAGACCATTGCCGCGCACGCCTGCCGCAAATACTCCGGGCGGGTGGGGCGCAGCGCCGCGGCGAAGGAGCTCGACCCGGAGATGATCGATCTCGCCGTCATCGCCTACCTCCGCCACAGGCATACGAACTACGACGAGCTGCTCATGAGCGGCTACGAGCGCAGTGACGCGCGATCGGCGGTGAGTGATCGGGTCGGCGAGATCCGCGATCGGTGGAGGACCGCATGAAGAAGGACGTGCCGGCCGCATGCCGGATCAAGATCACGTTGCGCGACATCCGCCCGCCGATCTGGCGCCGTCTGGAGATCGGAACGAACATCACGTTCGAGGATCTTCATCGCATTCTCCAGGCGGCCATGGGGTGGACGAACAGCCACCTGCACGGATTCGACGTCGGAGCGATGCGCATCGGAATCCCCGACTCGGAGTGGCCCGAGGACGTCTCCGAGAAACGAGTCTCCCTTCGCGACGTCCTTCGCCAGGGCGTGCGGCGGTTCCGCTACGAGTACGACTTCGGCGACGGCTGGGTGCACGATGCCGCCGTGGAGGTGCTGTTCGAGCCGGAGCCCGGCGCCGCGCTCCCGCGCTGCACGGCGGGCAAGCGCAGCGGCGCCCGAGGACAGCGGCGGCCCGTGGGGCTACGCCGAAAATCTCGTCGCGCTCGCCGATGCTGCACATCCCGAGCACGCAGAGGTGGCCGAGTGGTTTCCTCCCGGGTTCGATCCGGAGAAGTTCGACATCGACGCCGTGAACCAGCAGCTCAAGCGGCTGGTGCGGCGCCGGACGCCGGCGCGCGGGCGTCGGTCGCTGTGACGAGCTACGACAAGAAGGTATGACAAGCTGTGACACTGGCCTCTGCGACAGAGTCACGACAGAACTTGCGACAGACTTGCGCCAGAACTTGCGACACGACTCATCCAGGCACGGACGAGACGTGCCCCCTGAGCAGAGGAAACAACTGCGGGCCGCGGGCGGTTGCCGCACACGTACGACATCACGTACGATACGGGCGATCATGAAAACCATCACAGCCAGTGAGGCGCGGGCAAATCTGTACAAACTGCTGGACGAGACTGCCGTCACGAGCGAGCCGGTCCAGATCACCGGCAAGCGCGCCGCTGCCGTCCTCGTCTCCATGGACGACTGGCGCGCCATTCAGGACACCCTGTATCTATTGTCGATCCCCGGGATGCGCGCCTCGATTCGCAAGGGGTTGGCCACGCCGGTGAAGGACTGCCTGGAGTCGCTCGACTGGTGAAGGCCTGGCGCGTGATCTTCACGCCGCAGGCGGCGAAAGACGCCAGGAAGCTGAGCCGCTCGGGCCTGAAGCCGAAAGCCGCGATGCTGCTCGAGATTCTCCGCAGCGATCCCTTCCAATCCCCCCCTCCCTTCGAGAAACTCGTCGGCGACCTCGCCGCTGCGTTCTCGCGTCGGATCAACATTCAGCATCGTCTTGTCTATCAGGTGCTCCGCCGCGAGCGGATCGTGAAAGTCATCCGGATGTGGACGCACTACGAGTGATGAGACGGACATGACCCTCCTCCCCACCGCCCGCCTCGGCCCGTTGGCGCTGCTCGACTACGACCTCGGCGCGCCGCCGCGGGCGTTCCGCTCCGATCCTCCGTACCCGAACCGGCTTCGGCTCATCGCGGTTTGGGAGCTGGCGCGGCCCTCATCCGCCCCTTCGCTGCGCTCAGGGTGGCGCGAAGCGCCGGGTGAGGGTCACTTGCACAGCGGCAACGCCGCCATCTTCGGCGCAACGCAGCTGTCGGCGCCGCCCTTCGGATCGGGTTTTCCGAACCGCCGAAGCGGGCCGGGGCAGGTGGTCTGGACGGTGAGCATCATGCCGCGGTCCTCGTGGCCGAGGAAGTGGCAATGGAGGACGAACGCGCCGGTGTACTCGGTGACTTTCTGACGGATCTTCACGGGATTGAGCACGGCCGCGGTCGTGGCGGTCGCCGCCGTCATGTCCGGCAGGGTGATGCTGTCCATCCAAACCGGCGTGCGCGGTCTGGCGATCGGCCAATCGGGGTTCTCCACCACTTGAAAGCCGTTGGTGTGGATGTGGAAGACGTGGAACGGCGAGCCGGCGACCAGCGCGGGGATGTTCTGGTCCTGCGCGATCGACCATTCCTCGGTGGTATTCAGCGGCATGCTGATCGCGGCGCACGTGGAATCGAACTTCCGCTCCTTCCCGTCGACTTTGATGGAGAAGATCGGCTCGTTGCTTCTCGCGCCGGCCGCGGTTGACGGGTCTTGATGAAAGACCAGTTGCTTTTTCCGAAGGCCAGGCTCGAGGGTGTCCATCGGCGGCAGCGTCGGCGGCAAGTTCATCGGCGTGCACGTCTCCCCGTCGGGGCAGGGTGCCACCACCACCTTCAGCAGCCCGACGGTGGTCGTCGCGCCGAGGACCTCGCGCGTCATGTTCACGCGCTGCCCTTTGCCTCCGCCGCCCTGATTCTCGACGCGGCCGAACACGCGGTAGCCGAGGATGTGCTCACCGGGCGCGACCGCCTTGACCAGGAAGTCGGCGCGGTTTCCCGGCGACAGCCGGAACGCCGCGCCGCCGCCCATGATCGGCTGGTCGTAATAGTTCTCCGGCGAGAAGGGAGCGCCGTCCATGGCGATCTGTTTGGCGACGACCACGCCGCCGCCGCTGGTGAAATCGAGCTCGATCTGCGCGCTCGCCTCCATGGTCGCGGCGACGATGCGCCAGCGCTGCACCTCACCGGGATACATGGTGATCTTCGGCTCGAAGACGCCGTTGATCAGCGGCAGCGACTGGATCGTTGCTCTGGCCTCCGGCACCGTCGCGTAGTAATTGAGGTTGTGCACCTGCTGCACGACCATCACTTTCTCTTTGGGAAGCGGCATGTTGCTCTTGGTGAACCAGTGCGCGAGCCAGTCGTCGAACGGGCCTTCGACGATCAAGGCGCCGGCCATCCCGTTGCCGACCTGAATGGCCGTCGAGCCGTGCTTGTGCGGGTGGTACCAGTGCGTCCCCTCGCGCACCTGCGGGCCGAGCGGATTGACGCGGTATTCGAACGAGCCCTGGTAGACCTTGCCGAGCTTGCCGTGCGCCGACTGGTGGCCCTCGGCCGCGCCCTTCGGCTGGATCTCGATGAAGACATCGTCCTGCGGCCATTGCGGCGAGACGTGCAGGCCGTGGAAGTGGATGTTGGTGGTGTTGTCGCCGTGAAAGCAGTTCGGGTGTTGCGTGGCCGGGTTGTCGTGGCAGCAGAGAGGGTCATCCGCGGTTCCCGCGCACGGCGGGCAGCCGGGGTTGCACTGGTCGTCGCCGATCACCGGGAGGCTGTTGGTCAGCGTGAGGCGGATGGCGTCGCCGGGCGTGTACGCGGCGCTTTCCCGGCGCAGGCGCAGCGTCGGTCCGGGGAACTTGTAGACGAATCCGTCCGGCGATGCGAGGCCATAGTTGCGCAATTGCGCGATCGTCAGGACTTCGCACGTCGTGGACTTTTTGGCAACCGGGACGCCGACGTTGGTGCGCATCCCGACGTCCAGGGTCGCGTCGAGCGTGTGCGTCGTCGAGTCGGACCGGATCTCGAACGGATTCTCCAACTCGACCGTGTAGGGCTCGCACTGCGGGCCCGTGAGCGAGACGATCGCAGCGAAGACGCTGAGGAACGCGGTGGACGGCATCAAGGCGTGTGCGACGAGGCTATCACCGGATGCCGCGCATCAGCATGTAAAAGCCGAGCAGGATGACGAGCATGGAAACGGCGCGGCGGAACACCTCCTCGGGGATGCGCCGCAGCAGCCGGACGCCCCACAGGGTCCCGACCAGGGCCCCGGCGGTGGCGAAGGCGATGGGGATCCAGGCCGCGGCGATGGCGCGATGCTCGGCGACGGCGTAGACCGGCATGCGCGCGCCGTCGCCGATCAGCGCGATCGCCGTCGCCGTGGCCACGAAACTCTCCTTGTCGATCTCGAATCCGAGGAGCGCGGCGGAGCGGATGCCGCCCTGATTGCCGACCATCCCGCCGAAGATTCCCGACAGCGCCCCCGCCACCCACGCCGTCTTCCGCCCGAAGCGCATCCGCTCCGATAGCCCGAAGAGGCTCGTGATGCCGGCGAAGAGCAGCAGAAGGCCGAAGACAATGGTCAGGACCGGGCTGTCAGCGCCCGCATTGAGCAGCGCGCCGAGGAGGCCGCCGACGGCGCTGAGAACCCCGAAGCGGATCAGCACGCGGCCGTCGATGTGTTTGCGCAGGCGGGCAAAACGTACCGCGGTGCCGGCCAAATGAGGTACGGAGACGATGGCCACCGCCAGCTTCGTGTCGTAGTGCGCGGCGAAGAGCGGGGTGAGCACGCTGCCGATGCCGAAGCCGGAGACGGCGGCGATGGCGCCGGCGATCACGCCGACGCCGGCGGCGAGAATCTCGAAAGTCATGTCGGATATCATGACTTGCATAGCCACCTCACTCCATACCGTGCTGGCGATCGCGCTGTTCGCGCAGATTACGGCCTCGCTGACCGGCGTGGTGACGTCGGGCGGCAAGCCGCTGCCGGGCGTCGCGGTGACCGTCCGGTCGCAGGCGTTGCAGGGGACGCGCACCGCCGTCACCGGCGAGGCGGGCGCGTACAACTTCGCGGCGCTGCCGCCGGGGGAGTACGAAGTCACGATCGGGAAGATCAGCCGGCGCACCGCGGTGCGGCTGGCGCAGACCTCGCGCCTCGACGCGGAGCTCGGCGAGATCACGGTCACCGCCGACGTCCCCTCGGTGCTCGACACGCCGCAGATCACGACCAGCCTCACCCTGCGCGAGATCGAGCGGCTGCCGTTGCAGCGCAACCAGCTCGCCACCGCGCAATTCGCGCCGGGCGTCAACGGCAACACCCTCTCCAACGGCCAACTGCAGATCTCCGGCGGCCCCGGCTACGACAATCTCGTTCTGGTCAATGGCGTCGTGGTGAACGAGAACGTGCGCGGGCAGATGCGACCGATGTACGTCGAGGATGCCATCCAGGAGACGACCCTGATCACCGGCGCCATCTCCGCGGAGTACGGCCGCTTCAGCGGCGGCGTGGTCAGCACCATCACCAAGTCGGGCGGCAACGAGCTCTCCGGCTCCCTGCGCGACTCGCTCAGCAGTCCGGCGTGGTCGGCGCAGACGCCCGCGGGCGAAGCGCGCGAGCACACCCTCAATCATGTCTGGGAAGCGACCCTCGGCGGCTTCGTCGTCCGCGACCGCCTCTGGTTCTTCACCGCCGGCCGCTGGGCGAAGAACGACACGGCGCGGCAGACCATCTCCAATCCTCCTGTCAGCTACACCGAAGGGAACGATCAGAAGCGATACGAGCTGAAGCTGACCGGCGCGATCAACGCGCGGCACAACCTCGCCGGGTCGTACTTCGGCATCGACACGCACGGCACCAACGTCCGCTTCAACAACAACATCTACGACACGGCGAGTCTCACTACGCGCGACGACCCGGAATCGCTGGTCGCCGCACATTACGACGGCATCCTCGCCGACAACCTTCTGCTCGAAGCCCACGCCTCGGCGCGCAAGTTCGCCGACCGCACCGGCGCGTTCGCCACCGACCTCGTCGCCGGCACGCTGCTGCTCGACCGCTCGAACAACAACGCGCGCTTCAACTCGCCTACGCTCTGCGGAATCTGCGGCGTCGAGCGCCGTGACAACACCGACTTCCTGCTGAAGGGGCACGCGTTTCTCTGGTCGCGCCACGACCTCGTCGCCGGCGTCGACCGCTTCACCGAGGGCCGCTACGCGAACAACCACCAGTCGGGGAGCGACTTCTCGCTCTTCGTCTCCCGCGTGGCGTTCAGCAACGGCCAGATCTATCCGGTGGTGACGCCGACCAACGCACAGGGCGGCGGATCGTTCATCCGCTGGACCCCGGTGCTGGTCGGGGCGCGCGAGAACGAGCTGCGCACCGACTCGGCGTTCATCAATGACGTCTTCACCGCCGGTGCGCGTTGGTCGTTCTCCGCCGGCGCGCGCTTCGACCGCAATCACGCCGCCGACGCCGACGGCGTGATCAGCTCAGACGACCGGAAGCTCGCGCCGCGCCTCTCCGCGCAGTTCGACGTGCGCGGCGACGGCCGGCAGCGCATCAGCGTGTCGTTCGCCGAGTACGCGTCGCGCATCGCCGACAGCATCGCCTCGTCGAATCAGGCGGCGGGCAACGCCGCGGCGATCGACTTCGCCTATCGGGGGCCGGCCATGAACGATCAGAACCTCACCGTCCCGATGCCGGCGCTGATCAGCGCCGTGTTCAACTACTTCAACACCACGCAAGGGGGGACGGCGAACCGCGCGGCGAACAACCTGCGCGCGAACGGCAGCCGCAGCATCCCCGGCTACTCGACGTACTTCGACGGCACGCTGGCCTCGCCGTACGTGCGCGAGCTCGCCGCGGGTTACGGCGCGCAACTCGGGCGGCACGGCTTCGTGCGAGCCGACGCCATCCGCCGCGACTGGCGCGACTTCTACGCCGCGAGCGTCACCCCCTCCACCCGCCGCGCCAACACGCCCCTCGGCATCCCCGTCGACCTCACCCTCATCCGCAACAGCAACGACATGAAGCGCGCCTACCGCGCCGTGCAGCTCCAGGCGCGATGGACGCCGCCGCGCGTCGACGCCGGCGTGCATTACACCTGGTCCACGCTGCGCGGCAACGACGACGGCGAGAGCGGCACCACCGGCGCCGTGGCCAACATCGATCCGGCGCTCTTCTATCCGGAGTACTTCGCCTACGATCGCGCCGCGCCGTCAGGCTACCTGCAAGGCGACCAGCGGCACCGCCTCCGCGCGTGGGCCGGCTACGACATTGGCCGCCTGACGGTCACGCTGATGCAAAGCTTCGATTCCGGCCTGGCGTACTCGATGGTCGGGCCGATCAACCTGACCCGCTACGCCGGCGCGCCGGCCAACCCCGGCTACAACTCCATCCCCAACGGGCTCTATTACTTTAGCGACCGCGGCGCGTTGCGCACCGAGAGCGCGCACTCGACCGATCTCGCGGTGCGCTACGGCATCGGACGCTTCTTCGCCCAGGGCGATCTGCTCAACGCGTTCAACAACGCCAGCATCGTCGACCCGCAGCGCCTCGGCACCACGGTGACCACAGCGGCGACGTCCACCGCACTTCAGCCCTTCGATCCGCGAACCCAGGCGCCGGTGGCCGGCGTCCACTACCAACTCGCCGCCAACTTCGGCCAGCCGCTGAACGATCTCGCGTACCAGCGGCCGCGGACGGTGCGGATTTCCCTCGGAGCGCGCTTCTGAGAAATTTCTTGGGACTCCAGGTAGGGAAATCCTACCCGTAGGTCCCTCCTATAGTCGGAACGGGTTCCAAAATATGGCGAATGCGGTTCACGAACGAGTGCTTCTCGACAGCCTCGGCGATGGCGACGAAACGGCGTTCTGGACGCTCTGGGAGCAGTACCAGCGCCACCTCTACGCCGTCTGCCTCCGGCAAATGAACGGCGCGCATTTCGATGCCGCCGACGCCGTCAGCCGCTCGATGCTGGTGGCGCAAGCCAAGCTTCCCGCCTACGCCGCGCACATCGAGAACCTCGAGGCATGGCTGACGCGCCTTACCTGCAACATCTGCCTCGACATGCATCGCGAACGGCAGCGCGCCCTGCAGGGTCGGGTGAGCCTGGATGAGACGGTCACCGGCGACGACCCGGCCATGAGCTGCTCGCACTCCCCCGAAGATGATTACTTGGCGTGCGAAGTGCGCAAGATCGTCGCCCTGGCGATCGGCGAGCTCCCCACCGTCCTCCGCGACGCCGCCCAGCTCCGCTTCGTCCAGGAGACGTCGTATCCGGTCATGGCCCGGATGCTGTCCATCACGGTGGAGAACGCGCGCAAACGGGTGCAGCAGGCGCGGGCGATCCTTCGGGACCGGATCAGGGCTGATTTGTCGGCGTAGATCCATCCATCCAAACCGGACTGACCGCCCGCCCCTGATGCGCGGCGAGCACCCACGTGCCGGTTGAGCCGATGGGGTGATCGGCACGGTAGGTGAGCCGCGGAAAGAGGCCGCTGTGGAAGTCGTGGGTGTCGTCGACGGCGTGCAGGAGCGAATGGCGGGTGACATCGCCGTCGCAGCGCCGGACGGCGTCGAGGAAGAGGGCCAGCGACGTCAGCGCGGCGAACTGGCTGACGCGGTGCTGGGTGGGGATGCGGTGGCGGTTGACCAGCTCGAGGTAGGCGTTGAGCGCGGCCGGGCTCTGATCGCGGGCGGTGGTGGGGAGGGCGATCCAGACGCCGCCGGCGGGTCGGATGCGGTCGAAGAACGATGGGGGGATCGTCGCGCCGGCGAAGAGCAACGACGGCCACCACTCGATGGCGCTCATTTCCTGGAGCAGCCGGAGCAGCGCGGCGTCGGCGCCTGCGAAGAGCACCGCGGCGAAGGCGAGCTCGCGCAGCTTCGCGGCGGTGGCGGTCGCTGCCTCGACGGCGCGAACGCCGTCGGCCCGCCGGGTGATCGCCGATGCTGTTGCGGCGTCCGTGTGAAGAAGCGCGATGCTGCCGGCCTCCACGCAGCGGACCAGCGCGGCCGACTGCTCCACCACGCCGCCGCAGAGGTCGCGCACCCAGCGGTTCGGGGCGACGCTGCTGCACGGACACGACGACAGCGTCGCCAGCAGCGGCAGCTCCGCTTCCTCGGCCACCGCCGCCAGTTCCGCATCGGCGCCGTCGGTGAACGACGCGACGAGCGCCAGCAGCTCCTCCTTCGCCACGAACTCCCGGACCGTGGCGGCGCGCTCGGCCGCTGATCCCTCCGGCGCGGCGAAGACCAGCTCGACAGGATGGTGGCCGCCGTTCTCCTCGACGTACGCGGACAAGACCGCAGCGACCTCCCCGGCGAGCGCGGGAAGGAGGTTGCGCGGCGGGAGGAGGACTCCGGCTCGGAGTGCCGAGCCGCTCACATCATCCTCGGTCGTTCAGGACGCTCTCGACCACTTTGACGAGTTCGTCCGGCTTAGCCAGACCGAAGGCCTTTTTCCAGAGACCGGTCTGCAGGTTGCCGACGAGGAAGATGTTCTGGTGATCGTTCTTCTCCGCCACGTACTGGCCGAGCCTGCGCAGCGCGCGGTCGACGTTTTCCTGCGGCCCGGTGAGGAAGTACCAGCCGGGCTGCGCCTTCACGCTCTTGGCGTACGCGCGGAGCTTCTCCGGCGTGTCGGTCTGCGGATCGACGGTGATCGAGACCAGCACCAGATCCTTTCCCATCCGATCGGCGAAGGCCTTCTGGATGGCCACGAAGTTGCCGCTCATCACCGGACAGCTCCCATGACAGGTGGCGAAAAAGGAGTTGATGACCACCGTCCTGCCGGCGAGCACGTCGTCGTAGAACTTCACGGCGCGGCCGTGCTGATCGGTCAGGACGACGTCGGCGAAGTATTTCTTCGCGCCGTTCTCGGGGGCCGGCTTTGTCTCGATGTTCGCCGCGGTGGTGACGCGCAGTTGTTCGATCATTCCGGCGATCTTGCGCGGGGCGAGGAGACCGTTGGCGCGGGTCCAGACGTTTCGCCGCCCGTCGCCGACGATGAGGATCGGCGTGTGGTTGATGCGGTCGGGCGTGTAGACGCCGAACCCTTTCAACAGCGTTTCGATCTCCTCGCGCGAGCCGGTGACCAGCGTCCACCCCGGTTTTGCCCCGAAGCGCTCGCTCCACGCCTTCAGCCGGCCGGGTGAGTCGCTGCCCGGGTCGAGCGAGACGGAGATGAGGCGGACGTCGGTGTCGGCGCCGAGCCGCTTCTGCAGCGCCGCGAAGTTCGCTCCCATCGGCGAGCAGATCGTGGTGCAACTGGTGAAGACGAAGTTGACCACCACCAGCCGCTCGCCGATCAGATCGCTGCGGAAGCGAAGCGGCCGGCCGTTCTGATCGAGCACCGCGGCGTTGGGGATGGCGAGCGGAATGCCGTCGGCGCAGTACCCGGCGCAAGCGACGAGGAGCGCGAAGCACGCTGCCGCGACTTTCATGTCCAGATGACGTTTCACGAGCCTCGCTTGTGAAACGTCTCCTCAACGAGTCTTTCCATTCAATGAAAACCCTCACTATCGTGGCTACGATCGACCGCGACGTCACCCGCGCCGCGCTCGAAGCGGCGAGCGTGTCCGCGGCCTGGCTGGAAGTACGGGCCGACCTCGCCGGGGAGATCGACGTCGCGCGGCTGCGGCGCCACTTCGGCGGCAAGCTCCTCTTCACCCTGCGCGGCCGGGGCGAAGGGGGCGAGAGCCACGCGGGCGACCGCGAGCGGCGCGCGCGTCTGATCAGCGCCGCCGAGCGCTACGACCTCATCGATCTGGAGCCGCGAGACCTGGTGCCGCGCGTCCTGGAGGCCATCGCGCCCGAGCGGCGAGTGCTCTCCACGGCCCATCTCGATTTCGTCGAGCGATTGCTGGCCACGCCCGCGGCGCTGTATCGCGTGGCGCCGCTGGCGCGCAAGCACGCCGACGCTCTCGCGCCGCTCCGCCTGCTCAAGTCGCTCGGCCGCTCCGATATCTGCGCCTATGCCGACGGCCCCCTCGGTATCTGGACCCGTCTCGTGGCTCCGCAACTCGGCTCGCCGGCCATCTTCGCCCCGCTCGACGGCGATATGTCGGTGGCGAAACTGACGCTCGACTACGGCTTCCCCGAGGTCACCGAGGCCCGCGAGATCTTTGCAATCGCCGGCGATCCCGTCTACAGCTCGCTCTTTCCGCGCGTGCACAACGCCGCGTTTCGCGCCATCGGCCGCTCCGCGCTCTACGTTCCGTTCCTGGTGCCGGCCTTCCGCGACTTCTGGCTCGACTTGGTCGAAAGCGAGGCGCTCGACGACCTCGGCCTGCCGCTGCGCGCCATCTGCGTGGTGTCGCCGAACAAGGAGCTCGCGGTCGGCGCGGCCAGCGAGAGGACCCCCGTCGTCCGCCGCGCCTGCTCCACCAACTTCTTCGTCCGCCGCGACGGCGGCTGGACGGCAGACACGACCGACCCCGAGGGGGTCATGCTGGCTCTGAAGGACCACGGCGTCAAAGCTGCGAATCAGAAGGTCGCGGTAGTGGGCTGCGGCGGGTCGGGACGCGCCATCGCCACGGCGCTCCAGAATGCCGGCGCGGACGTAACGCTGGTGAACCGCGGCCTCGACCGCGGCTCGTTCGCCGTCTCCCTGCTCCATCTCCCGTTCATGCCGCTGGCCGGCTTCTCCGCCGGCGACTACTCCATCGTCGTCAACGCCACCCCGGTCGGACGCAGCGGTGGCGATCCGCCGTTCAGCCCTGACCGCCTGCGCGACGACGCGGTGGTCATCGACCTGGTGTACGGCGACGCGCCGACGCTGCTGGTGTCAAAGGCTCGCGCGCGCGGCCAGACCGCCATTGACGGCAAAGAGATCCTGCTCAAGCACGCCGTCCGCCAGTTCCTCCTGATGACCGGCGAGGAGTTGCCGGAGCTCCTCGTGCGCGGCGTGCTGGGGATGGAGCCCGAGCGCCTGCCGCGCGCCGTCGCGGTGCGGTGACGGGCTGAAGCCCGTCCTACATAGCGCCAGAACACGGCCATCGCCTCATGTAGGACGGGCTTCAGCCCGTCGCTAGCGACGCGCGATCTCCCGCTCGTACTCCCGAGCGTAGTCGCGCGCCATGCGCAGATAGTGATAGTCGCGCATCGCCTTCGCCCGGCATGCGGAAGGCTTGATCCGATCGACGTTCGCGACCGCGGCGAGGTATTCGTCGTCGGACGAGCAGACGAATCCGACGTCGTCCGAGATCACCTCGGCGCATGCGCCGCGGTCGCTGCAGATTACCGGCGTGCCCGACATCAACGCCTCGGCCATCACCAATCCGAAAGCCTCGTTGTGTTGCGTCGGAAACAGGAGTGCGGAGGCAGGCGGCGAAGAGGAAGTAGTCGCTCTTGGTCTCCGCGTAGACGAACTCCGATGGATCGATTCCGTTGACCACCACGCGCGCGCTGCCGTACAGGCGGCCGAGCGCGTGCGAGACATAGATCCAATGCTCCTCAGCGACGGAGCGATCGGTGTCGCTTTCGGCGACGTCGACGTGGCAGGGGCGTACCCACGGTCGGGGGAAGTCGGCCAGGCGCGCGGTGTGCTCGGTCTGCCGGTGCGCGACGTCGACCGGCGATGACGTGCGCGGAACGCCCTCGATCTCATAGAACACGTCGTGGCCGAGCTCCATGAGCCCTTTGACCAGCACGTCGCGGAGGCGAAAGCTCGCCAGGCCGCGGGTCGAGGCCGGGAAATCCCGCGCCGGATAGCCACCCTCGCGTGCGACCAGGATGCGCATGGGATCACGCCGTCCCGCGCCACGAGGGGAGGCGGGAGTTCGGCGGCTCGAGCAGTGCGCGCTGCCGTTCGGTCACGCCCTCGTACCGGTCGGCGTCGTAGACGTGCCACGACCAGGCGATGGCGTGCGGGCTGTACTTGTAGAGGAGCACGCGGCGGTCGTGCGCCGCGCGCCACGGCAGGGTGCCGTGCGCGATGGCCTCGGTGAAGATCACCGCCGTGCCGGCCCGTCCCGTCATCGGCATGATCCACGGCGGCAGATCGCCGTCGAGCGCCGTCTCCAGCGAGAGTGGGATCGGGTAATTGGACTTGTGGCTGCCTGGGACGCATGCCAGCCCGCCGTCGCCGTGGTTGACGTCGGAGAGGAAGTAGGCGACGACCGTCAGGCCGTTCCACATCCGCCCGTTGCTGAAGTGGAAGTACTGCGCCGCGTCGTACGGCGCCGACCCCGCGTGCAGCGTCGCCGAGGGGAGCGTCTTCATCACCGACGTCGCGCCGCGGCGCATCACCATCGCGCACTCGTGGTCGAGGCGCAACTGCGGATTGATGAACTCTTCGAGATACGGCAGGACCCGCGGATTGTCGATCAGGTCGAGAAACGGCTTGCCCCAGCCGATGACTTCGCCGCCGTATTCGCCTATGAGGAATGCCGCTTGCGCCGGGTCGGTGTCCGCGAGGCGCTCATCCAAGATCGCGTTCATCGCTGCCAGCGCCTCGGCGTCGATGGCGTCAGGGATCACGAGCCAGCCGCGCAGGTCGAAGAGGTAGCGCGCTTCTTCAGTGATCATAGGCGTCTCCGTCCACGCAGGCGATCCAACCGCCGTTGTGGCGATGGGCGTCGAGGTGATGCGCGCGGCGTGCGTTCCAGCCGAACGCCCCTCCGGCGACGATGGGCTCCGCGACCTCGCGCTCTGCGTACCCGGTCGCGGTGAGCCGGGTGATCTCGACGGCGCGCACGCACGCGCCGTAGTCGTCCGTGCAGTCCTGCGCGAAGCGATAGACGCGATCGCCGATGACGACCGGGCGGCCGGCGGGGCGCCCGATGCGCCGGTCGCCGCTGACGATGGGACTCGACGGGTGCTCGCGCCACGGCCCGCGCGGATCGGGCGCGCTCCAGAGGCGGAGGACGTCGTGCCCCTTCGGCGCGGTGCAGGCGAACATCCACCACGCGCCGCCGTGGAAGAGCAGCGAGGCGTCGACGGCCACCACGCCGTCGAGCAGTACGCGGTCCAGCGTCCATTCGAACGGAAAACGCGTTGCGCGATACAGGCGCACCTGCGCGGCCTCGAAGGTCTCGGGGATCATGAAGCGCTCGCCGCCGTGCTCGAAGATGAAGGGGTAGGAGAGATGGAACGGCTCGGCGAGCACGACCTGCTCGTAGCGCCAGCGCACCGCGTCGTCGCTGGTGGCCAGACCGATGCGGCCGCGGGCCAGAGGGCGGTCGAGGACCTCGAAGAACATCGACCACCGCGCGCCGTCGAAGTGCATGAACGGGTCGGCGACGAAGCAGGCGTCGACGTCGGTGACGTCGCGCGCGGTGAGGACGGGCACGGCGCCGCGCGGCGCGAGCGCGAGCGGGGAGGCGCCTTCGTACATGCCGATCGACCAGTGGGAGTTGGCGCTGGCCATGGCTAGAGATCGATTCCTGTCGGTGCCGCCAGCGGCTCGTCCGGTACCGACACGTACTCCGCCCCCAGCATCCACCGATGTTTGCCGAAGGCGATGGGGCGGACGCCGTGGAAGAACGGCGCGAAGGGGTCGAAGACCAGGCAACTGTTGGTCAGGTTCTGCGGCTCGAAGATCACTTCGCGGAACTCGTTGTCGCGCAGGATGGCCGTGCCGCCCGAGGCGTTGCCGCCGGTGGCCGAGACGTAGAAGAGGAACTGCAGCCAGTTGCGGCCGGATTGCGGCGAGTCGCGGTGCGGAGCCACCAATGTACCCGGGTAACTCGCCGTGAGCTGGAAGCGGTTGAACGACAGCGGCTCCGGGCGGCCGGAGAAGGCCTCCACCCGCGCGGTGAAGTCGGGCGAGCGGAAGTAGTCGAACAGCGCGCGGACGTGCGGGTGCTCCTGGGCGTAGGGCGGCGCGCCATCGCCGTCGCGCGCGTCGTCGGCCAGGAGCGATCCCCATCGGTCGTCGGTCGCCGGATTGCGCTGCACCCATCGAAAGCCTTTGTCGTACGACTTGTGCAGGTCGAAGGGCGCGGTGAAGTAGCGCCGCTTCGGCCAGCGCTCCACGAGGAAGCGGTGGAACTGGTCGTCGAAGACGTTCTCGATGAACGCCCACCGCTGCCTTCGGAACTGCGGCGCCGCTCGCTCGAAGGCCTCGGTGATGCGGCATGGAGGGACGCGCGCGGCATCGATGCCCGGTGCCGGGAGGAATCGCCGCTGCGCCGCCCGCACACGCTCCACCACTGGAAAGAGCCGGATGGCCGTCTTCACCAGCAGCAGCCGCGACGAGCGGTACTGCTCGGCGAGGTAGCGTTCGGAGTAGTCAATGGCCATAGCGTCGTCGGAACGCCGGCGTCCCCGCCGGCTGGCCCGCAGGCGTCCTCGCCTGCGCCGCGGCGGCGGGACGCCGCCGGTCCAGCCGCCGGGACGGCGGCGTTCCTCACAAGTTCCGAAAGCGAACCGTCTAGAAGACGAGTACTCCGCCGCGGATGTGAACGTGAGGCTGCCCGAGGACGCGATCCGTCGCTTCGACGAGGAGGGGTATCTCCTCTTTCCCGCGCTGTTCAGCGCGGAGGAGGTCGCGGCGCTCCGGCGGCCGCTGCCGCAGATCCTCGCCCGCGACGGCGTCGAAGTCGTCCGCGAAGAGGACAACGGCCGCGCGGCGAAGATGGTCTTCGGCCTCCACTACACCGACGAGCCCTTCCGCCGCGCCACGCTCCACCCGCGCATGGTTGGCCCCGCGGAGCAACTCGTGCGCGACCGGGTGCACGTCTTCCAGTCGCGCGTGAACCCGAAGCTGCCGGGCGGGGGGGCGGGGTGGGGATGGCACCAGGACTTCAACCAGTGGCGGCGCTTCGACGGCGTCGCCGAGCCGCGCGCGGTGCTGAGCGCGATCTTCCTCGACGACGTCGGCGACGACAACGCGCCGCTCACCGTCATCCCGCGCTCGCACGTCCGGCATTTCAACGTCCCCGACGCGATGGAGATCCCCGCTGAGATGCTGGATGGAATCGCCAAAACGGGGACGCCGCTCACCGGCCCGGCGGGGACGGTCGTGTTTTTTCACGCCCTGCTCGTGCACGGCTCGGAGCCGAACACCTCGGCGCGCTCGCGCGCGATGTTCTACGTCGTCTACAACCCGGTGACCAATCAGCGCATCGAGCCGCGCCGCGCGCGGCATCACTGCAGCACCGACTTCACGCCCGTCGAGCCGCTCGCGGACGACTGCCTCGTGCCCATCCGCACCCGCCCCTTTGCGCCGCCCTGCCAGCTCGCGGGCCGCGAGCGCGAGCTGGTGCTCGAGACGCTCGAGAGCGGGGAGTGGTCGGGCTTCCGCGCGCCGAACGAGGCCGACGACGTGCGCCGCAGCGGCGCGATGACGTCTGCCGAGGCCGAGGGGCTGGCGAGGTCGCGGTTCCTGGGCGGGCGGCGGGTGCGCGCGCTCGAGGCGCGCTTCGCCGAGCGTGCCGGGACGCGCTTCGCCGTCGCCGCGAATTCCGCCACTTCCGCGCTGGTCATGGCCCTCGGCGCCGCCGGCATCCAGCCCGGCGACGAAGTGCTCGTTCCGCCCATGACCTTCCACGCCACCGCGACCGCGGCGCTGGTGTGGGGCGGCGTGCCCGTCTTCGTCGACGTCAAACCCGGCACGTACTGCATGGACCCCGTCGATGCCGCGCGGAAGATCACCCCGCGCACGCGGGCCATGATTCCCGTCCACCTCGCCGGAAACGCCGCCGACATGGACGCCCTTCTCGTCCTCGCCCGACTCCACAAACTGAAGGTTATCGAAGACGCCGCACAGGCCCTCGGCGTGCGCTACCGCGGCCGCCCCGTCGGGTCGATTGGAGACGCCGGCGTCTTCTCGCTGACGGAGATGAAGACCATCACCTGCGGCGAGGGGGGCGTGCTGGTGACGGACGATCCGGCCATCGCCCTCAAGGCCCGCCTGATCCGCAATCACGGTGAGGCCGCGGCCGGCCACGACTGGAGCGACGACGAGTTGCTGAACATCGTCGGCCTGAACTTCCGACTCACCGAGATTCAGGCCGCCGTGGCGCTGGCGCAGCTGGAGGCGCTCGACGAGCGCAACGCGCGCCGCCACGCGAACGCGACCTTCCTCCTGGATCGCATCCGCCTGCGACATCTCCTCCCTCCACATCCTGAAGAGGGGTCTGACCCCATTTGGTACATCATCAAGTGGATTTGGAAAGGGGAGATGCCGCGCGATGTGCTCGCGGCGAGGCTGGCGGCGGAGGGAATCCCGGTCACGCCCGGCTATCCGCGGCTGCTGCATCGCCATCCGTTGTTCGTGCGGCGATTCGGTCCCGCTTCATGCCCGGTCGCCGAAGCCATCAACGACCAGATGCTCTGGTTCGGCGCGGTGAACGCGCCCAACAGCATTCGCGACATGGAGGACGTGGTGCGCGCCTTCGAGAGAGTGACCCGATGATCGTGCAGGAAGCGACGAGCGTCCTGGAAAGCTTTGCGGATCTGGCGGCCATCGCGGAGGAATGGAACGCGCTGCTCGACGACTCCGCGCAGTCAGCGTTCAGCGTTCGGCCGTTGTGGCTGCTCACCTGGTGGCGCCGCTTCGCGCCGCGCGATGGGCGGCTGCGCGCGATCGCCTGTCGCGACGCCGCCGGCACGCTCGTCGGTCTCGCGCCGCTCTACTTCGATCCGGCCGAGCGCGAGGTGCGCTTCATCGGCGTCATCACCGACACCGCCGGCGACGGCGCGCTCCCCACGAACCACACCGGCTCGATCATCGCCCGCCGCGGTAGCGAGGCGGCCGCCGTCGCCGCCATCGCCGGCGCGATCGAGGAACAGGCCGATTGGACGCGACTGTGGTTGGCGCGGCTGCGCCCGGAGCACGAGACCGTCGACCTGTTCGCCGGCGCGCTAGGCGGCAAGACGCAGTTGCGCGCCAATTCCCAACCCAACCTCTTCGTCGACACGCGCGGCGACTGGGAGACGTACCGCGCCGCGCTGGGCGCGGCGGGACGAAAACGGATCCAAAACTATGCGCGCCGTGCGGTCGAGCGCGGCTGCGCCTTCCGCCGAGTGGTCTCCATCGACGAGTTGGGACACGCGTTCGCGCTCTATCTCGGATGGCATGACGCCCTGCTCGGCGGGCGAGGGATTTACAGCCGGCCCCATTGCGCCGCGTTCCTGCGCGACGTGGTCGTGAAAGGCTTCGGCGAGAGGCGCGTGCGGGTCTGGATCGCGGAGCTCGACGGCGCCATCGTGGCCGTCGACATCGGCCTGATCGATCGCGGCGTGCTGACCGAATTTCAGGGGCACGCCGATCCGGCGCATGCCGCGATGCGGCTGGGGCACGTGATGACCTCGCATCTGCTGCGCGACTGCTTCGCCGATCCGGACATCGACGAAGTGATCCTCGGCAAGGCCGCGCCGCACAAGCTGCACTGGGCGAGGGAGACGTGGGGCACCGTCGATCTGATCTGCGCGCGGGGAGGGGAGTGACGCGATGTACGAGGTCAATCGGAGCTTCTACGACGCGCCGAAGGTGGTCGACAAATACGCCTCCACGACCACGCTGCAGCTTCCCGAACAGGTGATCCTCGACCGCTACGGCGACGAGCTGGCGGATACGCGCTTCCTGGAGATCGGCGTCGGCCCCGGCCGTACCACGCCGGCCATCCGCGGCCGGGTGCGGCAGTACGTGGCCATCGACTACTCCGCGGCGATGCTCGCGCCGTGCAGGAAGCGCTTTCGCGACGCGCAGCTCGTGCTCTGCGACGGGCGGCAACTGGCATTCCCGCCCCAGTCGTTCGACGCGGTGTACTTCTGCTGGAACGCAATCGACGACGTCGCTCACGACGACCGCGTAGCGATGCTCGCGGAGATCGCCCGCGCCCTTCGTCCGGGCGGGCTCTTCTTCTTCTCCACGCACAACCGCGAATGGACGCCGAAGTCGCCCTACACCACGTTCTATTCGCTCCGGACCTACCTCCTCGGCATCTACAACCACCTCCGCCACCGCAAGTTCGAGCGGCGCAATGAGGAGTACGCGATCGTCAACGAGTCGCCGGGCGACTTCTGCACGTTGACGTACTTCATCGACCGCCGCCGCCAGATCGCGCAGCTCGCGCGGTACGGCTTCGGCGAGGTGGAGATGGTGGCCCTCGACGGCCGTTGGATCGACGCCGGCGAGCCGTGCAACGACGGCTGGATTTACTACGTGGCGAGGCGACATGCGTGAGCGCTTCCTCCGCGACGGCGTGCTCTTCCCCATCCCCGTGCTGACGGCGGAGGAGGTCGCGCGCTGCCGCGCCGAGATCGAGGCGCTGGAGCGCGCGGAGGGCCAGCCGATCGTGCGCCGCGACCGCCTCCACGAGCTGTTCGACTGGGCTCGCGAGCTGGCGACGCATCCGCGGGTAGTGGGCGCGGCGTCGGAGATCCTCGGCCCCGAGGTCGTCTCCTGGGGAACGCTGCTGCTACGCAAGCAGCCGCGCGATCCGTCGTTCGTGGCCTGGCATCAGGACGGCGAGTACGCCGATTTCCTCGCCGGCGCGCCGGCGCTCTCCGCCTGGATCGCGCTCAGCGACAGCACGCCCGCCAACGGCTGCATGCGGGTCGTCCCCGGCTCGCACCGGCGGCGCCTCGAGCATGCCGAGCGCCACGCCCCCGGCAACCTGCTGCTGCAGGGGCAGGAGATCGCCGTGGAGGTGGACGAGAGCGAGGCGGTGGACATCGTCCTCGAGCCGGGGGAGATGTCGCTGCACGACTTCAACGTCGTGCACGGATCGCGCGGCAATCCCTCGGACAGGCCGCGCACGGGGTTCATCGTCCGCTACTCCGCATTCAATTGGCGCGCGTAGTGCTGTGTCCGTCGTCGGAGGCCACACATGAGAGCGATTCTCGTAGCGATGATCATCCTGGCCGTAGGCTGTACGCGGAAGACCGAAACCACCACCGAAGTCGGCGCCACCAGTACGACGGAGACTAGTACCACCACGGTGAGCGCGACCGTGCCGTCGATCGACACCGCCGCCACCGCCGAAGCGAAGCGCGACGTTCAGGAGGCGGGAAAGGACGTCGCCAACGCCGCGCGCGACGCCGCCCACGCCACTGGCACGGCGATGGAGAAGGCGGGGAAAGAGATCCAGAAGAAAACGAAGAAGCCGTGAGGGACAGGCCAGCCCGCTGTCTCGCCTGAGCGGCAGAGGGCTCGCGCTCGACCACATCGGAGGCCGGCGCGACCTCCGCCCGAGGTCGCGCCGCAGGTTGCCGAAAAGGCCGAACAGCTGGCCTTCGTCGGGCGAGCGCGGCGGACCTTCGGCGATCGCGGTAGTTCCTCGACTCGCTGATCCAGTCGAACGCCCCCTGGTACGCGGTTCGGAGTCCAGCCATCACGTATTCCAGGCAATCGCGGACACGGCGCCGTGATCAATCCCGCGGCGTGGAGACTGAAGAGTTGTCCTAGTCGGCAGCATGCTCATGCTCCTCACGCGCGCGTGAACACGTTTTCGAGTAAGTCGACGCTGTCGAGAATCGGCGTGGCCGTGGCAGCGAAATCCTTCGGGGTCGTGGCTTTGGTCAGCTGGGCGATCAGGGCGTCGAACTGCGTCGCTTCGGTGTTGCCTCCCTTCGCGACGACGACGGGACGAACCGCGTCCCAGGTTTCTCGCAGCTTCGAGCGGGTTTCGTTCAGTTTGGCTGCGTTCCCTTCTTCGGACCACAGCTCCAGTTCGCGTCCGTAGGAGTCGAGCAGCGTTACCTCGACCGGAACCTGTGGATGGAACTGACGATTAATCTCGGCGGCAACGTGAGTCATCTCGTTCGCCGCGTGCATGAGAGCGAGCGCCTGACGGCCCTGGACAGCCTTTTCGATCGTGGCGACGAGCTCGCCCGCGCCGCGGAGGTCAGGCACCTGCCCAGTGCTCTCGAGTTTCGCGACGGCGCTCTTCAATGCAATCAGATCTGAGTCGGCTTTGGTCCAATCGCCGATTCTTCCCCAGTCATACAGATTTTCCGCATAGTGGCCGATCTCTTCGGTAGCGGCGGCTGGAGCCGAAACCGCCGGCTGCGTCGCCGTCGCCGCGGTCTCGACTGAGGGCGTCGTGGCTGTCTGCTGTTGGGTACGTTTCGCTGGCAGCTCGCCAGTGTCAGCAATGCTGAAATCGCGATGAGAATCATGTAGTGCTTCATTGTTCATCTCCTCATGAATGGATCGGGGTGAAATGCTTCCGCAGCGCCTTCGGGGGTGGAAATCCACTGTGGCCGCGGGGTTTGGGAAGACACGATTGCGTAGATCGTCGGTGTAACGACGAGTAGGCTCACCGTTCCGGGAAACGTCTGACCGGTCAGATCGTCGGGAAGAATCCGCACGGCGTCACCGGCTTTGATCCGCGCCGCCGTGTGTTCCGCAACCTGCATCTTCGCGATGAGATTGGCCGGATCGGCAATCGTCACGAGCCTGCCGCCGGGAACCGCGAAGTCGCCCTGATACTGAAACTGCTGGGTGACGACGCCGCTGAACGGAGCGCGAATGACCGTGTATCCGAGTTGCGCGTCGAGAGTGTCGAGGCGGTGTTTGGCCTGCGCGGCCCGGGCCTCCGCGGCCCGGATGTCGCTCGGATTGGTGACGCCGCGATGCAGCGTCGTGTTCGCTTCCGCCAGCGCGAGGTCATCCCGCGCCCGCACGAGATCGAGCTGCGACGCTTCGAGATCTTTCTTTGCGATGCCGCCCTGCTCGTACAGAGTCTGGCGGCGATCATAGATCCGGCGCGCGTTGTCGAGCGCGGCCTGTGCGTCGCGAATGGCTTTGCTGTCCTGCGCGTTCGTGAGCGGCACGGCGCCTTGCGCGGTCGAATGCATCGACGCCTGCGCTTCCGCCACCGCCGCCGTGGCTTCGCTGCGCTGCGCGGCGAGATCGCGCGACTCGAGCACGGCGATGACCTCGCCGTCGGACACGACGCGATTGGTGAGCAGCGCCATCCGCGCAATCTGCGCCGACACCTTCGGACTGATCGTCGCCTCGGTCTGCGGAACGAGGGACGCTATCATCGCGATCTCATTCGTGATGAGCCCACGCTCCGCCTTTGCGACTTGCACGCTGACGATCACGTCCTGAGCGGCGGGAGCGGCAGCGGTCCTGTGGACTCTCCACCATACGAAGCTGAAAATCAGAAGGACGGCCGCGCCTGCGGCGACGAGTGGTGCACGTCGCGGAATGGTCCCTGTGATGGTCATGGTCCTGATGCCTCCTGGAGACGAGCTCGCGCCACTTGGTAGTCGTAGAGCGCCTGCTGCAGCACGATCCGCTGCTGCGCGCGTGTCGTCAGCGCGTCGGTTGCTTCGAGGATCGGCGCCTCGCCGGCGCGGTAGCGGGCGATGGAAATGGTGACGTTTCGCTCGGCGTCGGCGAGCGCGCGGCGCGCGTTGTCGGCGCGTTCGGCCGCGGTGAGCGTCTCCTGTCGCGCCTTTGCGAACTGCAGGCGCAGGTCGCCGATCGTGATCAGGCGCTGCACGTCGGCCGCCTTCGCCCGCAACTGTGCCTGACGGATCCTGCTGCGCGCCGCTCCCCAGTCGAAGATCGGAATGTCGATGTTCACCACCGCGAGATTTCCGACGTGCTGACGGAGCTCGCCGCGCACCAGCGACGGCGTGTCGAACCCTCTGTCGATCGAGTACGTGATTCGCGGCAGGAGGTCCGCGCGCGCGACGCGGATGTCGTCGCGCGCGGCCCGCGCCTGCGCTTCGAGCTGCGCGAATTCCGGTCGGCGCGAGACGCTGTCGCTCGTCAGCGACTGGACATCCTTGACGTCGACGGTCTGGGGAAGCGGCTCGATCGTGGGCGGGTTCAGGATTCGCCCGAGGAACGAGCCGAGCGTGGCATAGGCGACGACTTCCGCCTGCACTGCCTGCGAGAGATCATCGCGTCGTTGCGCCGTCTGCAGGCGCGCGCGGATCAGATCAACCTCGGGAACCTCGCCCGCGTTGCGGCTCAATTGTGTGACGCGCTCGAGCTCCTTCGCCGCGGCCAGGCTGTCCGCGGCCGCGCTCCGCTTCTCCGTTGCCACCGCCGCCCCGTAATACGCCTCGGCGACACCACGCGCGCGCGCGCGGCGCGCGGCCGCCGTCCCGGCGCGCGCGGCCTGTAGAAGCGCACGCGCGCGCCGCACCGCGGCAGACTTCCCGAAGTTCCAGTCGCCGGCGAAGCCGACGAGAGCCTGATACTCACGAATCGCGTTCGGTCCGATAAAGGATTGCGTATCGGCAGGCGCGGGCGGTTTCGCCGGAGAGTAGGCAAAGAGTTTCGCGCTGCGTAACGTCGGCAGGAATGCCGCACGCGCCTGGCGCAAATCTTCCGCGGCCGTCGCTTCATCGATCTGAGCCTGCTGCAGCGACGAAGCCTGTTCGAATGCCGCCGATGTCGCGGCGGAAAGGGACATCGGCTGCGACGGCTGTTGTGCCGCCACGCTGCCGGTCCCGAGGACCTGCAACACGATCAGTGTTGCAGCCAGCCGTTTCATGCGGCCTCGCTCAATAGATCGCTGATGCAGGCGTCGATCTGCTCGCGGTCCGACGGCGTCATGCAGAACATCGCGAAATGAGCCCACAAGCTCTGGACGACGCGGTATTTGCTGTTCGGGATGAGCTTCTGCTCGGCCTCGCAGTCGTCAGGTGGAAAGAACATGTCGTGGGAGAACGGCACGACCAGGGTCTTCGCCTTGATCCGGCCGAGCGCCGCGGCGAGGTCGCCGTTCGTGTGGCGGCTGACATCACCATGCCGCCACTTCCAGCCCTGCCAGATCAGATTGTTCGGATCCATCGGCAGGAAATACGCCTCCCAGAAGCGGTGCAGGAAATCCTCGAGCGATGTGAACCCGGCCTCGCGCCACGCTTCGTCGCGATAGAACTGCTGGCACAGGCCCATCACCGACCAAAGCTGCGCGTGACGCAGAATGCCGGTGCGGACATCGCTTTGATCGCTATAGAAGCCGCCGTTCCAGGCAGGATCGGATTTGAGCGCGTCTTCGTGTGCGCGCACGAAAATGTAGTCGTGCGGCGTCGTCTTCGCGGTCCCGGCGAAGGGAAGGGCGCGCTTGACCATGTCCGGAAAGCGCACCGCCCACTCGTACGTCTGTTCCGCCCCCATCGACCAGCCGAGGACGAGCTCGAGACGCTCGATTCCATAGTGCTCGGTCACCAGCCGGTGCTGGGCGCGAACGTCGTCGCCGATCGTGACGTTCGGAAACGCGCCGCCGTCGAACGGCGGAGGCGTGTTGCTCGGCGAGGACGAAAAGCCGTTGCCGAATTGTCCGGGCAGGATGATGAAGTACTTCTTCGGATCCAGCGGCCGGCCTTCACCGATGAAGATCTCCATCGCCTTCGGCGTGCCGGACCACATGTGCGGAAACAGGATGGCGTTGTCTTTTGCCGGATTCAGCTTGCCGTGCGTTTTCCAGGCAAGCCTGGCGTTGGGAAGGGTGATGCCGCTCTCCAGCTCGAAGTTGCCGAGGTCGAAGTATTCATGCGGACCGTGCCGGTCCTCGGAGTAGTAGTCGGATTCGGTTTCCACGTCTTGCTCCTTTCCTTCAAGAAGCAAGTTAGGACCGCAGGCGCGTCGCGACGATTGTGCAGAAGGGCATCACCGATGCGACGGAGGTCGAATCGGCATCACCCTTTCGTATAGGTGGAAGATTGGAGATCCCCGGCAAACGCTCGCTTCTCGCAACGCGCGGGAAAACGACCGGAGGCCTTCGTCGCTCTCGTGCGTGGGCGGAGCGCGAGCCTATTGCTCAGTCGTCGGCGCCTTCGGCCTCGGCGCGGTGGCTGAGGTCATCGTAAACATCCCACTCTATGCTTCGGTTCAAATCGGCGAACGTGAACTCCTCGTCAGATACCACCGCGCAATCGACGAGCGTAATGCCCTTGCATTGCCGAAAGAGATCCCTCATGCGGGCCGCCAGATTCTGCAGGCGCACCGCGTGCGTCATCCAGCAGCGTTTCCTCGCGAACGACCACGCGGACCACGAGCGAATACGCTTCATGGGGCGCCAGCTCCGCATTTGGAACCACGGTCAGGAAGATCGCCTCCACCAGTTCGCCGTCCGCCTTCAGCCGATCGCGAATCTTCGCCTGAGCGACTCGGCTCCGTTCATTGAATGAATCCGGAAGTGCCACACGGGTGTAGCGCTTCCCCAGCCATTCGGGAATCATCCGCGACGTCGTCTCGTCTAGCTTGCGCTCCGGGTCAGGGCCGTACTCCGCGAGAACATCGCGTGGAACGCTGATCCGACTGATCGCCTGCACCTCATAGGTATCCGGCGTGCCCGACAGTTCGAACTGAAGCCGCCGCGGGTTCTTGCCGAAGCGGCAATTGCCATCGGCAGTGTCGACGCGGCGACCGATCACAATCTCGGCGTAAGGCTCCGTCTCGAAGGAATGGCAGACGAGATCGCAGTCCTGCGTCGCGACGATCAGCAGATCATCCGCGGTCACGTCCCGGAGCAGATCTTCTCTCAGCAGCCGCTCCCGGAGCGGGTCGGCGGCGATCGAGCACTGACGCCATCCGCGGCGCCGGATTTCGTCCGCAGCGGTCACGCCTCGATGCTACCTCGGTCTATGCGTCGCACGACGGCGGATCGCACGAAGGCGTCCCTCCGCGAGCTCCGGCTCCGACACATCCGGGAGACCGTGAGACTGCAGAACCGCCTTGATGCTCGGCGCGCGCTTGCGCAGCCTCGCCCCGAGGTGATCCAACGCAGCACGCAATTCTTCTTCGCTCGCGCTCTCGAGGAGAGTGACGAACGTCTCCCCTTTCAGGCCGATCGCGAGACGCGCGAGTGATCCGAGCGGACGATCCGCGATCGATTTCCAGTGTGCGGCGATCCGCTCCAGCATCGCCAGGCGCTCAAGTGACTCACGGCGCGGCGCGCCGTTCTGCAGCCACGCATAGATCGTCGGCCGCTGCACGCCAACCACGCGCGCGAGATCCGAAACGGAGAGAGAGAGGTAGTGACGAATGACCGCGAGCTGTTCCGCGGCTGATCGGATCGAAACGTCCGTCGTCGTCACCTCGAATGGCGCGGTGATCGCGCGCCAGATCGCTACGACCTGACGCTTCGTCGCGGCTCCGCCGGTACCGATCGGGTACGCAGGCAGAATCGGATGGTCACGAGTGACGTCGCCAGGATCCGACTGGATCGCAAATCCCAACTCGGACCCATATCCGCGAAGTGCCACCGAGGTTGTCATGCGGTCACCGCGTCCTTTCTCATCGGTTCGCTCGCGCCCCACCGCTCCAGCGCCTCGGGCGTCACGCTTTTGCGAAACGCGATGTCGAGGCGGTCGTGCAACAGGGCCAGCGATTCGAGCAGCCGGTCTCTCTCGAATTCCTGCTCTTCGTGCCGGGTGTGGTCGAGGTCGAGGAGCGCGACCTTCATCCCCGGCCGTGCCGATTGGTTCATCCGGAGCGTCAGGCTGGTTAGATCCGGCGGCAACACGTCACCGCTGTTCAGGAAGACGCACCGGACAGTCATGAATCCGACGTCGGTCGGTCCTCGCATCTGCGTGAACGGAAACGAATCCAGCATCCCCAGCTCGCCGGCAGGAAGACCGAGTAACCGCTCGTCGAGGTAGTCGGCGAAGTCGTAACCGTCTTCCGGTTTGATCAGATCGACGTAACGCAAGCCGAATCGGGTCACCAGGTGCAGCGTCGCGTTGCGGTGGATGGCGTCCAGCGCGATCGCGAGGTTCCTTTCGAACGGGTTCTCGTACGTGACGTACTCGCTCGTCGCGAGCGTCACCGAGTCGGGCGCGAGCCGGATCGACCAGGTGTTCTCGGCGTTCGTAAACTCCCACTGCTTCTGTGTTCTGCTGTCGATGACGGGATTGCCGTCGACGGTGCGGACAACCCATCCGACCTCTTCGATGAGCTCTTCGCGAAAGCGAGGAAAGCCCTTTCGCCGTAGCTCGTCCTGGATGGCCGGGACGTACTTTTCCATCGCGGTGATCGGACTGACCCGGATCTGAGCGAGGACCGCCACGAGCGGCGAGCCGGGCAGGTACAGCGGTGGAAGCGTTCGCCTCATGCGGAACCTTACAACAAATCTTACACCAGGTTCGTTTCCGGCGGTGGAGCTGGTATGAGGAACGGGCCAGCCGGCGCCCCGCGGAAGATTCACCCGCGGGGCGCCGGCTGGCCCGTTCCTCATACCATGCGCTCCGCGCAACTCGGGCACGGATAACGTGTATTCCCAAGTCGCCAACGCCCGGCGCTAAGCTATGTTCATACAACTACTTAGCAGACTCTCAGTTGCGCCAGTTCGACTTCGTACGCGGCCCTCTTCGAACCGCCGCGCTCGTCAGTTCCACGAGCAGGCGCACGATGTGGGACAGCAACCATCCATCGCTGCAGCGTTTGGAGATCACGCTCGTCATGTGCGTGAACGTTACGCAGTCCGCTCGAGGCTCATGCGCGTTTCGGCAAGATCGAGCTCCGCGAGCAGTGCGCGGGCGATCTCGTCGCTGATCCGGCGCTCGTTCCTCAGCCGGAGCGCGGCCTGCCGCTCGGCCTGAAGCATCGACTGCACTGCGTCGCGGTAGCCGGCCGCGTACTCGGACGCGATGGGATTGTCGCCGTCGAGGGCGGCCAGGCGAGTCTCGTAGTGCTTCTTTACGTGATCGTAGTGATGGTCGGGCACTGTGCCGTCTTCGTGCAGTGATTCGAGCGCTTCGAGCGCCAGTTCTGCGACGAGCCGGCGCGCGTCGCGCTGTTCCATATCCGCCGATGCCGCGTTGTGGAGGCCGAGCCTTCGAATCACGGCGGGAAGGGTGAGTCCCTTGATGACGACGGAAACGAAGATCGCACCGAACGTGAGAAAGATGATCATCGGCCGCTGCGCAAATGCACGTGGCAGCGACATCGCGGCGGCGAGCGCGATCACGCCGTGCATGCCGGCCCATCCGATGAGGAACTTGTCACGCCCCGACGGAGCCGGTTGATCGCGACGCAGCAACGCCGCAAACGACATGGCCGGGAAAACCCACAGCAGCCGCAGGAGGAGGACGACCGCGCTGAGCGCGAGCACGGAGACGACGAGCGCGCCGGCATTTGCACCGCGCAGGCTTTGCAGGATCTCGCGCAGTTGCAGGCCGATCAGCACGAAGACGATGTTGCTCAGAAGGAAGCCCAGCGTGTTCCAGACGATGCCTGCTTCCAGCCGCACGCGAGCCGATCGCGACTCATCGCTGCGGCGGCTGTGGAGAAGGCCGCAGGCGACCACGGCCAGGACGCCCGAGGCGTGCGCGGCCTCTGCCACGAAATAGACGGCGAACGGAACGAGCACCGTGGAAGCGATGACGATCGGCGCATCGTCGATTCCGCGCTCCACACGGTGTACCAACACTGCCACGGCCAATCCGATGGCGATCCCGGCAACCGTCACGAATCCGAAATCGGCGATGTCGCCGCCGATGGTCGGAACGTCCGTACGCAGCAGCATCGCCACGCCGAGGTGGAAGGCCAGGAGGCCGGTGGCGTCATTGAGGAGGCTCTCCTCCTCGAGGATGTCGACGAGCTGCTTGCGCATCCTGAGGCGGCGCGCGATGGAGGTCGCCGCGATCGCATCCGTCGGGGCGATCACGGCGCCGAGAATGAATGCGGTCTGCCAGTTGAATCCCGGCAGAAAGGACGGCGCGATCGCGGCGATGCCGAAGACGGTGAAGGCCACGAGGCCCACGGCCAGTACGACGATGGTCGGAAGGTCGCGCTGGAGCGATGGCCAGGATGTCTCCCACGCCGCGCGGTACAGCAGCAGCGGAAGAAACAGGTGGAAGATGATTTGCGGATCCAACTGCACATCCGGAAGGCCGGGCACGAGGCTGACCAGAATGCCCGCGATCACCATCACGATCGGATAGGGCAGCGACAGACGCCGGGCCACGACCGCGAACGCCACCACGATCAGCAGCAGTTCCAGGACGGTCCGCGCGTCATTGAGCTCCATGAGTTGTCAAAACTGCGGCAGCAACTGGAAGAACTGTTTGGTGAAGGCCTTCCCGTTCTGCCGGTCGAACCAGAGTTGGACGAGCACATTGACCGGTTCCTGGCTCCTCATGAAGCCGCCGCTCGAGCGCGCCCACGCGGAGAGATTGATCGTGACCGAGCTCTCCGGGTTGATGACCATCGTGATCGGGTCATCGGCTCTTAGTGAGTAGACGCCCCTTCCCTGCGTGCGAAGAGTGATGCGGCGGAGAGTGATCGACTGATCCACCAGAGGATTCTTGATCGTGAGTTGATACTGCACGTTCACAGGACCGCGAAACGTGAACATGTCCGGCGCGGATTGGATCTGCGTGAGCTGCGCCTCGACGGCCGGTGGGTCCGCCGCCAGGATGGAGGTGGCGGCCAGAAGAACGAACAACGCGGTGATGACTTTCGGTTTCATGTCTCAATTCCTTTCGTGTCAAGCCCCGGCGGCAAAGCGCCCGAGCCACAGACCAATGAAAAAGACGATCGCTCCGCCCACGATCACTTGCACGACTGTCCGCCACAATGCACTGCGCATGTAGCGGTAGCGGATGTACGCGATGGCGACCAGCTCGACGACGACGACCACATACGCGACCATCATCGCCGTGCTCAGATTGCCGATCAGGAAGGGAAGGGTGTGGAACATCCCGCCGAGAGCGGTGCCGACGCCGGTAATCGCGCCGCGCACCCACGGCTTGCCTCGCAACGACACCCTCCCATCGTCCGAAAGTGCCTCGGCGAAACCCATGCTGATGCCCGCGCCGACCGCGGCCGCGAGGCCGACGAAGAAAGCGGCACGCGGCGAGCCGGTCAGGTTCGCGGTGGCGAAAAGCGGCGCGAGCGTCGATACCGAGCCGTCCATGAGGCCGAGAAGGCCGGGCTGCACGATGCGCAGGACGAGTCGGGCGTCCGCCTCTGACGACTCTTCGATGGGAGTGGCGATCGCGGTCATGACGCCTCCGCATGAGTGCGTCGCGGCGCGGCAACTTCGAGGATGCTGCTGACGAGCGCCATCGGCTCGATCGGCTTGGCGAGATAGGCCTGGAAGCCGCTCGACAAGACCTTTTCGCGATCGTCCTGACGGACATACGCCGTGAGTGCAATCGCCGGAACGTCTCCGCCGCGTTCCGGAGACAATCGACGGACCCTGGCGATGAACGCCAGCCCGTCCTCACCAGGCATGCCGACATCGGAGAGCACGACATCCGGTTTCGAGCTGGACAGAAGTTTGTAGCCATCCTCTGCATTGGTTGCCGTCACGACCGCGGCCCCCGCGGACCGCAGAACGAAGGCCAATAGATCGAGCGTCGGCCGATGGTCGTCGACTGCCAGAATCGTCATGCCGGCGAGCGCATCGGCCGGCGGCATGACGATCGGCCACTCGTCGTCATCGGGCGATGCCATGACGGCGGTCGGTGGTTCCGCGACTGCTTCGCCGCGGGTGAACGGCATGATCGGCAGCGCTACGCTGAACGTCGCTCCCTGTCCCTTGCCGGCGCTGCTGACGCCGACCGTACCGCCGTGCGCTTGGGCGAGGCTGCTGACGATCGACAGTCCGAGACCGAGGCCTTTGTGGACGCGCGCCTTGGAGGCGTCGGCCTGGCGGAAGGCATCGAAGACGTGCGGAAGGAAATCGGGATCGATGCCTTCTCCGCTGTCCTGGACCGAGATGACCGCCTTCGAGTCGGTTCGCTGCAAGCGCACGTCGACGCGGCCCCCGCGCTGGGTGAACTTCACAGCATTGGAAACCAGGTTCCACACGATCTGCTGGAGGCGGTCGGGATCGGCGGAGACGCGGAGGTGATCGTCCAGGTGGAGGTGCAACTCGACTCCCGTGGCTTCCGCGGCCGGTCGTACGGAGTCGACACCGGCGCGGACGACCTCGGCCATGTCGATGGTGCGAATGGAAAGCCGCATCTTCCCCGACATGACTCGCGAGACGTCGAGGAGGTCGTCGATGAGCTTCGCCTGTGCCGACGCGCAACTCTGAATGGTGCGCAATCCCTCCTGCAACAGATCGGACTGGCACTCGTCGACGAGGATGCGCGACCAGCCTAGGATGGCGGTGAGCGGTGTTCTGAGCTCGTGCGAGACCGTGGCGATGAACTCGTCCTTGATCCGGTTCGCACTCTCGGACGCCAGACGGGCTTGCGTTTCCGCGGCATACGCGGCTTCGGCGCGCTCGCGCGCGTCGCGTTCGGCACGAGTCGCTCGCGCGATCTGCGAGAGCGTGATGAGAAGCAGCAGGGCCGCGATCACGCTGGTGAGGGCGATCATCACCGTCGCGCGCTGGCTGCTGGCGGTGGCTGACGCGCGATGGATCGCGCGAGTCCGTTGCTCCTGGTTCGTCAACTCCACAGCCAGACGCCGGATGCGCATCATCAGATCGTTGCCCTGATTGGTCATGACCATCCCGAGCGCAGCCTGCGGCCCGTCCGATCGATATCGCGCGATCGTCGCGGCGAGCTCATTCAGCTTCTCGTCGACCGCGGGGCGCAGGGTTCCGACCCGTTGGCGTTGGACCGGATCGGCGGCCGTCAGTATCCCGAGCTGCTTGAGATGGTGCGCCACTCTCACTCGCCCGTCGTAGTACGGCTGGAGATAGGCGGCGCGGCCGGTCAGGAGGTAACCGCGCTGTCCGGTCTCGGCGTCCCTCAGCGCGCCGAGCGTCTCGTTCAGCTCCTCCAGGATGTTGTCCGAGCTGCGCGAGGCTCGAAATCTGTCGACGACGGTGCCGAGCTCGTAGAACGAGATCAGACCGTTGACGGCAATCACCGCGAACAGGAGCCCGGCGGCGAACACGAATGCGTGCTTACGAAGCCATGCCGGCAGTCGTGCTGATTGCATGTTGCACCTCCCGAGAAACGACAAGCATGGTCACGTCATCGTCATAAGGACGGTCCCCGCCGAAAGCGTGCAGACCGTCGACGATTGCGCGGCACGTTGCTTCCGCCGGTTTCCCGGCGTCGCGCATGAGGACCTCGCGCAGGCGCGCTTCGCCGAACTCCTCGCCGGCGTGATTCTGGTACTCCGTGACGCCGTCGCTGTAGATGACGAGACGATCGCCATCGCGGAGCTCGATGGTCACGGCTTTGTAGGTCGCCTCGGCAAAGATGCCGGCAACGGGTCCGGTCGGCTCGAGGCGGACCATCGCTCCGCCTTTTCTCGAGAGGATTGGCGGATTGTGTCCGGCGTTCACGAACGTGAACTGGCCGCTGACCGTGTCGAGAACGCCGAGGAACATCGTCACGAACGATGGCGTCCGCAGCCGCTGGTGCAGCAGCCGGTTCAGAGTCGTCAGAAGGCATTCCGGCGGCAGCCCGCTCGAGACGAGCGCGCGGACGGCGGCCTGCAGGTTCGACATGATCAACGCGGCGGCGATCCCCTTGCCGGAAACATCGGCGAGACAGATGGCCAGTCGATTCGGGCCTGCGTCGATCACATCGTAGTAATCGCCGCCCACCGTCCACGCCGGGATCCAACGCGAGGCGATGTCGACGTTCGCCGGCCGGGAGATCGTGGGAAGCAGGTGCCGCTGGACGTCCTGCACCAAGTCACGTTGGCGCTGCACCTGATCGCGCAACGCGCTGACGACGACGTTGATGAAGAAGAACACGACCAGGATCGACGCGTCGTTCACCCACGCCAGGGGTACCTTAGGCTCGGCCAGCGGTCCGATGCTGTCGGCGACTGCCCAGGTGAAGGCGGCAAGGACAGCAAGCCACTGCGCCGGCGCCCGTCCGACCATCCAGGCCGTTCCGGCGACGGGCATGAGATAAAAAATGGTCAGCAGCGTCATCGGACCGGTGAAATGGTCGACCGTCCCGATCGCGACGATGGCGGCAGCGGCACCGATGACGAAACGAGAAGCCGGAATGGCCTCGATGCGTCGCGTCCACAGCGTCGGATTGAAAGTCATCGGTCGAACCTCGTCATCGATAGCCAAGGTAAGACCGCGGACGCCGCCCGGCGATTGTGCGAAGGGCAACACCGATTCGACGGAAGTCGAACCGGCATCACACCTTCGTATAAGGCGCGGTAAGATCGAGTCACCGTGAACACCTTCAGGCGTTCCGCCGTGGCGTTCCTCCTCGGCTGCGTTGCGCTGGCGGTGCTGACGTACCTCTGCCTGAAACTGCACCTCAGCGCGCCCGTTCTATACCTGCTGGTCGTGGTCTTCGTGGCACTCGACGGAAGCTTCGTGACAGCGGTGTGCGTGTCGATCGTGGCCGCGCTGGCGCTTCAATACTTTTTCTCCTCGCCGATTTTTTCCCTGCACCCCTTCGAGTCGCGGCACGCATTGCGCTTCGTGCTCTGGCTCGTCACGGCGTTCATCATCAGCCGTCTGGTCATCCTGGCCCGTCGCCGAGAACAGAACCTGCAGCTCGTCATGGACGCCATGCCGGCGCTCGTCGTGATCGGCTCATCGGAAGCGGCCGACGATGTCTACTGCAATCAGCGCTTCGTCGATTACACCGGACGCTCAGCGGAGGATCTGCACGGCGAAGGCTTGCTCGGCGTTCTTCATCCGGACGACCAGCTCTGGTACGGATCGGAATGGAAAAGGGCCGTGGCCGAGGGTCAGCCGGTCACGAGAGAAGTCCGGCTGCGGGATCGATCCGGTGCCTATCGCCTGTTTCTTCATCATGTGTTTCCGATGCGCGACGCGTCCGGACGCACTCAGTGGTGCACCACGTCCATCGACATCGACGACCGCAAACGAGCCGAAGAGACATTGCGCCACGCACAGGAGGACCTCGCTCGCGTCACTCGTGTGACGACCATGGGCGAGCTGGTGGCCTCGATCGCGCACGAGGTCAATCAACCGCTCGCCGCGATCGTCACCAACGCAAACGCCTCGCTGCGGTGGCTCGCTGCAGACCCACCCAATCTCGGCGAGGTCCGTGAGGCAACCGTTCGGATCATCGCCGACGGCAATCGAGCGAGCGACGTCGTCGGTCGCATTCGAGGATTGCTGGCGAAAAGGGAAACGCAGAGAGAGCTGCTGAACGTCGACGATGTGATCGCGGACGTCGTGGCCTTGACGAAGAGCGAAGCGCAGCGGAACGGGACCTCGGTTCAGCTGGAGCTCTCCGACGCGCCCGTCGTGCTGGCCGACCGCGTCCAGCTCCAGCAGGTCCTCCTCAATCTCGTGCTCAACGGGATGGATGCGATGAACGGAGTGACCGGGCGGTCGCGAACGCTGACCATTCAATCGCGGCCGCATGAAGGCAATGGCGTCTTCGTGGCGGTCCGGGACTCGGGCGTCGGGATCTTCGAAGAACATCTCCCGCACATCTTCGATGCGTTCTACACGACCAAGAGCGGCGGACTGGGAATGGGTCTGGCGATCGGCCGTTCCATCATCGAGGCGCACGGCGGCCGCATCTGGGCGACCTCGGCGCCGGCGCAAGGGGCGACGTTTCAATTCACATTGCCGGCCGCGGAGTCCGACGCATCATGACGCCTGAGGGGCCGATCGTTTTCGTGGTGGATGACGATCCGTCGATGCGGCCGGCGATGGAGAGTCTGATCCGATCGATCGGCCTGCGCGTCAAGTCCTTCGCCTCCGCCCACGACTTCCTCCGTTTCCAACGACCCGACGCGCCGGCCTGCCTCGTTCTCGACGTGCGCCTGCCCGGACTCAGCGGTCTCGATCTTCAGCACGAGCTGGCGTCCGCCGGAAACTCGATCCCCATCATCTTCATCACCGGTCACGGCGACATTCCGATGTCGGTTCACGCCATGAAGAGCGGCGCGATCGATTTTCTGCCGAAACCATTCCGCGACCAGCAACTCCTCGATGCCATTCAGCTGGCGATCCAGAAAGACGCGACCGTACGGACCGAACAGGCGGAACGCGCGGAGCTGCGCGGTCTCTATGCCTCACTCACGCCGCGAGAGCGCGAAGTGATGGCCCTCGTCGTCACGGGCCTGCTCAACAAACAGGTGGCGGAGAAGCTGGGCACGAGCGAGATCACCGTCAAAGTCCACCGCGGGCGGGTCATGAACAAGATGAGAGCAGGTTCATTGGCCGAGCTGGTGAAGGATGCCGTCAAGCTCGGCATCGTCGAAGCCGACCGCTGAGGCGTACCCGTTCTATACGCACGTATAGTACCCAGCACGCCCGGCGCGGATTACCTTGGATCCCGTCATGGGCAAAGGTTCCGTCATTGCTGTGGTGGACGACGATGAATCGGTTCGGCTGGCGGTGGCCAGCCTGCTGCGGTCCGTCGGATTCGTTGTCCTGCTCTATGCCTCCGCGGAGGAGTTTCTGAGGGGCAGGGATCTGCGGTCCATTGCGTGTCTGATTCTCGACTTGCGGATGCCCGGCATGGACGGCCTGCAATTACAGAGGCACTTGCACGCGAACGTTTGGCGCGTTCCAACCATCTTTCTCACGGCCCACGCCGATGATTACGGACGCGCTCAGGCTTTGGCCGGCGGTGCGCTGGCATTCCTCCCCAAGCCTTTCGATGCAGATGTGCTGCTCAGTGCTGTCAAGTCTGCGCTCACTGGGGATCGCCTGTGATGGCGAAGATTGGCTTCCTGGGGCTCGGCGAGATGGGAACACCGATGGCCACTCGCCTGCTGCGCGCCGGCCATGACTTGACGGTCTGGAATCGCAGCGCGGAGCGGACCGTGCCTCTTGCGAACGAGGGCGCTGCGGTCGCGTCGTCGCCGGCGAAGGTCGCGGCCGGCGCGGACTTCGTCATCACGATGCTGGCGACGCCGGAGGCGCTCGAGCAGGTTCTATTCGGGAGCGATGGACTGGCAACCGCCCTCTCCCCGGGTCAGGTCCTCATCGACATGTCGACCGTCGGGCCCGACGAGGTCCGCTCGGCTGCTGCCCGATTGCCGGAGGGGACCTCTCGTCGATGCGCCGGTTCGTGGGAGCGTGCCTCAGGCCACGTCGGGCCGCCTCGAAGTGTTCGTCGGCGCGACCGGCGAGAACTACGAGCGCGTGCGGCCGATCCTCGAGCTCCTCGGCACGGTACGACACACGGGCGGGCCCGGATCGGGAGCGGCGATGAAACTCGTGGCCAATCTCGTCCTGGGCGCGGCGATCGTGACTCTCGGAGAAGCTCTCGCTCTCGGAGACTCCCTCGATCTCGAACGCGGCCTCGTGCTCGATGCCCTCGCCGACTCGCCCATCGGGCCGATCGTGCGAGCCAAGAGAGCCAATGTCGAGTCGGGCGACTTCACGCCCTCCTTCAAACTGCGGCATGCCGCGAAGGATCTTAGGCTCGTCACTGAAGCCGCAACTGCCCGGCGCCGTGAGCTCAAGCAGGCCAACGCGAATCGCGCCTGGTTGGATGAAGCCGCGGGTCGCGGCGCGGCCGACCTCGACTTCTCCGCCGTCGTGGCGACGATTCGGAGACAGACTCCATGAGCGTCTCAACCTACGACAGCGTTCCCTTCACGCACGACCCGTATCGAGCGGCTCCCGATCGCTATCGCAATTTCGGCTATCGTCGTGTGGGCCGCTCGGGATTGCAGTTGCCGCCGATCTCGCTGGGTTTCTGGTACAACTTCGGCGACGACCGGCCGTTTGCGACGCAGCGCGAGATCGTGCGTTACGCGTTCGACCGCGGCATTACGCACTTCGACCTCGCCAACAACTACGGTCCGCCCTATGGCGCCGCCGAAGAGAATTTCGGACGGGTCATGCGCAAGGACCTCCACCCCTATCGGGATGAGCTGGTCATCTCCTCAAAGGCCGGCTGGGATATGTGGCCGGGCCCCTATGGGCAGTTGGGGTCGCGCAAGTACGTGCTTGCCAGCCTCGATGCATCGTTGCAGCGGTTGGGCCTGGACTACGTGGACATCTTCTACTCTCACCGCTTCGACCCGGGGACTCCGCTGGAAGAGACGATCGGAGCGCTGGACACCGCGGTGGGACAAGGGAAAGCGCGCTATGTGGGCGTGTCGTCGTATTCTGCCGAGCACACCCGCGAGGCTTCGTCGATTGCGCACAGGCTGGGCGCGCCTCTAATCATTCATCAACCGTCGTACTCGCTGCTGAACCGCTGGATCGAGGGTGGTCTGACCGATGTCCTGGCCGAAAACGGCATGGGCGCCATCGCATTCACGGCCCTCGCACAGGGTCTTCTGACGGACAAGTATCTCGATGGCACACGCGACGTACAGCGGGCGGCAGCTCGCCCGACGTTCAACACCGCCATTCTTAGCGAGGAGACGCTGGCGCGGGTGAGGGGCCTGAACGAGATCGCGAAGGTGCGCGGCCAAACCCTGGCGCAGATGGCGCTGGTGTGGGTGCTGCGCGATCCGCGCATCGCCTCGACCCTTGTGGGAACCTCGAGCGTGTCGCAGCTGGCGGAGAATCTGGCGGCGCTGGATCAACCGGATTTCACAGCCGAGGAGCTGGCAAAGATCGACCGTTACGCCGTCGACTCGGGCATCGACCTGTGGCGATCGTCTTCGGACCTATGAGACACCCGATGATCGTGCTTCCCGGACTCGCCGACCATTGATGGTGATCTGTGAGGGCGCCGCGATCACCGCGACGCCCTCGGGCAGAGTCTAATTCTCGCCCCCACCCCCGCCGCTGCCGGAGGACGGTGGCGGCGGGCCCACGCGGAGGATTCCCCACAATCCGCTGCTGAAGAAGTTCGCTGGGTGCGTGCGATAGAGATAATCTCCCTGCACTTTGTTGGCGCCGCCGGCGGAGGGGATGACGATCTCGTACGAGCTGTTGGCGCCGTAGAGGTCGCGCGAGCCGATCCACGGCGACTCCGGATTCCACCCGATGACCGTGGAGCCCTGGAGGAACGGCTCGTCCTGCCAGATGTGGCCATGGAGGGTGAAGACCTGCTGATCGCTCGCGCCGCCCGGATGAAGCAGGCGGATGCGAACAGGTGTCCCGGCGGTCGCGTTGAAGACGGGCGTCACCGGATCTTTGTTGCCGACCAGCGAGTTCGACACGGCCTGCGAAAGATCGACATCGGCCCCATTGAGGCTCGGGGGATTCGGGGGATTCCCGAAACGCGGCGCCATCGGCTCCTGCGTGTAGTTCAGCGCCACTTGCGTCGGTTTCGTCGGACTGGTGGTGGTCATCACGCTCTTGTTGAGATTGTCCTGGGTCACCAGCACGAACTCCTGGAAGAGGAGCCGATTGTTGCTGTCGAGAACTTTGCCGGAGGCTTGCGACGAACTGGTGTCGGGGACGAAGGAGGAGCCCTGCGGCTCGATGATCAGCGCGCCGACCAGACCGTAGGTGTCCTGCTGCAGCGGATCGGACGGCGTGAGATTGACGCTGCCGAACTCGACGGGCGTTCCGACGCCTTTGCTGTCGATGATTCCGGCGTACCAGAAGTACTTCCGCGAGCCTCCGACCGGCACAGTGGCCTCGGTCGGATTCCAGCCGATGTTGGTGCCGCTGGACACCGCCACGTCGTAGGAGAGGAGCGCCGCGTTGAGACCGACGCGCATCGACGGCGTGACCGTATAGATTGGGGGCGCTTTCCACTGCGAACCGGACGGATAGCTGTTGGTCTGCGAAGGGTCTGGGGCGATGTTGTTGAACAGGGTCAACTGGATGCAATCGCCGGCGTTGGCGCGAAGGATGAGCGGCTCGGTAACCGTCGTCGCATTCTTCGTTGTGGAATAGACGAAGGCGTTGGGGAGGGTGATACCGTCTCTGCTGTTGAGCTTGAGGGTGATGTTCTGCGCCCAGACGTTCGGCTTCTGGATGTTCACGTTCTTGCAGTTGGCCGCCCACCACCACGGCGGGGCGTTCTCGTCCGACTGCGCCTGCAGCGGCGGCCCAGGCTTGTTGGTTGGCAAAGGCCGCAGCGGCTTGTCCGCCGGCTGTTCTGTCTGATAGGCGCGCATGATGCCCCACGTTCCCTCGGTGATGCCGCGGCCTCCCTGCGGGTTGGACGAGTCGGGCATGTAGAGGAAATCGGTGAACGGTTTTGTCTGTCCGGGCCGCGGCTGCGACTTCGGCACCTGGAAGAGGAACTCGAAATGCTCGGAGATGCCCATGGCCTGATTGCTGCGGTAGCCGGAGTTCGCCTTCGATTTCTCCGAGGCTCGCACTACCGTGTCGCCCGGTTCGAACAGCCACCGCACGCCCTGCATGGTGAAGGGATGGGGGAGCATGTGCGCGCCGACGATGACGCGCACCTGCACGTTGTCGCCCTCGTACGCGCGCAGCAGCGGCGTGTAAGGATCGGTGTCCTGCATGTCGAAAGTCAGCGGCTTTTGCGGGAAGGTGAAAGAGCTGTCAGGCGACGAGCATTTTTTCGCTCCCTGCGGGCAATTGATCGGCGCGCCGGGAGCAGGTTGGATGTTGAACGCCGTGTTGTTGCGCTGAATGTTCGAGGCGAAAACATAGGACGGGTCGATGGCGGCGCCTGCGAGCGGCGGCGTCGTCTGCGGCGGCGTGGGCGCGGTTTGCAGCCGGTACGGCAGCGGCTCGTTGCGGTAGTTGAAGGTGTAGGTTCCCTGGCTCGGGCCGGCGCTGACGCCCTGTTGGGCCATGCCGTTGACGGTCGGAGGCGGACCGCCAACCGGCTGATCTGCCGTGATCTGGTTGAGTGGGGTCTGACTGAGCGCCGCGGACTGCGACACGGCGTTTGCCGGATCGGCCCATTCGCAGTTGACTAGCTTATTTTTCGGGTCGCAGGCGATCGGCGTTGCCGGCTTGTTGATGCTGCCGTTGAGATAGGCGAGCTGGAAGTCCTGCAGGCCGATGGCGAACTCGCGATAGACGTTGAGGTCGCTCGCCTTGGTCTTATCCTTCGGCTCAATGACCGCTTGCCACGAGGTGGGACCGCCGTCCGGGCGGGTTCCCATCTTCTCGCCCGTCTCGCTGTGGAACCACTCGGTGTCCTCCGGCTCGATGACGAAGGCCGCGTAGAGACCGGTCTGCTGGTGGGTGGATGGTCCGAAATGGTCGTGCGTGAATACGGTGCGCAACGTCCGGTCGATGCTGTCGTCCACGAGGATGCTCGTCCCCTCGGCAGGGCTCTTGAGCGGATCGGCCATCCAGCGCGAGACCGTCGTCTGCGCGCCGTTCCAACTCTCGTCGGCGGGGCATGGATCATTGTCCGTTCCTCCGCAGATCATTTTCGGCGGCTTCTTCGCGTTCAGCGTGGGCCCGCGGGTGCCTTGGCCACACGGCTTCGCGGTGGTCAGGCTGGTGAGCAATCCGCCGCACTGATTGATCGATTGGATGCGCGCGCGCACTTCGTTCGGACTGAACGTGCCGTCCTCGTAGTTCCAGCCGTTGCTCGCTCCGTCGGACGAGGTGACGTCGAACTTCACCAGGTGGATGTGCTGGCCGATGATGTCCGTCGGCGTGCGCACCTGGTAGTCGTCGAGCATGTAGTAGTCCGGCGCCAGGTTGGTGTGCCAGTAATCGGTGACGTCATCGGTGTCCGTGCGGAAGAAGAGCGGTTCGGGGGGACGATCGCCCTTGAGGGTCGGCATCACGTCCTCCCACAGCGCCAGCATTCGCGACTGCGGGTAGTGCCACCCCTGCTTGTTGAATACCAGGTCGGTCTGAAAGACCGCCGCCCGGTATTGCCTCTGGTCCTCGGGGTCGACGATGGGCTCGCAGCGGGTGTGACCCTTAGGACCAAAGTTCGGCGGAGGCTTGTTCGGGTTGTACGGCTTCGACCCCGGATCAGCGTACGGCGCGCCCGGCCTTCGTTTGAGGCCGTTGGTTTCGAACTCGCCCGGCTGCCCCTCCGGCGTCAGCGTCTTGTGGGCGCACTTTTCGTGGTACTTCATCGCCACCTGCTCGACGGCGGTGCCCTCCTCCGGAAGATGGAGCGCGTTCACTTTGCCGAGGTCTTTGGAGAAGTCGTAGCGGTTGTGCTGCTCGTTCTTCACCAATCCTGTGAGGAAGAGATGGCGCGGCAGGCCGCCATTGAGCACCTCGCCGTCCTTCTCCACCGCGAAGTCGAGCGGCGGATGCGGGGAGCGCACGCCGGAGATACCGGGGACGAAGAACGGATAGCCGGGATTCTTTCCCGCGGCGAGGTCCGAGGGCTTGACTTCCACGCGGTTGCCGATGATGTTGTTCGGATTGGCAGGATCGGTCACTGTCACCAGCTTGACGTCGGCGGGCCACGGAGCCATCGCCAGGGTCGGCATCGGAACGATGGCCGGAGTGGGCGTTCCGGTCATGAAGATCTCCGCGTCGGGAAGGGCGCGCGCGTAGCCGGTGGCCGGGACATCGCCGTTCATCAACGTGCCCGGCTCGAAGGTGTCGTGCACGCGCCACAGCGACCACATGCCGCCGGCGAAGTGCGGATAGAAGTGGCAGTGGAAGATCGAGTCGCCCGGCGTTTTGTTGCGGTTGCCGGAGCCGCCGAAGGTGATGTCCAGCGTGTACGCGCTTCCCGGATTGATGAGCTGACTGTCGAGGTAGGTGCTCTCGTTGTTGTTCGGGGATCGCAGCCACTGGTGCGCGTGCTGGTGGTGCACGTGGCTGAAGCCTGTGCCGGCGTGGAGGATGCGGAACTTCACGTGGTCGTTCAGGTAGCTGTGGTAGACGTTCGAAGGATCGTCGGGGTAGTACGCCTTGGTCGCCTTCCGCTTGGGTAGCATCAGGTAACCGTCTCCGGTGGAGGAGAGTTTGGTTCCCTCATCGACCTTCGGATCGCAGGGAAGGGAAACCGGGTCTTTGTTTCCGCCGTTGGGCGGATCGTTCTGACTGGTTGCCACCTGCGTAAATGCCCACTGCGCGTACAGGGTGTCTAGAGGGCAGGGAGAGTTGGCGGGCACGTCAACGATCATCGAGGGGTCGCCGGCCGTCCACGAATCGAGGAAGAACTCCTCGTACTTGCAGTCCGGACAGCCTCCCATCGGCCCCACGCCCATGCGGTTGGCGAGGATCTCCGCGCCGATGCCCCCCGTGCCGTAATTGATTGCGAACTGGTCGGACACCGAGGCGAGCGTTCCCACCGCGTCTAGGTTGTCCGGGGTGGCCATGATGCCGATGTAGAAATCCTGGAATGCTTGGGTGACCTCGAACAGCTCGTGGTAGAGGATGGTGAACTCGCGATAGGGCTGCTCGCGATCGGGCTCGGCGTAGTTCGGTTCGAAGTTCGGATTGATCTCTGGCGGCTGCAGGCCGGGGGGGCAGTCTGGACCGTTCGGGTTGTTGCAGGGATAGAGACTTGATTTGAAGCGGCCGTGATTTTGGCCGGTGATCACGGCGGTGAGATCGGTGTGGACGAGCTCGCGGATCTCGCGGCCTTTGTCGTCGTACGTCGATTTGTACATGCGCAGGATGGGAACGCGGTCGCGCTCCTTGCCATAGTCGAGGAAGCGCTTGCCGCTGCGGCTGGTGGTCCAGGCGGCTTCCAGATCGGCCCGGGTCACCTGGCTGCGGTACCATTCCGCGTCCGGCGGCTCGACGTGCAGAGCGCCGAAGAGCCCTTCGGTCTGCTGCGCGCCGTCATTCCCTCCGTTCGGATTTGGTCCGGTCGTCCCGTTTACTCCGCCGAAGTTCGCGCCGAGGCTGTAGAGGAGAAAGGTCCCCTGCTCGGTCGCATAGAGCTGGTAGCGGGTAAATTCTCCGGGGGCAGGGGACTTCGCGGCCTTGACCATGCTGCTCGTGTTCTTGCCGACCCACGAGCCGTCGTCGGACATCTGGTAGAGCTGCATCCCGTTGATGTGAATCGAGGCGGCGCGCGTGCCCGTCTGCGTCGCGGCGAGCGGTGGAGTGATCGGTGGAATGACGTCGTTCGCCGGGTTTATCGGCGTGTGCGAAAGCCAATTGGTGAAGGTGATGTCCAGGCAGTCGTACTGATTCACGCGCAGCACGAGTGGGCGGGGACGCTTGTCAGGGCGAAGGCGCGCGTTGCCGGGACCGGCGTCCTTGCCCGTGATGGCGATGACGTCCCTCTTGAGCGCGAAGATCATTCCGGTGGGGAGCGACGCCCCGATGCGGTTGAGCATGATGTGCTGGTCGAACGCGACGACGTCGGCGGTCACCACCCGTTTGGCCTTCTCGCATTGCGCGAATGCCGGGGCGGCGAGGGCGGACACCATGAGAGCCAGGGCCAGGATCCTGCGGTGAAGTCGCATGTGCACCTCTCGTGGGGGAGACGAGTCTTAAAGGCGTCTTGTGAATGTCAGCCGCGCGCTTCGAGCGGCGTGTACACCTGGACGCGATGCTTGATCACGTTCTTCGGCGGCTTCTGGTAGATGGTCAGGCGGAACCAGTATCGCCAGCCGTTGCGATGGCAGTCGGAGGACCGATGGAGGGTGTTGCCGTCGAAGCGGATGATGTCGCCGTCGTCGACCTTGTCGCGGTGCAGCAGGAAGCGCTCGGTGGCGCGATGGACGCTCGGCCAGATGTGATCGAGATCGACGTCGACGGTCAGCGGCTCCGCGGCGAAGGTGGTGCGCGACACCCCTCCCGGCTGGTTCGACAGGAAGCAGGCGTAGACCATGGCGTCGGTGGAGATCCGCTCGGTCGGCCCGCCGTCGCCGTCGCAGTGCCAGCCGGGGATGGAGGGGTACTGCCCCTCCAGCAGATCCTGGCTCTCGGTGTCGATGCAGACGTAGCTGCCCTGCGCCTCGATGACGGCGTTCATCGCCGCGCGCTCCGGCTCGAGCGCGTCCATCACCTTTTGCGTCAGCGGACCGCCGTGCTGCCGCGAGAAATCCCACCCTGCGCTCCAGAGCATCGGCTCGGCGATGATCGTCTCCATCGGCACCACCGGATCGACCCGCCCGACCACGCGAATGTCGGGCACGAAGGTGTGTGTCCGCGTCTCGATCATGGGAGCACCTCTTTTTCTTGGGAGACGGAAGGGCCGAAAGAGTTGTGAACGCACCATCAATCGCTCACTCGAACGAACCGCGGCTCGCCGACGCTGCCGTCGGGCTGCACCACGACGATCCACGCGCCGCCGGCGCCGATGCGGCGGTTGCCGCGATAGGTGACCGGACCGACGCCGGTGTCGAAGCCATAGAGGTCGTCGACCGCCTGCAGCAGCCGCTCGCGCGTCAGATCGACCCCGGCGCCTCGAAGCCCGGCGGCGAAGATCTCCGCCGACGCCTTCGCCGTGGTCTGCTCCGGATGCTTTACGGGAAGGGTGGGAAAGGCGACGGCGCGCGGGCCCGGGCCTTCGAACGCCGACGCACCGGCGAGCGAGGCGATGGTGAGCGTGAGCGCGCCGGTCCCGCTCTCGGCGGCGAAGCTCTCCAGCGCGCGCCGCTGCTGCGGGATGCCGGCGAGAAGATAGCGGACGCTCGGCGCGCGGATGTCCGGATGGTCATCGAACGCGGAGAGGATGGGAACGAAGCCGGCGGCGCTCGCCGCGCCGTCGGTCGAGCTGGCGAAGAGGGCGAAGAGATCCTCATCGCGGATGAACTTCGTGAGCGCCGATGCGCGGTCCGCCGCGCGCGGCGGCGCGGTGGCGAAGCGGACTTCGAGGAGGCGTCCGTACACCCCTCCGCGGGCGTTGAAGGCGCCCGCCCATTCGCCGACGGCGGCGCGGATCGAGGCCGCGCGCCTGTCCGGCGGAAGGAACACGCCGGCGCGGATGGAGTGGTCGCCGACGCCGGGGACGGCCTCGTCGCCGAGGGTGTTGAGGAAGGCGACCAGCGCATCGAGATCGGCCCGCGTCATCTGGTAGCGCGGCATCACGCTGCTGAGCTCCTTGCCGGACGAGCTGATGCCCCTGGTGATCGCGCGGCGCAGGAGGCGATCGTCGTACGGCGCCGCGTACGGCCGGGTCAGCGCCGCATGGCGGAGGTCGGGCGGTGTCACCCCTCCCTCGGCTTTGCCGCGTCCGTCCGGCCCGTGGCAACCGGCGCACGGAACGGCGGACGCCGCCAGCCGCGCGTCGCCGACGACGGCCACGATCTCGGAAACGCCCTCGCCGCGGTGGTAGATCGCGCGGCCGCGGAACGCCGGCGTCTCGCCGGCTGGCCGGGCGCCGTCCCGGCGCCCTTCCTCGGGCGGCGACGCGGACGCCGCCGGGCCAGCCGCCGGGGACGGCGGCGTTCCGAGCGCCAGCGCGACCGCCAGCTCAGCGAGCATCGAAGGCGATACGGTTGGGGTTCGCCAGCGGCAATTTCAGCGAAGGGCTCTCCAGGTAGACGAAGTAGACGCCCGAGTCGGGCGGATTGATCGTCAGCTCGTAGCTGCCGTCCTCGCGGGGGATTGCGAACTGCCTGTCGCGCCAGCCGCCGGGGCTCTGCACGATGAGCGCGCCGACGTCGGTCACGCCGCGGCGCTCCTCCCTGGTACGGGCGTCGAAGAGGCGGAAGCGCAGCGAGCTCGCGCGCGCCACCGGGAAGCTCGCCGGGCGGTCGAGGTATTGAACGGCGATCCGTCCGAAGGCCCGCTCCCGTTCCCGCGCCTCGTCGACGGCGACCGAAACCTCGAAGCAGCTCACCACCCGCGGCGCGTCGACGAAGACTTCGACGTCGTACACCCCGGCGTGCGGCAGGCGCGCCTGCGTGCTGAACGAGCCCGGCGTCTGCTCGCGCATGCTGCGGTCGAGCGACATGACCGCCGCCGGCTGGTGCCCGTAGTTGGAGAAATGGCCCATCGGCGCGGCCATCCCTTCCTTGTAGTAGTAGATCTCGCCGTCGGCGGGATTGGCGACTAGCACCGCGTTCTCGCCGGCCGCCGCGGCGATGCCGCCCGCGAGCGGGGATCGAGCGATCTGCCCGGGGGGGTGGTCGCCGCCGGTGAAATCGGCCAGCGCGAGCGGCTTGCCGCGCTGGCCGAGCGAGGCCAGCGTCGACATCAGCACGTCGTCGCTCTTGACCTGCGTGATGTAGGCCATGGTGTCGGTGAAGTTCACCTGCTCGGGCGTCCCTGCGATGATGCCGGCTTGCACCACGCGGTTGGCCGCGGCGTCGAGGATCTGCACCAGGTTCTTCTCCCGATTGAGGATGAAGCCCCACTTCCCGTCGCGGCTGATGCGGATGTCGTGGATGCCCGGGTGGGTCTCGATCTTCGCCACCGCCCGCGCGCGCCGCGGCTCGATGATGGTGATCACCCCGTCGGCGCCGGCGGCGTACGCCATCTCGCTGCGCGGCGACCAGGCGATGGCCACCGGGCTCTTTCCCGCCGGGATGACTGCGGCTATAGTAAGCGTTGCTATAGTAACAATTGATACAGTGCCGTCGCCGGCATTCGTCACCAGCAGCGTGCGGCTGTCGGCGGTCGAGGCGATGCGGTGCGGTCCGCGCCCGGTGGCGATCGTCTTCGCCACCTCCAGCGCCGTGGCGTCGATGGCGCTCACGCCGGCCTCGGTGGCCACCCAGACGTACTTGCCGTCGGCCTGCCATTCGAGGTCGGTGGGATTTCCGCCGGCGTCGATCTCGCGCAGCACCTTCCAGCGCGAGGTGTCGACCACCGCCACGCGGTTCGACTTGGGGATGGAGACGAAGAGGCGCGAGAGATCGCCGCTCAGCACCCAGTCTTCGCCGCGGTTGGAGAGCTCGACCATGGCCAGCAGATGGCTGCCGCCGAACTCGAAGCGCGGGTCGACCACGGTGATGGTGTTGTCGGTGTTCATGGCCAGGACGTAGTAGACGTTGAGATCGACCTCGGCCCTGGAGAAGAACGAGCCGGAGGCGATGCCGGCGATCTTCGCCGCGCACGGCCGTCCGTCCACTTCCGGCTTGCCGGTCCTCCGCGTCATCCAGATGGCGGGGCGGGCACCCCGCAAGGGCGCGCCGCTCGCGCTGTCGGTCACCCGCAGGCCGACCACGACGTCGTCGCCTTCGCGAATCGGTTCCGCCGCGCTGTCGGTGCGCGCGATGGACAGTTCGACCGACACGCCGCCGTGCACGGCCTTCTGCTGCAGGGCCATGAAAAGGAGAGCGATGGCAAGCATGGCTTCCCTTTTCAGACGTTCCGCGCCTCCCGCGCGTGAATTCACATCGCCGGAAGGGGAACCGTCTTTTTTGGTGTGATCTCACTCCAGCCGCTCACCGGCCGCTGGCTGAAAACCAACGACGCCCCGCAATGGATTCGCGCCCTCGACGTCCGCGATGACGGCGGCCGCCTCCGGGTGCGCGTGCACGGCGACGCCGCGCCGGACGATTGGGGAGAATCCGAGGCAGACGAGGTGTACGCCCTCTCGCCCGACTCGCACGACGCCGCCGCGTTCGTGGCGCGCTTCACGCTCTCCGAGCACGAGGTCGACCTCGAGGCCAACGTCAACCTCGGCCTGCTGGTCGTCGCCGCCTTCACCCGCGGCACCTCCAACCAATTTACGCGTGAATTCTTCTATCGGCCAACGGCCAACAGCCAACGGTCAACGGCCAACACCTGGAACAACACCAACCCACAAGGCCACGTGATGCGCCTCATCGTCGGCGTCGACACCCTCACCATCCCCGACTGGGGCACCGTGCCCCTCGAGCGCTACGAGCCCGATCACGCCTTCAGCGCGCGCTTCGACGATTTCCGCGTGCAGGCCAACGTGAAGGGCGGCGTGCTGGTGGTGGCGTACTTCGGGCGCGGGATCTTCCGGCGCGAGTTCTATTGGCGGAGCAATGGAGCGCCGGCGTCCTCGCCGGCTGGTCCGCAGGCGTCCTCGCCTGCGCGGGGCGGCGAGACGCCGCCCGGCCAGCCGCCGGGACGGCGGCGTTCCGGAGGCAGGTCATGACTGTCGTCCCCATCAAGATCGATGAGCCCGCGCAATTGATCGAAACCATGCGCGACCTGGCGCGCGGCTTCGCCCGCCGCGCGGCGGAGTACGACTCCACCGCGACCTTTCCCGCCGCCGACTTCGACGACATCGTCCGCGCCGGCCTCCACGCCCCCACCATCCCCCGCGAGTACGGCGGCCTCGGCCTCGGCCCGTTCCGCGGCGACGTCTACACGCTCTGGATGCTGACCAAGGAGGTGGCCAGGGCCGACCTCTCGCTGGCCCGCTGCTGGGAAGGGCACGCCAACTCGCTGGTGATCCTCGACGGGATGGCCAACGACGAGCAGAAGCGGCATTGGTTCCGCGGCGTGGTCGAGCGCGGCGAGAAGTGGGTGGCGTGGAGCGGCGAGCCGCCGTCGCGCGCTCCCGGCGAGAAGACGCCGTTCGGCACGAACATCGAAAAAGTCGACGGCGGCTGGATTGTCGACGGCTCCAAGGCCTTCTGCACCAGCGCCGGCGGCGCCGACTGGGCCATCCTCCTCGTCCACACCGCCGGTCCCGGCGGCGCGCGGCATTCGAATGGGCCGGCGGAGGGGCTGATGTTGATGGCGTGCGACCTCGGCGATCCGTCGGTGTCCTTCGACGGCTCGTGGTGGAACCCCATCGGCATGCGCGCGACGGTGAGCCACCTGGTGAAGTTCGCGCGGACGTTCATTCCCGACGAGAACGTCATCGGCTATCCCGGCCAGTATCTGACCGAGGCGTGGCAGACCTGCTTCGCGCCGCACTACGCGGCGTCGTTCCTCGGCGCGGCGGAGGCGGCGTACGACTACGCGCTCGACGCCATCAAGAAGGCGAACAAGGGCGACGATCCCTACGTGACGCACCGCGTCGCGCACATGGGGATGAACGTGGAGACGGCGCACCTCTGGCTGCGGCACGTCGCGCGCCTGTGGGAGACGGGCGACTACGACCAGGCCCGTCTGGCCGGCGCGCGGGCGCGGCATCTGGTCGAGCATCTTGCGCAGGAGACCGTGGAGCATGCGGTGCGCGCTTGCGGCGCGCGTGCGCTCAATCGCCCCAGTCCGGTGGAGCGCATCTATCGCGACCTGGCCATCTACATCCGCCACGACAACGACGATCAGGTGCTGGCCACCATCGGCCGCGCGCTGCTCGGCAAGCCGTTCGACGCGTCGTTCTACAAACCGTGAAAAAGCCCGATCGCATCGTCTGGGTCTTCGCCCTCGGCTACTTCGCCGCGTACGCGCCGTACAGCGCGCTGATCAAAGTGGCCACCAAACGCGTGACCGGCCTGGAGCTGCTTCCCGGCACGATCTACGGGACGGTCGCGGCGGCGCTGCTATTCACGACGATTCTGGGATGGTGGAAGTACTTTGAGACCCCGCGTGCCCGGGTGGTCCTCTCCGGTCTCGGCACCGCCGCGATCATCGCCACGACCACCATCGCCTACACCTTCCACGGCATCTCCATCCTGTTCGCGCTGCTGTTGATGCGCAGCGGCGTGCTGCTCCTGGCGCCGGCCGTCGATCTGATGTGCGTGCGCCGCGTGCGCTGGTTCTCGTGGGCGGCGCTCGGGCTGACGTTCTTGGCGATCGCCGTGGCCTTCTCCACCGTCGACCGGACCACGTTTCCGATCGCCGCGGCGATCAACCTCGCAGGCTATCTCTCTGGCTACGTTCTCCGCCTGCCGGCCATGACGCGCGTGGCCAAAACGGCCGACCCCGATGCGACGCGCCGCTATTTCGTTCAGGAGTTGGCCGTTGCCCTGGCCGCGCTCGTCGCGGTGCCGGCGATCGCAGCGCTTGCCGGCAACGCCGCCCTGCGGCGGGGCTTCGCGCTTGCGCTGCCTTCCGGCGCGGTCGCGTTGTCGCTGGCCGTTGGCGTCTGCTACGCGGCACTCTTCTTCTTCGGCACGCTGATTTATCTCGACCGGCGCGAGAACACCTTCTGCGTCCCCCTCAATCGCGGCGCGAGCCTGCTGGCGGGCGTCGCGGCGTCGTACGCGATGCTCGCGCCGCCGGCGACCGCGCACCTGGTGGCGGCGGGCATCATCCTGTTCGCGCTCGTGCTGCTCTCGCCGCTGCACCACGTTCCCGAGCATTGGGTGAACGTGTTGGCCATCGTGCGCACGCGCAACGCCATGCCCGTCCCGGCGCCGCTGCACATGCACCGCGTGCTCCTCTTCGTTTGCAGCGGCAACACCTGCCGCTCGGCGATGGCCGAGGCGATCGGCAACGCGGAGCTCGCGGCGCGCACGCGCCTCGACATCCGCGCCGCCAGCGCCGGCGTGAGCGCTACCGACGGCGCGCCGATGCCCGAGCCGGCCCTCGCCGCGCTGCAGACGCTCGCCGTCCCCGTGCCGCAGCACCGCGCGCGGCGCCTCACCGCCGAGCTCGCGCAGTCGGCCGACGTCATCTACTGCATGACCGCTCGCCACCGCGACGATGTCGTCGCCGCAATTCCCATTGCCGCGGAGAAGACGCGCTGCCTCGATCCGCGCGGCGACATCGAGGATCCCATCGGCAAGCCCGTCGACGCCTACGTCGGCTGCGCCGCGCGGCTGCAGCAGTTGATCCGCGAGCGCTTCGACGAGCTCGGGGTCGTGGCGTGAGCTCCGGCCTACCGGCACTCCGCTTCCACTGGTCGCTCTCCGCGGTGGGGGAGAAGCTGCGCGCCGCGCAGGCCCGCGCCTCGCAGTCGGCGCTGCCGCAGTTCGGCGCGCTGGCGCGTTTCTGCCGCCAAGCCGAGGAGGCGGGCATCGACTCGCTGCTCACGGCGTTCGGATTTCATCGCCCCGATCCGCTGATCCTCGCCACGGCACTCGCCGCGCAGACCTCGCGCATTCGATTCATGATCGCCGTCCGCTCCGGGCTGATGTCGCCCGTCGCGTTCGTGCAGCAGATCAACACCCTCTCCGCGCTGGCCGGCGGGCGCGTGTCGCTGAACGTCGTCGCCGGTCACACCCCGAACGAGCAGCGCGGCTACGGCGACTTCCTGTCACACGACGAGCGCTACGCGCGCACCAGCGAGTTCCTCACGATCTGCCGCGGGCTGTGGCGCGGCGAGAGCGTCGACTTCGATGGCCGGCACTACCGCGTCGAGGGCGCGCGCTTGAACCTGCGCGTCCCCCCGCCGGAGATCTTCATCGGCGGCAACTCCGAGGCGGCAGTCGCGCTCGCGCTCGAGCATGGCGATTGCCTCTGGCGCGTGCCGGAGTCTCCGTCGACGCTGCGCGAGAAGATCGCGCCGCTGCTCGACGCGGGGAAGGAAGCGGGACTGTTGATGTCGATCATGGCGCGGCCGACGCGCGAGGAGGCAGTGCGCGCGGCGCGGGCGTTGATCGCCGCGGCGGGCCCTTCGCGGCGGACGCATGATGACTTTGCGAGCCGCTCCGACTCCGTCGCCTTCACCTCCGCGTATCGTTCCGCCGAGTCGGAGTGGCTGACGCCGACGCTCTGGACCGGCGCCGTGCCGTACCTCGGCGCGCCGTCGATTGCCCTCGTCGGATCGTTCGATGACGTGGCGGAGGCAATTCTCGACCTCCAAGCGATCGGCATCTCACAGTTCCTCTTCCTCGGATGGCCGGATGAGGAGGAGCTGGCGCTCTTCGCCTCCGACGTGCTGCCTCGCGTGCGGGGCGTGGCGGTGGCGATGTGATCATCTCCGCGAAAACCGGCCAGTTCGCGTATTTTGACGCGCAGCTCGGCGCGCCCCGCTGGCGCGGCAAGCGCGTCCTCGACTTCGGCGGCAACTGCGGCAACCTCCTCGCCGAAGCCGGCGATGAGGTGCGCGCCGAGGACTATTGGTGTCTAGACGTTTCGCGCGAAGCGCTCGCCGAGGGGGCGCGACGACACCCGCGCGCGCACTGGATCCACTACGACCGCCACCACGCACGCTACAACCCCCACGGCCGCCCGCGCACCCCCCCGCCCGACCTCGGCCGCTTCGACTTCATCCTCGCGTACTCGGTCTTCACGCTCATGCCGGAGCACGAAGTGCGCGAGCTGGTCGCCGCGCTGCGCCGCATGCTCGCGCCGGGCGGCGTGCTGGCGTTCTCGTTCGTCGATCCGGAGTACCGCGCATTGCGCAAGACGCGGGTGATGTCGAATATCGAATGGCGCCTCGACGTGGCGGGGCATTGCGACACCGCATTTCTCTCCGCCGAGCGGGTGAAGCGAATCTTCCCCGGCGCCGAGGTCCGCGAGCCGACGCAAGAGGTGCGACATCATTGCTGCATCCTGCGCGCGCAGCGCAGCGTCCTGGCCAAGGCGCGCGAGGTCATCCGCGAGCCGTTCCCGCACGTGGTCATCGAAGACGCGCTCGACGACTACCGCGAGCTCGCCGACGCGTTTCCGGGCGCCGAGCTGCTGCGAAAGGGTCAGACCCTCGCCAGCAACGAGTACTCGCACGTCCATGCCGATCAGATCCTCACCGACGATCGAGTTGCGCCCGTCTGGCAGCGCTTCGTCCGCCAGCACACCTCGGCCGCGTTCTTCGCCGAGGTCGTCGCGCTGTTCGGACTCACGCATCTCGAAACCGCTGATACCGCAGTTCGCTACCTGGAGTGCGAGCGTCCCGCCCGCACCGATCGGGCGTCCTCGCCCGATCGAATGAGCGGCGCTGGATCGCCGGGCGGGACGCCCGGCGAATGCGGGCGGGATGCCCGCACTCCGACCGTGATGATGGAGTGCCAGTTCGCCTGGTGCGAGCCGGTGAACGCGGTCTCCAGCTCCGCGCCGCGTCACGTCGACCGCGCGGTGTCGCTCTTCGCCGGCTTGCTCTATTTCCGCCTCGAGGGTGACGATTCCGTGGGCGGCGACCTCCAGTTGTACGATGGCGAGCATCCCGTGAAGACCATCCCGTATCGCGCCAACACGCTGGTGTTCTTCGTCAACTCTCCCCGCGCGCTCCACGGCGTGACGCCGCGCTCCATCACGCCGTGGCCGCGCCTGCACGTGAACTTCGTCGGCGAGGTGCCAGGGTGAACGGCGAGACGGCGGTCATCATCTGTGCCGGGCCGTCCCTTGATGCGCTGCCGCGGCGAGCGTGGGACCGCGTGGCGAATGCCGGAGCGATCGTCGCCGTCAACGGCGCCATCGCCGCCGAGGCGTGCGCGGGCGTGCGGTTCACGTACGTGTCGGCGATGGATGCGCGTCAGCTTGCCGCGACCGTTCCGCGATTCGACACCCTGTGGTCGTCGACGCCCGCCTGGCGCCTCAGCATGATCGGCGCCGAGGAGACGCCCGCGGAGACGTACGTCCGCGAGGTCGACGAGCGCGACGGCGTCGAAGGGTGGAGCGACGATCCCGACGCCGGCTACGCCGGCGGCAGCAGCGCCATGGTGACGGTGAACTGGCTGTGCAATCAACGCGGCTTCCGCCGCGTCGCTTTCCTCGGACTGGACATGATCCCCGGCGAGGGCGGCCACGCCCGCGGCGCCGGCAATCACACCAGCGGCTTTGCCATGAGCGCCGAGCGGCACGCCGGCGTCAGCCGCGGATGGGAGAAGGTCTGCCGCCAGGCGGCCCTCCGCGGCATCGAGATCGTCAACCTCACGCCCGGCACGGGTTTGCGTACCATGCCGCGCGCGGAGCTGCCGCGATGAAGCTCGCCTATTTCATCCTCGTCCATCACAAGCCGGCGCAATTGCGGCGGCTGATGCGCGCCATCTGGCGCCCGCAGCACGTCTACGTCATCCACGTCGATCGCCGTGCGTCCGCCGAGTGCCGGCGCGCGGCGCGCGATCTGTCGCGCGCGGCGAATGTCGCGCTGCTCCCGCCTTCGCGCTGCTATTGGGGCGGCTGGAGTCTGGTGCGGACGGAGCTGCGCGCCATGCGCCGGCTGATGGCGATGGGGGAGTGGTCGTACTACGTCAATTTGAGCGGTCAGGATTTTCCGCTGCGGACGCAGGAAGAGATCGCCGCGGAGCTCGAACGGCTGCCGCGCCGCGACTGGCTGGAGTTCGAGCGCGCGCTCGATCCCGGCCGCGCCACCGAGCTCGCCCGCCGCGAGCAGGTGCTTGCCGTGGAGCTGCCGTGGCGCGAGAAGCCGCGGCTGATCTACTGGGCGCCGCCGTGGCGCGCGCCGCTCCTCAAAGGCGCCACGCGCTACCTCGGCTCGCAGTGGAAAGTGCTCACGCGCGAGGCGTGCGAGTTCCTCACCGTCCCCAGGAACACCCGCCGTTTCCGTGCCGCGTACTGGGCGACGGACGTTCCCGACGAGTCGTTTTTTCAGACCGTGCTGCTGAACTCCACGCGGCGCGCGCACGTTGCCGGCCGCAACTGGCACTTCGTCGACTGGTTCAGCGGGCCGGCCTACCCGCGCGTTCTCGACATGAGCGACCTCCCGCGGCTGGAAGCTTCCGACGCCTTCTTCGCTCGCAAATTCGACGACAGCGTTGACGACGCCGTGATCGCCGCGCTCGAGGAGCGTCTCCGGCTGCGGGACGAGGCCGAGGAGAGGAACATCGCGTGAGCGAGCTGACCATCCTGGCCATCGCCGATCCCGAATTCGTGCCGCGGCTGCGCGCGCTCGCGGCGTCCATCGCCGCGAACATGCCGTCCGCGACGCTGCACGCCTACCTGGTCAACGTCGTCGATCCCGATCTGGTGGAGTCGATCGAGCGGGCGCACGCCCGGACGGAGTTCTCCTTCGTCTTCGCCGAGCTCGACGCGACTGTGGTGCGCATGGGGCGCGACGGCATCACGCCGTACACCGAGAAGGCCGGCTTCTGCGTCAACCTCCGCGGCCGCGCCGTGCTCGAGCTGCTGCGCGAAGGACGGCGCCGCGTGCTCTTCCTCGACGCGGACTCCATCATCCGCCGCGACCTGGCGCCGCTCTTTCCGCTCATCGACTCCAGCGACGTGGTCATCCACAAGCGTCCGCATGAGAAGGACTTCATGGGCGTGGCCGGCGGCGTCATCGCCGTCCGTCCCAGCGCCGGGGCGATCGAGTTCTTCGAGCGCGCCGTCGAGCGCATCGACGCCATCGGCAACCGCGCATTCTTCAGCGATCAACTGGCGTTTCATCAAACCATCGCCGAGCTCGGCGACCGCGTGAACGTCGCGCACCTGCCGAAGGCGTTCATCGATTGGGAGTTCGACCCGCAGTCGTACATCTGGGTAGGCAAAGGGCGGCGCAAGTTCGAGAACGCCGCGTATCTGGAAGAGGAGAGGCTCTATCAAGGAGCGCCGCCGTCCCGGCGGCTGGCTCGGCGGCGTCCCGCCGCCGCAGGCGAGGACGCCTGCGTGCCAGCCGGCGAGGACGCCGGCGCTCCGCTCGGCAGAAAGGACCGCCATGCCTGAAGACGTCACCTGGGAGAGGCTGAAACGCAGCGCGCAGGAGCCGCTGTCGAAAGGCGATCGCATCGAGGTCTCCGAGGAGCCGGGCGAGGCGTTCGAAGTCGAGCTGTCGAACGGCGACGGCATCACGCTGTGGAAAGGCGTGACCCTGACCGGCGGCGAGATCGTGGACTGGAACTCCAAGTTCTGGATCGCCCGCATCGAGCTGATGGACGATTTCCGCGGCCCGGTCTCCTTCCGCCTCCGCCCCGATCAGCTCGACGGCTGCACGCTCTTCTTCGGCAAGGACGAGCAGACCGGGCGGAAGCCGTCGAATACGTACGTGGTGCGGGACTTTCCGCGGCGGGGGAGGATACGGCTGCGCTGGGTGGCGGATTAGGAGGGCTCGAACCCGCGACCTCCGGCGTGACAGGCCGGAGGGCTAACCACCTGCACTGCGCGCGCGCGTGTGAAACCGGTCTCGAGTCCTGAGAGACCGATTCGCGGCTTATATGGCGAAGTTACATTCCTGCGGCCGTCATCGCGCCGGAGAATTCCAGCGGCCTTCCGGATCACCGTTGAGCGTGAAGGCGGCCCACTGGCGCGGATCTGGATAGTCGCCGTGCAATAGCTGCAGTTGCGCGAACCGCAGCGCGTCAGCGGCGGAGCCCCCGTGGAGGAGACGGCGGTAGAAGTGGTTCATAACCGCCGCCGCCTCGTCGTCGCCGATTTCCCACAGCGTCGAGATCACGCCGGGAGTGCCGGCATACAGCAGTGCGCGTGTCAAGCCGACGATCTCGTCGCCGGCGCTGACTTTGCCGAGGGCGGTCTGACATGCGGAGAGGACGACGAGATTCACGCCCGTCAGGTCGACGTCCGACAGAATTTCATGGACCTCGACATTGCCGTCACTTCCATCGCCCTCGGCCAGTGCGAGGCGGCTGAAGAGCGGCGTGTCGGCCTCGTAGAAGCCGTGCGCGGCAATGTGCACGAGATCGACGTCGCCCTTCAGCTGATACAGGAGGCTTTCCTTCGCCGCGGCCCCAACCATCGGCACCGAGTGCAGCCTGGTGCCGACCATCATAGCCTCACGCATCGCGCCGGGCAGCTCCGGCGAGACGCCTGCAGGCGCGCCGATCACCAGCGCCTTCCCTTTCACGGGCGTCTCCTTGTCGCGCAGGAAGCGGATCGAGCTGGCGCTTGGCGCGTAGGTAATCGTGTAGTCCTCGATCAGATACCGCCTTGTGCGCGGGTCGCGAAACGCGCCAAACGGCAGGTAGTGCAACACGCCGTGCGGCACGATGATCAACCGCGAATTGCGGATGTGAACCCGAAGCGGCGCGAAGAGCTGTCCGTACAGCTCCTCGACAGTGGCCGGCTCGCAAGGCCTATCGAGCAAGCGGACGCCGCGGTCGCCGACGGGGAACCGCCTCGCCGCACACTGGGCACGTTCGAGAGCCATCCGACCGATCGGTAGCGAAACATACCGCAACGTCGTCCGATCGAGCGCCCAGGCATGCGTGGCGTTGTCTGTGACGAAGTAGCTGACCAACGTGGTGCTCGGAGGGAGCGCGCCCCGAATCGTATCGAGCTGCAGCGGCACGATGGTCGTCATCGCCGCATACTCGGGGTTGGTGGCCTTCACGCGCGTCATCAGCGCCTCGTATCGCCGACGTGCCTGGCGGATGTCGTCGTTGAGCTGTCCAGACGGCGCGAGGCTAGCCTGCTGCTGCCATTGCATCATCTGCATGCGCAGGGTCTCGGCTTCCTGCGCCGGAAGCGTATTCTCCGCGCCGCGCGGGGACACGTGGGCGTTGCCTATCATCTGGAGAAACACTCGCGCACGCGCACGCTCGGAGACCGCGAACGCCTCCTCGTAGCGGCCGTGCTTGACCAGCAGTTTGAGGAGCACTTCGAAGGCCGACGATGACCAGCCGGCGGCACCGGCAGAATTGCTGAGAAACGGATCGACACGGGCGTCCCCGGCCGCTACGTCGAGCGCATCGATCGCCTTGCTGAAATAGGCGATCCCTTTGTCGTCATCACCCTCCGCAACATAGGTCCCTCCGATCAGGGCCAGAGCGCCGGCGCGCTCCTTCGCGTTCGGAATGACCTTCAGGGCTTTCATCGCAAGCTCGCGAACCATCGCGAATTCGCGGCCTTCACTGAAGAGAGCCGCCGCCTGAAGGAGCTCGACCATGCCGGCGGAAAGCATCCCGCTCCGGACAGGCAACTGCGGATCGGCAGGGACGGAGCTCATGATCGCGGCCATGAGCTGCGTGAGATGTTCCGAGCCCGGCACGCTCAGGGCGTCAGGCGTTCGGGACCACTGTTCAGCGGCTTTTTTGAAGTCCGCGAAAGAAATCTCGTCTTTCAGAAACTTCCGGGTGGACTCGAGCAGATCGATTGCCGCGACGTCGAGACAACGGCCGTCCTTTTCCGCCACCTTCCGTGCTCTCTCCAACAAAAGGCGAGCGCTTTCGTCCGCATCGAGCAGGAGGTAATTCATCGCCAGATTGCCCAGGATCGCCGGCTCGCGGAAGGGCTCATTCGCTTTGGCGAGAGCCTCCAGCGATTTTTCCAGGTCCGCGGCCGCCGCTCCGTAGCGGCCACGCGTCCTGTTCATCGTCGCACTGCTCAGATCAATGGAGACCTGCAAGTTGAAGTACTCGTTCTCCTCGGCCAGCGCCCACGCCTGAGCGAACACCTTCTCCGCAGCAGCGAACCGGCCGCCCCTCACGAGCGTCTCCGCGCGGCGCTTCAGAACAATGACCTCCGTTTCCGGACTTTTCTCCGCGCGCACCAGTTCCAGCGCGCGATCGTTCCACGCCAGGGCATCATCGATCCGGCCGCTGCGCATCTCGATTTCGGCGAGCTCGCCGAAGACCTCGACCTTTAGGCGTTTCGGAGTGAGGACCCCCACAGGTCGCAGCACCTTCAGACCCTCGAGCGCTTTCCCGTAGCTCTCTCGTGCCTCGTCCAACCGCCACTGCCGCCGGCGCAGATTGCCGATGTGGAAATCGATCGGCGGATCGACTCTCCCGCCAAAGATGGCCGCCGCTTTCTTCGCGCGCCGCAGTTGCGCCTCGGCCTTTTCGAGCTCGCCGATCTGGACGAATTCAGCGCCATAGCCCGTGCTCGTGAAGGCCTCGAGAAGCTGTAGCACGATCGGTTTGTCGATCCCTTCATATTCCGCGGGTGGCAGTCCCACGACAGGACCGACGACCATGAGTGCGTCGATGGAGAGCGGTGCGGACGACGACTTCGCCTTTTCCAGCATGGCGAAGGACTTTTCGTAAAACGCGAGAACCTGGTCGGACTGGCTCTCGAGCAAGCGCTCATGCTCGGCAAGCATCCAGTACGCCAGCCACGCCCCGACGTAGTCGCCCGTCCCTTCGAGGCGGGTCGTCGCCTCGCCGAAGTGCACCCGAGTGTTTTGCGCGTCGTTAGTGTTCATATCGACCAGGCTGAGAAAGAGCCAGGCGATCGCTTCGCGCCTCGGGTCGCGAGCCTCGTGGTACGCGGTCAGCGCCTCGTTGATCTGCACCCGCAGTGCGCCGAAGTCCCGCGAGGGCCAGAGCATCATGATCCTCTCCAGCCGGTCGTCCGCACCCGCGGCGGGCGTGTCCGCCGTCACGAGCAGCAGGATCACGACCAGGACGTGGCGCGTCATGTCAATACTCCGTCGCTTCCGTGCCTCTCTGAGTTCCCGCTGAGCGTGAACGCTGCCACTGGCTCGGAGGCGAGAAATCGCCGCGCCGCAGTTGCATTGTCCTCAATGTTACGCAGCTGAGGAGCGGCGTGTCCGGCTCAGAGTAGCGGCAACGGATGTTCATCGGCACCTCATCACTTGAGACACGGTTCCGAAGCAACTGTGGCGAATCGCCTCGACGAATTCGGCTTCGACGGCTGGATCGGTCCCGAGCCGCACGGGCGGGCCCAGTCGAACAGCGGCTGGGTGCGCGATGCGCTCTACGCGCGGGAGGCGCTGCCGCTGCTCGACGAGCTCGACGAGCACGGCGGTGATCAGCCGTGGCTCCTCGCGAACTCGTTCGTCAACCCTCACGACTCGGCATTGAAGACGCGATCTACAACGCGCGCGTGACGGTGAAGGTCGTGAGCGGCAGCGGCAGAATCACCGCCTACGGTTCGGCCGTCGACACGTCGAGCAACGACGGCACCTACAGCCAGGCGCAATAGTCCAGTGGAGCGGCGGTTGAGAGCCAGGCTGAGAGCCCGCCGCTCCACTTCCCCACATTTTTTCAGCGAGCGTGTCTACACGTCCAACGGAGGGTCTCATGAAGGTACGCAATTACGTCGCGCTGCTCATCGGTCTTCAACTTCTTTTCTCGCTGCCCCTGGCCGCGGCCGCACCCGCGGCTCCGGCCAAATCCGACGCGGCGTTTTCCAACAAGGACGTGATCAAACTCGTGAAGCTGGAGCTTGGTGACGACGTCGTAATCGGGAAGATCAAACAGGCCGCTGACGTGGCGTTCGATCTGACGACCGATGGACTCGTCCAATTGAAACAGGCCGGCGTCAGCTCCCGCGTGATCTCTGCAATGCTGGAGAAGACCACGCCGCCGGCCGCGCCGCAGACGATGCCTAATGCCGGAGGCGGAAATCAGCCGCAATTCTTCGATGGCCGGGACGACGTGCGCATTGTGATTGACGACAAAGAAATCCGCCTTCCTGCGAACCGCGGCGATTTAACGTCCACGGGTTTTCGGCCGGTCGTGTTCACGTTCCTCGATTATCCCGGCCTTCACGCGCGTACAAGAATCAAGAATGCCCGTCCCACACTCGTCGTTCGTTCCGAGCACGATCCGAAAGGCTACTATTACCTTGGGAAGCTGGACGTAAACGACGAGGAAGACAACAATCGGTCGTTGAAGATTGAACAGAAGGCCAGCGGCTTTACATCAACGACGCGAGTCATTCCTGCGGGCCGATGGTATGTCGAGTACGAATCGTCGGAGAAAACGCCCGGCATCTGGTACATCACTCCGAAACGCGATCTCCATCAGGGCGAGTACGGTGTCGTCGTGCCCGGCGGCGTCCTCTACGAGTTCGGCGTGGATTGATCGCACAACTCGCGGCTTACGTCATCCTGAACCGCGAAGACGGCGAATCCCGCTTCGCGGCTTGTGCCTCGTCGCGTATTACACGATGATGCACCCGAAGAATAACCGCTTCCTCGATTGGGAGGAGTAGCGCTGGACTCCGCGCAGATGCGCGGCACCTTCAAACTCAACCACCACAAGAACTGCGGGGCGGATGTTTCGGTTGGCTCGCGGCATGGCTGGTTGTTCCTTCGGACCGGATGGCGCGCAGGAGATGAGCAGCGATCCTGTCAGGGCAACCATCACAGCAACTCTCAGCAGTCTAGGCATCTTCGCTGCAGGCTGTTGCTGCTTCTGGACCAGGGACTCGGACGGCGGGCCGGAACTTGCAGGGCCTCGCGCACTTCCTTCGGCGCGATTAGACTGGCGGGACGATGAGCGCGTCGCCCTTCGCCGCCGAGTCGCTCACCGCCGCCGTGCATCGCGGTGTGGTGCGCGTTCCGTACAGCACCGTCGACTTCCAGACCGCCGTCCGCGGACTGCTCGTCTCGCCGCTGCTGGCGTGCGGCGTCAGTCCCACGCGCGTCGACGAGATCGTCGACTGCGTTCTCAAGCGCGAGCAGACCGGATCGACCTGCTCCGGGCCCATCGCCCTGCCGCACGCGCGAACCGGCGGGATCCCCACCATCGTCGCCGGCCTGGGCATCAATCCCGCCGGCGTCTATCCCGGCGGCAGCACGCGCGTGATGCTGGCCTTCGTTACTCCGCAGGACGCCGCGGCGGAACATTTGCGGTTTCTCTCCTCGGCGGCGAAGACCTTTCGCGACTCCGCGTTTCTCGACCGCCTGCAGGCGGCGGCGACGCCGGAGGATGTGCTCGCGCTACTCAGAGATGCAGGATGACTTTGGCGATCATCAGATAGATCGCCAGGCCGGTGGCGTCGACGAGCGTGGTGATCATCGGCGCGGAGACCACTGTCGGATCGATGCGGAAGCGCTGGGCGAGCATCGGGACGAGCGAGGCGATGATGTTCGCCCAGACGCAGACGCTCAGCACGGTCAGCCCCACCACCAGCGACAACTGCCACCCGCTCTTCCAGAGCAGCGCGCGGACGATGGCGAAGACGCAGAGCAGCGTACCGAGCAGCAGCCCCGCGCTCATTTCCCGCAGCATGACGCGTCGCGCGTCGCGCATCTTGATCTGTCCCAGCGCCAGCGCGCGGATGATGGTCGACACCGTCTGGCTGCCGGCATTGCCGCCGGTGCCGATGATCAACGGGATGAAGAACGACAGCGCGATGACCTGTGCCATCACCCCCTCGAAATGCCGCAGCACGTTGCCGGTCAGCGTGCCGGCGACGAAGAGAAGGAGCAGCCAGCCGAAGCGCATGCGCACCACGCGATAGATCGAGGTGCCGAAGTAGTTCATGGAGCCGTGGCCCGGATCGTCGTCGGTCGCTGCCACGCCGCCCATCCGCAGCATGGCCTCGGTCTCGCCGGCCACGAGGACGTCGACCACGTCGTCGACGGTCACGATGCCGAGGATTCGATGGTCGCCGTCGACCACCGGCAGCGCGTTGAAGCCGTACTTCGACACCAGCCGCGCCACTTCGTCCTGCGGCGTGTCGGGCATCGCGGAGACCACCTCGCGCGTCATCAGCGCGCCGACCGTGGCAAGCGGATCGGCTGGCAGCAGCCGCCGCAGCGAGACCACCCCCTGCAGGCGGTCGGTGGCGTCGACGGCGTAGAGATCGGCGACGGTGGCCACCTGCGGATCGATCGATCGCAGTCCGTCGAGCACCGACTGCACCGTCTGCTCGGGGCGGATGCGCACGAACTTCGCCGTCATCAGCCGTCCCGCCGTTCCCGGCTCGTACTGCAGGAGTCGATCGGCCGCCGCCGCGCCGCCCGCCTTCAGCTTGCTTAGGATCGGCGCGCGCTTCTCCTCGGGAAGCGCGGAGAGGATGCCGGCGACGTCGTCGGGCTCCAGGCGATCGAGCGCCGCGGCGAGCGTCTCCGGCGGAAAACGGGTGAGGGCGATCTTCATCGTCTCGCCGTCGGCGTAGACGAGGGTGTCGCCGAGGTGCGCGGGGTCGAGCTGCGAGAGGACGCGCAGGCGGTCCTCGCGCTGGAAGCCGCTCACGACCTCGGCCACGTCGGCCGGGTGCATCGTCGCCAGCGCGTCGCGCACCGCGCTCGGGTCCTCGCGCAGGATTTCCAGTACGTCCGGTCCGAGGAGCTCGCCGAGATTCACGAAGGGAGTCTACATGCCGCGGAAGTTGACGATCCCGATCTTCCCGCTCGGCGACGCCAGTACGATCTTCGTCTGCTGCCGATTCCATTGGGGGTGAAGCCCAATCTCTGTGATCCGCCGCGGATTCGTTCCGTCGCTGTTCATGACCCAGATCGCGAGCGACTCGGTGGGTGGTTTGCCGCGGTTGGATGAGAAGACGATCAGATCACCGAGCGGCGACCAATTCGGCGAGCGTCCCTGCACGTGGGCGGGATCGCCGGGCTCGATCATGTGCGGCCTAATGTTCGGCTCTTTCACCCAGATCTGGTTCACGCTTTGGCTGCAGACAAGCGAGTTCCCCGCGAAAGCGATCTTCGTTCCCTCGGGATTGACGCTCGGGCGGCCAGCGCACGGGTTGGGGGACTTCGTCAACTGCTCGATGGCCTGCGGAGTGAGCTTGTAGAGCGTCGCGGACCGAACGCCGGAGCGTTCGCCATAGGCGACGGCGACGATCGCTCCGAGGTCCTTGTACCACGATGGATACGTGAGCCCGTCGGGAGGGGCGACCGTTCCGCGATAGTACGGCGCCGCGCCCGAACCGTCCGGGTTGATGGTCCAGATCGCGCCGGCGTTGCCGAACGCGATCCTGTCGCTCCACGACCAGTCGGGGCGTGAGGCCCGCGGGTTGGCGTTGCCGCCGGGCGGATAGATCCGGTGCGGGTCGCCGCCGTCGGCGTCGACGATCCACAGCGAGACGTCGTCACCGCTCTGCACATGAAAGACGACCTTGGAGCCGTCCGGCGAGAACGACGGCCGATCGGCGCCGCGGGCGGAGTAGATCCATTTCGGTGTGAGGAAGGATGAGCTCATCACGAAAGGAGTCTATACGCCGCTGCGCGATGTGAATGCCTCGAATGCTCGAAGCTTCGCGGCAATCTCGCCGCCGACACGTCTGAACACCTGAAGCTTTTCCTCGCCGCTGCCGGTGGCGGCGGATGGATCGTCAAAGCTCCAGTGAACTCGTTCGGCATTGCCCGAAAAGATCGGACAGCTTTCGTTCGCCGCGTCGCATACCGTGATGACGTAGTCGAACTGCTGGCCGTGGAATGCGTCGAGCGTCTTTGAGGTGTGGCCGCTGATGTCGATATCGAGCTCCCGCATGGCCTCGATCGCGAGCGGATGCACCCGCGTCGCCTCGGTTCCGGCGCTGAACACTTCGAAGTGGTCGCCGGCGAGTTGGCGCAGCAGACCCTCGGCCATCTGGCTACGCGCGGAGTTGTGCGTACAAAGGAACAGAACGCGTTTCTTAGTCGGCATCCGTCACCTCAAAATGAGGGTTTCGAATCCGGCGAAAAACGAGGGTGGCGGCGATCGCAGCGATTACCTGCACCACGACGAACGGGAACACGTCGGACATCCGAATACCTGCGAACGTCGCGGTCAGCCCGCGAGCAAACGTGACCGCCGGATTCGCAAATGATGTCGACGCGGTGAACCAATACGCAGCGGAGATATACGCGGCCACAGTCAACGGCACCACCGCCGCCCGCTTGCTGGTGCCGTGAATCACGAGGATCAGGCCGAACGTAGCCACGAACTCGCTGACGAGCTGCCCGCCGCCGCTTCGAGCCCGCGTGGACAACTGAATGAGCGGCAGTTCGAACATCGCATGCGCCATGATGACGCCGAGACCCCCCCCGGAAACCTGGCTCACGACGTACTGAGGAAGGTCACGCCAACGGAAGACCCGCTCGACGCACATCGCCAGCGTGACCACAGGGTTGAAATGCGCACCGGAGATCGGCGCGAACGTGAAGATCAGCGTCACCAGGACCGCACCCGTTGCGAAACTGTTGGCAAGAAGCACGAGCGCCACGTTTCCTGAAGCGAGGCGTTCGGCCATCGTGCCGGAGCCGACAACGGCAGCCACCAAAAACGCGGTGCCGAGGAACTCCCCGGCAAGGGCCGGCCACATGGGACGGTTCACATTCGCCATAGCGAATGCGAGCATAGCAACTTGCGTCCTTCCCCGCCGAACGGCGACGCTACGCCTTGCGATCGGGCGCGGGCGCCGGGGCGGGCGGCTGCTGCACCGGCGTGGAGACGTCGGTCGACGGGCCGCTGCCCGGGGCGATGGTCATCTTTTCCCCGCTGCTCTCTTCCGGCAGCGACTCCTTCTGCTTCATGTAGTCGATGCCGGTCTCCTCGCGGAGGATGTCGTTGACCTCCCACCCTTCGAGCGTCTCGCGCTCCAGGAGTTTGCGCGCGATGCGGTCGAGGGCGACCTTGTGCTGGGTGATGATCTCCTTGGCCTGGTTGTACGCGCGGTCGAGAATGCGGCGCACTTCCCTGTCGATCTCGATCGCCGTGGCCTCGGAGTAGTCCTGGTGCTGCGCGAATTCGCGGCCGAGGAAGATGGCCTCTTCCTTCTTGCCGAAGGTGGCGGGCCCGAGCTCGGACATGCCCCACTCGCAGACCATGCGGCGGGCCATGTTCGTGGCGCGCTCGATGTCGTTGCCGGCGCCGGTGGTGATCTCGTTGATGAAGATCTCCTCGGCGATGCGGCCGCCCATCAGCACGGCGAGCATGGAGTCGAGGTAGCGCTTGGAGTAGGAGTACTTGTCCTCGGTGGGGAGCTGCTGGGTGAGGCCGAGCGCCCGTCCGCGGGGGATGATGGTGACCTTGTGCAGCGGGTCGGCGGCCGGGAGCACCGCGGCGACGATGGTATGCCCCGACTCGTGATAGGCGGTGTTGCGCTTCTCGCGGTCGCTCATCACCATCGACTTGCGCTCCACGCCCATGAGGACTTTGTCCTTGGCGAACTCGAAGTCGACCATCTGCACTTTTTTCTTGTCGTAGCGCGCGGCGTTGAGCGCCGCCTCGTTGACCAGGTTGGCCAGGTCGGCGCCGCTGAAGCCGGGCGTACCGCGGGCCAGGATGCTGGTGTCGACGTCGTCGGAGAGCGGGATGTTGCGGGTGTGCACCTTGAGGATGCCGTCGCGGCCCTTGAGGTCGGGGAGATCGACCACCACGCGGCGGTCGAAGCGGCCGGGGCGCAGGAGGGCCGGATCGAGGACGTCGGGGCGGTTGGTGGCGGCGACGAGGATCACGCCGTCGTTGGACTCGAAGCCGTCCATCTCCACCAGGAGCTGGTTGAGGGTTTGTTCCCGCTCGTCGTGCCCACCGCCGAGGCCGGCGCCGCGATGGCGGCCGACCGCGTCGATCTCATCGATGAAGATGATGCACGGCGCGTTCTTCTTTCCCTGCTCGAAGAGGTCGCGGACGCGCGAGGCGCCGACGCCGACGAACATCTCCACGAAGTCGGAGCCGGAGATGGAAAAGAACGGCGCGTTGGCCTCGCCGGCGATGGCGCGAGCCAGGAGGGTCTTGCCGGTGCCCGGCGGCCCCATCAGCAGGACGCCCTTGGGGATCTTGCCGCCGAGCTTGGTGAACTTCTGCGGCTCTTTGAGGAACTCGATGATCTCGTGCAGCTCGAGCTTCGCCTCGTCCACGCCGGCGACGTCCTTGAACGTGACCTTCTTGGCGTTGCCGGAGAGGAGCTTGGCCTTCGACTTGCCGAAGGAGAGCGCCTTGTTGCCGCCCGCCTGCATCTGGCGCATGAAGAAGATCCAGAGGCCGATGAGGAAGAGGACGGGGGCCCAGGTGATCAGGGCGGTGATGAACGGCGCCTCGCGGGCCGGCTCGAACTCCATGACCACGCCCTTCGACTTCAGAAGGTCGTACATGGCGGGGTAGCTGGGTGGGCCGCTGGTCTCGAATTCGCGCTTGCCCTGAGCGGTGGGACGGAACTCGCCGCGGATGGCGTCGCCGCGGATGATGACCTTCTCGACCTGGTTCGCGTTGACCCGGTCGACGAATGTGCTGAACGCAATTTTCTCACTCGTACCCTTGGTCGTCTGGAACAGGCTCCAAAGGAGGAACACCAGGACGATGATGACGACCCAGAGAAGAGCGGTCTTGACGGTGGAATTCAACGAATGCCTCCAAGGAAGCACGCGATGCGGCGTGCGTGCCTAACGACGTCGGAACGGGCTGTGCACCGGGGAAATTCTATCCGTTCGCCGTTGACCGTTGGCCGTTGACCGAGAGTTACGGCCAACGGCCAACAGTCAACGGCGAACGGACAGTCATACGCGCGCAAGGTAGGAAAGGTTCGCGTGCAGCCCCTCGAGCTCCAGCCCGTAGCCGACGAAGTTGCCCTCGTCGACCTTGAAAGCGCGGAAGTCGGCGTCGAGGTCGACGGTACGGAGGCTGGGGCGGTCGATCAGCGCCACGAGCTTCAGCGCGGCGGGTCCCTTCTGGCGCAACTGCGTCAGCAGGTAGTTCTCGATGACTCCGGTAGCCACGACGTCTTTGATCAGGTAGACGTTCTTGCCGCCGATGTCGATGTAGTTGAGAAAGTCGATCTCGATGGCGTCGTGGGTGAGGGCGTCGGCGGCGTCGCGGACCACGTCGATGAAGCCGTAGCCGACGTCGCCGGGCGTGGCGCGGAGCAGATCGGCGACGAAACAGGTGGTCCCTTTGAGGACGCCGAGGAGGAAGACCTGGGTATCGCCGGCATCCTTGCGGATCTCGGCGGCGAGCGCCTCCACCCGCTTGGCGATCTGCTTGGCGCTGTATGCCTTACGGAGCTTCTTCCTCAATTGAGACCTCGTAGCGGTCGGCGTCGCCGACGGTGACTTTGAACTTTTCGGAGACCTCGACGCCGGCCACCCAGACGATCGCGCCGTTCCAGATCAACAGGGGGATTCGATCTCGGATGCGTGCGGCGATTTTACGATCAATGAGGACGTCTTTGAGCTTCTTTTCGTGCGGGAAGCCGAGGGGTTGGAAACGGTCGCCGGGGAGGCGGTTGCGGATGGTGAAGTGCGGGTCGGCTCCTTTTGGAAGCTGGATGACCTGGTTGCTGGGTTGCTGGGTTGCTGGGGTCACTCGGATGACTGCCCCCGGAACCCGCGCCGGCTGGTCAGGCGTCAGCGCCACTTCAAAATGTGGGACGGGTTCTCTAACCCGTCCGAGGACGCAATCTTCGAGCTCGAGCGACTTGGTGACCGAAATGCGCTTCCCCGAGTCGAGCTCTCCGGCCAGGCGGACGACGTCGACGTCGCGTGCGTCCGGATCGAGCCGCCCAATGTGCCGCCGCAGCAGCGCCTGCCGGAGCCACGGGTCCTCCGGCAGCGAGCGGAAGCGCGTCGCATCGGCGGTCGCCTCCACGTCTTCCGCGGCATCGACGGCGCGCTCGAGCACCTCCCACGCCTGGCGCGCCTGCGCGGCGACCGAGGCGATGTTCTCGATGGCCTCGGCGCCCAGCTCGCGGAGCAGGACGCGGACGCGGTTGCGGACGAAGCGGGGGTCGGCGTTGGTGCGGTCGAAGCGCGCCGCGATGCCGCGCTCGGCGAGGAAGCGCTCGATCTCGGCGCGGGTGACGTCGAGCAGCGGGCGGATGACGCCGTCGTCGCGCACGGGATGGATGCCGCGCAGGGCGGCGATGCCGCCGCCGGTCATCAGGCGCATGACAATGGTCTCGGCCTGATCGTTCTTCTGATGCGCGGTGGCGATGAAGCGCGCGCCCGCCTCGGCGCGGATCTCGTGGAGGCGCGCGTGGCGGACCTCTCGCGCCGCCGCTTCCACCCCGCGGTGGCGGACGGCATCGGCGTCGAGAGCGCCGCCGGCGGCGCGGAGCGGAACGCCGAGGGTGGCGCAGAGATCGCGCACGAACGCCTCGTCCTCATCCGACTCGGCGCCGCGCAGTTGATGGTTGACATGCGCCGCGACGAGATCGAAGGTGCCAAGCTCCGCGAGCGCCATGAGCAGCGCCGAGGAGTCGACGCCGCCGGAGACGGCGACGATGAGCGGGCCGCCCTCGATGGCGTGCGCGGCGAAGAAGCGGCGTAGAGCGTCGGTTATCATAGGAGTCCCCGGTCGACCGCAGAGAGGATGATATGCGCCGTAACGGCTTCAGCGTGATCGAGCTGCTCATCGCAGTGCTCATCATCGGGATCATCGCCGCGATCGCCATGGGGAATTACTTCAACGCCATCCATCGGGCGAAGCAGAAGAAGACGATGTCGGACATGCGCACCATCGCCGTGGCGTGGGAAGCGCGCGCCGTCGACGTGAGGCAGTACAACGCCGCCGGGGCCTTCACCATGCTGCCCGAGTCCGTCACGTATCCGCAGATGGTGACCATGCTCATCCCGACGTACGTCCGCGACATGTCCAGGACGGACGGCTGGGGCTTCCCATTGGAATTCACCGTCGATCAGGCCATCGGCAGCGCCACAGGAGCCGCGGGCTACGCCATGCGCTCACCGGCGCGCGACGGGCAGACCGAAGGGAACGCGTACGCCGGCGGCCCGACCACCGACTACGACTGCGACATCGTCTACGCCAGCGGGCAGTTCATCGCCTGGCCGGAAGGGACGCAGCAGCGGTAGCGAGACGTCGCGCTGACCTTCGGTGACGCAGGTTATTAGACGCCCGCTTCGAGCAGCAGGAACGCGTCATTTCCTCGCAGCCCACGATCGAACGTCGAGGTGCGCTCACAGCCTGACCTCATGTTGCGGAGACCGATGACGTAGTCGGCAAAATCTCCATCGCCTTCTCGATAACCGGAGAGCGCGCGTCTCAAGAGGTCACGGTCTTCGAAGGAAAAGAGAGATGTATCGAGAATTCTATCGAGAGCCAAGGCGATCGTCGTCTTGTCGAAGCGATAGGCGCCGCGAAGGACCCAAACCAGCTCGCACAAGACGACGTCGTCGATGTGCAGACGGACGGTGTTTTTCATGCTTTCTGACACCAAACCGTCGACCGCTCGGGCCTGAGCCGGGTCGTCCTGCGTGAGATAACGCACGAGAACATTGGTGTCGAGCCCGATCACGGTTTCCTCGAGTGCTGCCGCAGGATCGCTGAGTTCATCGCCTCTACGCTGACAGAACGTCTGGGGCGACGCTTGAGCAGCCCACGGAGCTCGGTGATGTCGAGACTGACAGGCCGCACGATCACCTCACCGAACTCGTTGACGACGAAGTCGACCTGGTCACCGGTATCGACGCGCAACAATTCACGGACGGCCTTCGGAAGAGTGATTTGGCCCTTGCTGGTCACGGTGGCGGTTGGCATATTCCTTACTCTAGGTAAGGATTCTAGCATGGGCGATAGGCGGCCGAAGGCCTGCGAGTGCGTTTTTGGTGGCGGTGACTGGAGTCGAACCAGTGACCTAGCGCTTATGAGGGACGCCCGGTCTTCAACGAGCTACTCCGCCAGGCGAGAAGGAACCCGAGCGGGCCACGACCACAACCACCTTGCGCGACCTCAGCAGCGTTTCACGCCGGGTGATGACAAAGCGCTCCTCGTCGTGAGGCAATGGCCGAAACTATGCGAAGGACGGATCACTCGGATCGATGCCGCAGAAAGCGACGCGCTTGCCCATGTCGAGACGTTGCTGTCGTTTGTCGATCGGGAGAGCAAGATCATGCAGCTGCCGTGTTTTGCAGATTGCGAGGTGGTGGCGCTCGATCGCCCCGCTTTACCCATCTGAGCAACAAACTTTCTACACGCGGACCTTCGCCAGCGGTCGCCCGCCGCGATGCAGCCTGGCGCTTTCGCGCGGCTGATCGGCGGCGGCCGGAAGGATGCAGCGGTGGTAGCGGGCGGCAGGAGCTCCGGCGGTGACGCGCAGCACTTGCCGGGCGGCGGCGGAGGAGAGGCGGCTGGGTCGAAGATTGGTGGCGGTGACTGGAGTCGAACCAGTGACCTAGCGCTTATGAGACGCCCGCTCTAACCATCTGAGCTACACCGCCATACGGGACGCCGGAGGATATACTCAACGCCTCGCCGAGCCAAAAATTTCGCGAGCCCGCCCATGTCTTTCGTCGAAGAACGACGCTGCGCCGGATGCGCCGACACCGAGGAAATGGCACCCCTCGACCGCTGCGTCGTCTGCGGCAAACACTTCTGCCCCGACTGCGCCTACAGGGCGATGGGCCGCCGCTTTTGCTCCCAACCATGCTCGGTCCAGTTCTACTACGGAGACACCGATGACGAAGACAATCTCCCCACCGACGATTGACACCGCGGCGCGCGCCGCGCTCACCCGCCGGCCGCGCCGCCTCCGCCGCACCGAAGGCATCCGCGCCCTGGTGCGCGAGACCGTGGTCCGCGCCGAAGACCTCATCTATCCGCTGTTCGTCGTCCCCAACGAGCGGCCGCGGGTGGAGATCAAATCGATGCCCGGCGTCTGGCAGAACCGCGTCCGCGAAGCGGTCGACGAAGCGCGCCGCGCCTTCGACGCCGGCGTCCGCGCCGTCCTACTGTTCGGCCTTCCCGGCTACAAGGACGGCATCGGCTCCTCGTCGTGGGATCCCACCGGCCCGGTGCAGTCGGCCATCGAGGCCATCAAGCGCGCGCTGCCGGACATGACGGTCATGGCCGACGTCTGCCTCTGCGAGTACACCGATCACGGGCACTGCGGCGTCATCGTCGATCACAACGGGGTCAAGGACGTCGACAACGACCAGACCTTGCCGCTGCTGGCCAAGCAGGCGATCTCCTTCGCCGCCGCGGGCGCCGACTTCGTCGCCCCCTCCGACATGATGGACGGGCGGGTGGCCGCCATCCGCCGCGCGCTCGACGACCGCGACATGCCCGAGGTCGGGATCATGGCGTATTCGGCGAAGTTTGCCTCCGGCTTCTACGGCCCGTTCCGCGAGGCCGCCGAGTCGGCGCCGCAGTTCGGCGACCGGCGCAGCTACCAGATGGACCCGGCGAACATCCGCGAGGCCCTCCGGGAGATGGCGCTCGACGTCGAGGAGGGGGCGGACATGATCATGGTCAAGCCGGCGCTGGCGTACCTCGACGTCATCCGCGCCGCGCGCGAGCGCTTCGAGCTCCCCGTCGCCGCGTACAACGTCAGCGGCGAGTACGCCATGGTGAAGGCGGCGGCGGAGCGGGGTTGGATCGACGGCACGCGCGTGATGAGCGAGATCCTCACCTCGATCAAGCGCGCGGGGGCGGACCTGATCATCACCTACCACGCCGTGGAGTTCGCCGAGCGAATCTGAGCGCTGATCGCCTACGAGGGCAGCCAGCGGCCACCGTACAGGATGATCGCCGCGCCGACGAGACAGACAACGCTACCCAGTATGTCGCTCGCGCGCGGAACCGTCCGCTCGACGAACGCCATCCAGAGCAGCGCGCTCACGATGTAAATGCCGCCGTACGCCGCGAACGCGCGACCGGCAAACGCCGCGTCGACGCGCGTCAGCGCGATGGCAAAGACGATGAGGCTGACCGTGCCGGGTGCGAGCCACCAGGCGCTGCGGCCGAGACGAAGCCACATCCACGCGGCGTAACACCCGGCAATCTCGCACGCCGCGGCAACGATGAACCAGACAACGTTCTGCATGAGGCGATTATCGACCCCTCAGAGCCCGAGCTCCGCGGCGATGAGCTCCTTCACGTCGGCGCCGCCGTCCAGACGGAGCGTGAGCGGCCCGAACGCCGGAAGCTCGACGTGGAAATCGACCGCGGGGCAGCAGCGCGACTCGTCGGCCACCCACTCCGCCAGCTCGGCGACGGAGACCCGCGCGCGATCGATGGTGAACGCGTAGCCGTCCGCGAGCTCCTTCCGCGACGCGTGCGCGAGGAGCAGCTTGGAAACGGCGACGTGACGCGCCCGCTGCTCCTTCGTCAGAGCATTCATGTTGCAGGCGAGGATGCGCATGGCTTGTTCCTCCTGCCGATCAACGTAGGACTTCAAGTACGCTTGAAGTCAAGGGGCCGCACATGGAAATGACCATCGGAAAGCTTGCGGAGCGCGCGGGACTCGCTGCATCAGCCATCCGCTACTACGAAGAAGTCGGACTGTTGCCGCCGCCCGCGCGCGCGAGCGGGCGACGCGTGTTCGGCGAGCAGGCGCTCGATCGGCTGCTGGTGATCGCGTTCGCCAAAGAAGCAGGGTTTTCGCTTCGCGAGATACGGCAGCTCTTCGACGGGTTCGCGAGCGACACACCGGCGGGAACGCGGTGGCGGAAACTCGCAACGGCGAAGCTCGTGGAGGTCGAAGCGCTGGCGGCGCGAATCGACACGATGAAGCATTTGCTTCGTGAAGCGCTCCGGTGCGGATGCGTGGAGCTGGACGCGTGCGGAAAGTTGTTCCGCGCACGGGCGGGCCGACTCGGCCTTGGTGCGAGGCGCAAACAGCGGAGGTCGGTGGAGTTCGCAAAGGGAATGTTGTAACCTCCGCACCTCTCTCATACTTCAATATTTGCGGAGGAGCGAAACCATGAAGCGTCTTGCCCTGGCTATATTTCTGCTCTCGTTGTGTACCGTCGCGTTCGCCGGCGACAACAAGAACAACACCTACGATCCCGGCGTCCCCGATCTCGTCGTCAGCGACAACCTCGGTTCCCAGTGGGTGGTGCGCACCGAAGACTTCCCGGCGAGCTTCTGCAGCGTTCAGGAAGGCGACGTCGATCCCGGCACGCACACCGTGGTCCGCTTCACCGTGACCACGCCGAATATCGGAACCGGCGACCTGCGCATCGGCGATCCGAACGTGCACGTGGCGGCAAACGACGGCTTGTACGAGTTCGCGTCGTGCCACAACCACTATCACTTCAAGCACTACGCCCTCTACGAACTGGTGGATCCGAACAGCGGCTACGTGTGGAAGGCGGCGAAACGCGGCTTCTGCATGCTCGACACCGACCCGAACCCGGCATACCTAGGCGAGCCGGCGCGCACCTGGCAGTTCCGGAGCTGCGGCGCGGTCGGTATCCCCGGCAACCAGGGCATCAGCCATGGCTGGGCCGATACCTACCGCTTCTTCCTCGGCGGTCAGTTCTTCGTCCTCGACGGCGGCGACGGCCAGCCGCCCGTCCCCCCGGGGACGTACATGCTCCGCATCACCGTCAACCCGCCCTATACGCCGGACAAGAAGGGCAACTGCCCGCGCACCAAGGACCCGCTCACCGGCCTCTGCCACCAATTCGATGAGGCGAGCTACACGAACAACGTGCGGACAGTGTTGATCAACCTCCCCGATCATCCAGGCCGCGAAGGCGCCGGCCCGCTGAAGAATGAGAAGGCGCTCACGTACGAGCCGGCCGAGCACGACCAGTAGACAAACTCTGGGCGCCGGCGCTGAGCCGGCGCCACTTTTCGCAAGGTCTTTCCCTTTGAACCATAGCCGCATGCGACGGGATCGAACTATTACGCCTCACTGGTACCGCGTGAAGCCCTTCGCTATCGAGCGGAGCTCGCAGTTCCGTCCGGCGCCGCCTCCGAAGACGACAACGGATTTTGCCGTCCTGCCTCAGATCCTCCCTCGCGTCGTAGACGTCACGCTGTATCGGTGGGAGCACAACGTTCGAGCCGCGACGGTCATGGGAGTGATCGGCGCGGGTGGGATCGGACTCGAGATCATGACCGCTTTTCAACTGTTCGAATACCGTGAAGCGCTGGCGCTCATCCTGTTGCTCCTGGTCCTCGTGACCGCAATCAACTTCATCAGCAAACGTACGAGGAAGCGGTTTCTCCATGCCGAGTAAGCTCCTCGCACTCGCTCTCCTCGTCTTCGGTCCTGCCGCCCGCGCCGCCGACTCTGAGGCAATCGCTGCGCTGCGAGCGAAGATCGAGCAGCAGGCCGCGCAGGTCGAGACGCTTCGCGCCGAGCTCGCGCGTCTCGAGGCGGACATCCGCGGGCGTGACGCCGTTTCGGCTCCTCCGCCTGCTCCGCCGCCGCCCCCACCCACCGTCAAGTTCGGCGGACTCATTCAGGGCTGGTACGTCGCTGGCGATGCCGGCTTCAACGACACCTTCCGCATCCGCCGCGCTGAGCTCAGGGTCTCCGGTGATCTGACCCGGAAGTTCGGCTGGGTGCTGATGATCGATCCGGCGAAGTCGCTCACCGTCTCATCCGGAACCGTGAACCAGGCGTCGCGGGTACTCCAGGACGCGTTCATTACCGTCGCCGTCCCCCATGGTGCGACCGTGCAGTTCGGCCAGTACCGAGTCCCGTTGTCGCGGGAAGGGGTCGAGCCGGTCGTGACGCTCGATACTGTCGAGCGAGCGCTCTTTCTCGCCGACCGCGCCCGCGGCGGCAACTACGGCGACATCCGCGATATCGGCGTCTCGCTGCGCGGCACGCTCGGCGGGCGCTACGACTATCACGTCGGCGTTTTCAATGGCAGCGGCGAGTCGCAAAACGACACCGATCGCGAGGATCGCAAGGCGGTGGTCGGACGCTTCGTGGCTCGGATGCCCGGCGGCCTCCGCCTCGGCGCCTCCGGTGCGTGGGGCGGCGCCGCGGAGGTCGGTCGTCCGAGGCGCGACCGCCTCGGAGGCGAGCTGCTCTACACCCGCGGACCGGTCAAGCTCGCGGCCGAGCTGATGACCGGAAGGGACGGCGCCCTCGAGCGCCGCGGCTTCTACGCCCACGCCGGCTACCGCTTCCGCCCACGCCTCGAGGGCATCGTCCGCGTCGATGGCTGGGATCCCGACACCTCGCGCGACGGTGGCCTCGCCGCCGCCACCGAGACCGACTACACCATCGGCTTCAATTACAACCCGATCGCGACGCTGCGCCTGCAGGCCAACGCCGTGCACAAGGTGTTCAGCGATGACGCGCTGGAAGACCGCAACCTGCTGCTGATCAATCTCCAGACGTCATGGTGACAAGCCTGCCCCCGCTGCTCTCGAAAGTAGGCGGCGAAGGCGCGCCGTCGATTCCGCGTTGCGCGAACCGTGCATCGGTGGCAGGAACGGTGATGCACGCGACGTGCGGCAGCGATACGCATGGTGGAGCGGAACGATGACAAGAGCGCAGCGCGTCGGCAGGTCATCGACGCGACCGCCGCAGCGACATCACGAGGCGCGCCGCCGCGAGCGTGATTGCCGGCACGACGATCCACTGCAGGAGTGGCGTGACGCCGATCCCGCCAACCGTCGGCATCGCGGCTTCGTAGCGCCAGCGGCCGGCAGCGAGCGCCCAGTGCTCGGTGGCAACGGTGATCGCCAATCCGACAGCGAAGTAGACCGCTATTGCCAAGGCGCGAGGACTGCGCGGCCACGACGCGTTGCGTGCGGCGACCGCCGCCGCCAGATACGCGGCGGCCGCAATCGCGACATCCCACAACGCCGCGCGCATGCACCACGCCGTCGCCGTCCAGAACGGCAGCTCGTTCATCGTCGCGAACCACTTCGCCTGCGTCATCTCCCACCCGAAGTGCAGCGCGAAGGCGATGAGGGCGAGCGTGATGACGCGGACCGTCACTGCACGACGACCGTGCCTCTCATCATGTCCATGCCGCACGCGAAGCGGAGCGTGCGCGCCTGCTGCGCGGGAACGTCGATCGTCACGGTCTGATTCGCAGCGATCTTCTTCCGGATATTGAGATCAGGGAACACGATCTCGTCGGCGCACGTCGCCTTGTCGCCGCGGCGAAAGTGAAGGCGCGCCGGCTGGCCGGCCTTCAGGGTCACCGACGCCGGCGTGAACTCGCCGGCGACGTCGATGGTGTGCTCCTGGATGCCCTCAGCTAACGTTGGCGCGGCCGGCGTTTGCGCAGCCGGAGCCGGTGACGGCGCGGGCTGTTGCTGGGCGGCCGGCTGCTTCTGCTGCGCGCACGCGGCGAAAAGAAGAACGAGGAGGAAGTGTTTCATGACGATTCCTTTCATGCGGACGCCAGCTCCTCGGTGGTCCGAAGTCCCGAGAGGCGCAGTGTGCCGCGTTTCAGTTGGTGGCGTTTGACCATGAAGAAGATGATGGGCGTCACCAGGAGGACGTGCACGGTCGAGGTGATCATGCCGCCGACCAGCGGCACCGCGATCGGCTTCATGACATCCGAGCCGGTGCCGGTGGCCCACAGCAGCGGCACGAGCCCCAGCACGGTGGTGGCGACGGTCATCACCTTCGGCCGCACCCGCAGCAGCGCGCCCTCCACTGTGGCGTCGAACAGCTCCTGCACCGTGAGGTTGCCGTCGAGCATCTTCCGGTCCAGCGCTTCATGCAGATAGAGCACCATCACCACGCCGGTCTGCACGGCGACGCCGTACAACGCGATGAAGCCGACCCACACCGCGACCGACCAATTGAAGCCGTAGAGCCACATCAGATACACGCCGCCGACGAGGGCGAACGGCACGGACAGCATGACCAGCGCCGCCTCCGCTGCCGAATGAAGCGTGAAGTAGAGGATGGCGAAGATGATCAGCAGCACGAGCGGTACGAGCACCTGCAGCCTCTTGCGCGCGTGAATCTGGTTCTCGTACTGGCCCGACCACTGGAGCGAGTAACCGGCCGGCAAAGCCAAGTCGCGATCGAGCGCCGCCTTCGCCTCATCGACGAACGAGCCGACGTCGCGGCCACGCACGTTGAGCTGCACGAGCGAGCGGAGCTGCCCGTTCTCGGAGTTGATCATCGCCGGACCGGGCCCCAGGCTGATCTTCGCGAGCTGGCCGAGGGGGAGTTGAAGCGTCGTCGCGCGCGACGTGGCGACGGGCGCGCTCATCGCCATCGGATCGGATGCTGATGCCGACGTCATCTGGCGCGGAATCGTGATCAGCAGATGTTCGAGCGACGCGATGTCGTCGCGATAGCCGGCGAGGTACCGAACCTGCACCGGGAAGCGCGCCCTCCCTTCGACGGTGGTGGTGACGTTCATCCCTCCGACGGCCGTTTCGATCGCGTCGAGGACGACGCCAACCGGCACGCCGAAGCGGGCGATCGCGGCGCGGTCCGGCTCGATGTTCAGGTACTGCCCACCCGAAACGCGCTCGGTATAAAGGTCCGTCGCGCCGGGCACTTTGCGCAGCACGCCCTCCGCGCGAAGCGCGAGCCGTTCCAGCGTCTTCAGGTCGGGCCCGAAGATCTTCACGCCGAGCTGCGTTCGCACGCCGGTGTTGAGCATGTCGAGGCGGTTGATGATCGGCTGCGTCCAGGCATTCGTGACGCCGGGCACCTGGAGCTTCTCGTTCAGCTCCTGAATGATGTCGTCCTTCGTCATGCCGGGTGGCCACTCACGGCGCGGCTTGAGCTCGACGATGGTCTCGAACATCGAGATCGGCGCGAGATCGGTCGCCGTCTCGGCGCGGCCGACCTTGCCGAGGACGTACTTCACGGCAGGGTGCTGCGCGAGGATCGCGTCCTGCATCTGGATCAGCCGCTTCGCCTCGGTGATGTTCACGTTCGGAAGCGTGATCGGCATGTAGAGCAGCGACCCCTCGTCGAGCGGCGGCATGAACTCGCGGCCGAGACTCAGCATCATCGGTATGGCGATGACGAGCGCGGCGACGTTGATGGCGAGCATGAGCTTGCGCTTGTGCAGCGACCACTTCAGAAACGGCTCGTAGATGCGGGTGAAGAAGCGATTCACCGGGTTCTCCCCTTCGGGACGCAAACGGCCGCGCAGGAAGAACGTCATCAGGACGGGAACGAGCGTGATGGCCAGCAGCGATGCGCCGAGCATGGCGAACGTCTTGGTGAAGGCGAGAGGCCGGAATAGCTTCCCCTCCTGTCCGGTCAGCAGGAACACCGGGAGGAACGAGACGATCATCACCAGGAGCGATCCGAAGATCGCGGGGCCGACTTGCTTCGCCGCGCGGATGATCGTCTCCACGCGGTTGCGCCGCATGTCATCCGTTCCTTCGGCCAGGTGGCGGTGGGCGTTCTCCACCATGACGATCGAGGCATCGACGATCTCACCGATCGCCAGTGCCACACCGCCGAGCGACATGATGTTCGACGTGATGCCGAAAAACCGCATCATGATGAAGCTGAAGAGAACCGACAGCGGCAGTCCCGCGACCACCGTCGCCGCCGATCCGAAGTGCACGAGAAAGACGATGGCGACGAGCGAGACGATGATCGCTTCCTCGGTCAGCGCTTTCTTCAGCGTATCGACGGCCCGTTCGATCAGCTCCGACCGGTCGTAGGCCACGTGCAGGGTGACGCCTTCGGGCAACCCTTTTTCCAGCTCCGCGAGACGCGCCTTCACGCGATCGATGACCTCCTTGGCGTTCTCGCCGTAGCGCGCGACGACGATGCCGCCCACGACTTCGCCGCGCCCGTTCTCGTCCAGCAGCCCACGCCGCAGCTCGGGCCCGGTCGTGACCGTGCCCAGCGAGGAGAGGTAGACGGGAACGCCGTCGGGCGCGGCGACGACGATGTTGGCCAGATCGGCGACGGAGCGGATGTAGCCGACGCCGCGCACGATCGCCTCGCTCTGGCCGATCTCGAGGAGCCGGCCGCCGACGTCGTTGTTCGAGCGGCGCACCGCGCTCACCACGGTATCGAGCGAGACGCCTCGCGCGGCCATCTTCACCGGGTCGAGGTTGATCTGGTACTGCTTCACGAAGCCGCCGATGGAGGCCACTTCGGCCACGCCCGGCGTCGATTGCAACCCGAGCTTCAGATACCAGTCCTGAATCGCGCGGAGCTGCGCGAGGTCGTGCTGCGAGGAGCGCAGCGTGTACCAGAAGACATGCCCCACTCCCGTTCCCTCGGGACCGAGCCTCGGAACGACTCCGGGCGGCAGCGCGGCAGTGATGGCGTTGAGCCGCTCCAGCACGCGCGTCCGCGCCCAGTAGATGTCCACGTCGTCCTCGAAGATCACGTAGACGAGCGAGAAGCCGAACATCGACTGAGCGCGCACGGCCTTCAAGTCGGGCAGTCCTTGGAGGTTCGACGCGAGCGGGTACGTGACCTGATCCTCGACGAGCTGCGGAGATCGGCCTGGCCAATCGACATAGACGATGACCTGTTTATCGGAGACGTCGGGAATTGCGTCGAGAGGCGTGTTGAGCGTCGCCCACGTGCCGGCGCCGACGAGCACGGCGCACGCGAGCAGCACGATGACGCGGTTCCGCGCGGAGAGCTCAATGATTGTGCGAACCATCGGGTCCTCCTGCAGGAGCTGCCGCCCGGAGCTGCGCTTCGGAGTCGATGAGGAATACCCCTTCGACGACGACCGATTCGCCGGCAGCGAGACCGGAGACGATCTCGACGCGATCGGGTGTGCGTGTGCCGAGCCTCACTTGCCTTGGCGCGAATGTGCCCGGCGAAACTTCGACCCACACGAACTGCTGCTGTCCGCGATCGACGACGGCGGTGGCCGGGACGATGAGCGCGGGCCGGCCGGTGCCGCTGAAGAGTTTCACGGTGACGTACATCTCCGGCTTGAGCTGCAGGTTGCGGTTCGGAAGCTCGATGCGAACGCCCGTCGTGCGGCTCTCGCCGCTGACGATCGGTTGGATGAAGCTGATGCTTCCCGGCAGCTCGTAACCCGGCAGAGCAGGGGCACTGACGCTGACGCGCTGCCCGACGCTGATGCGCGGCAGGTCTTGTTCGTACACATCGGCCTCCACCCAAACGGTCGATAGGTCCGCCACCTCGAAGAGGGTCTGACCCGCGGTTACGTACTGCTGCGGCACGACGAGCTTGCGGGTGACGATGCCCGACACCGGCGCCACGATCGCCGTCGTGGCGATCAGTTTCCCGGTGCGCCCCACTTGGGCGATTTGAGCGGCGCTCATGCCGAGCAAGAGCAGGCGCCGGTGACTGGACTCGGCCAGCTCCTGCCCCAGCGCGGCCGGCTGGCTGCGGAGCGCGACGAGGTATTCGCGCTGCGTCGCGTACAGATCGGGCGAATAGATCGTCGCGACGGTGCGCCCGCGGGTCACCGTGTCGCCGGTGAAGTTCACGAACAGCCGCTCGATGCGGCCGCCGGTGTACGCCGTCACCTGAGCGAGCCGCCGCTCATCGAACGTGACGCGGCCGGTGGTCACGACCTCGGTGCTGCTCGTCCCCGGCACGACTCGCAGTGTCTTCACATTTGCCATCACGCGTTGCGCCGGCGAGATGGAGACCGTTGCGATCCCGGGTTCGGGGCGTGCGCTGTTTGCGATCTGCGCGGCGACATCCGCCTGCTTCGATCCGGTCCGCTTCACCAGCTTCATGCCGCAGATGGGGCAATTCCCCGGCTTGTTTGAAGTGACTGTTGGGTGCATCGGGCAGTAGTACGTCTCCGCCTCTGCCTGGCCGGCGTGGCCCGCGTGATCGCTGCGGCGGCGTTCCCACACCACGCCGGCGATGATCGCCGCGACAACGAGCGCGATGGCGGCGGCGAGAATGATCCGTCGTCCGTTCATGGTGCTCACCTCATCCCCATCGCAGCCGTGGTGGTGGTCGACGGCATCGGCGCATCCATCGGTTGGGAGGTCATCGCAATGCCGCCGATCGCACCGCGGCGCGCCCCGCGCTGGATGGCCTCAAAATCGGCGATCGCTTTGATGTGCCGGGCCAGGAAGTCGTAGTAATCGATCTCCAGGCGGAGGTACGCCGCTTCCGATGCCAGCACCGCGTCGAGCGACGTCTTTCCGCCTTCGTATGCGGCGCGCGTGGACTCGAACGCCAGCTTCGACTGCGGGACCAGCGTCCGCTCGTGAAACTCGATCTGCTTCGTCGCTTCCGCGTGGGCCTCGTACGCTGCGCCGAGATCGACCAGCAGAACCCGGCGCAGTTCCTCGATGCGAGCGGCGGCCGCGTCGCGCGCGGCGATCGCTTCGCGCAGGCGTGGCTCGACCGTCGAGTTCTTCCGCAGCGGGAGCTCGATGCGCGCCACGACGCTGACTAGGTCCTTCTGCTGCGGACGCATGCCGTATGAGGCTTCGACGCTGATGTCGGGACGCCGCAGAAGTTCGGCCAGCCGGATCTCCTGCTCGCGGCGTTCGACCTCCGTGCGCAGCGCGGCCAGCGCGGGATGGTCGTCACCGATCTCGCGTCGAGCGGCAATGGCGCGCCCCTCGGTCGAATGCGCCAAATGGAGCAGCGGCACTTCCGTCGTGAGCGGCAAGCCGAGAAGCGGCAGGAGCCGTGCGGCGGCGGTGCGTCGAAGGCCGGTGGTGGTGAGAATCTGATGCTCGATCTCGCTGCGCTGGAGCTGCGCGCGCACGATGTCGGCTTGAATCGCGCTCCCGGCTTCGTATCGGGCGCGTACCGCATCGACCAGCGCGTCGAACGCCTCCCCGACTTCGCCGAGCGATCGAAGCTGACTGTCGGCCGCGGCAAGGTCGTACCAGGCGAACAGCGCGTCCCGCTCGGCCTCCGCGCGCACGCTCTCCGCCTCCAGCTCGATGCGCCGTACCTCCAGCGCGGCGGCGGAGCGCAGTGCGTCGCGGCGAGACCGGCGAGGAATCGTCTGCGACGCGCCGACCATGTACATGGTCATCATCTCGTCGTGCGAGAGATCGACCTGCAGGTCCTGAATCCCGGCCATGAGCATCGGATTGGGATACGCGCCGGCTTGCGCCACGCGCGCCCTTGCGGCGCGGGCCTCGGCCTCGATGCGGTGGACCGCGGGATGTGCGACGGCGGCCGCATGCGCGACCGCAGTGGGGTCGTGCCAATCGACCGACTGGGCAAATGCAGCTCCGCCCGCGAGAGTCGCGAGACCCACCGCGGCGAGCATGATGGAACGATGGAACATGAGATGACCTCCGGCAGAAGGGGCGATGCGAACAGGCGGTCTCGCCTGTCCGACAGATCACGCGTGCCGGAGGATCAGATGAGGAGGATGGAGAGAGTCGAGAGCCGCCGCCTCGTCGTGGGAGGAGGCGAGGTGTCGTCGAACGCGCGGCGCTCGACGTGAATACTGGCGATGTCTGCGTCCACAGGCTGGACCGCCGGGGCGATCGCGGTGACGCTCTTCGCCTTCGCCGAAACCGTGAGCTCATGCGATGGCGTTTCGTAGCAATTGATCGTCGTGCAGCAGTCGGCGTTGTTCGTTCCGAGCGCCGCACCGTCGTGCGCCTCGCCGAAGCAGCACGGCATCTTCGCGCAGAACCCGATCACGGCCGACGCCGGAGCAAGGCTGAACGTGATCAGAACGACCGCGAGCGCAAGCGCTTTGCGCGTCATCGAAGGCGAAGAGGCAAGCCGCATCACGCCATTAGACGCTACGAGGGGCCGAAATGTTTCCGAGCGATTTGCGGCGTCGCATTGAAGGTGGCGAGCTGGTGGGGGCGTAACCCTCACCCGGCGCTTCGCGCCACCCTCTCCCGCAAGCGGGAGAGGGACGATGTAGGCGTTCTCCCGCGTGAGCGGCGGATGAGGGCGTCAGTGCCCGGCCGCGCGCCGGCGGCGCCGGCTCCTCGGTGGCGACCACCATCACATGCTCGCCGGGCGTGAGCTGCTCCAGCCCGGCGCGGTGGTGCCGGCGAAGCTCACGCCGGCGGGGAGGCGACGACCTCATAGGTGAACGGCTGTCCGGCGGCCGCGACGGCCAGTCCGCGGATCAGCCGCACCATACGGCGCTCACGGCGTCGGGATGATCGATGAGGTAGCCATCCTCGCCGGCGTCGTAGGTAATCACCGCACCATCGAGCTTGGAGGCGGACATGTCGTCGAGCGCGACGCGGATCCCGCCGAGGCTGATGACTTCATCGCCGTCGACCGGCGCGTCCGCGTAGCTGAGGCGATAGCCGCTGCCGCCGCAGCCGGTGGTGAAGGCGATGCGGAGCACGCGGCCGGAGAGGTCGGTTTGGAGGTGCTGCGCGGCTTCCGGTGAAAGTTGGATCATTTCGGTCCGTGCGCGATCCGCCATTCGGCGTCCTCGCGCTTGAACCAATCGGAATCGAGCTTGATCAATTCCAGCTCGCGCTCGAGCTCCACCAGGTGCGCGCGCTTGCCGGCAGCGAGATAGATCAACAGGTAACGATCGGCCAGCGTTACGCGGCGGGCCAGCTCGGCGAGTCGCTTTTCCATGGTCCGCTCGCGGGCGATGAGGAACTCCGCGGTCTCGCGATAGGAGAGGTCGCCCTCCAGGATGTCCTGGAACACGAGATCGTTCGCCAGCGTGACTTTGGTCCGCGTGCTGCCCGTCGCCGTCATCTTCGCGTCGAGGAGGTCGCGGTTGAGGCGCTCGTCGACGGCGAACTGCCTGAACATCTCCGCCGCCAGAGGGTTGGCGAGGTTCTCAGCGAGCTTCTCGAAGGTCTTGTACGCCTCGAGCGTGTATTGCAGGAGGGTGTTGAGCTGCTCCCTGGTGATTTGCCCGGCGGGGGTTTCGACGGTGGTCATGTTGCCTCCAAATTTATCCTTCGGCCGTCTTCGCGGCCTCAGGATAAATTGCTATTCGATTCTGGCGACTTTCACGGTCACGTCGCCGATGAGTTTGCATTGACAGGCGAGGCGGTGCGGCGCTTCGAGCTCCTTGTACGTCTCGTCCGGCGTGGGCGGTGTCATGTTGTCCCACCCCTCCACCACCTCCACCCTGCAAGTGCCGCACGCGCCGTCGCCGCCGCAGACGTGGCTGAGGCAGACATCCATTTCGATGGCGCAGGAGAGGAGCGTTTTGCCTGCCGGAAACTCCGCTGCTTTTCCCTCGTCAGCGAACGTCACGCGCGGCATCGGAGGGCGATTCTATGGCACGGTGTGCCATATAGGAACTGCGCACCAGGGGAGCGGACTGGACATGGCGGAAGCCGAGAGCGCGCGCCGCATCGCCGAGCTCCGCGAACTCCTCCGGCGTGTAATAGCGGCGCACCGGATGATGATTGCCGGTCGGCGCGAGGTATTGGCCGAGGGTGAGGATGGTGACTCCGGCTTCGCGCAGATCGCGGGCCACGGCGAGGACTTCCTCCTCGCGTTCGCCGAGTCCGAGCATCAGCGACGACTTGGTCAACATGTTGTCTTCCGATGCCCACCGCAGAATGTCCAATGACTGCCGGTACTTCGCCACCGGCCGCACGGCCGGATAGAGTCGCGGCACGGTCTCCACGTTGTGCGCCAGCACCTCGGGTTGCGCGGCAATGACCGTACGCAGCGCGTCGCGGTTGCCTTCCAGATCGGAGATGAGGACCTCTACCGCGGCGCCGGTCCGCGCGCGAACCGCCGCGACAGTCTGCGCGACGTGCGCCGCGCCGCCGTCCGGCATGTCATCGCGGTTGACCATGGTGATCACCGCGTGGCGGACGTTCATCATCGCCACCGCCTCCGCCACGCGGCGCGGCTCGTCGGCGTCGGCGAGCAGCGGTTTGCCCTTGCCCACCGCACAGAACGTACAGCGCCGCGTGCAGATCTCGCCGAGGACCATGAAGGTCGCGGTACCTGCACTCCAGCACTCGAAGATGTTCGGGCAGCGCGCTTCCTGGCAGACCGTGTTCAGCGCGAGGTCGTGCATCAGGCGGGAGACCGGGAGTTGGTCGAGGTCGCCGGGGACGCGGATGCGGAGCCAGGGGGGGCGGTGGCCGGCGCGGCGGTTGAGCGGTGCGGTGCTCATTGCAACCTCGTCTCCAACCGCTCCAGCGCCTCGCGATCGTCACTCCACCGAATCCTTTCATACGCCTCGGCAAATGTGAACCAACCGAAATCGTCGTGCTCCTCGGCGTCCATGCGGATCGTCGCGCCGGCGTGCATCCGCGCGGCGAAGCCGATCTCGGTGGCGATGACCGGCGCCGGGTACTTGGCCGACAGAAAGTGCGACTCGATCATGAACGACTGCTGCAGTCCGATGTCCTCCGGCTCGCCGGCGTTGCCGGTCTCCTCGGCCAGCTCCCGGCGTGCGGTCTCCAGCGGCCCTTCGCCGTTCTCGATCGATCCGGTGATCGGCTGCCAGAAGTTTCCGCGCTCCGGGCGGCGGTGGAGGAGCAGGACGCGCTCGCCGTCGTGGACCATGACCTTGACCAGCCGGACGCTCGCGGCGACCGGATGGATCTCGCGCTCGAAGACCTCGCCGAACTTCGCCGCCACGATGGAGCGCACGTCATCGAGCGGCACCTCGGCGCCGATGAGCCGGGCGATCGACGTCACGCCGCTGCCGCTGATGCCGCACGGCGTGATCAGGCGGAAGTGCTCGAGGTTGGTGTTCACGTTGAGCGCGAAGCCGTGCGAGGTGACCCATCGCGCGATCCGCACGCCGATGGCGGCGATCTTCTCGTCGCCGACCCAGATGCCGCGCCGCCCCTCGACGCGCGCGGCGGTGATGCCGTACTCGGCGACGGTGCGTATGAGCACTTCCTCGAGCAGGGTCACGTACTTGCGAACGTCGCGACGCCCCTCGCCGAGGTGGACGATCGGGTAGCCGACGAGCTGGCCGGGGCCGTGGTAGGTGATGTCGCCGCCGCGGGTGGTCTCGAAGAAGCGGACGCCCTGCGATTGCAGGACGTCGGGCGGCGCGAGCAGATTGCGCGCGTCGCCGCCGCGCCCGAGGGTGATCACCGCCGGGTGCTCGAGGAGGAGGAGCTGGTCGTCGACCTTCTCGCCCTGCCGCAGCTCGACGAGCTTCTGCTGCAGCCGCATGCCGTTCTCGTAGGTGACGAGATGGAGGTTGCGGAGGTCGCAGGGGCGCATCGCCGCGCTACAGCAGTTGGGGGCGATGGGGCATTCCCGGGGTGCGGGGTCTCGCGGTCTCGCGGTGGCGGACCCGGGGACGCAAGCAGCGCGAGACCTCTATCGAGTCTGCTAACCTCTACGGAAGTCGTGAATCGTCGCCGGCTGCTAACAAGGCTCGCATCGGGGCATTTTCAGAACGTTGCCTTTCGCGATGCCGTAGCGTTGGTTGAGGGGTTTGGGTTCGTGCTCAGTCGCGTTGAGGGCAGTCATCACATCTATCGACATTCGGCCGTTAACGAGCTTGTAAATCTGCAGGACGTATACGGCGAGGCGAAGCCATATCAGCTCCGGCAGTTTCTTCGCCTGGTCGAGCGTTATGACCTGAGACTGGAGGACGGCCAGTGACCGACTACCACATCAACATCTTCTACAGCGACGAGGATGGTGGCTACATCGCCGATGTTCCCGATCTCGACTCCTGCTCCGCCTTTGGCCCGACTGCAGAAGCGGCGTTGGCTGAAGTCGAGCGCGCAAAGGCTGCTTGGCTCGCTGCCGCTCGCGAGTCTGGAAAACCGGTTCCGGAGCCTCGCTATCGGCCTGTCATTTACCAGACTCGTGGGTGAAAACCGCGACCGCACTCTCAGGCTTGGCCACCGCGAGACCTCGGGACTGCGAGACCCCGCAACCTGGCCCCATCATCTTCCTTCCAGCTGCGCGAGCAGCTTCTTCGCGTCGCGGGCGATGTCGGCGTCGACGGTACCGCCGATCAGCTGTTTGAGAGATTTGCGGGCGGCGGCGTAGTCGCCGCGGTTCACCTCGCCGATCGCCTTGTTGTATGCCTCGATCTGGCGGTTGGTGGCGGCGACTCTGGCGTAATCGTCGGCCTGCTTCTCGAGATCAGCGCGCGCGGCCTCGTCGAGATTCTGCTGTCGGACCAGCTCGTTGGCGCGGCCGGTCTCGACGCGTACGATCACCGCGCGCGCGGCGAAGGCCACTTGCGCATTGCGCGTGGCCTCGAGGCGCGCGAAGAGCTCCCCGGCCTTGGCGCGATCGCCGGTGCGGCGGTACATGGCGAAGAGATGCAGCGCATAGTCGGTGCGGGCGGGGAGGAGGGCGTGGGCGCGCTCCAGGGCGGCGATTCCCGGTCCCAGCTCACTATAGTGTTCAGTAATATAGCTGGTGCCGAGCGCGCCGAGGGCGCGGGCGTCGGCATCGCCGAGGTCGATAGCGCGCTGGGCGAGTTCGCGCGCCTTGCGAAAGGCGGGTATGTCCGAGGTCTCCGTCGCTTCCGCCAGCGCGCCCATCTGATCCTTCATCAGCGACTCGGCGTAGTCGACGTAGATCTCCCCGTCGTTCGGATCGGCGGCCAGCGCCTCGTCGAAGCGTCCGAGTCCGGCCAGCGAGCGGGCGTGACGGGAATTCGCCTCCAGCGCGCCGCGGAAGTGGTGCGTCGCCTCGTCCTTCATCTCCTCGATGTGGGCGAGGAAGCGCCCGAGCTCGTACAGCAAACCGGCGCGGTCGAGCGGCATCGCCTCGGTGGCCGCCTCGGTCGGCGGCACGCGAAGCGTCAGGGTGAAATCGGGGCGCCGGAGCAGGTACGAATGCAGCGACGTCTCCAGATCGCGCAGCGAGCGTCCGTAGTTCTTCTGCAGCGCGGTCTCGACCGGTACGCGCTGCTCGACGTCGCGGAGGAAGTCGTAGAACGCCGCCCCGTCACGTCCTCCGTTGCGCATCAGCCAGTCGACCACCGCCCAGCTTTCGGCGTAGAAGATCGCCTGCCCCTCGGCCAGGTTGTACGTGTCGGAGTCGCGGCGGATGGAGAAGAGTTTCGCCAGCGGCAGGATCTTGCGCGTGCGCAAGATGTCGATGTGCCGCCGCAGCCGCACGCCGCCGTACAGCTTGCCGTTGCGGACCTCGGCGTTGCTGAAGTACTCCGCGAGTCCTTCTTCCAGCCAGAGCGGCGGCCGCGAGTCGCTGTTGCTGATCAGGTAATGCACCAGCTCGTGGAAGGGGGTGCGGTCGTCGCGTGAATAGGTGGCGTTGAGGATCATCGCCCCGCCCGATTTCTGCGACACGAAGACGCCGGTGACGTTCGCGTCGCGCCGGTCGAGGAGCATCTCGAAGTAGGGGCGGCTCTCGCGCGGCCGGGTGAAGAGGAAGATCCGCGTCGGCGCGTCAGGCGCGCTGCGAAACTGCGGCGAGAGGTTGGTCAGCGCCGAGGCGAGGGTTTCCAGATCGGCGGCGATGCTGCGCGTCCGCGGCTCGCCCGCGCTGCTGATGAAGACGAAATGCTTGGAGCGGACGACGATCCACTTCGCGTTGGGATCAGGGAAGGGGATCGGACCGGTGATGGTGCGCGCCGGGACGTCGCCCTTCACGCCCTTGAGGACGGGCGGCACGTAGCCGGTTTGGGCGGCGAGGAGGAGCGCGGCGAGTTGGATCACGTCGTTACAACGTGAACTGTCCCGCCTCGATCACAGATTTCACCTTGGCGGCGGGTTTCAGCTCCGGCGGAGCTATGCTTGCCGTTATGCACAAACCCCTCAGCGTTCTCGTCGGATTTCTCTGCGTCATGCTCGTGCCGCTCACCGCTGTGGCGGCGGAATCGAAGATGGAGATGGAGCCGGTGGTCATCCATTCGTCCGACATGAAGTACGTTGCGCTTTCGCCAGATGTCAGAAGAGCGGTGATCTGGGGTAATCCCGACGGCGCGTATCAGGCGCTCACGCGAATTGCAAAAGGGGCGAAGGCCCCGATGCGCACGCCTCCGCACGACCTGCGAATCGTTGTCTTGTCAGGATACTTGGGGTTCCACGCCGGCTCAGGTGAAAAGCGGATCGTCTTCGCGACGTATGTGATGGTACCGGCCGGCTTACCGTTCACCGCAGATTGCGATACCTCATCGACGTGTTTTTGGGTCGAGCAGTCGTCGGGCAAGATGCCATGAACGAGCGCCCCGCCGGTCCGAGCCTGCGCCGCGCTAAGCCGAGAACTGCCCCGCCTCGATCGTCGCCTTCACCTTGGCCATGAACTGATCGGCCACCGCGCCGTCGACCAGGCGGTGGTCGAAGGTCAACGAGAGGATGCACATCGAGCGGATGGCGATGAAGTCGCCGTCCTTGGTCTCGACCACCACCGGCCGCTTCTTCACGCCGCCGACGCCGAGGATGGCCACCTGCGGCTGGTTGATGATCGGCGTCCCGAACAGGCCGCCGTAGATGCCGGGGTTGGTGATGGTGAAGGTTCCGCCCTGCACGTCGTCGGGACTGAGCTTCTTGGTCCGGGCCCGCTCGCCGAGGTCGTTGATGGCGCGGGCCAGGCCGAGGACGTTCTTCTCGTCGGCGTTGCGGACCACCGGAACGATCAGGCCCCAGTCGAGCGCCACGGCGATGCCGATGTTGTAGTCGCGGTGGTAGGTGACGGAGGTTTCATCCATCGACGCGTTGATGATGGGGAAGTCGCGCAGGCCGGCGACGACCGCCTGCACGATGAACGGCAGGAAGGTGAGCTTGACGCCGCGCTCGGCGTAGGCGTCCTTGTTCTGGCGGCGGAGTTTGTCCAGCTTGGTGAAGTCGACTTCGAACACGGTGGTGACGTGCGCCGAGGTCTGCTTCGACTGCACCATGTGCTTGGCGATGCTCTTGCGCATCACGGAGAGGGGCTCGATGCGGTCGGCTTCTGGAGCGGCCGGCTTCGGGTGGGGGGGCGCCTCGGCGGCCGGAGCGGCCACCGCTACACCACTCGGCTGGATGTAGCCGAGGATGTCGTTCTTGGTGACGCGGCCGGAGACTCCGGAGCCCTGGATGTTGGTGATGTCGATGTTGTTCTCGCGCGCGATCTTGCGGACCAGGGGGCTGGATTTGGTGCGGCGGCGCTCTTCGAGGGAGGTTGGTTCTTCTTGCGAGGGCTCGGGTTCGGGTTGCGGGGGCGGTTGCGGGGTCTCGGGGGCTCGGGGGCTCGGCGGGGCGGGCGGGGGGGCGGGCTGCTCGGGTTCGGGTGTAGCGGCGGCCGCTTCGGCTGCCGGCTGTTCCGGCGGGGGGGCGGGGGCGGCAGCGGGCGCCGCCACACTTTCACCATCCGTCGCGATCCTCGCGACGACCGAGTTCACACCCACCGTCTGCCCTTCCTGGACGAGGATCTCGGTCAGCGTCCCGGCGGCCGGCGAGGGGATCTCGGCGTCGACTTTGTCGGTCGAGATCTCGAGCAGCGGCTCGTCGCGCTCGACCTTTTCTCCCGGCTTCTTGAGCCAGCGAACGACGGTCCCTTCGGCGATCGATTCGCCCATTTGCGGCATTACGACGTCAATGGCCATAGCGGTCGCTTTCTTATCACAGAGCGTGGAGGTAGGCGGCGAAGACGTCGTTGAACAATGCGCCGGGACGCCGTTCGCGGATGCGCTGCACGATCTCCGGACCGCGCATGCCGAGGTTGTTGAGGATCACGCCGGCGACGAGGGCGGAGCGGTTGAAGCCCATGCCGCAGTGCGAGAGCACGCCGTGGCCGCCGCGGATGAGCTGCGCGCCGAGGTTGCCGATCGCGTCGAGGCGCGTCAGCGGCGGCAGCTCCTCGTCATAGATCGGGAAGTAGATGTACACGCATCCCTCGGGCGCGGTGGGGATGCACTGATCGAGACCGCCTTCCATGTCGATCACCGTGTCGATGCCGAGGGCCGAGACGGGCGCCCACTCGCGGATGACGGGCGAGATGAAGAGCTTCCCGTGATCGTCGATCTGATGGAAGGTGGCGGCCAAAGGGTCGGCCCGATTGATGGTTTTCTGCATGTGTTTCGTTCGCCGTTGGCTGTTGGCCGTTGACCGTAGTCGGCCAACGGTCAACGGTCAACTGCGAACCCTCAGTACGCCAGCAGCTCGCGCGCCGCGGCGATGACTTTATCGCGATTCGGGAGCGCGAACGCCTCGAGCGGAGGCGAATACGGGGTCGGCACGTCCAGCGCCGCCACGCGCTTGACCGGTGCGTCGAGGTAGTCGAACGCCTTCTCCGCGATGCGCGCCGCAAACTCCGCACCCGCGCCGCCGGTCAGCGGCGCCTCGTGCAGGATGATGACCCGGTTGGTCTTGGCCACCGACTCGAGGATCGCTTCTTCGTCGAACGGGATGATGGAGCGGAGGTCGACGATCTCGACGGAGACGCCCTCCTTCGCCAGCGCGTCGGCCGCCTCGTCCGCGACGTAGATCATCGCCGACCAGGTGATGATCGTCAGGTCCTTCCCTCGGCGCCGCACATTCGCCTTGCCGATCGGCACGATGTAGTCGTCCGTTGGCAGCTCTTCCTTGATGCGGCGGTAAAGGTATTTGTGCTCGATGAAGAGCACGGGATCGTCGTCGCGGATGGCGGCCTTCAGCAGGCCTTTCGCGTCGTATGCGGTCCCCGGCGAGACGATCTTGATCCCCGGCCGGTTCATGAACATCGCCTCGGGATTGAGGGAGTGAAACGGCCCGCCGTGCACGCCGCCGCCCGCCGGGCCGCGCACGACGATAGGGCACGCGCGGCCGTAGAGGTAACGGTTCGTCGCCGTGAAGTTGACCAGCATGTCGTACGCGCAGGTGATGAAGTCGATGAACTGCATCTCCGCGATGGGCCGCATGCCCATCAGCGCGGCGCCCGAGGCCGCGCCGGCGATGGCGATCTCGGAGATCGGTGTGTCGATGACGCGATCCGGGAAACGATCGATCAGCCCCTTGCTCGTGCCGAACGCTCCGCCGTAGGCGCCAACGTCCTCGCCGATGAGGAAGACGCGCTCGTCGCGGGCCATCTCCTCGGCCATGGCCTGGGTGATCGCGTCGAGGTAGGTGGTTTCCATGTCGCAAAATTTATCCCGCGCTTCAGCGCGGGATCATCGGAACGACCGCGCCTGATTGATCGTTTGAGCGCGGTCGTTCCGCTGATCCCGTCCCTGCGGGACGGGATAAACTGAAAATCAAGACCAATATCCATCTCCTGCGAACAATCCTTTCGCAGCGTCCTCGCCGCGAGGCATTGGCGACCTCTCCGCCTCGTCAGTCGCGGCATCCACCTCTTTCCGCACGCGTTGCTGGATCGCTTCAAAGTCCGCCTCGGACGCCACGCCTTCGTCGATCAGCGTCCGCTCGTAGCGCTCGATGGGGTCCTTGCCGCGCCACTCGTCGATGATCTCCTGTGGCACGTACGACTGGTTGTCGTGCTCGGCGTGGCCTTTGAGGCGGAAGGTGAGCACTTCGAGGAGCGTGACGCCGCCGCCGGCGCGCGCGCGCTCGACGGCGCGGCGGGTTGCGCCGTAGACGGCGAGGACGTCGTTGCCGTCGACGGTCTCACCTTCGCAGCCGACGCCGACCGCCTTGTCGGCGAGGGTTTTCGCCGCGGTCTGCTTGGAGGTCGGCGTCGAGTACGCGTAGGCGTTGTTTTCCACGATCACCACCATCGGCAACCGCTGCACGGTGGCGAAGTTGAGCCCTTCCCAGAACGCGCCGGTGGACGAGCCGCCGTCGCCGATGAACGCCAGTGTGACGAGGTTCTTCTTCTGCATCCGGCCGGCGAGGGCGATGCCGGCCATGACCGGGATCATGTCGCCGAGCATGGAGATCTGTCCGATGAAGCCGTCGCGCGCCGGATTGCCGAAGTGGATGTTCAGCTCACGCCCGCGCGTCGGCGAGTCGCCCTTGGCCATGTACTGCTTGATGATGTCGGCCGGCTTCGCGCCGGCGACGAGGATCGATCCGAGGTTGCGGATCAGCGGCTGCACCACGTCGCCCTTGTCGTAGTCGAGCGCGTACGCCGCGGCGACCGACTCCCCCTCCTGCCCGAGCGATCGATACAGGCCGCCAATCACCTTCGCCTGCCGGAACAGCGCGACGAGGCGCTCCTCGAGCGTGCGCGTCAAGCGCAGGTAGTAGGCGATTTCGAGGAGTTGCTCGCGCGAGAGCCCGTGTGCGTCGATCACTGGTGAATCGAATGCCCCGCGACGTCTTCCGCCGCTTCCATCAGCGCTTCGGAGAGTGTCGGGTGGGCGTGGATGGTCTTGGCGATCGACTCGCTGGTGGCCTCGAGCTCCAGCGCCGCGCAGGCTTCGACGATCAGCTCCGTGGCCTTGGGGCCGACGATGTGCACGCCGAGGAGCTCGTCGTACTTGGCGTCGACGACGTACTTCACCAGGCCGCCGGACTCGCCGATGATCTTCGCCTTGGAGTTCGCGGTGAACGGGAACTTGCCGAGCTTCACTTCGTAGCCGCGTTCCTTCGCCTTCCGCTCGGTCAGGCCGACCGACGCCACCTCGGGGTCGGTGTAGGTGCAGTTCGGGACGTGGTCGTAGTTGATCGGGCGAACCTCGAGGCCTTTGATGTGCTCGACGGCCAGGATTCCCTCGGCCGAGGCGCAGTGGGCGAGGGCGGGGGTGGGGACGATGTCGCCGATGGCGTAGACGTTCGGCTCGGCGGTGCGCATCAACTGGTCGACCTGCACGTAGCCGCGGTCGAGCTGCACTTTCGTTTTCTCCAGTCCGCAATTCTCGGTGACCGCGCGGCGTCCGGTTGCGGAGAGGACCAGGTCGACGTCGAAGGTCTGCTGCTTTCCCTTGGTGGAGACGACGACCTTGACGCCGGCATCGCCCGGCTCGGCCGACTCCACCTTCGCGTCGGTGAAGACGTCGATGCCTTTCTTCTTGAAGATGCGAGTGAACTCCTTCGAGATCTCGTCGTCCTCGATGGGGAGGAGCTGGGGCATCACTTCCACGATTGTTACCTTGGTACCAAAGCGGCTGAAGATGGAGGCGAACTCGCAGCCCACCGCGCCCGCGCCGATCACCAGCATCGACTTCGGCACCTCGGTCAGTTTCAGGATGTGATCGGAGTTGATGATGCGCTGGCCGTCGGTCTTGATGTGCGGGAGGTCCTTCGGTGTCGAGCCCATGGCCAGGATGATGTTTTTGGTCTGGAGCTGCTTGCCGTCAACGTCGATGGTGTTGCGGTCGACGACTTTGCCGAAGCCGCTGATGCGCTCCACTTTGTTCTTCTTGAATAGAAACTCGATGCCCTTGGCGTTCTGATCGACGACGCCCTGCTTGCGGGTCTGCACGGCGCCCCAGTCGAGGCTGACGTCGCCCACCGTGATGCCGAACTCCTTTGCTTTCTGGATCTTCTGCCAGATGTCGGCGTTCTCCAGCAGGGCCTTGGTGGGGATGCAGCCGCGATGGAGGCACGTGCCGCCGAGGAATGGATCTTTCTCGACGACGGCGACTTTGAGGCCGAGCTGCCCCGCGCGGATGCCCGCGACGTAGCCTCCGGGGCCGCTGCCGATGACCACGACGTCGTACTGTTGATCAGCCAAATGAAACCTCCGTTCGCGCGGCGCGAATTATATGCACATGAGAACCGCGCTGATGCTCCTGCTGGTCGCCGCGACCGCGCACGCCCATCCGTCGGTCAGCGTGGTCATCGATTCCCACGGCAACGTCTACTACTCCGACCTCGCGCAGGTGTGGCGCGTGGCCACCGACGGGGCGAAGTCGGTGGTCGTCCCGAACGTGCACACGCACGAGCTGTACCTCGACGCGCAGGACAACCTCTCCGGCGAGCATCTTTGGTATGAAGGCGAGGCGACCAAGAAGTGGGGGCACTACTTCTGGCGCCGGACGGCCGCCGGCAGCGTCGAGCGCATCATGCCGGCGCACGAGCCGTTCAAGAACGAAGACGACGTGTCGTTCGTGCGCGACCGGGCCGGCAATCAATACTGGGCCGACCGCAAGAACAACGCGATCATGAAGCGCACGCCGGCGGGGCAGAAGTCGGTGCTCGCGCGCGGGAAGTTCGGCGACGTGCGGTGGATGACGGCCAGTCCGGAGGGGGTCATCTATTTCGTCGACACCCTCGATCTGCTGCGCGTCACGCCCGACGGGAGGATGAGCGTCCTCGCCCGCGGGATCAGCACCAAGAACCTGGTCGACCTCGGGCCGGCGCATCACCAGATCATGGGCCTCTGGACCGATCGCGCCGGCAACGTCTACGCCGCGGACAACAAGAACAACGTGGTCAAGCGCATCGCCAAAGACGGGACGATCACGATCATCGCCCGCTCGGCGTTGCCGTGGTCGGTCACCGGCGGCACCTTCGCCCCGAACGGCGATCTCTGGCTGCTGGAGTACGCGATGTACGACGCGCGGGTGCGGCGGATCGATGGGAGTCGTTTGCCGTTGACCGTTGGCCGTTGACCGAGCCGCTGATACGGCCAACGGCCAACAGCCAACGGCGAACAATTACAAAGGCGGCACGAACGTCGGGTCGCCCGTTTGTGCGTCGATCATCGAGCCGTACGCCGTCACCTTCCCCGTCCCGCTGAGCACCTTCACCGTCACCCGCACGTTGTAGGCGTTGGTGAGGTTGAATCCGCCCGTTCCGAGGGTGGTCTGCAGGAACTCGTTCGGCCCGAGCGGGAATTGCGTCTTGATGGCGACTTTCGAGTCGGGGACGATCGCCGACAACTCCACGGTCACCGGATTGCCGCTGGTCTCGGCGATGCCGATGTTCGAGCGGGCCCGGTCGGACTGCTCGAGCTGCAGCAGTTGGATGGTCCGGTCGCCGAGTCCCGACGACTCCGCGGGCGTCGCCGCGGGGATGAATTGGCCGAACGTCCCCGTGGCCGTCTGGTTGTAGGTCCGCGCGGTGACCACCAGCGGCACGGCGGACGGCGTGGTGAGGAGGATAGCGCCGCCGCTGTTCGTCAGGCCGTAGAGCGTCTGCATCGCGTTGTCGATCACCTTCACTTCGCCCGCCTTGATGGTGACCTGCGACGTGGTCGTCGCGCCGGTGTTGCCCGGCTGCGGGAAGTAGGCGAGCGTGGCGGTGACGTCGGCGGCGCCGGAGTTGAAGATCCGGATGTCGCTGCGCCAGGCGGCGAAGGGGCTGTTGAGGTCCGCGACGCCGGGGATGACGTAGCGCGACGATGACAGCGCGCCCTTGAGCACCGGCAGCACGCACAGCGGATCGTTCGTGGCGTTGTCGACCGTCGAGGCGTACGCAGTCACCTTGCCGGTCGCGGAGGTCACTTCGATCTCGAAACGCCCTTCCTCCAGCGGGATGTTGTTGACGCTGAGGAAGCGGTCGATCTGCCTGTGCTCTCCCGGCAGGAGCTGATACGGCACCTGACCGACCTCGGCGCCGGCGAGGTTGAAGACGTGCACGGTCACGTCGGCGGGCTCGCCCGCGCCTTCGGTCAGCCCGAGGTTCGAGCGGTAGAGCGGCGACTGCGCCACCTGCTGCAGGGTGAGGCGCGCGCCGCCGGTGCCGATGAACTGCGAGAAGGGGATGGCCGGGATGTACTGGCCGTAGGTGCCGGTGGGCGTGGAGTTGTACGTGCGGCTGGAGGCCACGGTGGTCTGCACGTTGACCGACGACGAGGTGACCGAGGTCGACGTGGTGAGGGGACGAATCTCGAGAACGCCGGTGGCGCTCGCGCCCTCGGTGCCGAGGCCGAAGAAGCTGGTCAGGATGTCGTCGAGGGCCATGGTCTCGCCCGGCGCGATCTGCACGGTCGTCGACTGTCCGGACTGCGTACCGTCGCTCCGCGACAGGGTGAAATTGAGCTGGTACTTCATGGTCGTGGCCGAGGTGTTGGCCACGCGCACGTCGGACTCGAACAGCGCGCCGCCCACGCCGGCGGCGTGCCCGACCACCGGGATGATCATCGAGGTCTGCGGCGGCCCGCTCTTGCCGCCGCTGGTCACCGGGGTGACGGTGGAGACGGAGACCGGCACGCTGGTCTTCGGCGCGATGTCGGTGGTGCCGACCTTGCCGAGGGCAAGGTAATTGACGTTAATGGTAGCGGTGTTGGTGCCGAGCTTCAGCGCCACGTTGTCGTAGGTGATGGTGAGGGTGAGGCCGGCCGGCCCGATGGTGCCGGACGCCGGCGTGACGTGCGCCCACGGCTTGTCTGCGCCGGCGGTGAAGGTGACCGCCGGATTTTTGCCGGGGATGAAGATCTTCTGCGCCACGGCGGAGGAGCCGGCTTCGATCGACAGCGTCTGCTGCGCCGCGTCGGGAAGGACGACGACGGTGATGACCGGCGAGAACGGGCCGCGCGCGTCGAGGCAGTTGCTCACGGCGCGCACGCGGTAGAACCACTTCTGCGGGGCGCTGCCGGCGGTGTGCATGAAGGTGGCGAACAGCTCGCCGACCACCTGCGAGGTGGCGTCGGTGAAGTCGCCGCTCTGCGATTCCTGCAACTCGAAGTTGGCGCTGTTGGCCACCGCGCCCCATCGGACGCTGTACGCGCTGCCGGAGGCCACGAGGCCGGGAGCGTGGGCCACGGTGCGCTCCGGCGGCGCGCACGGCGGCGGGGTCTTGAGGGCGATGAACGAGCTGACCGCCGACTGCAGGGGCGGGCAAGCCTCGAAGAGGACCTGGACGTACCAGCGGATCACGCCGCCGGGCACGGTGATGGTCAGCTTGTTGTCGGTGGTGGTTCCGATCACGCTCGGATCGTCATCGCCGGTGGCCGCCCACACTTTGTACTGTTTGGCGTTCGGCACGGCGGTCCAGATGAAGCGGACGGGCGAAGTCACGCCGACGGCGCGATCGGGCGGCGAGTGGAGCAGCGGCTTGGAATTGTCGCAGCCGGCCTGCGAGGGGATGGTGAAGGTGGAGCGCGCCGACTCGATCGAGGGGCAGCCATTCAACACGACCACCACGAACCAGTCGATTCGCCCCTCGGGGAAGTGGCGGCTCAGGCGCGTGAAGATCGTTTCGTCGATGCGGGTGAAGGCACCGTCGTTGACGCGGGCGAAGACGATGTAGCCGATGGCGCCGCTGACCGGCGCCCAGGCCAGGGTGACCTGCGAGTCGGTGAGCGTCGCCCCGCCGGTGGGCGCCAGGAGTTGCGGTGCGTCGGTCGCGCAGTTCTGCGCCCGTGGGATGGTGAAGCGCGAGACGGCCGAGCGCACCGCGGCGCAGCCTTCGAGGACGGCGTCCGTGAACCAGCGGTAGGAGCCGGAAGGGAGGGCGCGGGTGATGGAGGTGACGTCGTCGGTCTCGGCGATCTGGACGAACGCGCCGCCGTCGAGGGACACGAAGACGCGGTAGTGGCCGGTCTCCGCCACCGCGTTCCAGACGAAGGTGACCGGCGAATTGACGTTCGTCGCGCCGTCGACCGGCGCTACGAGGACGGGCTGCGAGATGATGCAACGCGGCACGGCGGGTATGGTGAAGGTCTCTCTGGTCGATGCGACCGGCGGACATCCGTTGAAGAAGCTCTCGACGAACCATGTGCCCTTCCCCGGCGGCAGCTTTTGCTCGAATTCGGTTTCCGTGGTGACGCCGACGGAGGTGAACGGCTCACCGTTCATGGAGACCCAGAGGCGATAGAGCACGGCTTCCGCGTCGGTCACCGCCCAGTCAAATATCACCCCGGCGCCGGTCGTCGCGCCGCCGATCGGAGCGATGAGTGTGACCGGGCGATGGCTGTCGCAGGTCGCCGCCTTGGCCACGGCGAACTTCACGTGCGGCGAGAAGATCGACGGGCAGTTGGAGGCCGGATCGAAGAGCACTTCGACGAACAGCTCGATGTTGCCGCTGGGCAGCGGCAGGCTGCGCGATGTGGCCGTGGTGCGGGCGATGAGCTCCGGCGCGCCGCCGTCGAGCGAGGCGTAGACGCGGTAGGCGCTCGCGCCGTCCACCGCCGTCCAGGTCGCCGTCACCGGCGGTGCGACCGTCGATCCTTCCGCCGGCGCGGTGACGATGATCGAGCCGCCGCACGTCGCCGCCGTTCCCGCGGTGAAGGTGAAATCGGCCGAGCGAACGTCGGCGCAACCCGCGTAGGTCGTGTCGATGCGCCACGTGTTGCTGCCGTCGCCGACCAGGCGCTTCAGCGACGTCTCGGTGGTGAAGCCGAGCAGTTGGTTGTTGATGAAGAGCTTGTAGCCGCTCGCGCCGTCGACCTTCGACCACTTGAACTCCACCAGCGCCTCGACGCCGGAGGCGTTGTTCGCCGGCGAGAGCAATGTCGCCGCGGTGGTGCCGCAGGCCGCGCCGGTGCCGGCGGTGAAGGTGGAGGAGCGCGAGACGGTCGACGGGCAGGTGTCGCCGAAGCGCGCTTCGACCACCCAGTTGATGGTGCCTTTGGGAACCGCCGCGGTGAGCTGCGTCGCGCCGGCGGTCGAGCCGATGAGGAAGTTGGTGTCGCCGAGCTGTCCGAACACGCGATAGCCACTCGAATTGGGGACGGCGGTCCACTGGAACGTGACGGGCGAGTTGAGGCCCGTGGCGCCGTTTGCCGGCGAGACCAGCGAGGGAATGCCGGGATTTGATGGGCAACCGCTGCCGGCGGTGAACCGGAAGTGCGCCGACGCCGCGGGCGGGCAGTTGTTCGCGCCCAGCGCCTCGGCCCACCATTCCGTCGTCCCGGCGAGGATGTTGCCGGTGTACTCGGTGTCCTTCGTCGTGGTGAGCACCGTGGCGTTCGTGCTTCCGCTGAGGAGAGCGTTGAGGCGGTAGTCCGTGGCGCCGACGACCGGGTCCCAGTCGAATTTCACCAGAGTGGGGATGCCGGTCGCGCCGTCGGCGGGCGACACGAGCTTCGGCGCCGTGGGGCAGGAGGCGATGGTGAAGGTGGAGATGGTCGTCGAGCGCTTGCCGGAGCTGCCGCAGGCGGGCGATGCGGTGACGAACCAGTAGTAGCGACCCGGCGCAAGCGTGCCGGGCGTGAAGCTGGTGGCCGGCGCGGCGACCGTTCCGTTGGCCAGCGCGGAGGGCGGATTGGTCTGCCCGAGAGATACCAGGTACTGCGACGCGCCGGATGAGGCGGACCAGCTCAGCGTCGGGGTTGCGGTCAGCGCGGCGCCGTCGGGCGGGCCGATGGTGGTGAACGCGCCGACCTGTGGGCACGCCACTCCACCGGTGGTGAAGGTCTGACAGGCCGAAAGGACGCGCAGGCAGGTGGTGGCGTCGCGCCGCGCGCCGACGCGCCATTCGTACGTCGTGGCCGGCGCGAGTTGCTGGGTGATCTGGAAGTTGATGCCGCTGGTGGTCACCGACGGGCTGCCGCTGCATGCGCCGGAGCCGGCGGGCCCGAAGAAGATGTCGTATCGATCGGCGTCGGCGACTGCGTTCCATTGCAGGAGCGGCGTCTGCGAGACGTTCGTCGCGCCGGCGGCGGGCGCTTGCAGCGCCGGGCCGGTTTGGGGGCAGCCGACGGTGAAGGGGACGCGGCTCGAGTCGAGGCCCGTGCAGGTAGTGCCGCCGAATTTGGCGCGGATGAACCACGTGTACGGCCCGGGACTGATCGGCGACGCGCTATTGCAGGACGTGGCGTTCGCCGCCGCTGTGCAGAGGATCTGCGGGTTGGCGGTGGTGCTGTTGCCGCCATGAACCTCGTAGCCGGTGACGCCCCCCGCCGCCGACGGCGTCCAGGTGAACGTCACGTTCGACGGCGCCACGTTGCTGTTCACCGGCGACTGCGGCACCGGGGCCTGGCTATTCGGCGGGCACTGCGCATACGCATGTGCCGTCAGTCCGGCCGCCATGGCCAGCATCGCGAGTCGAGTCTTCATGGAACGCTCCCTCTGTCGTTGGACGCCGAGAACCGATTCTCGTTGACACCGTCATCGGACGCACATGACGGGGGTCACAGAGAGCGAGTGTAGCAATAACTTATGGAATGGCGGAGTTCGCTACCGAGATAGTACTATTCGTACTATTGGCCGTCATCCCTCCTTTTGGGCGCGAACCTCGATCTTTCCGTGACGAACTCGGACGTCGAAGACCCGCTCAGGGAAGACGGCGGGGCCGTCGAGCACGCGGCCGTCGGCGAGGCAGAACCGCGAGCCGTGCCACGGGCAGCGGATGCTGTTGCCTTCGAGCTTCCCTTCGGAGAGAGGACCGCCGAGGTGCGTGCAGGTGTCGCGCAGCGCGTGGATTGCGTCGCCCTGCCGGACGAGCACGACGCTCACGCCGTCGGCGGTGACCTTAGTCGGCTTGTCGTCGGCGAGCTTCTCATCGTCCATCACCGCGACGAACTTCTCGGGCGTTCCCTGGTCCGCGGTGGCGGTGTGGTCGACGCCGATCTGTTCGCCGTATGTGAGGTGTCCGCCGAGGAATGCCGCGGATGTGGCGACGGCGTACGCGATCATCGATAGGCCGATGCCTTGCGGACGCGAACGGCGTCGGAGGAGCAGCGACGCCGCGTAGAGTCCCGTCGCGGCGAGGTTCATGACGCCGTGCGTCATGCCGATCCGCTTGGCGCGCGCGTCGGTCTCGGACCAGTCGGTGATGCCGGCGATGGCCGCGGCGACGGCGCCGATGAGACCGATCTTGATCGCCGTGTCCGCCGCTTTCCCCTTCTTGTTGCCGCGCGCGACCTCGATGCCGTCGAGGATGGCGGCGAGGGTCCACGATCCGAGGGGTAGGTCGATCAGCGCGGGATGAAGCGGGTGGCCGAGCGCTTTGCCGTGCAGAAAGTTCTTCAACTGACGTCCGCCTTCGCCGGCGGATTCGAACAGTTCCCGCACTGCTTTCTGGACGGGGTCGGCGATGCGGTCGAGCCATTCCTGATCGCCGATTGCGCGAACAACGTCATTCGTACCCATGCCCTGCTGCGCGAGCACGAGGAGTGCCACGTGGATCAGCGGTACTTGTTGCCGCCGGTGCTGAACACCACCACCATGTCGTCGCGCTTAATGGTGTGGTTGTCCTGCAGCGTTCGGAGCGCCAGCATCGCCGCGCCGGTCTCCGGTCCGGCATCGATGCCCTCGGCCTCGCGAACCTCGGCCGCGGCGCGCTCGATCCGGCTCTCGTCGACGGCCACCGCCCCGCCGCCCGAGTCGCGCAGCGCCGTGAGCATAAGCCGGTCGCCGATGGCGCGCGGCACTCGCAAGCCCCAGGCGCTGGTCTGCGGCGATTCCCACTCCGGCGCCGTCTCCAGCCCTTGCTCGAAGGCGCGGACGACCGGCGCGCAGCCGCTCGACTGCACGGTGAACATGCGGGGGCGCTCGGCGCCGATCCATCCCAGGCGCTGCATCTCGTCGAAGGCCTTCCACATGCCGATGAGGCCCGTACCGCCGCCAGTGGGATACAGGATGGCGTCCGGGAGCCGGCCGAGGTCTTCGAGCAGCTCGTAGCCCATGATCTTTTTTCCTTCGACGCGGTACGGCTCCTTCAGCGTCGAGAGGTCGAAGCCGCCATTTGCAGCGATGTACTGCTGCACGCGTTTGGCCGCGTCCGTGATCACGCCGGCGACGAGCTCCACCTCGGCGCCGTAGCCGCGGCATTCATCGACGATCGATTGCGGAGTGTCACGCGGCATGGCCACGAAGACGGGCAGTCCGGCGCGCGCGCCGTACGCCGAGAGCGCCGCGCCCGCGTTGCCGGCCGTCGGCGCGGCGAGAGCGCGCGCGCCGAGGGCCTTGGCCATGGTCACCGCCACCGCCATCCCGCGCGATTTGAACGAGCGCGTCGGATTCTTCGACTCGTCCTTGATCCAGACGTTCGGCGACTGCGTCGACCGCAGCAGAGGCGTGATGCCCTCGCCGAGGGTGACGATCTCCTCGTCGCGCGCCGGCAGCACCTCGGCGTATCGCCACATCGTCGCCGGCCGCGCGCGGATCTCGTCGCGCAGCTCCGGAGCGGGGGAGAGGTCGTACTGCGCCAGCAGGGGCCCGCCGCAGGTGCGGCACAGGTTGATCAGCTCGCGCGGGGAGTAGGTCGCGTCCCCGCGCGAGCAGACGAGTTGGTATGGGAAGCGCGCTTTCGTCATCCTGAGCGGAGCGAAGGATCTCACAACGCGCGGCGTGAGATCCTTCGCCGTCTTCGCGGCTCAGGATGACGAGGCATCACGGCTTCTTCGCGTCCGCCGTCGCCTTGTCGACACCCTTCTGGAACTCGTCCATCGACTTCTGCATGTCGCCCGGCTTGTCCTCGTACTTCGACATCTCATGCGTGAAGGCGTTGAGCGCGTTCTCGTACTTTGACAGGATCTGCCGGTTGTACGCGACGGCGGGATCCTCGGCCGTCTTGGCCGCGGCGGCTTCCTTGCGCGACTGGTCGTAACCGTCGAGCATCTGTTTGTACATCGACTTGGTCTGCTCGTCCTTCGCCTCGTCGTACGCCTTCTTCATCTGGGTGTAGCTGGCGTCCATCGAAGCGCTCATCGTCTGCTGGAGCTTCTCGGCCATGGCGGCGGTGCTGACGCCGAGGACCTGCGACTTGACCCACATGTACTCCTGGGTGTTGTAGCCGAGGTCTTTGGCCGCGCGGATGTCGGCGGTGAACATGTCGGCGGCGGAGCCGAGGGTCTTGAGGCCTTCCATCATCCCGGCGATCGACTTCTGGCCTGCCTTCTCCGCCGCAGCGGCGTGTTTCTGCGCCTCGGCCTTCGCCACCTGCGCGATGTCCTTCTCGTGGCCGCGCACCTTCAGATACATCTGCACCTGGGCGTCGGTGAGCTTGCCGTCGGCGGGCGGGTTGTAATTGTCGTTGGAGACCTCTTTCATCAAGTCGATCGTGCCGCGCTTGCTGAGGTCCTGCGAGATCTTCGCTTTGTCGTACGTCTCCTTCGCCTTGCATCCGGCGAGGACGAGCGAGAGAGCGAGTAGAGCGGAAAAAGTCCGTTTCATGAATTCCTCCTGAGGTTGGGGTTGGGATTGATCACTGGTTGATCTGGGATCGGACGCGGGATACGAGATCGTCGAGGTCGCGGACGAGGTCTTCCAGCGCGGCGCGGTGCTGCGCGCGCATGGTCTCGATCTGCGACTCGAGCGCGGCGACCTGCTTCTCGAGCACGGCGACGCGGCTCTTGCCGTCGGCGGCCACCAGGGCGGGGGAGGGCTCGTCGAGGACGGCGACAGCCACCGCCTCCGGCATGGGCATGAGCTCATGGGCGCCGAGCTCCTCGACTTCTTCCACGTGCACCGGGATGGCCACGTTACCCGACATGGTCGTCGGCCGCTCGCGTCCTTCGGAGAGAAGCTGTTCGAGCGACACTTCTTCCATCTTCTCGTAGCCGCTGGCCATCGGCGACTCGGGGAAGGGGACGGCGTCGGGGAAGGGGACGACTGCCGGCTCAGGCTCGGGAGCCGCGGCGGCCTTGGCGGTTTTTTTCGGCGCGGCAGTCGCGGCCTTCTTGATCGGCTCGCTCTTGCCACCCTTCAGACGGCCCATGAGGTGCTTGGCCGTGATCTTGGAGACCAGCTTGAAGGTTTCCATCACCCCTTCGCCTTTGATGGCCGCGGCCTCGGTGAAGGGATAGCCCTCGAAGCCCAGCGATTCCTGCAAGGTCTCGACCGGCAGGACGCCCGGGATGTCGCGCTTGTTGAACTGAATGACGATCGGCACGTCGTTCGGATCGAGGTTGTTCTCCTCCATGTTGTCGAGGAGGTTGGCGAAGCTCTCGCGATTGGCGTCGATCATGGCCGGCTGCGAGTCGGCGACGAAGACGATCGAATCGGCCCCCTTCAACACCAACTTGCGAGTCTCGTTGTAGAAGACCTGGCCGGGGACGGTGTAGAGCTGGATCTTGAGGTTGAAGTTGCCGACTTTGCCGATGTCGACGGGGAGGAGGTCGAAAAAGAGCGTGCGGTCGGTCTTGGTGGCCAGCGACAGCATCTTCCCCTTCTGCTTGGGGTCGAGCTTGTCGAAGATGACCATCAGGTTGGTGGTCTTTCCGCACAGACCGGGACCGTAGTACACGATCTTCGCGGTCATCTCGCGCGTGGCGTGGTTGAACAGGACCATCGAAGCGCAAAAGTGTAGCATCCCCCTCGTCCGTGACCGACGACCAGCCGATCGAGATCCCGATCGAGGAGACCTTCGATCTTCATCCCTTCCGCCCCGGCGAAGTGCGCGACGTGACCCGCGAGTACCTGGAGCAGGCGCGAGCCCGCGGCTTCCGCGAGGTGCGGCTGGTCCACGGGCGGGGCACCGGCGTGCAGCGGGCGAACGTGCAATCGCTTCTGCGCACGATCGCGTTCGTGGAGGATTTCTGGGATGACGCGCACCTCGGCGCCACGGTCGTGGTTTTGCATCCGTAGGGGCGCGCAGCAGCGCGCCCGGCACCCCGAGACGCGGGCGCGCTGCTGCGCGCCCCTACAATGACATCCGCATGAGCACCCTTTTCGAAGAACTGAGCCGCGTCAAGACGTACGAGTACACCGAGGACGACGTGCGCGAGTTCGAGGCGCTGCACGAGGAGATCCGCGCGCTGAAGAAGGAGCGCAACGCGGTGATCGTGGCGCACAACTACTACCGCCCCGAGATCCTCAAGGTCGCGGATTTCGTCGGCGACTCGCTCGAGCTGGCGCTGATGGCGTCGAAGGTCAAGGACGCCGACGTCATCGAGTTCTGCGGGGTGCACTTCATGGCGGAGACGGCGAAAATCGTCAATCCGTCGCGCACGGTACTGCTGCCGAATCTCGCCGCGGGCTGCCAGCTCGCCGACTCCGCGCCGGCCGAGGATCTGAAGAAGCGCATCGAAGAGCTGAAGCGCGAATTTCCCGACCTGGCGGTCGTCAGCTACGTCAACACCACCGCCGCGGTGAAGGCGCTCTCCGACATCATCGTCACCTCCGCCAACGCGGCGAAGGTGGTCCGCACCCTGCCGAACAAGAACATCCTCTTCGTTCCCGACCGCAACCTGGCGCGCTACGTCGCAGAGCAATTGCCGGAGAAGAACGTGATTCCGTGGGAAGGCTTCTGCTACGTGCACCAGCAGATCACGCCGGAAGAAGTCATGCGCGTACGGGAGGCCAATCCCGACATCGAGATCCTGGTCCACCCCGAATGTCGCGCCGACGTGGCCAAGCTCGCCGACGCGGTGCTGTCGACCTCGGGCATGGTGAAGTACGCGAAGGAGCGGTCGGCGTCGCGGTTCCTGGTGGTCACCGAGTGCGGGCTCTCCGACCGCCTGGCGATGGAAGTGCCGGAAAAGACGTTCCTCAAGGGCTGCAAGCTCTGCACGTTCATGAAGGTGACGTCGCTCGAGGACGTGCGCGACTCGCTGAAGCTGATGCGCTACGAGATCGAGGTGCCGGAGGATGTGCGCGTGCCGGCGGAACGGGCGCTGCAGAGGATGTTCGAGGCGACCGCGTAATCGTTCGCCGTTGGCCGTACGGCGCTTCGCGCCTGCCGTTGACCGATGAGTCCTCGGCCAACGGTCAACAGCCAACGGTCATCGACAGATCAACTGATACACCCCCACCATGTCGTCGCGCACGTCTTCCAGGTCCTGGCGCATGACGGTCACCGTGGCCTGAAACTCCGGATCGCCCTGCAGCGTGGCGAGCCACGGATGGCGCACCCACGCGTACCAGGTTCTGTCGCCCAGCTCGGCGGCGCGCTTGGTCCACTTCACGGCGTTGTCGCGGTCGCCGAGCTTCGCGTAGCAGAACGCCTGGCGCATCGACGCCCAGTGGTTGCGGTTCGCTTCGGCCTCGAAGGTCCGCAGCAGCGCCACGCATGTAGCCTTGTCGCCGTTCGCGGCGGCGATCATGGCCTTGAGACTCTTGCCGAGGTAGTGCTGCGGGACGAGGGAGACGACCTGCTGCGTCTCCGATTCAGCACCGGCGATGTTGCCGTTGATCAGGAAGGCGTTGGCGCGGATGTCGTGGCCGGCGAGCGCGGTGTCGCGCGACGCCAGCGCCGCCTGCGACGCCTTGAGCGCCCCCTCGGGGTCGATGGCGTTGACGTACCAGTAGCCGCGTGTCTTGGCGTCGCCGGAGTTCGGGTCGAGCCGCACCATCTTGTCGCCGACGCACTGCGCCTTCTGCGTGTCGCCCACGGCGATGAAATAGCCGGCGACGGAGTTGAGGGCATGCGGCTCGTTCGGATTGAGACGCAGCGCGGCGAGATACTCGCGCGCCGACTCGCGGAAGCGGCCCGGCGAGTGGGCGAACGCGCGCCCGAGCGCCAGATGCGCGGCGGGGAGATTCGGATCGAGCCTTACCGCCTGGCGCGCAAACCAAACCGCGCGCTCGGCCGCGTCGGGCTCGTGGATCAGCCCGCGCGCCAGTCCGAGGGAATAGCCGATGGCCAGATCGGCGTACGCGGCGGCGAAATTCGGATCCATGGCCACCGCGCGCTTCAGCGACCCGATCTGCGTCTGATACTCCGACGGCACCAGGCTGCCGGTCACCGCGCGCGCCTTGAGGTATTCCTCGTACGCCTTCGGACTCGACGACCGCGCCTCCGACGCGCTGCCGGGACGCTCGACGCCGAGCTTCTGATTGAGTCCGGCCAGCGTGTGCGATGAGACATCGTCGATCAGCTTGAGGAGATCGGAGCGATTGCCGTTCACCGTGTCGGCCCAGACGTTGTATCCGGTGCGCGAGTCGGTGAGCTGCAGATTGACGCGAACGAGATCGCCGGCGGCGAGGAAGCGCCCTTCGAGCAGGCCGTCGACGTGCAGCCGCTCGCTCGCGGTCTTGAAGTCGACCTTGTTCTTGCGGAAGTCGACGACCGCGGAGGTCGGCCGCACCTGCAGCGATGGGATCTGCTGCAGCTTGGTCACCAGCGCGTCCGCGAGGCCGACCGAGAGGAAGTCGTCCTTGGCGTTGTTGGAGATGTTCTCCAGCGGCATGACCGCCATGGAGCGGATCGGGCCGAGGGCGGAGGGAGGAAGGTCTTCGGCCGGCGGACGTTGCCCCTGGCCGATCATGTAGAGAACGGCCCCGCCGGCGAGGAGTGCGGCGAGGATGGCGATCGCCCGCAGCCAATGCCGCGGACGGGTGCGGCCGATCGTGCTGCGCGACGGCGTGGGCAGCGAGAAGCGCGCGGTCGGCGTGTCGATCTCGTCCAGATCCGATAGCAGATCGCCCGCATTCTGATAGCGCTGCTTCGGGTCCTTCTGCAGCAGTTTGCCGATGATCTTCGCCGCCACGTTGGAAAAAGCCGGGTCGACCGCCACGAACGGCTCCGGCTCCGCGTCGCGCACTTTCTCCAGCACCAGCAGCGGCGCCTCGGCGTTGAATGGGAGCTGTCCGGTCGCCATCTGATAGAGGATGACGCCGACCGAGAAGAGATCGCTCCGCTCGTCGGCCGACTGCCCGCGAGCCTGCTCCGGCGAGAGGTAATGCAGCGTCCCGAAGAAGCGGTTCGAAGACTGCTCCGGCGAGTGCAGCAGGTCCCGCTGCAGCGCCTTCGCCAGTCCGAAGTCGAGGATCTTCACCTGGCCGGTCGGCTCGATGATGATGTTCGCCGGCTTCAGGTCGCGATGGACGACCCCGCCGCCGTGCGCAGCGGCTACTCCGGAGGCGATCTGCTTGGCGATGGACATGAACTCGCCGGCCTCGAGCGGGCGCCGCCGCATGCGCTGGGTCAGCGTCTCCCCCTCGCAGTACTCCATGACGATGAAGGGAATGCCCTCAGGCGTCTCGCCGACCTCGTAAATGGTGGCGATGTTCGGGTGGCGGATCGACGCGGCGGTGCGCGCCTCGCGCATGAAGCGCGCGCGGCGATCGTCGGCGGCTAAGTCTTCAGAGTGTAGAACTTTGACCGCGACGCTCCGGCCGAGCCTCTCGTCGCGGGCCAGATAGACCGTCCCCATCCCGCCCTTGCCGAGGATACGGACAACCTGGAAGCGGTCAACAGTTTGCGGAAGCTCGGGCATGCCGGACGAGGGGCATTGTAGCGGTTGCGGGGTCTCGCAGTCTCGCGGTCTCGGGGTGGAGTGGCTCTCCGAGACCGCGCGACCTCGAGACCCCGTAACCCCACCTGGTCGCCTTTCTGACCCGCTCCCAGAAAAATGGGTTATTCTCTCACCCGTTCACAGAAACTTTTCCGAGCCCATGAGCACCGTCGAGACGCTCCTCCCGGAGCTGCAGCTTCCGCCGCGCTATCAGGTCCGCTCTGTCCTCAAAGAAACCCCGGCCACGACGGTCTATCGAGTCTACGACGCCTCCTCAAAGCGCGACGTGGCGATGAAGATCCTGCGGCACGAGCTGTCCGAGCCGCAGCAAATGCTCCGCTTCAAGACCGAGTTTTCCACGCTCGCGTCGTTGGAGCATCCGAGCATCATCAAGGTCTTCGATTTCGGCCTGCTGCCGGACCGCTTCCCCTACTTCACGATGGAGTTCTTCTCCGGGAAGAGGATCTCGGAGTACTTCGACGGCCACAGTTGGGACGCGCTCTACGACGTAATCCTGCAGATCGCCGCCGGCCTCCATCACATCCATCACCTCGGCATCATCCATCTCGACCTCAAGCCGTCGAACATCCTGGTGGACGAGCACGGCAAGGCGAAGATCATGGACTTCGGCGTGGCCGTGGAGAGCCATCAGGTGCTCGACCGCCAGATCCGCGGCACGCTGCACTACATGGCGCCGGAGGTCCTGCGGCAGGACCGCGTCGACTCGCGCGCCGATCTTTATGCGCTCGGCATGACGCTGTACGAGACGGTGACCGGCGCGCTGCCCGGCTACGGCAAGGCGCCGATCGACGTCATCCGCATGCATCTCGACGACGACATTCGCCCGCCGTCGGCGATCAATCCGCGCGTCCCCGCGGAGCTCGAGCGGATCATCGTGAAGCTGCTGGAGAAAGATCCGCGGCATCGCTACGCTTCGGCGGCCGCGCTGCTGCAGGAGGTCGCCGACGCCGCCGGCCGGACCGCGCCCGCGGGCGAGCTGCTGGTGGGCAAGGGCGAGCTATACGCGGCGCCTCTCATCGGGCGGAAACACGAAGTGTCACAACTGATGTCGCTCATCGTCGAGGCCCGCGAGGGGCGCGGCAGCGGCGCGATCCTGGCGGGGGCGGAGGGGATGGGGAAGAGCCGCATCGTCCGCGACGCCACTCTCCGCGCGCAACTCGACGGCGCGCGCGTCTTCTGCGGGCGTTGCCCCATCAACCGCAAGAGCATCTACGCTCCCTTCTTCGAGATCTTCGAGCAGATGGTGACCGCGGTGAACCCGACGGCCGACGTCGCCGCGGAGATCCGCCGCCTGCTGCGGCCGGTGGTCACCGCGGCGAGCGGCGAGGAAGCGGCGCCGTCGACCGGGCAGAAGTACCGCCTCTACAACCGCATCGTGCAATCGATGCAGGACATGTACGGCTTCCTCAGCGCCGCGCACACCAGCGGCTCGCCGCTGATCCTGGTCATCGAAGACTTGCAGTGGGCTGATCCATCGACTGCGGAGCTCTTCACCTTCCTGGTCGGCGAAGCGCGGCAGAACAAGCTGCTGGTCATCGGCACGCTGACCATCGACCCGGGCGCCGACGGAGGCGGCAACGCGCTGCTGGCGACGTGGGAGCAGCGTGCGCGCGATGCGAACTTCCCACTGCTGCGCGTCGATTCGCTCAACGAGCCGATGGTGCGCGAGCACCTGCAGTCGCTGCTCGGCGAGCAGAACGTCTCCGACGAGTTCGTCCGCTGGATGCTGTGGGAGTCGGCCGGGTCGCCGCTCAACATCCGGCGCGTGGTCGACTACCTCATCGCCCACGACTACCTCCGCTGGCAGCCGGCGGGGTGGGTGGCGGACATCGAGCGCCTGCGCGGGCTGCGCATCCCGGGCGGAGCGGCGTCGATCCTGATGGAGAAGGTCGACGCGCTGGCGCCTAACGAGCGCGGTGCGCTGGAGGCGGCGGCCGTATTCGGCGAAGTCTCCGACGTCGATCTGCTGACCAGCGTGGGCGCGCCTACACGCGAAGAGACCTACGTCGCCCTGCGCTCGGTGATCGAGCAGGGTCTGCTCGACGAGTCGTCGGACGGCAAGACCGTCACCTTCCCGCAGATTCATCTGCGCGACGCGATCTACAACGCCATGACCGAGCGCCGCCGCGCGGAGCTGCACCAGCGGGCGGCGAACGCCCTGGAGCCGGCCCTCGCAGCGGGCGCGCAGCAGCTCCTCGGCCAGGTGGCGTTCCACTTCGCCCGCGCCAACGACACGGTCAAAGGCATCCGCTACTCGGTCGAGGCCGGCGACCTCGCCATGCGCACCGTCGCCCATCAGGAGGCGACGGACTTCTTCCGCAGCGCGCTGGAGCTGATGGACCTCGCCGGCGTCGAGGAAGCGAAGAAGGCCGAGGTGCGCGAGAAGCTCGCCGACGCCTACTACCGCAATAACGATTACCGCAGCGCGATGTCGGCGTACCACTACCTGCTCAAGAGCATTCAGGCGCGCAGCAAGGACGACGCGCCCAGCGGCGATCTCGCCCGGGTGATGAAGAAGATCGGCAAGGTGCTGGCCAAGCGCGGCGAGCAGGACGCGGCGCTCTCGTACTTCCAGAACGCGCTCGCTCAGTTCGAGAGCCTCGGCGAGACGCTGGAAGTGGCCGAGCTGCTCAACCGCAGCGCGGCGCTGCATCGGGAGAAGGACGACTACGAAGGGGCACGCGTCATCTCCGAGCGCGCCTTGCAACTGCTCGAGGGACGCGAGCCGAACATCGTCTACGCCTACGTCAAGAACATGCTCGGCTGCATCGAGTTCAACCTCGGCAACTGGCAGAAGGCGAAGGCGCTCCTGCTCGAATCGCTGCATCTCGGCAACACGCTGGCCTCCGAGCAGCTCTGCAAGGTGGCCTCCACCAACCTCGGCAACACGCTCTGGAAGCTCGGCGACTGGAAGAGCGCCCTGCAGTACTTCAAGCTCAACCTGCAGCTCTCCGAGGAGCAGGGCGATCTCTGGAACCTGATCACCGCGTACAACAACGTCGGGGTCATCGAGTTCGGACGCGGCAACTTCCAGACCGCGGCGGAGTACTTCGAGAAGAGCGTGCGCATCGACGAGAAGATCGGCGCGCTGGAGAACGAGGCGCTGGCGCGCGAGAACCTGGCCGAGGCGTTGGAGATGCTCGGGCAGTGGAACAACGCGCTGGTGCAGTACAACCGCTGTCTCAGCCTGCAGGGGTTCGACGAGACTCGCGCATCGCGCACCTCGGTCTACATCCCCATGGCCCGCCTGACGAATAAGAAGGGCGACATCGCCAAGGCGCTGGAGTACGGACAGAAGGCGCTGTCCGCCGCCGAGCGCGCGCGCGACGAAGACCTGATGGCCGAGGCGTGCTACGTGCTGGCTCAGATCGAGGATGAGCGCGAGAACTACGCCGATGCCGAGCGCCACCTCGAGCGCGCCATGACCATCTTCGAGGCCCACCAGACCACCCAGGGCCTGACCCGCGCGCACACCGCGGCGGCCAGCCTGGCGTTCTCGCAGCAGCGCATCGACGACGCCGTCCGCCACGCGGAGATCGGCGCCAAGTGCGCCGCGCAGCTCGACGACCGCTTCAACATGGCGAAGAACGACTGGATGTGGGGCAAGATTCTGTCGTTCAAAGGCGACCGCGGCGCGGCGAACGCGAAGTTCGAAGCCGCGCGCGCCACCTTCGAGGAGCTGGAGACGCCGTACGAGCTCGGGCGGCTGCTGTTCGACGTCGGCCTGCTCAAAGATGAACCGGAGGAGGCGACGCAGACCATTCGCTTGGCGATCCGCATCTTCGAGCGCCTCGACGCCACGCACGACCTGGAGCGCGCTCGCGGCGCGCTGTTCCGCATCAAGCCCGCCGGCAAGGCCCCCGACAGCGGCGTGGTCGGACTCTACGAAGTGGTCAAGATCATCAACTCGACGCTCAATCTCGAGGAAGTGCTCAACCGCGTCCTCGATCTGGCCATCCGCCGGCTGCGCGCCGAGCGCGGCATGATCCTCCTGCTCGATCCCATCACCAGCGCGCTCCGCACGCGCGTGGTGCGCAACATCAAGGAAGGGGAGGGGGACTCGAAGCGCTCGCCGCAGTCGATCGTCAAGGAAGTGATCACCAGCGGGCAGGCCATCATGTCCGCCGACGCCCGCGCGGACGCGCGCTTCGTGGAGTCGGAGTCGGTCATCGCCGAGAACATCCTCTCCATCGTCTGCGTCCCGCTCATCATCCGCGAGCGCATCGCCGGCGCGATTTACGTCGATCACCGCCAGGCGCGGCATCTCTTCTCGCAGAAGGACCTCAGCTTCCTCGAGGCGTTCGCCGATCAGGCGGCCATCGCCATCGAGAACGCCCGGCTGTACGAGGAGCTGGAGGAGGCGCGCACGCGCCTGTCGCTGGAGAACGAGTCGCTGCGCCGCGAGGTGCTCGTGGAGAAGCATCTCGACTCCATCGTCGGGCAGTCGGAGGTGGTGGCGAAGATCCAGTTCTCCATCCGCAAGGCCGCCAGCGGGCACTCCACGGTGCTGCTGCGCGGCGAGTCGGGGACCGGGAAGGGGCTGGTGGCCCGCATCATCCACAACATCTCGCCGCGGCGGAACGGACCGTTCATCAAGTTCAACTGCGCGGCAATGCCGGAGACGCTGGCGGAGTCGGAGCTGTTCGGCCACGAGAAGGGGGCGTTCACCGGCGCCGACCGCCGCAAGCTCGGACGATTCGAGCTGGCCAACGGCGGGACGATCTTCCTCGACGAGATCGGCAAGGTGTCGGTGTCCATCCAGGCCAAGCTGCTGCGCGTGGTCGAGGACAAGGAGTTCGAGCGCGTTGGCGGTACACAGACCATCAAGACCGACGTCAAGATCATCGCCGCCACGAACCTCGACATCGAGAAAGCCATCGAGCAGGGCGTCTTCCGCGAAGATCTCTACTACCGCCTCAACATCATCCCCCTCCATCTCCCGCCGCTGCGCGAGCGGAAGGACGACATCCCGACGCTGGCCGAGTTCTTCATCAAGAAGATCTGCAAGGACCTCGGCGTGGAGACCAAGCGCCTCGAGCACGGCGTGCTGGACCTCTTCCTCCGCTACAACTGGCCGGGCAACATCCGCGAGCTGGAGGCGACGCTGCATCGCGCGATCGTGATGTCGAACGACGAAACGATCACTCGCCACGATTTCTACGGCCTCTTCGCCGAGCTCGGCGCGGTGGTCGCCGCCAGCGGCGCGCCGTCGCCGATGCCGGCGTCGATGCTCAATCCGATGATCGCCAAGATGGACATCACCGGCGACGTCTACGACGACGTGATCTCCTCGGTGGATCGCCAGCTCATCGAGCGCGCGCTCGAGTCCTCCGGCGGCCGCATCCGCGAAGCCGCGCGCCGCCTCGGCCTGGCCCGCAACACGCTGAAGGCGAAGATTCAGAAGTACAACATCGTCGTGCGGGATTAGGTTCACCGTTGACTGTTGGCCGTTGACCGTTTACAAGCAAACGGTCAACGGCCAACGGCGAACGAAATGGAATTCACCGAAGACCGCGTCCCCACCGCCGGAATCGAAGAGGTCATCGCCGAGATGGCGGAGCTCTACGGCGGCGAAGTGAAGGCGGAGCGCCAGAATGCCCGCGATGTCATCCTCCCGCTGCGCCGCGGCGTGCCCACCGCCGGCGCGGTGGAGTGCAGCGTGACCTGGGATGGGGATTCGGTGACCGTGACCACCAACCGCGAGATCGACGCGCCGAAAGCGCAGCGTGTCGCCCTGCTGGCGGTCGGCGTCATCGGCGCGTTGATGTTCACCGTCTGGCCGTTCTTCGCCCACGCCCGCGAGCTCGGGACGCTGGCCTGGGTCGGCGGGCTGGTGGCGCTCGCCGTTTACTTCATGACCCTGAAGAAGACGAGCGGCGGACTGGCGGCGGATTTTCTGCGGCGATTGGTGGGGCGACAGCGGGCGGCCGTTACAACCGATCCGTGAGGATCGTCTTGTCGGGCGCTGCGTCAGCTACAGCGCGGTTTCGATCAACGCGAACGACTTCGCATCGACAGGACGGGAGCGGCGACGTGGCGCGTGAAGACCGGTGTGATCGTGCTCCATGCTCGGAATTACGTAGCACAGACGCAAGACGCACTTAACGCCATTCAAGCATACGGCCGCACGCGTCGCGCGAGCAAGAAGATATCGCTGGCTTCAGACTTATCTACATTGGCGCTGCCGTCTCGCGTCGGCGACGGGAAGCGATCCTATATGCAGTGCCGGACACAAGTGCGAGTGCGGCTGCTTCGCCAATCGCGGCGACGGTGTAATACGTCCAGACGAGGCGTATGCCGTAATACCCAGCTACATGAATGATTCCGATGTAAATGGCGAAGGCGATCGGAACAACCGACCTCCGAAGGCTGTCGGCCGGTCTGCCTAGCCAGTAGCCGATCGCGCACGCACAAATCGCCGCCGGTAGCAGGTGCAGCGCGCGTAGCGCCAAGTCGCTGCTGATAGCCGGCCAACCGATATAGCGTGACCAGAGGACGTACAAAGTAGTTGTCACAACGGAGTAAACCGACGCTGCGACAACTAACCTTACTGCGCGATTCGGTCGAGTCGAGCTGCCGTCCATCGCGGTCATAACATATCTCCCTCACATTGCCGAACGGCTCGTACTCGACCCGCCAGGTGACGGCCTTCGTCGCGTCGGTCTGAAGCAGCGGCGTGCCGAGGTGATCGGCGAACGTGTAGAGCGGTGCGCTGCCCGGCGCGATCTGCGCGACTGGGCGGTCGCCGAACCAGACGACCTCGTTGTCGACGTTCTTGCCGAAGGTCGTGGGAGGATTCCCGCCCCACACGTTCGGCCCGTCGTCCCGCGTCGCGGCGAGCAGCGTCAGCTCGGGGCTGTAGAGGTAGAACCGGTGCACCAATGTCCCGGGGCCGTCGCTCGGACTCTCGGTGCGCTCGACGCGCAGGCCCCGGCCGTCGTAGCCGTATCGCAAACTGTGCGGCGGCCCCTCTTCGCTCGCGTCGCGCACCTCGGCGAGCAGATTCCGCGGCGAGTAGCTCCGCGACACCACGTACGAGGTCTCGTTGCCCGCAGCGTCGTGACCGACCGTGCGGCTCAGGTCATTGAGCGTCACCGCGGTCAGAACCGGCGTCGTCCCGTTGGACGTGAACCCCATCGTTCGGCCGAGCGGGAGAGTCGCCTCGACTCCCGGACCCTTTTTCTTCTTCGGCTTGTCCGACGGCTTGAATTTCTTCGGATTCCCAGCCGACAACTGCTCCCCTCCGCCCGTGATGACCTCGGAGAGTTTCGCCGTCAGGATGTTCCCCATCGCGTCCCACGAGTACTGGCCCGTCTTCCAGAGTGAGGAGTTGGTATTCGCAGTGGTCAATCGGTTCAAGTCGTCGTATCCGAAGGTCCGATGGTAGGTCGGGTCGGTCACGTCCTGCAAATTGGTGATGTTGCCCGCCGCGTCGTAGCCGTAGACGTAGCGGGCGATCCTTGCCGCCGGCGGCGGAGACACGCCGTCGATGGTGAGCTCGTTCGCCGTGATGCGGTAGCGCGCATCGTGCTCGATCGTCTGCGTCGTACCGTTGGCAAATTGCAGTCTCCCGAGCGGTCCGAACGGCCGGTACGCGGCGCCGGTGACGACGCCGCTCGCGGTGAGCGGGCGGCCTGCCTGGTCGTGGGTGTACGCGATGGTCAGTTGACCGGACGGGTAGGAGATGGAGCTCCGACTACCGTCACGATCATAGGTAGAGCTCGTCGTGTAGCTCCGTCGTATCGTTGAACGTCCGCGTCTCGCTTCGCAACAGCCCCCGTCGCTCGTACTTGTAGGTCGTCGTACCCGCCGGATCAGACATCGAAGACTCTCGCCCGACGCCGAAGGCTCCCGCTGCCGCGCTGTCATAAGTCCAGCTCACCGTCTCGCTCGGTGCGCCCGTTCGGGTCGAGGTTGCGGTGACCACGCGTGCGATCACGTCGACGAGAACTCGTGCAGCCGCGCCGTGGGCGGGCGGGCCTTAATGCAGCAGCGGGCCGGCCGGCGCTGGGGGGCGGGTGGGGGAAGCGCCGGCAGAGCGGAGCGCGGCGAGGAGAGAGCGAGGGGGCGCGGGCGGGTGTGAAGCGAACGCTCGCCGCGCTCCGCTCTGCGGCGGAGACGCCAGAGGCGGCGAGCACGCGCGGCCCGCGGCACTCGCGCGGATCGAAGTTGGCGACGGGACAGGGCGGTGGACCGTGAGGCCACGACGAGCAAGAGCCTAATCCCCCGATCACCGGCGCGGACCGCACGCGATGAACGAGCATCTCGCAACACCGTAACGCGCGGGTCCGTGTCCGGTGCATCGGAGGATTAGGCTCGGCCACGGAGCGATGCCCTCGGCGAATGAGGAGAGGGCGGCGGAGAACGTGACATCGCGCGACTCGTGGCGCGGCGCGCGCGGCGACCGCGGTGCGCCAACGAAGCAGTGCGGCCGCCCCGCGCGCCGCATCGCCATGCATGTGCAATCGCGAGGGCGGGCGGGTGGAGGGGGCGGTACGATGCTCGGCGTGCCACTGCCACTTTTCGTGCTGTCAGGCATCGGCGGCGATGAACGCCTCTTCGAGGCACAACGCGCAGTTCGTGACGTTCGGCCTATCAACTGGATTCTGCCGTCAGATCCAGCCGAACCGATAACTGCGTATGCGGCGCGGCTGGCACGTACGCTCGTGATCAACGAACCATTCGACCTCGGCGGGTCATCGTTCGGTGGAATGATCGCGCTTGAGCTCGCGCGGCATCTCGCACCGGACCGTGTGTTTTTGTTCGGAAGCTGTCGCTCTCCGCGCGACATCGCACCGTCGCTGAAGGCTCTTCGACGGATCACTGCAGCCGTACCCGATCGGTTCCTCCATCCACCGGTGATGTTGGTACCGCTTGTTGCGCGATGGTTCGGAGCGAAAGCGCCCGCGCATGTTCATCTCTTCGGTGAGATGCTCTCTGCAACGCCGATCGCATTTATTCGATGGGCTGCGAAGACCGTGTTCGCGTGGGAAGGCGTCCCAGAACTACCGATGCCGATTCATCACGTGCACGGTGAACGCGATCGGTTGATTCCTCTGCGTTCAGTGAAGTCCGATCGTGTCATCTATGGAGCCGGTCATCTCCTCACCCTCACGCACGCAACAGAGGTCAACGCTTTCATTGCTGAGAGAACAGCCAGCTTGTTCTCTCACGAGTCGTGACTGCGACTGAAGAAGCGAACGAGTATCAGCACTCCCAATGCGACGAGTGCGAACGCGGCTAAAGCGAAGGCATTCCCCCGCGCCGCATACGCTTCAGCATTCGGGACTGGTGGACCTCCAGCGGCCCACCAGTTGTACGCCATTAGCTTCGCGCTCCATACCGCCAAGCTGAGACACGCGATGCCGATTACGAAGTGAAAAACCTTGCGCCAGTTCATCTCAGAAGTAACGCCTTCCGTTGTCGCTCGCTGGCGCAGCAGGACGAGTCGCCTGTCTACACGGATTGCATCTCCACAGAACTTGATCCACGAACGTGTTGCAGTTGTTGTCAGTGGCCCACGGCCCAGTCGGACAACCCCCAGTGAGCGCATTGTTAACGCACTGTTCGTCAACCCCTCGGATTTCAGTGCACGTAGTTCCGCTCTCCTGGCTTTGGCCACGGTGGTCACGAACAGCGGTCGGAACCCCGAACGGCCAAGCAGGTAGCGGGCCATCGCCGGCAGGCCCCATCCCGCCTTCGCGTGTGTCGGTTTTCAGGAAGCAGTGGCGAAGACCAAGAATGCGAGACGCCAGATCGATGAAGGGATTCACCTGAACATAGCGGCAGCACTTGTAGACTTTCAGGCCGAGCGGATCGATGAATGAGATCGGGTTCTCGGCAGCGTAGGCGTAGAGGTTCATGCCGCCACGGAGTCCGATCGGATCTGCTTGTGTATAGCGCCCCCACCCCGGCCGGTACCAACGGAAGATGTTGTACTGCTCCTCCCGCCCCTCCGTGGTCGTGGCCACCTCCTGGCCGGGGAAGCGGAGCGGCTGCTCGCTGGCGGTGCCGGAGCGCATGCGGAAGATTTCGCCGTACGGTTCGTACTCGGCGCGCCAGACCACGGTTGCCGTTGCGTCGGTCTGGAGGAATGGCGTGCCGAGATGGTCGCTCATCGTGTAGCGGAGCGCGCCGTTGGGGTTGTGCTGGGCAACCGTAGTGTCGCCGAACCACACAAATTCCGTTACCCCGGTCGGGTACGCGATTCCCGAAGCCACATCAAAATCATGGCGGGCGAGCGGGCGCAGCTCTGGCGAGTAGATGTGAGCGTGGGCCGTGAAATAGTCGGCGAGGAGGGGAAATTGCTCGGAACTCCACACCCGGACCCCGCGCCCGTCGTACCCGTAGCCGAGCAGGTTCTGGTTGTCCCTGTGGCCGCTCGCAGTCATCGACGACATCAGGTTGCGCGGCGAGTAGGTCCGTGAGCCGAGGTAGAAGGTCTCGTTTCCCACCGCGTCGTACTCTACCGCGTGGGAGTCGGCCAGGGCCAGCTTCGAAGTCTGCCCGGCGTAGGTGAAGGTGGTCTGCTCGTAGCGCTGCCCGCCTGCTGCGTCGCCGCGCCCGGCGTAATCGAACCCCGACCCCACCGGCCGGTACCGGCGGAGCATGTTGCCCATCGCGTCGTAGGCATAGGTCTCACCGCCCCAGAGGGATGAGGTGCTGTTCGCGAACGTCAGCCGATTGAGGTCGTCGTAAACGAAGCCCCGGTTGTAGGCCGGTTCGACCGCATCGAAAATGCCGATGATGTTGCCCGCAGGGTCAGGAGAATAATCGTATTCCGCGATGGTGCCTCCGGGACCCACCAGCTTGTTCTCCATCGGCCGAGAGCGCGAGTCGAAGGACATCGTCCTGGTCGTGCCGTTGCCGTACACCAGCCGCGTCATCGGCCCGAACGGCAGGTACGCGGCGGAGCTGATGTAGACCGTGCTTCCGGAGCTGGCGGCGATGGGCCGCCCCGCGAAGTCAAAGCTGTAGGTGACGGTTCGCCCTGATGGATAGGTGATGGCCGAGCGGTTGCCGTCGGCGTCGTATCCGAAGGTCGTCGTGTAGGGGGCGCCGTTCACAATTCGGATCTCGGACCGCAGAAGGCCGCGCCGGTCGTACTTGTAGGAGGTCGAGCCGGTCGGATCGGTCATGGTCCCCACCCGCCCGCGGCCGAATGATCCCGAGGCCTGGTCGTCGTAGCTCCAGGCGACGGTCTCCAGCGCGCCGCTTTTCGAGGAGACCGACTGCGTGACGCGGCCCAACGCGTCGTACGTGCGCGTGGTGGTCGCCCCGTTTGCGTCGGTAGTCGAGGTGAGATTGCCAGCCAGGTCGTACGCGTACGCCGTGGTACCGGAAACGGGGCTCACTTGCTGCTTCATGCGGCTGAAATCGTCGAACTGGTACGTCGTGGCGCTGCCGTTGGGATCGACCACGGACGTGAGATTCCCGTGCAAGTCGTACGCGTACTGGGTGTTGATCGCGCCGCCGGCCGCAGTCGACAGCGTCTGGGTCACTCGGATCAGGCGGTTCTCCGGGTCGTACTTGTAGGTCGTATTGGGAGTGGTGTGGTTTTCGTCCTTGACGCTGACGATGTTGTTCGCGCCGTCGTATGCGTACCCCACCGACGTGCCGTCGGGATGATCGACGGCGATGAGCCGGCCATAGATGTCGTAGCGGAAGGCCTCGGAACGGGCCACGGTCCAGGAGCCGGGCTGCCCTGAAAGATACCGCTCCGCGGACTTCTTGCCCGTGAGTGGATCGTAGTCGTACTCCACGCGCTCCGATACCGAGGTCGAGACGGGGCGGGTGGTCGCCTTGACCCGGCCGCGCTCGTCGTATTCGTATGTCGTCGTGGCGCCGTTCAGCCGCGTTTCTGAAACGAGCGGCCCGAAGGCGTCGTATGTTCGCGTCGTGACGAGGTCCGTGCCGCATAGAGGGTCGGCTGCCATGTCGCAGCCCGGGTTGCCCTTCAACGTCGAAGTCAGTACGCGACCGGAGCCATCGTACGTGTACTCCGTCGCCACGCCGTTCGCGTCGACAACCCTGGTTGGATTTCCGAAGACATCGTAGTTTTCGAACCTGGTGACATGACCAGCCGCATCTCGGATCGCGGCGACACGGCCCCGCCAGAATTGGGGGACGGCGGCGGCGATCGGGTAGTAGACCCATTGTGTGACATCCGGGGCCTCGGTTCGCGGTCCGTCGACCGACTTGCGGAGGCCGTTGGGCTGCGGAAGCGACACCCAGGCGGAGCTGAATGCGCCGCCGGGATTGAATGCGGCAGGTTCACCAAGGGTGTAGAGGACCGTTGTCGTCACGTGCGTTTCGGACGCTGTGCCGTTGTAGCCGTGCACCGTGTCCGTCAGGACGGTTCCCGTTGCGGTGTCGTAGGTAAGCGTTTGCGTGGCGGTGTTTCCCGGGCTGGCGACACTCGATCGGACGATCGTCGTCGGCCGGTCGGGCCAGTCGGTGTTCGCGTACCCATAAGAGGTCGTCTCGCTCTCCGCAGTTGCATCGAGCAGAATGGTGCGCAGGTCGTCGGGCGTCTTCCGGCAATGCGAGGCGTCGTTCTCGGGGTTGCAGCCCGCCGGTTTGTAGCCTCGCGCGACAGAAACGACACGATCGGCGGAGTCGTACGTCCATTCCGTCACGTAGCCGCGCGCGTCCTGCATGCGGAGAAGCTCGCCGCCTGGATGGGTGTAGTCTGCCGGTTTGTACGCGAACACCGCGTCATTGGTCCCGCAGCTCGTGCAGTTTCCCTGGATCTCGACGACTCTGGCACGGCCACCGAAGTAGGCGATCCAGTAGTTCGTGACGGCCCCGGCGGCCGTCGTCACTCTCGTCATCGTCTCGGAGGTATTGCGGGTGGCGACGCTGTAATCGATGCTCTGAATGTCCCCTTCGCGCTGCAAGGACGTCGTTGCCCGCGCGAAGTTGTTGTACGCGTGGCTCTCCAGGAGTTTCCCTGCGCCGTCGCGCGCCTGGGTCAGATTATTTCCCGAATACGTGTAGCTCCGCCATGCCCCGCCGCCCGGTCCGTTGACCGCCGTCAGAATGCCGCCGGTGTAGACGTATTGCCACGCCAGCGACGTTCCATCGATCGCGATGGACTGGATCTGATGCTGGTTACTGGTGATCGTCCATCCGAACGTGTCCCAGGAATCGCTGACGTGAACCGGTGTGGTTCCGTCGTAGGAGATGGCCAGAGCTCTTCCGGTCGATCGAGAACGATAGGAAACCGGCAAGCCGGTATTCGGTTCCATGACGATCTCGATGTCTCGAGCCGGCTCGCGAAGAGTGTAGGCACCGGTCGCCGGATCGACAGTGAGGGTCGCGCGCTGCGAGCCCAACGGCCACGCCTGCACGAAGTTCCCCTGAACGGCATGGAAGACGTAGCGCTTCGTTCCATCGAGCCAGATGACCACCCACGGACCGTCGACAACGTAGGGATAGACGTATAACGCTCGGTCGAACATCGAGCTCCACCCCGCGCCGAACCAGGTCGATGACGGTCCGTCGCTGTGGTAAGTCCGCTTCATGGCCGCGCCAGCGAACGCGGGCAGCGGGTCGATCTGTGTAATCTGCATGTTGCCGTCATCCAGGCGGATCGGCTCTCCGACGCAGTTCGGACATCCCGGTGGCTGATTTCGTTCGGAGATGTCGCACGAGTGATCGCCGCCGGCGTCGACTGCGACCGAAGAGAACTCATCTCCGCATGAGTCGAGCGTGGCGATGAGCGTTCCGCCCTTCGTCGGTGGTATGAAGCCGCCGAACTGGACGTCGAGGTCATCGAACGCCCCGCTGATGCCCTGCGCCGACCCTGCCGAGGGCGACGTTCCATCGGAGAGAAGCCATGTGTAATGGATCACTCGCGCCGTCCACGCGTCGGGCGCGTGGACGTGGAACTTACCCGCCACTCCATATGTACCGCCACCGGTCAAATACTTCGAAGTGTCGAAGGCGCTCAGGTAGTTGCCGTGGGCGAGATAGAGCGTCTGGTGATCGGAGCCGTCCGTGTCTGGGACACACCCGTTGCCGTCCGGCGCGGTCTTGGAGCACTGAACCTTCAGGCTCCAGTCCTGTTGCCCGCCGCAAGACGCAAAGTATCCAAAATCGAATCGGCAAATGCCGTCTGGACAGTTTCTCTCGCCGACGTAGGGTCCATCGTTATGCTTCAGAAGGATTCCCACTGGTCCGCCGTTCATGCCGGCGTAGAAACAGTTGCCCCTCCCTGTCGCCGTCCCTTCGACACCTCCGGTGCCGTACGGCGACAACGCAAGGGTCGCCTGGCAACCGGCAACTGCGGAGCGCGACACGATGAGAAAAAGAATTGACGTGCAAAGAACGAACGTTCGCAGGCCAAGGGTGAGAATGCCGGCGCAAAGCCTCACAGAGAAGTGGCCCATCACCTTCCGCGCGAAAACACTTGGGTCAACATCAGACAACGTTCGCAGAAACCAGTTGGTCACAAAGCCCTCCTCGGGACGCGACTCCACCGCGCAGATCTCATGCACCCGGTGACCACCGATCGATTTCTTGCCCTTGCCGAGCGGAGATCGTTGGGTGATCAGGACCGTGCGTCACCGTTGGAGTGACGCGCCAGCGAGAACTGCTACTCCCGTCCCTGAAAACAATCCTTGTTGCGCGAAGCCCTTCGTGAGCGAACGTCACCGTTGCTGACGGAGCGGCTTGAAGTTGGAGTGTTCCTCGGCGCGCGATGTTCTGGTGACGGGTGCGGAGAACGTTCGGAGAGAGAGATTTGCGGTCCATCCATTTCCCGCTCGGCAAGCAGGTCGTGCGGCAGCTCGGGTCCGTGGTGTCCGGCGCGCTGCAGAAGGTCGCGAAGTGGTTCACCGCACCCGTCATAAGTTTGCTTTCCTCCGTTCAGTCGCAGAGCGACTTCATCAGCGTATTCACGTTCTCGTAGACCTGCCGGATGTTCGGTTCGAGCCAACGTAAGTCGTGCGCCGCCACATCGCCCTTCAACATGTCGAGGATGTCGTCGGCATCGAACATCAAGTCGGCGAGACGATCCGCGACCCGTTCACGGAACGGCATGCGGTGCCATTGGATGATCGAGAGTCCGCCGAATCGCGCTTGCAGATGTGCTCTCATGGATGTGGAAAGTGCGGCGAATCCTACGGACCCAATTAATGTATGTCAATATGGAATCGATAGTTGTCTGAATGGCAGGGGGTAGGGAAACGCGGGTTTTCGTCACTCCTTAGAAGAGTGGCTCTTCGAGTCAAACGGCAGCCGCGGGAAACGCTGCTCGGCCAGGCGATTCGCGCTTTCGGTCTTCGGCCGACAAGCATCGTCCGCATGGCCGACCGGCTTGCCGAAGCGGCGGGAGTACCTTCGATAAGCCGTTCGCAGCTCGGGCGGCTCATGCGAGGTCAGTCCAGGACCACTGAAGAGCGCATCTCAATCGTGGTTGCTGCGTTCCGCGAAATCACCGGAGCTCCGTTTCGCCCAGGTGACCTGTTTCCGCTCGACGCGGGCCTGGACGGAGTGGTGAGCGCGGACCGACTGGCTGGCTCGGACGCTGGACGTGGCAGACAACGATCGGTTCCATTATCCTCGGCCGGCAGCTTGATTCGCGCGGCTTGGAGGATGTTGGTGCCCGACGAAACCGCGGGTCCGCCGGAGGACATCCAGCAGTTGTACATCGAACACCGCGTGCTCATGCGCGCAGTGGCGATGAGGCGTTACCGTATCCCGCCGGACGAGGCCGAGGCACTTGTCCATGACGCGTTCGTAGACTACCTGCAGCGTCCGACGAAGCCGGCGAACGTCAGGGGTTGGCTGCTCGGCAACGTTGCGAACCGCTGCAAGCACTACTGGCGCGACCGGCGGCATGAAGAACCGCTCGTTTCTGAGCACGACAAAACGATCGATACATCGCCCGAATCGAGCGTGGATGATTGGGAGCGTCGACTGACCGTATCTGCGGTGCTCGCGCGCCTCGGGCAGAAATGCCGCGACACGCTGCGCGGCTACTATCTCTCGGATGAGACGAATGATGCGATCGCCGACCGACTCCGAAAGGCACCGGCGTACATCTACGTTCTCCTGAGTACGTGCCGCCGGCGCGCATCAGAGCTCTTCCGAATCCTGAACAGATCGAGGACGCGATGACTCACCTGAGCGATGAAACCCTCATGACCTACATGTTCGATGCGAGCCGCCTCAGTGATCGGACACAGGTCGAGAGCCACATCGCCGAATGTGAGGAGTGCCGAGACCGGCTCACGGTCGAACGCTCGATCGAGGGCGACTTACGAGATCATCGGGTCTGGGGAGACGTGGAACAGTTCCAGGGCCGGCCGGCTCGTCTCGACGATTTCCTGGCAGAAGCACGCCGCATCGAGAAAGAAGACGTGGATGCAGCGCGCCGCCTTGCGCCGTTACTCAAATCGCCGCTCGCGTTCGACGACGCGGACATGGTGTCCGATCCGCGGTTTCACACGGAGGGTGTCGTCCGGAAGCTCTGCGCGGAGGCGGAGGGACTGCATGATCGCAGACCCAACCTCAGCCTCGAGTACGCAACGGCGGCAGCAGCGATCGCGAAGAGGCTCGATGGCGCCTCGGCCTCGCGGGTGTCGGCGCTCGCCATCGCGATAAGAGAGCAAGCTACCGCACTTCGCTTTCTCGGCAAGTTCAAGAAGGCGCTGATGCTGCTCGATCAGGCCGAAGCACTTTTCGAGAAGATGCCGGGAGGCGCCTACGATTTGGCGGTGGCTTGGTACGTGCGTTCGTCGGTACTTCTGCAGTTGGATGAGATCGATAAGAACCGCGAGGCGCTATCGCTCGCTCAAAGCGCAAGTGCAGTGTTCTCTGAGCATGGCGACGATCGTCGGCTGCTCAGGGCGAAGATTCTAGAAGCAGGTTGTCTTTTTCAGCTCGATCGAGCTACGGACGCTTTGGCCGCTACTGAGAACGTCATGGCGCTAGCGCGCGGTCATGGCGACAGAAATCTGCTCGCGTACGGATTCAAGAATGCGGCCGAGGCTCTGGTGAACCTCGGCAACTTGGAGAAAGCGGAGCGGTATTACTCAGAAGCTCTGACGCTGTACGACGAACTTGGCGTTTCGGTCGAAAGCGCTCGATGCGAATGGTTGCTTGCGCGTGTTTTGGGTATGCGCGGTGACATGCTGAAGAGCGCCGAATCGCTTGAGGTAGCGAAGCTGAAACTCTTGGGTCTTGGTCTTCGCGACGATCACGCTCTGGCAACGCTTGATTGGTCCGAAATGCGGCTGGCGCTGGATCGCCCCGACGGCGTGGCGGAAGCTTGCCGACAGATCATCGTGCATTACGAGTCCGAAGCCATGACGCGCAACGCCCGCCTCGCACTCGCCTGGCTCCACGAAGCGCTGCGAAAGCGACAAGCTACGACTCGACTCGTTCGCGAAGTTCGCGAATACCTCGCGCTGCTGCCGCGGTATCCGGACAGGCCATTCGTGCCATCCACCGCCATTCCATCGTAAAAAAAAATAGAAAGTTGGCCTCTCCTGGCACATACAGGCAGAGGGCGCCCTCCCGGAGCTGCCGGCGTTCACCCGCCGAGCGAAAGGAGGGTTTATGCGGAAGGTACGCAACATGGGTGCGGCGCTCGCGCTCGCTGCAACATTCATGGCGAACGCCGCCGCCGCTGCGCCTCGTGGCGATCGCCCATACGACGATCTTGGGACGAGAATCAAACGGGTAATCGTCGGGATCGTGACGATCCTCGAAGACATCCGGATAAGCATTCCGCCGTAGGTTGGTGCCGTGATGTCTTTTCTGACGACTGTCGGGTGGCGCATATGTGCGCCACTTTTCGTTGGTGGGAAACTTTCGCTGGCCATCGCCACTCCTCCAGATGAAGGAGGCTTGGAATGGACTGGGCTGCGAACCTCACCACGGCAATTCCCTCATCGGTCGGCTTGCCAGCCCGGACCCCCGCCTCCCGAATCGCAGGAGGCGAATCGATGGGCCACCCGACCCGACTCGAGGCTTTCATGGAATCCCACGGCATCAAACCGATGGCTCTCGCTCGGGCATCGGGCTACAGCCGCCAATATCTATTGCGCGTGCGCAAAGGCCGTACAGAGCCTGGCCGCCCGTTCATCGCTGCGATCGTGGATGCGTGCCGGAAGCTTTCGCACGAGCCAGTGAAGGCAACGGATCTCTTCGATCTCGGGGGCGAATAGCTCGCCCGTGCGCGCATGAGTGCATACCGCGTCCGGGCGCGATTCGCGCAGACGCTACGGAGACGTACGCTCCGTTGCCCCTCCGGGTCCTACCGCGCCGTGCGCCGGCTGTTGCTCGCGCTGGCGCCGCCGCCGTCCCAGGACGACGACGGTTGAAACCATCCGAATCCCGCGCAGCAAGCGTTGGCGCCGTAGCCGGTAAGGCCGCGCCAATTTTCTGGAGAGCCCGCACCCGCGGGCCCTCTTCGTGTCTGCCAGAGTACGACTTCTTGCGGCGGCTGGTGGCCCGCCAACGGGGATGCAGCTACAACCGATCCGTGAGGATCGTCTTGGCGATGGTCGCCAACTGCATGTTCGACGTCCCCTCGTAGATCTGCCCGACCTTCGAGTCGCGCCAGAACTTCTCGACCGGATACTCCTTGGTGTAGCCGTTGCCGCCGAAGAGCTGCACGGCGAGGGATGTCGCCTTCTCAGCGACCTGCGAGGAGAAGAGCTTGGCCATGGCGGCCTCGCGGAGGAACGGCTTGCCGGCGTCTTTCAGCCTCGCGGCGTTGTAGACCATCAGCCGCGCCGCCTCGAGCTCGGTCGCCGCCTGGGCGATCTGGAACTGCACGCCCTGGAACTCCGAGATCCGCTGGCCGAACTGCTTCCGCTCCTTTGTGTATGAAATGGCGTGCTCCAGCGCGCCGCGGGCCACGCCGATCATCTGCGCGCCGATTCCGATCCGCCCTTCGTTGAGCGTCTCGATGGCCATCTTGTAGCCCTTGCCGATCTCGCCGACCACGTTCTCCTTCGGCACGCGGCAGTCTTCGAGGATCAGCTCGCAGGTGGACGACGCGCGGATGCCGAGCTTGTCCTCTTTCTTGCCGACCGTGAACCCGGGGAAATCGCGCTCGATGAGGAAGGCGGTGATGCCTTTGTAGCCGGCGTCGGGGTTGGCGTTGGCGAAGACGATGAAGACGCCCGCCTCGAAGGCGTTGGTGATCCACAACTTCTGGCCGTTGAGGACCCAGTGGTCGCCCTTGTCCTCGGCGCGGCAGGCGAGGGCGAAGGCGTCGGAGCCCGACCCCGCTTCGGAGAGCGCGTACGCGCCGACCGTGTCGCGCGCCAGCATCGGGAGGTACTTCGATTTCTGATCCTCGGTCGCCCAGCGAAGGAGAGCGTTGTTGACCAGCGTGTTCTGGACGTCGACGAGCACGCCGCACGACGCGTCGACGTGCGACAGCTCCTCGACCACCAGCACGGCGTTGAAGAACGTCGACCCGGCGCCGCCCCACTGCTCGGGCACTTCGATGGCCATGATTCCGAGCTCGAAGAAGTTGTCGATCAGGGACTTGTCCATCTGGGCGTCGTGGTCCATCTGGTGAACCAGGGGGCGGATCTTCTCGACGGCGAAGTCGCGCACGCTCTGCTGGAACATCTCCTCTTCTTCGGAGAGGACGGTCAGCGGCGTGGTGGCGGGGGTTTCCGTTGCGGTGGTCATGAGCGGCGATTCTATCGCGCGCGCATGGTGGCGATGAAGTCGGCGAGGTTGCTGTCTTTCGGCGGCATGTGGAGCGCGTTGGTGAAGTACTCGTTGGCCTTCTGCGCGTCGATGCGCTGCGCCTCCTCGGCGTGACCGGCGGCGTCGGCCCGCCGCCCCAACTGCGCCTCGATCAACGCCAGATAGACGCGCGGCTCGACGGAGTCGGGGGCCAGCCGCGCCGCCTCTTTCGTCTGCGCCAGCGCCTCCTCGTTCCGTCCAGCGCGGCTGAGCATAGCCGCGAGGTTCATCCGCGCGTCGTACGCCGCGGCGTCGAGACGGATGGCCTCGCGGTAGGCGCGCTCGGCGTCGGCGAAGTTGTCCTTCGACGAGTACGCGCTGGCGAGCGCATTCCAGCTCGCGGCGGAGGGGCGGGCGTTGACCACTGCCTGGAAATCGGCCAGCGCCTCGTCGATGCGGCCGAGGGCGAGCTTTGCGGCTCCGCGGGAGGCGAGAATGTCGAGCTTGCGGGAGGGATCGAGCTTCAGGGCGGCGTCGAGATGCGGCAGCGCGGCGGCCGCACGTCCGGTGTTGATCAGGGCCAGCGCCAGGTTCTCGTGCGCGGAACCGAGCGACGGGTCGGCGTCCACGGCCCGCTGCAGCGGCTCGACGGCCTCGACGAAGCGCTTCTGCTTCGCGAACGCCTCGCCGGCGGCCGCGAGCGGGATCGCCCCGCCGCCGGCCGTCATGCCCTTCGCGTACTCGTTGTTCGCCTCGTCCAGCCGGTCCTCGGCGAGCAAAACGTTGCCGAGGACGAGGTGGGCGACGGCGTTGTCCCGCGTGACCGCCGTGGCGTGTGTGAAAAGCGTGATCGTGTCGCGCCAGAGGGCGGCGTAGCGGATCGAGAGCGCGGTGAAGGCGATGAGCGAGACGGCCGTGGCGGCGATTGCCGTCTGCCGGGATACCCGCCGCCAGCCGGCGACGAGCCAGACCACCGCGATGGCGATCCCCATCGAGGGCGTGTACGTGAAGCGGTCCGCCATCGCCTGCGCCCCCGACTGAACCAGGCCTGCCACGGGAAGAAGCATGGCCAGGTACCACCCCCAGCCGGTGGCGAGCCACGGGAGGCTCTTCCGGAAGCTCCAAGCGGCCAGGGTGATGGCGGCGACGACGATCGCCGCGATCGCCGCCTCTACGCCGATGTCCTTGCGAAAGGGATAGATCACCGATAAGTCGATGGGCAGAAGCAGCTTGACGAGGTAGGCGCCCGTGCTGCGGATGGGATTCAAGAGGCGGAGGGAGAGCGGAATGTCGCCGATCGCGGCGCGCTGGCCCGCCAGGGTCAGCGCCACGATCGGAATGGCGAGGATTGCCGGCGGGACGGCTTCGAGCACCACCTTGCGCCATTCGGTGCGCAGTCGCTCGAAGGGCCACCAGTTCAACAGGATCAAAACGAGCGGTGCCGCCACCACGGTCGGCTTGGACATCAGGGCCAGAGCGAACATGGCCAGGACGACGGCGTACCGCGCCGCCGACCGCCGGCGGACGAAGCGCTCGTACGCCAGGAGGGTGGCCACGAAGAAGAGGCCGGCCAGCACATCCTTCCGCTCGGCGATCCACGCAACTGACTCAACCCGCAGCGGATGCACGGCCCAGATGGCCGCTGCAGCCGCCGCCGCGCCAGTCCGCCCGGTGGCCCGCTGGAGGAAGAGGAAGAAGAGCGCCGCCGTCAGGCCGTGGAGGAGGACGCTCACCAGGTGCTGCGGGCCGGGCCGGGTGCCGAAGAGAGAGGCGTCGATCTGATGCGAGATCCAGGTCAGCGGCTGCCAGTAATACGGCTTGAGCGCGGTGAAGGCATACCGGAGCCCCTCGGCCGAGAGGCCGCGCTGCACGACGCTGTTGGCGCTGACGTATTCGGGGTCGTCGAACTGGATGTAGCCGTTGAGCGCCGTCCGGCCGAAGACGAGCAGCACCAGGACGATGAGCGCGGCGCAGATGAGCGCCGTGTGCCTATGTAGCGGGGGGCGCTCTCGCCCGCCGGCTTGCTCGGCGGCCCCTTCGGCTTCGCTCAGGGCAGGCTCCGCGGCCGCTACACCAGGTTGCGCGCGCTTGCTTCGGCTGGCCTTACCCACGGCGGCGCATCATAACGTGGTGCCCCGGGCCGGACTCGAACCGGCACGCCCCTTTCGGAGCAGCGGATTTTAAGTCCGCAGCGTCTGCCATTCCGCCACCAGGGCTTGCGTCTTTGCAAGGTAACATCGCAAAATCCGTTGATCAACGCCGCAACGAGACTTGTGCAGTCGCCGCCCACGAGCACGCGTCGTCTCCGATTGCCGTTGATCAACGCTTCGGGCGGGGGAGGAACGGGATGGGGACCTGCGAATACTGCGGCACGCGCTTTCCGCTGACGCGATCGACGCGCAAGTACTGCACGCCGCGCTGCAAGACCAACGCGTGTCTGGGACGCAAGCCGCGGCGCATCCGGGCGGCCGAGGTGGAGGCGCTTCACGAGCTGCTGCACGCCGAGGTGGGGAGCACGGAAGTCTTTCGGGAGCGGCTGCGGGAGATCATCGCGCCGCATTTGCCGCCATTCGAGGCAGGAGGGGACGTTCCGAGCATGGATTGAAGCGGGTTCGCCGTTGACCGTTGGCCGTTCGCCGAGGTGTCTTCGGCCAACGGTCAACGGCCAACAGCGAACAAACAAAAAGGGCGCCGTCGCCGGCGCCCCTCGGGGTGGAGACTTGCTCTGTTACGAGCTCGCCCCCTCAGGTTTACTAGGACAATCCATCGAACGCAGTACCTCCTCCCCATGAATTTCCGGCGGACCCGCGACAAGCACCACGTCGTACGCCGTGACCCACCCTCGCCGGCGCCGCGGACCGGATCGACCGCTCCTACTCGCCCCGTGGTGGAAGGGAGGAGCGGGAACTTGATATCCGTTTAAAACTTCAAAGAGCGATGCGGCCGCTGCCGCACCTGAAACGTATACTGGGTAAACGCGTCGCGATGCCGATTATTGCGGCCCGCACTCCCGTTCCCCTTTCGTGCATGTTTGACATGATACGTTTCTCGGATCGAATAGCAACACAAATTGTGCACTCCGGGCGCCCAAACCCCTGTGCTACGATTCCATCCTCCCGGAGCTAATCGGAATGCGACCAATTCTCCCCCTTGCAGCGTGCGCGCTCCTGGTGCTCGGCGCTCTTCCTCTGGCCGCGGCCACGGTGAGCGGCAAGATCAGCTTCGTGACCAAACGAGGCCAGAACCCGGTCGCCAACGAGACCTTGGTGTGGCTCGAGCCGGCCGGCGGAAAGAACATGCGGCGCACCCCGCAGACCTACCAGATGATGACCCGCGGCAAAGCGCTCATCCCTCACATCGTCGCCGTCCCGATCGGCTCCACGGTGCAGTTCCCCAACGACGACCCCATCTCCCACAACCTCTTTTCCCTCTCCAGCAACAACGGCTTCGATCTCGGCCTCTACCGGCGGGGGGCGGGGAAGGCCCACAAGTTCGATACGACGGGCGTGGTCAACGTCTACTGCAACGTCCATCCGAGCATGTCGGCGGTGATCCACGTGATGGCCACGCCCTACTACACCTTCGCCGATGCCGCCGGAAACTACGCCGTGGGCGACGTTCCGCCGGGGAAGTACCGCCTGGTGGCCTGGAACGAACAGGGAGGGCAGACCAACTCGAGCATCGAAGTCAGCGCGTCGGGTGCGGTCTCCGGGACGCTGGCCGTGACGCTCGACAGCCGCAACTACCGCCTCACCTCCCACACCGACAAGAGCGGCAAGCCGTATCAGGCGCCGAAGGAGTATTGATTTGACGGCGTCGACGGCCACCACATCCTCACCGGCCATCAGCACCGGCGAAATCCCAGCCCGCAAGACGCCGACCGTCGAGAAACCGCGTTTCCCGCTGATGTGGAAGCTGTTCGGGCTGACCGCGCTGCTGATCGTGATCGTGGTGGCCATCGCCGTCGGCGTGACCATCCAGCGCGCCGAAGGGATCGCCCGGACGACGGTGAACAACTCGATCTCCGGCGCGGCGAAGCTGTTCGAGGAGTTCGAAAAACAGCGGCTGGGACGCCTGGCCCTTCCCGCGGAGCTCCTCGGCAGCGATCCGAAGTTCGTCTCCTATATTCAGGAGTCGCTCAACCCACAGGTCGTGGTTCCCGCCCCGCAACCGGGTGCGCCCCCAGCGCCCGTCGCGCCGCCGGCACCGGTGGCCATCGATCTGGTCAGCATCGCCGACCAGCTCGAGCAGCGGCGGCAGTCGTTCGGGACGGACCTGCTCATCCTGCTCGACGATGAAGGGAGCGTCGTCGCCCGAACCGATCAGCCCACCGTCACCGCGCCGACGCGCGAGGATTTGTACAAACAGACGCTGCTGGTCGAGCGCATCGTCGAAGACGCCACCGTCCCGGTGACCACCGGCGTCCTGGTGCTCGGCAGCAAGCTGTATCACGCGGCGGTCGCGCCGATCGCCACCGGGGCGAACCCGGTGCGGGTCGGCTACCTCATCAACGCGCTGGCCATCGACGATGCCTTCGCCAATCGCATCGCGGAGTCGACGAAGGCCGGCGTGATCTTCGCCTCGGCTGGGTCGCTCTCACGATCGTCAAACGCTCCCGCCGTGGGGATGGATCAGATGACCGGCGCGCGCGAGATCGTCCGGACCGGGAAAAGTCTGGCGCCGTCGCAAGCGGAGATCGATCAGAGCAAGTACGTCATGACCGCCGAGCCGCTGCAGTCGGGCAACAAGACCGTCGGCGCCGCCGTCTTCCTCCGCTCCCTCGATACCGAGCTCGCCCCCTTCAAGCAGATCGAGAACACCCTCCTGGTGGGCGGCGGCATGGCGCTGCTGCTGGCGTTCATCCTCACCTGGGTCATCGCCAGACGAGTCACCCGTCCCATCGAGCAGCTCGCCGGCATCGCGCAGGCGGTCACCGCCGGCGACTACAACGTCCATCCGAACATCGACCGCAGCGACGAGGTGGGCATCCTCGGCCGCTCCTTCGCCAAGATGATCATCGCGCTGCGCGACAAGGCAGAGCTCGAAGAGCTCTACGAGCAGATGGCCGCCAAGTCGGCGGAGCGCGGCGCAGCGGCGCCGAAGGTCGTCGAGCCGGCCAAGATGGACGAGGGGACGGTGCTGGTGACCGACCTCCGCGGCCTGCCGGCGGTGGGGGAGGGCGACGCCACGATGCTCATGGGCGCCCTCGGCCGCGTGCTGCGCATGCAGGAGGCGGAAGTCCAGCGCCAGGACGGCGTGGTGCGCGAGATCATCGGCCATCAGCTCGTGGCCGTCTTCCACGGCGACCGCGGCGTGCTGCACGCCATCCGCGCGGCGCGGGCCATCAACGAAGAGCTGGCGTCGCTCGAGGACGTGAAGATGTCGATCGGCGTCGGCATCGCCACCGGGCAGTTCGTCACCGGCGGCGTCACCCTGACCGAGGAGACCGGCCTGGCCATCGTCGGCAACGCGCCGCTGCTGGCGATGATCTTCGCCTGGCACGCGCCGACCGGCTACGCGTACGTGTCGTACGAGACCGCACAGACCGCCGGCGGCGAGATCATGACCTCCGCCACCCGCGAGCAGGTGCAGCTCCGCTGGATCCCGCAGCCGCTGCCGGTGGCCTCCATGCCGCTGGCCAGCCTCACCACGAGCGTGATGCGGGCGATGGGCGGCGCCACCGCGGCGGACACCATGCGCATCGACGTCACCGAGCCCGGCAACACCGCGCCGGGGTCGCCGATGGTCGACCTCCAGTCGGGAACTCTCTTCGCCAACCGCTACCGCATCGAGCAGATCCTCGGCCGCGGCGGGATGGGCATCGTCTACCGCGCCACCGATACGCAGCTCGACGAAGTAGTGGCCATCAAGACCCTTCCCGGCGACGTCATGCAGCGCTCGCCCGAGGACCTCGAGCGCTTCAAGCGCGAGATCCGCCTGGCGCGCAAGATCACCCATCGCAACGTGCTCCGCACGTACGACTACGGAGAGGCCGAGGGCGTCTACTTCATCAGCATGGAGTACGTCCGCGGCTACACCCTCGCGGAGCTGCTGACCGAGGCGGCCGGCAACCAGATGGCGCCGCGCGTGGCCCTCGGCGTCACCCGCCAGATCTGCCGCGGCCTCGAGGCGGCGCACGAGCAGGGGATCATCCATCGCGACATCAAGTCGCAGAACGTGCTCATCGACCACAAGGGCGAGGTCAAGTTGATGGACTTCGGCATCGCGCGCATGGCCGAGGCGCACGAGGGGATGACGCAGGCCGGCCTCATCGTCGGCACGCCGCACTACATGAGTCCCGAGCAGGTTCAAGGCAAGCAGCTCGATCCTCGCAGCGACGTCTACTCGATGGGCGTGCTGATCTACGAGATGCTCGCCGGACGCAAGCCGTTCCTCTCCTCCTCGCTCACCGGCGTGCTCACCGCGCACATCATGGAGACGCCGCAGCCGCCCATCGAGATCCGGCCGGAGATCGGCCGCGAGATCAACGCCATCGTGCTCCGCTGCCTGGCGAAGGACACGAAGGATCGCTACAAGGACGCCGGCGCGCTGCTGCAGGACCTCGATCAGGTGCAGATCAACACGCCCGCCGCCGCTGCGGCGTAGAGGGAGATCCTTCGGCCGTCTGCGCGGCCTCAGGATGACGCGTCACGCTTTCAGCGCTCCGCGTCACTTCCAGATCGCGTCGAGCAGCGGCGCCTTGAAGTAAAGCGTACCGACTTTCAGCGCGTCGTCCTGCCCCACGCTGTCGTAGCGAATCTTTTTCAACTCCAGCAGCGTGAGCTTCTTGTACCGCCGGAAATTGAGCTCGACGTGAATCGGCGTGCCGGGGATGGTGCGTGCCACCGAGGCGGTGGCGGGGGAGATGCCGGCCACCAGCTCGTTGACGATGGCGCGGAGCTGCGGGTTTTCGGGAACCGCGCGCGTGGTCCAGATGTCGATCCACGCCTCCGGGCCGTACTGCAGCCGATAGCGCACCGCGGCGACGCCCTTGACCGCACCGCCGACCGGCTTCTGGACCGCGGCGGGCGCCGCGTTTTCCACGCCGGCGCTCGACAACTTCCGCAGCGTCGACGCAATGCTCGCCAGCGGCACCTCGGTGTACATCCGCCAGAACGGGTTCTCGACGGTGACCGCCGGCGAGCCGTTGCGGCTGAAACCGTTCAGCCAGAACGTCTCGGCGCGCACGCCGTCGGGGTACACGTCGAGCGTGACCTTGCCGAAGCGCGAGAGGAACGGAAACGGGGCGGCGGGGTGGGCTTCGAGGGTGAGGTGGTAGGGGCGGGGGGCGGCGAGGGCGGGAAGGGCGATGAGGAGGGCGAGAGAAAAAACCGTCATCCTGAGCGCAGCGAAGGATCTCAGTGTGCGCAACTTGAGATCCTTCGCTTCGCTCAGGATGACGGAGTTCCTAGAACGTGGAGTCGAGGAACGGCCGCAGCTTCTTCGAGCGCGAGGGGTGCCGCAGCTTGCGCAGCGCCTTCGACTCGATCTGGCGGATGCGCTCGCGGGTGACGTTGAACGAACGCCCCACTTCCTCGAGGGTGTGCTCGGAGCCGTCGCCGACGCCGAAACGCATCTTCAGCACCTGCTCTTCGCGCGGGGTGAGGGTGCGGAGGACTTTGCCGGTCTGCTCCTTGAGGTTGGCGACGATCACGTGATCGATCGGCGAGATCACGCCGCGATCCTCGATGAAATCGCCGAGATGCGAGTCTTCCTCTTCTCCGATGGGAGTCTCGAGGGAAATCGGCTCCTGCGCGATCTTCATGATCTTGCGGACCTTGGCCACCGGCATGTCCATCCGATCGGCGATCTCCTCGGCCTGCGGCTCGCGGCCGAGCTCCTGCACCAGCGCGCGCGAAGTGCGCGTCAGCTTGTTGATGGTCTCGATCATGTGCACCGGGATGCGGATGGTGCGGGCCTGATCGGCGATGGCGCGGGTGATGGCCTGGCGGATCCACCAGGTGGCGTACGTGGAGAACTTGTAGCCGCGGCGGTACTCGAACTTCTCCACCGCCTTCATCAGTCCGATGTTGCCTTCCTGGATGAGGTCGAGGAACTGCAGCCCGCGGTTGGTGTACTTCTTGGCGATGGAGACCACCAGGCGGAGGTTGGCGACGATCAGCTCCTGCTTGGCCTGATCGGCTTCCTCTTCGCCCTGACCGATCTCGCGGATGGTCTTCTTCAGTTCATCGTGGGAGGTGCCGTAGAACAGCTCCAGCTCCCGAAGCTTCTCGTGGTACTTCTGCAGACGGCGGCGGTAGAAGTCGCGGCGGGTCTTGTCTTTCTCCCGCTTGAGCGCCGCGTCGTCCTTCCGGATCATCGACGCCGACTGCGACAGCTCGGAGTTGATGTCCTTCAGCTTGTTGATCATCCGGTTGCGGGTCTGCGGAGTGAAGTCGATCTGCCGCAGCTCGTTGGCCAACTCGACCTCCAGCCGCTCGATGGAGCGATGGGTGGTCTTGAGCGTCCGCTCGGAGAGCTTTTTCGGATCGACGAGCTTGCTCTTGGCGTCCTTGATCCGCTTGTCGGTCTTGGCCACCTTCTCGAAGATGCCCATGATCTCGGCGATCTTGTTGATGGTGGCGGCGGGCATCTTCGGCTCGCCGTTCTCGTCGGTGGCGGAGATGATGGTGCCGTCGTCGTCGGGCATGGCCAGGTCGATCATCTCTTTGATGACCCGCTGGTCCTTCTTGGCGCTCTCGTGGATCTTCAGGATCTCTTCGAGGATGATGCGGTTATGGGAGAGGGCCTTGTAGACCCTCCGCTCGCCCTTCTCGATGCGCTTGGCGATGTCCACTTCGCCCTGCCGGTCGAGGAGCTTGACCGTCCCCATCTCGCGCAGGTACATGCGGACCGGGTCGTTGGTCTTGTCGACGATGCCGCTGGAGGCCGCGATGATGTCCTGCTGGACCTCTTCGCGCTGGTCCATCTCTTTTTCTTCGATGGCGCCGTCGATGGTGACGATGGTCTTGCCGGTGGTACCGGGGAGGGGCTTCTCGGCGTCTTCGACGACGTCGATGCCGAGGTCGGCGAAGCGGATGTAGATCTCGTCGAGCTCTTCGGGGAGGGAAGTGATCTCCTCCGGGAGGACCTCATAGATCTCGTCGTAAAGCAGAAATCCCTTTTCCTTGCCGATGACGATGAGCTGCTTTACTTCCGCATACTTTTCTTCGACACTCAACTCGCCGACCCCCTCTTCAAAAGTGTTGTCTGCTTCGAGACTTGCGGTGCGCAGGCGTGTCGTCATGTCGTCTCTCGCTCCTGAAGTTGCGCGCCCGAAATGGTCGTCCGTGGAGGACAGTCACGTAATCTTTGGTGGACGCTAATTATTTCAAGGTACTCAACATGCGAGTCTTCTCCGCCAGCAGTTCAGCTACACGGCTGTGGTCGCCCGCCTTCTCCGCTTCCATGATGTCGCGTTGGATTTCCAGTTTTCGCCGCTCGAGATAGTGGCGCTCCATGGGCCGAAGGTTCTCGTCGATTCTTTGGAGAGTCTGGTCGTCGATGTCGTCACTGAGAGTGAGCTCAGAGAGGAGCGTGACCTCGGCTTCGCCCCTAAGATGGGTCTGGATCTCCTGGAAATCAATAGGGTTGCCGGCCTGGAGGCCGCTTTTTATGATCGAAAAGATCGTTTTGCACGCCGGATCCTCGAAGTACTCCTCGCGCAAACGTCCCACCACTGACTCGCTTAGTTTCCCCTGAAGCGCCGCCCGCAAAACCCACTTCTCCGCGCTCGACATCGATGCCGAGTATTGCCGCTCCGCCGGAGGCGCGGACGCCTTCCCGCGCACGCGCGACCAGACCGTCTCGAATTCGAGTCTGAATGCGTCGGCGATGCGCTGCGCGGCGTCGTTGCGGATCACCGGATCGACCACCGCGCTGAGGAGGGGAACGAAGGCCTCGACGCGCTGCGATTTTTCGCGCCCTGTGATCTTGCTCACGTCGCTCGCCCACTCCTTGAGCGCGAACTCGAAGATGTCGTTCGCGTTGCCGAGGATCTCCAGGAAACGATCGGCGCCGTGCTTCTGCACCACGGTGTCGGGATCCTTCTCGCCTTGCAGGTCGAGCGCGGAGACCGAGAGCCCGGCGGACAGCAGCACCGGCGCGGCGCGTAAGGTGGCGTTGCGTCCGGCGTCGTCGCCGTCGTACGCGATGACCACGCGCGTGGTGAAGCGCCGTAGCAGCGATGCCTGTCCCGAGGTGAGCGAGGTGCCCATCGATGCCACCACGCCCGGCACGCCGGCGTGATCGATGGCGATGGCGTCGAAGTAGCCCTCGACCAGGATGGCGCGGTCGATGCGGCGCATGGCGTCCTTCGACCGGTGCAGGTTGTAAAGCAGGCGCGATTTGTTGAACAGCTCACCCTCTGGCGAGTTGAGGTACTTCGGATCCTGCCCGTCGAGCGAGCGGCCCCCGAATCCCACCAGCGCGCCGGTCTCGCTGTGAATGGGAATCATCAGCCGGTTGCGGAAGCGGTCGTAGTAGCCGGTTTTTTCTTTCCGCGGCATGACCAGCCCCGCCAGCTCCAGCTTCTTCTCGCCGTGCTTGCCGCTGAGGCGGCGGAGGATGTAGTCCCACGACTCCGGCGCGTATCCGAAGCCGTACTTATCGATGATCTCCTTCGGCACGCCGCGATTCTTCAGATACGCCGCCGCCGGGTTGTCGGGAAATCCGAGGGCCTGATGGAAGGCGAGTGAGGCGTCGTCGACGACGTCGAAGAGATCGTCCTTGTCCGCCTCGCGCACGCTGCGCTTGCGCCGCGGCAGTTCGATGCCGACGCGCGACGCCACGTGCTCCACGGCCTCGGGGAAGGTGAATCGCTCGGTCAGCGTCAGGAACTTGAAGACGTCGCCGCCGGTGCCGCAGCCGAAGCAGTAGAAGAGGCCCTTGTCGCGGTCGACGTGAAACGACGGCGTCTTCTCGCGATGGAACGGGCAGAGGCCCTTGTAGCTCTTCCCCGCGAGCTTCAGCGGGGTGACCTGCATGACGAAGTCGACGATATCCGCCGCGGAGCGGACCTGAGCGATGACGGAGTCGTTGAGATCGACGAAGCTCAATCCAGTACGGCGATGGTCGCGCCGTCTCCTCCCTCATTCTCACCGCCCGGCCGCCATGACTTGACCGCCGGATGTTTGCGCAGGTACTCGCGCACCGCCTTGCGCAGTTTGCCGGTGCCGAAGCCGTGAATGATGCGCACCGCCTGTTTGCCTTCCAGCAGCGCGCGGTCGAGGAACTTGTCGGAAGCCTCGAGCGCGTCGTCGACGTGGGAGCCGATGAGGTTGAGCTCAGCGTCGATGTCGGGAGTGCTCGCAGCTTGCAGCTCGCGGCTAGCAGGCCGTTTCTTCTGCGAGCTGCCTGCTGCGAGCTGCGAGCCCAAAGGCACCAGATCGCGCTTCTCAACCGTCATCCTCCGCCCGTTGACGTTCAGTACCGCCTTCTTCCCGTCGACCGACACCACCTCGCCGGTCACCTTGAACTTGCGGTGCTCGGCGCGGTCGCCGGCGTGCACCTCGCGATGCTCGACGGGGATGGACTCCATCGCCTTCTCGACCGGTTTCGTCAAGATCTTGACTACCTCGCGGGGGTTGGCGTTGGCGCGGAGGTTCTTGATCTCCGCCGCCACCTGGCGGCCGACATCATCGCGCAGCCGTTCCAGCTCATCGCGATACGAAGCGCCGACTTTCGCCCGCTCTTTTTCCAGCTTGTCCCGCTCGGCCGCCAACGCTGTCCGTTCGGCGTTGAGGCCGTCGCGGGCGTGCAGCGCCTCGTCGCGGGCGGTGAGGACCTCCGACATCTTCTTCTGCAGTTCGCCGAGCAGCGCGTCGGTCTCGCCATAGCGGTCGCCGAGGCGCTCCCGGGCGCGGTCGATGACCGAGGAGGGGAGGCCGATCATCTTCGCCACGTCGATGGCGCGGCTGCGGCCGGGGATGCCGCTGATCATCCGATAGGTCGGCAGCCCCGTCGCGGCGTCGAACTCCATCGACGCGTTCACGATGCGGCCGTCGTTCACGGCGAAGCTCTTCAGCGCGGAAAGGTGGGTGGTGACGATCATCAGCGCGCCGGCCTCGAGGAGGTGCTCGATCACCGCGGCGGCGAGCGCGGCGCCTTCTTCCGGATCGGTGCCGGAGCCGAGCTCGTCGAGGAGCACCAGCGAGCGCGCCGTCGCGCCGAGCAGGACGCGCTTCAGGCGCACGAGATAGGCGGAGAAGGTCGAGAGGTGCTCGAGCAGGCTCTGGTCGTCGCCGATAAGGACGTGGAAGGCGTCGACGAGAGGGATGACCGTGCCGTCCGCGGCGGGCACCGGCAATCCGCTCATGGCCATGGCCACGACCAGGCCGGTCGTCTTCAGCGCGACCGTTTTGCCGCCCGCATTCGGGCCGCTGATCACCAGCGCGGTGCGCTCCCGATCGAGCTGCACGGATATGGGGATGATCTTCTGCCCGCTCGGCTGCTCCCCGAACGCTTCGGCGCGCGCCTCGGCCAGGCGCTCGTCGAGCAACGGGTGGCGCGCGTCGATCAGCTCGAGGACGTGATCGTCGTTGAACGTCGGGCGCGACGCGCCGACTGCGGAGTGGAACAGCGCGCAGGCCTGCAGCGCGTCGTACTCCGCGGCGGTGCGAACGGCGGCCAGGATGTCGTCGGCGCTCTCGGCGATGGCCTGGGAGATGAAGCGGGTGATGCGCGCGATCTCTTCGCGCTCCTGGATCAGGAGGTCGGCGAGGTCGTTGTTCAGCTCGATGGCCGCCATCGGCTCGATGAAGAACGAGGCGCCGGAGCTGGAGCGCTCGTGGAGGATGCCTGGGACGGCGTTGCGGTGATCGCTGCGCACGGGGATGCAATACCGATCGCCGCGCATGACGATCAGCGGCTCCTGGATGGCGTCGCCGCTGCGGTTCATCACGTCGTTGAGGACTTTCTGGATCGCGTTGCGCTTGGCCTGCATCCGCTGGCGGATGGCGCGCAGCTCGGCCGACGCCTCCTCGCGCAGCTTGCCGTCGCGGGTGAAGTACTTGTTGAGCTTCGAGTTCAGCTCGCCGAGGTCGGGGATGGCGTGGGCGAGGGCGGTGAGGCGGGGGTAGGTGTCGGTGCGGAGGAACGTCTCGCGCAGCGCTTGCGTGGCTCGCACGGCGCGGACGATCAGCCACGACTCATCGAGATCGAGCACCGTTTCCCGGCCGAACAGCGACACGACGTCGGAGAGGCCGGCGAGCGGAAGGAGACCGTCGCGCAGATAGAAGCGGACCATCTCCGCCAGATCGGCCTGCGCCCCCTCGCATTCGGCGAGCGTGCGGAGAGGGCGGCGTCGCAGGACCGCTTCTCTTCCCATCGAGCTCTTCGCCTCCATGGCGATGAGGGTGAGGACGCGGTCGAGCTCGAGAACGTGCGTTGGAAACACTTGGTGGTGCTAGACGTGTCGGGTACGCCGGCTATTCCGAGGTTGCGCGGTTGCGAGGTTGCGAGGTTGCGGGGTGGGTGGGACTACGCAACCGCGTAACCGCGAAACCCCGCAACCCCAAAACAAAAGGGACCCGCGTTTCCGCGAGTCCCTTCGAATTCACATCGGTTTCAAACTCAGTAGCCGGTGCGGCGCTCTTCCGCGAGCTTGCGGAGGACCTTCTTGCGCGCAGCGATCGCTTTGCGCTTGCGCTTCATGCTCGGCTTTTCGTAGTGCTGGCGTTTCTTCAACTCGGAGAGGATTCCTGACTTCTCGCACTTCCGCTTGAAGCGGCGCAGTGCGTTTTCAAACGTCTCGTCTTCCTTGACGTGCACCAGAGGCAATCCCAATCCCCCCCTTCTTCTCTGCGTTCTGCGGGCCGGCGAGATTCTACCGCGGCCTGCAAGTGTGGGCTTCAACGGTCGAGCTGCGGCTCCGCATTCCGTGAGATCGTGAATTCATGCAACCGTATGAATCGCCATTAATTAGCCGCGTCAACGGATCACAATAAGTTTTGCGCCCGCCGGAGCCCGATTCGGTAGAATGCCCGGCCGAATCCACGAATCGGAGAGTGTCGATGCGCAAAACCACCAGTCTGTTCCTTCTCCTGTTGGTCGCCGCCTGCGCGACGGTCAGCAACGTTCCCGCCCCGCCCGCCACCGAGGCCAGGCCGGTCACCGAGACGTTGCACGGCGTCGCCATCAGCGATCCGTACCGCTGGCTCGAGGATCAGGAGAGCGCCGAGACCCGCGCCTGGATCGGCGCGCAGAACGTCTACACCGACGCCCTCCTCGGATCGCTGCCCCAGAAGCAGCGTTTCGTCCAGCGCATCGAGCAACTTCTGAACACCGACCAGATCGGCACGCCGGTAGTGCGCGGCGGGCGCTACTTCTTCTCCAAGCGCGGCGTCGGCCAGGATCTCTTCTCCATCTACATGCGCGAGAGCGCGGCCGGTCCGGACGTCCTCCTCATCGACCCGGCGCCGATGAGCGAGAAGCACACCACGAACATCGGGCTCTCCGACGTGGCCAACGACGGGAGGATGCTCGCCTACTACGTGCGGCAGGGGGGCGCGGACGAGACGGAGATCCGCTTCTTCGACGTCGACGCCCGCAAGGACGCCGGCGCGCCGCTGCCGAGTGCGCGCTACTACGGCACGTCGATGACCGCCGACAACCAGACGGTCTACTACTCGCGGGCGACGAAGGAAGGGCCGCGCGTCTACCGCCGCCCCATCGCCGGCGGCGCCGAGGAGAAGCTCTTCGGCGACGGATACGGCCCGGAAAAGATCATCGGCACGGGCATTTCCGACGACGGGCGCTACCTGAACATCGAGGTCTTCCACGGCTCGGCGCCGAAGAAGACGGAGATCTATCTGAAGGACCTCCGCGACCCCAATAGTACGATTCGTACTATTGTCAACGACATCGAGTTCCGCTCCACCGCGGACTTCGCCGGCGACACGGTGGTGATCCAGACCAACTGGAACGCGCCGAACGAGCGGGTGATGGTCGTCAGCGCCGCCGATCCCGGCCGCGCGAACTGGCGCGAGCTGGTGCCGGAGAACAAGAAGTCGGCGCTGCAGGGGATGTCGCTCGCCGGCGGCAAGCTCTTCCTCCGCTACCTGGAGGACGTGAAGCCGCGCGTCATCGCCTACGGCCTCGACGGCACGAAGCAGAGCGAGCTGCAATTCGATGTGCTCGGCAACCTCACCGACATCGCCGGCTCCTGGAGCTCCCCGGTTGCGTTCTACCGCTTCGCGTCGTTCAACGTGCCGTCCACGCTCTACGCCTACGACGTGGCGACGGCGAAGAGCAGCGTCTTCTTCCGCGCCAACGCGCCGGGCGTCAACTCGGAGGACTTCGCGGTCGAGCAGGCGTGGTTCACGTCGAAGGACGGCGCGCGCGTGCCGATGTTCATCGCCCACAAGAAGGGGCTCCAGCGGAACGGCAAGAATCCGACCATCCTCAGCGGCTACGGCGGATTCACTGCCAGCCAGCTCCCGGGCTTCGGCGCCAGCAACATCACCTGGATGGAGAACGGCGGCGTGGTGGCGCTGGCGAACCTGCGCGGCGGCGGCGAGTTCGGCGAGGAGTGGCACCAGGCGGGGATGCTGGCCAAGAAGCAGAACGTCTTCGACGACTTCATCGGCGCCGCGGAGTACCTCATCAAGAGCGGCTACACCTCCTCCGAGCACCTCGGCATCAGCGGCGGCAGCAACGGCGGGCTGCTCGTCACCGCCTTCGCCACGCAGCGGCCCGAGCTGGCGAAAGCGGTGGTCTGCAGCTATCCGCTCGTCGACATGCTCCGCTACCACAAGTTCCTGGTCGGATCGTTCTGGGTCCCGGAGTACGGCTCGGCGGACGATCCCGAACAGTTCAAGACCATCTACGCGTACTCGCCGTATCAGCGCGTGATGAAGGGGACGAAGTATCCGGCGATCCTCTTCATCACCGGCGACTCCGACACCCGCGTCGCGCCGCTGCACGCGCGCAAGGCCGCCGCGCTGTTCCAGGCGTCCACCGGCTCGGAGAAGCCGGTGCTCCTGCGCTACCACGTGGCCGGCGGGCACTCGGGCGGCGAGCCGCTGAAGGTGCAGGTGAACAACGCGGCGGAGACGCTGGCGTTCTTCGACTGGCAGCTACGGTAGGGGTTGCGGGGTCTCGCGGTCTCGGCGTCTCGCGGCGCTCCGCTAGGGAGCGATCGTTCGCCTAGCGTTTCGCGCTGCGAGACCTCGCAACCGCGAGACCCCGCAACTACGCTAATAGTCTCTCCACCCGCGCGATGATCGCATCGATCGCCACCTGATTCTCTCCCCCCTCGGGGATGATCAGGTCGGCGTGGCGCTTCGACGGCTCGACGAACTCCTCGTGCATCGGGCGGACGGTGGTCATGTACTGCTGCACCACGGACTGCAGCGAGCGGCCGCGCGACTCGATGTCGCGCGTGAGGCGGCGGACGAAGCGGATGTCGGCGGGCGTATCGACGAACAGCTTGATGTTGATCCGCTTCCGCAGCTCCGGCTCGGCCAGGACCAGGATCCCCTCCACGATGATCACCTTGCGCGGCTCGACGCGCTGCGTGTCCGCCTTGCGCGAATGCGTGGCGAAGTCGTAGACCGGGACTTCGACCGACGAGCCTTTGCTGAGCACGTCCAGGTGCCGCGTCAGCAGCTCGCTCTCCAGCGAGTCGGGATGGTCGAAGTTGATCTTCGCCCGCTCCTCCGGCGACAGCGCGTCGAAGTTGCGATAGTACGAATCGTGGGAGATCCACTCGATGCGGTCGGGGCCGACGCGGTCGTAGATGGCGCGCGCGACGGTGGTCTTGCCGGAGCCCGTCCCGCCGGCGATCCCGATGATGACCGGCGTCTTCACCCTCCGGTCTGTTCCTCGAGCTCGGCTTCGGTCATGAAGTCCGTGACGTCATCGGCGCCGCAGGTGTTGCAGACCACGGTGGCGAGCTTGCCGTTGTGGTACTCGAACTGGTAGGTCGGCGTCTCGCAACTCAGGCAGATCAGGTACTCCGGCTCGTCCATGGCGGCAAAGGATACCGTCACGGCTTCGCCGTTGTCATGCCCTGCGCCGAAAGGGTGGGAGCGCCGATGGCCGGCTGGATGAAGCGGGCCTCGTTGCTGGCGTTGTCGATCACCGAGGCGTAGACGTAGGTGTCGCGCGCGCCGGTCTCCACGATGACCGTGAAGTTGTCGCCCTTGGTGATCAGCGGGAAGAGCGACTGAATCGATGCGTGCGTCAGCGCGTTGGGCTGAAGGGTGATGCGGGTGACGGCGACGTTGCGCCCCGGCAGGCGCTGCAGCGCGAGGAGGAATGTCGCCTCGCGCTGGCCGAGGTTCGCCAGGCCGATGTTGGTGCGGAAGGTGTCGGAGAAGGAGAGTCCGTGCAGCGATCGCTGCGGATAGTAGTTGCCGCCGCCGTAGTCGACCGGGATCGGCTCGGGGCTGAAGACGTCGGTGCCGCGGACGCCGTAGACGGTGGCGGAGACGCGCACCGGCCGCTTGCTCTCGAAGGTCTCGATCTCCAGCGGCGAGAGCACCGAGTCGGTGGAGAAGGCCTCGGCGGCGATGTCGGTGAACCGCTGCGTGGCTCCGGGCGGCATGGAGAAAAGGAACTCCGGCGCCGCGGTCGCCGGCAGCGACAGGCGGACCATCAATTCACGCGAGCTGTCGTTGTAGAGCTGCACGTCGGTCCTCCACCGCACGCCGCCGATGCCCCACACGCTGCCGACCACCGGGACGCGGACGATCACGCTCTCCGGGGGGTCCGCGCCGCGCGCCGCGACGGCGGCGAGGAGAAGGACGATCGCGCTGCGGGTGGTGCTCATGCCGTTCGTGGGACGGATCGTACGCCCCCGGCGTTTCAAACGAAGTGCGGTCTCACTGCTCGCCGGGCGACGACCATCAGTTTCTCAACACTGCCGAGAGACAGCCGCTTCCTCAACACGGTGAACGGCGCCAGGCGGAGCCGGGCCAGCACGGTGGCGTAGACGCCGCCCATCAACACCGTGGGGAAGCGGGCGTCGAACGACAGCTCCGACAAAAGCGGCTCGGCCAGGCGGAAATACGACTCGGCGCGATCGATCTGGAACTCGATGAGGCGCCGCATGGCGTCGCTCTCCAAGCGATCGAAGAGATCGCGCTCCGTGACGCCGAAGCGCCGCAATTCCTCCTGCGGGATGTATACGCGGTTGCGGCCGAGATCGTCGCCGATGTCGCGCGTGACGTTGGTGAGCTGCAGCGCCGTGGCCAGGTTGCGGCCGTGCATGATCGCCGCGTCCGTCCGGTAGCCGTAGATGGACAACGAGATGTCGGAGATCGACGAGGCCACCAGCTCGCAGTACTGCAGCAGCTCCTCGAAGGTCTCGTAGCGCGTTTTGAACATGTCCTGGCGGCAACCGTCGATGAGGGCGACGAACGCGCTCTTGGGGATGGCGAAGGATTGCAGGGCGTCGGCGAGAGCGACGGTGATGGCGGTGGAAGGCTTGCCGGCGTAGCAGGCTTCGAGCTCGGCCTGCCAGGCGCCGAGGTCTTCGAACGCCCGCTCCGCCGCCCCCTCGTCGGCGATGTCGTCCGCCCAGCGGCAGTACGCGTACGCGGCGTACACCGCCCGCCGCTTGCGCCGCGGCAGGAAGCGGAAACCGACCGAAAAGTTCGCGCCGTGCTTGTGCGCGATGTCGCGGCAGTGGCGGTAGGCGTCGCTTAAATTCATCCTTGCGCGAAGCGCAAGGATCTGGCGCCTACTTGCGCTGCGCACATGGGCGCCAGATCCTGAGGCGTCTTCGCGCCTCAGGATAAATTATCCGGCCCCAGCGGCGGAACCTTCATCTCCGTGTCGCGCGAGCGGCACCAGTGCTCGCCCGGCTTGTGCAGGCAGCGGCCGCGGTGGTGCCACAGGCGCCGCACCATCGGCGACAGCAGCGCCTTCCACCACCGCGCGGCGTGCCATCCGCTGAGGTAGCGGTGAAAATCCTTCGCCCGCGACGCGCGGCGCACGAACATCGACAGACCGAAGTTGCCGCCGGCCTCGTAGAGAAAACGGTTGACCAGACTGGTCTCCTGCTTGGTCCCCAGCTCCATCTTCCAGAGCTCGTCGAAGTCGCGCGATTCCAGAATGCTGCGCGCCGCGAGATAGCCGCTGGTCAGCGCGTAGCGGATGCCGAGTCCGAAGAGATAGTCCTGAAATCCGGCCGCCTCGCCGACGAAGCGCGAGCCGTTCGACGTCGCGCCCCGCTTGAGATGGAAGTTCATGTACGAGTAGCCGGTGCGGTGCTCCTCGGGGACCTTGAATCGATGCACGCGTTTCGCCTCGGCCAGCGAGTGATCGAAGTACTCGTCGATGCGCTTGAAGTCGGCGACGATCGCGCAGCCGAAGGTGGCGATCCCATCGAGGATGAAGAGATACGAGTAGCCACCCGGCGCGAGCTTGTGGTTGAAGAAGACGTCGATGCGCTCGGGGTCGGACGTGCGCCAGGTCATTTCCCGCGCCAGGCCATCGGGCGACGCGGGGCCGGTGGCGACGATGTCGGCTTCCGCGATCCGCGAGTTGAAGACGACCGTCGCACCGGCGGCGCGCGCCTGCGCCAGCAGACCGCGATCGAGCGTGCTCTCCTCGGCGCCGCGACGGATGAACCACCCGTACGGCGCGGCGCTGCGAATGACGCGCGCCACGCGTCGATGGTCGTAGAACGTGGCCCAGTCGGCGGGGCGAAAGTAGAAATTGCGCTCGATGCCGATGCGCGCCAGAAAATCCGGCACGCTCTCCGCTTCCGACGCCCCTTCGATGATCTGCAGGTCGCCGATGAAGCGCATGCCGACGTCGCTCTTCGCTTCGTGCACCTCGACGGCGCGGCCGGCGCGGGCGAGAACGATCGCCGCCGCCAGTCCGGACGGTCCGGCGCCGGCGATGCGGATGGGGGAGGGATCGGGCATGAGTCGCGGTATGGTATCGCGCCGTGTCTGAGCTGAATTCCGAGGAGCCGAGGCCGCGCCCGCGCGCCGGATTCGCGGTGCTCGTCGCCGCCGGGATCCTCCTCAGCCGCGTCGCCGGCCTGGTTCGCGAGCGCGTCTTCGCCCACTACCTCGGCAACTCCGCCGCCGCCGGCGCGTTCAAGGCCGGGCTGAAAATCCCCAACTTTCTGCAGAACCTCTTCGGCGAGGGCGTGCTGTCGGCGTCGTTCATCCCCGTCTACGCCAGGCTCATCGCGCAGAAGGACGAGGAGCTGGCGGGGCGGCTGGCGGGGGTGATCCTCTCGCTCCTGGCGGTCATCGTCTCGGTCATCGTCGCGGTTTGCGTGATGTTCACGCCGTGGCTGATCGACGTGATCGCGCCCGGCTTCGAAGGCGAAGTCCGTCTCCTGACCATCCGCATCGTGCAGATCCTCTTTCCCGCCACAGGCCTCCTGGTCCTCTCGGCGTGGTGCCTCGGCGTGCTCAACTCGCATCACAAGTTCTTTCTGTCGTACGTCGCGCCGGTGTTCTGGAACGGGGCGATGATTGCCACGCTCGTCTACTTCGGCAGCCGGGCGGACCAGGACCATTTGGCGATCGCCCTGTCGTGGGGGACGGTGGTGGGCTCGGCGCTGCAGTTCGGGGTTCAGGTGCCGTTCGTCCTGAAGTACGCGCCGCGCATCCGGCTGTCGCTGCGCACGTCGCTCGGGCCGGTGCGCGAGGTCGTCCGCAGCTTTGCGCCGGTGATGATCGGGCGCGGCGTGGTGCAACTGAGCGGCTATGTCGACCAGGTCATCGCCAGCTTCCTCGGCACCGCCGCCGTCTCGGCGCTGGCGTACGCGCAGACCATCTACTTTCTGCCCATCAGCCTCTTCGGCATGTCGGTGGCCGCGGCGGAGCTGCCGCAGATGTCGCGGACGATCGGCGCGGATGAGGAAGTGCACTCCGCGCTGCGCCTCCGCCTCGCGCGCGGCCTGCGGCAGATCGCCTTCTTCGTCGTTCCGACCGTCGCGGCGTTTCTCTTCATCGGACGCGCGCTCGTCGCCGCGCTCTATCAGACGGGCCAGTTCGGTGACAACGACACGCTGCTGGTCTGGTACATCCTCGCCGGATCGACCGTCGGCCTCCTGGCCGTCACCCTCGGCCGGCTCTACTCCTCCGCCTTTTACGCCTTGCGCGATCCGCGGACGCCGTTGAAGTTCGCGATCGCGCGCGTGGGCCTGGGAGCGTGCCTGGGGATCATGTTCGCCTTTCCGTGGCGGCCGGCGATCGTCGATGCGATGCGCCTGCTGCATCTGCGCATTCCGCGGCTCGGCGAGGGGGAGGAGCTGCTTGGCGCGATCGGCTTGACGGTGGCCACCGGATTGGCGGGATGGCTGGAGTTCTTGATGCTGCGCCGCGCCCTGGCGCGCCGCATCGGCACGGTGCGCCTCGCGCCGGCGTTCCTCGCCCGGCTGTGGGGGTCCGCGCTGATCGCCGCCGCGGCCGGCGTCGCTTGCGAGGCCTTGCTCCCGACCACCCACCCCATGGTCCACGCCATCTTCGTCGCCGGCGCTTTTGGCGTCGTCTACTTCGTAGCGGCCGTGGCGATGGGGGTGGAGGAGGCGCGGGCGACGTTGGGGCGATTCAGGCGCCGGCGCTAGCGTTTTTTCTTCTTTTTCTCGATGGGCGCGTCGCGGATGAAGGTGGGCTCGCGCTCGATGGAACGCTCGGTCACTTCGCCACGGAAGTTCCGCTTCAGCCGCTCGATGTCGACGAACTTGCTCGCATCCTGATAAATGTCGATGCCCATCGGCCGGCCGGACTTGTCGAAGTCGATTACGAAGCCCTCGAAGATCTCTTCAGAGTCGTCGTATTCACCGTCGTCGCGGAAATCGATGCCGAGTGCATCGTGCTCACTGTCGTAGTGGTATCTCATCGCCGTCTTTTCTCGTAGTTGCGATCGAAGTGTGCCGTTTCGATCGTCTCGCGGTCTTCCAACGTAACGACGCGCAGGTACCTTTCAACCTCTTCGATATATCCCCAATAGCGGAAGTAGCCGTTCTTTTGTTCCTGAACTTCCAAAGGCGAATGGATGACGCGTTCACACCATTCGAGCTTCAGTGCCGCTTCCGATTCTTGAAATCGAAATGAGCAGTCGTTTTCACCCTTCTCCATCCTACCTCGGCCCTCCTGACACCTTTCTTGCTACGATCCCGCCCGTGACCGCCGCGCAGCCCGTCGGCCTTCCCGAATCGACCGTCGCTGACCGCGACGTCGATCCGCGCGAGGCCATCCTCGAGGTCAAGAACCTCCGCACGTCGTTCTTTTCCGCCGAGGGGCCGGTGCATGCGGTGGACAACCTCTCGTTCAACGTGCGGCGCGGCGAGGCGGTCGCGCTGGTCGGCGAGTCGGGATGCGGAAAGAGCGTCACCGCCATGTCCATCATGCGGCTGGTAGCGCCGCCGGGGCGGGTGACGGGCGGGGAGGTCCGGTTCAAAGGACGCGATCTCGCCGCGCTGTCGGAACGAGAGATGCGCTCGGTGCGCGGCAACGACATCGCCATGGTCTTCCAGGAGCCGATGACGTCGCTCAATCCCGTCTTCAAGATCGGCGACCAGGTCGCGGAGGCCATTCGCATCCACCAAAAGATGTCGAAGAAGGCGGCGTGGCAGCGGGCGGGGGAGATGCTGGAGCTGGTGTCGATTCCCGATCCGTACAAGCGGCTCTACGACTACCCGCACCAGCTTTCGGGCGGGATGCGGCAGCGGGTCATGATTGCCATGGCGCTGTCGTGTGACCCGGAGCTGCTCATCGCCGACGAGCCGACCACCGCCCTCGACGTCACCATCCAGGCCCAGATCATGGAGCTGCTCGCCTCGCTGCAGAAGCGCCTCGGCCTCGCCATCCTGCTCATCACTCACGATCTCGGGGTGGTCTCCGAATTCTGCGAGCGGATCATCGTGATGTACACCGGACGCATCGTCGAGGAGTCGCCGGTGCGCGACCTCTTCGCCAACCCCGCCCACCCGTACACCCGCGGCCTGCTCAAATCGCTGCCGAGCGTGTCGACGGGGGAGAAGACGCGTCTGCCGACCATCGCGGGGATGGTTCCGCCGATCACCAACCTCCCACCCGGCTGCAAGTTCAATCCGCGATGCCCCGACGTCATGCCCATCTGCCTCGGCAAGGAGCCGGCGCGGATGATCGTCGCGCCGGGACACGACGCGCGGTGCTATCTGCACGGCGACGAAGCGGACCCCGAGAGGCTGCCGCAATGAGCGCGCTTCCCCAGGAGACCCCCGTCCTTCCCCTCGGCCTCGGCGAGCCGCTGCTCATCGTGGAAGACCTCAAGAAGTACTTCCCCGTCCGCCGCGGCGTGCTCTCGCGGGTGGTGGCGCAGGTGAAGGCGGTCGACGGCGTGAGCTTCGGCGTCGCCCGCGGCGAGACCCTCGGCCTGGTCGGCGAGTCGGGCTCGGGGAAGACGACCGTCGGACGCTGCATCCTGCGGCTCATCGAGCCCACCGACGGCGCGGTCAGCTTCGAAGGGACCGACGTCCTCTCTCTCGACTCCGGCGACATGCGGCGGATGCGCCGCCACATGCAGATCGTCTTTCAGGACCCGTACGCGTCGCTCAACCCGCGGATGACGGTGGGGACGATCATCGCCGAGCCGCTGATCATCCACGGCGAGATGTCGGCGCGCCAGCGCGGCGAGCGCGTGGCGCAACTGCTGGAAAAAGTCGGGCTCAGCCCCGATTACAGAAGGCGGTACCCGCACGAGTTCTCCGGCGGGCAGCGGCAGCGCATCGGCGTGGCGCGCGCGCTGGCCACCAACCCGAAGTTCCTGGTGCTCGACGAGCCGGTCTCCGCGCTCGACGTCTCCGTCCAGGCGCAGGTCATCAATCTATTGATGGACCTGCAGGACGAGCTGGGGCTGACCTACCTCTTCATCGCCCACGACCTGTCGGTGGTCGAGCACATCTCCACCCGCGTGGCGGTCATGTACCTCGGCAAGATCATGGAGCTCGCGGAGCGGCGCTCCCTCTATGCGGATCCGCTGCACCCATACACCAAAGCGCTGCTCTCAGCGGTCCCGGTGCCCGATCCGAACGTGAAGAAGAGCCGCATCATCCTCAAGGGCGACATCCCCACGCCGCTCGATCCGCCGAGCGGCTGCGTCTTCCACACCCGCTGCCCCATCGCGCAGTTCCCCGTCTGCAAGGACGTCGTGCCGCCGCTGGTCGAGCACAAGGCGGGGCAGTTCGCCGCCTGCCACTTCGCCGGGGCGCCGGTGCCGGGCGAAGTGCCGGCCGGCTAACTCTGTCAACGTTCGGTGCGTCCCAACGTATTGGTGAGAAGTAGAATGCGGATCGCCACATCGGGCCGCGCCCGCACGGCGCTCGAAACTCTCACTTCAATCTCTCGTAGAAGAGGCGTGTCTAGGAGGACTTGCATGACCGCTGTTCGACGGCTGCTGATCATCGTTTGCGCCTTTGCCGCGGCGATGGCGTCAGCGCAGACGACGACCGTAACCACCAATCCCGACCAGGCGGCCACTGCGGCGGTCAGCGCCGACACCGACCGCGACGTCCGCGACCCGCGCGCCATGCGGCTCACGCTCGACGACGCGCTCAAGACCGCCATGGAGCGCAACATCGGCGTGCAGCTCCGCCGGTACGACTACCAGATGGCGGGGGAGAGCCTCCGCTCGCAGTACGGCACCTTCGACTGGCTGGGCACCTCATTCCTGCAGCACACCAGCAGCGAGACCCCGACCAGTAACACCCTCGCCAGCACCGCCTTCCGCGGCACCACCGCGAACTTCGGCGTCGAGCAGGTCATCCCCACCGGCGGCCGCTACAGCATCGAGTGGCAGAACTCGCGGCGGGCGGTGTCCAGCTTCGGCCAGCTCGTCAATCCTACGTACGGCAGCGGCCTCGGCATCTCCCTCGCGCACCCGCTGCTGCGGAACTTCGGCGTGGACGTCAACACCCGCGGCATCACCATCGCCCGCAACACCCTCGGCCTCAATCACGAGGTTTTCCGCGCCACGCTGATGGACACCGCCAACAGCGTGGAGCAGGCCTACCTCAACCTGATCTACGCACGGCAGTTCGTCGACGTGGTGAGGGAATCGCTCTTCCTGGCCCGCGACCAGGCCCGCATCACCCAGATCCGGATCGACGTCGGCGCCTCCGCGCCTCTCGACATCCTCCAGCCGCGCGTGCAGATCGCGACCTCGGAAGAGGCGCTGATCAACGCCGTGGCCTCCGTGCGCGGCGCCGAGGATGACCTCCGCGCGCTCATGCACCTCGATCCGGCCGAGTGGGACCGCCCGATCATCCCGGTGGATCCCATCGGCTACACCCCGATCGACATCGACCCCGCGCAGGCCGTCGCCCGCGCGCTCGACCTTCGGCCCGAGATGCACGAGCTGCAGCTCACCACCGAAACGCGCCGCATTCAGTACATGTACGCGCGCAACCTGACCCGCCCGCAGGTCGACCTGGCGCTCGATTACAGTCAAGCCGGCCTGGCCGGGAAGGCGCTGGCCATCAACCCGGTCACCAACCAGCCGACGAACATCCCCTCGACGCAGTTCCCGCACGCCGTCCAACAGGTCTTCGAGGGCACGTTCCCGACCTGGACGATCGGCTTCACCATCGGCGTGCCGATCACCAACATCGGGGCGCGCGCCGAGGCCAAGCGCGCCGAGCTCAATCTGGCGCAGTCGAAGACCGACGAGGAGCAGACCCGCCAGAACATCGTGGTGCAGGTCCGCGCCACCGTCCGGGCCATCGACACCGCGGCGAAGTCGATCCAGGCCACCCGCCAAGCCCGCGACGCCGCGGAGAAGAACCTCGACGCCGAGCGCAAACGCTACGAAAACGGCATGACCACCAACTTCCAGGTCCTGCAGATCCAGCAGCAGCTCACCGACGCCCGCGCCAGCGAGCTGCAGTCGCTGGTCACCTACAACAAGGCGGTCGCCGCGTACCACCGCGCGGTGGGCGACCTGCTCGACGTGCACAACATCAAAGTCGAGACCGAGAAAGTCGAGGAGCCTCACTTTCCGTTGTTCTCCACCTTCGACCGATACAATTGGCTGAAGTACGACAGAGCCAATCGGTCGGAGGAGAAGAAATGACGACAGAGATTCCCGCGGCAGCTCCCGCTCCGGCAGAGCCGAAACCGAATCCATTCGCCCGCATGATCGGCGCGCTGGTCTCACCGAATGAGACCTTCACCTCGATCGCCCGCCGGCCCGACTGGGTCGTGCCGCTGCTGGTCATCGTCCTGATCGGCTACGTCAGCACCTTCCTCTTGATGCCCCGCATGGACTGGGACGCCATCGTCGCGATGCAGGAGGAACAGATCAGGGCGAAGAATCCCAACATGTCCCAGGAGCAGTTGGATCAGATGGAGAGGATGACCAAGGCGTTCGGGAAAGTGGTCGGCTGGGTCGCTCCGGTCGTCGCGGTGATCTGGTACGTCATCGTCGCCGGCGTGCTCCTGCTCGCGTTCCGCCTCCTGGGAGGCGAGGGCACGTTCGGGAAGGCATTCTCCGCGACGCTGTACGCCTGGATGCCGCTGGTGGTCAACGGGATCATCCTGACCATCGTTGCCGTGTTGCGCAGCGGGTTGGTCGACCCGACGCAGATGGCCACGCTGGTCAAATCCAACCCAGCCTTCCTGGTCGACATGAAGGCGCAGCCGGTGCTCTTCGCGCTGCTGTCGTCGATCGATATCTTCACCATCTGGACGGTGGTGCTGCTGATCATCGGATTTGCGGCGCTCTCGCGGACGTCGAAGGCGAAGGCTTCGGCGATCGTCATTTCGCTCTGGGTGGTCTGCATTCTCCTCAAGCTCATCGGACCAGCGTTTCAGACGCTCAGTAAATGAAAAAGAAGATCCTGATCATCGCCGGCGCGGTCGTCCTGATCGCCGTGATCGTCATCGCCAGCCTCAAGGGCGGCGGGGCGAAGGGGGAGAAGGTCCACGTCGAGCCGGTCAAGCCGCGCGACATCCAGGCCATCGTCACCGCGCCCGGCCAGATCGACCCCAAGCTCAAGGTCAACATCAGCGCGCACATTGTCGGCAAGATCGAGCGCCTCTACTTCAACGAAGGCGACACGGTGCGCAAGGGTCAGAAACTCGTCGATCTCGAGAAGTTCGCGTATCAGGCCCAGTACGCCCGCGCGCGCGCGGAAGCGGCCAACCGGCGCATCGAGGTGACGCGCGCACGCGCGGCGCTGGGGACGGCCGAGGCGGCGTACAAGCGAGCGGTCAGCCTCGAGCGGCAGGGGATCCAGGCGCAGGAGCTCTTCGACCGCGCGCGGCAGGAACTGCAGAACGCCCAGGCCGGCTACCAGTCGGCGGAGGAGGGCGTGCGGCAGGGCCAAGCGCTGCTGCAGCAGGCGCGCACGGACCTCGACCGCACCACCATCGTCTCGCCCATCAACGGCAAGGCGGTGCAGCTCAACGCGCATGAGGGTGAGGTGGTGGTCACCGGGACGATGAACAATCCGGGGTCGGTCATCGCCGTGATCGCCGATCTGTCCGAGATCCTCGTGGAGGCTGAAGTCGGCGAGACCGAAGTCACCGGAATCCGCGTCAGCCAGAAGGCGAAGGTCCACGTCGACGCCGTGCCGGACAAGGATTACGCCGGACACGTTTCCGAGATCGGCAGCTCGGCGGCGGTGCGGCAGACCAGCGGCACGGGACTGCGTTATTTCAAGGTCAAAGTGGCCATCGACGATCCCGACGAGCGCCTCAAGCCGGGGATGACGTCGCAGGTGTCGATCATCATCACCACTGCCGGCGCAGCGCTCTCGGTGCCGATCCAGAGCGTGGTGGAGCGCGTGCCTCCGTCGCTGTCGAAAAAGAAGGGCGACGAGGAAGAAGACGACACTTTGCCGAAACGTAAGTACGTATTCACCGTAAAAGACGGTAAGGCAAAGATGTCGGAGGTTGCGACAGGCATCAGCGATGCGACTCACGTGGCCATCGTCTCCGGCATCAAGCCCGCGGATCAGGTGGTCACCGGCCCGTTCCGGACTCTCAAGAAACTGAAAGACGGCGACAGCGTAGAAATCTCCAAGGAAGAGAAAAAGGCGCAAAGCGAGAAATCGTGATAGGGACGAACGGAAACGGGCAGCACCTGATCGAAATGCGCGAACTGACGCGCGTCTACCAGCTCGGCACAGAAGAGATCCACGCGCTGCGCGGCATCGACCTGGTCCTCAATCAGGGCGAGTACGTGGCCATCATGGGCCCGTCCGGCTCCGGCAAGTCGACGCTGATGAACATCATCGGCTGCCTCGACCGCCCCAGCGCCGGGCAGTACATCCTCGACGGCACGCCGGTGGAGTCGATGAACGACGACGAGCTGGCCGCGGTTCGCAACAAGAAGATCGGGTTCGTCTTCCAGACCTTCAACCTGCTGGCGCGCACCAGCGCCCTGGCAAACGTCGAGCTGCCGCTGGTCTACGCCAGGATCCCGCGCCTCGAGCGCCGCCGGATGGCTGAGGAGGCGCTGGCCTCTGTCGGCCTCGCCGACCGCATGACCCATCAGCCGAACGAGCTCTCCGGCGGCCAGCGCCAGCGCGTCGCCATCGCCCGCGCCCTGGTCAACAAACCCTCGCTCCTCCTCGCCGACGAGCCCACCGGGAACCTCGACTCCCAAACCGGCCGCGAGATCCTCGATCTCTTCCGCACTCTCCACAACAACGGCAATTCGATCATCCTGGTTACGCATGAGGATGACGTGGCAAAGGAAGCCAAGCGGGTCATTCATCTTCGGGATGGGCGGATACAGGACTGAAAGTGCTGAGTGCTGAGTGCCGAGTTTTTTCTACGGCAGGTAGAGGTACTTGACAGACCGAGGGAGAATCTTCGAATGGCAAAAGTTGAACAGTTCGAAGACCTCATCGCCTGGCAAAAAGGGCGCGTCCTCGTGCGTGACATTTACGCGGTTTCCGAACAACGGCCGTTCGCTCGCGACTTTGCGTTGCGCGATCAGATCCGGGATGCCGCGCTCTCGGTGCCTTCCAACTTCGCGGAAGGCTTCAAACGCGCCGCTCTCGGTGAATTCCATCGCTTTCTAACCTACGCGAAAGGGTCGTGCGGCGAAGTGCGATCACAGCTCTACAACGCGCTCGATGTGGGCCTGCGGAGCAGCATCGAGCGGCGACGCACTCAGTACTCAGCACTCAGCACTCGGCACTTCTAATGTTTCTCGAAAACCTAACGATCGCTCTAAGAGCCATCTTCGCCAACAAGATGCGCTCCATCCTGACCGTCCTCGGCGTGATGATCGGCGTGGCGGCCGTCATCGCCGTCGTCTCCATCGTCCAGGGCTTCCAGCACAAGATGGCCGGTGATCTCAACGAGATCGGCGTCGGCTTCATCGAGGTCTTTCCGCAAAGCGACCGGCGGAAGCCCTTCCACATGCCGGAGCTGACCATCGAAGACGCGCTGGCGGTGCGGCAGCAGACGGGCTCGATCCGCGAGTTTTCCCCGATCTTCATCAGCGGCGCGCAGTTGCGATTCGGCGATGCCCGTCATCAGGCCCAGATCTACGCCGTCAACCGCTCCTATCCGGATATCGTCAACCATTGGGTGGACTTCGGGCGCTTCTTCACCCCCGTCGACGATGAGCAGAAGAAGCGCGTCTGCGTCATCGGGGTGGAGGTTGCCCGCGAGCTCGACATCGAGGGCGATGCCTTGGGGAAGCTGATCCTGATCGACGGGAACAGCTTCACCGTCGTCGGCGTGCTGGAGGAGAAGGGGGGGTCGCTCGGCAGCAATCAGGACGACGTCGTGCTCATTCCCTTCTCCACGGCCACGGTGGTGTATGGCTCGGAGAACATGCGGCGGCTGGTTCTCGCCTTCCAGATGGAGGCGGGGGCGGACCTCGATCTGGTGAAGAAGCAGGTAAGCGACATCCTGCGTGCGCGCCATCGATTGAAGAAGGGCGACAAGGACGACTTCCAGATCCTGGCTCAGGAAGAGATCCTGAAAATGGTCTCGAAGGCGCTCGGATACGTCACCGGCATTCTCGGCGGCGTCGTCGCCGTCGCGCTGCTGGTCGGCGGCGTGGGGATCATGAACATCATGCTGGTCTCGGTCACCGAGCGGACGAGAGAGATCGGGATCCGCAAATCGATCGGTGCGCGGCGGCATGACATCCTGGTGCAGTTCCTCATCGAGGCGATCGTCCTCTCCGCGTTGGGCGGGCTCATCGGCATCGTCGGCGGTTCTCTCCTGGCCAACGTCGCGCGCCTGGTCATCGGCAAGGTGTGGGTGGAGTTTCCCGCGGTGCACACCCCGATGTGGGCGATCCTCGGCGCGGTCGTTTTCTGCGCCGTCATCGGAATCATCTTCGGAATCTACCCGGCGGCCAAGGCGTCGAAGCTCGATCCGATCGAGGCGCTCCGGTACGAGTGAGACTAGCCGAAATAGCCATTCTCCGCGGAGGGTTAGGTTCCTCGTGCAGCGAACAATCCGCGTCATCCTTCTCGCAGCGTTCACCGTCTGCATCGCCGCCGGCGCGTTTGCCGCCGACACGATGCCTCTCTCGCAGGTCCGCAAGGGGATGCGCGGCTACGGCCTCACGGTCTTCGAGGGATCGAAACTCGAGAAGTTCGACGTCGAGATCATCGGCGTGCTCAACAACATCGGCCCCAACCAGAACCTCATTCTGGCCAAGATCGACGCGCCGGAAGTGAAGCGCTCCGGCGTCATCGCCGGGATGAGTGGCTCGCCGATCTTCATCGACGGAAAAGTCATCGGCGCGCTGGCTTACTCATGGCAGTTCGCCAAGGAACCGGTGGCCGGCGTCACGCCCATCGAGGAGATGCTGAAGATCGCCGAGGCGGGGAGCCGGTCGGCGGGGGCGGTGATTGCGGCCACGCCGCGGATGAGCGGCGCGGCGATGCTGAAATCGCTCATCGACGGCAAGACCAGCGAGGCGTTCGACACCATGCTCGGCGGTCTCGCGGCGTCGCGCGCCACCACGATGAACGGCGCGATGCCGATCGCCGTGCCGCTGTCGATGACCAGCTTCGCCCCCGACACTTTCGGCCGCTTCGCCAAGTATTTCGATTCCATGGGCTTCGTCGGCGTACCGAGCGGCGCGACCTCATCCTCGACCAAGGCCACGCCGACCGCTTCCAAGCAATTCGCTCCCGGCGACGCCATCGGCGCGGTTCTGCTGCGCGGCGACTTCAACCTCGCCGCCACCGGCACCGTCAGCTACGTCGACGGCGACCGCGTCTACGCCTTCGGCCATCCCTTCCTCGACATGGGTGAAGTGATGTTCCCCATGGCGAAGGCGGAGATCGTCGGCGTCCTTCCCAGCCTGGCAACTTCGTTCAAGTTCTCCAACGGCGGCGACATCGTCGGCGCGTTCCGCCAGGACCGCTCCAGCGGCATCATGGGCCGGCTCGGCGACGCCGCCGACATGATCCCGGTCGACGTCACCGTCGACGGCTCCGGCCCCATCAAGCACTACCACATCGACGTCGTCCGCCACTCGCAGCTCTCGCCGCTGATCATGGCCATGGCCGCCGACAGCGTGGTCGCCAACGCGCAACGCGCCGCTGGCGAGCGGACGGTCATGCTCGAGTCGGAGATCCGGCTCAAGGGCTTCGATCAGCCCATCGTTCTGCGCGAGGGATGGGCGGGGGCGCAGGCCCGGCAGGCCATTCCCGCCTACCTCGCCGTGGTGGTCGGCTACCTGATGTCGAACGAGTTCCGCCCCGCCGACATCGACGGCGTGAAGATCCACCTCCGCCACGACGACAACCTCAAGATCGCCAAGCTCGTCGAGGCCTCGCTGGAAACGCCGAAGGCGCGCATCACCCCGGGCGACGTGGTGAAAGTGCGCACCGTGCTACGCCCATACCGCGGCGAGCCCTTCACCGAGACGTTCGAGGTGCGGATTCCCGACGACCAGCCGCCCGGTAACGCCTACATCCTGGTCGGCAGCGGCTCGATGCTCAATCAGGTCGACTTTATGCTCGTGCCGCCCGACCCGCGGACCCTCGAGCAGGTGCTCGGCGTCCTGGCGCGTCTTCGCCCCTCGACCGACCTCACCCTCGCCGTCTACTCGTCGTCGGAAGGAGCGGTCACCGCGGGTGTCTATCTGCCCAATCTGCCGCCGACCATGCGCGCTGTTGTCAGCAATGACACCTCGAACGGCGCGCAGGCTCCGGTACGCTACCACCCGTCGGAGCACCTCGCCCGTTCCCTCGGCTACATCGTCGACGGGGTGCTGAAGATCGACCTCGATGTAAAACCCCAAATCTAAGAAACAAGTGCTGAGTACTGAGTGCTGAGTGCTGAGTCCCCCAACCGACTCAGCACTCAGTACTCAGCACTCAGCACTGGAAAAGGTGTTCATGCGCTTCCGGTTCAGCCTGCTCATCACGTTCCTCGCAGCAAATGCCTTTGCAGTCGCGCCCCAGTTTTGGCGAGTGCGCAGCGCCGAGGACTTTTTGTCCGGTGACATCGAAGGCTTCGCCGTCACATCGCGCGGCGAGCTCCGGCCGGGGCCCTCGGTGCGGAAGCTGGCGGCGTTCACCGATCCCTTCGTCCTTTCCCAGACCACGGCGCCGAACGGCGATCGCTTCTTCGGCACCGGCAACGCGGGGAAGGTCTACCGCCTCCGCGGCGCTGAGCTGAAGCTGATTTACACCGCGCTCGAGCAGGAGGTGTATGCCCTCGCCTTCCGCGATGGCGCGCTCTACGCGGGTACTTCGCCGAACGGCAAGATCTACCGCATCGATCCGAACGACGGGAAGGCGACGCCGTTCTTCGATCCGAAGCAGGCCTACATCTGGGCCATGGAGTTCCTCCCAGGCGGCGACCTCGCGGTGGCCACCGGCGTGGAGGGAAAGCTCTTCCGCGTCACCAGGGCGGGGGAGGGGAAGGTCCTCTTCGACTCACCCGACACCCACCTCCGCTCCATGGCAGTGAAGGGCGACGGCACGCTGCTGGTCGGCGGCTCGTCGAAGGCGCGCATCTACGAAGTGAAATCCGACGGTGCGGCGCACGCCCTGTTCGACTCACCGCTCAGCGAGATCGCCGCGCTCTACGTCGACGCAAACGGCATCGGCTGGGCTGCCTCTGCCACCACCGCTCTCCCGAGCACCGCGCCGAAGTCGCAGCCGTCGAAGCCCGCCGGACAGCAGACCACCACCACGACCAGCACCAGCGGCACGAGCGGCGAGAAGAAAGACGAGAAGGAGGGGACGGCGACCGCCGAAGTCAGCTTCTCGTTCGACGACTCCAGCTCCGGCCAGGCCGCGCAGACCGGGAGCGGCGAGGTCTACCGCATCGATCCCGACGGCTTCGTGGAGACCATCCGCAAGTTCGAGCGCGAGATGGTGTACGCCATCACCGGCGGCCCCGGCGGCGCGATCCTCCTCTCCACCGGCCCACAGGGGCGTGTCTACTCGCTCAAAGACGGCGAAGTCTCCCTACTGGCCACCGTTCCGGAGAAACAGGTCGTTTCGCTCTCCGCCAACGGAAACGAGACGCTGATCACCACCACCAACAGCGGTGCGGTCTACCGGATGGACACCGCGCCGTCGCCGCGCGCGGAGTTCCGCTCCGCGGCGAAGGACGTCGAGCGCTTTTCGAAATTCGGCAACTTCCGCATCGAGGGCGAAGACGTCGGCGACGGCCATCTGGCCATCGCCTTCCGCTCCGGCAACACCCGCACCCCGGACGGCACCTGGAGCGCGTGGAGCAACCCGGTCGTCGGCGCGGAAGGGGCGATCTCCGTACCGCCCGCGCGGTACGTCCAGTGGAAGCTGACCATGCCGAAGCCGTCGCCGGCCATCACCGTCGACACCGTCACCGTCGCCTTCCTCAACCGCAACATGGCCCCGGTGATCGACAACGTGATGGTGCAGGACCCGGCGGTGGTCTTCATCACCGGCTCCTATCCGCCGTCGCCACAGGTGGTCGAGGCCACCAACCCCGACGAGTACGGCATCTTCACCAGCCTCGACACGCCGCGCGACAAGAGCGAGCCGGGCAAGCGCGTCTTCCGCAAGGGATTCCGCACCGTGACCTGGCGGGCCCGCGACGACAACGGCGACACCCTCCGCTACTCGCTCTCCTTCCGCCGCAAGGGCGCCGGCAACTGGCTGCGGTTGCGCGAAAACATAGACGAGACCTCGCTCAACTTCGACACCTCGCAGCTCCCCGACGGCACCTACGAGGTGCGGCTGGTGGTCAGCGACGCCATCGACAACCCCGACACGCCGCTCAGCGACGAGAAAGAGGGGGTCGAGTTCCGGGTCGACAACACTCCACCGGCGATCACCTCCAGCAACGACGGCGACGACGTCGTCATCCGCGTCAACGACAAGCTCTCGCCGGTGGGGAAGATCGAGTACTCCGCCGACGCGCAGAAGTGGATCCGCCTCATCCCGGTCGACGGCATCGCCGACTCGCCGAGCGAGACGTACCGGCTGAAGCGCTCCGCACTGGCGGGAAAATTCGTGATCGTGCGAGCCGTGGACGGCTTCTACAACGTGGCCACCGAGTCCATCACCCTGCCCGTAGTTGTCCCTCTCCCGCATGCGGGAGAGGGTGGCGCGAAGCGCCGGGTGAGGGCCAACCTATAATGGCCGCGTGAACCGGTTCTGCGCGGCCCTTTCCTCCCTTCTGCTCCTGCTCTGCCTCGCCTGCGGCGGGGAGCGCCGAGTGGCGCCCGCCGCGCCGGCCGCGGACGACGCGAAGCCGCAGGATGGCGGCACCGTCGTCCGCCGTCTCGACGCGGACATCAGCACCCTCAACCCCATCATCAGCAACACCAAATACGAGCACTACGTCATCTTCTACCTCTTCACGTCGCTGCTGCAGTTCGACCAGGCGCTCCAGGTGGCGCCCGGTCTGGCGGAGACGTGGGAGGTCTCGTCGGATGGGAAGGCGTACACCTTCCATCTCAACCCCAAGGCCACCTTCTCCGACGGTACCCCGGTGCTGGCCAGCGACGTTCTCTTCTCGCTGAAGAAGATCCTCGACCCCGCCAGCGAAGCGGCGCAGTTCATCGGGATGTTCGAGACCGCCGACCTGGCGCGGACGCGCGTCGTCGACGCCCACACCATCGTCATCGCCTTCAAGGAGGCGCTGGCGCCGCAGCTCAGCTCCTTCCCCATGCTGCGCGTGATTCCGGAGCACGTCTACTCGCGCGGCGACTTCAAGACCGCCTTCAACAACAACGCCGTCGGCAGCGGACCGTATCGGCTGGCGCGACACGTCCCCGGTCAGGAGATCCTCCTCGAGCGGCGCCCCGACTACTGGGGTCCCAAGCCACACCTGCAGAGCATCCTCTTCAAAGTCATCAATGAAGACGCCACCGCCTGGAACGCGGTCAAGCGCGGCGACATCGACGAGACCATCATCAAGTCCGACATCTGGCTCAACGAGAGCACTCGCCCGGAGCTGAAGAAGTACCTCGACTTCCGGCGCTTCTATCTGCTCGGCTACAACTACATTCCCTGGAACCTCCGCAACCCGATGTTCGCGGACAAGCGCGTCCGCCGCGCGCTGGCCATGTGCATCGACCTGGAGTCGGTGGTCAAGAATCTCTATCACGGGACCGCGCGCGCCATGAACGGCCCGTTCACCCCCGACCAATGGGCCTTCAACCCCGAAGTGCCGGTGATCAAGTACGACCCGCAGGAAGCCAAGCGCATCCTCAACTCCCTCGGATGGCTCGACACCGACGGCGACGGCCTCCTGGACAAGAATCGCAAGCCGTTCCGCTTCGAGATGCTCACCGTCTCCGGCAACTCGATTTCGGCCGAGTTCTCGCAGCTCTTTCAATCGGAGCTGAAGAACATCGGCATCGACTTGAAGATCGTGCCGATCGACGGCAACACTCTGCTGGAGCGGGTGCTCTCGGGGAACTTCCAGGCGGCAATTCTGAACTGGGACCTCGACCCCGATCCCGATCCGTACACGCTCTATCACTCCTCCCAGGTGCCGCCGCTTGGCTACAACTTCGTCTCCTTCTTCAATCCGGAGGCCGACCGCCTGATCGAGGCCGGCCGCCGCGAGCTCGACCACTCCAAGCGCGTGGCCATCTACCGCCAACTGCATGCCCTCCTCGCCGACGAGCAGCCCTACACCTGGACCGTGCAGGTGTCGGTCAAGTGGGCGCTCAACAAGCGAATCCGCAACGTCAAGGAAAGCAAGGGGTGGGGCCTCTACAACTGGTACCCCGGCGAGCTCGATTGGTGGATCCCGGCCAATATGCGGACGCATGACCGGAGATAGGCGTTCGCTGTTGACCGTTGACCGTTGGCCGTACATAGGCGCTCGGCCAACGGCCAACAGCCAACGGCGAACAACGTAAACTAGTCCGCACATGCTGACCTACGTGGTGCGCCGCCTCCTGTACGCGGTGCTGACGTTCTTTGGCATCAGCGTCGCCGTCTTCGTCCTGGTCCACAGCGTGCCGGGCGACCCGACCTACTTCTTCCTCGGCCATTCGCCGGCTGGCGTCCCTCCGTCGGTGATCGCGGCCATCAAGCATCAGCATCACCTCGACGAGCCGCTGCTGTCGCAGTTCCGCTGGTGGCTCGGTGACCTTTTGACGCTCGACCTTGGCACCTCGATCACCGAGCGGCGCCCGGTCCTCGATCTGATCGCGGAGAAACTGCCGCGCACCTTTCAGCTCAACCTCATCGCCTTCCTGCTCGCGGCGGCGATCGGCGTGCCGATCGGCCTCTGGAGCGCGGCGCGATCCGGACGCCTGCCGGAGCGGTCGGCGGCGGTCGGCTTCTTCCTCCTCTATTCGCTGCCGAGCTTCTGGGTCGCGCTGCTGCTGATGCAGCTCTTCTCCGTGCGCCTCGGCTGGCTACCGCTGTTCGGGATCACCTCGGACCACTACCTCGAGCTGAGCGGGCCGGAGCGATTCGCCGATCGCATTCGGCACCTCATCCTCCCGGTGATCACCCTGACCTACGCGCAGCTCGCGATCTTTGCCCGCTTCTCGAAGTCCGCGGTCACCGACGTGATACGCCAGGACTACATCACCACCGCGAGGGCGAAGGGCGTGGCACCCGGCGCCGTGCTGTGGCGCCACGCGTTCCGCAACGCGTTGATTCCGCTCATCACCCTGCTGGGTCTCACCATCCCGTACCTCATCTCCGGCAGCGTCATCGTCGAACAGATCTTCCAGTGGGATGGCATCGGGCATCTCTACTTCACCGCCATCCTGCGACGCGACTACCCGACCGTTCTCGGACTGACCGTGGCCACCGCCGTGGTCACCCTGCTGGCCAGCCTGGCCGCCGACCTGATGTACGCCGCCGCGGACCCGCGCATCCGCTTCGACGGCAGGAACCGTTGATGTGGAAGGTGACGTGGCGGCGCTTTCGCCGAAGCAAACTGGCGGTCGCTGCCCTGATCTACGTCGCCGCCGTGACTCTGCTGGCCGCGGCGGCGCCGCTGATCGCCGACCACGGCGGCCCGGTGCCGTTCGATCCGAACGACGTCGACATCACCAGCCGCCTCCGCCCTCCCGACCGGCTGCACCGCCTCGGCACCGACGACCTCGGGCGCGACGTTCTGGCCCGCATGATCCATGGCGGGCGCGTCTCGCTCACCGTCGGCTTCCTGGCCACCGCCATCTCGCTGGTCATCGGCTCGCTCCTCGGCGCGCTGGCGGGCTACTACCGCGGCGTCGTCGATTGGATCGTGTCGCGCACCATCGAGGTCGTGCTCTGCTTTCCGTTTCTCTTCCTCGTCCTCGGTATCGTGGCCCTCTTCGGACCGTCGCTGTACACCATCATGATCGCGCTCGGCCTGACCTCGTGGACCACCGAGGCGCGGTTCGTGCGCGGCGAGTTCCTGCGGATCCGGGAGCTGGACTTCGCGTATGCCGCGAGGGCCAGCGGCGCGCGCGATGCGCGGATCATCCTCCGCCATCTCCTGCCCAACGCGCTGGCGCCGGTGCTGGTCTCCGCCAGCTTCGGCGTCGCTTCGGCCATCCTCACCGAATCCGCGCTTTCGTTCCTCGGCTTCGGCGTCCCGCTGCCGACGCCGACCTGGGGAAGCATCCTCCTCGCCGCGCAGCAGAACATCGAGTACGCCTGGTGGCTGGTGGTCTTCCCCGGCGTGGCCATCTTTCTCACCGTCGCCGCGTTCAACATCATCGGCGACCGCTTCCGCGACGCTCTCGATCCCCGCGCCGAGTAATAGTACGATTCGTACTATGAGCAAAGCATTCATTCTGCTGGCCTTGGCCGTCGCCTTCTCAGCGACCGCCGAATCGTGGAAGTTCGCCGTCGCCGGCGACTCCCGTAACTGCGGCGACGTGGTCATGCCCGGCATCGCCGCGGGCGTGAAGGCGGACAAAGCGGCCTTCTACTGGCACCTCGGCGACTTCCGCGCGCTCTCCGATTTCGATCAGGACATGGTGAAGGTGGCCAAGCGGCCGTACACCATCGGCAGCTACTTCGCCGCCGCCTGGCCCGACTTCATCCGCAATCAGGTCGCGCCGTTCAGCCCCGTCCCCGTCTACCTCGGCATCGGCAACCACGAGCTCGTCCCGCCGAAGACGCGCGGCGACTACATCGCGCAGTTCGCCGACTGGCTCCTCCAGCCGCCCATCCCGCAGCAGCGCATCGATCCCGACGACCACCTCGTGCGCACGTACTTCCGCTGGAAGCGCGGCGGCGTCGACTTCATCTCGCTCGACAACGCGTCGTATGAGTTCGACGCCACGCAACTGGCGTGGATCACCAAAGTGCTCGCCAGGGACGCGGATGATCCCGAGGTCAAGGCCATCGTTCTCGGCATGCACGCCGCCCTCCCGCACTCCCTCGGCTGCGACCACAGCATGGACGAGACGGCGGCGGGGGAGTACAGCGGCAGCGTCGTCTACCGGCAGCTCCTCGACTTCCGGGCCAAGACGAAGAAGAACGTCTACGTCATCGCCAGCCATTCGCACTTCCTCTTCCGCGACGTCTACGACAGCCCGTATTGGCGCGCGCACGGCGGCGTGATCCCCGGCATCATCATCGGAACGGCGGGCGCCGTCCGCTACCGCCTCCCCGACACCGCGCAGGGCATGCCGCCGGAGCGGGTGAAGACCGACGTCTACGGCTACCTCCTGGCCACGGTCGACGATAACGGCACGATCACCTTCGAATTCAAGCAGCTCGACCGCGCCGCGCTGCCGGCGGACGTCCTCACGCGCTACGGCGGCGAGTTCGTCGACTGGTGCTTCGTACAGAACACGAATCCGGACGCGCGCTCGTCGGAGCCGTGCTCGAAGGCCGACGCGCCGTGCGGGCCGATGCAGCGGTAGGGGGACGACCCTCACCCGGCGCTTCGCGCCACCCTCTCCCGCACGCGGGAGAGGGACGCTGATGGCCTTCTCCCGCGTGAGCGGGAGAAGGTGCCCGAAGGGCGGATGAGGGTTTAGCTCCCCACCGTCACCGGCAGCCGCGCCTTCAGCGAGTCGAGCACCACCGGCGGGACGAGGCGCGCCACGTCGCCGCCGAGGCGGAAGACTTCCTTCACCAGCCGTGAGGAGACGTAGGTGTACTCGACGGCCGGCAGCATGAAGATCGTCTCCACCTGCGCGTTGAGCTCGCGGTTCATGAGCGCCATCTGCAGCTCGTACTCGTAGTCCGAGACGGCGCGGATACCGCGGATGACGGCGGTGGCGTCGAAGCTTTGAGCGAAATCGACCAGCAGGCCGGAGAAGGAGTGGACTTCCACGCGCGGGATCGACGTCACGCAGCGGGCGATGAGCTCCTTCCGCTCGGCGACGGTGAAGAGGGGAGACTTCCCCTCGTTCTCCAACACCGCGACCAGCAGGCGGTCGAAGAGGTGCGTGGCGCGGCGGATGATGTCGAGGTGGCCGTTGGTCAGCGGATCGAACGAGCCGGGGTAAACGGCGGTGCGCATCGGGGGAAGTTTAGCAGGGGGCGATTCCGATCTCCGTGCGGAGATCGCGGACCGTGCGGTCGAGCAGCGCCTCTTCGAATGCGCCGCCGTACAGGTTCCCGCTGCGCCGGCCGCGCCGGAACGCCCGCCAGGTGCGGCGGGGCGCGATGAGAAAGCCGATGGCCATCGCGCCGAGGTTGAGCACCCAGGCCACCCAATGGCGCCGGCAGCCCGATCCGATCTCCCATGCGCCGATCTCCGACTCGCCGGTCCACGTGGTGTCGTAGCCGGTGAGGACGTGATGGATGTCGTGCAGCCGCACCGAGCGGCGGCGGGCCTCGACGTTCGGAAACGCGAAGACTGGCACCCGTCCGACGCGCAGCACCACCCATCGATCGGCGTAGCCGCCGTCGGGAGCGAAGCCGGCGCGGCGGAAGTACTCCGCGCGGGCCTGGCGAACGCTGTCGGATTCGTTAGTCAATGTCTTGACTATTGCTCCTGCCGAACCTACTATAAGGAGAAATTCGAGTCGAAGCACTTCGGGAGGGTGTGAGAGTCATGCGGCAGCGGCTTCAGATCAAACGCTCGAATCCCCCCAACACCAGCAATCTGATCTCTACCATCCGCAGCTACCTGCCGGGTGCGTGGATCGCGCCGAAAAACAACGAGCTGATCACCCTCTACCGCCTCCGCTACAAAATGGCGGTGGAAGAGCAGAAGTACGACACCGCCCTGATCTTCCTCAACAAGATCCTCGAGCTCGATCCGATGAACGCCGAGGCGAAGCTGTGCAAGGGAGAGATCTACCACCGCTGCCTGCAGGACTACCCGCGCGCCATCGAGCAGTACAACAAGGTGCTGCGCACGACGACGGAGAACGACGCGCCGATGATCCACGTCCGGGCCCGGGCGGCGATGGCCGAGATCATGGAGCTGTTGTCGTAACCCAACCGTGGGTGCCGGGCGCGCTGCTGCGCGCCCCTACCGGTCCCGCTCGAGCACGAAATCCAACGCCATCTCCAGCGTCTCTTTCGCCGGCGAGTCGACGAAGGGCGCGAGCGCCGTCCGCGCGCGGTTGGCGTAGTCGCGGGCGATGGCGCGGGTGCGGTCGAGCGCCTCGTATTTCTGCACGATGTCGAGGATCTCGCCCGGCGCGACGCCGTCGAACGACTTGAGCGATGCGATGCGCGTGATCTTCTCCCGCTCGGCGGGCGTGGCGCGCGGCATGGCCAGAATCAGCGGGAGGGTCAGCTTCCCTTCCTTCAGGTCCGACAGCGCCGGCTTCCCGAGCACTTCGGTGCTGGAGGTGAAGTCGAGCAGGTCGTCGATCAACTGGAAGCAGACGCCGAGGTTGAAGCCGTAGTTGAAGAGCGAGCTGGCCATCGTCTCCGGCGTGTCGGTGAGATACGCGGGGATGCGGCAGCAGGCACCGAACAGCGACGCCGTCTTGCGGCCGACCACGTCGAAGTAGTCGTCGAGCGACAGATCGGCGCGCCCGCTCTGCTCGAGGCCGAGGATCTCTCCCTCGATCATCCGGATGGTCACATTCGACAGCAGCCGGAGGATCTCCAGGTTCCCTTCGGCCAGCGCCATGCTCATGGAGTGCATGAAGATGTAGTCGCCAACCAGTACCGTCAGGTTGTTGCCCCAGCGGTAATTGATCGACGTCCGCCCGCGGCGGATCTCCGCCTCGTCGATGATGTCGTCGTGGACGAGCGTGGCGGTGTGGATGAACTCCACCACCGCGCCGTAGATGACGTCGCGATAGCCCTCGTAGCGGAGCATCTTGGAGACGAGGAGCAGCAGGGCGGGGCGGAGTCGCTTGCCGCCGCCGCCGAGGATGTGGTCGCCGACGTCGGCGACGGTCCGGATCTTCGATTCGAAGTTCCGCCGCAGCTCGTCCTCCACCAGCAGGAGCTTGGGCGCGACCGGCTCCAGCAGGCGCTCGGCGCGCGAGAGCTGTTCGGTCACCTCGGCGGGATTGAAGAGGCTCACGGGCCGCAAGATTAACCGATCGGTCAGGTTTGTCTCAACCGCGGTAGTTGGTGAACTGGAGCGGGATTCCGTAGTCGTTCGACTTGATCAAAGCAATCGCTTTTTGGAGATCGTCCTTGTTCCGTCCGCTCACCCGCACCTGATCGCTCTGAATCGAGGCCTGGACTTTCAATTTGGCGTCCTTGATGGTCCTGACGATGGCCTTCGCCTTCTCGGTTTCGATGCCCTGCACGACCTTCGTCCGCTGCCGGACCGTCCCGCCGGCGGCCTGCTCGATTTTCTCGTAGTCGAGGGCCTTGAGCGACACGCCGCGCTTGATCAGCTTCGTCTCCACGATGTCTTTCACGCTGCGCAGCTTCCCCTCGTCGTCGGAGACCAGGATGATCTCCTCGGCGGTCAGCTCGATGGAGCTCTTGCTTCCCTTGAAGTCGAAGCGCTGCGCCAGCTCCTTCTGCGCCTGCTGGATGGCGTTGGCCACTTCCTGCATGTCTGTTTTGGAAACCACGTCGAATGAAGAATCCTGCGCCATGCTATTGCTCCACGACCTGCACGCCCGCGGGCGGCGTGAATCGGAAAAACGCGGCGTCTTCGGGCCGCTTGCGGCGGAACGTCAGGTTGAACGCGGTCTGGTTGCCTTCGCGATCGGTGTAAGCGACGCGTCGGATGAGATGCGTGGCTTTGTCGATCTCCACAGTGACGTTGCGGATCATCGCCGATGCCGATCGGGGCGTGAGGCGGGAGACGACCAGGTTGCCCTTGGTCGTCTCGCGCGTGACGAAGGTCTTGTCGCGCGCCGACGGGTCGCCGACCAGGAGAAAGGGGAGCTCCGCGCGGCGCGAGGCGTCGAGCGCGGTCACGGTCACCTGCTTGTCCGCGGGAACGTAAAACCACGAGCGCTGACCGTCGAAGACGAAGAGCTTCTCTTCGGGACTGGCGTAGCTCCAGCGCATCATCGGCAGCGTGCCGAAGACCACCGTGCCGCTCTCGGTCTGCGGTTTGTTGAAGCCTTTCGGCGTGAAGCTCTGGGTGAAGCTCGCCTCGGTGCCGGCCAGCGCGGCGGCCGCGCGGTCGATCTCCGCGGCGTGAAGGGAAACTGAGAGAGAAAGGGTAAGCGCGAGGAGTGTGATCTTCTTCAAAGCTTTTCCACCTCGATCGAAACGATCGCCGAGTTGACAACAAAGATGCGGTCGTTTTTGCTCCGATCGTGGGGGAAAAGAAAGAAGCCGTTGCGCTCGGGGTTGTAGTGCGCGATGCCACGGATGACCTCGCCATCGGCGAACTCTATTGAGATGGTGCTGCCGGTGGCGGTGTCCAGCTCCTCGTCGGGATTGGTCTGCGGAAAGAAGACTGCCTTCAGCTCGGAAAACTGCACGTGGGCCGTCTCCGCATCGCGCGCGACGTCGACGAATTTCTCGTCCACGTTGATGCCGGCGAGCGGAACGCGTTCCGTGCGGCCATCGCGGTACCGCAAGACGACAGTTGATTGATCCATCAGAACAGCTCCAGGCCCCAGAGGTCGTGGAGGTGAATGATACCTTCGAGGCGACTCGAGGCGTCGACGCTGAATAGCGACGTGATCTTCCGCTCCTCCATCACCTGCAGCGCCGCCGATGCCAGCTCGCCGGCTTCGATGGTGAACGGGTTGCTCTTCATGCAGTCGCGCGCGCTCTTGCGAAGGATCTGCTCGTCGTGCTGCAGGATGCGCCGCAGGTCGCCGTCGGAGATGACGCCTTCGAGGATGCTGTCCTCGCCGACCACCGCTGCGATCCCGAAGCCCTTCTTCGACATCTCGTAGATGACGTCGTTCATCGGCGTGTCGGCTCGGACCACCGGAACCTGCTCGCCGGTGTGCATCAGATCGCGGACGCGGAGGAAGCGCTTGCCGATCTTGCCGCCGGGATGGAGGAGCGCGAAGTCCTCTTCTTTGAAGCCCTTCCGCATCAGCAGCGCCATGGCCAACGCGTCGCCCAAGGCGAGGGTGGCAGTGGTCGACGCAGTCGGCGCCAAGCCGAGCGGGCACGCCTCCTTCGAGATGGCTGCGTTGAGGTGGTAGTCGGCCCCTTTGGCCAGGCTGGAAGCGGGATTGCCGGTCAGGGCCACGATCTCCGCGCCGATGCGCTTGATGCTCGGCAGGAGCCGAACCAGCTCCTCGGTCTCGCCGGAGTTGGAGACGGCGAGGACGACGTCGCCACGGACGATCATGCCGAGGTCGCCGTGGATGGCCTCGGCGGGATGGAGGAAGAACGACGGCGTCCCCGTCGAGGCGAGGGTCGCGCTGATCTTCTTGCAGATGATCCCCGACTTGCCGAGGCCCATGGTGACCACGCGGCCGGAGCAGGCGTTGATCAGCTCCACGACGTCGACGAAGGTGCCGTCGAGGTGCTCGACCAGCCCGAGAATGGCCGCCGCTTCGACCTCCAGGACGCGTTTTGCTTCGGTGAGGGCGGGATGGACCATCGATTTCGATGCTATCAGAGTGTGATGGAGCGCCGCCGTCCCGGCGGCTGGACCGGCGGCGTCTCGCCGCCGAGGGGCGGGGCGCCGGGACGGCGCCCGGCCAGCCGGCGGGGACGCCGGCGTTCCTAGTTGGCGCGCGCTCTCGCTTCCTGCGGCAGCAGCATCGCCAGCAGGAAATCGCAGACCGGCGTAGCGACGACGGCGGCGCGCGCCATGCGCGCCACGGCGCCGAGCTGTGCGTCGAGCTCCGACGGCTTGCCCTCCATCACGTCACGCTGCAGCGAGGAGGTAGCCTCGGCCGGCAGGCCGTCGTAGCGGGCGAGGGTGCGGTCGACAGCCTCGTCGCCGAGGGTCAGGCCTCGCGCGGCAGCGACGGCGATGATCTCGTGCATGGCGTGGACGGCGAGCGCGCGCGGCTCGGGCATGGCGCGCCAGACGCCGATGGGGACGCGAGTGAGCGCGCCGATGCCGCTCATGGGCGTGATGAAGAGGAACTTCGACCACATGGCGTGGCGGATGTCCTGTGGCGGGTCGGCCTTCACGCCGGCGCGGATGAATTCTTCGCGCAGACGCTCTGCGCGCTCGCTCGGCCGGCCATCCAGCTCCCCGAACATCACGAACGGCTCGACGCCGGCGTGGCGGATGTGACCCGGCTCGACGATGAACGCCACGATGCCGCACAACCCGCCGAGGACGTGCTCGGGTCCAAAGACGGCGGCGAGCTGCTCGGGCGCCTCCATCCCGTTCTCCAGCGGGACGACGATCGTCTCGAGCCCGACCAGCGGCTTCACGCGTTCCGCCGCCTCGGGGATCTGCCACGCCTTGACCGCGAAGACCACCGCATCGACCGCCCCCACGCCCGCCGGATCGTCGGTGGCGTTCACGCGCTCGATGGCGAAGTCGCCGCCGATGCTGTCGACGCGCAGTCCGCGCGTGCGCAGCGCTTCGAGCGTGGCGCCGCGGGCGATGAAGACGACGTCGGCGCCCGCCTTGGCCAGCCTGCCGCCGAAGTAGCCGCCCACACCGCCGACGCCGACCACCGCGATCCGCATCAGTCGATCCGCACCACGCGCTCGGCGACCTTCGGGAAGCGCGTCATCACCGCGGGGTCGTGTCCCGGCACGATGTGGCCGTTCGCGCCGGCGATCGCCTTCATCCGCTCCTGCGCCTTCAGGTTCGAGGCGCGATCGAACGTCTGGGCGATCGGCGCGTGCTTCTCGAGGTTTTCGTAGAGGTAGAGATTATCGGAGGCGATGACGGCGGGGCCGGAGCGCGTCGGGACGCTGACGTACTGCGAGGCGAAGGTGTGCCGGCCGCCGGTGTGCACGCGGACGCCCGGCAGGATCTCGCGGTCTCCGTCGACCAGGCGCAACCGCCCCTCCGTGTTCATCTTCAGCAGCGCCGCGACGTCCTCGGGATCGATGCCGCCGTGCTTCCCGCCCTCCTGCCACGCCGCGCCGGTGTAATACGCGTACTCCTCCTTCTGGATCCACACCGTCGCCTTCGGAAAGAGGTCCGCGCCGTCGGCATGGTCCCAGTGCGCGTGCGAGAGGATCAGATCGGTCACCTCCTCCGGCTTCACGCCGGCCAGGGCGACGGCCTGGTCGGGGCGCAGGAAGTCGCGAACCGTCCAGCTCTTGAAGAACTGTGGGCGGTAGAAGCCGGAGTCGACGACGATGTTCCGCCCGCCGCCGCGCGCCAGCCAGACCATCATCTGGATGTCGAGCTTGCGCTCTTTGTCCGCCCCTTCGACCAGCCCCGACACGGGAAAGCCTGGGATCACCGCGTAGCTGATCGCGTAGACCTCGTACTGCGGCACCTGCGCGAGCGCGGTGGCGAGCAGCAGCGCAATCACGCCACGCTCCACCCGCCCAGGCGCTTGTGCGTGCGCATCCAGACCTCGTCGAGCGCGCCGTCCTTCAGCATCTTGGCGATCCAGACGATCTGACCGGTGTGATTGGCGACGTGCGCGGTGATGGAGATCAGCTCCTCCAGCACGGTCTTGTAGAGCTTCGGCTCCGTGGCCGGCTCGGCAAGGCGCTCAGGCGTCAGTCCGCCGAACGTTTTCTCCGCGTTGGACACCATCGCGTCGAAGGTGGCCATCAGTTCCGCGCGCGGGATGCGGCGGCGTTCGGCGAATTCGGCGTCGCGGTCGCGCGTGTAATCGAGGCCGCCCATGTTGCGATTGAGGTAGTGGTTCAGCGAGCCGCTGAGGTGGAGGACGAGGTTTCCGATCGAGTTCGACGTCTCATTCGGCCGCCACCAGAGCTGGTCGTCGTCGAGCGCCTCCACCGCCGCGCGGATCTGGGCGGGGAAGACGCGGCAGATGCGGGCGCCCAGGGCTTCGAGAGCGAGCGAACCGAGGTCAGGCATGGCGGCAGCATTGTAGTTCTGTGTACAATCGGGCACTCGTTTTTCGGCGCAATCCTTGCGTCGGCGCACCCCAAAATCTACTCTTGCACTCAAGCGAGGACCGATCGAATGACCGAAATTCTGCCCTCCACGACCGCCCACGCCGCGGCGGAACCGAAACGGAGCGCCAAAGCGAAGTCGTCGAAGAGCCTTCCGGTGGAGCCGAAGTCGGTGGTGTGGGATCCCTCGCCTGCCGAGCTGCGGCGCTTCACCGAGGAGATGCCGAACTGCCGCGTCACGGAATTCGACAACGTCAACGTGGCCACCCGCGTCGTTTCGCGCTCCAAGCTCTCCACCTTCATCGCCACCGACACGCCTGAGAACCACTCCGACCAGGCCATCACCCGCGCCGAGTACGAGCGGATCTCAAAACTGCAGAATGACTACATCCGCACCCGCGACATGCTGGTCGTCGACGGCTACATCGGCAACGACCCGGAGTTCCGCGTCCCCACGCGGCTGATCATCGAGAAATCGAACGCCAACATCGCCGGCATGCAGCAGCACCTCTACTATCCGGCGACGCCCGAGGAGATCGAGCACTTCGAGCCGGTACTGACGGTCATCTACACCCCAAACCTGAAGGCCGAGGGCTATCCGGAGGAGCGCCTCATCGCCGTCGACCTGGAGAACTTCATCACCCGCGTCTTCCACTCGGATTACTTCGGCGAGTCGAAAAAGGGCGGGCTGCGGATGTGGAACAAGCTGGTTTACGAGCGCGGCGGCCTGGCACTTCACGCCGGATGCAAGGTGATTCCGGTCGGCAGCGAGAACCGCGTCGGCCTGATCGTCGGTCTGTCGGGGACGGGCAAGACGACGACGACCTTCACGAAGCAGAACAACTCATCGCCGGTGCAGGACGACTTCTGCGCCCTGATGCCGGGCGGGAAGGTGTACGCCACCGAGAACGGCTGCTTCGCCAAGACCTTCGGACTCAACGCCAACGACGAGCCGACGATCTTCGCCGCCTGCGCGTCGCCGTACGCGTACCTGGAGAACGTCTCGCAGAACGACGCCGGCAAGGTCGACTACTTCGATACTTCGTACACCCAGAACGGACGCGCGGTCATCCGCATGCAGGACATCGCCGGCGCCGCCGACGCGCGCGAGGTCACGAAGGTCGACTTCCTCCTCATCCTCAACCGCAACGAGAACATCATCCCCGCCGTGGCGAAGCTCGACGGCGCTCTCGCCGCCGCCTACTTCATGCTCGGCGAAACGAAGGGCACCAGCGCGGGCGGGGCGGCCGAGGCGGGCAAATCGCTGCGCGTCCCCGGCACCAATCCCTTCTTCCCGCTGCTGCACGCCTTCCAGGGCAACCGGATGCACGAGCTGATGAAGGCCAGCCCGATGGACGTCTACCTCATGAACACCGGCCGCATCGGCGGCGACGACAAGGACGAGCGGTCCAAGAAGGTGAAGATCCAGCACTCCTCGGCCATCGTGAAGGCCATCGCCGAGGGGACCATCAAGTGGGAGCGCGACCCCGACTTCGGCTATCTCGTCGCCACCGAAATTCCGGGGCTCGACGACCACGACTACCTCCGCCCGAAAGCGCTGTACGAGCGGCAGGGGAGGGGCGACGAATACGCCCAGCTCGTGGCCAAGTACAACGACGATCGGCGCGCTTACCTCCGAAAATGGAAAGGGCTCGACGAGGAGATCGTCGGCGCAATCTGATACTCTTTTTGTCCTCAGGAGAAGGAGGTCGGCGGATGCGACTCGGAGCGCTGGTTCCGTGTGTAGGTTTTCTCGCAACGGTCGCGGTCGCGGCGACGACGCCCAACCGGCCGCCCGACACTCAGACCCTCAGTGCCCCCGCCACGCAGCGCGAATACGCGCCGCTGCGCCTGCGCCGGTCGCGGGCGGCGACCATCCCCACCAACGTCGACGCGCAGGTGCTGGCGAATCTCTTCGCCGCCGAGCCGCGCAGCGACTTCGACGTCGCCGTCAGCTCCGGCAACATCTCCTGCGACGCGCGCACCTGCCGCGTAGTCCTCAATGTCAGGCTCCCCGAGACCACCGCCCCCGCGCGGCTGTCGTTCGCCGTAGCCAGTCCGAAAGGGGAGTTGTCCGAGGTGCGCCACAGCGAGTGCCTGACGTCGATCTGCACCGTGCAACTCGTCCTCGAGCGCGGCCGCAACGTGATCGCCGTCGGCGCCGCCGACGCCATGACCCGCGGCTCCGGCTTCGCCACCACCCAGATCATTGCCGACGTGCCGATGAGCGCGCAGCGCAAGGGGGAGTGGTTCTGAGGGGGTTGCGGGGTCTCGCGGTCTCGGGGTCTCGCGGGGCGAAACGCTGAGCGAACGATCGTGCCTTAGCGGAGCGCTGAAGGGACCGGAGTTGCGGGGTTTCGAGGTTGCGAGGTTTCGCGGGGCGAAACGCTTGAGCGAACGATCGTCTCAGCTGAGCGCTGCGAGACCCCGAGACCCCGTAACCTCGCTTCTCATCACGTTTCCACGTGCAAAAACATATACACCGCTGCCAGCGCGAAGAGGATATTCGCGCTCCACGCCGATAGCAGCGGCGGCAGGTTGCCTACCTCGCCGAACTTCGTGAAGATGGCGAACACCATCCAGTAGAAGATCCCCAGCACCAGGGCGATGCCGACGCCGTACAGCGCGCCGCGCTTGCCGATCCGGAAGGCGAACGGCAGGGCGATGAGAGCCATGACCATGCTGATGAAGGGCCACGACGTCTTCGCGTACAGCTTCACCGTCAGCTCCTCGGCCGCGTAACCGGAGCGGCGGATGGTGTCGATGTAGCGGCGCAACTGCGCGAAGGTCATCTGATCCGGCGACTTCGCCTCGGTGGCGAAGTCCTCGGGACGCTCGGGATAGAAGAGCCGCAGCGGTCGGACGATCGGGGAGAACGACGACCTGCCGTCGTCGGCGAACGAGCGCATCCACCCGTGCTCGAAGACCCATCCCTGACCGTCCCAGCGCGCTCGGTCGGCGTACACCCGGCGCGTCATCCGGAACTCGGCCGGATGAAACTCGAAGACCTGCACCTGCGAGAGCTGCTTCGCGGTGCGGTCATACGAGAGGAAATTGATGATGTAGCGCCCCTTGCCGAGGAACCAGAGCTTCTGCTGGTTCTGCGCGGCGACCTCTTTCTTCCCCTTGATCCTGTTCCGCAACTGCTCGACGCGCTGATTGGAGTACGGCAGCACGTAGTCGAGCATCAGGTAGGCGAGGACGCTGATCACCGCGGCGATGGCGATCACCGGCAGCGCAACGCGGTAGAGCGACATCCCGCTCGATTTGAACGCCGTCACCTCGTTGCTCTTGGAGAGGATGCCGAAGGTCACCAACGTCGCCACCAGCACCGAGATCGGCAGCGTGTAGTTGAGGATTTGGAAGATGGTGAAGCGGTAGTAGGCGAAAACGGTGTGGAGCGGGATGTGATTCTGGCGGATGTCGCCGCTCAGATCGGTGTAGTCGACGATCACGAAAAGCGCGGCCGTGGATACCAGCACCAATCCGAGGATCTTCAGAAACTCGCGCAGGATGTAGCGGTCGAGGATGTTCGGAAACGTGATGTCCAGCCGCTTGAGCATCGGCTCGTCGGCTCTCGCCTCGACCTCGGCTGCGATGGCCGCGTCGGCCCGGCGCTTCCTCGATGGGATCCGCAGCAGCAGCCGCCGCCACAGCCCGGTGTCGCGCTGCGCGCCGACGTCGCGATTCACCCGATTCAGCAGATAGATGCCGACGGCGAGCAGGATCACGTTCGGCGCCCACATGGCGAAGGCGGGGCCCAGCTTGCCGGTGACCGCCAGGTGCTCGCCGTTGTTGATCATCACGTAGTAGACGAGGATGATCCCGATACTTAAAGAAAAACCTGAGCTTTTGCCGCCGCGGCGGTTGGTGATGCCGAGCGGCAGGCCGAGGACGCCGAAAACCAGGCAGGCGAAGGGAAACACGAACATCTTGTGGATTTGGACCTTCGCCGCCCAGTAGGCCTCGCGGTCGGGCGTCTTGCGGAGCATCCGGGCCTGCTCGACCAGCTCGCGCAGGTTCATCTCGCGGAACGAGCGGATGTAGCGCGTCGACGGATCGCCGGCGCCTGCCGGGTCCCGATCCGGCAGCCGAATTCGCTGCAAGTCGTTTCGATTGAGGTCGTAATGGTCCGGCTTGCGCGGATCCCAGAAGTGGGACTCGACCTTCCGCAGATTGAGCCAGATCTGCTTGTCCGGCGCGACGATGGAGAGGTTGCCGGTCTTGGCGACGACGATCTTCTGTCCGCCTCGCATCTGCGCCGCGAATGGCACCGCCGTCTCCTCGGCGCGCGACTCGCGCACCGCCTGGGGAGTGGTCAGCGGCGGCTCCTTCGAGTCGTCGGTGCGGCTGTCGGCGACCAAGACGCCTTTCCATTGGCCGTTGCGCGGGTCGACGTCGTCGACGAAGATCATCAGGTTCTCGTACTCGTCGTAGAAGACCCGCGGCCGCAGCTCGCGTTCGATGCCCGAGGTGTAGATCTCCGCCTTCAAACTGTTGAGCTCCGTGTTCCCGCGCGGCAGCACCACGTTCATCAGGTAGAAGTTGAGCAGGAAGAAGATGACGCTGAAGAGGAAGACCGGGCGGTAGATGGTACGCGCGGAGACGCCCGAGGCGCGCATGGCGATGATCTCGGAGTCGGACGAGAGGCGGCCGATAGCGATGAGAATGCCGAACAGCAGCGACATCGGCACGGTGAGGACGATGATGTGCGGCAGGGAGAGGAAGAGCAGCCGCCCCACGGTGGAGGCGGGCAGCGAGCGGCGGATGATCATGCCGGCCACGTCGAAGAGGTTCTTCATCAGGATGATGAAGGTGTAGAAGGCGAAGCCGAGGATGGTGGGTCCCAGCATCTCCTTGACGATGTAGCGCGTGAGGATCTTCATTCGCCGGCCGATTCTAGACTTTCCGCAGAGTCCTATAAGATAGATTATGTTAAATCTACCGTCATCCTGAGCGAAGCGAAGGATCTCCGCCGCCGAGACCCTTCGCCGTCTTCGCGGCTCAGGGTGACGCTCCCCAGGGCGATCTCGATCACATCCGACAGCACCGCCGACGCCGTAGGCAGCGATCCCGCCCCCTTTCCCACGAACAGCATGTCCCCCGCGGCCCGCGCCCGGAGCATGACGGCGTTGTTCTCGTCGCGGACCGCGGCCAGCGGATGAAACTCGGGCAGCTCGCGCCGCTCGACCCGCAGTTCCACACCGCCAGCCACCCGGCGCGCGCTGGCCACATGGCGCACGACGCATCGCCGCGCCCGCGCCTGCTCGATCTCGCCTCTGGTGACGTCCTCGATTCCGTGCACGCGAATGTGGGACGGGTTCTCAACCCGTCCGAACGCCAGCTCCGCCAGGATTCGCAGTTTCTGCACCGCATCATGGCCGCCGACGTCCAGCGCCGCATCCGCCTCGGCGAATCCGCGCTCCTGCGCCATGCGCAGCGCGGCGTCGAAGTCGAGATCGTCCTGCTCCATCCGCGTGAGGATGTAATTGCACGTTCCGTTCAGGATTCCGTTGATCTCCTGGACGGAGTCGCCCGCCAGCCCGCGCGCGAGGGTGCGGACGATCGGAATGGCGCCGCAGACGCTGGCCTCGAAGCCGATGCGCACGCGCTGCTTCGCCGCCGCTGCGAACAGCTCCTGTCCGCAGCCGGCAAGCAGCGCCTTGTTGGCCGTCACCACGTCGCGGCCGTTCTCGATCGCCCGCCGCACGTAGGCGCCGGCGGAATGGACGCCGCCGACCAGCTCGACGACGACGTCGCAGCCGTCGTCGAGCACGTCGACCGCCGAGGTGGTCAGCAGCGCGGGGTTGATGTTCGGCCGCCGCTTCTCCGGATCGCGCACCAGGATCCGCTTGATTTCCAGGTCGATGCCGTCGCGCGCGCGGATGTGGTCGCGCTCGCGGCCGAGCAGCTCCACGAATCCCCGCCCCACGGTCCCGCAGCCGAGGAGGCCGATGGTCACCCGGCGCATGCCAGCCTCCTCGCGGGAACCGTCGAGAGCGCCTGTTCGAGATCGTCGACGAGGTCGCGGACGTCCTCTAGGCCGACGGAGAGGCGGATCAGGCCGTCGGCGATGCCCACTCGCCTTCTGACCTCCGGTTCGACCGACGCGTGGGTCATCGACGGCGGGTGGCAGAAGAGGCTCTTCACGCTGCCGAGACTCTCGGCGAGGGTCCAGAGGCGCAGCTCGCGAGTGAAGGCGATCGTTTCCTCGACGCCCGCGTCGATCTCGAAGGAGACGATGGCGCCGAAGCCGGGATAGTGCACGCGCGCGATGCGGTCGTGCGTGCGCAGATACTCCACGATGCGCGCCGCGTTCTCGCAGTGCCTGGCCATCCGCAATCCGAGGGTTTTCCCCCCCCGGAGAATCAGGAAGCAATCCTGCGGTCCGGGCACCGCGCCGATGGCATTCTGGAAGAACTGCAGCTCCGCGAAGAGCGCCTCGTCGTCAGTGATGACCGCGCCGCCTAGGCAGTCGCTGTGGCCATTGATGTACTTCGTCGTCGAATGGAGGACGATGTCCGCGCCGAGGGCCAGTGGCTGCTGCAGCACCGGGGTGGCGAAGGTGTTGTCGACGACGGTGCGGACGCCGGCCTCCCGCGCGATGGCCGCGCAGGCGGCGATGTCGGTGGTCTTCAGCAGCGGATTCGACGGCGTCTCCAGCCAGAGCATCTTCGTCTCCGGCCGGATCGCTCCGCGGATGGTGCCGGCGTCGCTGCTGTCGATGAAGGTGAAGTCGACGCCAAACTTGGCGAACAGCTTGGTGAAGATGCGCCACGCGCCGCCGTAGAGGTCCTGCGTGGAGACGACATGGTCGCCCGCGCGCAGGATCGACAGCACGTTATGGATGGCGGCCATGCCGCTGGCGAAGGCCAGGCCGAAGCGCGCCCCTTCCAGCGACGCCAGGCAGTCCTCGAGCGCCTGGCGCGTCGGATGGCCGGTGCGCGCGTAGCAGTAGCCCTTGTTGACGCCCGGCTCGCTCTGCCGGAAAGTCGAGGTCTGATAGATCGGAGTGGTGACGGCGCCGGTAGCCGGATCGTCGGCCTGCCCGGCATGGATTGCGAGCGTATCGAAACGGTATGACATGACTTCCCTCCAGAAGTTCGTGTGTGCGGTGAGGTTTTGTGTGAGAGGAAGCGGAGGGACCCGGGTCTACAGAAGACGTAGCGAAGCTACGCGTCCGCGCCCGGGCGGCGCATCATCATTCGGCCCATCGAACGGTTGACGCGGTGCATGTTGGCGCGGGACCATAGCACAACCTTCCGGGGGAATGAAACATGCTTCATCGCACCGCCCTCGCCGCTTCACTCGTTGCCGTGCTCGCCGTGCGCGGCGACACACCCGCCGCGCATGAGCGAATCGAGCTCGTCGGCGCGATGCGCGTGGCGCGCGCGGCGCACACGGTCACGCTCCTCACGTCCGGCGACGTCCTCATCGTCGGCGGGATGCTGGACGGCGGCGGCGCCGTTCGCTCCTTCGAGATCTTCGACCCGCGGCGGAACGCGATCGCTGGCGGCGGTGACATGCTCGAGGCGCGCGCCGGGCACACGGCGACGCCGCTCCCCGACGGACGGGTGCTGGTCGCCGGCGGCTACAACGGCGCGTACCTTGATGCGATCGAGCTCTTCGATCCGCGCACCGGCCGCTTCGCTTCCGCCGGAAGGCTCCGCGAGCCGCGAAGCGGACACACGGCGACGCTGCTGCGCGACGGAACGATCCTCTTCATCGGCGGCGTCGGAACCGGCTGGACGTTTCTCAGCAGCGCCGAGGTCTACGATCCGCGCAGCGGCCGGTCGGTGGTCGTCGCGCCGCTCGCGGCGGCGCGCGAGGCCCACACCGCGACGCGGCTGGCCGACGGACGCGTGCTTGTCGCCGGCGGACATCGCGGCCGCCGCGCGGCAATCGTCATATATGGCAGCGCGGAGATCTACGACCCGCGCTCCCGCCGCTTCAGCGCGGCCGGCGACATGACGCTTCCCCGTCACAAGCACGACGCCGTCCCGCTCCGAGACGGACGCGTCCTCATCTTAGGGGGCGCCGACAACCGCGACGCGCGCGGACGCTACGCGTCGACGGAGGTCTTCGATCCGGCGACCGGTCGCTTCGCCGCCGGCAACCCGATGAACGCGCCACGCTTCAAGTTCCGCGACACCACTCTCGTTCTGGGGGACGGCCGGGTGCTTGTCGCCGGCGGCGCAAGGCGGGCGGAGCTCGTCACGCCCGGCGGCGCATTTCGCGCCCTTCCCGGCGACTTCGGAAGCGACCTGTCGTTCGCCGCGTCGACCGTTCTCGCCGACGGCGGCGCGCTGATCGCCGGCGGCTACGACGACTCGCAGCGCAACAGCGCGCGGATCTGGCGCTACTCGCGCTAGGGCCGTCATCCTGAGCGCAGCGAAGGATCTCAGGTTGCGTCGCCTGAGATGCTTCGCCGTCTGCGCGGCTCAGCATGACGGCTAGGAGTTGCTCTCCAGGCGGCGCAGCAGTTCGCGCAGCGCCTCGGCGATCTCGCGCTTCTCGACGTTCGCCTTTCTGAAGCTGAGGTTGAAGCTGAACGGAAGCGACTTGTCCCTCACCTGCCAGACGAAGTTCTTCGGGCGGCCGGCCTTCTTCGGCGCGGCCTCCTTGCGAACGTCGTCGCGCGTGGTCTCGCCGGCGGCGAAGCGGCGGACGAGCTGCTCCATTGCCTTCTCGTCGCCGGCGCGAGCGATCTGCACCAGCACCGACTTGTTGGCGATGCCCGCCTCGCGGCACATGGCGCGGATGCGGTCGGGGATCTCGTTGAGCAACAGCGTCTCGGTGACCGTAGTGCGCGACTTCCCCACCACCTGGGCGATCTTGTCGTGCGTGTAGCCGAACTTCTCCTGCAGCGCGGCGAAGCCTTCCGACTCTTCGAACGGCGTCAGGTCCTTGCGCTGGATGTTCTCGATCAGCGCGATCTCCAGTGTCTCTTTGTCGTCGAGATCCATCTCGATGGCGGGGATCTCGTCGAGTCCCGCCAGCATGGCGGCGCGGTAGCGGCGCTCACCGGAGACGATCTGGTAGCGATTGGGGCCGATGTCGCGGACCAGAATCGGCTCCAGCACGCCCTTCTCCCGGATGGACGCGGCCAGCTCTTCAATGTTGCCGAGGCTGGTGCGCGGCTGCTCGGCGTTGGGCTCGATCAGCTCGAGCGGGATCATCGACCCGACGTGACGCCCGGAGCGGCGCGTCAGCTCTTCGACGAAGTGGGCGTCGTGGCGCATCGACTTTCTCTCGGGCAATCCGCGTTTCATGGCCATCAGACCCTCGACAGGATTTCTTCGGACAGCGAGTAGTACTCCATCGCCCCGCTGGACTTCGGCGCGAAGGTGAAGATCGATTCCTTGTACGCCGGGCTCTCCTCGAGCCGGATCGACTTGGTGATCACGGTGTTGAACAGCCGCTCCCCGAAGACCTGCCCGATCTGCGCGTGGATGTCGCGGGCCAGCGTGGTGCGGCGGTCGTGCATGGTGATCACCACGCCGAGGAGCTGCAGATTCGGATTCGGCCGGGCCTTGATCTTCTCGATGGTTTCCAGCAGGTCATCCGTTCCCTCGAGGGCAAAATACGACGACTGGATCGGCACCAGCACGTGCGTCGACGCCACCAGCGCGTTGACGGTGATCATCCCCAGGGTCGGCGGCGTGTCGATGAAGATGTAGTCGTACTCCGTCGCCGCGTCCTTCATCTTGTCCTTGAGCCGGAACGGGCCGTCCAGCTCGCCGATGAGCTTCGACTCCAGCTTGGCCAGCGCGATCTTCGACGGCGCGACGAAGAGGTTCGGCACCTGCGTGGGGATGATGACGTCGTTGAACGAGAGCTCCTCGCTCACCAGCACGTCGAACATCGACTTCGATACCGTCCGCGGATCGACGAAGCTCATCGTCGAATTCGCCTGCGGATCGAGGTCGATGAGGAGGGTTTTGAAGCCTTTGTTGGCGACGGCCGCGGCGAGGTTGATGGCGGTGGTGGTCTTGCCGACCCCGCCTTTTTGATTGGCTACGGTAATGATCATGAACCGGGAGCGATTGTACCGCTCCGATTACATCTTGTATTTGCCCAAATCGTCCGTATCCAACTGCTCGAACCATTTCTTGACCTTCTCGTCCTGATCCTCGGAGTCGGGCGAGATGGTCTGAGCCTGGTCGAGCACCGATTGCGCCACGAAGATCGGCGCGTCGGCGCGGAGGGCCAGGGCGATGGCGTCGCTGGGACGGGCGTCGAGCTCGAGGGTCCGCTCGCCGGTGATCACCCTGATCTGGGCGAAGAACGTCGAGTCGCGGAGATCGTTGATCACCACCCGCGTCACCCGCGCGTCGAGCTCGGAGATCATGTTGCGGAGCAGGTCGTGGGTCATGGGGCGCGGGGTGCTGACGTTCTCCAGCTGCAGTGCGATGGCGTTCGCTTCGAAGATGCCGACCCAGATGGGAAGGAAGAACTTCTCAGCGTCGTCCTTGAGCACCACGATGGGAGAGTTCGACACCGGGTCGAGCATCAGCCCTTTGATCGACATGGCGATGAGCTGCGTCATACCAGAGCCTCCCCTCGCAGCGTGTGATGCTGCGCCGCATCGATGCGGACGCCAAGCATACTCCCCGGCACGGCGGGGCGAGCGGCGGTGAAGTTGACGACGAAGTTGTCGTCGGTGCGTCCGGCGAACATCGCCGGGTCGTGCCTGCTCGGCCCTTCCACCAGCACGTCGAGCACGCGGCCGCGGTACGACTGGAGCTGCTCGGCCTTGATGCGCTCGTGCAGCGCGAACAGCCTGGTCAGGCGCTCCGAGGCCACCTCGTCGTCGACGGCGTCGCCGAGCTTGAGCGCCGGAGTGCCCGGCCGCGGCGAATACTTGAACGCGAACATCGAGCCGTAGCGGACCTCCTCGATCAACGAGAGGGACTCGGCGAAATCCTCCTCCGTCTCGCCGGGAAATCCGACGATCATGTCGGTCGAGAAATGGATCTCCGGGAGCGCCGCCCGGATGCGGGCGATCGTGTCGAGGTACCGCGCGCGGGTATAGAGGCGTTTCATCCGCCGCAGGACCCTCGACGAGCCCGACTGCACCGGCAGATGCAGGTAGCGCGAGATGTTGGCGTGGTCGCGCATGGCGGCGATCATCGAGTCGTTGACCTCGGCCGGATGCGAAGTCATGAACCGCAGCCGCGCCACGCCCGCGATCGCCGCGACCGCGGCGAGCAGCGCGCCGAAGTCGCGCGCGCTCAGAGGACAGCGATAGGCGTTGACGGTCTGTCCCAGCAGCTCGATCTCCACCCTCCCCGTCTCCACCGCCGCGCGCACCTCGGCCAGCACGTCGTCGAACGGACGGGAGACCTCGCGGCCGCGGGTGGTGGGAACGATGCAGAAGGTGCAGTTCTTGTTGCAGCCTTCGATGATGGTCACCTGCGCCTTGGTGGCCGACGGGCGGTCGATGGTCAGGTAGTCGTAGTGGCGATCCTCGGGGAAGTCGACGGCGACGGTGCGGCGGCCGTCGAGGATCTCGTCGAGGTAGCCGACATTTCCCGGCCCCATCACGAAGTCGACCCACGGCGCGCGGCGGCGGATGGCCTCCCCTTCCTGCTGCGCCACGCAGCCGCAGACGCCGATCTTCAGGTCGTCGCGCTGCGCCTTGAGCGCGCGAAGGCGGCCGAGGTGGGAGAAGACTTTCTGCTCCGCCTTGTCGCGGATCGAGCAGGTGTTGAGGAGGATGAGATTGGCCTGCGACTCGTCGTCGACGCGGCGGTATCCGCGCAGTTTGAGACTGCCGGAGAGGCGCTGGCTGTCGAGATCGTTCATCTGACAGCCCCAGGTTTCGATGAAGAAGGTTTTCATTGGAGTTTCGGAGTGAGCGTGGCCAGCACTTCGCGGGCGTCGGCCAGCTCTTTCCGCGCGGCGTCCAACTGCTTCTTGGTCTGATCGAAGCGCGGCGCGATGGTGGTGTCGCGGTAGCTCGGGTCGGCGGCCTCGTAGTAGGACTGCTCGATTCGGGCGAGGTCCTTCTCCAGCGCGGCGACTTTGACCTCGGCGTCGGCGACGCGCTTCTGGGTGGCGGCGAGGGCCTTTTTCTTCGCTTCGTGGAGGGCCAGCGAGGACGCTGGCGGGCCAGCCGGCGGGGACGCCGGCGTTCCGGCGGCGGGCAGCTCGACGATCTTGCCGGAGGACTTCTTGACGTCGGCGTTGGTGATCGGCTTCTTCGGCAGCGGCTTCTTCGCGCCGCCGTTGGCCTTGGCCGCTTTCACCAGCGGCGAGTCGTCGTTGAGGAGCATTAGTACGATTAGTACTATTTTGATCATCATGGCGCGCTCGTTCCCGTCCGGCCGTAGCGATCGTCGAGACGGATCACGTCGTCGAGCTCCGGCGTGGAGACCTCGGCGACGTCGGTGTCGGCGACCGCTTCCATCCGATGAATGAGGCCCGGCGGGATGTGAAACGCCTCGCCGGCCCGCAGCGCCAGCTCGCGCCGGTCGCCGTCGTACTCGATGGTCAGCTTCAGCTCTCCGCCGACAACGTACAACGTCTCTTCTTTCATTTCGTGGTACTGCAGGCTGAGGCACTCCCCTTTCGCGATGTGCAGGATCTTGCCGACGTAGCGGTCCGTCTTGGCGAAGATCAGCTCGTAGCCCCACGGCTTCGGCACGCGCTTCACGTCGCGATGGCGGAAGAGATCTTCATGACTCATGTCGATTTGCTGACCAGCCCTTCCGGAAAGCGCATGGCGACGCTCTCGATGATGAACTCCTCGATCTCCTGCGCGGTCTTCTTCTCCAGCGCCGTCTCGGCGATGCGCCGGCAGTCGCGGTAGCGCACCGAGCGCACGATGTTCTTGATCACCGGGATCGACGACGGATTCATCGAGAAGACGTCCAGGCCGAGGCCGATGAGCACGATGGCGTAGATCGGATCGGCGGCCATCTCCCCGCACATGGAGACTGGGATGCCGGCGCGCTTGCCGGCGTCGATGATCATCTTCACCAGGCGCAGGATCGCCGGATGCAGCGGCTCGTACAGATAGCTGACGTTCTCGTTCGAGCGGTCGATGGCCAGGGAGTACTGAATGAGGTCGTTGGTGCCGATGGCGAAGAAGTCCGACTCCTCGGCCAGGTGATCGGCGATCAGCGCCGCCGACGGCACCTCGACCATGATGCCGATCTTCAGGTCGCGGTTGTACGGCAACCCCTCGGCGTCGAGCTCCCCTTTGATCTCGCGGATCAGCGTCTTCACCTGCCGCAGCTCCTGCACGCCGCTGACGAGCGGGAACATGACGCGGATGTTGCCGTGCGCGGAGGCGCGCAGCAGCGCCCGGAGCTGGGTGTGGAACATGTCGCGGTGCTTCATGCAGAGGCGCAGGCCGCGCAGCCCGAGCACCGGATTGTCCTCTTTGGAGCCGATGACCTCCCGCGCCAGTTTCTTTCCGCCGAGGTCGAACGTGCGGATGATGCACGGCTGCGGCGCCAGCGCCTCCGCCAGCGACTTGTAGAGCTGGAAGTGCTCCTCTTCGTTCGGCAGCAGCGGGCTCTTGGCCATGTACAGAAATTCGGAGCGATAGAGTCCGATCCCCTCCGCGCCGAACTTGATGGCGTCCTTCAGCTCCTCGACCAGCTCGATGTTGGCCTGCAGCGTGATGCGCCGCTCGTCCTTGGTGACGGCGACGAGGTCGCGGTTTGCGAGTAGGCGCCGCTCGGCTTCCTCGTGGCGGATCTCGCGCGCCTGGTACTCGGCGATCATGGCCTGGGTCGGATTGACGAGCAGCGTGCCTTCGTATCCGTCGACGATGACCATCTCGTCGTTGTCGATCATCTTCGTCAGGCGCGGCACGCCGATCACGGCGGGCATGAACAGCGACTTGGCGATGATCGACGTATGCGAGGTCCGCCCTCCCGTCTCGGTGGCGAAGCCGACGATCGGGCGGCGGTTGAAGTGGATGGTGTCGGACGGCGTGAGGTCGTCGGCCAGGATGATCACGTCGTGGGTGATCTCCGAGAGGTCGTGGTGGGCCACGCCCATGAGGTTGGTCTGCACGCGCTCCGCGACGTCCTTGACGTCCGCCACGCGCTCGCGCAAGTAGTGGTCGTCGAAGCTCTCGAAGCGCGCCTGCAGCTCTTCCTGCACCTCGGCCAGGGCCCACTCGGCGTTGACCTGCTCGTCCTGGATCTTCTGCACCACTTTGTCGGCGAACGAGGGGTCGCTGACCATCATGGCGTGGGCCTCGAAGATCGAGCCGTACTCGTCGCCCATGGAGCGGCTGACGCGCTGCGCCAGCTCGCGCAACTGCACCTGGGTCTTCTCGATCGCATCGAGGAAGCGGGCGACCTCCGCCTCGACTTTCTCTTCGTGGATGGGGACGCGGTAGACCGCCGCCTCGCGCCGCTCGATGATCACCGCGCGGCCGATGGCGATGCCCGGCGACACGCCGATGCCTTTGTAGGTGCGGATGTCGCTCCGGGCGTGGGCCGTTTGGGTCACGAAGGCATTGTAAGCGTTCGCCGTTGACCGTTGGCCGTTGGCCGAGAGTGATTCGAGGGAACGGTCAACGGCCAACAGCCAACGGCGAACACTATTCGCTCTCGTCGAACTTGGCGTCGATCAGCTTCTCGATGGCCTCGACCGCTTCGGCCTCGTCCTCGCCGTCGGCGCGCACGGTGATCACCGAGCCGCGGCCGGCGGCGAGCAGGAGGATGCCGAGGATCGACTTGCCGTCGACCTCCTCGTCCCCCTTGCGGATCTTGATGTCGCACTTGAAGCGCGCGGCGGTGTGCACCAGCTTCGCGGCCGCGCGCGCGTGCAGGCCGAGCTTGTTCTTGATCTCGACGTCTTTGGTGATCACTGCGTGGTTACCGACAGCAGGTCCGAAGCGACGCGGATCGCCTTCGATCCCTTCTCGATGATCACGTGCGCCAGGACGGTGACGTCGCGCGCGTCGCGCTGCATGGTGGCGAACTTCACGATCATCGGAAGGTTCACGCCGGTGATGATCTCCACGCGGTCCTTCTCCAGAAACGAGAGGCTGATGTTGCTCGGCGTGCCGCCGAACATGTCGGTGAAGATGATCACGCTGTCGGCGCCGAGGCGGTCGAGCGCTTTGCGGATTTTCTCCCGCGCCTCGTCCACCGAGTCGGTCCACTCCAGCGGGACCGCCTCGATCAGTCCGATGTTGGTCTCGATTCTCTGCGCTGCGTTCAGAAGCTCATTGGCCAGATGGCCGTGGGTCACGATTAGGGCACCGATCAAGAAAGTCTCCTCTGCGACGGCGAATCATACGGTAATCGCCCCACTTACCTCCGGCAGTCGCGGTGAACGATCTCCACGCTGTACCCCCGCTCGAGCAGGTCGTCCGCCAGCCGCTGGCCGATGGCCACCGAGCGGTGCCTCCCTCCCGTGCAGCCGATTCCGATGGTCAGGTAGCTCTTCATCTCCTTCTGGTACTCCGGCAGAAGGTAGGTCACGAAGTCGAGCAGCTTGGCGTAGAAGATCTCGTACTCCGGCTGCGCCCTCAGGTACTCGACGATCTCCGGATCGAGGCCGATCTTCGGCCGCAGCTCTTCAATGAAATGGGGATTGGGCAGGAAGCGGACGTCGAAGAGCAGGTCGACGTTGTACGGCATGGAGTACTTGAAGCCGAAGGTGATGATGGTGACCAGCAGAGAGACCTTCTCGCCCGGCAACTGAAACCGGCGCATGATCTCCGCCTTCAGCTCGTGCACGGAGAACTGCGACGTATCGAGGACCATGTTGGCCAGCGACTTGACCTCGGTCAGCGCGTCGCGCTCGGCCTGGATGGCTTCCATGATCGGGAGGTCCTTCGCCAACGGGTGCGGCCGCCGCGTCTCCGAGTAGCGGCGGGCCAGCACTTCGTCGGTGGCCTCCAGGAAGATCAGCACGACGTGGGGCACGCGTTTCTGGATGCGCTCGCGATAGAACTGCGGGAAGACCGTCGCGAAGTCGTGGGTCCGGACGTCGACCACGATGCCCACCCGGGTGGCGTTCTCGTGGGTCCCCACTTCGTCGAGGAAGGGCTCGATCAGCTCGATCGGCAGGTTGTCGCAGCAGTAGAAGCCGAGGTCCTCGAGGGTGGACTGGACGTAGCTCTTCCCGGAGCCGGAGAGGCCGGTGATGATGACGAGGTACTGGGGCTGGTTCATGGAACGATGAACGATGAACGATGAACGATGAACCGGTCAAGATTCTGGTCATCGTTCATCGTTCATCCTTCATCGTTGCCTTCTCGTCCGGTCTAAAACGTGCGGGTCGAAGCGCGTCCGGGTGTGCATGCTGCGCAGCTCGGAGCTGGTCATCTCGGAGGGATTGGTGGGCGGCAACGCGGATGCGGTGCCGCCGCCCTGCCGGGCGATCTGCTCGTCGATCTTGCGGGTGAACTCGCGCGCGGAGTCGTAGCCCTGCAGTTTCATCAGGTGGTTGCGGGCGGCGATCTCCACCAGCAGCGCCAGGTTGCGACCCGAGGCGACCGGCAGGCGGACGTACGGCTTCGGCACGCCGAGCAGCTCGTAGGTCTCGCCGGCGATGCCGAGGCGGTCGTACTCGGTGCCTTCCACCCACTTCTCCAGCTTCACCACCAGATCGATCGGCTTGACGTCGCGCGTGGAGGCCACGCCGAAGAGGTCCTTGATGTCGATGATGCCGATGCCGCGGAGCTCCATGTGGTGGCGAAGCAGGTCGCTGGAGTAGCCGAGCAGGACGTCGTTCGGGTGGCGCTTGACGATGACCATGTCGTCGGCGATGAGGCGATGTCCGCGATAGATCAGATCGAGCGCGCACTCGCTCTTGCCGATGCCGCTGTCGCCGAGGAGCAGCACGCCGATGCCGTAGACGTCGAGAAGGCCGGAGTGCATGGTCACCTTGGGCGCCATGGTCTCCTCGAGGAAGTACTGGGTGCGGGTGATGGCCGTCGACGACATCGCCGTGGTCGACAACAGCGGCACCGAGCGCTTCTCGCACTCGTGCTTGAACTCCTCGAGCGGGGTGATGCCCTTGGTGACGATGAAGCAGGAGACGTCGAGGCCGGCCACGTCGCGCACGCGCTTCTCGCGCAGGCGCGGCGGAAGGCTCTGCAGATACTTGGTCTCCGACTCGCCGATGATCTGCACCCGCCACGGCTTGATGTACTCGTAGTAGCCGGCGAAGGCCAGCCCCGGCTTCTGCACGCGAGGGCGGAGGATGGCGCGGTCGAGACCGTCGTCGCCGGTGATGAGCTTCAGCGCGAGGTCGTCGAGCTCCGGCGATAGCAGGGCGCGGGCGGTGGTCTGGAGGAAGTCCTCTCCTTGTTGCGGCACGAGGCTATGGTACAGGACGGGCTAAAGCCCGTCCTACATCGGGAATCTAGACCTCGGGAGCGATCAAACCGAGGTTGTTGTCGCGCCGCTTGTAGATGACCGAGATCTTGTCGCTGTCGAGGTCGCGGAAAACGATGAACTCGTTCTTCGACTCGTCGAGGCGCAGGGCGGCCTCCTCGATCGACATCGGGCGGATGGGGAGGCTGTTGGTCTTTACGATGCGCGGGCGATTGTGGTCGCCGGTCTCGCGTAGGTTGCCCGGCTCGAGGACCTGCACGGTCCAGTCGGTCACCCGTTCGGCCTTGGCCTGGTTGCCGTCCTTGCGGTGATGGTCGCGCAGCGTCTTGCGGTTCTTCTGCGCCTGCCGCTTGACGTGGTCGAGCGCCAGGTTGATGGCGTCCTGCATCGACTCGTCGGATTCCTGCACCGACTTCACGTCGGGCCCTTTGCCGACGATGAGGATCTCGCAGATGTTGCGGTACTTCTCGACCTGGAGCACGACGCGGATGTCGATGACGTCGTCGAACAGGCGGTCGACGATCCGTTTCAGTTTCTTGTCGACCAGGGCGCGAATGTCGGGAGTCACTTCGAAATTGCGACCGATGATCCCGGTAGCCATAGAGACACTCCTGTGTTCTCAGAAAACTTGCTTGCGATCCGTGGAGGAGGGGATGTTCAGCTCGTCGCGATATTTGGCCACGGTCCGGCGGGCAATGTTAATCCCCTCGTCGTTGAGAATCTTCATGATTTTGGAATCCGACAGCGGCTTTCGCGGATCCTCCGCCTCGATGTAGCTCTGGATCTTCTTTTTGACCGTGAGGCTGGAGATGTCTTCGCCGGTGTCGGAATCGATGCCGCTGTGGAAGAAGTACTTCATGAGGAACAGCCCGCGCGGGGTGTGCATGTATTTGTTCGACACCACGCGCGAAACGGTGGACTCGTGCATCTGGATGTCGTCGGCCACGTCGCGCAGCACGAGTGGGCGGAGGAAGTCGATGCCGTTCTCCAGGAACTCCCGCTGGTGCTTGATGATCGACTCGGCGACTTTGTAGATCGTCCGCTGCCGCTGATCGAGCGACTTGATGAGCCACACCGCGGAGCGGATCTTGTCCTTGATGTAGTTGACGGTCTCGCCGTCCGCCTTGGAGTCCATGGAGTTGAGCATGGCGCGGTAACTGCCGTTGATGCGCAGCTTCGGCATGCCGTCCTCGTTGAGGACGATGACGTATTCGTCGCCGACCTTGTGAACGTAGACGTCGGGCTCGACATAGATGGCGCGCTCGTTCGAGTACTTGCGGCCCGGCTTGGGGTCGAGATGCTTGATGACCTCGACCACGCCCTCCAGGGTCTTCATGTCGATGCCGAGGACCTTCGCCAGTTGCACGAAGTGCCGCTGCATGAACATCTCCCAATGGTCGCGGATGATGTTCTCCACCAGCGGGACGGCGAGCTCCAGGAATTCGAGCTGCAGCAGCAGACATTCGCGCAGGTCGCGCGCCCCGACGCCGATCGGGTCGAGCGCCTGGATGGTGCCGATCGCCTTCTCCACATCCTCCGGCGCGTACGGTCCGGCGGCGGCGATCTCGTCGGCCGAGGCGCGGAGATAGCCGTCTTCGTCGATGTTGCCGATGATGAACTGCCCGATCTCCTTGACCCGCGGCGAGGCGTCGCTCATGGCGAGCTGCCAGGTGAGGTGGTCGGTGAGGTTGGGCGGCCGGGTGAGGGTGTTCTCGATGGGGAACTCTTCGTGCTCCTCCCCCATCCCCCGCGGGTTGTAGCCGTACTCGATGTAGTCCTGGAAGTAGGCGTCGTAGTCGATCTCGTCGAAGGAGTCCTTCTCCTTCTCTTTCGGCAGCTCGGCGGCTTTGGCTTCCTCTTCTGTCTGCGTCTTTTCCTGCGCCTCGGCTTCGGCGTCTTCCTGCTTCGCTTCCTCGGCCGATTCTTCGAGGAGAGGGTTCTCCAGGAGCTCCTGGTTGAGGACTTCCTGCAACTCGAGCTTCGACAACTGCAGCAGCTTGATCGCCTGCTGCAGCGAAGGCGTCATGATCAGTTTTTGGGAGAGTCTGAGGTGGAGTTTTTGTTCTAGTGCCATTTTGGTTCAGCAGGTTCCGGCGGGCCGCGATCAGTAGAGGTTGAATGACTCGCCGAGGTAAATTCTTCTGACCTCCGCGTCGGCCGAGAGACTCTCCGGGACGCCCTGCCGAAAGATCTCGCCTTCCTTGATGATATAGGCGCGATCGGTGATCTTCAATGTTTCCCGCACGTTGTGATCGGTGATGAGAATGCCGATGCCTCTCGCCCTGAGCTGGGACACGATTCGTTGGATTTCGAACACGGCGATGGGATCGATTCCTGCAAATGGCTCATCGAGCAAGATGAATGCCGGGTTGATGGCGAGGCTTCTGGCGATCTCCACCCGTCGCCTCTCGCCCCCCGACAGCGAGTACGCGCGGTTGCGCGCGATGTGCGCGATCCCGAATTCTTCGAGCAGCGCGCGCGTCCGCCGCTGCCGCTCCGCGGCCGGCAAATCCATCGTTTCGAACACGGCGAGCAGATTCTCTTCCACCGTGAGCTTGCGGAAGACCGACGCCTCCTGCGGCAGGTAACTGATGCCCAGTTGGGCGCGGACGTACATCGGAACGTCGGTGATCTCCTCGCTGCCGAGGGTGACGCGCCCGCCGTCGGGCCGCACCAGTCCGACGATCATGTAGAACGTGGTGGTCTTCCCCGCCCCGTTCGGCCCGAGCAGCCCGACGATCTCCCCCTGCTTGATGTCGACCGAGACGTCGCGCACCACCCGCCGGCGCTTGTAGACCTTCTCCAGATGCTCGGCGGCGAGACGCAGCACGCCGCCGGAGCGATCGTGCTCGCTGGTGAGGGGAACGACTGTCGGTTTGGCGTCTGGCACAGGGAGCGTGATTGTACGTGTTGCCGGGGGTGCCGGGCGCGCTGCTGCGCGCCCCTACCCCGGCGTCTGCTTATACGTTCCCCGCGTCGGCGTGGTCCCCTCCAGCACCTTGAACCTGTTGTGCACGAGGTCGATCTCGATGTTCTGGCCGGTGAAGGTGCCGTTCGGCGCGGTGACCGTCGCCGGCGAGCCGTGCATGTAGATCATCTTCTTCGTCACCAGGTAGGTGGCCTTGTCGCCGGTGGCCTTGCGCTGCGACGGCTGCTCGACCAGCACGACTTTGTTTTCTGCTTCGACTCGTTCGATCTTCTTGTTGGCGTCGAAGAACATCGACGCGCTCTCCGACGTCATCTGCCGCTGTTCGTCCTCGATCTGCACGGAGCCGATGAGGTCGATGCGGCGCTCGTTCTTGCGCGCCACGAGCTGTTCGCTGCGCGACTTCATCGGCACCTTGCGCGCCTCGGCCGCGGGATTACTGCTGGTATTGAAGAGCAGGGTGCGCACGTTGCCGCGGGCGGTGATGCTGTCGCCGGCGCCCTGCACCTGCATCTCCTGGGCGAACATGGTGTTGGTGTCCTGCCAGGCGCGGACGTTGCCGCTGAACATGGCCGTCTTGTTCGCCTGACGCATGCTGAGGCTGTCGGAGTTCACGAACACCGGGCGCCCCGCCGGGAAGATGTTCGTGGCGTCGGCGGTCGGGCCGCCGCCGCGGCTGACGAGCTGCGCGATGACCGATCCGGTGGCCTTCGCCGTCCCCCCCTTCGGCGAGAACTCGATGAGCTTCGCCTTCAGCGTGTTGCCGTCGGTGACCACGGTCGGATCGAAGCCCGGATCGGCGCTCAGCAGAACCTTGTCGCTCAGGATGTCGTAGTTCGCGCGGACGGCGTTGGCGGTATTGCGCGGATCTTTGTATCTGAAGTTGCCTTCGGCCGCCGCGGTCGTCGCGCGGTGCGTGGCGGGATCGAAGAAGACCGTGAGGTGATCGGAGCGCAGCTCGCGGCTGGTCGGTGCCGGCTCGGTCATCACCACCCCGCCGTCGGCCTTCAGATCGCTCATCACCTTGTTCGCCAGACCGGCGCGGAAGGTGACGGCGATGATCTCGCGATGCGGCGGCCCGCTGAGCACCGCGCGGGCCGGAGCGCCCGAGGCGTTGATGGCGCTGATCTGCCCGTTGCCTCCCAGCTCGCTCCAGAAGTGATCGCAGGTGATGTCCTTGCGCCCGGTGCTGTCGCCGGCGGCGGCGCCCATGCCGATGGTGACGATCTTCCCCCACCCTTCGACCGACATGAGCGTCTTGCGGTCCTGCGTGAACTTGCTGATCATCCGCTCGGCGCTGAGGCGGTCGAAGCCCCGCGTCATCACCACGTTGTTGGTGAACTCCACCAGGCTGTCGGTGCGGCGGAAGACGCCGTCCTGCGCCTTGAGGTTCATCTTGTCGTCGGTGGGGTTCTCGGGCGTCATGGTGGCGTCGACTTTCTCGAAGAGCCGCAGCGACTCGCCGGGGACGTCGAGGTCGAGCGCGCCGGCGTTGCCGGTCCAGCGATCGACGCGGAACGACACCGGGATGCGGTTGGTGAGGTGATTGCCGTCGAAGTGGATCTCGGCGGTGATGATCTCGGTGTTGTCGCTGGAGGTGACGCGCACGCCCCCCTTGGCCTCCGCTTCCTTCGTATCGCTGTTGAACTGCGCCTCGGGGCACACCAGCTCGTAGGTCAACCCGCTGGGGCGGAAGATGGTCAGCCGCACGTTCTCCAGCGTGTTCCAGCCGGACTGAAAGGCCACCACGCGCTCGGCGACGATGTGGGCCACCACGCGCCCGCCGATGGTCTGGGTGTCCTCGAACTTCTTCGACTCGATCTGCGGCTTGTCGACCGGCCGCATGGTGGAGGTGACCGGCTGGGTGGTCGACTTGTCGCGGCGCGGTTTCCCATGCCGCCAGGTGATCGCGATCAGGATGACGAAGGCGAAAAAAAGGAGCGGTAGCGCTACGCGGAGAACGCGGATCGTGCGCTGCACGCGGATCGCAACTCGTTACAGGTGAGTGCTATTCCGAGCGTCGACGATCGCCAGCCGCGAGCCGGCAGGCGCGTACGCGTCGGGCTCGATGTGGAACAGAAAGTCGGCGCGCGCGCCCGGCGCGAGATGCTCACCGGCGGTCTGCGCCGACGGCCAGAGCACCGCGGTGGCGCGGCCGGTCGCGTCCTCGACGACCAGTTCGACGCAGTCGGGAGCGAAGGTTCGTGCCGAGACGACCAGCGCGTCGTGGGCCATGAAGAGCGGCTGCGGATTGCCGGCGCCGAACGGCTGGAGCATCTCATGCGCGGCGAGAAACTCGCCGTCGATCGTGCCGAGCGGCAGCGCCGCGTCGACGCGCGCGTCGCGGCGGAAGAGGCTCTCGTCCAATTCCACGAACTTCGCGGTGAGCCGCTCGCGCAGCGCGTCGAGATTGCGCGTTTCGAGCGAGAAGCCGCACGCGTAGTCGTGCCCGCCGAAGTGGGTGAAGACGTCGCCCACCGCCGCGAGCTGCTCGTGCAGATTGATCGACGGAATGCTCCGTGCCGAGCCCGAACAGCGGTCGCCGTCGATGCTGATGACGAGGGTCGGGCGATGGTATTTCTGGGCGATGCGCGCGGCCGTCAGGCCGAGGACGCCTTTGTGCCAGTCTTGGGCGGCGAGGATGAGGACGCGGTCTCGGGGTCTCGGGGTCTCGGGGTCTTGCGGCCCCTCCCCCGCCGAGACCTCGAGACCGCGAGACCCCGAGACCTGCTCCTCCGCCGCCACCCGCACTTCCAGCTCAATCTCCTGCCGCTGAACATTCATCCGATCCAGCTCCGCGCACAGCTCCCACGCCGTCTCCTCCGAGGCGGCGGCGAAGAGATCGATGGCCGTTTCCGCCGTCGACAGGCGGCCGGCGGCGTTGATGCGGGGGCCGATCTTGAATCCGACATCTACCGCTCGTAGAGGCCGGCCCAGCATGCCGAGCCGGCGAATCAGGGCCCGCAGGCCGGGGTTGCGGGGGTCGGCCAGGCCCTGCAAACCGAGCCAGGCGATGGTGCGGTTCTCGCCGACCAGCGGCGCGACGTCCGCCACCGTCCCGATCGCGGCGATCTTCAGCAGCGACTCGATGGAGATCTTCTTTCCATTGCGCTTGATCAGCTCGCAGCAGAGCTTGAACGCCACGCCGACGCCCGCCAGCTCCTTGAACGGGTACGCGCAGCCCGGCTGCTTCGGATTGAGCACCGCTGCTGCGTCCGGAAGGACGCCTGGCGGGAGGTGGTGGTCGGTGATGATCACGTCGATGCCGCGGTCGATGGCGCGGCGCACCGGGTCGACGCTGGTGATGCCGCAGTCGACGGTGATGACCAGCCGCACATCGCGGTCAACTAACACGCGGTCAATGACTTCGCTCTTGAGCCCGTAGCCATCGACGAGGCGGTGCGGGACGACGTGCGCGGCGTCCGCGCCGAGGGAGCGGAGCACGGTCTGCAGCAAGACGATGGAGGTCACGCCGTCGACGTCGTAGTCGCCGTAGATCAGGATCGTCTCGCCGTCGCGCACCGCGCGCTCGATCCGTTCGCACGCCGCGCTCATCCCGTGAATGGCGGCGGCATCGTGCAGGTCGGCGATCGACGGCGCGACGAAGCGCCGGTACTCATCCGCGGACGTCACGCCGCGGCGGATGACGATCGACCGCAGCGCCGGATGGGCGATGGGGACGTGCGGATTGTCAGGGGGGACGTCAGCGAGGGTCCAGGAGTCGTGGATGGGCAAATTCAGGCCTTTTCGAACACTCCCATCTTACGGAACTTCTTGTACCGCTCCTACGATGCCGCCCCGCGGGATGTATCATTAGATCCGTCCAGATGGGTGCTATCCCCCCCGATCCCGCCGAGCCGCTCGGGATCGTTCCGCCGCCGCTCGAGCCGCTGATCGCTGACGCGATCGCGGAATTCAAAGAATTCGACGTTCCCGAGTTGAAGGAATTCTTACGCCGGAACAAAGAGGCCGTCGAGGGACTGAAGATCGGTGGATTGAAGGGCGATCTTCTGGACCGCATCAGGGAATACATCGCGACTGACCAGATACCGCTCAGCACCGCGTTTGACTACATCGATGCGATGCGCGAGAACGGCCGCCAACACCTCTTTCTTTTCCAAATTCGCGAAGAACACCGCGATGATCTCGTGACGCTCCGCGCCAGCGCGGTGCCCTTCAACGACTCGCTTCCCGCAAAGCCATTCGAGCCTAAGCTGACAGGGATTCTTCTCCGGGGTGAGGAACTCGCGTTCCGATGGATCGAAACGCGTCAATGGGAACAACAGGTTCCCGCCGGTCCGAATCAGTTTGAGCTGCGGCTGGAGACGGAACGTTCGGTGAATTTCTTTACTGTCGACCTCGTGACCGGGCAAGCGGCGATTCGCATGCAGGCGCTCAAGTCGAATTCAGAGAAGAGCATCATTGAAGAGTTCGAGATATACCGACGCCTCATCCAGGAGAGGGTGAATCTCGATCACTTCTCACCTCTGAATCTGGAGCCAGTGATCCGCGTGCTTCTCACGTCGAATGCGATGAAGGTGCAGCGGTGGTCGATTGATTGGCCGGGTCGTGGACACTTATCTGGAAATGTCGATCCCGGATTCGTGGAGAGTGTCCTGCTGCGCTTTGCCGATTACGTTGCGCAGGAGCTGGCGGGCGACTGGCTCTTCGATCGGAAAGGGGGATCAAGAAGAGTTCGCGCCACTCTGAATGCCAGAGCGAACGAAGTTGAGATCCCGAATCGTTGCGATGCTGACGAGGAGCGCGTCATTCTCGACAACATTCGCGAAGTGCCGCGCCACAAGATGAAGATCGACGCGCTCCGCGATATAGCGCGGAAGCACGAGGGGCTACGACCCGCTTTCGAGACCTTCGATGTGCATTTCGCAATCCGAGGACAGCGCGAGATCGACCTGCGGGAGGCAGGAGGAAACTGGGTTGTTGGACCGACAAGCCTGCATGCCGCACGCGAACTGGTATTGGCGTATCCAACCCTGTTCCAGCTTCGCTACCGCGTCCGTTGTCCGGAAAAATCCGCAGCCGAAGGGACGCTGTACGAAACGGTCCCTGAATCGATTGCCTGCAAGCACAAAGGGAAGAACGTCACGCATCCGACGAATGGCATCACCGAGCCGGTCCTTATCTTCGAACCACCCCGGGAGACACCTGAGGTCATTCCGAAGGTCGCCAGCGCCGTCGAGCGATGGTTGCCGCAGAATCTCAGGCGCCGTGTGATCGGCGCGGTTACGGTCCTCCTCTTCGCGGTCGTCTTCATTCCGATCGTCCTAGCGACCACATGGATGTTTCTGTTGCTGCACAAACACTTCGATACGGCGACCGGTTTTGTCTTCATCAGTGTTGCCTACTCGATCATCCTTCTGGTTGAGTTGGGAGCGGTCATCAAGCTCCTCGGCAATCCAGTCACAGAGCTGGCGCTGAAGGTGCTCCTGAAGCTCGCCTCGATGCTTCGATGGCGCTCAACGGCTGAGCGCCCTTCAAAGGCAAGAGTTCACAAGGTGTCGAGCAAGCGTTAGCACCGGGCAAATTCAGGCCTTTTCAAACACTCCCATCTTACGGAACTTCTTGTACCGCTCCTCCGGCAACTGCGCCGGCTTCAGCTTCTGCAGCTCCTTCAGCCCCTTCTCCAGATACGGCGCGAGCAGCTCCGCCGCGGCCGCCGGATCGGCGTGCGCGCCGCCGGGAGGCTCGGCGACGATGTCGTCGATGACGTTGAGGCGCTTGAGGTCCTGCGCGGTGATGCGCATCGCCGCCGCCGCTTCCGCCGCCGCCGACGGGTTCTTCCAGAGGATCGCCGCGCACCCCTCGGGCGAGATGACCGAGTACACGGCGTGCTCGAGCATGTAGACGCGATCGCCGACGCCGAGGGCTAGCGCGCCGCCCGACCCCCCCTCCCCGATCACCGATACGATCACCGGCACCTGCAGCGCGGCCATCTCCCGAAGGTTCACGGCGATCGCTTCCGCCTGCCCCCGCTCCTCGGCGCCGACGCCGGGATAGGCGCCCTGGGTGTCGATGAAGGTGAGGATCGGCAGGTGGAACTTCTCGGCGAGCTTCATCACCCGCAACGCCTTGCGGAAACCCTCGGGGCGCGGCTGTCCGAAGTTGCGCACGACCTTCTCTTTGGTGTTGCGTCCCTTCTGGTGCCCGATCACGCACACGGCCTGCCCGCGGAAGCGGGCGAATCCGGCGACGATGGCCGGGTCGTCGCCGAACTTCCGGTCGCCGTGGATCTCGGTCCAGTCCTCGAAAAGGCTGCCGATGAAGTCGAGGGTGTAGGGGCGCTGCGGATGGCGCGCGACCAGCGTCTTCTGCCACGGCGTGAGGTTGGCGAAGATTTCGGCGGCCGTTTTGGTAAGCTTCCGCTGTAGCTCGGCAACGGTCTCCGGGTCCGCATCCGCGGCCGTCGCTTCCTCGATCTGGCGCCGGAGCCGCAGAATCGGCTCTTCGAACTGCGTCGGGTCGCCATTCATGGGGCGTGAACCTAACAGATGAACAGCATGGTCGCAACTGAACCGGCCGAGAAGCCCGCCGCGCGCTCGCTTCTCGAAACCTGGGGGAAGAACGAGCGGATGCGCCACATCCCCTCGGTGGAGTGGATGCTCTGGAAGGTCGACGCCGACCTCCGCCGCCGCATCGAGAAGCTCCTCGCGCCGTACACCGCCCTCCCCGCCGACGACCCGCGCCACGGGCTCGCCGAGGGGGAGCTGCGGGCGCTCTGCCGGGCCATCGATCGCTTCACCGAGAGCGTGCGCCACACCCGAGCCGGCCAGGGGCCGCAGGAGCTGGCCAACCGCATTTCGTGGGCCATCGGACAGGCGGTCGGCGCCCTGCAAACGCTGGACGGCACGCTCTTCGGACGCCGCTACCCGTTCCAGACCTTCGAGCGATCGAAGGGAGAGGCGGTCTACGGCGCGCTGCTGGTGATCATCGATCACGTCAACCGCGTCACGCCGCTGATCCGGGCCATCGATCCGAACATCGACGCGCGGCTCTACGAAGAGCTGGTGAACCTCGAGGAGCCGATGCGCGAGACGGCGATGGCGTAAGGCCCTCACCCGCCCCTTCGCTGCGCTCAGGGGCACCCTCTCCCGCAAGCGGGAGAGGGCCATCTAATGCCCTTCTCCCGCTTGCGGGAGAAGGTGCCGCGAAGCGGCGGATGAGGGGCGTGCAACCGGCTCGATCCCACAATCCCGATTCCCCTTCAGCCGCAGCGCCGCCAGCGGATCGACGTCCACCCACGCGATGCGCTGCTGGGCGATCACCTCGCGCACCCTCTTGACCGCGACGCCCAGCTTGACGACGTTCGAGATGTCGTCCACTTCCCCCCAAGCGTCGGCGAGCTCGGGCCGCGGGCCGGTCAGCGACCAGACGAACAGCGGGACGCCGACGGCCTGGAGATAGCGGCGGACGACGGCAGGCGGGTAGCGGCTGGCGTCGGCGGTCGAACTGAGGACGAAGACGACCGCGCGCCGCTGCGAGCCTGTGACCGCTTTCACCCCCGCCACGGCAACGGCGTCGGTGTACTGCCGCGGCTCCTCCTGCGCGTCGCCCTCGCCGTAATGCTTCAGCAGCAGCCAGAGGACGCCGGTGGCCGACAGGTCGACGTCGACAGAGGGGGGAAACAGGAGCGATGCGGTGTCCTCGTCGTTCGCAAAGCGCTGGGCCACCGGCCAGAGCATCCGTCCGAACGTGCCGCCATCGAGCTGCACCATCCGCTTCAGGACGTCGTTCGGCGCCGCGGCGCGGGCGCGCATGGAGGGCGTGAGCGACTTTTCCACCTCGTACGGGTCGGGATCGCGGACGAAGATCACCACCGCGCGCGGCTTCTCCACCGCCGCGATGCGCACCGGCGTTCCATTGGCGTCGGCCAGGCAGCCGTCACACTTCGCCGGATGCTTCAGCGCAGTCTCCCGGAGGAGGACGGGCGTCAACTGCGTGCCGACCGAGTCGGAGCGGACGCTCTCGATGACCAGCTCGCGGCGCGCCAGGAAACCGTCCTCGAAGTGGAGCTCGGCGGCGACGACGTGCGGAACCATGATGTCGAGCTTCGGCAGGCGGACCCGGAACCTCGGGTCGACCCGCAATGGCTTGCCGTCGAGCGACATCGTCGCCCGATCCGGCTGCGCGTTGGTCAGATGCCGCCAGCGCAGCGACGCGCCGGTGATGGCCTCGCCCGCTCCCCTTTCGAGCACGATCTCGAATTCGGCGGTGGGCCGCGGCAGGTTGAGGATTTGCGTGGCGCGGGCGATCTCGTCGCCGCGCTTGCTGAAACCGACCGCCGTCAGCTCGCGCGGCAGGAGATCCGTTCCCAGCTCCACGGTCGTCCGCCACGGCGGCTGCGTCATCGCCGCCACCTCGCGGCCGTCCAGCATCACGCGGACGACGTGAACGGGTCCGCTCACCTGCAGCGCGACCGGCTGCGTCCCGGCCACGAGGCCGAGGAAGAGGGTGACGAAGACGATCTGGGCGGAAATGGTTGGGGGGCTACGGCGCCGGCCGCGCCACGGTCGCGATTCCGCAGCTCTCCTTCGCTTGCAACTGCAACGCGGTCAGCGGATCGACGTCTACCCATGCGATGCGCTGCTCGTCCAACTCATGCCGCAGGCGGTTCACGGCGTTGCCGAGTTTCCCCAGGCTGGAGACGTCCTCGACCTCGCCCCAGGCGTCGGTCACCTCCGGCCGCGGGCCGATGATGGACCAGACGAAAAGCGGCACGCCGATCGACTGAAGATAACGGCGCACCGCGAGCGGATCGTGCTTGCTGGCGTCAGCGGTCGCGCTGAGGACGACCACCACCGCGCGCCGCTGCGATCCGGTCAGCGCCCGCACGCCCGCCACGGCGACGGCGTCGGCAAAGCGGCGCGGAGCGCCCTCGAGCCCTCCCCGATATTCCAACAGCATCAGGTAGAGCACTCCCGCCGTCATGTCCGCCGATGTCTCGAAGAGAATGGAGGTGGTCTCTTGCTCCTTCGTGTAGCGCCTCGCCACCGGCCACTGGATGCGCTCGATCGTCTCACGATCGAGCGGCATGGCACGGCGCAGAGTGTTGGCCGACCATCCGGCCGCGGCACGCGGCGACATACCGAACGCCTGCGCTGTGGGACGTGGATCGGGGTTGCGCACCATGATCATCAGGCCCCGCGGCTTCTCCACCGCCGCGATCCGCACAGGGCCGCCGCCGGCCGTCGTCAGGCAGCCGTCCCAACTGTCCGGATGTTCTGCCGTCGTTTCACGGAGCAGAACCGGCGTCAGCTCGGTTCCCACTGAATCCGACAGAACGCTCTCGATGACGAGCTCGCGGCGCGCGACGAAGCCGTCTCCGAAGTGCAGCTCCGCGGCAAGGACATGTGGCACCTCGATGTCGAGCTTCGGCAGCTTGACGTGCAATTTCTCATCGACCGGGAGCGGCGCACCGTCGAGCGTCAGCTTCGCCCGGACCGGTTGCACGTTCACCAGATGCCGCCAGCGCAGCGTCGCGCCGGTCGGCGGCTCGTTGCCGTCGCGTTCGAGCGCGATCTCGAACTCGGCGGTCGGCCGCGGGATGTTGAGGAACTGCCTGGCGCGCGCGATCTCTTCACCCTGGTCGTTGAAGCCGACCGCCGTCAGCTCGCGCGGCGTGAGGTCGGGTCCAAAGTCGATGTTCAACCGCCACGGCGGCCCCGACATGACACCGACCTCGCGCCCGTCGAGCATGATCCGGACGGTCTTCACCGGGCCGCTCACCTGCAGCACGATGTGCTGCGGGCCGGAGACGAGGCCGAGGAAGAGAGTGAGGAAGACGATCTGGGCGGACATGTGAATCGTTCGCTGTTGGCAGTTGGCTGTTGGCCGAAACACAGTCAACGGTCAACGGCCAACGGCGAACCTCACAAGATGTTAATCGGGTCCACGTCGATCGCCACATCCACCCCCTTCCACGTCCGCCCGACCATCGCCGCCTCCACCGCCTTCCGCAGCGGCACGCGCTGCGCGGCGCGCAGAAGGATCTGGTAGCGATACACCCCCTTGATACGCGCCAGCGGCGCGGGGGCCGGTCCCTGGATGCGCGCGCCGGCGAGCGGCTGCACCGCCTCGTCGAGCCGGCGCCCGCTGTCGAATGCGGCACGCTCGACGTCCTCGAGCTTCTCGCCGCGGAACAGCACCGCGATCATCGACGTCACCGGCGGGTAGTGAAACGTGCGGCGGAACTGGATCTCGGACTCGTAGAACGCCTCGTAGTCGTGGCGCAGCGCGTGCTGGATGGCGTAGTGCGCCGGGAACGCGCTCTGGATCAACACCTTCCCGCGCAGCTCGCCGCGGCCGGCGCGGCCGGCGACCTGGGTCAACAGATAGAACGTCTTCTCCGCCGAGCGGAAGTCGGGATATCCGAGGATGGAGTCGGCGTTGAGCACCGCGGTGAGCGTCACGTTCGGGAAGTGATGCCCCTTGCTGAGCATCTGCGTGCCGATCAGCGCGCGCGTGGCGCCGCGGCGGAAGCGATCGAGGATCCCCACCAGCGAGCCCTTGCGGCGCGTGGAGTCGCGGTCGAGGACGTCGACGGCGATGCCGGGGAAGTCGCGGCGGAAGCGCTCCTCCACCTTCTCCGTCCCGAAGCCGATCGGCTGCAGCACCTCGCCGTTGCAGATCGGGCAGCGCGGCGGGATCGGTGCGCGCAGGCCGCAGTAGTGGCAGATGAGGAGTCCCGCGCGCCGGTGGACGGTGAGCGTGACGCTGCAGTCGCGGCAGCGGAACTCGTGGCCGCACTCGCGGCAGAGGAGATATGGCGCATACCCCCGTCGATTGATGAGGATGATGGCCTGTTCGCCGGCGTCGAAGGTGCCGCGCAGCGCGTCTTTCAAAGGGCCGCTGAAGATGACGAAGCCCTTGTCCTCCTTCTCCGCGCGCTCTTTCCGCAAATCGATGACGTCAGCCTCGGGCAGCGGGCGCGCTTCGACCCGCTTGGTCATCCGCAGCAGCGTGTACTTGCCGCGTGCGGCGTTCTCGCGCGACTCGAGCGACGGCGTCGCCGAGCCGAGAATCACCGGGATGTTGCGCAGTTGCGCCCGGACCACGGCGAGGTCGCGCGCGTGGTAGCGCGGCGCCTCATCCTGCTTGTACGCGCCGTCTCCCTCCTCGTCGACCACGATCACGCCGAGCCGCTGCAGCGGCACGAAGAGCGCGGAGCGGGGGCCGATGGCCACGTCGACCTCGCCGCGCCGCGCGCGCCACCACTGGTCGAACCGCTCACTCGCGGAGAGGTTGCTGTGAAGGATGGCGATGCGCTCGCCGAAGCGCTCCTTGAGCCGCGCGGCGAAGACGGGGGTGAGCGCGATCTCCGGCACCAGCAGCAGCGCCTGCTCTCCCCTCCTCACCGCCTCGCGCATCACTTCGATGTACACCTCCGTCTTGCCACTCCCGGTGACGCCTTCGAGGACGAAGGGCGCGAAGGTGCCGAGGGCGCCGCGGATGGCGTCGATGGCGTCGCGCTGCTCGCTGGAAAACTTGAATTCAGCGACGACCGCATCGAGGCCGGCGAGGAAGGCGTCGAGCGTGTGCCGCCGGGGCCGCCGCTCGATTCGAACGATGCCCTTCTGCACGAGCTTCGAGAGCACCGCCGCACTGACGCCGCCGGTCTCGACCGCGCGCACGGTGGTCTCGCCGCCGCGCGCGCGCAGGAGCTCGACCGCGCTCTCCTGCTTCGGCGTCAGCCCGCCCGGCGTGGTCTCCAGGATGACGAAGCGGTCGTAGCGCACCCCCTCGGCGTCGCGGAGGCGGTCGCCGATGGCGACCACGCCGGCGTCGCGCAGGCGGGCGATGGCCGAGCGCGTGCTGATCTCCAGCGCGGCGTCGAAGGTGAGTGGCTTGAGGCGCAGCATTTCGAGGAGCGGCTGATCGCCGGCGAGCACCTGCGCCGACTCGACGCCGGTGAGGGTCAGCTCGCGCCGCCCTCGCGCCGCCATGTTGGCCGGCAGCGCCATCCGCAGCATCTCGCCGAGCGGCGCGATGTAGTACTCCGCCGCCCAGCGGCAAAGCTCGATGATCTCCGGAACGAGCGCCGGCTCCTCGTCGTCGAGCACCGCGCGCACCGACTTGATCTTCGCCGCCTTCGCCGGCGCCGAGTCGACCAGGCCGACCACGAATCCGGTGGTCCGCTTCGCGCCGAACGGCACTTCCACGCGGGAACCCAGCCGCACGCCGTCGCGCAGCTCGGGCGGGATGGCGTAGGTGAACGTGCCGTGCACGGCGACGGGAAGGGCGATTTCGGCGAAGGCGGCGAGGCCGGAGGGCATTGAGCGAAGCGTAGCAGTTGCGCGACCGGGCTACGGGATGTAGAGGCCGACGATTTTCGCGTCCCCTCCGTAACCTTCACTCATGCGCCCCCTTTTCCTCCTCCCCCTTCTCGCCCTTCTCCCTTTGCAGTTTCTTTCCGCGCAGACCGTCATCGACGCCGGCGCCGCTGTCGGACAGCAGGCATATGAGAGCTCGATAGACGACCCGCGAGTCCTCACGGGCATCGAGGTCCTCGCGCGCCGGGGCGCGTCGGGCCTTTACATCGCCGTGGAGTACGCCGATCTCAGTGAGGAAAGCGCGCTGATCGTCATCCACCCCGACTTCGTCTATCGCTGGACGCTTCCGGCGCACTCTGCCGTGTCGATCGGCGGCGGCCCGACTTTGGCGAACCTCGGCGGCTCCGGCGGCGGGCTGACGTGGAACGCCGAGCTGGAACTCGAGCGCCGGTGGAGCCGCGCCGCCCTTTTCGCCCGCGTCCGGCAGTTCGGGCTGGCGCGCTTCCGCGAGCGAGAGGCGGGGCCGAAGGGACCCGCGGCGTACGTCGGGTTTCCCGTGAACGTCAGGTCTTGAAGGCGGGATCGAGCCGTTCCAAGATCCGCGACGCTCAAGCCGCCCGTCGCCTCCGTAGTAGCGCCACCCCCACCACCGCCGCCGCTAGACCGTTGGAGGGCGCCCACCGCTTCTGAACTGTACGATAACGGCCGACTTTTCAGCGTCTGGGAAGCGTTCAACTGCTTTTCTGACGACAGCTGCCGCTTCGTCGCGAAGACCCAATTCCCCGAGACATATCACCATATTCGTGTAAGGCGTGTAGGTTTCGGGCTCAGCGTCGAGAACTTCTGCTAGCACTTCGCTCGCGGTCTGCCAGCGCTTCTGTCGCATGAATACGAGCGACAGATTATTGAGCGCGGCATGCGTTTTCGCCAGATCGCCGGCCTTCTTGGCCGCGGCGAGGGCCTCTTTGAAGTCACGCTCAGCGCGGCCGAACTCTTCAGCCTCAAGATTCAGAAGGCCATCCCACAGATGGAACTCGGCGGGATCGGTATACGAGATTAACGACCCCGCTTTGATATCGCCGCCAGCTTGTGCGATTGCAATGTTGTGCTCGCTATGGACGCGCAGTGACTTCCAGTGATTGCCGATCACTACCAGTCTGGCCGCGATGCGAAAACGCTTCACACCAAGACTCCCGAGATGCTCTGAAAGGTTGGTGCCTTCACTCGTCAGGTCATGGATCGCTCGGAAGAGTGTTTCCTGCAAAAGCGACAGACGATGAAGTGTGAGCCACTGAGCTTTCTCTTCTGGATTAGTAATGATCTCTTGGATGTGTGCGAACGTCCGAAGCGATCGCGCGGAGTCCGTGAATAGCGCATAACGAAGAGCAGAAGGTGACATCCGCATGAGTCCGACCAGTGCTTCTCGTTCGCTTGCTTCCATCTCGAGGTGATAACGACCGTCGATGTAGCGAATTAGCGCCGGGAGCCCGATGATGTGCTGGGCATATGCTGATGACGCGAACGCGACTGCATCGTCGGTCTCAAGAAATTCGCGCGCCGCATTTACAAAATGAACCACGTCGTGACTCAGGGAATAGTATTCCGCCGATCTCACGATTCGGCCCTCTTGTGCGAGATGCGCCAGTGCGGCGACCACATCAGGAGACGATTCTCCGATCGCGGCCGCGAGGTCGTCTCGACTGAATGCGGTGTTGCGAAATAGGTGGATCTGAACCTTTCTTCGTACGTCGAGGCCGAAGAAATCGGCACCTCGGACGTGGCGGCGGAGCAGTTTTGCTACAGCAGCCGTCCTCCAGGTCGGCAGTGTCTCGCCTTTCGGACCCACTATCGTAAAAAGATGCTCACCGGAGGAGGTTCGATACTTCAACATCCATGTGAGGCCACTGTCCGAATAACTTAGCCACTGATCTTCCACGTGTTCGAGAGAGTATCTTTGACAGAGAAGTTCGACCACGCCTGCGGCCGAGAGAATTGCACCGCTATCTTCGAGTTGGCGGAGAAGGTCGTCGGAATCAAGAAGCGCGAACTGCTGTCGCGTCCCGGCGTCCAATTCTAAATACCACTGCCTAGCGGTACCGCTGTAGCCCGACAGCGATATTACGAAAGCGTAAAGACGTTGGTCGGTCGCATGCTCCTTAGTCCATTCAGCGAAGAAGACCTTGATGGCGTTGGTGTCAAGACGGCGACCTCGCGCCTTACATTCACAGAGCAGAGGTTGCGCAGTGACGCGATGAGCAGCGCGAAGATCAATCTCAGCTCCTGTCTTGTATGCGTTGCGCACGAAGGACGCAAAGCCCTGGCGAGCTAAAAGCTCTTTCATTAGAAGCTCGAACAGGTCGCCTACATGGTTAGCGTTTCTACCAAGGACACGGACTACTGGTTTCATGGTACGAGGGTAGCAAATTGGGCGTGATTGGGCCTCGCGGGAGCACGGGTTGCCAAAACGCAGCAACGCGCGACTGACTCTACGTGAACGTCAAGTCAGCCTTCCGTTGGTCGCTGAAGGCCACAAACGTGCGCTGGCGGAGGAATCTGAAGGGTTGGCGGTGACCTGCGCGCAGTACTCGATCGCTGAGGTTCCTGGGCTCTTCCTACTTCTTCATTCGCACTTCGCACCTCGAACCTCTTCCGGCGTCGGTCCTCGCCGCCGCAGCAGCGCCAGCCCCACCACCGCCACCACCGCGACATACACCGCCGCTTCCGGCCATCCGATGTGCGAGCGCGGCTCGGGGGCGAAGCTCATCTCGAACGCGGACGGATCCTCGCTGCCCGCCGCGATCTGCGCGCCCGCCACCACCACCCGCCCGTTGCCGTTGACGCCGCGGACAGTGATGACGGCGCGGTCGGCCTTGACGGCCGGGAAGAGCTCGTGGACGTCGGCGCGGATGTGCTCGTAGGTGTCGACGTAGATTCTCTTTTCGGCCAGCGCCTTGCCGCCGAGGTCGTGCAGCGTCACGGCCACCGAGAGCGCGGCGCCTGAGGTCTCCACGATGAACATCCGATAGCGCGAGTTTCCGAGGGCAATGCCCTGCAGAACGGCGGACGAGCCGTTGCCGATCGCGTGGCGGGTGGGGATTGCCGGGAAACCCATCCCCATCGTGCCGCCCGCGGCCTCCAGCGAGTAGATCCGGGCGTAGGCGATGACGTTGGTCGTCGACTCCACCCGCACCGCGCCGAGGGCGTCGCCGATGCCGAGGAGGTCGGAATCGAGCGGATCGAAGACGCGCGACGCGCCGGCGCCGAGGACCAGGCGCACGCGCCGCGGCGAAGGATTCGCGTGTCCGCTCGGCAGAAACGAGAGCGTCATCTCGGCCGCCGACCGCTCGTCGGTGTTAGTCAGCCAGAGCGCGGTGAGGAACTGCCGCCCCGCCGCGTTCTTGGCCCGGCCGGCGATGGGGATGACCTGGTCGCGCGCGGGATAGGCGGCGAATGCGGCGGTTGCCGCGAGAAGGATTGCCGGAACGAAAAGGGCGCGCACGGCCGAAGCGTACAATGTCGCCACTCCACCTTGGGTCCCTTCATTTATTTCGCTGTCGCGGCGATCACCATGCTGATGGTCCGCCGATGCACCGCCGTGTCGCGCACGGCGGCGGTGGGGCTCATCGCCCTTCCCTTCTGCTTCACCGGGCGCGCGATGCTCACCGGGAAGGTCTACGCGCCGATCGACATCGGCTATCAATACGAGCCGCTCGCGTCGCTGGCGTCGAAGGTCGGCGTGGAGCACGTCACCAATCCAATGCTCTCCGACGTCTACGCGCAGTTCCTCCCGTGGAACGCGGCGCTGCGCTGGGCGATGACGAATGACGAGTGGCCGCTGTGGAATCCGTTCGAGCTGTGCGGCAACGTGCTGGCCGCGGCGGCGCAGTCGGCGCCGTATCACCCGCTGACGCTGCTCGGAATGCTGCTGCCGATGGCCGACGCGCTGACCTTCGCCGCCACCGCGGGGTACTTCATCGCCGCGCTCTCGGCGTTCCTACTGATGCGCGCCATCGGGGCGCGTGAGTCCGCGGCGTTCTTCGGCGCGGCCGCGTGGGCCTTCTCGACGTACGTCATTTCCTTCACCCACACCGCCCACGGCAACGCCGTCGCCCTCCTCCCCCTCGTCCTCCTCGGCGCGCGCGGCGTTGCGCGGCAGCCGGGCATTCGCGCGACCGCGCTCCTCGCCGTCGCGCTGGTGCTGCTCGTCCTCTGCGGACATCCGGAGTCGACCCTGCACGTCGTCGGCATCGGCTGCCTCTACGTCCTGGCATCGCTGCAGGGCAACCTGCGGCGCGTCGCCGCCAGCGGCTTCGCCGCGGGAGGGATCGCACTGATCCTGACGGCGTTCTTCATCGCGCCGATGATCGACGCCATTCCGCAGACGCGCGAGTACCTCCACCGCGCCGCCGACGGCGCGCTGCCGTACACGGCGCGGTGGCGGGTGGTGGCCCACATCACCGAGACGAACCTCGTCCCGTTCCTCGACGGAATCAACGGCGTGGAGGAAGCCCATCACGGCGACGACCTCCGCCACCCGCCGACCGGCAGCGGGTACGCCGGCGCGCTGCTGTTCGCTCCCGCGCTGCTCGCCATCTGGCGCGTCCGCTCGCGCGACGCGGCGTTCTTCGCCGCGGTGATCGTCCTCGGCCTCCTGGCCGGCGCCCGTGCGCCGGTGGTCAGCGACGCGCTGGAGCAGATCCCGCTCTTCTCCATCGCCGTCAACTCGCGGCTGATCTCCTGGGCGGCGCTCGGTCTCTGCGCCCTCGCCGCGCTCGGCCTGGACGCGGCGCTCGAGCGCCGCGAGCTGCTCTCGTGGCTCTACCTCGGCACCGCCGTCGCCATCGGCGTGGTCATCGCCTCGACGACAACCACGCTCACGCCGGAGTTCCTGCGGGTCAACGCCGCGCGGGAGATCGTGCCGCTGCTGCTGGCCTTCGCCCTGCTGCGCGGCGTCCGCACGCCGCAACTCGCCGCGGCAGGCCTGATCGCCTTGCTGCTGGTGCAGCGCATCACCGAGGCGGGCGCGATGGTGCCGACCGTCGACCGTCGCGCCTTCCAGCCGCCGTTCGCCGGACTGGAGATCGTCTCGCGCGGCGACGAGCCGTATCGCGTGGTCGCCGAGTCGTCGCTCTTCGCCCCGAACATCGCCACGCACTACGGCCTGCAGGACGTCCGCGGCTTCCAGGCCATGACCTTCGCCCGGCTGGCGGAGACGTTCCCGCTCTGGTCGGTGCCGCAGGCGGTGTGGTCGAACCGCGTTGACGACCTGGCGGCGCCGATGCTGTCGCTGATGAACGTCCGCTACGCCATCGTGCGGGCGTCGCTCGTCGTGCCGCAGTCGTGGAGGGTGCGCTACCGCGACGCGTCGTACGCCATCGCCGAGAACACCCGCGCCCTGCCGCGCGCCTTCGTGCCGCAGCTCGTCCACGCCGGCAAGCGCGACGTGATCGCCGAGATGCGCGGCTGCGCCGATTTCGCCGCCGAGGCATGGATCGAGACGGATGGCCCCGCCGTCGACATCGTCAACGGCCCGGGCACGGTCAGCGTACGCGAGGTGGGATCGCAGCGCCGCATGCACGCTTCGATGCGCGGCGCGGGCTGGGTGGTGGTCTCGGAGACGGCGTGGCGCGGTTGGAGGGTCGAGAGCAATGGTCAGCGCCGCAAAGTGCATTTCGCCGACCGCGCGTTCACCGGCTTCTATCTCCCCGCCGGCGAGCACGACATCGTCATGGAGTACCGCCCCGCCGCGTTCCTCGGCGGCGGCATCGTGTCGCTCCTCGGGGCGATGGTGCTGGTGGGGGTCGCGATCCCTTACGCGGCGATCCGTTCAGGTCTTGAAGCCTGGATCGCTTCGCTCCAGCTTCCGCAGTAGCGCGGGCCACGCCAGCGCGCCTCCCGCGCCGCGCGTCACCTGCTTCGCCTGCGCGGTGGCGCCGGCGATGATCCTGGGGTCGATGGCGATCAGCTTCGATCCGCCGGCCTGCGCGCGGATCTGGATCTTGCACGCCGCCTGGAAGAGGTACATGAAGAGAAACGCGTCGGGGACGTTGTCGGCCACGGTGAGCAGCCCGTGGTTGCGCAGCATGAGGAAGTTCTTGTCGCCGAGGTCGCGGACCAGGCGGGGACGCTCGTCTTCGTTGAGCGCGACGCCCTCGTAGTCGTGGTACGCGAGCGAGGCGAGGACGAAGATCGATTGCTGCGAGATGGGGAGCACGCCGTCGGGCTGGGCGGAGACGGCGATCCCGTCGAGGCTGTGCACGTGCAGGACGCACTTCGCATCCTCACGCGCGGCGTGAATCGCGCTGTGAATGTTGAATCCGGCCGGGTTGACGTCGTACGGCGACTCCTCGACCTTCCGCCCCTCGAGATCGATCTTGACCAGACTCGACGCCGTGATCTCCTCGAAGAGCATCCCGTAGGGATTGATGAGGAAGTGATGCTCCGGCCCCGGCACGCGGACCGAGATGTGGGTGAAGATCAGGTCATCCCAGCCGTAGAGGGCGACGAGGCGGTAACAGGCTGCGAGGTCGACGCGGGCCTGCTGTTCGGAGGGGTCTGGCATCGGCTGAACGCTATCACGCGGGGTACGGAAACGACTGATCCGGAGCCTCCGACAATGGGGTGCGGAAAGGTGTATCCTCCACTTTCAATCCTTCAGGAGGTCCGCCATGAAGAACGTGCTTTTTGTCGTGGCTCTTCTCGTCCTGGTCGGCGCTCCCGCCAGCGCACAAGTCTGTGGACGGGTGAACGGGATCCCGGCTGTTCCGACAATCACGGTCGCTCCGGGTTGCGTGGGCGGCGCGATCGTTTCACGCGGAGGCGTCGGACTCTTCAAGCTGTCGCGAAGCGCCGGGACGATCACTTCCATCCTGGTAACGCCGCTCGGTGATGAGAACGGCGATTTCATCGCCACAGTAAGAAGGGTCAGCCCGACAACCGTGTTCGTCAGAACGTACCAGGTTGGCCGGTCTTGTCCCCCCGCGGTTCCGATCGAAACTGGCTGCGGCCCAGCAAACATCACACGAAAAGACGCGGACTTCAGCTTCGAGATCCGGTGACGCTGACCGCGACGCTCATCCGCCCATCCCCAGCTCCCCCATCACCTTCTTCATGTCGCTCCAAACGTCCTTCTTGGCGGCGGGGTTCCGCAGGAGGTAGGCCGGGTGGTAGGTCGGCATCACCTTGATGCCGTTGTAGTCGAGCCATTGGCCGCGGACCGAGGAGATACCGTAGCCCTTCTCGGTGAGGCTCTGCAGCGCGAAGCGGCCGAGGGTGACGATGACTTTGGGCTGAATGAGCTCGATCTGGCGGCGGATCCAGGGGCGGCAGGCGTCGAGCTCGTCGGGCTCGGGATTGCGGTTCTCGGGCGGCCGGCACTTGATGACGTTGGCGATGTAGACGTCGTCACGCGTCAGCTTCATGGCCTTGATGATGTCGGTCAGAAGCTGCCCGGCGCGGCCGACGAACGGCTTCCCCTGGATGTCTTCGTCGCGCCCCGGCGCCTCGCCGACGAACATCAAGTCGGCCTTCGGATTGCCGACGCCGTAGACCACCTGCGTGCGGGTCTTTGCCAGGCGGCAGTTCTCGCAGACCAGGGCGAGGCGTTCGAGGTCGGCTAGGAGGTTGTCGTCGTTCGCCGTTGGCTGTTGGCCGTTGGCCGTGGCGTCCTCGGCGATCGGCCCACGGCCAACGGCGAGCTCCACGTCCAGGTGTGTGAATCCGAAATCGCGAAGCAACAGCAGCTCGTTGCGCAGGCTCTCGTCCATCGGCTGAGTTTATCCTTGCGCCCGCTCGCGCAGCGCACATGGGCGCCAGATCCTGAGCCGTCTTCGCGGCTCAGGATAAATTTGCGACCACCAGGTCCAGAATTCGATTGGCCACCACGATCTTCGGAGCGCGGTCGATCTTCGTGACGCTGCCGTCGCGGGCGATCACCAGCACCTCGTTCTGATCGGAGTCGAAGCCGATGGAGCTGTCGGCGACGTCGTTGGCCACGATGAGATCCGCGTTCTTGCGCAGCAGCTTGGCGCGCGCGTTGTCCTCCACCGAGTCGGTCTCCGCGGCGAAAGCCACCACGAAGGGGCGGGGGGTGGCGGCGGCGAGGTCGGCGAGGATGTCCGGCGTCTTGCGCATGGAGATCGTCATCGCGTCGCCGGCCGCGTCCTTCTTGATCTTCCGCGGCGCGGCGGATACCGGAGCGTAGTCGGCCACCGCGGCGGCCTTGATCACGATCTGATGCCGCGGGACGGCTTCCATCACCGCGGCGTGCATCTCGCTAGCTGTAGTAACGGTTGATATAGCTACGCCGGCCGGAGCGGCGAGCGCGGTGGGGCCGGAGATCAGCGTGACGGTCGCGCCGCGGCGGCGCGCGGCCTCGGCCAGCGCGTAGCCCATCTTCCCCGAGGAGCGGTTGGAGACGTAGCGCACCGGATCGATCGGCTCGCGGGTCGGGCCGGCGGTGACCAGCACGCTCTTCCCCTCGAGGTCGCGCGCGGCGAAGTGTTGCCGCACGTAGTCGGCGATCACCGGCGGGTCAGGCATGCGGCCGGCGCCCTCGTCCCCGCAGGCGAGGATGCCGCTGTCGGGGTCGAGGACGATCACGCCGCGCGCGCGAAGCGTGGCCATGTTTTGCTGCACGGTGGGGTGGTGCAGCATGAAAGTGTTCATGGCCGGCGCGACCATCACGTCGGCGCGGTGCGCCAAGGCGTAGGTCGACAGCGCGTCGTCGGCGATCCCGATGGCCAGCTTGGCCAGGACGTTCGCCGTGGCCGGCGCGATCAGCAGCAGCTCCGCCCAGCGGGCCAGCTCGATGTGGTCGACGCCTCCCCTGCCGGGATCGCCCCACTGGTCGAGGATGACGCCGTGATCGGAGACCGCGGCGAGCGACAGCGCGGAGACGAACCGCGCGCCGTTCGGGGTGAGGATGACGCGAACCTCGGCGCCGGCGTCGCGCAACCGGCGGACAAGATCGGGCGCCTTGTAGGCCGCGATGCCGCCGGTAACGCCGAGGACGACTTTCATTTGGTTGCGAGTTCTCGCGGTCGCGAGGTCTCGGGGTGGCGGGGCCGCGAGACCCCGAGACTGCGCAACCTCGTAACTACTCTTCTTCGAGCGCCGTAACCTCTTCCACCGGCGGCGCGAGCTGCCACTTCACCTGATTCTTGTCGATCTCTTCCATGGCGATGCGCGTCGGCTTGTTGTGCTTCGACTTCGCTTTCGGCGCCGCCCCTTGCACGAGCTGCTCGGCGCGCTTGGCGACCAGCAGTACGTAGCGGAACTTGCTGTCAATGCCCTCGGGCAATTCTTCCATTGCGTTCCTCCCGGAAGCGCTCGGCCATCTTCTGGATGGACTCGAGCGCGGTCTTGGTCTGCAGTTTCTTGGCGATGATCGCGGCCTTGAGGCACTCGGCGGCCTCGTCGAGATCATCGTTGATGATGATGTACTCGTAAAACTCTTTCCCCGCGTCGATCTCATCGAGTGCCTTCTGCAGCCGCAGCTCGATCTCCGATTCGGTGTTCAACCCTCGGTCGTGCAGCCGCCGTTCGAGGGCCTCGATGCTCGGCGGGAAAATGAAAACGTTCAACGATCGCGACTTGAGATCTGGGTCGCCGGCAATCTGACTCGCGCCCTGATAATCGATGTCGAGGATGACGTCCTCGCCGCGATTGAGCCGGGTGATGACCTCCGCTTTGGAGGTTCCGTACTGGTGGGCGTGAACGTGGGCATGTTCCAGAAATTCCCTCCGCTCAACCATTTGGCCGAAGTCGGCGTCGCTGACGAAGTAGTAGCTGCGCCCCTCGAGCTCCCCTTCCCGCCGGCTGCGCGTGGTGTGGGAGACCGAGAAATAGAGGTTGATGCCGATGGGGGAAAGCTGGTCGCGGACGCGGTTGATCAGCGTGGTCTTTCCCGCTCCTGACGGACCCGACACGATGAATAAGGTCCCGTCGGGATGGAAGTTACTCGACATTCTGCACCTGCTCGCGTACCCGCTCGACCTCGGTCTTCAATTCTACAACGACGGTCCGCAGCACCGCCGAGCGCGACTTCGATCCCATGGTGTTCACCTCGCGCAGCATCTCTTGGGAGAGGAAGTCGAGTTTCTTGCCGGCCGGCTCCTTCCGCCCGATGGCTTTCTCGATCTGATCGACGTGATGCGCCAGCCGCGTCAGCTCCTCGGCGATGTCGCCTTTCTCGACCATCAGCACCACTTCCTGGGCGATGCGGTCCTGATTGACTTCGATGCCGGCGGCCGAGGCGATCTCCTGCACGCGCTGCTGATACGAGGCCAGCATCTCGGCACGGATCTCCTCGCGATGATCGTTCAACTGCTGCTGCAGGGAGCGGATGGACGCCAGGCGCGAGGTGATGTCGGCGTAGAGCGACTCCCCTTCCCGCGCGCGCATGCCGGCCATCTGCGCGAAGGCCTCGCGGACCAGCGCGGTGAGCGCTTCGCGCTCGTCGTCGGTGATCTCGGCGTCGACGGCTTCGACCTGCAGGAGGTCGGGGACGCGCAAGAGATCGCTGCCGGAGAAGGTCGTGCCCAAGCCGAGCTCCTCGGCGATGGACTTGAGCTGCGGGACGATGGTGCCGGCGAGCTGCGCGTTGATGCGGACGTTGTACTCGGGCTGCGCGGTGCGCTGCACGCGGACGGAGATGTCGAGCTTCCCGCGCGAGAACGTCTCCGAGGCGATGGCCCGGATGAGCGACTCGGCCTCCCAGAGGTACTCCGGAAGGCGGACGCTGGTCTCGAGGAAACGGTGGTTCACGCTCTTCGCCGTGACGGCCACGAAATAGCGCGTCGAAAGCGCGCCGGCCGCGCGGCCGAAACCTGTCATGGAATGAATCATTGATTTACCAGCGCCTCCGCTTCATCGGCCAGCTCGTTCATCGCGCGCTCGATGCGGTGACGCCACTCTTCGACGTCGCCGTCGCGCGGGACCACGATCGGCTCGCCGTAGAGATAGAGCGCGCGCGTGAACGGCATCGGCAGGACCATTTGGTCCCACGATCGCAGTAACTTTTTTTTTTGGCGGCGAAGGCAAACGGCACGATCGGCAGTCCGGAAACCTGCGCGATGTAGACGATACCGTCTTTGACCACGCGCGGGGGACCTTTCGGCCCGTCCGGCGTGACGGCGATGCTCTTGCCGGCGCGCACGTCGCGTAAAACTTCTCGGAGAGCCACTTCTCCACCGCGGGTAGAGGAGCCGCGCGCCGTTTCCGCGCCGTAGAGGTGAAGGACGCGCGACACGATCTCGCCGTCTTTCGACCGCGAGATGATCGCCGTCGTCGGAGCCCGCCAGCGCGAGTGCAGCGACAGCAGCACATGCGCATGCCAGAAGGCGAGGATGCACTGCGGGACGTTGTCGAGGTTCTCCGCGCGGACGTGACGCACGCGCAGCGTGGCGTGCAGCGCGCGGATGAAGAGATAGCCGAGGAGCGACAGAAGCTTCATGCCAGCACGCGCTCCTCGTCGGCGAACTGCAGGTCGTAGAGCTTGCGATAGATGCCGCGGCGCGCCAGCAGCTCCTCGTGGCGGCCGGACTCCACGATGCGCCCTTCGTCGAGGACGACGATCTTGTTCGCGTTGCGGATGGTCGACAGGCGGTGGGCGATGACCAGCGTTGTTCGCCCGCGCATCAGGTTGACCAGCGCTTGCTGCACCAGCCGCTCGGACTCCGTGTCGAGCGCCGAGGTGGCCTCGTCGAGGATCAGGATCGGGGGATCCTTGAACAGCGCGCGAGCGATGGCCAGCCGCTGCCGCTGCCCGCCGGAGAGGAGCACGCCCGACTCTCCGATCGGCGTGTCGTAGCCGTTCGGCAGCGCGGTGATGAAGTCGTGTGCGTTGGCGGCCTTCGCCGCGTCGATCACCCGCTGCTCCTCGGCGTCGCCGCGCCCGTAGGCGATGTTGTTGCGCACGGTGTCGTTGAAGAGGATCACTTCCTGCGTCACCAGCCCCATCATCCCGCGCAGCGACTGCAGCGTCATGTCGCGGACGTCGCGGCCGTCGATGGTGATGCGGCCGCCGTTCACGTCGTAGAAGCGCGGCAGGAGATTGACGAAGGTGGACTTGCCCGCCCCACTGCCGCCGACGATGGCGACGATCTCGCCCGGCGCGACGGCCAGGTCGACGTCGCGCAGGACGGGATCGCCCTCACCCGGCCCTTCGACTCGCTTCGCTCGCTCAGGGCCACCCTCTCCCGCTGCCGCGGGAGAGGGCCGATCGATTCCCTCTCCCGCTTGCGGGAGAGGGTGCCGCCCATTCGCTGCGCTCAGGGCAGGCTTCGCGGCGGGTGAGGGCTCCCGGTAGGAGAACGTCACGTGTTCATAACGAATCCCGCTGCCGACAGAAGTGATCTCGATCGCCCCCGGCTTCTCCTTCACCTCGTTGTCGATGTCGAGCATGCGGAAGACGCGCTCGGCGGCAGCGAGGGCGGTGTTGACCGAGAGGTTGACCTTGTTGAGCTTCTTGATCGGCGCGTACATCAGCGCCAGGGTGGTGAGGAAGCTGGCGAACTCGCCGGTGGTGAGCGTCCGGGAGGCGATGCGCGACTGCGCGTAGGCGAAGAGCACGACCATCGAGACGCCCGCCAGCAGCTCCATCACCGGCGAGGTCAAGGCCTGGATCCGCTGCGCCTTGAGGTTCCAGCGGAGATGCTTGCGCGTCGCCTCCTGGAACCGGCCGATCTCGAAGCGCTCCATGGTGAAGGCCTTGACGATGCGCACGCCGCGGATGGTCTCCTCGAGCAGAGTGGCGATCTCCGCCATCCGCTCCTGCGAACGATGCGTGGTGCGCCGCAGGCGCTTGCCGAAGTGCACCACCGGCGCGACGATCAGCGGCGCGCCGATCAAGCTGACCAGCGCCAGCAACGGATTGAGGTAGAAGAGCCAGCCGATCAGCCCCACCAGCGTCACCGTCTCCTGCAGCAGGTCGCCCATGCGGGTGGAGACGGCGGCCTGGATGGCGTCGGCGTCGGAGACCACGCGGCTCACCATCTCGCCGGTCGACCGCTCGGAGAAGAAGCGGTGGCTTTGGTGGATGATCCGGTCATATAGCTCGTTGCGAAGGTCGCGCACCGTCGACAGCCCGACCTTCTGGAACGCGTACTCGGAGAAAAACGACGTGGCCGCGCGGACGATGAAGACCAGGAGCAGGATGGTGAGGACGCGCCTCCATTTCTCCGACGGATCGGTGTGCCACCAGCGGTCGAAGCGCTGCTTCACCCGGTCGATGGCCGGCGCGTATTGGGCGACCGCCTCCTTCAGCGCCGCGGCGCGCGGATTCGAGGCGGTGACGGTGTGCTGCACGCCCGGCGGCGAGAGGACGTCGTCGATCAGCGGCCACACCAGCGCGGCGAGGACCGTCTGTGTCAGGGCGAAGATGATCATCGAGCCGAAGGCCACGAGGGCCCACGCTTTGTAGCGGCGTAGATAGCCGTAGAGGCGGCGGAGGATGCTCATGCTCGCACCGCCGCCATTATCGCCTCTGCGGCGCGCCGGCTCGCGCCGGGACCGCCGAGCTTCCGTTTCACCTCGGCCAGCGCCCCTCGCACGCGCGCATGCTCCTCCGGCTCCGCCAGCCGCCGCACCTCGGCCGCGATGCGCGCGCCGTTGACGTGGTGCTGAATCAGCTCGGGCACCACGTCGCGCCCGGCGATGATGTTGATGAGCCCGAAGTGCGGCAGTTTCACCAGCCGCTTGGCCAGCCAGTGGGTGATCGCGGTCAGCCGGTACATGACCACCACCGGCGTGCCGATGACCGCGCATTCCAGGGTGGCCGTCCCCGACGAGGAGAGCGCGACGTCGGCGTCGGCGATGGCTTGGCCGCCGCCGTGCGGGACGATGCAGACGAACGTCCCGCGCGCGCTCATGATGGCCACCAGTTCCTTCGCCGCGATCGTAGGGGCCTGGATGACGAACGCGTCGCAGTTCTGCAGGAGCGCGACGGCGTCGAGCATCGGCGGCAGCAGCGCCGCCACCTCCCCTCGCCGGCTGCCGGGCAGCAGCGCGACTCTCAGCGGATCGCCGGGCGGGCGGTCGCCGCGCTCGACGCCGGCGAGCTCGTCGATCAGCGGATGCCCGGCATGCGTCACCGGCACGCCATGCTCGCGGTAAAAGTCCTCCTCGAACGGGAGGATGACGATCATCCGGTCGACGTCCCTGGCGATCTGCTTCACCCTCCCCCGCCGCCACGCCCACACCTGCGGCGAGATGTAGTAGATGACGCGCAACCCCATCTCCCGGCAGCGCCGCGCCAGGCGCAGGTTGAAGCCGGGATAGTCGATGAGGAGTACGGCGTCGGGCTTCTCCGCGGCGATGGCCTGCACGGTGTCGTCGAAGATCCGCCGGAACATCGGGTAGTTTCGCAGGACGTTGAACAGGCCGACGATGCCCATCTCCCTCGCGTGGTGCAGGATGCGCATCCCCTCGGCCGCCAGCAGATCGCCGCCGATGCCGAAGGTCTCGAGCGCCGGGTCCAGCGCCTTCAACTCGCGCACGACCTCGGAGGCGTGGAGGTCGCCGGACGCTTCGCCGGCGACGATGGCTAGTTTCATGGCCGCGTGTCATCCCGAGCCGCGAAGACGGCGAGGGATCCCCTTCGCACATGCGCGGGGGATTCCTCGCTTCGCTCGGAATGACACCAGTTCATCGAATCGGCAAGTAATACATCGCCCACGCCAGCGTAATGCCGCCCACGAACAGGCCCACGAACACCTTGACGAAGAACACGATGCGGTCGCGGCGGGTGTGCTTCCACAGCAGCGCGAAGTAGAGGCCTGTGGCCACGGCGTAGATGAACATCAACACCAGGTGGTTGCGAAGGAGGCTCATTCGTTGGCAGTTTATCCTGAGGACTCTGAGCGGAGCGAAGAGGACGAAGGATCTGGCGCCCACCTGCGCAGCGCACTTGGGCGCCAGATCCCTCCGCTTCGCTGCGCTCAGCGTCGGGATAAATTTAGAACGTCATTCCTTCCGCCCCTCCGCGATATCGAAGGCGTCCAGCATCAGCAGGAGGTTCATCAGCCCGGCGGTGATGGCAAATGCCGTCCCGTGCTCGTAGGTGATCGACGTGACGTCGCCCTGCACGCCGGCGAAGAGGGAGATGAAGTAGAGCAGTCCCGCGCCGGCGGTGCCGAGGGCGGCGAGGATGCGGAGCAGGGAGCCGTTGGCGCGGGCGAAGGTGTACAGCTCGCCGTCGATGGAGATGCCGATGAGGAACATCCCCACCACGATGGCGAAGAAGACCGCGGCGCGCCCGCGGCGGCCGAGGTAGAGGTGCCCGGCGCCGGGAACGAGGTACGCGAGGATGATGGCGATGACGGTGCGCGACTTCATGGAGCGGTGAAAACGTCCTTTCCGATGGCGTCGAAGTGCGGATGGAGCTTGTCGAAGGTGACGTCGAGCTCCTCGGGGACCAGACGGGTGCGGGCAGTGACGGTCATGAAGTTCGTGTCCCCGCCCCACCGCGGCACGACGTGCATGTGGTAGTGGTCGGCGACGCCGGCGCCGGCGACCTGGCCGAAGTTCATGCCGACGTTGAAGCCGTCGGGACGGTAGACGTCGGAGAGGATGCGCTGCGACTCGGCGGTGAGGCGGATCAGGGCGCGCAGCGAGTCGTCGGTGCTGTCGAAGAGCCGCGCCTCATGCGCCACGGGGGCGACCATCAGGTGCCCGTTGGTGTACGGATAGCGGTTGAGCATGACCAGCCCCCGGTCGTTGCGGAACAGCGTGAACGTGTCGCGGGGCTTGGTCGATTGCACGGCGCTGCAGAAGATGCAGCCGGAGCTCTCGCTCTTGGGCGCGGTCAAGTAGGGATACCTCCAGGGGGTGAAGAGGATGTCCATGAATTTCGAATTTCGAAATTCACTCGGTCGGTCCGGCGCTGCCGCCTTCCACCGCCAAAACCTTGTTGATGAGCTCCTTCAGCTCTTTCCCCGGCTTGAAATACGGAATCTTCTTCGACGGCACTTCCACCTTCTCGCCGGTCTTGGGGTTGCGGCCGGTGCGTGATTTGCGGCTGCGGAGGCGGAAGCTGCCGAACCCGCGCAGCTCGATTTTCTGGCCGGCGCGGAGGGACTCGACGATGGAGTCGAACACGATGTTGACGATCGTTTCCGCCTGTTTCTTGGTCAACTGGACCACGCGCGCGACTTCATCCACGAGCTCGGCTTTGGTCATCACGCCCGCTTTGGCTTCGGGTTCCGGTTCCGACTGCTGATCCAAAGTTGCCTCCTCACTCATGACGCTTCACCACCGGTAGAGAAATCGGGGGCGGCGGCTGAAGATCCTGGCGAGCGCCGTCTCGGAATCGGCCGAGTCGCTCAACAGGTCGAACAGACCGGGTTTCTTTTTACGGGGATAGATCGTGCCGGGTGTGCCGCTGATGCCCGCCAGCTTGGCCGCCGCGCGCACCGCGTCGTCGAGGTTGCCCATCTCGTCGACCAGCTTCAGCGACAGCGCCTGCTCGCCGGTGAAGACCCGGCCGTCGGCGAGCTTCGCCACCTCGGCCTCGGTGATCTTGCCTTTGCGGCCGGCGGCGACGGCGCGCACGAACTGCGAGTGCAATTGGTCCACGATGCTCTGAAAGTACGCGCGCTCGGCGTCGCTCAGATCGAGGAACGGCGCCCCGGCCGCCTTCAAGGCGCCGCTGGTGATGACCTCCGGCTTCATCTTGGCCCAGGCCACCAGGTCCTTGGTGTTCATCCACTCCAGGATGACCCCGATGGAGCCGGTGATCGATCCCGGATTGGCGACGATGCGGTCGCAGCCGGCGGCGATGTAGAAGCCGCCCGACGCCGCGACGCTGTCGAGCGAAGCGACGACCGGCTTCCGCGCGTTGCGCACCGCCTCGTAGATCTCCTGCGACGGCGCGATGGCGCCGCCCGGGCTGTTGATGCGCATCACGATCGCCTTCACCGTGGCGTTGTCCTCGTAACGGTGTAGCAGTTCGAGCGTATCGCGCGCCTCGAAAATCTCGCCCTCGATGGGGATGATGGCGATCTTCTGGGTGCTGAAGACGTCGCCGGTGGTCTCGCCGCTCTTCGACGCGGCGATGAACACGCCGAAGACGATCAGGCCGACGAAGACCAGCAGGCAGCCGCTCAGAGCCCCGACGAAGAAGATCGGGGTGCGGGATTTGGCTCGGGGTGGCGGCGGCGAGGACGCCGCCGGGCCAGCCGGCGGAGACGCCGGCGCTCCGGGTTCGATCACTGGGTCCATCTCGCTCATGATTGCGGCGTCGGCTCCGTCTCGGACTCCGCCTCAGCCTCGGCGGGGTGCTCTCCGCCGGTCAACTGCTCGCGCTCCTCGTCCGTCACCGGCGCGACGTCGCGCGTCGAGAGTCCGATCTTCTTGTCGCCCGCATCGATCTTGATGATGCGCGCGCGGACCGCGTCGCCGACCTTGAAGGCCTTGTCGAGCTTGACCTTCGGATCGCGCTGGATCTCGGAGACGTGGGCCAGCCCTTCCACCCCCTCTGCCACGCGGACGAAGAGGCCGAAGTCGGTGATCTTGGCCACCGTACCGAGCACCTCGTCGCCGGTGTTGTGGTTCTTGGCGAAATTGTCGAACTCGTTCGGCAGGAACTCCTTGATCGACAGCGACAGCCGCTGGTTGTCGCCGTCGACGTTGATCACCCGCGCCTGCACCGTATCGCCCTTCTTCAGCACCTCGTTGGGATGCTTGAGGCGGCGGTTCCACGACATGTCGGAGATGTGGATCAGACCATCGATCCCCTCTTCCACTTCCACGAACGCCCCGAAGTCGGTAAGGTTGCGCACTTTGCCGTTGATCACCGAGCCGATCGGGTAGCGCTCCGCGATGGTGTCCCACGGATTCTGCTCCAGCGCTTTCAGCGACAGCGAGATGCGGCGATTGGGGACGTTGACGTCGGTGACCACCGCGTCGACTTCCGCGCCGATGCTCAGGAGCTTCGACGGATTGCGGACCTTTTTCGTCCACGACATCTCCGAGACGTGGATCAGCCCCTCGACGCCTTCCTCCAGCTCCACGAACGCGCCGTAGTCGGTCAGCGAGACCACGCGGCCGTGGACCTTGGTGCCGAGGGGGTAGCGGACCACGACGTCGGACCAGGGATCGGGGGACTTCTGCTTGTATCCGAGGGAGACGCGCTCGGCCGTGGCATCGAACTTCAACACCATCACTTCGATCTCGTCGTTGACGTTGAAGTACTCGGAGGGATGATTCACGCGGCCCCAGGAGATGTCGGTGATGTGCAGCAGCCCGTCGACGCCGCCGAGGTCGACGAACACGCCGTAGTCGGTGATGTTCTTGACCACGCCGTGCGTGATCTGCCCCTCCTGCAGGCGGCCGAACGTCTCCGCCTTCTGCGCGGCCTGCTCGACTTCCAGGATGGCGCGGCGCGAGAGCACGACGTTGTTCCGCTTCTTGTCGAAGGAGACGATCTTGAAGCGGTACTCGTGGCCGCGGAGCGAGTCGAGGTTCTTGATCGGCTTGGTGTCGATGAGCGATCCGGGGAGGAAAGCCTTGACGCCGCCGACGTCGACGGAGAGCCCGCCTTTGACCCGGTCGACCACCCGCCCGGCGATGGGCTGATCGGCTTTGTAGGCGGCCTCGATGCGGTCCCAGACCAGCATCCGCTCGGCCTTTTCACGGGAGAGGACGATGTAGCCGTTGGCACTCTCCAGGCGCTCGAGAAAGACATCGATCTCTTCGCCCGGCTTGACGGTGACGTTGCCGTTGTAGTCGGTGACTTCGTTCACCGGGAGAAGGCCCTCGGACTTGTAGCCGATGTCGACCACCACCTCGCTGGGGGTGATTTTCAGGACCTTTCCGCGGACGATGTCGCCCTCGGAGAAGGTGGCCATTTTCCGCTGATAGACCTCGAGGAGCTCATCCATGCCGAGGTTTTCCAGGTCGTTGCTGTAGTCCCCCTTTCCTTGCTGTTCGGGGTTTTTAGGTTCCTGATTGGACGCCATTAAACGGGGTACCTCCCTGGAATCGCCGCGGGCGAAATCGTCGCTAAATTGTTGATATCAGTCGAAATCCGGAGTTTAGCGGCGGGCGTAGAGAGGAGTCAAGGAATTACGGACTGACCGCAGCGACGATCCGCTCCACAACCTCAGGGATCGTGAGATCGCTGGTGTCGATGACGGTGTAACTGCTGTCGTACGTCAGCGGCGAATCCTGGCGGGTGGAGTCCTGCTCGTCGCGGGCAATGCAGTCGGCCAGGACGCTCTCGTAATCGGCCTCCTGCCCTTTGGCAAGCAACTCGTTGGTTCTGCGCCGGGCGCGGACTTCCGGACGGGCGGTCAGGAAGAACTTATGCGGCGTTTCGGGGAAGACCTTGGTGCCGATGTCGCGACCTTCGAGCACCCCCCCGCTGCGATGTCCGAGCTTCTGTTGCAGGCGCACCAGGACGCGGCGGACGGCGGGGACGGCGGAGACGTCGCTGGCGGCCATGCTGATCTCCGGCGTGCGGATCACGTCGGTGACGTCCTCGCCGTCGAGGAGGACACGCGGCGGATCGCCGGGGACGAACTCGATCCGCGCGTTCGACGCCAGCCGCTCGAGCCCCTCGGCGTCGCGGGTGCCGATGCCGGCGCGCGTGGCGGCCAAACCGACCGCGCGATACATCGCGCCGGTGTCGATGTGCGGAATGTCGAGAGCCCGCGCGACGAGCTTGCTGGTGGTGCTCTTGCCGACGCCGGAGGGGCCGTCGATGGCGATGATCAGCGGCTCCCTCACGAGCGACGAGCGCGACGCGCGGTAGCCTTCGGTTTCTTCGTTGCCGCCGGCTTCTTCCTCGCCACCGGCCGCGCCGTCCGTCTCGGCCTGGCCGGCTTGGCGTCCTTCATCGTAGCGAGCATCTTCACTTCCTTCTCGCTCAGCTCGCGCCAGACGCCGGGGGTGAGCTTCGGATCGGAGATCGGTCCGATGGCCACGCGGCGGAGCTTGGACACCGGATGGCCCATGGCCTGGAACATCCTGCGGATCTGCTGCGTGCGACCTTCGCGCAGCTTGACCTGGAACCAGCTGTTGCCTTCGTCGGCCCGCACGCCGGTGGTTTTGATGCGCTCGATCTCGCACGGGAGGGTGCGCTTGCCTTCGAGGGTGATGCCGCGCCGTAGCTTGTCGATGACCCGCTCCTCGGGCACGCCGCGCACTTTGACGCTGTACGTCTTCACCGAGCCGTGCGTCGGATGCGACACCTTGAACGCCAGGTCGCCGTCGTTGGTCAGCAGCACCAACCCCTCGGAATGAAAATCGAGGCGGCCGACGGGATAGATGCGCTCGCGGATGCCGCGCACCAGATCGATGACCGTGACCCGTCCCTGCGGATCTTCGACCGTAGTCATCACTTCCTTCGGCTTGTAGAGAAGGATGTAGCGGTGCGTTTCTTTGCGGGTGATCAGCTTGCCGTCGACCTTGATGTGATCGCGCTCGACGTCGGCTTTCGAGCCGAGCTCGGTGACCACTTCGCCGTTCACGGTCACCCGCCCGGCCCGGATCATCGATTCCGCTTCGCGGCGCGAGGCGACGCCGGCGTGGGCGATGATTTTCTGCAATCGCTCCTGTTGCATCACTCCTGCTGTTCGTCGACGGCGATCAATTGTACCTCCTGGCGCGCGAGCTCATCGAGCGCGGCCGCTTCATGCGCGGCCGCTTCTTCGCTCGTCGCCGGCTCGGTCACCTCGCTGTCGCTGGTCTGCGGCGCGGTCTCGATCGCCGCAACGAGGTCTTCGTTGATCGCCTCGCCGATCAGATCGCCGAACTCCTCGAGCCGCGGCATGTCGCGCACGTCGTTCAGTCCGAAGTGCACCAGAAAGTCTTTCGTGGTTCGGTAGAGAAACGGGCTGCCGACGACGTTCTTTCGTCCGGCGACGCGGATCATCCTCCGCTCCAGCAGGGTGCGGATGGTCTGGGTGGAGTTGACGCCGCGGATGTCGGAGATCTCCGGCGCGGTGACCGGCTGCCGGTAGGCGACGATGGCCAGCGTCTCCAGCGCGGCGATGGAGAGGCGGTTCTCCCCTTTCAGGGCGTAGTACTTCTTCAGCACCGCATCGTGCTCGGGCCGCGTGGCCAGCCGCCACCCGCCCGCCGTCTGCTCCAGGGTGAAGCCGCCGATGCTCGCTTCGAGGATCCGTTTGATCTCGTCGAGCTGGGCCACGATGGCTTCGCGCCCCTCGTGCTCGAACGCCGCGACGAGCTCGTCGAGCGTCACCGGCTCATTGGATACGAAGAGGATTGCTTCGAGGGCTGCTCTCAGTTCAGTTTCGTTCATTTTTAAAGCGGGGTCAGAGCTTCACTTTTCACTTTTTCTACTTCACGTAGCGAAAGTGAAAAGTGAAGCTCCGACCCCACCGTCATCTCCGTTCGTCGAAGAGCGCGAATTGTGCCTCATCAATCGCCGTCTCGGTCTTGGCAATCACCATCTCACCGAACGTCTCGCTCTGCTGCAGCGAGATGCCGCCGAGGCGCATCAGCTCGAGGGTGGCGAGGAAGATGGCGATCAGCTCCTCGCGCCCGCGCCCTTCGAGGAACCACTGCAGGCGGATCGGCGAGCGCTCCTTCAGCTTCTCGAACAGCTCGCGCATCTTGTCCGAGATCTTGTGGACGAGGCGCTGCAGCTCGATGGCCTGCGGATGGCTGATCTTGTAGCGGTTGAGCGCGGTGCGGAAGGCGTCGATGAGGTCGAAGAGCGAGACCTCGCTCATGTCGATCTCCGACGCTTCCTGTCCCGGCACCGGGATCGACGGCCGCGGCCAGACGCCCATGCGCAGGACGTCGATCTCGGCGAAGCTCTCCGCCACAGACTTGAAGCGCTGGTACTCGAGCAGGCGGTCGACCAGCTCCTGGCGCGGGTCGTCCACCGCCCCCTCGCTCTCGTCGCGCGGCAGCAGCATCTTCGACTTGATGTGGATCAGCAGCGCCGCCATGTAGATGTAGTCCGCGGCGACCTCGAGGTTCAGCTCCTCCATCGCGTCGAGGTAGGCGCTGTACTGCTCGGTGATGAGCAGGATGGGGATGTCGTAGATGTCGACCTTGTGCTGCTTGATGAGATGGAGCAGCAGGTCGAGCGGGCCGTGGAAGGACGGGAGGGTGACCTTGTACGCGCTCTCGTCGAGATCTTCCTCGATCGGCGCCGCCGGCTTCTGCTCGTCGCTCATCGCAGCTCCGGGAAATCGATCTTCATGGCCTTCCGCACCAGCTGCATGGTCTCCTCGGCGCGCTCGCGGGCGATGCGATTCCCCTCGCGAAGGGTGTTCCAGACCACGCCGGGATCGCGGTCGATCTCCTCGCGCCGCGCGCGGATGGGGCGCAGCTTCTCGATCACGATCTCCGCGAGCAGCTTCTTGTCGTCCACGCAACCGATCATCGCTGTGCGGCACTCGCGGTCCACGCGGCCGATGGTCTCCTCATCGGAGAAGAGCTTGTGGAATTGGAAGAGATTGCAGATGTCGGGGTTGCCGGGGTCCTTGCGGCGGATGCGATTCGGGTCGGTGAACATGGTCATGATCAGCGCGCGGATCTCGTCGGCGCTGGCCGTCAGCGGGATGGTGTTGTTGTACGACTTCGACATCTTCTGCCCGTCGAGCCCCGGCACGATCGGCGTCGCCGTGAACAGCGGCTGCGGCTCGGGGAAAACCGGGCCGTAGAAATTGTTGAAGCGCCGCACGATCTCGCGCGACAGCTCCAGATGCGAGGCCTGGTCCTCCCCCACCGGCACGTAGGACGCGCGGTAGATGATGATGTCGGCCGTCTGCAGTAGCGGATAGCCGAGGAAGCCGTACATGTTGAGATCTTTGTCCTGCAGCTTGGTCTGCAGATCCTTGAACGACGGCACGCGCTCCAGCCAGCCGAGCGGCGTCATCATCGACAACAGCAGGTGCAGCTCGGCGTGCTGCTTGATCTCCGACTGCAGGAAGATCGTCGCCTTCGAGGGATCCATCCCCGCCGCCATCCAGTCGGCGACGGCGTCGAAGGTGGCCTGCCGGACCTTCGACGGATCGGCGTAGTCGGTCGTCAGCGCGTGCCAGTCGGCGACGAAGTAGAAGCAGCGGTAGCGCTCCTGCAACTCGATCCAGTTGCGCACCGCGCCGAAGTAGTTGCCGAGGTGAACGCGACCGGTGGGACGGAGACCGCTGAGGACGTAGCTCACGTAAATTGGTCGCGCAGTCTAGCAAAGTGTAGCGGCGCCCGCTTCGGGCGCCGGCGGCCGGAGCGGCCACCGCTACACATCAGTCTCGCGCCTTAGCCTCCGGCGCCTCCATCCCCAACAACCGACGCACGACATCCGTCGACCGTTCAAGCCCCTCTTTTTCCAGCAGCGCGATCGCGGCGTCGCGGGCGCGCTCCATCAGCCCGAAGTCGCGGAGGATGTTGCCGAAGCGGAAGCGGAGCGCGCCGGCCTGGCGCGTGCCGAGGAACTCGCCGGGGCCGCGGATCTGGAGGTCGCGCTCGGCGACGTCGAAGCCGTCGCGGGTCTTGGCGAAGACCTCCAGGCGGTCCTTTTCGGCGTCGGAGATGACGATGCAGTACGACTGCCGCTCGCCGCGCCCCACGCGGCCGCGGAGCTGGTGGAGCTGCGAGAGGCCGAAGCGGTCGGCGTCGACGACCAGCATGATCGACGCGTTCGCCACGTCGATGCCCACCTCGATCACCGTGGTGGAAACGAGGATGTCGACCTCGCCGCCCTTGAATCGCTGCATGGTCTCTTCCTTCTCCGCGGCGGGCATGCGCCCGTGCATCATCGCCACTCGGCGGTTCGGGAAGCGCTTCCGGACAACCTCGAAGCCCTGCTTGAGCGGCTTCAGATTCAGCTTCTCCGACTCCTCGATCAGCGGATAGACGATGTAGACCTGCGCGCCGGAGGCGATCTCGCCGTCGATGAAGGCGTAGACGCGCTCGATCTGCGAGCTCGTCCGCACCACCGTCTTGATCTTCTGCCGGCCGGGCGGCAGCTCGTCGATGACGGAGAGCTCGAGATCGCCGTAGATGGCCAGGGCCAGCGAGCGAGGGATGGGGGTGGCGGTCATGACCAGGATGTCGGGCGTGTCGCCTTTGGCGAAGAGCGCCTGCCGCTGCTCCACGCCGAAGCGATGCTGCTCGTCCACGATGGCCAGTCCGAGCGACTTGAACTCGATGGCTCCCTCCAGCAGCGCGTGCGTCCCGACCACGAGCTGGATGTAGCCCTCGCGAAGGCCGGCGACGAGCGTGCGCCGCTCGCCGGCGGACATGGAGCCGGTGGCCTTGGCCACCACCAGGGAATCGTCAACTAGTTGACGGATGCGCTGGAAGTGCTGCTCGACCAGGATCTCGGTCGGCGCCAGCAGCGCCACCTGATGCCCGTTGCGGATCATGATCACCGCGGCGATGAGGGCCACGATGGTCTTGCCGCTCCCGACGTCGCCCTGCAGCAGGCGGTACATCGGCCGCTCGCCGCGCAGGTCGCCGGCGATCTCCTTCAACACCCGCTTCTGCGCCTTCGTCAATCGAAACGGCAGGATGCGCCGGACCTCGGCGCGGATCTCGTCGTCGATGACGATGGTTCGGTTGCGGAGCCGCACCTCTTCCGCCGCGCGCCGCACGCGCAGCGCGAGCTGGAAGGCGAAGAACTCCTGCAGAATGATGCGCAGGTGCGCCGGCGAGCGCCGGGCCAGGAAGGTCTCCGACAGCTCGTCCGGCTTGTGGATCTGCGCCAGGGCGGGCGCGAGGTCGATGACCCCGAGCTCCTTGCGCAGCGGCGGCGCGATCGGATCGTCGAGCGACGGCAGCGCGTCGAGCGCCGCGCCGATGATCTGCCGCAGCGCGCGCGGCGGTATCGTCCCCACCTTCGAATAGATGGGGACGATGGAGCCTTCGTCGTCGACGTCGCCCTCGAATTTCTCCCAATCGGGATTCTCGATCCCCAGTTGACCGTACGACGAAAGCCTCGGCGTGCCGTACAGCGACAGCCGGTCGCCGCGCTTGATCTGATCGGCGAGATACGGCTGGTTGAACCACACCAGCTTGACGCCGCCGCTGCCGTCCTCGATCGCCGCCTCGAAGAGGCGCACGCGCTTGACCGGCGAGACGCGAGCGTTCGCGGAGATTACTTTGCCGCGCAGCAGCACGGGCATGTCGACGTGATGGCCGAGGTCCGCGATGCGCGTGGGATGGCGGCGGTCTTCGTAGCGGTAGGGGAAGTACCAGAGGAGATCGCCGGCGGTGCGGAGGTCGTTCTCGTCGAGAACCTTGGCGCGGCCCGGCCCGACTCCGGGGAGGGAACGGATGGGGGTGTCGGGGGGGATGGGCACGCTCTATTGTGCCGGATGGGACAGCGGTTCTACGACGGGTGGAGTCAGTCGAACACGGCCTTCATAGCAATCAAACCGATCTTGAGCATGTCGCCGTTGTGGATGGCTACCGGCACGCCGGTGGGGATGCGTTGGTCGTTCACGTACGTCCCGTTGACGGTGCCGACTTCCTCGAGAACGCAGAACTCGTCGCCGCTGCGGATGATCTTGGCGTGGCGGCGCGATACGGAGCGGTTTTGATCCACAGGGGTGAGATCGATGTCCGGGAGGATGCCGGTGACCGGATCGGCGCGGCCGATGGTGGTCTCGTCGCCCTTGCTGAAGAAGAACGCGGTGCCGCTGGCGAGATCGACCAGGCGGTGGCGCGTGGCCTTCTCCGCCGGCGCGGAGACCGTGGCGTCGAGGGCGACGTGATCGGCGTCGACCTCCCGCCCCACCAGCCGCTCGAGAAGGGCGTTGGCCTCGCGCAGGCGCTTGGAGTACTTGCGGATGATGCGGACGGCGATCTCCGGATTCTTGCGGAGCATCTCGTCGAAGCGGGCCCCGTTGATGACCAGTGCCTTGACCTCGGTGTGGGCGACGGCGTCGGCGGTGCGCGGCACACTCTCCAGCAGGGCCATCTCGCCGAAGAAGTCGCCCTTCTCCAGTTTGGAGAGGAGATGCGACTCGTTGGCGATGTTCTTGACGATGTGGACCTCGCCCTCCTGGATGATGAACATCTCGGTGCCGAGGTCGCCCTGGGAGAAGATGGTCTCCCCGGCGGAATAGGTTGCTGTGGAGCCCTGCACGGGATCCTTTCCGCCGGTGGTCTTGAATACGGCTTTCATCGTCGCTCTAACTTTATCCTGGCGCCGAAGGCGTCAGGATCTGGTGCCCATCGGCGCAGCGCTCATGGGCACCAGATCCTGAGCCTTCGGCTTCAGGATTAACTAACTCGAACGGCTGCCTGCGCAATCGTCAGCGTGCAGTCGCGGGTGCTCAGGCGCACCGGCACCCCGATCGGCATCACGAGATTGTCGCCGTGATGGCCGAAGGGCAAATCGCGCACGACGGGGATTTTGCTGGATGCGAAAAAGTCGGTGAGGAGAGCGTGCATTTCGGCCTCGCCCCCACAACCTTTCAGCTTCCCGATCAGCACACCTCGGATTTTTTTCAGTCTACCGGACAGCCGTAAGTGGGTCAACATTCGATCTATTCGATAGGGCGGCTCTTCGATGTCCTCGAAGAACCAGATTCCGTCGTCGATCCAGAAGTCGTACGGCGTGGAGGTGAGCGAGGTGGTCAGCGACAAACAGCCGCCGAAGAGGACGCCCTCGGCCTCGCCGTCGCAGACGACCTGCTCGGGCGCGAAGCGGTGCGTCAGCGGGGCCGTGCCGGCGAGGATGTCCCACAGCCACCGCTCGACGTCGGGCGACAGGCCGTCATGGAAGTCGAGGTTGAGCATCGGGCCGTGGAAGCTGCCGATGCCGCATTGGGCGGCGATGGCCTGATGGATGGCAGTGACGTCGCTGAATCCGACCACCGGGCGGGGGTTGCGACGGAAGGCGTCGTAGTCGATGCCGTCGAGGATGCGCATGGCGCCATAGCCGCCGCGGGAGAAGAAGATGGCGTCGTTGTCATCAGACCTCAAGTAATGGTTGAACTGTGCGAGACGCTCGTCGTCGCGGCCGGCGAGGTAGTCGCGATGGCGATGGTCGACGTTGTCGGCGATGGTGACGCGGTAGCCGCGCGTCTCGATCTTCGCTGCCGCCTCGACGATCCTGGTGCGATCGGCGGGACCGGACGCGGCGACGACAGCGATGCGTCCGCCGGGCGGGAGGGCTCGGGGCGGGAGAAGTGTGTGAAGCGGATCTGTAAGCCGAATTCTGTCCCCCTCGACAAGCGGGCGAGGATCATTCATCTGCCACTCGCGTTGCCGCGGTGGTCGAGCAACCTACCCGGAAGCTCGTAACGGAAACGGGCGGTTCCATCACTTCCCTATTTGGTCTTGCTCCGCAGGGGGTTTGCCGTGCCGTCACCGCTCGCGCGGGACGCGGTGCGCTCTTACCGCACCGTTTCACCCTTGCCTCCGGCGCCTTGCGGCGCCAGTTCGGCGGTCTATTCTCTGTTGCACTTTCCGTCGCGTCGCCGCGCCTGGCCGTTAGCCAGCCTGCTGCCCGTTGGAGTTCGGACTTTCCTCCGCCTCGCGGCGGCGATCCTCCGATCCGCTTCACACGTTCGAGTCTAACAGGTCGTTTTCTACGAAAATTGCTTGCGTTAAATCGTTGCTATTTCAGACGCTTACAATCAATGTCGGCGTGCCGACATCAAAAAATATTCCGGTTTTTCGGATCGGAAAAATACGCCGCCCAATCGTCGGCCGCGGCCGTCGTCTCCGGCGTTCCGACGCTCTCCAACTGGCGCATGAACGCGCCGGTGTCGACGACCTCCACCGCCCGCCGCCGCACCCGCGCGGCGAGCGCGCGATCGTCGGTCACCACCTTCCACCCGCTCCCGCTCCTCACCCGCGTCTCGATCAGATCGTCCGCCGGACGCGCGCCGCTGAAGACCACGCTCACCCCGCCGAGGTGCGTGCCGAAATGTTCCGGCGCGCCGCCGTCGAAGGTGCAGACCACCTTGGTGCGCTTCGCTCGCGCGAACTGCGCCAGCGCTTGCACGAGCTTCCGCTTCTCGGAGGGGTCGCTTCGCGAGGTGCCGAGGAGGTTGCTGCCGTCGACCACCCAGCTCATGTTCGAAGTTTATCCTGACGCCGTCAGGCGTCAGGATCTGGCGCCCATGTGCGCTGCGCGAGTGGGCGCCAGATCCTGAGCCGCTAGCGCGGCCCAGGATGAACTTTGCGCCAGAGGGTGACGAAGAAGAGCGTCACCGCCGCGATCACCGCGATCACCAGCCACGGCAGGACGATGGCGATGATGGCCGTGGCGAAGGCGAAGACGTCCTCGAACAGCGAGAGGATCGGATTGGCCAATCCGGCGGTGGTGACGGTGCTCGCACCGCGGATGGACGCCTTCGCCACGTGCGCGCCGAGGGCCACGCCGCCGGCCAGGATCGCGGCCATGATCACTGCGCCATGCGGGATCTTGTCCGACACCGACGCCCACGCCACCACCGCTCCCGCCACCGGGCGGATGAAGGTGTGGATCGCGTCCCAGACGTGGTCGACGGCGGGGATTTTGTCGGCGATGAACTCGACGCAGTAGAGGGCGCCGAGGACGATCAGGACCGGCGTCGAGGAGAAGAACTGCGGCAGGTCGCCGTTCAGGTGGCTCCACCGTGCGAGCAGGCCGTAGACGAGCAACGTGGCGTAGGCGTTGATGCCCGCGCCGATGCCGAGGCCGGCCGCCGTAAGGAAGGAAGTGATCATGTGTTCAAAGTTTATCCTGCGGCGCGAAGCGGCGCAGGATCTGGCGCCTTCTTGCGCTCATGGGCGCCAGATCCTGAGCCTGCGGCTCAGGATAAGTCGAATCATCCGCGTGGGATTCTGACCACCACCGGCGCGCTCCCGGCGAGCGAGCTCGGGATGTTCTTCGCCGCGGCAGCCGCGGCGGCCTGGGTGGCGTAGCGGCCCCAGAAGACGCGGTAGCACGGTCGGCCGCGGTAGGTTGTCGTGACGAACCAGACGTTCGCGCCGCCGTCGCGGAGCCCGCGGGTGACCGAGGCGGTCTCGCAGACCAGCTCGAACTGCACGGTGTAGGCGCCGCCCGGACGGGACGCGAAGTCGCGCGCCATCGCCGCGTACTTTTGCTGCATCGCGTCGGTCGACCCGCCGCCCGCCGGGATGTTGGTGATGGTCGGCGCGCCGGTGGTGGTGCGCTCGATGCGCGTGCCGCTGGCCGATACCGGTGCTGGCGCAGACCGCGACGTCTTGCGCTGGACCGTCGGCAGCGCCTTGGTCGTTTCGGAGAACTCGGCGGTCGTCGTGGTGGTGGTCGTGGCTGTGTTCGAGGTCGTCGTCGGTTGGGGCGCGGCGATCGGCTCAGGCACCGTCTCCAGCGCCGCTGTCTTCACCGGCGGCGGTGGCGCGGCGCTGGCCACCGAATGCGCGGCCCGCCCCCGCCACCACATCCACCCGTACCACCCGCCCGCGCCGAGGACGAGGAGCAGGAGAATCCAGATCAGCGCGCTGGAGCGGCGCCGTGGCGCGGGCGGTCTCTCCGCGCGCGCGGCCGGGACGTCGTCGCTGCTCCGCACCGGCACCGCTGCGCGGCGCGCCGCTTCGATCTGCGCCTCGTCGAAGCCCCACTGGTGGTCGGTCGCCGGCAGCTCCGCCGGAGCCAGCTCGATGGTCTGATCGGGCGGCGGCGCGAGCACCGGCTCGTTCGGGTCGTCGTCCCACACCGAGCGGGTGGACACCGTGGTCGCCGGCGTATCCCACGACGGCATCGCGGTCTCCAGGGTGGGCGGCTCGGGAACCGGCGGCGGGGCAACGTCGTCCTCGAGCTTCCAGGCGTCCGAGGCGTCGGCCGCGCCGACGGCCGCGAAGTCGTCGAAATTCGCCGCACCCGCCACCTGGCGCTTTTCCACCAGGCCGAGAACACGCAACGCCTCGAGGAGTTTGTAGACGTTGAAGATGTCTTTGCCCGACGCCCCCGCGACCTCGGCGGCGCTGCGCTGGCCGTCGATCTGCGCCACGATCTGCTCGGCGTCCTCGTTCAGGCCGAGGCGGCGGAAGCCGTCATCGAATCCCGCCGCCTTGGTGAAGACCACGCCGCCGCTCTCCATCGCCTGCTCGAATTTCTGGCGGTCCTGATCGGTGACCACCAGCTCGACGAGCACCTGATTCAGCGGGAAGATCGTTCCCTCCTCCCGCTTCGGGAGGTAGTCGGCGACGATGGTGTACGAGCCGGCAGGCCAACCCAGCACGCCGCGGAGGATGCCGATGACCTGGACGCGGCGCGCCCAGGTGAGCTCCTTGCGGGTGATGAAGCCGAGGCCGAGGAGCGCGTCGCCGAGCGTCTCGCTCTCTTTCCGCTTGGCCAGGGCCTGCTTGACGTGTTCGCGCGTGACCTTGCCGGCGCGCAGGAGGATCTCGTCGATGGAGTCGGTACGGTCGTTGGTGCTGGCGGACATGACGTCGCCGCCTTTGAAGTAAACGATCTTGATGACGCCGTCGTTCTCGAAGCGGATCGCCCCGGTGAACCCTTCACGTCCCAGATCGACGAGCCGTTGAATGAGATCGATCTCGCCGATCACGCCTTCAAAATTCATCATTGCCCCACCTTCACGCGATTATCGCATGCGGTTGCGCGGTCTCGGGGGTCTCGCAGTCTCGCGGTCCCGCCCACCCCGAGACCGCGAGACCACGAGACCTCGCAACTACGGATGCAGCTCCTCCCACAGCGACTGCCCCACCTTCCGCCCCAGCACATTGACCAGATCTTGTGCACTCGCCTGCCGCACGCCGGAGACGCTGCCGAAGCGCTCGAAGAGTAGGCGGCGCCGCTTCTCGCCGATTCCGGGGAGATCGTCCAGCGCGCTGTGCAACGTGCGCTTCGAGCGGCGGCGGCGATGCGACGACACGGCGAAACGGTGCGTCTCGTCGCGCACCATCTGCAGCAGTTGCAGCGCGGGATCGCGGCGTTCCAGGCGGATCGGCTCCTCGCGGTCGGGGACGTAGATCTCCTCTTCGCGCTTCGCCAGCCCAGCGATGGGGATCTCCTCGATGCCGAGACGGTTGAGCGCGTTGACCGCGGCGTTGAGCTGTCCCCGCCCGCCGTCGATGAGGATCATGTCCGGCAGCGGCTTCCCCTCCTCCAGCATCCGGCGATAGCGGCGGTCGACCGCCTCGGCCATGGAGCGGAAATCGTCCGCCCCCTCCACCGTCCGGATGTTGAAGATCCGGTACTGCTTCTTGTCGAACTTCCCGCGGTCGATGACCACCATCCCGGCGACGGAATCGCTGCCCTGGATATTCGAGATGTCGAACGACTCGATGCGCGCGATCTCTCTGTCGTAGCCGAGAACCTGCCCAAGTTTCTGTGCAGCGATCTGCAGCCGGTCCTGCTGCGCCTTGCGGAAGCGCGACTCGTGCGACAGCCGCGCGTTGCGGTTGGCCAACTCCACGCGGTCGACGCCTTTTCCGCGCTGCGGAACGCGCAGACCCACCTTCCGCCCGGCGCTCTGCGCCAGCCACTCCGTCAGTAGCTCGCGCTCTTCGATGTCGAACGGAAGCAGCACCTCCGGCGGGATGAAGAGATTGTCCTGGTAGTAGCGCTGCAGCACCTCGCCGAGGAAGTATTGGGGCTGGTACGCGTCGACTTTTTCCCAGAACAGCTCGCGGCGGTCGACGACGTTGCCGTCGCGGATGACGAAGAGCTGGATGGCGACGTCGCCGCTCTCCTCGTACAGCCCCCAGACGTCGACGTCTTCCTCCTCCGCCGACGCCACCTGCTGCTCGGCCTGCACGCGCTCCACGGTGCGGATCAGGTCGCGGTAGTACGTGGCCAGCTCGAAGCTCTCGTCCTCCGCGGCGCGGTACATCCGCTGCGTGAGGCGGTCCTGCAGCTCCTTGGTCTTGCCGCCGAGGAAGAGGACGACATCGCCGACCATCTCCATGTACGTCTCGCGGGTGGTGAGCCCCACTACGCACGGGCCGAGGCACTGGTGCATGTCGTAGTAGAGGCAGGGTCGCGGCAGCGCGCTCTTGCCGTCGACGATGTCCAGATCGCAGCTCCGCAGCTTGAACTGGTCGGCGACGAGCTTGAGCAGCCGCCGCGCGGTGCCGGCGAAGAACGGTCCGTAGAACTGGTCCCCCTTCTTCCGGTCCATGCGCCGCGTGAACACCACGCGCGGAAAGTCCTCGGAGAGCGTGACTTTGATGTACGGATAGCTCTTGTCGTCACGGAGGAGGATGTTGTAGCGCGGCTGGTTGGCCTTGATGAGGTTGTTCTCGAGGAGGATCGCTTCCAGCTCGTTGTTGGTGGTGACGAAGTCGATGGACTCGATCTCGTTGATGAGGGTCATCGTCTTGGCGTCGCGCGCGCCGCGGCCGACCAGGTACGACTGCACGCGGCTGCGCAGGTTGCGCGCTTTGCCGACGTAGATCACCTCATCCTCGGCGTTCTTGTGCAGGTAAACGCCGGGGCGGTCGGGAAGCTCCTTGAGGCGGGCTTTCAGGCGGTCGAAACGATCCATGGACCGGACTACAACAACCCTCGGGCTGGCTCAGTTCCACGTCGTCGCGCAGCGGAACGCCGCCGTCCCCGGCGGCTGGCCAGGCGGCGTCCTCGCCGCCTCGCGGGCGCTCCGCTCGCTCCCGTGGTCAGCGCGCTGACTGGTCAATATCTTGACTAGTCAGCGCACGGTCAAAAACTTCCCGGCGGCGGCGCTGAACTCCTCCGTCCACTCATGGCCGGCATCGAGCTCGACCACGGTTGCCGCGGGAAGAAACCTCAAGTCTTTCTCGAACTTTTCGAGGCTGTACCACTCGTCTCGCGCCCCCCGTCCGATGAGGACGGGCGGGAGGGCGGCGGGGTCGACGTCCTCGGGCAGGTCGCCGCCGAGGGCGATGACGCCGGCGGCCTGCGGGTTGGCGGCCGCGGCACGGTAGGCCATCGGGGCGCCCTGCGAGAAGCCGAGGAAGACGAGTCGGCCGGGGGTGGGGATCGCGGCGAGGACGCTGCGGACGTACTCGAGGTTGTCGGCGAGCGCGAGCTCGCGATCCTGCTTCGTCATCCAGCTCGCGACGACCTCTCCGGTTTTGTACATGTAGAAGCGGTGCAGGCCCTGCACGGCGACGACCGTCCAATCCTTCACGCCTGGGATCCTCAGCATCGCGGCGAGGTTGACCTCCGCGTTTTGGCCATACCCGTGGAAGCCGACCAGCAGCCGCTCGGGCGGCCCCGGCTCGACGAGATAGCGACCATGAGTGCCGGCGGGGATGGTGTGTGCGGTTGCCATGCGCCGCACAGACTACCAATAGAATGCGCCCCGCATGTCGCGCCTGCTGCTGGTCGTTCCCTGTTTCAACGAAGAGCAGCGGCTCGATGTCGAGGCCTTTCGCGGCTTTTCTCTTCCTGGTCAGCACCTCGAGTTCCTCTTCGTCAACGACGGCAGCACCGATGGCACGCAGAGCGTGCTCGAGTCGCTGCGCGATTCGAACCCGCGGCGCTTCTCGGTGCTGAGCCTGGAGCGCAACAGCGGGAAGGCGGAGGCGGTGCGCCGCGGCATCGAAGCGGCGCTCGAGCGCGGGCCCGACTTCACCGGCTTCTGGGACGCCGATCTCGCCACTCCCCTTACCGAGATTACCGGATTCCTGGCCGTGTTCGAGTCGCGACGGGACATCCAGATGGTGTTCGGGGCGCGCGTCCGCCTGCTCGGGCGGGAGATCAGCCGCAACGCATCGCGGCACTACATCGGCCGCTTCGGCGCCACGCTCATCTCGCAGACCCTCGGGCTCGCCGTCTACGACACCCAGTGCGGCGCGAAGCTCTTCCGCGCCTCCGACGCGCTGCGCACCGTGTTCAGCAAGCCGTTCCTGTCCCGCTGGATTTTCGACGTGGAGATCATCGCCCGCTTCGTGGAGCTCTGGGGTCGCGACGGCGTCGCGCGGGCGATCTACGAATACCCGGTCACGCAGTGGCGCGATGTCAAGGGATCGAAGGTCAAGTCGCGCGACTTCCTCCGCGCGCTGCGCGATTTGTGGAAGATTCGCCGCGCGTATCGCCCGCGGCGGTAGAATCGTCCCATCGTCCTTCAGGAGGTTCCGATGCTCCGTCGACTCCTTACTCTCTCTCTGTTCCTGGTCACCGCTCCCCTGCTCGCGCAGACCACCGGCTCCATCGGCGGCCGCGCGACCGACGCCAACGGCGCCGCGCTGCCCGGCGTCACCGTCGAAGTGACCAGCCGCTCGCTGCAGGGCGTGCGGACCGCGGTCACCGACCGCGAGGGCATCTACCGCCTTCCCCTCCTCCCGCCCGGCGACTACGCGGTCACTTTCAAACTGGAAGGCTTCGCCTCCGAGTCGCGGCGCATGGTGCCGGTATTTCTCGGCAAGGAAACGCCGCTCGACACCTCGATGAAGCCGTCGACCGCGGCGGAGATCACGGTGAGGGCCGAGGCGCCGGTGCTGGACACCTCGTCATCGGCGCTGGGAACCAACCTCACCTCGCGCTCCATCGACAACCTGCCCACCGGCCGGAACTACGCGTCGATCGCGCAGGTCGTCCCCGGCGTCTCGTCCGACGCCAACGCCGACCCGATCGCCCGCTCCAGCATCACCGTCTACGGCTCGTCGGGCGCCGAGAACGCGTTCTACATCGACGGCGTGAACACCACCGGCGTCGAATACGGTTTCCAGGGGAAGGACCTCAACTTCGAATTCATCCAGGAAGTGCAGGTCAAGACCGGCGGCTACGAGGCGGAGTTCGGACGCTCCACCGGCGGCATCATCAACGTCATCACCAAGTCGGGCGGCAACCAGTTCACCGGCGACGTCTTCGGCTATTACGAGCCCGACTCACTGCAGGCTGACGCGAAGGACGTCGTCTCCACCGGCGGCACTACCACCGGCTTCACCAAGAAGGACTACGGCGCGGACCTGGGCGGATTCATCGTCCGAGACAAGCTGTGGTTCTTCGGCGCGTGGGACGCCGTGCGCGACGAGCGCACCGTGATCTTCGAAAAGGAAGACGAGGTCGCCAACCGGAACAACTTCGGCTCCGCGAAGCTGACCTACAACCTGGCGCCAAGCCAGTCGCTGGTGGCCACGTACCTCCAGGACCCGCGCAGCCAGACCGGCGCGATCATCGACAACAACCACACCCTCAACGGCGACCCGCTCACCTACCAGGGCCGCCTCGACTTCGGCGGCCGCGACTACGCGCTGCGCTACGACGGCGTATTCCCGTCCAACTGGGTGGCTACCGCGCAGATCGCGCGGCACCGGGAGAAGAACGCCGTGGGTCCCGCCACCGCGGCCGGCGACGTGGTGCAGTTCCGCGACGTGGAAAACGACTTCTTCCAGACCGGCGGCTTCGGCCTGATTCAGAACAAGCGCTTCGACCGGAAGTTCTACGGCGGCTCGCTCAACCATTACTACGGCCGGCACGAGATCAAGGGGGGCATCGAGTACGAGGACCAGTCGGCGAACGTCCTGAAGCGGATGTCCGGTGGTCAACAAGTTGACGTCTTCACCAACGACGTCAATCCGACGAAGAAGATCTACCGGCACTTCTACTGGACCACGCCCGACGCCACGGTCGGCAACGCGCCGGTCTCGGCGCTGACCGCCTCGCCGAAACACAAGAACACCACCCTCTATCTGCAGGACCGCTGGTCGATGGACAACCTCACGCTGAACATCGGCGTGCGGTGGGACCGCCAGCAGATCATCGATGCCTCCGGCACCGCCCAGATCGACATGAAGAAGGACTTCGCGCCGCGGCTCGGCTTCGTCTGGGATCCGAGCGCCGCGCACCGCGACAAGATCTACGGATCCTACGGCCGCTTCTACGAGCAGATCCCGATGGACCTGGTCATCCGCTCCTTCTCCTACGAGCGGCAGCCGCGCATCGTCAACTTCAGCCCCACCAGCACCGCCCCCGACCCGGCGGCGGAGGCGGATTTCGAGACCGCGTCGGCCATCCTCGGCGGCTTCACCGAGCCGTCCGATCCCGACATCCGCAACCAGTACATCACCGAGTACATCCTCGGCGGCGACCACCAGATCGGCGAGAGCCTCGCGGTCGGCGTCAAGGGCATCTACCGCAGCTACGGCAACGTGGTCGAAGACTTCCTCTGCGCCGACGACGGCACGTACTGCATCGGCAATCCGAGCAAGGGCATCATGAAGGAGGTCTTCACCCTCGACTACTCGCAGACCTTCCCCGCGCCCGAGCCGAAGCGGAGCTACAAGGGCATCCAGTTCGACGCCACCAAGCGCTTCTCGCGCCGCTGGCAGGCCATGGCGTCGTACCTCTGGTCGAAGCTCGACGGCAACTACGACGGCGAGTTCGCGCCGTTCACCAACGTCGGCGCCGACCCGAACATCTCCGCCGCGTACGACTACTACGACTTCTTCACCAACGGCAGCGACCTGACCCGCATCACCAACGACGGCCCGCTGTCGAACGACCGCCGCCATCAGTTCAAGGTCTCGGGGCTGTACAACACGACCTACGGTTTGGCGGTCGGTGTCTCCGCCTACTGGCGCAGCGGAACGCCGCTGACACGCTACGGCTACTCCGACGCGTACGGCCGTTACGAGTTCTTCCTCACCCGCCGCGGCGCGGAAGGGCGCACACCCGACAACTACGAGGCGGACGTCCACCTCGGATATCCCATCGCCGCCGGTCCGGCGCGGGTCAACGTGGTCCTCGACCTCTTCAACGTCTTCAACACCCAGGGCGCCGCCCTGCTCGATCAGCGCTGGGGATTCCAGGAATCGGATAATCTAGGCAGCGCACCGGCGAATGAGGGCTACGGCAAGGCAGCCCTCCGAACAGGTCCAACCTCGGCAAGGTTAGGAGTGCGCATATCGTTCTGAGTTTCCTGGGTGTGGTGGTGATGTTGGCGGCGCGAGTGATCAATCCTGCCGCCCACGGCCCCGACGTCGTCATCGGACTCGGCATCGGTGCGCCAGCCGCCAACGAGATCTTGATCAAGATCCGCGGGACCGACACGCGCCTGAAACTGGCGCGCGTCCCCGCCGGCTCGGACCAGGCTCGCCTGTTCCTTCAGTGCCTGGTGGCCAAGCGGGTGATGCGCGTCGATGCGAAGCATGGCCGGGCGTGGATGCTGGACGAAGTAGAAGTCAACGACACCGTGCTGCGCTACCTCGAGAATCCCGCGGCGATCGATCCCTGCGAAGCGGGGCGCGACGCCTACGTCGGACCGACCGATCCCCTTCCGCGAGTGCAGCGGAAAAAAGGCACGTGACGCGCAGCGTCATCCTGAGCACAGCGAAGGATCTCAAGATGCGCCCACTGAGATCCTTCGGCGTCTCCGCGCCTCAGGATGACGTAACGTAGAATCAGCGCCGCATGACGACGGTCGCCGACGCCAAAGAGCTCGCCCTCTCCTCCCTCGCCCGCGGCCTCACCGGCTCCGAGATCCTCAAAATCGCCGGCGAGGTCCGCGCGCTGTGCGAGCAGGGCCGCGACATCTGCAACCTCACCGTCGGCGACTTCTCGCCGAAGGAGTTCCGCATCCCGGCGCGCCTCGAGCAGCTCATCCGCCAGATGCTGGTCAACGGCGAGACCAACTACCCACCATCGGACGGCACCAAAGAGGCGCGGCAGGCGGTGGTCACGTTCACCCGCGACGCGCTGGGGCTCGACTACGGAATCGAGTCCGTCCTCATCGCCGGGGGCGCGCGCCCCATCATCTACGCCGCGTACGCCGCGGTGGTCGATCCGGGCGACAAGGTCGTCTATCCCATCCCGTCGTGGAACAACAACCACTACACGTACCTGACCGGCGGCGTGCCGGTGGAGGTCGCGGTCGGACCGGAAACGAACTTCCTCCCCACCGCCGACCTGCTTCGCCCGCACATCCACGACGCGCGCCTCGTCTGCATCAACACGCCGCTCAATCCGACCGGCACGGTGATGGCGCGCAGCGAAGTGGAGGCCATCGGGCGGCTGGTGATCGAGGAGAACGCCCGGCGCGCTGCGCGCGGCGACCGGCCGGTGTTCGTCCTGTGGGACCAGGTCTACTGGATGCTGACCTTCGGCGAGTCGAAGCACTACGCGCCGCCGCAGCTCGTTCCCGAAATGAAGGAGTGGACGATCTTCGTCGACGGCATCTCCAAGGCCTTCGCCGCGACGGGGCTGCGGGTGGGCTGGACCATCGCCCCGCCGCACGTCACCGCCCGCATGCGCGACATCCTCGGCCACGTCGGCGCCTGGGCCCCCCGCCCCGAGCAATTGGCGGTGGCGAAATTCCTCGGCGAGCGCGACGCGGTCGCCGCCTTTCACGAGACCTTCATCCGCGAGCTGCAGCTCCGCCTCAACCTGCTGTACGACGGCATCGAGGCCATGCGGCGCGATGGGCTCCCCGTCCGAGCCATCGAGCCGCAGGGAGCGATCTACCTCTCGGCGCAATTCGACTTGATCGGCAATAGTACGATTCGTACTAATGAGGACATCCGCCGCCTCCTGCTCGAGGAGGCGGGATTCGCGGTCGTGCCGTTCCAGGCCTTCGGGCTGAAGCAGGAGAACGGCTGGTTCCGCCTCAGCGCCGGCGCGGTCTCCCCCGACGACATCGCCCGCGGCCTGGTGCGCGTGCGGCGGGCCATCGAGGCGGCGGTGCGATGAGCGCCGTAGCCAATGTCCTCGTCGCCTTCGTCGCCCTCCTCCACCTGCTGTTCCTCGTCCTGGAGATGTTCCTCTGGACCAAGCCGTTCGGCCGGCGGACCTTCGGCCTGACGAAGGAGCTGGCGGACGCCACGGCCGGGCTGGCCGCCAATCAAGGGCTGTACAACGGCTTCCTCGCCGCGGGGTTGATTTGGGGTCTGGTCGTCGGCTCCTTCGAGGTCAAGGTGTTCTTCCTGGTCTGCGTGATCGTGGCCGGCGTCTTCGGCGCGTTCACCGCCAAGCGTTCGATCCTCTTCATCCAGGCCCTCCCCGGCGCGCTCGCGCTGGCGGCCGTCATCGTCGCGCGCTGAGCGTAAAATCGCGCCCATGCACACATTTTCTTTCGCGGTGCTCGCGCTTTCACTCGCTCTTCAACACGATCACGCCGCGGGCGATCACGCACAGGAGCGCCTCGGAACCGTCTCGTTCGCGAGCTCGTGCAGCCCTGCCGCGCGGCCGATGATCATGCGCGCCGTGGCCCTGCTGCACTCCTTCTGGTATGACGAGTCGGAAAAGACCTTCCGCGCCGCAGCGGCGGCCGACCCGCGCTGCGGCATCGCCTGGTGGGGCGTGGCGATGAGCAACTACCACCAGGTGTGGCCGACGCCGTACACGCCCGAGGAGCTGGCGCGCGGAATGGCCGCGGCCCAGAAGGCGAAGAAGGTCGGCGCCAAGACGCCGCGCGAGCGCGCCTACATCGATGCCGCCGCCGTCTTCTTCAAGGACGCCGACAAGTTGGACATCATCCCGCGCGCCCGCGCCTACGAAGCGGCGATGGAGTCGCTCGTCGCCCGCTTCCCCCACGACGACGAAGCGCGGATCTTCTACGGACTGGCGCTCGTCTCGCACGGCATGTCCCTGCCGACGGACAAAACGTACACGTACCAGAAGAGAGCGGCGGCAATCCTCAACGCTCTGCTGGAAAAGCATCCCGATCATCCGGGCATCGCGCACTATTTGATCCACAGCTTCGACTATCCGGCGCTCGCGCCGCTGGCGCTGAAGGCGGCGCATGCGTACGCGAAGATCGCTCCCTCCTCGCCGCACGCGCTGCACATGCCGTCTCACATCTTCGTGCGTCTCGGGATGTGGTCCGAGACCATCGACTCGAACATCGCCTCGGCAGACGCCGCGCGTGATCATGCCGCGCGCACGCATCCCGGTGCCGCCTCGCGCGACATGCTCCACGCCTACGACTACCTTGCCTACGCCTACCTGCAGCGCGGCGAGGAGGCGAAGGTGCGTCAGCTCGTCGACGAGCTCGACACGATCAAAGTCCTCGACGTGGAGAACTTCGCCGGCTACTACGCGCTCGCGGCCGTCCCGGCGCGCTTCGCGCTGGAGCGGCGGCGTTGGGCCGACGCGGCCGCGCTGACGGTGAAGCCGGAGAACTTGCCGTGGGATCGGTACGCGTACGCGGAGGCGATCACCGCGTTCGCGCGGGCGATCGGTGCGGCGCGTAGCGGCAATCCGGCGCGCGCCCGCGCCGACGCCGAGCGCCTTCAGCAGTTGCGCCAGAAGCTCATCGAACAGAAAAACGGCTACTGGGCCGATCAGGTCGAGGCGCAACGCCGCGTCGCCGACGCCTGGATCGCCCGCGCCGAGGGGCGAAACGACGAGGCGTTGTCGTTGCTCCGTTCCGCCGCCGATCTCGAAGACTCGATGGACAAGAGTCCGGTGACGCCTGGCGCCATCCTCCCCGCGCGGGAGATGCTGGGCGATCTCCTGCTGGAGCTCAACCAGCCGGAAAAAGCGCTCGAGGCCTACCAGGCGGCGCTGAAAGACTCACCGAACCGCCTGAATGGACTCTCGGGCGTCGCGCGCGCGGCGCAACTGGCGGGCGACCGCCGCAAGGCCAGCGTACAATAACCAAATGTTCGCAGCCATCGCTCTCTCCGTCATCGCCCTCGGCGTCGGCGCCAACAACTCCAACTCCCTCATCGTCCGCATCGACGGCAAGGAGACGCGCGTCACCCTCGCCGGCGTAGCCGCCGGTTCCGAGCGCGGCGCCGCGTTCGCCAACTGCCTCGTCGCGGGGCGCGTCCTCCGCATCAAGGGACCGCACTCCGCCGCGACCGCAACCCTGCTCGACGACAGCTCCGTCGCGGGACATGTCGCCGAGTTCGTCCAGACAAATACGACGAGCGACCCCTGCGCGATCGGCAAGGCCGCGTATCAGCCGAAGATCCCCACCACGGCACCAAAGGCCGCAGCAACGGCTCAGCCGGCGAAGAAGCCCGTGCGCCAAGTCCACGTTTCCTTCGCCACCGGCACGCAGCCGAAGGAAGGGGTGCGCGTTCCGCCCCCGCCCGTCACCACCGGCGAGTGGGCCAACACCTACCGCCCCCCCGCCCCCCGTCCGAAGCCGAGCGACCAGCCGGTGATCTCCCAGCCCCCGCCGGCCGTGACGTACCAGCCTCCCGTCGCCGGGACGTACACGCCGCCGACGGTCACGGCGACGACCGTAACGCCGGCGCCGCGGGCACAGCCCTCACTGGAGCAGCAGGGAACGCAGCAGCTTCCGCAGCAGGGGACGACGGTGGTGCCGACGACCACGTACGTGCCGCCGCCGCAATAGCTAGACTGTGCCGTCGTCGCCGAGGGCGACGATCAGCTCGGCGAAGAACGTCCCATTCGGCTGCGCGAAGGAGCCGTCGATGGTGAGCACGACGCCGAGGGTGTCGCCGGGGTTGAACGTGTAGCGGAGGTGCTCCGCCTCGTCCATCTCACTCTGTCCGGCGAGGCTGGAGTTGGAAAACAACGTCGCGCCGTTCTTCTGCACGCTGTATCCCCAGGTTCCGCTCACCGGCACCGACGAGTAGTAGATGTTGATGCCGACGACGTGGCCGCTGAAGGACATCAGGTACGAGGTGTTCGGCGACGCGCCGCACCTCATCAGCGCGCTCGAACCGGGAGTCACCGGCACGTTGTTGACGAACTCGTAGCGCGTGCGGGTCATGGAGAAGAAGGGGGCGTGGAACGCGCCGCCCAGCGCCGGCGAGGGAAACGTGCCGTCCCCGATGTACAGCGGCTCGCCCGGCGGGATATTGAAAGCGGGGGCGTAGAACGAGATCTGCGCGCCGCTGGTGATGCCGGCCGCGGGGTTGAACAGGATCCCGCCGTCCGGGCCCATGAAGCGGCAATTCGCGAAGTGCATCTGCCCCGCCTGCAGCACGTCGAAGAAAAACGGCTGGTTCAGATAGCTGACGAAGACGCAGTCGTTGAAATAGGCATAGCTCTGGTTGTCGGTGTAGGCGTGGCGGGAGTTGTTCTCGAGCCAGCAGGTGGTGACGGTCGTCCGCGCCGACTGCGCGAGGGTTTGCAGTCCGTATTGGCGGTTCGACTCGAGGATGGTGTCGAGCAACTCGGCCCACGAGCCGATGTTCGAGAACCCGATGTTGCAGTAGTGAAGGTAACACTTGCGCACGGTGACGGTGGTCGACGGACCGTTGCCCGTTCCCAGCGTGACCTGGATGCCGATGGCGAAGTTGTTGATGTCGACGAAGGCGACCTCCGTGTCGATCGCGCCGCGGAAGCGGATGCCGATGCCGGTGGTGGTGCCGGCGGTGGCGGAGTTGTACGCGGTCACCCCTTCGATACGCACGCCGCCGACCTGCCAGAAATCGATCGCATTCGCCGCGACGTTGCTGCAGACGACGCGAAAGTTTTCGAAGCGGGTGTTATTCGTCCAGGTGTCGCCGCCGATGTTCTGTCCCACCTCGATGGCCGTTCCCGGTCCTGAGTAGCTGATCACCGCGCACTGCTCGTCAACCGGGATGCTCGACGGCGTGCCGACCGGCGAGGCGAGGCCGAGGATGCAGGCGTAGTTCTGCGTCACCGTCAGGCCGGCGGTGCCGGTGTCGTAGACGGTGTTGGCGAGGACGAGCGGGATGCGCGACCCCGCCGCGGCGTAGAGCGCGGTCTGCAGCGCGCCCGAGCCGAACCACTCCGGAAAGACCGCGGTGAGCAACGTGGCGCCGGCAGCGCCGAAGGAAACGCTGCCGGCCCCCGAGAAGATCGCGTAGCGGTCGGCCAGCAGCCCGCCCGCGATGGTAAGCGTGACGCCGGCGTTGATGTCCAGCATCGCCCCCTGCGGTGCGACCAGCGTGACGTTCGGGGCGATGGTGGTGTCGACGGCGATGGTGTACGTGCCGGGATCGAGGACCACCGTCCCGCCCCCCGGCTGCGCGGCGGCGGCGGCGGCCGCAACGTCGTTGCCGAAGTTGGCGGAATTCAGAAAGGGCGTTGTGGCGGACATCGCGCCGTCATTCTATCTGGCGGCGCCGTATGCCGGCACCGGCGCGCCCTCTTTCAGCTTGAGATACGAGAGCAGGAAGAGGACGCCCCAGCCGAGGTCGCCCAATCCGCCGTAAACCCATGGGAGGAGTCCGACCCGCCCTGCCAGGTAGAGACAGATCATCGTGCCGCCGAAGATCGCCTTCTCCAGCACGAAGAGCGGCATCAGCGGACGATAGCGCGCCGGGTCTTTCGCCACCACGAAGAACAGCAGGTGGAGGGCGACGACGGTTCCGGTGAAGCCGTAGTAGAACTCGGGATGGTTGATGGCCGGCGGGAGCCATACCCCCAGCTTTGATTCCAGGAAGTACAACAGAGCAAGACCGAGTCCGTAGACTCCGGCGAGGCTGAACACGCGCGCGGCGAATTTCATGATTGCGTCCCTCTTTGGGAGATAGTGTGCGCCGCAGCCGGGGCGTTTCACACGAAAATCCGCAGTTCCTTCAGCTCGCGGAGCCGGTCGCGGATCTCGGCGGCTTTCTCGAAGTCGAGATTCTTCGCCGCCTCCTTCATTTCCTTCGTCAGTCGGGAGATGGCCTTATCGATGTCCTCGTCGGCCACCAGGTCGAGCCGCTTGCTCGGGCCGCCGGGGATCTCGAAGTAGTCGAGGTTGGCCATCTTCACCAGATCGCTGTCGATGGCCTTGATGATGGTGGCCGGCTCGATGCCGTGCTCCTCGTTGTACGCCTGCTGGATGGCCCGGCGGCGTTTGGTCTCGTCGATGGCGAAGCGGAGCGAGTCGGTGATCTTGTCGGCGTACAGGATGGCCAGCCCATTGAGATTGCGCGCCGCGCGACCGATGGTCTGGATGAGCGAGGTCTGCGAGCGGAGGAAGCCCTCCTTGTCGGCGTCGAGGATGGCCACGCACGAACATTCCGGGATGTCGAGGCCTTCGCGCAGCAGATTGATACCCACCAGCACGTCGAACACGCCGCCGCGGAAGTCGCGGATGATGGCGATGCGCTCCAGGGTCTCCACATCGGAGTGGAGGTAATTGACCTTGATGCCGAGCTCCATCAGGTAGCGCGTCAGGTCCTCCGCCATCCGCTTGGTCAGGGTGGTGACCATCACCCGCTCGTTCTTCGCGCTGCGCTCCTTGATCACGCCGATCAGATCGTCGACCTGCCCCTTGACCGGCCGGATGGAGAGCTCCGGATCGAGCAGTCCGGTCGGCCGGATGACCTGCTCGGCGAAGAGGCCCCCCGCCTTCTCCATCTCGTACGCCGCAGGCGTGGCGGAGACGTAGAGAATCTGTCCCAGCTTCCCTTCGAACTCCTCGAAGGACAGCGGGCGGTTGTCGATGGCGCTCGGCAGGCGGAAGCCATACTCCACCAGGGTCTCCTTGCGCGAGCGATCGCCGCCCCACATCCCCCGCACCTGCGGCACGGTCTGGTGCGACTCGTCGATGACCATCAGGAAGTCTTCGGGGAAATAGTCGATGAGCGTAGGCGGCGGCTGTCCCTTCTTCCGCCCCGACAGATGCCGCGAGTAATTCTCGATGCCGTTGCAGAAGCCGAGCTCCGCGATCATCTCCAGGTCGAAGAGAGTCCGCTGCGAGAGGCGCTGGGCCTCGAGCAGGCGGTCGTTGGCGCGCAGCTCGGTCACCCGCTCGTCGAGCTCCGTGCGGATGTTCTCCATCGCCTCGAGCAGCCGCTCGCGCGGGGTGACGTAGTGGGTGCGGGGATAGATGGCGATGCGATCGAAGTTGCCGCTGGTGCGGCCGGTGATGGGATCGATGCGGGAGATCTTGTCGATCTCGTCGCCGAAGAACTCGATGCGCACCGCGTCGTCCTCGTAGGCCGGCCAGAGCTCGAGCACGTCGCCACGGACGCGGAACATGCCGCGTCCGAGGTCGTAAGGGGTGCGCTCGTACTGCATCTCGGTGAGCTTGCGGAGGTACTGGGTCATCGGCTTCTCCACCCCTCGCTCGAAAAAGAGGAGCATGCCGAAGTAGAGATCGGGATCGCCGATGCCGTAGATGCACGACACCGAGGCGACGATGATGACGTCGCGCCGCTCGAAGAGCGACTTGGTCGCCGCCAGCCGCAGCTTGTCGATCTCGTCGTTCTTGGTCATCTCCTTTTCGATGTAGAGATCGTTCTGCGGGATGTAGGCCTCGGGCTGGTAGTAGTCGTAGTACGAAACGAAATACTCGACCCGGTTCTCGGGGAAGAAGTTCTTGAACTCCTGGTAGAGCTGCGCGGCGAGGGTCTTGTTGTGGCTGAGCACCAGCGTGGGGCGGTTGATCTCCTCGAGGACCTTGGCCACGGTGAAGGTCTTGCCGGAGCCGGTGACGCCGAGGAGCACCTGGTGCTTGTCGCCGCGTTTCAGGCCCTCGATGAGCTGCTCGATGGCCTGCGGCTGGTCGCCCTGGGGCTGGAAGGGGGATGCGAGTTTGAAGGTCATGGGGTTGCGGGGTCTCGGGGTCTCGAAGTCTCGGCGGGGTGGGGCTGCGAGACCGCGCGACCGCGCGACCGCGCAACCCTTTCATTCACGTCGCGCGCCGCGCGCGTCAACTTCTCCGCCTCCCCCGTCGTCACGCTGCTGTCCGCTGACGCGTCGCGGATCGCTTGCAGCAGCGGCTGCAGGTGGTCGATGGAGACCTTGCCGTCCGCGAGGTTCTTGCGCAGCGTCTTCATCTCCGCGTCGAACGCCGCCTTCTGCGCGGCGGTGACGTCCTTGGCGAACATGCCGCGGATCTCGTCGCCCATCGCGCTGAAGAGCGTGGCGAAGAGCGCGCCGCCCTTGCCGCTGCGGGCGACCGCGCCGCCGGCGAAGAGGACGAGGACCGCCACCAGCGATGCCGCGCCGCAGCCGAACGCCACCCACCGCGGGAAGATCGGCCGCACCTCGGACAACGGCGCCGCGTAGTAATCGGCGGGGCGGCGGAACGGAAGCGGCCGCGGTTCAGGCGCGGAGGGAATGATGTCGCTCAAAGAGGCCCGGAGAATGTATCATGCGCCTATCGTTCCGCTCGCAACCCACACATAAGGAAGCACATCAGCATGCCGGTCTCATTGTCCAATGTCACGGTCCTGATTCTCGATGACAACCCGCTCGTCCTGAAGCTGGGCCGCGCCCTGCTCGAGCGCGAAGGCTGCACCGTTCTCACCGCCTCGAGCTGGATCGAGTTCAACCACGTCCTGGCCGGCAACTCACCCGACATCATCTTCCTCGACGTCAACCTCCCGAGCATCAAGGGCAACCGTCTCAGCGAAGTGCTCAAGTCGCAGTCGAACAAGAAGGACATCCCCATCGTCCTGATCTCCGACCTTCCCGAGAAGTCGCTGGAGGAGATGTTCCCCAGCTCCGGCGCCAACTGCTGGATGCGGAAGCCGCTGACGCGCGACAAGATGATCGACATGATCAATCGCTTCGTGAAATGACCGATGGGACGCGCATCCTTCGCACCCTCGCCGTCCCTCTGATCGTCGCCCTCGTCTTTCTCTTCCTCGTTCCCAAGACCTGCCAGAAGGCCATCGGCACGCGCAAGCTGCGCCTTCCCACTGCTGCCGCGTCGCCGCCGTCCGACACGGGGCTGCACATCGAGTCGGTGAGCCCCGACGCACCCTCCTCGCGTCCGGTGAGCTATCCCGCCGGCCTCGACGCGCAGCGCGTGCGGTACCTCATCGAGATCGACCCGCACTTCGTGGAGCCGTACAAGATCCTCCTCCCGAAGCCCGGCGGCATGGTGGTCGACCCCGCGCCCGCCGACGCGCTGGTCCGCGCCGGCTGGTTCGAGTCCTCCGGCGGCGGCTACACGCCGGCCCGCGGCGCCGCGCTGCACCTCGGTGGGATGAACGAGACGCCTGTGGCCTGGCTGGTGCCGGCCGGCAAACGGAAGTTCGAGCGCGTAACCAGCACCGCCGACCTCGGCAACGGCAAAGCGCGCGTCGGCTTCACCTGGCAGTGGGAGCCGAACGAGGCCGGCCGGGCGATCAAGTCCTCGTTTGACCTCCACCAGGGCGCCGCGGAGTTCGGCGGAGGGGGCGAGCATCCGTGGGATTTGAATTCGGTGTCAGTGGATGGGGAGTGGCGGTGATGGCGGCGGCGGTGTCGCGGTCGACGTCGTCTCCGTCGTCGTAGTCGTCTCGGTAGTGGTCTCGACATTGGGGGCCGGCGACTCCGCGCTCTCGCCCGACTGCGCGGTGGCGTCGGGCGCGGACTGCGTCGGCTCCGACTCCTTCGGCTGGTAGAACTGGCGCTGCAGGTAGTACGGGAGCTTGTTCACCGCCACCGTCGCGCCGCTGCAGTCCTTGTCCGGCTCCTGCCCGGCGATGAACGCCTCCATCACCACGCGCGTGCAGGGGCCCTCGCCGCGGCGGCCGCTCTTCAGGTCCATCTTCACCATCACGATGCCCGGCGGCGCCTCGAAGTCGGGTTGCGGCGTGCGCAGCTTCAGCGCGTCGATCTGCTTCATCAGGTCGATCCAGATCGGCAGCGCGACCTCCGCCCCCGTGGCGCCGCCGCCGAGGGACTTGGAGGGATCGTCGTAGCCGACCCAGACGCCGATCGAGAACTCGGGGCAGAAGCCGATGAACCAGGAGTCGGTGTACGCGTTGGTCGTTCCGGTCTTCCCGGCGATCGGCGGCGGCAGCACGTGCGCCTCGTATCCTGTGCCGCGGTCGATCACCCCCCGCAGCGCGTAGGCCAGCTCGTATGCCACCTTTGCGTCCGTCGCCTCGGAGAGCTCGGGCAACTGCTCCTCGAGCACGCGGTCAGTCTGATCGACGATGCGCCGGATGGTCCGCGGCTTCACGTAGACGCCCTGATTGGCGAAGACGTTATAGGCGGCGGTCATCTCCCACGGCGAAATGCCCGCCGAGCCGAGCGCGGTCGACGGATACTTCGGCACGTCCGCGGTGACGCCGCAGCGGCGGACGAAGTCCACCACCCCGTCGGCGCCGACCATCATGAACGTCTTCACCGCCGGGATGTTGATCGACAGCTCCAGCGCGCGCTGGATGGTCACCTCACCGGTGTACTTTCCGTAGTAGTTCTTCGGCGCGTAGATCTGATTGCCGACCGGGATGGCGATCGGCTCGTCGAACAGCGTGTCCGCCGGCGTGAGCCCCTTCTCGAACGCCGCGCCGTAGACGAACGGCTTGAACGACGATCCCGTCTGCCGGCGCGACTGGATGGCGCGGTTGAACTTCGACATCTGGAAGTCGTACCCGCCCACCAGCGCGCGCACCTCGCCGGTCTTCACGTCGAGGACCACGACCGCCCCCTGCACCACCGGAAGCTGGTCGAGCACCCACGACCGCGCCTTCGTCTTCGAATCCTCGGCCACGCGGATGTAGATGATGTCGCCGTGCTTGAGCACGCCCGCCATCGTCGTCCGCTCGGTCCACTTGAATCCCGCGGGAGGGATGAGGATGGAGTCCTTCCCTACCCGCGTCGTGATGCCGCTCTTGTCGACGCTCATCACCACCGCGGTGTTCAGCTTGTCCGGCATGTACGGCTCGCTGCTCCAACTCGGATCCTTGTACGTCGCCGGATCGATTCCCTCGGCGACGAGATTGCGCGCCGGTCTTCGGAAACCGCGGCGGCGGTCCCACCGCCGCAATCCGCGCTGCATGGCCGTCTCCGCCGCCTGCTGGATGGCCAGATCGAGCGTGGAGTAGACCTTCAGGCCGCGCTGGTAGAGGGTCTCGACGCCGAGGTTCTCGTGGTGCTCGATGTACTGCCGGATCTCCTCGGAAAAGTACCCGCCGATCTTCGGAGCCTCGACTTTGTACGTGCCGAGGACCAGCGGCGCGTTGCGCGCCTGCTGATACTGCTGCCGGGTGATGAAGCGCTCCTCGAGCATCCGGTACAGCACCACGTTGTTCCGGCGGGCGACGGCGTGGTCCGGATGCACCATCGGGCTGTAGTAGCCGCCGCGATGCTGGAACAGTCCGGCGATGGTCGCCGCCTCCGGAAGCGTCAGGTCCTTGGCGTTCTTGCCGAAATACAGGCGCGACGCCGCCTCCACCCCGTACGCGCCGTGGCCGAGGTACATCTGGTTCGCGTAGAGCTCGAAGATCTGGTCTTTGGTGAAGTTCTTCTCGATCTCCACCGCCAGGAAGGCCTCGTCGATCTTGCGGCGCCAGTCTTTCGCCGGCGTCAGGAACACCTGCCTGGCGAGCTGCTGGGTCAGCGTCGACGCCCCCTGCACTTTCTTCCGAGCGATGAGGTCCTTGACCGCGGCGCGGAGGATCGATTTCGGATTGATGCCGCCGTGCTGGTAGAAGTCGGCGTCCTCTGTGGCGATGATGGCGTTGACCAGCCACGGAGACATCTCCCCCTTGGTCACCACGATCCGCCGCTGAATCGAGTAGGCGGCGAACGGAACGCCGTTGCGGTCGTAGATGCGGGTGATGATCGCCGGCTGATAGCTTTCAAGCGACTTCACGATGGGGACGCGGATGGCGTGCGCTAAGGTGAAACCCGCGGGCACTCCGAAGACGATCGCCGCGAGGATGATGAGGAGGCGCGTACGTGCAAGGCTGGGAGGGGCGGCGGGCTGCACCATGTTCGTAGCGGGGGTCATGACAGGAGTTTACAATGTGCGCCCCATGTCCTCAGTGGCCTCTCCCCAGACATCGACGAAACCGGATTGGAGCCGGCTGGTCGCCGACTCCATCAAGCAGTACGGCATGTGGCACACCTACCACAAGCTGATCGAGGCCCGCGGCGCGTACCCCGACGACCTCTCGCTGCGCGGATACACGGAGATCCTCCGCAACAACATCGTCCGCGACTTCGTGGCTCATCCGAAAGGGATGCAGGCGGTGCCGAAGCTCAGCGCGGAGTTTCTGACGAATTTCGACCGCTTCAACCTGAGCGCGCAGGAGGGCTACCTCATGTCGCTCATCGACGGACGGATGGACCTCCAGAAGCTGGTGATCCTCAGCCCCTTCGATCCCTTCACCACTCTCTTCAGCCTGGCGAAGCTGCAGAACGAACGCGCCATCAGCGTGCCGCAATGACCGACAGCAAATACGCAATCTCCGAATACCTGAAGATGCCCATCGCCATCGTCAGCGAAGGCGGCGACATCCACTGGCACAACCGGGCCTTCGAAGCCGCTTTCGGCGTTCAGGCGGCCGACTGGCTGCAGCAGGCGGCGCGGGCGGTGGGGGGCGAGCGCGGCTGGCTGCAGGACTTCTTCGCCGAGGGCGACGAACAGCGCTCCTACGACGTCGAGCACGAAGGGCGAACGTACCGCATCGACAGGGTTCGGGAAGTGGACGAGTTCGGAACCCGCGCGGCGGCCCTGCTGTTCGAAGACGTCACCGTGCAGCGCGAGATGGAGCAGGCCAAGTCCGACTTCACCGCGCAGATCGTGCACGATCTGCGCGGTCCGCTCTCCGGCATCCAGGGCACTCTGGAGTTCATCCTCTCGCAGGAGGGAAGCAAGATCGATTCGCTCTACACCGATCTGATGCAGGAGGCGCAGCGGGAGACGGAGCGGATGATGAATCTCATCAACGAGCTGCTCGACTTCTCCAAGATCCAATCGGGCAGCTTCACCGTGGAGCAGGAGCCGGTGCGCGTGGCGGGGCTGCTCAAGCGCGCCGTGCGCAGCCTCCAGCAGGTGGCGTCGCGCGACGAGGTGTTCCTCCTGAGCGCGCACGGCCGCGACATCCCCCAGATCATCGGCAGCATGGAGAAGCTGACCCAGGCGGTGATCAACCTGATTTCCAACTCGCTGAAATTCACCCCGAAGAAGGGAATGATCTCCGTCGGCGCGCAGATCGTGCGCAACGGCGACGCGCCGGAGTCGATCGTCATCACCGTCACCGACAGCGGCATGGGCATCAAGGCCGCCGAGCTGCAGAAGATTTGGGAGAAGTACAAGCAGAGCGCCACCAAATCGATCCGCGGCGGCGGCGGCACCGGCCTCGGCCTCTATATCGTGAGGCAGATCGTCGAGGCCCACGGCGGCGAAGTCAGCGTGGCCTCGGTGGAAGGCGTCGGCACCAGCATGGTGCTCAAGCTCCCGCTCAAGCGGATTCCGACGATCACCACCGGCTCGTTCAGCGCGGCGTAGTGCGGAACGCCGGCGTCCCGCCGGCTGGCCTGGCGCCGTCCCGGCGCCAAGTCCATCATCGGCGGCGGGACGCCGCCGGACCAGCCGCCGAGGACGGCGGCGTTCCGCTAACCGGCCAGCGCCGCGTCGATCCCGAACCGCACCTCGTCTTCCGTCACATCGCCGGCGACGACGCACTCCCCGATCGCGCGCGGAAAGACCATCACCCGCGCGTTGCCGGTGTTCTTCTTGTCATGCTCCGTCGCGGCGAGCACCGCGACGGGGTCGAGCGCGGGGGGCGGTGACGGTCGCCAGGCGCGGATCGCCGCGTCGATTCGCGCGCGCAGGTGCGCGGGAAGAAGGCCGCGCCGTACGGCGATGGCGTTGGCGCCGATCATCCCCCAGGCCACCGCCTCGCCGTGCGTCAGCGTGCGGTAGTTCAGCGCCGCCTCGATGCCGTGCGCGATGGTGTGTCCGTAGTTGAGCAGCCGCCGCAGGTCGGACTCTTTCTCGTCGGCGGATACGATCTCGGCTTTCACGCGGATCGCCCGTTGAACGACTTGCTCCACGTCGAAGTCACCCGGCCGTTCCAGCAGCTCGAACAGCGCCGGATCGCCGATCACCCCACCCTTGAGCGCCTCGAACATCCCGCTGAGCCGCTCCCGGGCCGGCAAGGAATCGACCAAGGAGATATCCGTGACCACCGCCCGCGGCGGGTAGAAGCTGCCGATGAGGTTCTTGCCCCGCTCGTGATTGACCGCCAGCTTCCCGCCGAGGGAGCTGTCGACCTGCGCGAGTAGCGTGGTGGGGACGTGGACCAGATCGATGCCGCGCAGAAAGATCGAGGCCGCGAATCCCGCCGTATCGCCGATCATCCCGCCCCCCACCACCACCGCCGTGGAGTCGCGCTTCGCGCCGCGATCGAGGAGCTGGGTGATGATGGCGTTCGCCGTGGCCAGCGTCTTCTGCTCCTCCCCTTCCTCGATGGTGATGATCTCCGCGCGCGGCTCGAACGACGCCGCCACGCGATGCCCGAACCGCTCGCGCAGCGCGTTCGAGGTGATCACGAAGACGCCTCCGCGCGCGTCGACCAGCTCGCCGACGCGGCCGAGGAGGTCGCGTCCGACGAAGACGGGATACGCGGCGCTCGCCTGCTGGATGGTGAGGAATGGGTTCACTCGGATGAGTCTATGCGAAGGGGATCAGCTCGTCTTTCATGGACGCGCCGGCTGATCCGGTACAGGAGGAGCTTCCGGACAGGCGATGCCCTCGGGACAGATGGACCAGCTGAACGCGACGTGCTGATAAGGACTCACGCTCGGCACCTCAACCGAACCGATCATCTTTCCGCCCTGGAGCCTGCGAATCTGCGGGTCCTGTTCGGGGTCGCCTGGAGGCGTCTGCGGAAAGCGCCCGATTGTAGGCAGCGATTCGGCGGGGAAAAGGTGAGTATCGTAACGGCAGATGACCTTGACCATCTCTTCGTCGGGCGCCGCGATTGAGACCGAATAGATCGGCGGTCCTTTCGGCGCGTCGACGGCGCCCCCCGGAACGAGCGGCTCGTCTCCGTCCCTCCGGAACATGCGGATGAACGAGTGAGCCTTGCTCGCCAGGCCCTTTCCACTGCCGCTGCAATTCTCATCGGAGGTCGTATAGGTCGAGTGCACATTCACGGAAGTTCCGACCGAGATGAATTCGGACATGGTGCCGACCCGACGGCCGGTTCTTTCGCTGAAGATAGGACAGAGACTTTCCCGAAGCATGACCTGAGCGCTGATCTTGTAATCGCCGGAGATATCGCCGATCGTCCCCCAGCGGTGGCTCTCGATCGTGCCGGTCCACAAGGGTCCGGCCTTGCACGTCGTGTCGGGGTGGGGCGATTTCGGCGACGGCGAACCGGTACGCGGCGCGGTGGATGTGGGCGGTGGCGGGGGCGGCGGAGGGTCGCCGATGACCTTGGGATGCGGGGGCTCCTCGGCGGCGGTGGTCGTGAAGGGCACGAGGACGACGGCGGCGACCGTCTCGCGATCGTGATCAACGCCGCCGAACGTGACGACGCCCAGGTTCAGCCCCGTGAACACGCCGGGGATGATGGAGCCGTCGACCCTGATCAACGAGGTTCTGGCGACAGACGTGGGGAGTGTCACATCCGGGCGAAAGAGAATGGTGGCGATCTGTTCGAGCGGCACCCGAGTGCCGTCGACCGTGCAGTGCTCTTCGTCGCACACCTTCAAACGGCCGGCGATGCGCGATCCGTTCTTCAGGACCAGGACGTCGGCGGTCGCATGCAGCGCCGCCATCGCCGCCACGAGGGCAACGACGAGGCGCGGAAGCGCCAGTCGCCTGATAGCGCCGGTCATCGGGATCGCGATCAGTCTACAACCTCCGGCGAGGGGCTGATAGGAAGCTGATAGCGTCAGCACGCTGCTCGCCCCGTGGTACACGCTCTTCACTGTGCCGACACGTCATCTGCCCGAGCACGACCGGCGGTGTCGCGCCTACCGGCAGCTGCTTACATGCACGAAAGAACGTGTGAGGGCATCGATGTTCCTGGAAAGACCGTGAAGTGCGGAACTACATATGCCACCGCGCCAAACGCAACCAGCGCACTCACGACAACCATCCAGATCAACCTCGGAAACCAGCCTCCGTCAAATGGGCTACGCATAGTGGAGATGCTCGCTCACGCCGGTCGGGGCCGCGGGACGATGCCCAGCTCGTCGAGCTGCTTGGCGTCCACTGCCGACGGCGCCCCCGCCATCAAATCCTGCGCGCGCGCAGTCTTGGGGAAGGCGATCACGTCGCGCAGCGACTCGGCGCGGGCCATCAGCATGGCGATGCGGTCGAATCCGAGGGCGATGCCGCCGTGCGGCGGGGCGCCGTAGCGGAAGGCCTCGAGCAGGAAGCCGAAGCGCTCGCGCGCCTCCTCCTCCGCGATCCCCAGCGCGCTGAACATCCGCGACTGCACCTCGGGGCGGTTGATGCGGATCGAGCCGCCACCGAGCTCCAGGCCGTTGAGCACGACGTCGTATGCCCGCGCCAGCACCGCGCCGGGATCGCTCTCCAGCTTGTCGAGATGCTCGAGCTTCGGCGAGGTGAACGGATGATGCCGCGCGAAGTAGCGCTGCGACTCCTCGTCCCACTCGAAGAGCGGGAAATCGACCACCCAGACGAACTTCCATGACTCGGCGGGGATCAGCTTTTGCTCGCGCGCTACGCGCACGCGAAGCTGGCCGAGGACGTCGAGCACGCGCATGGTCTTGCCGGCCACGATCAGCGCGAGGTCGCTCTCGCCCGCGCCGAGGGCGTTGCGCAGCGCGTCGAAGCCGGCGTCGTCGAGGAACTTCTTGATCGACGAGCCGCGCTGCGAATCGAACTTGATCCAGATCAGCCCCGCCGCGCCGAGCTTCTTCGCCTCCTCGCTGATCTCGTCGATGCGCTTGCGCGACAGCGACGCGCCGCCGGGGACGACGATGCCGCGCACCGTCTCCGCCTCGCGGAACGGCGTGAACTCGATCGACCTCGCCGCGGCCGTGATGTCCGACAGCTCCATCCCGAAGCGCAAGTCCGGCCGGTCGATGCCGAAGCGGTCCATCGCCTCCTGCCACTTCATGCGCGGAAACGGCGGCTCGCAGGCGATGCCGGCGACGGGGAAGATTTGGGCGAAGAGCCCTTCGATCAGCCCGTAGACGAACTCCTCGTCAATGAACGACGCCTCGACATCGACCTGCGTGAACTCCGGTTGCCGGTCGCGGCGCAGGTCCTCGTCGCGGAAGCAGCGCACGATTTGGTAATAGCGATCGAGGCCGCTGACCATCAGGAGCTGCTTGAAGATCTGCGGCGACTGCGGCAGCGCGTAGAACTCTCCAGGATGCACGCGGCTGGGCACGAGATAGTCGCGGGCCCCCTCGGGCGTGGAGCGCGTGAGCATCGGCGTCTCGATCTCCAGGAAGCCGTTGCGATGCATGTAGTCGCGGACGCCGAAGGCGATGCGGTCGCGCAACACGAGATTGGCGGTCAGCGTCGGCCGCCGCAGGTCGAGGTAGCGATACTGCAGGCGGAGCTCCTCGGCGACCTCGACGTCGTCCTCGACGGCGAACGGCGGCGTCTCGGCGCGATTCAGGATCTCGATGCCGGTGGCGACGACTTCCACGTCGCCGGTCGGCAGCTTGGCATTGCGCGACTGCTCGGCGCGCTCGAAGACCGTGCCGTCGATGCGCACCACGAATTCCGAGCGCGCTTCTTTCGCCAGCGCCACGACCTCCTCGCTGGCGCCGCGGGCGCGGTCGACGATGACCTGCACGATGCCGCTGCGGTCGCGCACGTCGATGAAGATCAGCTCACCGAAGTCGCGCTGCTTCTGGACCCAGCCGGCGAGGGTAACTTGTTGGCCGACGTGTTCTTTGCGGAGGGTGCCCGCGTAGGTGCGATTCACAGGTAGTGATCCTTCAACTCCACGTAGTGCTTCCACGACTCTTCCAGCCGTTCCAGCTCCTCCGCCGTCAGCTCGCGCTTGACGCGGGCGGGCACGCCCACCACCAGCGTTCGCGGCGGGACACGCATCCCCTCGGACACCAGCGCGCCGGCGCCGACCAGGGCCAACTCGCCGACCACCGCGCCGTCCAGCACGCGGGAGCCCATGCCGATCAGCGCGCCGCGCTCGATGGTGCAGCCGTGCGCGATCACGCCGTGGCCCATGGTCACTTCATCGCCGATCGACACGGCGTGCGTGCCGGTGGTGACGTGCAGGGTGCAGTTGTCCTGGATGTTGGTGCGCGCGCCGATGTGGATGCGATGGACGTCGCCGCGGATGACCGCGCCGAACCACACCGAGGCGTCGTCGCCGAGGGCCACGTCGCCGATGACGGTGGCGTTCTCGGCGACGAAAACGCGCTCGCCGAGGCGCGGCTGCGACTTCTGAAACGGCCGAACTGTCATACGGCCGGGACTTTAGCACGGCTACAATTCGCGCCATGCCGCACATCATCGAGTTCCGAAAACGCGCCCACGAGGTGTCGCGCCTCGAGGCTTTCAGCGACGTCATCTTCGGCTTCTCCATCTCCCTGCTGGTGGTCTCGCTCGAGGCGCCGAAGAGCTACGAGGAGATGATGGAGACGCTGCGCGGCTTCCTGCCGTTCACCATCTGCTTCTTCATCTTCATCATGATCTGGTGGGAGCATCACCGCTTCTTCAAGCGCTACGCGCTGCAGGACGCCACCACCATCATCCTCAACATCCTGCTGATGTTCGTGGTGCTTTTCTACGTCTATCCGCTGAAGTTCATGTTCAGCCTGGTCACCGGCCAGCTTCACGGCGGCCGCGGCTCCATCCCGCCCGACGGATTCCGCATCCTCTTCAGCGTGTACGGCGCCGGCTTCACGGCGGTGTTCTGGCTGTTGTCGGCGATGTACTTTCACGCCCTGCGGCGGCGCGACAAGCTGCATCTGAATGAGGTGGAGCAGATCGACACGCGCGAGACGATGCTCGACACGTTCTTCATGGGAGTGTTCGGCCTGCTGTCGATCGCGCTGGCTCAATCGCCGTGGCCGTGGCTGGCCGGACCGGTCTTCTTCCTCATCGCCGTGCCGAAGACGATCATCCCGACGATCATGGGACGCAAACGGCGAGAGGCGGAGCAGCGGATGCTGGCGGGGGCCTCAGCGCCATAGCTATCCGCTCCACGGATTGAACAGCGGTACTCCGGTAAGACGAACATCGGATGTATTACGGGTAACGAATGTCAGGCCGTGATGGAGCGCTGTCGCGGCGAGTTGTGCACCGATCGTCGGCAGCGTGACACGTTGGCGCTTTGCGATCGCTTCGATTTGGCCCCAACGTTCCGCGACCCATTCATCGAATGGAAGGAGCCGGCCGGCGAAACGGACGCGCAGATCGTGATCGAGCCAGCTCTGTAGTGCGCCTCGTCTCGGTTCAACCTCCTCCAGCAGGTCAATCCCTTTTCGAATCTCTCCGATGGTGATGACGCTGATATGCATGAGCTCTTCGGGCGTTGAGACGATCCACTCGGCTACGGAGCGCGCCGGCCTCGCCTTCATCAACTCCGAGATGACGTTGGTATCGAGCAGGTAGCCCGAGGAGACGGTTACCACTTGATCGTTCTCGTCGTGTCGCGTTTTCGCGTCAGATCAAGCGGCCGTCCCCCCGCGGCGGATTGGAAGAACTCGAGAAGCGATTCCGGCTGCCGGGCAAGTTCGCCGTCGCGGTCGAATTCCTCCGCGCGCACGACGACCACTGCCTCGCCGTGCTGTTTGACCACACGTTGCGGACCTTCCGAGCGCACCCGCCGGAACAGCTCACTGAATCGAGCCTTCGCCTCATGCAATTGCCAGACTCGAGGGGTAGTCATGTTGCAAGACTATGTGGACGGGTCAATCTGGTCAAGTAGACATTCTTCAGCGCCATAGCTTCCACGTCCACACCCCCCAGACCACCGCCCACCCCACCGCCAGCATGGCGACGGCGGCGCGACAAGCTGCATCTGAATGAAGTGGAGCAGATCGACACGCGTGAAACGATGCGGATGACGGCGGGAACTCGTCGGCTCGGGAAACGGACGCGGCGGCACCCCGGGCTTGTTGACATCTGATGCGTGATGCGTGATGCTGGACGCCATGCGAACGACGCTGGACGTAGACGACGACGTCCTTCAGGCAGCGAAAGAGATCGCCGCCAATCGGGGAACCACAACGGGACGGGTCTTGTCCGACCTCGCTCGCAAGGCACTCACCCCGGCCAAGCGTGGCCGTTCCGAACGGAATGGCGTTCCTCTATTGCCTCGCCGCCGGAAGGGAAGCAGGCGCCCAACGCTGGAAACGGTGAATCGGCTTCGCGACGAGCCCTGACGGCGATGACTGGCATCGCTCTGCTCGACGTGAACGTCCTGGTGGCGCTCTTTGACCCTGATCATGTCCATCACGAGCCGGCACACGAGTGGTTCTCAGCGAATCGAGAGAGGGGATGGGCTACCTGCCCGCTCACCGAGAATGGATTGGTGCGTATCCTCTCGAACACCGCCTACACCGGCATACACGAAACGACGGCCATGGTTTTGCGGCGACTCGATACATTCTGTTCGAGCGGAAACCACACGTTCTGGACCGATCATTTGTCGTTACGCGATGAACACCGGTTCAAGCTCGCGGCGGGGAGTCACGCTCAGATCACGGATATCTATCTGCTCGGAGTTGCGGTCGATCATGACGGCCGGCTCGCCACCTTCGACCGCCGCATCCCGCTCCGAGCTGTCGAAGGAGCGATGGACGAGCAATTGGCAGTCATTCCGGTCTGAACTGCCATAACTTCCAGGTCCACACCCCCCAGACCACCGCCCACCCCACCGCCAGCATGGCGATGCTGATGGTCGCCGTGGTCGGGCCGAAGCGATCCGACAGCACGCCGGCGATGAGGTACGAGACGGCCATGGTCAGGGTGACGAAGCCGTAGTCGGCGGCGAAGACGCGGCCACGGATCCAATCCGGGACCTCGCGCTGCAGACCGTAGGTCGACGTCTGCCACTGCGCGCCGCCGCCGAGGTGGGCGATGAAGATCGCCGTCGCCCCGACGAGCAGCGAGCGCGAGAGTCCGAGTCCGATGTAGCCCAGTCCGAAGATGAAAATCGAGAGCGAGATGAGGCGGTATTGGAGCTCGTCGCGCGCGCTGACGGCGCGGACGATGAACGGCCCCAAGAGCGCGCCGAGGCCGCGCGCGGCGAACAGCAGGCCGATGCCGAAGGCGCCGGCGCGGAAGACCTCCTTGCCGAAGACGCTCAGCATCGCCACTACGCCCATCCCCAATCCGTAGCCGCCCTTGGAGGTCAGCAGCGCGAGCACGCGCGGATGCGCTCGGGCGTAGCGCAGGGTCTCGCGCACCGACTCGACCAGCGGCGGATGTTCATGCTGCCTTCCCCGCTCCGCGGAGAAGCGCGCGCGGATCATGGCCAGGATTCCGGCCGACGCGAGAAAGCTCGCCGCGTCGACGATGAAGGCCGCGTCGCGTCCGAAGCGCATGGTGACGATGCCGCCCAATCCGGCGCCGACGGCGAGCATCGTCCCCCACGTCGATCCCATCAGCACGTTCGCCGGCGCCAGCTCCTCCTCGCGGACCAGGTTCGGCAGCGCCGCCTGCGCGGCCGGCTCGAAGTACGCGGAGCCGATGGAGATGAGGATCACTCCGGCGTACGCGAAGGGCAGCATCGCCGGCGTGCGCGCCAGCAGCGGCAGGAGACAGGCGCCGGTGCGGATCACGTCGACAATGATCATGAGCTTGCGCCGGTCGATGCGGTCGACCACGTGCCCCGCCAGCGGCGTGACGATGAAGATCGGCAGCGACTGGCAGAGCATCATCAGCGACGCCAGGGTGGCCGAGCCGGTGAGCGAGAGGACGAGGTCGAGCAGCGCGACGGTGAGGAACCAGTCGCCGCCGAGCGAGATCAGCGTGCCGGCGTAGAGAAGGCGGAAATCGCGGTTGCCGCGGAGAAGGCGCCAGTACATCCGGCGCTAGCCATCCTCGGCGATCGGATGCGCGGCCGGCGCCGCGCGGTCGTACGTCAGGAACGAGTAGTTGTAGGCGTTCTTTTCGTCCGCCTCGAAATCCTCGCGGTCGACGAGCTTCCACTCGTTGACGTCGTCGAACTCGGGAAAGTACGTGTCGCCCTCGACGTCGGCGTGGACCTGGGTGATGTACATCCGGTCGGCGCGGTGGATGGTCTGGCGGTAAATCTCCGCGCCGCCGCAGATGAACGGCTCGTCGTCGTTCGCGGCAACGTTCAGCGCCTCTTCGATGGATGCGGCGACGATCACCCCCGGCGCGCCGAACGCCGGATCGTGCGTGACCACCACCGTCGTCCGCCCCGGCAGCGGCTTCCCCACCGAGTCGAACGTGCGGCGTCCCATGATCATGTGATGGCCGAGCGTGGTCGCCTTGAAGAACTTCAGGTCGCCGGAGAGGCGCCAGGGCAGGCCGTTTGCGCGGCCGATGACGCCGTTCGCGGCCACCGCGGCGATGATGGAGAGGCGTCCCATGTCTTACACCGCGATCGGCGCTTTGATCGAGGGATGGGGATCATAGTTCTCGAGGGTGAAGTCGCTGAACTTGAAATCGAAGATCGACTTCACCTCGGGGTTGAGGCGCATGGACGGCAGTGGGCGGGGCTCGCGCGTGAGCTGCTCGCGCGCCTGCTCGAGGTGGTTGAGATAGAGGTGCGCGTCGCCGAGGGTGTGCACGAAGTCGCCGGGACGGAGCCGGCAGACCTGCGCCACCATCATCGTCAACAGCGCGAACGAGGCGATGTTGAAGGGAACGCCGAGGAAGATGTCCGCGCTGCGCTGGTACATCTGGCAGGAGAGGCGCCCGTCCGCGACGTAGAACTGGAAGAGCGCGTGGCAGGGCGCCAGCGCCATGCGGTCGATGTCGGCCACGTTCCAGGCGCTGACGATGAGGCGCCGGGAGTCGGGATTGCGTTTGATCTCGTCGACGATCCTGGCGATCTGGTCGACATGCTGACCATTCGGCGCCGGCCATGAGCGCCACTGGTATCCGTAGACCGGACCGAGCTCGCCCTCCGCGTCGGCCCACTCGTCCCAGATGGTGACCTTGTTCTCCTGCAGCCAGCGCACGTTGGTCTCGCCGCGCAGGAACCACAGCAGCTCGTAGATGATCGAGCGGAGGTGCAGCTTCTTGGTCGTCAGCAGCGGAAAGCCGGCGCCGAGGTCGAATCGCAGCTGGTGGCCGAAGACGCTGAGGGTGCCGGTCCCGGTGCGGTCGGACTTCTTCGCGCCGCGGTCGAGGACGTGCCGGACGAGATCGAGGTATTGCTGCATGGCTCATTATCGCCCTCACCCGCCGCTTCGCGGCACCCTCTCCCGCAAGCGGGAGAGGGCCAGGTTGCCCTTCTCCCGCGGGAGCGGGAGAAGGTGCCCGAAGGGCGGATGAGGGGTTAGACTCCGCGCGCGAATGCAGCTCTCCGACATCGCAGACCGCTTCGGCACGCCCGTCTACATTTACGACGCGGCGGTGATCCGCGCGCAGATCGAGCGGGTGCGCGGTGCGTTCGCCGCCCTCCCCTTCCAGCCGTTCTACGCCATGAAGGCCAACGGCGCGCTGGCCATCCTCCGGCTCATCCGCGACGGCGGCTTCGGATGCGACTGCGTGTCGCCGGGGGAGATTTTCATCGCCCGCCGCGCCGGCTTCACGCCCGAGCAGATCTGGTTCACCTGCTCCAACGTCTCCGACGACGACCTCCGCGCGGTCGGCGACGACCGCATCGTCATCAACGTCAACTCCATGTCGGAGATCGACCGCGTTCTGGCGCTCGGCCTGCCGAATGCGATCGCGCTGCGCGTGAACCCCGACGTCGGCGCCGGCCATCACGCGGACGTGGTCACCGCCGGCGGCGGCGTCAAGTTCGGGATCGACCTCGCCGAGGTCTCATCGGCGCGCATGGTGGTGGAAGACGGCGGGCGGAAGGTGGTGGGTCTGCACGCCCACATCGGGTCGGGCGTCGATGACCTCGCGCCGCTGTTGGAATCGGCGCGGCGGCTGCTGGACCTCAGCGACGAATTCGGCAACCTCCGCTTCATCAACTTCGGCGGCGGGCTGTCGGTCCCCTACCGCCCCGGCGAGCGCGAGTTCCCGATCGCCGCGTACGGCAACGAGCTGGCGCGCCTCGCCGACCGCCGCCTGCGGGCGCGCAATCTCACGGCGATCCTCGAGCCCGGCCGCTACGTGGTCGCGCAGTCGGGGACGCTGCTGGCGCGCGTCACGGCCAAGCGCATCAGCGGCGGCCTGACCTGGGTCGGCTGCGACACCGGCTTCAATCATCTGGTGCGGCCGTCGAAGTACGGCGCATACCACCACATCGTCAATGCGTCGCGGCAGTCCGAGGCGAAGGAGGACGTCGTCGTCGCCGGTAATCTCTGCGAGTCGGGCGACGTCTTCACCCGCAACGCCGCCGGCGAAGTGGAGACGCGGCCGATCGATGCCATACGCGTGGGCGACCTCCTCGCCTTCCGCGACGCCGGCGCGTACGGCTTCTCCATGGCCTCGCACTACAACGCGCGGCTGCTGCCGCCCGAGGTGATGGTGGACGCAGGCCAGGCGACGCTGATTCGGGAGAGGCAGACGTTCGAGGATCTGGTGAGGGGGATGCGATGAAGGCGTTCGCAGTTGGCCGTTGGCTGTTGGCCGTGGCTCTGTTGATTGCCGGGTGCGCGACGGTCCCCAAACCGGCGCCGCTCGATCTCAAGATCGTCAACGCCCGCATCCTCGACGGTACTGGCGCGCCGTGGTACCGCGGCAGCATCGGCGTCCGCGGCGACACGATCGTTTCCATCGGCGATCTCTCCAACGCCCCCGCCACCGCCACCATCGACGCCCGCGACAGCGTCGTCGCTCCCGGCTTCATCGATCTCCTCGGGCAATCGCAGCAGGGCCTCTTCGCTGATCCGCACCTCGAGGCGAAGGTCCGCCAGGGCGTGACCACCGAGGTGACGGGCGAAGGGTCGTCGCCCGGGCCGTCGAAGCGATACCCGCGGCTGGCCGATTATTTCGACGCGGTGACGAAGAACGGCACGGCGCTCAACTTCGCGCTGTTCGTCGGCGCGTCGAACCCGCGAGAACTGATCATCGGCGACGTCAACCGGCAGCCGACGGCCGACGAGATGCGGGAGATGGAGCGGATCATCGATCAGGCCATGCGCGACGGCGCCATCGGCATCTCCACCTCGCTGATCTACCTCCCGGCGATGTACTCGACGACCGAGGAGATCGTCAATCTGGCGAAGGTGGCGGCGCGCTACGGCGGCGTCTACTTCAGCCACATCCGCGACGAGGGCGAGGGGATGGACAGCGCGCTCGACGAGTTCTTCCGCATCGCGCGCGAGGCGAACATCCCGTCGAACATCTGGCACATGAAGGCCAGCGGCCCGCCGAGCTGGGGACGGATGCCGCACATCGTGGAGCGCGTCAACGAGGCACGGGCGCAGGGGCTGGACATCGCCGGCAACGTCTATCCGTACGCCGCATCGTCGACGTCGCTCTCCACGCTCATCCCCGACTGGGCGATGGAGGGCGGCTACGTGGAGATGAAGAAGCGCCTCGCCGATCCCGCGCAACGCGCCAGGATTGCCGAGGGACTGCGCGCGGAGCTGGCGAAACGGCGCGAGAAGGGCATCTTCGTCACCCGCACCGGCACCGCCGCGCTGGCGCAATACGACAAGAAATTCGTGGAGGAGATCGCCGCCGGCATGAACCTGCCTGCCGACGAGACGCTGATGCGCCTGTTTGCCGAGACCGAGGGCTCGCCCGGCGTGATCTTCTTCTCCATGAACGAAGCGGACGTGCAGACCGCGCTGCGACAGCCGTGGGTGTCGATCGGCGCCGACTCGGGGAATCCGTCGCCGAAGTCGCGCGCCGAGCAGACGGGCGTGCACCCCCGCGCGTACGGCACGTTCCCGCGCGTGATGGGCCACTACGTCCGCGACGAGCATCTCTTCACGCTGGAGGAGGCGGTACGCAAGGCCACCTCGCAAGCCGCCGCCCGCGTCAACATCCATGACCGCGGGATCTTGCGTCCCGGCATGAAGGCGGACATCATCGTCTTCGACCCCGACAAGATCCGCGACGTGGCGACGTTCGAAGACCCGCACCGGTTCAGCGAAGGCGTCAGCGACGTGATCGTGAATGGGGTTCCCGTTTTGCGCGACGGCGCGATCACCGACGCATTGCCGGGGCGGATTTTGCGGGGGCGAGGATGGAACGCCCAATGACCGAGCAAACCGCGAAACTCGTCCGCACCGTCGGCTTCTGGGGCCTGGTCGCCATGTGCATCAACGCCGTGGTGGGCTCCGGCGTCTTTCTCCTCCCCACCGAGTCGTACAAGCTCCTCGGCCCCTTTTCACTGTGGGCGCCGCTGATCTTCGCTCTGCCGGTGTTCGTCCTGGTGCTCTGCTTCGCCGAGGCGGCGAGCCACTTCAGCGAGCCGGGCGGGGCGTACTTGTACGCGCGGACGGCATTCGGAGACTTCGTGGGATTCGAGACCGGGTGGATGAACTGGCTGGCGCGCGTCACTTCGCTCGCCTCTCTGACCAACGGCTTCGTGATCTCGCTGGCGCGGCTCTTTCCGGAGCTTGGCACAGGCGCATGGCGGGTGGCGATCATCATCGGGACCATCGCCATCCTGGCGGCGATCCACATCATCGGCGTGAAGTACGGCGCGGCGTCGATCTACGTCTTCACCTTCGGGAAGCTGGTGCCGCTGGTGGGCTTCATCGTCGTGGCGCTGATCGCCTGGCGCCACAATCCGATCCCCGATTCGCTCCACTTGCCGGGACCGGGCACCGACTGGAGCGCGGCAGCGCTGTTCATGCTGTTCGCCTACGCCGGCTTCGAGAACATGGGCGTGCCGGCCGGCGAATACCGCAACCCGCGCAAGGAGCTGCCGCGCGCGCTGCTGGTGGGCATCCTGGCCATCGCCGCGATCTACGTGCTGGCGCAGCTCGGGGCGATGTCGGCGCTGCCCGATCTGTCGAAGACGAGCACGCCGATCGCCGACGCCGCGGCGGTGCTGGTCGGCGGCATCGGCGCGGTGATCGTCACCCTCGGCGCCCTGATGTCGATGGCCGGCACGAACTCCGGCACGGTGCTGGAAGGCTCGCGCATGCTGTACGCGCTGTCGCTCGACCGCCCGCGTCTGCGCGCGGTGAGCTGGGTGCATCCGCGCTTCCGGACGCCCGTGGTGGCGATCGCCATCCACGTCGCATTTGCTACCGCCCTGGCCCTCGGCGGCACGTTCGCCAAACTGGCGATGATGTCGGCGGTGGCGCGCTTGACGACGTATCTCTTCACCTGCGCCGCCCTCCCGCGCCTCGGCAACGCAACTCCCTGGCGCATCACCCTTGCCATCCTCGGCACGGTGATCTCGCTGGCGCTCTTCTTCACGCTCAGCAAGTTCAACTTCCTGGCCGCGGCGATCGCGCTGGCGGTGGGGGCGTTGATCTGGCTCGCGTCGGGCGGACGCCGCTAGGGTCGTGGCGGCGGCACCGAACCGCAGACCGCGACCGGCATCGGATTCTTGACCGGATCGACGTCGTGCATGAAGCGCTGGAAGCAGGGATCCTGGTGCAGGAGCAGGTCGGCGGCTTTCTTCAGGCCGTCGAGCTGCGTCTGCGTGAGCGCATTGAAGCTCGTGCCGATGCCGTTGACGGTGTCGCGAAGGTCCTTGTCGGCGATGAGCGGGAAGGTGATGAGTACCGGATAGTACGTGGTATCGAGTCCTCGGAGCCCCTTGACGGTCGAGAGAAGCAACTGAATGCTGTCGAACGAGTAGTTGTCCATCGGCGCGCCGACCGCGGCGCCGAGCACTTTGGGGAGCTTCGGTTCCGGCTGGTGGTGATCGATGGTCATCGGTCCCTGCGCTCCGGCGTTCACCACCACGAACAACATCCGCTTGATGCTGCCGGCATTCGTCAGGGGCAGGAGTGTGAATCCGCCGATGCCTTTCTGCCTGTCGAACGGTACGAAGGTGTCGGTGGATTCGATGGCGTGCAGCGGCGCCCGAAGGCCGATGTTATCCGTGATGCCGCCGTCCATCAGATGCAGGTACTTTCTCTCCGGATTGAGATATCCCTCCAGCTCGGAGAGGTACCGCGCTCGTGACGGGTTGGTGTACACGCTGTTCCGCGCGGTCGGCACCCACTCGGGGTCGCGGTAGCCGCAAACGTCACGGCCGTATTTGTTGACGATCAGCGGCGGCAGCGCCACCGGGAAATCGGAGGAGGCGGCAACCGCACGGGCGAGGTGGATCGTTCGGATATCGGAACAAATCGGATCGAAATTGTCCTGCGTCCACTCGAACCGCACGCCCATCTCCAGCTCGGTCGAATTGATGATGACGAAGGGGCGGTTCTTTTCCTTCTGGATCGCCAAGAGGTCCGCGAAGGTCTTGCCGTGGAACACCTGCGCGTCGTACACCTCGGCGGCGACATCAATTCGGTGGAAGTTCGGTGAGAAAAGCAGTTTCAACAAATTGCTCGGAGTGAAGAAGGCCGTATGGATCAGGTCTGTTTGAATCGGCCTGGTGAGGAAGGTCCTTTCAAAGTCGGCGAGCATCTCGTCGCCGCGAAGGGCGTAGTCCATCGAGGCGAACGATCCGCCCGATACCGAGGAGATCACGCGCACGTGCTGCAGGAGCGAGCTGCCGTCGGCGAGCTTCGTCGCCTCCAGTTGCTTCAGGATGGCGTAGGAGAGGCCCGCCGCGCGCGTGCCGCCTCCGGAAAACGTGAGGATCACGAAGGTCTCGTTGTTGTTGGAGGCGGGCAACGAGGTCGTGGCCCAGCGGTAACCCTGTGTGATGTCGATCCGCTCCAGCTTCGGATTGACGGGATAGTGCGCGCAGGCGGCAGCGAGTAGGAGAGCGGCGGCGAAGAGGCGTCGCATGTCAGACCTTGCCGAAGACGATCGGGAATGGATCGTCGATGGTGCTGCCGACGATCTGTTTGGTGATGGATTTCGGCGCGTAGTTATTGCCATCGCCGAGGTCGAAGATGTGCTCGCCGGTCTCGACGATCATTTTCTTGTTTGTGATCCCGCACTTCGTTCCGTCCACGTAAACGTCTGCGTCGCCGTCGAAAGTCACCAGCACGAATTCGTTCATATGTCTTGGAGTGTACTCGCTGCGCCTTTTCCCTACCCGAGCTTTCTCATGCGAGCGTGAAGACCAGGATCATCGGCATCTCCTTGATGGTGAACGAACACCGTCACCGGCATCGGAGGCGAGATGTAGTTCTGCGCGCCGCCAAGGGTGATGGTGTGGCTTCCGAGCAGAACGCTCATGAGCTGGTTCGTCGTTCCGCAGATCGTGCCGTCGACGAGAACGTCACGCGCTTCGGGGAAGGTGACTACGATCCACTGGTGCATACGCCTTCCTACCCGAACATCCAGGTGCACACCGCCACCGCCACGATCGCGGCGACGGCATCGCCTACCAGCCCGGCCGGAATGGCGTGCCGTGTCTTCTTCACCCCGATTGCGCCGAAGTAGACGGCGAGGACGTAGAAGAGGGTCTCCGAGCTGCCGTAGAGCGTCGCGGCCATCCGCCCGATCAGGGAGTCGGCGCCGTAGCGGTTGATCATGTCGGTCGACAACGCGAGCGAGCCGCTGCCGGAGAGCGTGCGCAGGATGGCCAGCGGGAAGAGCTCCGCGGGAAAGCCGAGGGCGGTCATCGCCGGGCGCAGCGCGTTGGTCAGCATGTCCATGGCCCCCGAGGCGCGGAACATGCCGATGGCCACCAGGATCCCCACCAGGAAGGGGATGATGCGGATGGCGACCTGGAAGCCTTCCTTCGCCCCTTCGATGAAGACGTCGTAGACCTTGATCTTCTTGAACAACCCGACCAGCGGGATGCCGACCAGGAGGACGGGGATGGCCCAGAGGGAGATTCCTTGCAGGATCTCGCGGATCATCGGCTTTCCTCCTCGGAAGGCGGCGGGTTGAAGCCCGCCGCTCCACTTCGCACCGGAAAGAAGCGCTGGAGGATTTTAGCTGTAGTAACGGCTGCTATAGCGCCGGAGAAGGTGGCGATGATGGTGGTGGGAATGATCACCGTCGGCGACTTCGAGCCGGCGGCGGCGAGTACGCCGATGATCGTCGCCGGGATGAATTGGATGCCGCTGGTGTTGAGGGCCATGAAGGTCACCATGGCATTCGACGCGGTGTCCTTCTCCGGATTCAGCGTCTGCAGCTCCTCCATCGCCTTGATGCCCAGCGGCGTGGCGGCGTTGGAAAGCCCGAGCATGTTCGCCGCGACGTTCAGGATCATCGCGCCGATGGCCGGGTGCTCGGGCGGGATCTCCGGGAAGAGCAGTCGGCTGAATGGCCGCAGCGCGCGGCCGAGCATGGAGACCAGGCCGGCCTTCTCGGCGACGCGCATGATCCCCAGCCAGAGGGTCATGATGCCCACCAGGCCGAGGGAGATTTCCACGGCCGTTCTCGCCGAGTCGACGGAGGCCTTGGTCACCGCCGCCGCGCTGCCGGTGAAGATGGCCACGAGTAAAGCGATGGCCATGAGCCCGAACCAGATGTAGTTCAGCATGCGAGCGATGGTAGCGTAAGACGATGCGCCGGCTGCCGCTCCTGATGCTGCTTCTCGCCGCGTGCGGGAGGCCGCACGCCGAGCAGCCCTCCCCCGCCCCCCGCCCCTCGATCCTGCTCGTCACCCTCGACACCACCCGCGCCGACGCCGTCGGCCCTGAGCAGAGCAACGCGGAGACTCCGGCGTACAACGCGCTGGCCGGGCGCGCCTTGCGCTTCCGCTACGCGTACGCCACGGTGCCGCAGACCCTTCCCTCGCACGGTTCGATGCTGACCGGCCTCTACCCCGCCGGCCACGGCGTGCACGAGAACGGGCGGTACTTTTCCGACCGCGTCCCGATGCTGGCGGCGAAGCTGAAGGAGGCGGGCTACGCGACGGGCGCGTTCGTCTCGGCGTTCGCCGTCGCGCGCCGCTTCGGCCTCGGACGCGGGTTCGATGTCTACGACGACGAATTCGGCACCGATCGCGCCGAGCGCCCGGCGAACGAGACCACGGACCGCGCGATCGCGTGGCTCGACAAGCAAACGGGGCCTACGTTCGTCTGGGTCCACTACTACGATCCGCACTATCCATACACGCCGCCTGCGCCTTTCGTCGGCTACTACGGCGAGGTGGCGTTCATGGACCAGCAGCTCGGGCGGCTGGCGGAGGCGTTCGAGCGGCGCGCGAAGGGCCCCGCGGCGATCATCGTTGTCGCCGACCACGGCGAAGGCCTCGGCGAGCACGGCGAGCAGCAGCACGGCAACCTGCTCTATCAGTCGACGATGCAGGTGCCGCTGCTGGTCGCCGGGCCGGGCGCGAAGCCCGGCATCAGCGACGCGGCGGTCAGCACGCGCAGGATCTTTCACACCATCCTCGACTGGGCGGGCATCGACGCCACGAACAGCCTCCTGCGGCCGGCGGAGGAAGTCGTGGTCGGGGAGGCCATGAAGCCGTTCCTCGACTACGGCTGGCAGCCGCAGGTGATGGCGGTCGAGGGGCGCCTCAAGACGATCTCCGCGGGAAAGATCGAGGTCTACGACGTCGTCGCCGATCCGAAGGAGTCCCACGACCTCGCCGGCCGCGCCGACATCCCCCGCACCGTGCGCGCGGCGCTGCAGGAGTACCCGATCCCGACCGGAGTTGAGGCGACGGCGCCCGCGAGCGCGGACACCGAGGAGGAGCGGCGCAAGCTGGCGAGCCTCGGGTATGTCGCCTCCACCGCCAAGCCGATCGTGCGCAAGGGCGCGCCGCGGCCCGCGGACATGGCGAAGCTCTTCCCGATCCTCGACCTGGCCGCCGGTCTCTTCGTGCGCGGCGAGTACACCAAGTCCATCGTGCTATTCGAGGAGATCGTCTCCGCCGATCCAACGAACCTCGACGCCATGCTGCGCCTGGCCACCGCCCACTCCTCGCTCGGCCACCACCGGCAGACGGTGGAGGCCTACACGCGCGCCCAGGCGATCGCCCCCGACTCCGCCGACGTCCGCACGTACCTCGGTCTGCATTACGCGCGCGGCAAGGATTGGGAGAAGGCCGTGCCGCTGCTCGAGCGGGTGGTGGCCGACGATCCTGATCGTCTGCCGGCGCTGGAAGGGCTAGCCACCGTTCGCGAGCGGCAGGGCCGCATCGAAGAGGCCATCCGCCTGCGCCAAAAGGTCTACACCATGCGCACGCCGAGCGCCGCCGAGCTGGCGCGCCTCGGTGAGATGGCCATGGGCGTCGGGCAGACCGAAGCGGCGATTCAGGCGTTCCAGAAAGCGCCGGGCCACGATCTCCAGCTCGGCGTCCTCTACCTCGCCGCGCGGCGGTTCGAAGACGCCCGCTCCGCGCTCGACCGCGTACCTCCCACCCACACCGATTACCCGATGGCGCTCTTCAAGCGTGCGCAGGTGAGCGTGCTGTTGCACGAGCCGGATGCCGCGGCGCGCATCGACGCCGCGCGTAAGCACGCCAACGGAGTCACGCGCGAGCTGATCGAGAGGGAGCGGTTGTTCCGGTGACGCCGTCATCCTGAGCCGCGAAGACGGCGAAGGATCTCAGCTCGCGTGAACTGAGATCCTTCGCTTCGCTCAGGATGACGAAAGGATCAGAACTGCAGGCGCGCCGATAGTTGCAGCCGCCGCGGCGCATGGAACAGACGAGGCACTCCGAACAAGGCGCTGTGCACAGCAGGCTGTGGACTGTAGCCGGTCTGTTTGTTGAACGCGTTGTACAGATCGCCGATGAGCTGCAGATTCACACCCATCACGCGGAAGTTCTGCGTGTAGTTCAGATCGAGCTGGTAGTGGTCGTCGGTCGTGCGCCTTCCGGCCGGCTCGGCGTAGCGGTTCGTATCGCTGGTGCTGGTGCCGATGACGTTTTCGCCATTCGGGCCGTACGGCTCCCAGCTCCACATCTCCCACGCGTGTCCCGACTGGAAGAAGGTGACGGCGCCGACGGAGGCGTTCCAGGGGAGGTTGTAGTAGCCGTTCATTTTCAGCAAGTGCCTGCGGTCGCCGTGGAGGTCGCCGTACTTGTAGTTCCACAACTGGCGGCCGCCGCCGTCGGCGATGTTGGACGATCCGATGAAGGTCGCGAAGTCGTAGGTCGTGCTGGTGTTGTCCTGGTCGAAGTTGCCGTAGTAGTGGCTCCAGGTGTACGAACCGGTGAGGTTGGCATTGCCGAAGTGGTACTCCGACTCCGCCGTCGCCTCGTAGTACTTGGTGAAGGCTCCGTCCAGTTCGGCGATGACGTAGCTCGAGCCGCTGCCGATGGCGCCGCGCAGTCCGGTGGGAGGGGAGACGGCACCGAGGTTCGGAATGTACGGTCCCTTCAGCGCGATATCGCCGGGCGCCTTGAAATTGACGCGCGCGGCATTGTTGGTGTCTTCCCAGAAGTTCGTGGAGAACCGGTACCTGCTGTAGAAGCGGCCCGACCACCGGCTGGTGAACTGCTGCGCGGTGCCGAGCATGTACTCGTCGGTGTAGCGCGGATCGAGGTCGTCGACGAACAGCTTCCCGGAGCTGGAGGCCACCTGCTCGGATCCGATCAGCTTTCCGGTGGCGTCGAAGTAGCCGCGCACCACCAGGCCGAGGGTGTTGCGGTCCCACGAGGCGGCGCGGGGCAGAGAACTCGCGGCGGGGACGTACTTCGCGTAGCTGGCGTACAGCGTGTCCGAGCCGTTGTAGGTCCATGTGGCGCCGAGGCGCGGCTGGATCTGCTTGTCCCAGTCGAGCTGATACATCTTGTAGCGGACGCCCGGGGCGCCGACCAGGCCGGCGAGGTTGTCGGCTTTCTGGAGGCCCTCACCGTACAGCGTGTCCTTGCTGGCCATCACGCCGACGTTGAACGCCCAGGATCCTATCTTGATGGTGTCGTTGATCTCGAAGTTCTTCGAGCGGTACTGAGAGTTGATGACCTGTTTGCCGATCGCCCCCTCGGTGCTGCGCTGGAAATCGGTCTGGAAGAAGATCGGCTGGCCAGCGCACGAGGTGACCGCCGCCGGGCAGTTCACACGCCCGCCCTGAGCGGTGAGCAAGCCCCATCCGTTCGAGAAGCGCGCGAGATCCTCTTCCTCCTGCGACTGCATGTATCCGAAGTGGAGGTCGTGGGTCACCGCGTGTCCTATCGTCAAGTCGTATCCGACCTGGCCGGCTTTGCGGAAGAAGTCCTGATCGTTGACCTGGGGGGCACCGCCCACGGCGCCGCCGCCGACGCGCGCGCCGGCCGCATTCACGAAACCGTATTTCTGGATCAAGGGGGTGACGAAGGCGTTGAACGCCAGGTCGGAGGGTGTTCCTCCCGTCCGCAAGACGGGAACGGTGAAGTAGCCCATCTGATCGAGGTTGTTGATGTCGATCTGGCTGCCGAGAGCGGCCGACGGCACCACGCCGAACAACGTATCCGGCCGCGACGAAGTCTTCAGGCCGTAATCGTTGTACTTGAAGGTGGCGACGCTCCGGTCGTTGACGACCCAGGACCCTTCGACGATCCCGATGACCTGCTTCGATTTCTCGCCGACCGAAGCCGTCGGCGCCTCGGTTGACCCGATGCTCGCGAAGTCGTTCTCGCGGTTGGAGGTGCGGTAGCTGGCGTTGAGCAGGATCTTGGCCGTCGGCGTCGCCGTCAACTTGCCGAAGTACTCACTCCGTGTGCTGTCGAAACTGGGAACTGATCCGTAGGCGTTCGAGGCGTTGTCCCGGCCTCGGGTGGGATGGTATGCGGATCCGAAAAAGAACAGACGGTCGCGGAGGATCGGTCCGCCGACGTTGCCGGAGGTCCACGCCTTGTTCTCGTCGTACTTGGACACGCTTCCGCTGGTCAGAGGCGCGGTCATGCCGTCCGTCTGCATCTGGTATTTGACCTCGCCCTTCCACTGCGCCGTTCCCGATTTGCTGACGGTGTCGATGGTGAATCCGGCGGCCCGGTTGAAATCGACGGCCTTCGCGCCGCCCTTCACGATCGAGACCTGGGCGATGTCGTGGGTCGCCGGCTCGGCGGCCAGCGTCCCGAACAGCGGCAGCGTGACGTTGACGCCATCGAACTGATAGACGTTGTCCTGTTCGCTGCCGCCCGCCGACGGGCCGCGGACCTCGGCGTCGGTGACCTGCACGCCCGGAGCGAGCTTGAGCAGGTCGCGGTACTCCTGGCCGGTGGGAAGCTGTCTGATCGCCGTCTCCGTGAGGCCGCTCTTGAGGGCCGTCGAGGCCTTGTCGACCAGCGAGGACTCGGCGGTGACCGTGATGCTCTCCGAGACGCCCTGCATGCCGAGCTGGACGTTCATCTGCGTGGATTGCCCCAGCAGTGCCTCCGCCTTGCGGGTTACGGTCTGCATCCCGCCGAGGGTGAACGTCAGCGTGTAATTGCCAGGCTGGAGGGCCGGCAACTGATACTCGCCGTTTGATTCGGTAGTGGTGACGCGTGGCTGCGGCAGAGCTTCCGACCGCGCCTCGACCGTGACGCCGGGAAGGGCCGACCCGTCTGTGGCGGTCACTTTCCCTGTAATGGACCCGGTTTGCTGCGCGAATAGGGGAATCGAAACCAGGACGATGATGAGACAGCAAATCAGCCTACGAAGATGCATCGGGACTCCTCCTCTGCTTGTGAGAACCGTTGAACGCGACCTGCGGGCGATTCTACACCCGTGCTCCGGCGTGCGAGGGCAGGAGAAAAATCTCCAATGCGGCGACCTCAGAAGCGCCCGCCCGCCCGATGTCGCGTCCCGTCGAGGCAGGCTCCACCGAGGCCGCCAATCTTCGACTTCATCCAGGCGTAGAGCGTCCCGCCGGTCCACGCCGGATCGTTCTGATCCCCAATAGTACGTTTCGTACTATTTGTCGCCGAGAGGCCAATCCAGCTCTCCCAGGAAGCGCTCGTCCTCGCGCCAGCGCTCGTGCACGGCGACGTGAAGGTCGAGGTAGACCTTCGCCCCCAGGATCGCTTCGAGCTCCTGCCGCGCCTCGGTGCCGATGCGCTTAATCATGTCGCCGTGCTTGCCGATGACGATCGGCTTCTGCGTCTCGCGCTCGACGACGATGGTCGCGTAGATCTTGATGAGGTTCTTCTCGTCCTCTTCCTCCCACCGCTCGACGGCCACCGCGGTGGTGTACGGAAGCTCGTCGGTGGTGTGGCGCAGGACCTTCTCCCGGACGATCTCCGCGGCGAAGAAGCGCTCCGGCTGGGTGGTGAAGTCTTCGCGCGGATACTGCGGCTCGCCGGCGGGAAGGCTCTTGAAGAAGATCTCCAGCAGTTGGTCGACGCCGTCGCCGGTGACGGCGGAGAGGGGCACGATCTCGTCGAACAGTCCCGCCTCGCTGTATTGCTGGATGAGCGGGAGGAGTCGGTTCTTCTTCAGGAGGTCGATCTTGTTCAGCACCACGACGCGCTTGCTCTTCTGCTCGCGAAGCATGTCGAGGACGAACTGATCGCCGCGCCCGAACGGCTCGGTGGCGTCGATCATCACCGCCAGGACGTCCGCCTCGGCCAGCGCCGTCCGGACGTGCTCCATCATCCGGACGTTCAGCTTGTGCAAAGGTTTGTGAATGCCCGGCGTGTCGAGGAAGGCGATCTGGCCGCGCGGCTCGTTGAGGATGCCGACGATGCGATTGCGCGTGGTCTGCGGCTTCGCCGAGACGATGGCCACTTTCTGCCCCAGGATGCGGTTGAGCAGCGTCGACTTGCCCGCGTTGGGACGGCCGACCAGTGCGACGATGCCGAAGCGCGTGCCCGGAGCGCCGGCGTCCTCGCCGGCTGGCTCGCGGGCGTCCCCGCCCGCGGCGGCGGGACGCCGCCGGTCCAGCCGCCGGGACGGCGGCGCTCCATCATTCGACCGTGGCATCTTCCGCGTTCCATTCCGGATCGCGCGCCACGCGCACCCGGTAAATGCGCCGGCGGTCGGCGCGGTCGACGGTGAAGAGATAGCCGTTCTTCTTGATGGTGGCGCCGGCCTTCGGGACGCGCCCGAGGGTGGTGAAGATCAGGCCGGCGACGGTCTCGTAGTCCTCGTCGGAGAACTGCGCGTCGAGCATTTCGTCGAGCGCGTCGATACGCAGTTGTCCGCTCACGAGGTATTCGTTGTTGCCGAGGTCGACCATGGTCGCCTCGTCCTCCTCGTGCTCGTCCGCGATCTCCCCGACGATCTCCTCGATCACGTCCTCGATGGTGATGATGCCGGCCGTGCCGCCGTACTCGTCGACCACCACCGCCACCTGCAGGTGCTCGCTCTGGAACTCGCTCAGCAGTTCCGAGACCTTTTTCGTCTCCGAGACGAAGTAGGGCGGCCGCGCCAGCTCGGACACGCTCTTGTTCTCCCGCTTGAAGATCGGGTCGAAGACGTCCTTGATATGGACGATGCCGGTGATGCGGTCGATCGTTCCCTGGTAGATCGGGATGCGGGAGTACTTCGAGTCGCTGAACAACCGCGCCAGCTCGTCCAGCGGCCGGCTGGCGTCGAAGGCCAGGACGTCGATGCGAGGGGTCATCAGCTCGCGGGCCACGCGGTCGCCGAACTCGACGACGGAGTGGATCATCTTCCCCTCGCTCGCCTCGAGGATCCCCTCGTCTTCGCCGACGTCGATGAACGCCTGCACCTCCTCCTCGGTCACTTCCTCCTGCTCTTCCTCTTCTTTTTCTTCGCGGTCGAGGCGCTCCGCCACCCGGCGCAGCGGGAAGAGGATCGGCCAGAAGAGGTAGTAGAAAAAGTGCGAGACCGGTACGAGCTTGTGCAGGATGGCTTCGCCCAGGTCGTCGGGGATGAAGCCGAGGGCGAACTTCCAGACGAGGACGATCAGCACCCAGACGGCGGCGGACAATCCGATCGACTCCGTCGCCTGCACGGTTGCCAGCAGGGCCACCACCAAGGCGATCTGCAACATCGCGCCGTTGAGCAGGCGCTGATTGAGCGGGTCGTAGTGGAACCAGCGGCTTCGCGCTTCCTGGTCGGAATCACCGCTCCAGCGCCGAAGCGTCACCTGACTGATCTTGTGTGTGAAGTAACGGGAGGCGTCGAAAATGAGAAAGAGGAGCCCGCAAACGACGGCGATCGTCATCCAGGCAGCGTTCGAAAGACTACTTCCCATCAGCGGCGGCGAATTCTATCTCGCAGGAGCATAATCACCCCATGAACGCCCTCGCCACGCTCCTGCTCGCCACAGCGCTGACGATCCCCACCCCCACCCTGGTCCTGCGCAACGGCGCCCGCATCGACGTCGACGGCCCGGTGCGGCAGGAGGACGGGCGGGTGATCTTCCGCAGCGGCGGGATCCTCTACAGCGTGCCGGTGGCGGAGGTCGACCTCGAGACCACTCGGGCCGCCGGGGCGAACGTGACGGTGGTGAAGGCGGAGGCGGGGAAGCTGAAGGTGTCGCGCGAAGAGCGCCAGCGGCTGCTTCGCGAGCTGGAAAAGAACCACGCCGGCACGCCCGCCACTGCGGAGGTGCTCAAGATGCCGCCGGCGCCGCGGGAGACGACCGCCAATTCCGAGGACGAGTGGGCGTGGCGCCGCAGCGCCCGCGCGCACGAGGAGGCGGTCCGGCGAGCCAAGGAAGAGGTTCAGCTCCTCCACGACCGCGCCGAACAGCTCCGCCAGCAGATCCGGACGCTCGCCTCGCTCGGATACCGCCCCAACCAGTTCACGTACCAGACCTCGGAGCTCCAGGTCACCATCGACTCCATCCCCCGCGCGCAGCTCGAAGTGGAGCGCGCGCAGCGGACGCTCGAGGTCTTCCGCGAGGATGCTCGGAAGATGGGCATCCTTCCCGGATGGCTTAGGTGAGGTAGCGCGCCCTCACCCGGCCCTTCGCTTCGCTCAGGGCCACCCTCTCCCGCAAGCGGGAGAGGGGCCAAGTTGTCCTTCTCCCGCGTGAGCGGGAGAAGGTGCCGCGAAGCGGCGGATGAGGGCGCAGCCCCTACGGTAACGGGCCGAACGACTCCGTGATCAGTTCCGCCGGCGCGATCTCGTTCTCCCGCAGCGCCGCGCGCACGCGGTCGAGGAAGGGATCGAATCCCGCCGCCATCACCACGGCGTTGCCGAGCGCGCGGCGATTGCGCTGGATCAGCGTCTCGACCTTGCCGCTCTCGTGCACGATGGCGCCGTCCCGCGCCAGCGGATCGAAATCGCCGGCGTAGAGGATGTGCCGCTGGTCGGGCTCGTAGAGGACGGTGATCTTGCGCCGGTCCTTCTCGGTCACCATGTCGAGGACGATGCTGCGGATGGGCGCGATTCCGGTGTCGCCGGCGATGAAGACGACCTCGCGGCTGTCGTCCTCGGGGAGGAGGAAGTCGCCGAACGGTCCTTCGACCGACACCTGGCCACCCGGCTCGAGCTTCTTGAGCGCGGCGCCGCCGCGCCCCCCGCCGACGCGGACGCAGAGCTGCACGGCCTGCGGCCGCTGCGGAGCCGAGGCGATGGTGTAGGCGCGCGACATCCCCTCGGGAAACCGGAAGTTCACCCACTGCCCGGGCGCGAAGCGGAAATCGCCGTCGTGGATGGAGACGGTGAGCTGCACCACACTCGGCGCGAGCTCTTCGATCTCGGTGACGGTGGCGTCGTGGGAGGGCATGGCGTCAGTCCGCAGGATTTACCACATCCCCGCCTTCGAAAGCTTTTGTATCTTCTTCAGAAGACGCTCCTTCTTGAACCCCCGCAGCCGGTCGACGAAGAGGTTTCCGCCGAGGTGGTCGGTCTCGTGACTCAGGGCGCGCGCCATCAACCCTTCCCCCCACATCTCGCGCGCCGCGCCGTTGCGGTCGAGGAAGCGCGCCTTCACGCGCGCGGGGCGGGTGACCACTTCCGTGAAGTCGGGAATGGAGAGGCACCCTTCGTCCTCGGTCACCTCGCCCTCGGTCTCCACGATCTCGGGGTTGATGAGGACGATGACTTCGTGGGGACGCTTGCCGACCGAGAGGTCGATCACCGCCAGCCGCCTGGAGACGCCGATCTGGTTCGCCGCCAGCCCGACGCCCGGCGCGGCGTGCATGGTGTCGACCATGTCGTCGATCAGCTTCTGCAAGGCGGCGTCGATGTCGGTGACGATCTCGGTAGGGCGGCGGAGAACGTCGGCGCCGTATTTGACGATGGGAAGAACCGCCACGCGAGCGCTCCTAACGCCTCTTCTTCATATTCTCGATCATGGCCTCGACGGTGTGCTCCGCGCGCTTCTTGTAGAAGTCGTCCAGCACCTTGCGGATGCCCGGAAAGCGCGCCAGCGCCGTGTCGAGCTTCGACTTATCGAGGCGGAGGAGCTGCGTCGGCTGCGAGGCGTTGATGGTCGCCGTGCGCGGCTTTCCGCTCAGCACGCTCACCTCGCCGAAGAAATCGCCCTCGCCGAGCTTGGCCAGATAGATGCTCGCGCCGTCGGGGCCGCGGGTGTAGACCTTCACCTCACCGCGAGCGATGACGTACATCGACGACCCTGGCTGCCCCTCGGTGATGACGACGTTCCCCTCCTCGTGCTCCTCGAGGTCCATCTCTTTGATCAACGCCTCGCGCTCCTCGGCGTTGAGGACTTCGAAGAGCGGGCTTTTCGGCACCGCACGCTCGAAGAGCGGCTCGTCTTTCCCCTTCCCCGCGGCGGGCACGAGCTCGCGCACCTTCTCCGCCTTCTTGCGGACGGCGATGGCTTGCACGGTCAGGCCGTTGTCCTCGTAGTACTTCGCGGTGTGCTCGTATTGCGAGACCGCTTCCTCGGCCTGCCCGGCGCCGGCGAGGGCGTCGGCGTACTGCAGCCGGATGCGGGGGTTGGAAGGGTATTTGTCGAGGTCGCGCTTCAGCAGCGGCACCGCGCGCCCATACTCCTTGCGCGCAAGGAGAGTCGCTGCATTTTCAGTCTCTTCGGCCATGCGCGCGCCATTCTATATGCGGAGTGCGGACGTCCCGGCCGGCGGCGAGGCGCGAGGAACTGTGGCCGGGCGGGGACGCCCGACCGTTGCGGGCTGGACGCCCGCACTCCAACCGTTTCTCAATACTTGATGCGCTTCAGCTCCAGCTTCGCGGAGGCGGCGGGCGTCGAGTATGGGTAGCGACGGATGCACTCGTCGAACGCGCGGCGGGCCATGGCCAGGTCGCCGCTCTTTTCGAAGGCCAGGCCGGTCTTGAAGAGCGCGTCGGGCGCCTTGTTGGTCTCGCCGTACTCCTTCGTCACCCGCTCGTAGTACTTCATCGCGTTCGGGTAGTCGCCGGCGGCAAAGTACGACTCGCCGATCCAGTAGAGGGCGTTGTCGGCGAGCTCGCCGGACGGTTCGACGTCGAAGACCTGCTGGAACGCCGCGCGCGCCTCGGGGAAACGGCTCTTGCCGAAGAGCATGAGGGCGTTGCGGTAGTCGTCGGCGATGGCGGCGGCGTGAAGGGGGGCGGAGGGGCGTGCGGGAGTCATGCTTGGGACGGGGACCGAGACCGGCGGCGGGGACGCCGCCGGGCCAGCCGGCGAGGACGCCGGCGTTCCGCTTTCGAGTTTCGCCATGCGGGCGTTCAACACGTCGAGGCGCTCGAGCAGCTCGGTCATCGACGTCTGCAGCTCGGCGACTCGCGGATCGGAGGACGGTACGCTGGTGGTCTCGGGCGGCGGGACGAGCGACGCTGGGCGATCGGCGTCCGTCGACGCGCAGCCGGCGAGGGCCATGGCGATCGCCGCCGCCGCGATCCTCATGCGGTCTTCAACTGGTCGAGCTTCCGCTTGGCGCGGTCGGCGTAATCGCTGGTCGGAAACTCGGTGACCACGCGCTCGTAGTACAGCCGCGCCTCGGCGTTGCGTCCGAGGCCCGACAGCGCGGTGCCGAGGTCGTAGAAGACGCCGGCGCGGTCATCGTAGTTGGGGAAGCCCTCCACCACGGCGTTGAGGCGCTGAACGGCGGCACCATAGCTGTGGCGCTTGATGTAGTACTTGGCCACCATGTGATCGTGCTTGGCCATCCGGTCGAGGACGTCCTGCCGCCGCTTCTGCGCCTCCGGAATCAACTGGCTGCGCGGAAAGGTGGAGATCATGTCGTTGAGCTTGTCGAGCGCCTCGCGCGTCTTCTGTTGGTCGCGATCGGGCTTCTCCATCTGCTCGTACGAGCACATGGCGATCTGCAGCATCGCGTAGTCGGCGCTCTCGCTGCCGGGATAGCGGTTGATGAAGTCGCGGTACTTGTACTGGGCTTCCACCAGGTTCACCGCATCGCCCTGCTGGTAGAAGGCGTCGGCGATGCGCAGCAGCGCGCGGCGGCCCAGCGGATCGTTCGGGAAGTTCTCGTAGAGGTGGGTGTAGTACGAACGGGCGCGCGCCCAGCGCTTCTTTGCGAACTGCTCCTCGCCCCGCTGGAAGACCTGTTCCTTGGTCAGCTTGAGCATCTCGCGGTCGATGCTGGAACGGAGCGGCGCTCGCTGGTTTCCGGACCGGCACGCGGCGACGGACACGAACATCACCGCGATCATTGCGATTCGAATCAGTTTCAAAATTCCTCCCGTTAGCTCAGGCAACTCTGGTCGAAACAGCGGAACGGATCGCTTCCATTGCCGCCGCCCGGTCGCGCTGTCCGAAAACCGCCGACCCGGCGACGAGAATCCGCGCCCCCGCTTCCACCACCCTCGGCGCCGTCGTCGCATCGATGCCACCGTCGACCTCGATGTCGACCGGCAGCCCCCTCTCCTGGATCATCCGACTGATGTGACGAATCTTCGGCACCACAGGTTCGATGAACTTCTGCCCTCCGAAGCCGGGGTTGACCGTCATGGCCAGGACAAAGTCGCAGAACTCGATGGCGGTGCTCAAGGATTCCGCCGGGGTGGCCGGATTGAGGGCGATGCCCGCCTTGGCCCCCCCGTCCCGGATCATGCGCAGCGCCCGCTCGAGGTGGGGCTCGGCCTCGACGTGGATGGAGATCATGTCCGCCCCCGCCTCCAGGAAGCGCTCGATGTAGAGCTGCGGCTCCTCGATCATCAGGTGACAGTCGAACGTCAGCTTGCTGACCTTCCGGCAGGCCTTGACGATCGCCGGGCCGATGGTGAGGTTGGGGACGAAATGGCCATCCATGACGTCGAGGTGCAGGACGTCGGCACCCCCCTCGACGGAGGCAATCTCTTCGGCCAGGCGGCTGAAATCGGCCGAAAGGAGGGATGGGGCGATCCGGATGTTCATTGGGTGGTGGTCGTGGCCGGCGGCTGCGGCGCCGGCTCCTCGATGATACCGCCCTCTTCCTGCTTGCTGACGACGACCGTGATCGGGTCGCGACCGTTCACAGGCGCGCCCCGCAGCGGGAACTGACGGATGATGATGCCATCGGCGATGCCCGGGTAACCCTCGAACTTCACGGTGGAGATGGTGAGGCCCCGGCGCTCCAGCGAGGGACGGGCGGTTTCGAGCGGCTGATCGATGAGGTCCGGCATGACGTACGCCGGCGGCGGCGGCGGGACGCTCACCAGCAATGAGACGGACGTCTGCGCGGCGACGACCGTGTCGAGCGGCGGTTCCTCGCCGACGACACCCAGCTTTTCTGCCGCGTCCGCGTAGGCCAGATTTCCCAGCTTCAGGTTCTGCCGCCCGAGGAGCAGCAAGGCCACGCGGGGCGACTGGCCGCCGAGGTCGGGCACGCGCAGCACCAGCGGGCCGGTGCTCAGCTCGACGTTGATCGTCGTACCCCGCTTGACCAGGCTGGTGGTGCCTGGCGTGCGGTTCTGCCACGCGACGTAGCCGGCCGGGATCTTGTCCGAGTTGCGCAGGTGCTCCTGATCGACTTTCAGCGTAATGCCCAGGTCCGAGCAGATCGCCTTCGCCTCCGGCAGCGGCTTGCCGACCAGGTTCGGCGTCGACACCGACCTCCCGCGGATGAAGAAGGTGAAGGAAACGTAGGTGGAGAAGCCGAAGGCGATGATGACGAGAAGCGTGAAGAGGACCCGGTTCACTTTTCTACTTTATCGAACCTCGGGCCGCTCGCGGTCGGTCTTCTTCTGCTGACCCTTGTGCTCCGCGCGGTACTCGGCCTCGTCGTACTTCCGATCGTTCGCCCGCGCCATGTAGAGAGGGATGAGCGACTCTTTCCAGACGTCTTCCACCCGCTCGGCGAACACGAAGTTCAGTCCCTTCTTCACTTCCTCCGGCACTTCGGTCAGATCCTTCCGATTGCCTTCCGGCAGGAGCACGGTCTTGATGTTCGCCCGCTGGGCGGCCATCACCTTCTCCTTGACGCCGCCGACGGAGAGGACCTTGCCGCGCAGGGTGATCTCGCCGGTCATGGCCACGTCGTGCCGCACCGGCCGCTCCCCCATCACCGAGGCGATGCAGGTGGCAATGGCCACGCCGGCGGAGGGACCGTCCTTCGGGATAGCGCCGGCCGGAAAGTGTATGTGGATGTCGCTCTCGATGAAGACCTTGTCTTCGATCTCCAGGTCGGAGGCCTTGGAGCGGACGTACGAATACGCGGCGGTGACCGACTCGCGCATCACGTCGCCGAGCTGCCCGGTGACCGTGGTGCGGCCGCTGCCGGCCATGCGGGTGGCCTCGATGAACATGATCTCGCCGCCGTACTGCGTCCACGCCAGGCCGGTGGTCACGCCGATTTCCGGGTGGCGCTCGGCGAACTCGTGCTCGTAGGCCGGGAGGCCGAGGTACGCTTCGAGGTCCTTGGCGTCGACGGCGTACCGCTCCTCGCCGTCCCCCCCCGCCACCTTCCGCGCCACCTTGCGCATGACGGTTGCCAGCTTCCTCTCGAGATTGCGCACCCCCGACTCCGCGGTGTAGTCGCGGATCGTCGACAGCAGCGCATCCGCGGTGAACGCGATCTGGTTCGGATCGAGGCCGTGGTTCTCCATCAGCTCGGGGATCAGATGCTTGGTGGCGATGGCCAGCTTCTCGTTCTCCGTGTAGCCGGAGAGGCGGATGACCTCCATCCGGTCGCGCAGGGGGCTGGGGATGGTGTCGAGCATGTTCGCCGTGGCGATGAAGAGAGTGTGTGAGAGGTCGTACGGGATCTCGATGTAGCGGTCGACGAAGGCGTGGTTCTGTTTCGGGTCGAGCACCTCGAGCAGCGCCGACGACGGATCGCCGCGGAAGTCTTTCCCGATCTTGTCGATCTCGTCGATCATGATCAGCGGGTTGTTCACGCCGACCTGCACGTAGCTCTGGATCAGCTTGCCGGGCATCGCGCCGATGTAGGTCTTGCGATGCCCGCGGATCTCAGATTCGTCGGTGACGCCGCCGACCGCCATGCGCACGAATTTGCGGCCGAGCGCGTCGGCGATCGCCGCTCCAAGCGACGTCTTGCCGACGCCCGGCGGCCCGACGAAGCAGAGGATCGGCCCCTTCAGGTGGCCTTTCAGCTTCAACACGGCGAGGAACTCGAGCACGCGCTCCTTGACCTTCTCCAGGCCGTGATGCCGCTGATCGAGGATCTCTTCGGCTTTCTGCAGATCGAGTTGGTCCTCGGTCTTCTCCGTCCAGGGGATCTGGAAAATCGTGTCGAGATGGCCTTTGATGACGGAGTAGTCGGACGACGACGGCGAGAGTTGCGAGAGGCGGTTCACCTCGCGGCGGAGGGTCTGTTTGTGCTCGTCGGCGATGGGGAGGGCCTCGACGCGGTCGCGATAGGTGTCGGCCTCGCGGTCGGCGGCGTTCGAGTCGCCCAGCTCGTCCTGGATGACCCGCAATTGCTCGCGCAGATAGTTCTCCCGCTCGCGGCGGTCGATCGACGACTGGATCTGCTTCTGCAGCTCTTTATCGAAGGTGGCCTTGCCGAGATCGCGCTGGATCCAGTCCACGAGCATTTCCAGGCGCTCAAGGGGATGCACGGTCTCCAGCAGGAGTTGCTTCTCCTCCAGCGGGAAGTTGACGAACGACGAGAGCAGATCGGCGAACGTGTCCGGCCCCTCGGCCATGTTCATCCGCAGGATGTTCAGCAGCTCGTTGGAGTACTTCGAATCGCTCTCCACCAGTTTCTCGAAGAGCGACATGGCCTTGTTCATCAGGTTCTCGACCTTGACGGTCTTGGGGATCGGTTTCGGCGCAATCTCCCGGAGCTGGCCGATGAAGTACGGATCGTTCTGGAGCATCTGCACCAGCTCCACGCGCTGCCGCCCCTGCAGGAAGATCTGGTAGCGGTCCGCCGACAGCGGCAGCCGCTGCACGATCTGCGCGAGGACACCGATCTGCGACAAGTCCTCGGGGCGGGGATTCTCCTTGTCGCCGCTCTTCTGGCAGAAGGCGGCGATGAGATTCTGATCATCGGGGATGCTCTTCAGGAGGCGGACGTTGCGGTCGATGCCCACCTGCAGGGAGAGGACGCCGCCCGGGAAAAGCACCGACGAAACGAGCGGAATGATGGGGAGCTTGCTCGGGACTTCGTCCTCAATCCACTCCGACGCCGGCTTCGGATTCTTCGATTGAGCCATCAGTTCCCTTCCCTACGGGCACGCGAATTGTAGAAAATGCACTCAGGTTGAACAATCATCGGGGCGTGGAGTCCACGAATGTTCTGTCAGATCCGAATTTAAAGCGAGCGGATCTGCACTGTCACACCCGCTTTTCGATCTTCAAATACTTCCGGCGAGCCAACACTCGCGACTGCTACAACGCGCCGGAGGACGTGTATCGAATCGCCAAGGAACGCGGGATGTCGTACGTGACGTTCACCGACCACGATTCGATCGACGGCGCGCTCTACCTGCTGAACAAGCACCCCGATCTGACCGATTTCTTCGTCGGTGAAGAGGTGGAAACGTATTTCCCCGAGACCGGTCAGCGCATTCACGTTGGCGTCTGGGGCCTCGACGAAGCGCAGCATCGCGAGATCCAGAAGCTGCGCCGCAACATCCGCGAACTGGTCCCCTACCTCAAGTCGCAGCGGATGATCTTCGGCGTCAACCATCTCTTCCAGAACTACCGGATGAAGAACGTGGCCGGCCGCTACGTCTCCGAGCTCATCGAGATGTTCGACATCTACGAAGTGCTCAACGGGGCGATGGCGTCGTTCCACAACAAGATGGTCCACCAGCTCGTCACCCACATCCAGGGCCACGGCCGCCACGTGTCGATGATCGGAGGCTCCGACGCCCACACGCTCAAGCACGTGGCGAAGGTGCACACCGTGTCGAAGGGCGAGACCACGGCCGAGTTTCTGGAGAACATCCGCGGCGGCGAGTGCTTCGCCTGGGGGGCGGAGATGCGCTTCCGGGAGCTGGTCGCCGACATCTACCTGCTCACCCTCGCCTACCAGGGCGACGCGCGTTCCGACTTCTTGTCGACCGAATACAGCGCGATGGACAAGACCATCCAGCTCGCCGGCCGCCTGGCCTCGATCCCCGCCGCGATCGCCGGCCTCCCCGCGGCCATCACGTCGCTCAACTATCTGAAGCAGATCATCGTGACGAAGGGTTTCTCGATGCGGTTCGAGAAGCTGGTGAAGGAGATCCGGCCGGGCCTGACGGGGGAGCGGTAGGGGCGCGCAGCAGCGCGCCCGCGACTCCGCGGGTGCCGGGCGCGCTGCCGCGCGCCCCTACTAGAAATTCAGCGCCAGGCCGCCGATGTACTTCCGCGTCACCCCATCCGGCTCGAGGGTGTCGAGCAGGATCGGCGAGTTCGCGGCGCGCGCCACTTCGACTCCCATCAGCACCTTGAAATCGAGCAGCAGGTGGAGCGACTGCGCCACCCGAACGTCGACGCGCTCGGTGCGGAAGTCGTCGCCGGGCGCGCCCGCCGGCTGCGGCTGGTGGATCTGGCGGTAGGAAACGGCGAGCGTGGTGCGGGTCGGGAAGTACGTCGACTCGACGTCGCCGGTCAGGTAGACCTTCTCGCGATTCGGCGCCGTGGCGATGCGCGGCGTGGCGACGCCGGCGGTCGAGGAGACGTCGAGCAGGACGCGCTTGCCGAGCTCTTTGCGGTACGCAAGACGTACGTCGCGCCGGACGTCGCCGGTCTCGATGTACAGGCCGTCCCAGAAATGCTCGAAGCCGTCGTTGAAGACCACGCGCATCGGCGCGTCGGCGGCGCTGACGCTGCCGATCGCGGAGAAGCGGTCGCTCGAATCGGTACCGGAGACGATGCCGAACGAGTAGGCGTAGCGCGGCAGCAGGTGCGAGTCGTCGGACCACACCACCACGCTCGGGAGGACGTTGGGGCGCTCCTGGTCGTAGACCTTGTACAACCCGTTGACCACGAACGCCGTGTTCTCGCCGAGCTTGAGCTCCACGCCGGTGCGGGGCGCCCACTCGGTGCCGTACATGCCGAGGCGGCTGGACATCCCGTAGTTCACGGTGAACGCCGGGACGAATTCGAACGTCGCGTTTGCGGTCAAATCGGCGGTGCGGAAGGTGGTGTTGCCGGAGTTGCGAAGGCTCTCCTGGGTCACGCGCAGCGCGACGCCGAGGCCGCTGCGGCGAGTCTGCATCACCGTGGTGTTGCCGGCGATCTCGAAGAGGTCGGAGCCCGGCGTGGCTGCGAAGAGGTTCTGCTGTCCGAGGTAGCGGACCTGGACGCGTGTGTCGTCGTGCTCCCACTCGAAGTTGTGCGATCGGATGTCGGCCTGCTGCTGGTCGGCGGGAAGATCGCCCGGGCTGTAGCGCCACCACGACTTCGTGGATGCCAGGCGATACGAGTCGGTCGGCGACGAGCGCAGCTCCATCTGCATGGCGCTCGACTGCGCGACGGCAGTGCCGAAGTTGCGGTTGTCGGTGGGATCTTCGACGCGGTGCAGGTTGCCGTGGAAGCCGATCTGCCAGTTGTCGCTGATCCGACTCTGCACGCCGAGCGCGGTCTGCGCGAAGGCGGGGGCGGAGGTCTGCGCGGCGACGCCGGTCATCGACATCATCTCGCCGCGGAAACGCGGGACCTCGTATGAGGCCAGCGCGGAGGCGACGGCAGTGGGCGGCGTCATCGCCGTGTCGATCTGGCGGAGGATGTCGGGAGGCACCGAGCCGCGGATCTCCCACATCTCCTGGCTGACGTTGCGCTTGGTCGCCCCTTCCGCCTCCAGGCGAAGTTTGATGCGATGCTCGCTCTTGGTGGGAACCAGCATCGCCATCGCCGGCGCGAAGCCGTATTTCACAGCGATGATCTTGTAGATCCCGGCCGGGAGGGTCGGAAGGTTGAACGTTCCGTCCGTCGAAGTGAATGTCTGGCTGGCCTCGAGGTTCGTGAGATTGAGAGCGATGACCAGCGCGTTGCCGACCGGGCGCGCCGCGTTGGTCACGCTGCCGAGGACCTGGACGGCGGTGGGCAGCGGGAGCGGCGTTTCAGAAAATGCGGGGAGCGCAAGAGCGACGATCGCGGTCGCGAAGACTGTCGCACGAGCTCGGCGCATCAATACCCTCCTGTCGCTCCGGCGAGTCTAAGGAGAGCGTCGCCGGGAGTCAAACGAACAAAAGGTGACGGATGGGGGGCGAGATTCCCCTTTTTCGGCTGCGGATCAGCTCGGTCGGTTCGATCCTTCCAGCCGTTCGATGCGGGATTCCAAGCCGGACACGGTCCCTTCGAGCGACCGGAGACGGCGATCCAGATCGGAGTAGGAGAACTTGATCATCGCCTGCGTCTCTGCGAAGCCGTGTTGCATTTCGTCTCGATCCGCCTTCAGTGCCAGCTTGGCCTTGACGTCAGCTACAGACTCGCCCAGAAACTGGATTTTGCCTTCCAGACGTTCCGCGACGACGTCGATGTGGCGGCGCGTTTCGTCAATCTTCCCTTCGAGACGGTCGCCGACCGCGTCGATCTTCTTGTCAAGAGTGTCGAACTTCTTGTCGAGAGTCTCGAACTGCTTCCGCGTCTCCCCCGCGGAGCTCTCGATCAGCCGTTTCAGGTCCTCTTCAGCCACGCCGAAATCTTACCTCGGATCAGACCCGCACCCGGTGCACTCTTAGCAGGTTGGTCTTCGCCCTCTGGTAGATCGGCGACCCCATCAGAATCACCAGTCGGTCGCCGGGGACGACGATGTCCCGGCTCAGCAGGTAGTCGTCGACGCGCTCCACGATCTGCTCGTGGTACTCCCCCACGTCCTTCAGTACGAACGGCTGCACGCCCCACAGCATGTTCATGCGGCGGGCGACCCAGCTCGAGGGCGTGAGGGCGATGACCGGCTGCTTGGGGCGGAACTTCGACATCAGCCGCGCCGTGAAGCCGGTCTGGGTGAAGACCACGATGAACTTCGCGTCGAGCTGCTCGGCGGCGTAGTTGGCCGCGCCGGCCAGCGCGTCGGTGAACTCGTCGGTCTCCGAGGCGACTTTGAAGTGCTGGCGCGGGACGACCACCTGCAGTTGGCGGTTGTTCTCCGCGGCCATGATGATCCGCGCCATCATCTGCACCGCCTCGACCGGGTATTTCCCCGACGCCGTCTCCGCCGACAGCATCACGGCGTCCGATCCGTCGAAGATCGCGTTCGCCACGTCCGAGGCCTCGGCGCGCGTGGGACGGGAGTTGGTGGTCATCGACTCCAGCATCTGCGTCGCGGTGATGGCGAAGCGCCCCGACTGGCTGGCCTTCGACAGGATCTTCTTCTGCACGATCGGCACGACCTCGGGCGGCAGCTCGACGCCCAGGTCGCCGCGGGCGACCATCACGCCGTCGCTGACGTCGAGGATCTCGTCGAGGTTGTCGATGGCCTGGGCCTTCTCCAGCTTGGCCACGATGTTGATCTCGTCGCCCTTCAGCTCGTGCAGCAGCGCGCGGAGCTCGACGATGTCCGAGCGCCGCCGGATGAATGACGCCGCGAGATAGTCGAGCTGCTGCTCGACGGCGAAGCGGACGTCCTCGCGATCCTTCTCCGTCACCGCGGGGATGGTCAGCTCGGTGTCGGGGAAGTTCATCCCCTTCTTCGACGAGATCGGTCCGCCGTGGATGACCCGTGTGACGACCTTCTTCTCGTCGACCGCGGTGACGACCAGCTCCACCAGACCGTCGTTGATCAGGATCCGCTGCCCGATCTGCACCTCGCTCGGCAGCGGCGTGAACGGCGTGGAGACGATCGAGGCATTTCCGATCTGCGGCTCGGTGGTGATGGTGAACGTCTGGCCGGTCTGCAATTGGATGATGCCGTCGACCTCCCCGATGCGCAGCTTCGGGCCCTGGATGTCCCCCATGATCGGGATGTACTTGCCGATGTCGGTGGCGATGTGGCGGATGACGTCGATGATGCGGCGCCGCTCATCGGGCGCGCCGTGCGAGAAGTTGAGGCGGAAGACATCGACGCCGCAGGTGAGGAGGCGGTGGATGGTGTCTTCGCTGCTGCAGGAAGGACCTAGCGTCGCGATGATTTTGGTTCGGCGCACAATTGCTACGACGCCGCCAGCGCCGGCTGCAACGACCGTCCCACCACCGCGGCGATGGCATCCACCTCGCGCACCAGCTTGGCGAACGCCTCCGGCAGGATCGACTGCGGGCCGTCCGACAGCGCTTCCTCCGGCTTGTGGTGGACTTCGACCAGGACGCCGTCGGCGCCGACGGCGATGGCCGCCCGGGAAAGCGGCAGGACCTTGTTGCGCTTGCCAGTGCCGTGGCTGGGGTCGACCAGGATCGGGAGGTGGCTGATGCGCTTGACGGCCGGCACCACGGAGAGGTCGAGCGTGTTGCGGGTGTGGTCGGCGAAGGTCCGCACGCCGCGCTCGCAGAGGATCACGTTGTAGTTCCCCTCCGACATGATGTACTCCGCGGAGAGGAGCAGTTCCTCGAGCGTCGCCGACATGCCGCGCTTGAGTAGCACCGGGATGCGCGCGCGCCCCGCCGCCTTGAGCAGCGAGAAGTTCTGCATGTTGCGCGCGCCGATCTGGATGCAGTCGGCGTACTTTTCCACCAGCGTCAGCGACTCCTGATCGACGGCCTCGGTGACGATCGGCAGGTCGAACTCGTCGCGCACGCGGGCCAGGATCTCCAGCCCCGCTTCGCCGAGGCCCTGGAAGGAGTAGGGCGAGGTGCGCGGCTTGTAGGCGCCGCCGCGGAAGAGCTGCCCGCCGGCGCTCTTGATCCGCTCGCCGATGGTGCGCGCCTGATCGAGCGATTCGACGGCGCACGGTCCGCCGACCACGATGATTCCGTTGCCGCCGACGTCCACCCCGCCGACCCTGATCACGCTGTCGTCGGGCTTCGCTTCCCTGCTGACCAGCTTGTAGGCGTGCGAGACGCGAATGACTTCCTTGACTCCGCTGAAGGTCTCGAGAATCTCGGGATCGGCCGCGCCCTGGGTGCCGGTGATACCGATTGCGGTGCGGTTCGCGCCGGGAATGGGATGGGCCTTGAGCCCCATTTTCTCGACGTGCCGGACGATCGCTTCGATTTGTTCGGGCCGGGCGCCGGCTTCCATTACGACGAGCATGGCCGGCCAGTATAATTGAGGGCTCCATGAAGAAAATCCTGATGCTCTGCGCGGTTCTCACCTTCGTTTCGTCACAACTCTTCGCGTACTGGGTGGTCTTGAAGGACGGCTCGCGCTACGAGACGATCGGGAAGCCGACCATCTCCGGCAACAAGGCCACGTTCACGCTGAAGAACGGGCAGACCGTTCAGGTGACCGCGGACGCCATCGACAATGCGAAGTCCGAAGAGGCCACGCGCTTCGGCGGCGGTACGGTCATCGCCACGGAGCAGCGCCCAACGCCGGCGGCCAAGGCGCCCTCCTCGCTCGGCTCGCAGATCCGTCTCCGCCGCCAGCAGCAGGCGGCAGCGGCAGCGAACGCCGGCGCGCCGCCGGTCGTTGCGCCTCCACCCACCGCCGCGGCGCTCCTCGGCAGCGACGTCCTCGACAAGTTCGAGCGGGCGTACGAAAACGTCGGGATCTTCGAGCACAAGATGACCGCCACCGCCGGTCGCGGCCTCCGCGCCGACCTGACCACCGACAGCGAGGACAAAGTCTTCAACGCCATCTCCGCCACGGCGTTTCTCATCGTGCACAACGCCGGGTTGAGCGGCGTGACCATCGACGACGTCGACATGTTCATGAAGATGACCAACGGGGGGACGGCGGGACGCTTCCACATGACGCGCGCCGACGCCAATGCGCTCTACGTCGGCGGCACGTCGCCGGACCGCAACCGGCTGCAGGAGTACTTCATCAGGAAGGTGCTGTTTTAGACGGGCTGAAGCCCGTCCTACATCACTGCACCACTTCCGCTCCCGCCTCGCTGCCGTACACCATCACGTAGCGGAACCGCCGCTCCACCGGATCGACGATGGTCTGCTCGCCGGCGGCGAAGACGAACGGCTCGACCGGCCCCTCGATCTCGAAGAGCTCCGAGCGCTCGTTGGCGAAGCGGACGTTGATGGCGTGCGCCACTCCGCTGACGTAGCGCAGCGTCAGGCGCACGCGGCCGGTGGTGGGGCCGAAGTCGAAGACGGTCGCCCGCTTGGGATCGACGACTGTTACCGCGACGCCGGCGCGCACGTCGACGCGAGCCAGCGCGGCTTTGATGTCGAAGGTCTCGCGCGGCGCGATGACGCGCTGCGGCGGCCCGGCGCGCTTTCCCTCCTGCCGCGCGAGGTAGTTCCAGCGACCGATGGGCGGACGGCCGATGCGCATCGGCGGCGCCATCGCCGCGGGCTCGGGATCGCGCACCATCAGATCGTCCATCCAGCGGCGGACGATGTGCCACTTTTCATCGGTGACCACGACGTTCTGGTAATCCGGCGCGATGTCCACCGAGGCGATGATGCCGCCGACGCCGTCGCGGCTGCGGACGCCGATGACCATGCGGTTGGCGCTGGTGCGGGCGATCGGCGTGACGTCATAGACGTCGAGCGCGCGCGCGTCGCCGACCTTGCGTCCCCCGATTTCCGTCCCGTTGAACCAGAGCGTGTACTCCGGATCGCCGGCGATCTTGACCTTCGTGAAGTAGCGGTTGGGCGGCAGATCGAACTCGCGGGTGGCGAAAAACGCGACCGGGATGTTGCGGCTGAGCTGATGCCTTGCCCAGATCCACTGCGCGCGGCCGGTGACGTCGTAGAACTTGTGGGCGTAGAGGAGCCACAGCCGGCTGAGGGAGAATGTGATGATGACAACCGATGCTGCGACGATCGCCAGCCGGCGGACTTGAATGCTCATGAGCGCCGCGATTGTAATTCCCGCCCGCTGGGCATCCACGCGCTTTCCCGGAAAGCCGCTGGCGATGATCGCCGGCGTGTCACTGATCCAGCGCGTCGTGGAGCGCGTGGAGCAGTGCAGGCGTGTCGCGGCAATCTACGTTGCTACTGATGACGACCGCATCGCCGAGCACGTCCGGGGATTCCGTTGCCCGGTTCTACGCCCCGAGGGGGACTTCGCCACCGGCACCGACCGCATCGCCGCCTCTCTCGATCTGCTGGGCTTCACGTACGACCAGATCGTCAACGTGCAGGGCGACGAGCCGCTGATCGACGCCGGCAGCGTCGACGCGGTCATCGAGGTGCTGCAGACCACCGGCGCGGACATCGCCACCCTCGCCTCCCCACTCGAGTCGGAGGAGGAGCGCGCGTCGCGCGACGTGGTCAAAGTGGTCACTGCACTCAATGGCGATGCACTTTACTTCTCTCGCGCGCCGCTCGCCGGCGCGGATCGACACGTCGGGCTGTATGGCTACCAAACTGCTGTGCTGCGGGCACTTGCGTCGCTCCCACCGTCGCCATTGGAGCTCGCGGAGTCGCTCGAGCAGTTGCGGGCCCTGCAGAACGGCTTTAAAATCCGCGTTGTCCTTACATCGAAAGCGCACCTCGGAGTCGACCGTCCCGAGGATATTGCGCGCGTGGAGAGCGAGCTTGCGAAACATGGGTAAAGTTGGAGGGCGTCGTTGAGCCGCGGGCTCACGACGAAGCACTCCCCGCAAGCCCAGCCGACGACTCTCCCCAAACCAACTACCGATGAGGCACCGGTGTGCCTCGTTTCTGCATTGCACCTACAGGGAGGCGAGCGATGAGCACCAAATACATCTTCATCACCGGCGGCGTGGTTTCAGGGTTGGGCAAGGGCATCGCGGCTGCCTCCATCGGCGCGCTCCTCGAAGCGCGAGGGTTCAAAGTCACCCTGCAGAAATTCGATCCCTACATCAACGTCGATCCCGGCACGATGTCGCCCTTCCAGCACGGCGAGGTCTTCGTCACCGATGACGGCGCGGAGACCGACCTCGACCTCGGCCACTACGAGCGCTTCACCTCCATGCGCGCCACGCGCAAGAGCAACTTCACCACCGGCCGCATCTACCTCAAGGTAATCGAGAAAGAGCGCCGCGGCGACTACCTCGGCAAGACCGTGCAGGTCATCCCCCACATCACCGACGAGATCAAGAAGTGCATCAAAGAAGTCAGCGACGGCGTCGACGTGGTCATCGTCGAGATCGGCGGCACGGTTGGCGACATCGAGTCGCTGCCGTTCCTCGAAGCGATCCGCCAGTTCCGCTTCGAGGCCGGCCGCGGCAACGCCATCAACGTCCACCTCACGCTCGTTCCGTACATCAAGGCCTCGGACGAGCTGAAGACCAAGCCGACGCAGCATTCCGTGCAGCGCCTGCGCGAGATCGGCATCCAGCCCGACGTCCTTCTCTGCCGCTCCGAGCACCCCATCCCCGAGGACATGAAGGCCAAGATCGCCCTCTTCTGCAACGTCGAAGAGGAAGCGGTGATCCCGGCGCTGGACGTGGAGTTCATCTACCAGGTGCCGCTGGCGTTCTCGCGCGAGCGGCTCGACGAGATCCTGCTCGACAAGCTCCACCTGCCGCACGACGAGATCGGCGCGCTCACGAAGTGGGAGGAGATCGTCCGCAAGCTGCGCCATCCGGAAGACGAAGTGAAGATCGGCTTCGTCGGCAAATACGTGGAGTTCGGCGACTCCTACAAATCGCTCAACGAGGCGCTGGGGCACGGCGGGATCGCCAACAACGTGAAGGTGCGCATCGTCTACATCGACTCCGAGGAGCTGGAGGCGGAGGGGTATCACGGCGAGCTGGCGAACGTGGATGGCATCCTGGTCGGCCCCGGTTTCGGCTCGCGCGGCGTGGAAGGAAAGCTGCGCGCCATCCGCTTCGCGCGCGAGCGGCGCATCCCCTACTTCGGCATCTGCCTCGGCATGCAGTGCGCGACCATCGAGTTCGCCCGCAACGTCTGCGGGATGGTCGGCGCGAACTCGACGGAGTTCGACGACGAGGCGCCGTATAAGGTCATCTTCAAGCTGCGCGATCTCATCGGCGTCGACGCTCTCGGCGGCACGATGCGCCTCGGAAAGTATCCCTGCTCGCTGCGGGAAGGCTCCATCGCCCGCGCCGCGTACGGCGTCGAGCAGATCGACGAGCGCCACCGCCACCGCTACGAGGTCAATCCGGAGTACGTCCCTGCAATCGAGGAGAAAGGGTTGCGCGTCACCGGCCTCTCCCCCGACGGCAAGTTCGTGGAGATCGTCGAGCTGGAAGGCCACCCCTGGTTCGTCGGCTGCCAGTTCCACCCCGAGTACAAGTCGCGCCCCGCCGCGCCGCACCCGCTGTTCCGCTCGTTCATCGCCGCGGCGCGCGACTACAAGAGCGCGAACAAGACCACGATGGTGATGGTGAACCAGGAAGAGATCAGGATTTGACGACCCTCACCCGGCGCTTCGCGCCACCCTCTCCCGCAAGCGGGAGAGGGACGTTAGATGTCCTTCTCCCGCGTGAGCGGGAGAAGGTGCCCGAAGGGCGGATGAGGGTCCCGTGAGCTGCTCACCCGATGACTCTCGCCTGCCACTCCTTCATGAACTGTTTGAGCGCACTCGGCTCGCGGCTCATCATGATCGCCGCATCCTCCAGCGTCACCGCTTCCGTGCCGCTCACGCCGCTGGCGACGCAGAAACATCGCATCTCGCGGTATCCGCAGCGTCGGCAACCGTAGAGATCGAATTCGAAGCCGCCCGCCGACGGAAGATCGACGAGATGGATCAGAGCATGCCGCACGCAGAGCGTCACGTCTCCTCGCTCACGACCGAACGCGGCCTCCCGCGAACCTCGTCGTAGATCTTCGCCAGGTACAGCCCGATCACGCCCAGGCCGGCCAGGATCATCGATCCCGACATCAGGATCAGCAGGATCACGGTGGTGAAGCCGCTCACGGCGTGGCCGACGGCCCACAGATACAGGGCCCAGGCGCCGAGCAGCAGCGACACGATGAAGAAGATCGCGGCGAGGCCGAGGACGATGAAGAGCGGGATGGGCGAGAACGCCAGGATGGCGGTGACGGCGAGGCCGAGGAGCTTTGCGCTCGTCCAGCGCGACTCGCCGGAGGCACGCGCGGGGACGTCGAAATGCACCGCGGCGCGGCGAAAGCCGAGCCACGCGGTGAGGCCGCGGAAGAAGACATTGCGCTCGCTCAGGCGGTTGTAGGTGTCGACCACCCGCCGGTCGAGCAGTTTGAAATCGCTCGCCCCGACCAGATCGATGCCCGAGAGTCGATCGAAGACCGCGTAGAAGGCGCGGGCGGCGAGTGTTCCGCGCGTCCGCTTGAACGCCTCGACCACCTCGGCGTCGCCGCGCTGCCAGATGGCGATCATCTCGCCGAGGAGCTGCGGGGGATGCTGGAGATCGCAGTCCATGACGATGGCGGCGTCGCCGCGCGCGGACTCCAGCCCGGTGGCGATGGCCGCCTCCTTGCCAAAGTTGCGGCTGAGGCGCACGCCGCGGATGCGCGGATCGTCGCTTGCCAGCGTGGCGATGGTGGTCCAGGTGCCGTCGGAGGAGCCGTCGTCAATGATGACGATCTCGTGCTCGCCCGGCAGTTGCTCCTGCACCTCGCGCACGGTGCCGGCGAGCACCTGCTCCTCGTTGTAGGCGGGCATGACGATGGAGACGAAGGCGCGGTTCAATGGCCCGAGTTTATCCTGAGCCGCGCAGACGGCTCAGGATCTGGCGACCACCTGCGCAGCGCGTATGGGCGCCAGATCCTGACGCTGCGCGTCAGGATAAATTTTTCGTCAACACCGCGACGAGGATACAACCGAGCGGCAGCGGGATTCGCAGCTCGCCGCGCGCAGCGCGCGTGGCCAGCGGCCAGCTCAACGGCGCAAGCCATGGTGAGACGAGACAAATAGTACGAATCGTACTATTGGAGAATCCGGCCTCCTCCGCCGCGGCCCGCAGCTTGCGGCGGTGGTAGTGCTCGACGTGCTGCTCGCCGGACATCTTCGGCGCCAGGCGGAGAGTGTCGAGCGTCCACTCCAGCAACGGCCAGTAGCTGCGGTAGTTCGGCGTGGTGATCAGCGCACGGCCGCCGGGTCGTAGCAGGCGGTGAAAGCTGCGCAGCATGGCCACGCCCTGCGGGCGATAGACGTGCTCGATCACTTCGAGCGAGTAGAACTTGTCGACCGGGCGGTCGAGGGTCAACTCGTCGTCGACCAACCCGCGCACGAAGCGGAGGTTGGGGCGCGAGAACTCCGAGGTGGCGAAGCCGATGGCCTCCGGGTTGGCGTCGACCCCCATCACCTGCGCGCCGGACGACGCGAGGTATTCGGCGACCACGCCCGAGCCGCAGCCGGCGTCGATGACGAAGTCGCCCGGCGCGGGTGGCAGCATCTGGTCGACGACGATCGTCTTCGTGGCGTGCCAGAACCGCTGCACGCGATTCGCCGAGCGCGCCGCGCGGAGTTGGTAATCGCCCGGAATGCTGATGGCGTCGCCGGTGCGGCGCACGTTTGGGGACACGGGGCGGATGCTACCATCCGGCGCGATGAGGAAATGGTGCCGGTCGCGCTGCTGCGCGCTCCTGCTGCTGTTGATGCTCGCCGCGACCGCCCGCGCCGACTTCCACCCGCGCGAGATCAACGTCTTCATCAGCAGCGGCAAGAGCGCGGAGACCCTGCACGGCGAGGCCACGCTGCGCTCGATCCACCTCGAGCTGGCGGGGCGGGTGGACTGGATGAAACTGCGCGACACGGACGTCGGCGTCGCGCTGGTGTACAGCGACGTCCGGCAGCCGCGCTTCCTCTTCCCGCTCGACGGCGATCCGAAGGACGACGTGCGCGCCGGCTCGGCCTACTTTTTCGTCCGCAAGCGCTGGACGCGCTGGACGGCCGCGGAGCCGTACATCGATCTCGGCAGCGGGCCGATGTGGTCGAACCGGCAGATCCCGGCGCAGACCTCGCGCGTCAATTTCCAGTCGCAGATCACCGGCGGAGCGATCTGGCTGCCGCGCTCGCGCTTCCCGCTGTTCACCGCCTACCGCTTCTCGCATATCTCCAACGGCGGATTCGCGCCGCGCAACCCCGGCGTCAACGTCTACTCGGTCATCGTCGGCACGCGCGTGGTTCGGTTTCGGTAGGATGTCCGCCGCATGAGCACCACGCGCGTCATCGAGATCACGCCGGAGATCCGCTTCGGCGGCGACGAGGCTCCCCTCTTCATCGCCGGGCCGTGCGTGATCGAGTCGCGCGAGCACGCGCTGAAGATGGGACGGATCCTGCGCGATCTGCGTGACCGACTGAAGATCAACCTGGTCTACAAGTCGTCCTACGACAAAGCGAACCGGACGTCGATCAAGGGATTTCGCGGTCCGCAGCTCACCGAGGGGCTTTCGATCCTGGCGGATGTCAAGAAAGAGACCGGGTTGCCGGTCTTGTCGGACATCCACGAGCGCGAACACATCGAAGCGGCGGCCAAAGTGCTCGACATCCTTCAGATTCCGGCATTTCTCTGCCGCCAGACCGATCTGATCCTGGCTGCTGCGGAAACCGGCAAGCCTGTGGCGGTGAAGAAGGGGCAGTTCCTCTCGCCTGAAGAGGCTGAGAACATTCTCTTGAAGGGGCGGAGCGCAGGGAACGAGCGGGTGTTTATCACTGAGCGCGGCACCTCGTTCGGATACCAGAACCTCGTCGTCGATATGCGCGCCTTTCCGATCGTGCGCTCGTTCGGCGCGCCCGTGGTCTACGACATCACTCACTCGATGCAGAAGCCGGGCGGCGGTGGCACGTTCACCGCCGGCACGCCGCAGTTCGCGCGACCGCTCGCGCGCGCCGCGGCCGCGGCCGGCGCCGACGGATTTTTCATGGAGGTGCACGACGATCCCCTCCACGCGTTGAGCGATGCCTCGACGCAGGTTTCGCCTCTGGTGGCGGAGCACATCATCCGGGACATCCTGGCCATCCGCGCGGCGCTGCCGCCGATCTGACGATGAGCAGCGTCCGGCGCATCGCCGCCATCGCCATCGCCGCCTACCTTCTTCTCGTCCTCTACGAACGCTTCGTCCTCATCGAGCTGCTGGCGCGGCGAGTCGGTCTGCCGCTCTTTCTGGCGCTGGTGGAGGCGGTGGCGCTGATCGGCACCGGCTTCGCGGCGCGCGGATTGTTCATGTGGGGCGGGTTCTCAACCCGCCCGGACGGGTTGAGAACCCGTCCCACATGGCAGCCGGCGGACCTCGACCTCGCGCGCGAGCTGCTGATCGGATACCCGATCTTCGGCGCGGTCTGCTTTCTCGCCGGCACGCTCAACGTCTCGTCGTGGTCGATGGGAGCGATTCTGGTCGCCGCGGCGGCGGGCGGCGCCTTCGCCATCATCCGGCGATTCGAGACGCGGCCCATGCAGCGGCCGGCGGCGATGGAGTCGATTTCGCTGATCGCCATCGCCGTCGTCATCGGCTGCGGCGCGATCGCTGCGCAGGCGCCGCCGTCATCGCTCGACGAGCTGGCGTATCACCTCGCCGTGCCCTGGACCTGGGTCAAGGAGCATTTCGCCATCGACCTGCCGCTGATCTCGCACTCGTACTTTCCGCTGGGGATCGAGTCCGCCGACCTCCCACTGCTGGCGATCCTGGGTCAGGCCGGCGGGATCGCCTCGCACTTCGTGCACCTCGGCGCGGCCATCGCCACCACGGCGCTCCTTCTGCGGCTCGCGCGCGGCAACGCGCTCGCCGTCGCGGCGGTGGTCGCCACCCCCGCCCTCGCGCTGACCGCCGGCTGGTCGCTGGTCGACTTTCCGCTGGTCGGAATCTGCGCCGCGCTGGCGCTCGATGAAGAGAACGGCGGCCCGGCGATTGCCGCGGGGCTGCTGACGAAGTACACCTTCGCTCCGTTCGCGCTGATCGTCCTCATCGTCCGCCGGCGATGGAGGGACGCGATCGGCGGCGCCGTCCTCGGCTCCATCTTCTTCATTCGAAACCTTTTCCTGACTGGCAACCCGCTCGCCCCCTTCTTCACCGACAGCGCCCCGCACGTGGCCGGCTACCGGACGGCCTACCTCTCCGACTACGTCTTCAGCGGCACGTTCGTCGACGAGAGCCTCGGCGCGTCGCTGCTGGCGGCTTGCGCGATGTCCGCCGGTGCGCTGTCGTGGATCCTGGCCGGCGCCGGCATCCTGCTCTTCTTCCTCGCCCCCTCGGCGCGGGTGCTGATCCCCTACTTCGCCATTCCCGCCGCGCGCTCGCAGCCGCCCGGCCGCGTGTTGCGCGCACTGCTGGTCATCGCCATCGCCGTACAGCTTTTCCTCGTCGCCTGGTTCGTCGACCGCACGAAGTACTTCTCGCTGATGAGCGGTGAAGCGTCGGACGAACAGTTCCTCGCCAGACAGCGGCCGTCGTACAGCACCATCGCCGCGCTCGACGCCCTGCTCCCGGCCGAGTCGCGCACCCTGGTGGTCGGGCTCAACGAGACGTTCTGGTTCGCGCGTCGCGTGCGCGGCGGCGGCAACTTCGACGGCCCGAGGATGTCACGCTACCTCGAGGCGCCGACGGCCGAGGTGCTGTACAACCGGCTGCGCGGCGACGGGATCACGCACGTCGCCGTCTTCGCTCCCCTCCCCCGCACCACCGGCGAGGCGAAGAAGATCGAAGAGCGCCAGACCGAGCTCTCCCCCGCCGCCCAGCGCGCGCTCGCGCAATTGCTCGACCACTTCGCGGCCAATGTCGCGACGCGCGAGCGAGCCACGCTGTTCTCCTTACGGTGACGGAACTCCGTACGGGGTAGGGATTTTCCAATTCCGCACCCTCCTCACACGGACGGCCATCACGTTTCAACAGGGAGGACGACCCTCCCGGAAAGGAGGAGAGGGTGCCGAAAATCAAAGATCTGGGAATCAAGGTAATCCCCGAGACGATGCGCCCGCTGGAAGTCGGCGGCGGTGCGGGCTGTGGAGCGTTGACCATTCAGTGCGGCTGCACCAACATCACCAATCCCTGCTTCGGATGCACGTTCAACCTCACCATACCGCAATGCCCCTTCCACACCATTACGCCCTGCGGCCACTGCACCAACCACTACACGATCTGTAACCAGTGCACGCATCAGGGCTCGCTCTGTCTCAACTGCACCATCGTGATCACGCACCCCTGTCTCTGCACCCACATCGCCAGCATTCCGACCCCATGGACCATCATCGAGCGGCCGACCGAACTATCCAAAGAGCAGATCGCCACGTTGAAGGATCAGCTCCAGAAGTCGATCGTCGCGCTCGATGAGCAGGCCAAGGCGAGTGGTGCACGAACGGTGGAGGAGATCGATGCGCGCGAGAAGGCTCTCAACGAGGAGCTGGCACAGCTCAAGGCGCGTCGCAAGGAACTCAACAAGTAACGATGGGAACCCCGGTGAACTGACATGATGGACGTCCCGGCGGCGGTCGCGCGAGCGGCCGCCGCCGCTTCCGTGGAGAACCGATGGCACTGATCGAGGCGAGATTCAGGACCAGCGCGCGATTCGAGCTCAAACGGCTCGCCGAGCTGGCGCCCGAGCAGCGCGAGCCGTTCCGGGAGCTGGAGGCCGACCCCGATTTCTTCGGCCTGCTCGTGCCGCGCACCGCCGCGTCGGCGAACATCAAGTCGATCGGCCATGACACCGCGGCGCTGCTGCTCCGCCTGACCACCGCGTCGCCGCTGGAAGCGGACGACGACGTGATCGACCTGGTCCTCGACGGCGTGATCGAGATCGAATCGGACGGCGAGTTCGTCAGCGGCGCCGACGCCCTCCCCGTCCTGTGCGACATCGAAGACGCCGGCGCGGAGCCGCGAGGGACCGCGCGACTCTCGCTCGACGCCCTGCGGCACGCCGGCGACCTCGAGTCGTCCGACGCCGGGACTCTCACCGGCGCGATGTACTTCTACAACCGCATCCCCATCTCCCGCTTCTGGCGCGCGCGTTTCCCCGATCGCGAGGCGGTGCTGGCACACCTCGGCGGGGCGAACGCCGTCCCAAATGCGTGGCACGCGCCGGCCCCCGCGCAAGGCTGGATCACCTGGTATCCGCGCCAGCGGCGGGTGGCCGACTCGTCGAAGCCCATGTTCAAGCTATACGTGAGTCCGCGGCCGGAGAACATCCGCGACGCCTTCCACGCGCTCGTCCGCGCCCTCACGGACATCGGCGGCGCCGACTTCAAGATCGGCGACGACGCGTCCGGGCTGCTCCGCCCCGACAAATTCGTCGCCTACTTCGCCTCCCGCGAAGAGGTCGATCAGGCCGCCGCCGCGGTGATGACGCGACTCGACGGCTGTCCCGCGCACGGTGTGCCGTTCACGGCGGGCATCGACGACGCCGGCCTCCTCTCGTGGGGCATCGATCCGCCCGACAGCGAGCGGACGCTGAGCTGGATGGGACGCGAGAGCTGGCGCCTCTGGCTGGCGACGAAGCTCGGCGACGCCATGGCCTTCGCCAAGAGCGATGCCACGCGCCGAGGCATCGCGCCATGGCAGTTCGCGCGCGAGCGCGTGCGCCGCCTCGGCGTCGACGTCGAGCGCTGGACTCCGACCGGCGCGCTCTGGAGGGCGGCGTGAACATCACCGAGCCGGTCGTCCTCCGCAACGACGTCGTCCTGTTGCCGGTGGCGGAGCTCCCCTCCGAGCTGCGCTCGAAATTCGAGTTCGACGAGGGCGACTACACCCTCTCGCTCCGCCACGGGCGCACCCCGTCGCAGGTGATCGACGCCGAGACCGCGTCGCTGCTGCAGCTCTTCCGCGAGCCGCGCACGATCGTGGAGGCGGTCATCGAGAACAGCCGCGACCTGCGCAAGGACCCGAACGCCTGGCTCGACGAGCTCCTCCCGCACCTCGGGACCTTCCTGCACAACCGCGTGCTCGTGCCGGTCGGTTCGGAGAATGAGCGCGAATTCGAGCAGAGCGTCGCCAACGGAGCGCGCGTCGGCGAGTGGGAAATCGTCCACTGCGTCAGCTTCATCGAGGACAGCGAGGTCTATCGCGTGCGCGCCGGCGATCGCGAGGGCGCGCTGAAGATCTCCCGCCACCCGGTCCCGTTCGAGACGTCGCTCTTCGGCAACGAGGCGGCGGTGCTGCAGAGACTCGGCGGCGGCATCGGCCCCGCGCTCTACGAAAGCGGCCTGCACGAAGAGCGGCCGTACCTGGTCATCGAATGGTGCGCGGGCACCGACGCGGAGACCACGGCCGCCCACCGCCGGCACGACCGCACGGTGCTGCTCGACATCGCCTGCACGATCGCCGAAACGTACGCCGCGCTGCACGACCGCGGCGTACTGCACGGCGACGTCCACCCGCGCAACGTGGTGATCGGCGACGACGGAACGGTCCGCCTGATCGATTTCGGCCTGGCCACGGTCGCCGGCGAGGCGCCGCGCGTGGGCCGCGGCGGCATGTACTACTTCTTTGAGCCGGAGTACCTCGCCGCGCAGCGCGAGGGGCGGCAGATGGCGGCGACTGAGGCGGGCGAGCAGTACTCCGTCGCGGCGCTGCTCTACCTCCTCATCGCCAGCGGGCACTACCTCGACTTCCGCATCGACAAGGACGAGATGATCCGCCAGGTGGAGACAGAGCCGCCGGTGCCGTTCGCCAAACGCGGGCTGGCGCCGTGGCCGGACGTCGAAGCGGTCCTGTTCCGCGCGCTGGACAAGGACCCCGCTCGGCGGTTCCCCGCCATGCACGACCTCGCCGCCGCGCTCCGCGGCGCGCATGCCGCGGCGGCCGCCGAGGCGCTGGCGACGCCGGTGTCCGACCAGGCGCGCGCGTACGCGGATCGGATCGTCGCCTCCTTCGCCCGCGGCGGCGAGATGTTCGCCCGCGGCTACGCCGAGGCGCCCACGGCGTCGATCAACTTCGGCAGCGCGGGGGCGGCGGTGGGGCTCCTTCGCATCGCCGAGGTGCGCAGCGACCCCGCGCTCCTGGCGCTGGCGGAGATCTGGAAATCGCGCGCGGTGCGCGACATCGGATCGCCCGGCGCGTTTTACAACGAGGCTATCGACCTGAAGCACGACGTGCTCGGCGACATCACGCCGTACCACACCGAGAGCGGAATCCACGCCGCCGCGGCGCTCATCGCGGACGCGCGGGGCGACCTCCAGGCCCACGGCGCAGCGCTGCAGGCATTCATCGCCGCCTCGTCGCGCGACTGCGCGGAGCTCGACCTCACCCTCGGCCGGTCCGCCACGCTCGTCGCTGGCGCGATCCTCCTCGACGTCAGCCACGCGCTCCCCGAGGCGGCGGCGCTGACGGCGCTCGGCAACGCGACGCTCCAGTCGATCTGGCGCGAGCTCGAGCAACGGCCGCCGATCGCGGAGGGGCCCGCGGAGGCCTTCACCGGCATCGCGCACGGCTGGAGCGGCTATGCCTACGCCGCGCTCCGCTGGTGCGCCGCCTCCGGCACGCCGGTCCCCTCGTCGCTGCCTCGCCGGCTCGACGAGTTGGAAGCGCTCCGCGTCCGCCGCGGGCGCGCGGCGTACTGGCGGCGGCAGGTCAACGGGCATGCGCACGACGTCCTCTCCGGCTGGTGCAACGGCAGCGCGGGCTTCGTTTTCCTCTGGACCGCGGCCTACGACGCGTTCGGCGACGAGCGTTTCCTCAGGCTCGCCGAGGAGGCCGCGACGCACGCCGCCGAGGAGCCGCTGCATACGGCGGATCTCTGCTGCGGATCGGCCGGCCGCGCGTACGCGATGCTCGATCTCTACCGCCACACCGGCGGCAACGAGTGGCTCAGCCGCGCGCGGCGGATGGCGAATCACGCCGCCGAGTACACCGGCGAGCAGCAGCGGACCAACAGCCTCTGGAAGGGCGAGCTCGGTATCGCGGTGCTCATTGCCGATCTACAATCCCCCGAGAACGCGCGAATGCCGTTCTTCGAGTGAACGATGGAAAAGATCACAGGCATCGGCGGAGTGTTTTTCAAAGCGAAGGACGCCGAGGCGCTCCGGCGCTGGTACGGCGACAACCTCGGCATCGACGTCGATCCCGGTTGGGGCGGCGCGCAGTTCGGCGACACGGTGTGGTCGATCTTCAAGGGCTCCACGCGCTACTTCGAGCCGAGCGCGCAGCCGTTCATGATCAATTACCGCGTCACCAACCTCGACGCCATGCTCGCGCAACTCCGCAGCGCCGGCGTGGAAGTGGACGAGAAGGTCGACGAGACGGAGTTCGGCCGCTTCGGCTGGGCCATGGATCCCGAGGGCAACCGCATCGAGCTGTGGGAGCCGATGAAGGTGGAGCTCAAGGCCGAGGGGGGGTAGGCGGCCCCGGCCGGCGGAGCGCCGGCGTCCTCGCCGGCTGGCCCGCAGGCGTCCCGCGCCTGCGTTCCCGATAGGCGGCGAGGACGCCGCCTATCCAGCCGCCGGGACGGCGGCGTTCCGCAAAACGGTTCGCCGGGCGAGGTGCAGCACCACCATGCCGTCGTACCCGCAGCGATCATGTGCTTGAGCGTGTGGCCGCTGACGGCGATCGTCTCGAAGATCGGCCGGTCGAGCACCTCGCACGCCTTCGCCACGCCGTAGAGCGCCACGCCGGCGAAGTAGTAGCGATCGCCGGTGTACAGCGGGGCGAAGAAGATCAGCAGGAAGAGCGTGCCACCGGCGGCGAACGCCTGGTACGCGCTGTAGACGCTGAGGTCCTTCGTCTGCAGCCACCAGCCGACAGTGGCTACGCCGAGGATCGCCAGGGGCAACGTCAAGCGCGTCCCGAGCCGCATCCGAATGCGCTCGTTGATCTGCACGCCGAGGAACGCGGCGAAGGCGATGGTCATCGGGAGGCGGTCCCACGCCAGGCCCACGCCGAGGTCCGGCTGCAGGTGAAACCACGCCGACCCGAAGCAAGTGGCGATGTTGCCGGCGAAGAAGAGCGCGAGCGGCCACATCTCAGCACGCGGATCGACCAGCCGCTTCCGCGCGCGGGCCAGCACGATCAGTCCGGCCACACCGGCGATCAGGAAGCCGGCGTTCGACCAGACGGTAAACGTCTGGTCGCCGGCAAACTTGATGTATTTCGGATCGTCGGCGCGCGGGAGCCGCACGCCGGCGAAGAGCGCGATGCCGAATGCAGCGAGGAATCCGATTCCGGAGTGCCGCGCACTCCGAAGCACTAGACCGTCACCGCCTCCGCGACGCCCGCGGCCGCGCGCAGCGCGTCGACCTTGTCGGTCGCCTCCCACGTGAACTCGGCCTCGTTGCGGCCGAAGTGCCCGTAGGCCGCCGTCTTCTTGAAGATCGGCCGGCGCAGGCGCAGCGACTCGATGATGCCGCGCGGAGTCATCTGGAAGTGCTCACGCACCAGATCGATGAGCTTCAACTGATCGATCTTTTCGGTGCCGAACGTGTCGACGTACACCGACACCGGGTCGGCCACGCCGATGGCGTACGCCATCTGTACTTCGACTTCATCCGCCAGCCCCGAGGCGACGATGTTCTTGGCGATATAGCGCGCCATGTAGCACGCCGAGCGGTCGACCTTGGTGGGGTCCTTCCCCGAAAACGCGCCGCCGCCGTGGCGCCCGCGGCCGCCGTAGGTGTCGACGATGATCTTGCGGCCGGTGAGCCCGGTGTCGCCCTGCGGGCCCCCGGTGACGAAGCGGCCGGTGGGATTGATGTGGAACTTGGTGTTCTTGTCGAGGAGCTCGGCCGGAACGACCGGCCGGATGACGTGCTCGATGACCGCGTCGCTGAGGTCGCGGTGGCTGATGGCCGGCGAATGCTGGGTGGAGACCACGATGGCCGCGGCGCGGATGGGGCGCTTCCCTTCGTACTCGATGGTCACCTGCGACTTGCCGTCCGGGCGGAGGAAGTCGAGCTCGTTCGCCTTGCGCACTTCCGCAAGGCGCCGCGCCAGCTTGTGCGCCAGCATGATCGGCAGCGGCATCAGCTCCGGCGTCTCGCGGCAAGCGAAGCCGAACATCAGGCCCTGGTCGCCGGCGCCGCCGGTGTCGACGCCCTGCGCGATGTCGGGCGACTGGGGGTCGATGGACGAGATCACCGCGCAGGTTTCGCTGTCGAAGCCGTACTTTGCGCGGGTGTATCCGATGTCTTTGATGGTATTGCGGACGATCGAAGGGAAGTCGACGTACGTCTTGGTGGTGATCTCGCCGGAGATCATCGCCAGACCGGTGGTGACGAGCGTCTCGCACGCCACGCGGCCGACGGGATCCTCGGCCAGCACCGCATCCAGGATGGCGTCCGAAATCTGGTCCGCGATCTTGTCCGGATGCCCCTCGGTGACCGATTCCGAGGTGAATAACGTCCTGTGTTCTGCCATGTGAAGAGGCTCCTCGTAGAGAAAATCGGGTAATCCTAGCATGTCCCTCACCCGGCCTTCGGCCACCCTCTCCCGCAAGCGGGAGAGGGACCAAGTTGTCCTTCTCCCGCTTGCGGGAGAAGGTGCCGCGAAGCGGCGGATGAGGGGGCAGCCGTCTTGCACAGTCTGCCGCCGATGCTCAAGGCCCGTGACATCGGCGCGTACCGCGACCTGCTGCTGCTCTTCACCCGCTACGGGCGAAAAGACTTCCGCCTATCGATGAAACCGGAGGACCTGCTCGCCGCCGAGGAGCCGTCGGGCGAGATCGAGCCGGACGTCAAGAAGCGCGCCGAGGCCTTCGCCAACCATCTCAAGCAGATGGGGCCGACCTACGTGAAGTTCGGGCAGGTCCTCTCAACCCGCCCCGACATCGTGCCGCCTGAGTACATCGCGGCTCTCGAGTCGCTGCAGGACCAGGTCGAGCCGTTCTCGTTCGCCGAGGTCGAGAAGATCGTGGAGGAGGAGCTCGGCGTCCGGATCTCCAAGGCATTCGACACCTTCGAGTCGAAGCCGCTCGCCGCCGCCTCCCTCGGCCAGGTGCACCGCGCGGTGTTCCGCGACGGGCGGGAGGTGGTGGTCAAGGTCCAGCGGCCGAACGTGCGCGAGCAGGTGCGGCACGACATGGACGTCTTCACCGACATCGCCACCACGCTCGAGCAACACAGCGAGATCGCGCGCAAGCTCAACCTCCTCGGGGCGGTCGAGCAGGCCAAGATCACCCTCAACAACGAGATGGACTACCTGCAGGAGGCGCGCAACACGGAGCTGCTGCGGCGCAACCTCGCGCAGTTCCCGGAGATCTACATCCCCGCGGTCATCCACGACATGACCACCTCGCGCGTGCTGACCAGCGAGCTGGTTCGCGGGAAAAAGGTGTCGAAGCTCACGGCCCTGCAGATGATCGACCACGACTACGCCGGTCTGGCGTCGGTGCTCACCCGCGCCTACCTCAAGCAGATCTGCGTTGACGGGTTCTGGCACAGCGACCCCCATCCCGGCAACGTCTTCATCCGCGAAGAGGAGGGCGAGGCGCAGATCGTCCTGCTCGACTTCGGGATGACCAGCCGCATCAGCCGCGAGTTCCAGGACGAGATCATCAAGCTGCTGCTGGCCATCGCCTCGAACCGCGGCGCGGAAGTGGCCGACGCGTGCATCCGGGTGTCCGAAGTCATGGAGAATTTCGACGCCATGAAGTTCGTCCACGAGATCTCGGTCATCGTGGCCAACTTCCACGACGTCGACGTCAGCAGGGTCAACGTCGGACAGCTCCTCTTCAATCTGATCGCCGTGGCGAGCGGGAACGATCTGAAGGTGCCCGCGGAGCTGGCCATGCTGGCCAAGACCCTGCTGCACCTCGACGGCGTCACCAAGCGGCTCGACCCCGACTACGACCCGCAGACCGTCATCCGGGAGTACGCCGAGAAGTTGATGACCCAGAAGCTGGCGCAGAAGTTCGAGCCGCGGAACTTCTACCCCGCGCTGCTCGACCTCAATCAGCTAATCCTCGACCTGCCGCACCGCATGCGCGAGATCCTGGACATCATCCCCGCCGGCAAGCTGACCTTCGGCATCAAGCTATTGCAGGCCGAGGAGCTCCTCGGCGGCATCCACAAAGTCGCCAATCGCATCACCGTGGGGGTGGTGATTGCCGCGCTGCTCATCGCGTCATCGCTGATGATGCGCGTTCCGACCGGCTCGCACATCGGCGGCTACCCGACGATCGCCATCGCCGGCTACCTCATCGCCGCCGTCGCCGCGGTCTACCTGATCATCTCGACGTTGATTCGGGACAAGCAGGATCGGGAGAAGGCGAAGCAGAAGGGGCGGTGACCGAGGGGTTGCGGGGTCTCGGGGTCTCGCGGTACTCGTGCCTCAGCGTTTCGCGCTGCGAGACCGCGAGACCTCGAGACTTCGCAACCCCAGGGAACCGCTACTGCCGCATCTCCCGCAATTCGTTCGTCAACCCCTCCACCGCCTCCGGCCGGCCGTGATATTGCGCGGGGGTGTTCTGGAAGAGGGCGATGTGCCACTTCCCTTCGATCTCCCGACCGATGAGGGTCTGCACGGCGTTCGTGGCAGGGTTGATGTCCGAGCCGCCGGGCGGGATCATTCCGGCCACGGCGAGGAGCAGTCCGACGCCGGGAGCCAGGAAGCGGACGTCGCGGATCTTCACCACGTACGCCGCTGTCTGATGGTCGGCGAAGATGGAGCGGAGGTGCTCGCGGATCTCCTCCCGGCCGATGACCTGGCTGCCGTCGAAGCCGATGACGATGCCGTCGTCCTCGAACAGCTCGGCGTATTCGTCCGCGTTGCGGCGGTTCCAGCCGTCGATCAATCCGTCGTAGAGCGCGCGGATGTCAGTCATTTGCCGGTCAGAAGCCTTCGAGCAGGTTGGTCACCAGCGACTCGGCGAAGCGGACGGCGATCTCCCGGATGGCGCGCGTCTCCTGGTCGAACGCGTCGGTGGCCTCGACGTTGACCTGGTAGTTCTCGGTGAAGCGGTACTGGTCGTTCTTCCACAGCACCTTGTCGTCGGCGCGATGGTCCAGCAGCTCGATGTTCGCGGTGATGGAGATCTGGTACTGCGTGGCGCGCCCCTGCTGGTTGAAGGCGATGGGGAAGATGCCGAAGCTGTCGATGGAGCCGCGCAGGACGACGTCGGCGTCCTTCGGCACGCTGACCAGCCGCAGCCGGCCGCGGGAGACGAACTCGTCGGCCACCGCCTGCGTCACCCGCTGTTCGAGCTCCACGCGCGTGGTCTTGTTGACGAAGGCGGGGACGGAGATGGTCCGGACCGTCGGCGGGAGAAGTTTGTTCGCGCTGCCGACCAGGCCGTAGCCGCAGGCCGTCAGAGCGAGCAGGGAGCAGCGAGCGGAGAGCAGCAGGATGCGACGTGTCATACGCCGGTCAACTTAGCATGATTGCGAAGCGGCTTCGCGCGCCGGATTCGCGACCGTTCGGAGCGTGGCGCGCACCAAATGGCCCTCGTTTCGCGCCTACACACGTGACATGAAACGACAAGCACGCGCACGCGCCCTTTTCCTCTGTTGGCTGTCCATCGCCGGGGCCACAGTCGCCGGCGGCCAACCCGGCCCGCCGGTATCGCTTGCCGGCACCGGCTTTTCGGTGTTCTTTCCCATCGTCACGCGGGCGCGCGGGGTTTCGACGACCTTCTACACATCGCTCGACGTCACGAACAACCTGGTCACGGCAACGACCGACGTGCTGTTCAATTACCGCTCCGCCGACGGATCGCTCAACAAGAGCGGCACGCTGACCACCCTTGGCGGCTTCGGGAACTTCCACACTGATGATTTCCTGCAACTCCTCGTCACCCGCGGCGTCCTGACGCAGGCGCAGGCTGACAGCACGTTCGGCACGCTGGTGCTCACGTTTGCAAATCCGGCGTTCACCGCCGGAACCGAGGGCTCCGCGGTGACACGAATCTACAACTACCTGACCGGCAACTCGGGTGCCTCGGTCGGCCTGGCCTACCGCGCGCAGGTCATTCGGGCTAACGGCGCGCACCGACTGGCCGCCGTGATCACGGACACGAAGCTGTCCAGCGGCGGCCCGACAGTCGTGACGAACCTCGGTCTGGCGAACGTCGGCGTCGATGACAGCGGAAACCCGATCGCCGCGTCCGCCATAGTCACCCTCAGCTTCTTCGATCCGCGCCTCGGCATTCGCGTCGGATCGCAGCCGCAGTACACCCTGGCGCCGGGGCAGGTCGTGCAGATCAACGATGTCTTCACCCAGTTCCCCATGCCCAGCGGCACCAACTCGATCTTCGTCATCGCCGACGGATCGACGGGAGCCACCGCGCCGCAGATCGACGGCTACATCTCGGTCAAAGACACGACGAGCAGTGACGGATCGTATTTCGCCATGCAGCCCATCCCGCCGGGGACGACCAGCGCGCCGACGTCGAAGTGGTATCTGTCGCCGCTGCTGCAATTCACGCTGAATGCGAACCCCAGCGCATCGAGCAGCGGAGGGCTGCAACTCTGTCTGTCGCGGATGGACTGGACGACGACCCTGCAGGGTCCGCTCAACGGGACGTCCTATGCCTTCAACCTCGGCACGCAGTCGTCGCTCGGCAGCTCGGATCCGCCGAACGGCCGCCTCGTCGCCGAGATCATCCGCAAACGGGGATCGACGGAGACCGTCTTCGCATCGAAGACGTTCGACACCACGAAGACCTACGCCGTCCAGAATGCGGTGATCGCCGGCGCGGACTTCGCCGGTCAGGCCGGCGACGTGGTCGACCTTCGCGTCCGGATCCAGCAGGGCCTGCCGTGCATCGCCGAATACGTCGGCGCCGGAACGGACAGCTTCATCATGATCTCGCCATGATCATCTGACGACCACGTTGACCAGTTTACCCGGCACATAGATCGTCTTCACCACCTGCTTCCCCTCCACCCATCGCTGCACGTTCGCGTTTTCCTTCACCGCGGCGAGGACTTCGGCCTCCGCGGGCGGATTGGACACCTCGACCTGGCCGCGCAGTTTGCCGTTGACCTGCACGGCGATGACGATGACGTCCTCCGCCATCAACGCTGGGTCAGCGACCGGCCATGACGAGGTGAGGATGAATCCCTCCCCGCCCAGCATCTCCCACAGCTCCTCGGTGATGTGCGGCGCGAACGGATGCAGCAGTTGCAGCAGCACGAGGTAGGACTGGCGAACATCGAGACCTTCCGCAACCGCGTCGCCGATGGCGTTGGAGAGCTCCATCAGCGCGGAGATGGCGGTGTTGAACTCGAAGCGGTCGATGCGACGGGTGACGGTGTCGATGGTTTGATGGGTCTTGCGGAGGAGGGCCCTCACCCCCAGCCCCTCTCCCGCGTCGTGGGAGAGGGTGGCCCGAAGGGCCGGGTGAGGGGCCATGCCCCAAACGCGATTGAGAAACCTGGATGCGCCCACGACGCCGTCGTCCGACCACGCCGCTTCCTTCTCCGGCGGGGCGATGAAGAGCGTGTAGACGCGCTCGGTGTCGGCGCCGTAGCGGGCGATCAACTCATCGGGGGGAACGACGTTGAACTGCGACTTCGACATCTTCGCCATCTCGGCGGTGAGCGGCTCGCCGGTCGACTTGCGCACCGGCGTGCCGTCGCGCGTCTCCACATCGTCGAGCGGCACCCACTGCCCGGCGGCGGTGCGGAAGCCCTCCTTGATGATCATCCCCTGGTTGAAAAGGCTGGCGAACGGCTCCTCGAAGTCGACCAGCCCCATGTCGTGCAGGGTGCGGGTGATGAAGCGCGCGTAAAGGAGATGGAGGATGGCGTGCTCGATGCCGCCGATATACTGGTCCACCGGCAGCCAGCGGTTGACAAGTTTGGAGTCGAAGATCTTCATGTCGTCGTGCGCGGAGATGAAGCGCGCGTAGTACCACGACGAGTCGACGAAGGTGTCCATGGTGTCGGTCTCGCGCCGCGCCGCGCCGCCGCACTCCGGGCAGACGGCGTTGACGAAGCGCTCGTCCTTTGCCAGCGGGTTGCCTTCCCGCCCGGTGAACGGCACATCGAGCGGCAGCCTGACCGGCAACTGCTCCTCCGGCACGGGCACGATGCCGCATGTCTCGCAGTACAGCATGGGGATCGGCGTCCCCCAGTAGCGCTGCCGGGAGATGAGCCAGTCGCGGAGGCGATAGCGGACCATGCGCTTACCGATGCCGCGGCGCTCGATCTCGTCGATGATGCGCTCGATGGCCTGCGGCGGCGCGAGGCCATCGATCAGCGGAGAGTTGACGATGATCGCGCTGTCATCCTTGGCCGCATATGCCTCATGTAGGACGGGCTTTAGCCCGTCGGGACGGGCTGAAGCCCGTCCTACATTGGGCATGACGACCACGCGTATGTCGAGCCCGTACTGCTGTGCGAACTCGAAGTCGCGCTGGTCGTGCCCCGGCACGGCCATGATCGCTCCGGTGCCGTACTGCATCAGCACGAAGTTTCCGAGCCAGATGGGGATCTCCTCGTTCGTGAACGGATTGATGGCGTATTTGCCGGTGAAGCGTCCTTCCTTCCCCGCCTCCTGCCGCTCCAGATTGCTCTGGTTACGCACGCCGGCGATCCATTGCTCGATCTCCGCGCGCTGCGGGTGATCGGCGATGAGCGCCGGCACGATGGGGTGCTCCGGCGCGAGGACCATGAAGGTGGCGCCGTAGATGGTGTCGGGGCGGGTGGTGAAAATGCGAATCGATCCGCCGATGGCGGGCACCGGGAACTCGACGTCGGCGCCGACCGAGCGCCCGATCCAGTTCCGCTGCATCAGCTTCACTTTTTCCGGCCAGTGTTCGAGTGTGTCGAGGCCGGCGTCGAGGCGGTCGGCGTAGTCGGTGATCTTGAGGAACCACTGCTCGAGCACCCGCTGCACCACTTCGCTGCCGCAGCGCTCGCAGCGGCCGTCGACCACCTGCTCGTTGGCCAGCACGGTCTGATCGGCCGGGCACCAGTTCACCGGCGCCTTGCCGCGGTAGGCCAGCCCGCGTTTGTAGAGCTGCAGGAAGAGCCACTGGTTCCAGCGGTAGTACTCCGGCTCGCAGGAGGCGAGCTCCTTCGACCAGTCGTAGAGGATCCCCCACCGCGCGAACTGCAGCTTCATGCGGGCGATGTTGTTGACGGTCCATTCGCGCGGATGGATGCCGCGCTTGATCGCCGCGTTCTCCGCCGGCAGGCCGAACGCGTCCCAACCCATCGGATTGAGCGCCACGCGTCCGCGCATCCTGAAGTAGCGATAGAGCGCGTCGCCGAGGATGTAGTTGCGGCCGTGTCCGACGTGGAGATCGCCGGAGGGGTACGGGAACATGTTGAGCATGTAGAACTTCTCGCCCGGCGCGCTGACGTCGACCTCCGCGACGCGCGCTTCCGCCCAGCGCGTTTGCCACTTCTCCTCGATGTCTTTGGGCGCGTAGCTCATGGGCCGCGCAGTATAAGTCCTGAGTCCTGAGTGCTGAGTCCTGAGTGACGTAAAATGTCCTCCATGTTCCGGGTGCTCCTCGTTCTCTCTCTCCTGCTCCCCGCCGCCGCCCACGCGCAAACGGTGAGCTATTTCACGGTCATCGGAAGAGTGGGCGCCGTGACGGCCGCCGCGGATGGAAACCTCTGGTTCATTCACGAGCGCGGCGTCGGACGGATGACGCCCCTTGGCGAAGTGACGATCATCCCGACATCCACCATGCTCTCGAGCACAATCGTGAGCGGGCCGAATGACACCGTCTGGTTCACACGATTCAGGGGAATCGACTCCTTCGACATCCGAACCGGCGCGCATTCGTCGTACGACGTGCCGTATTTGGTGCAGGGGCTCCTCGCGGCGCCGGATGGGAACGTCTGGTTCACAGTCGATCAGATAGGACTCGGACGCCTGGCGCCGGACGGCGAGATCACGATGTTCCCCGTGGAGCCAAGCATCGCGGGGATGGCTTTGGGCCCCGATGGCAACATCTGGTTCACGCAGTACGGCTTCGGTGCGATTGGCCGGGTCACGCCGCGAGGCGACATCACCTTCTTCACCACCAGTCCTCGCGGCTGCTGCGGACAGGCCATCGCATCCGCTGCCGACGGCACGCTCTGGACCACGCTCGAAGGACCCAAACTGGCGCGCCTCTCGGTTCAGGGAACGATCCTGAAGCTTTTCGACCTGCCGTCATATGCCTGGAAGATGGGAGTGGGACACGATGGCCGCGTGTGGTTCAACACCCCGACCGGCTTCGACGTCCTCGCCTCAGACGGTCAGATCACTTCCATCGCTGTTCCCGGCATGCCGGAGAACATGAGCGGCCTGGTTGCCGCGGGCGACGGCAACATGTGGGCGACTACCGCGAAGTCGTTTAGCTGCTCACTAATGTGTTCCCTTCCCTTGGACGTACCCGCCGTAGGGTTCCTTCGCGTCAACCTCGTCAATCCTGCGCCGGCCATTACCAGTGTTGTGCGCGCGTACGCCGGTGTGATGATCCGCGGCCTCGGTTTTGTGCCCGACACCGTCATTCGATTCAACGGAACCGACCAGACGACGACGTACGTCTCGCCGTTCGAGATTGTCCTCAACTCGCAAGAGGCGTCGAGCGGCGGGACGTTCACGGCGGTCAACAAATCGCCGGGAGGCGGCACCTCGGCGCCGTTCGTCTTCATCCCTGAGCCGGTGGTCCGGCGTCGCGCGATCCGGTGAATCAACCGTACACCAGGGTCACCGGCCCATCGTTCTCGAGCGACACGATCATCATTTCCCTGAAACGTCCCGTCTGAACGGGTATCCCCGTGGCCGCCAGCTCGGCGACGAACATCTCGAACAGTGCCCTCGCCCGCTCCGGCTCCTCGGCGTTGTCGAAGCTGGGGCGGCGGCCGCGCTCGATGGAGCCGGCGAGCGTGAACTGCGATACGGCGAGGATGGCGCCGCCGGCGTCGCGGACGTCGCGGTTCATCTTCCCCGCGTCGTCGCTGAAGATGCGCAGCTCGCGGATCTTGCGCGCGGCGGCGCGCATGGCGTATTCGCTGTCGCCCTTCTCCACGCCGGCGAGAACGAGGAGGCCGGCGCCGATGGCGGCGACGACCTCGTCGCCCACCGTAACCGCGGCGCGGCGGACGCGCTGGATTACGCATTTCATGGTCCAGCATCGTAGGATGCCTCATGCCACGCGTACGTATCGTTTTTTGCCTCCTCGTCGCGTCGGCCATTTCCTTCGCGCGCGCGCAAACCATCAGTTCGTTCCGGGTGGGCGGCTCGCCGATGAGCATCATCTGGTTCGTCGAGTACCTGGTGCGTGGACTGGGGCGCATCACACCGACAGGGGAAGTCACCGAGTTCGCGGCGTACGGGCAACGTGCATTCATTCGACATTCCTCAGGCCAGCGCCATCCGCGACATCACGGCAGGACCGGATGGAAACATTTGGGCAGTTCTCGAGAGATCAGGCGGGTGCGTCGCTCCCTGCCCGCCGCCCGATCCGACTCCGCCGTTCGCAATCGTTCGGGTCAATCTCGTCAATCCCGTGCCGGTGATCACCAGCATCGAGCGCCGCGTCGATCCGGTGACAAATGAACCGGTACTGACAATTCGCGGCCTCGGCTTCGTCCCCAACACCGTGATCAGGTGGAGTGGAACTGACCGGACGACGATCTACGTCTCGCCGTTCGAGCTCGCACTGGCTTCCTCCGACGCGGCGCTCGCCGTCCGCGGCGGGACCTTCGTGGCGCGGAACGAGTCACCGGGTGGCGGCGAGTCACGTCCGTTTGTCTTCAAGCCGGCGACGTCGCTCCGCCGTCGCGCCGCGCATTGAATCTACGAGAGGTAGAAAACCGCCGCCCGCCAGTCGGATCGTCTAAAATCCGCCAACCACACCGAGGTCTTCGAGGCGCGCCGGCCGCCCTCGCCGGACTATCTTCGAAGGAGAGCAGCCATGATCAACAAAGTCATTCTCGTCGGGCGTCTGGGAAAAGACCCCGAGATCAAATCCACCCCCGGCGGGCAGACCGTCGCCAAATTCACCATCGCCACCGACGAGAAGTTCACAGACAAGAGCGGCGAGAAGCAGGAGCGCACCGAGTGGCACAACATCGTCGCCTGGGCGCGCCTGGCCGAGATCTGCGGGCAGTACCTCCGCAAAGGAATGCTGGTCTACATCGAGGGCTCCATCCGCACCGATAGCTGGGAGGACAAGGAGTCCGGCCAGAAGCGCTACCGCACGGAGATCAACGCCAGAGAGATGAAGATGCTCGAGCGGAAGCGCGACAGCGACGAGGGCGGCGGCGGATATCGCAAGCCGGCCGCGGCCAGCGCCGGCGCAGGGGCGCCGGTGGAGGATGAGGACGAGGTGCCGTTCTGAGTTTATCCTTCGGCGCGAAGCGCCGGAGGATCTGGTGCCCACTTGCGCTGCGCACATGGGCGCCAGATCCTGACGCTTCGCGTCAGGATAAAGTTGAGACATGTACCCCGGCGAACGCTTCAACGCCATCACCCACCTGGTCGGCACGGTCCTCGCGCTGATCGGCACGAGCGCGGCCGTGACTCTGGCGGCGAGGCAAGGCGGCACGATGAAGATCGTCGCCGTTTCCGTCTACGGCGGCATGCTGGTGGTGCTCTACCTCAGCTCCACGCTCTACCACTCGCTGCGCGGCAAGGCGAAGCAGATCTTCCACGTCTTCGACCACTGCTCGATCTACCTGCTGATCGCCGGGACGTACACGCCGTTCACCCTGACCGTGCTGCGCGGGCCGTGGGGATGGTGGCTCTTCGGCATCGTCTGGACCCTGGCCATCCTCGGAGTGGCGAAGGATGTTTTCTTCCGCGGCCGCTACCGAGCCGTCTCTGTCGTGCTCTATCTGTTGATGGGGTGGATGGTGGTCGCCGCGTTCGAGCCGCTGCAGCGCGCCCTCCCCTCGCCCAGCCTGGTGCTCCTCGCGGCGGGGGGGATCATCTACACCGTCGGCGTGGTGTTCTTCGCCCTATCGAAGCGCGTGGTGCACATGCACGGCGTCTGGCACCTTTTCGTGATCGCCGGCAGCGTGTGCCACTACTTCGCGGTGGTGGTGACTTTATCCTGACGCTTCGCGCCGAAGGATAAATTCACAAATAGCGCGACCGAAGCACGCCGAGGTGATGCCGCGCGTGCCCGGCGACCATGTAGGCGATGGCGCGCACGCTGGTCCTGGTGTCGTTCGCCGTGCCGGCGCGGGTCCAGGCCTCGTCGGAGAGCCCGCGCATGAGCGTCAGAGTCGCGCGGCGGGTGGCGTCGAAATCGTCGAGCAGATCGGCGAAGGATCGCTGGTCGAAGTTCGCGCCGCGCATGTAGTCGTTCTCGTCGAATCCCGGCAGCGACTGCGTCTCCCCGCGCGCGATCGACAGCAGCCGGTAGTCGAAGACGCGCTCGGCGTCGGTGACGTGCCCGATGACCTGCTTCACGCTCCACTTCTCCGGCGCATAGCGGAACGTCGCCTTCTCCTCGCCGAGCGGTGCGAGCAGCGCGGCGATCTCCCGGCCCTGCGCCTCGAGCGCGCCGACGACGTCCTCCTCAGGGACAAGATCGATGTAGCGGCTGAAGTACGGTGCGTGCTCGCCGGCCAGCGGCCTTCCTGGAGTGCTCATGGGAGCGGGAGTTTATCCTGTGCGAATGATCGAGCGGTTGCAGAACGATGACGACGCGCGCGCCTGCGCCGCCATGATGTGCGCGACCGATCCGTGGATCACCATCGGGCGCACCTTCGACGAATGCTTGATCGCCGTCACCGACCCCACGCGCGAGGTGTGGGTGGCGCGCGAGGACGGCGCCGTGCGCGGCTTCATCATCATCAACATGCGCGGCGCGTTCATCGGCTACATCCAGACCGTCTGCGTCGACGCCGGCGCGCGCGGCATCGGACTCGGAACGCAACTGGTCGCCTTCGCTGAAGAGCGGATTTTTCGGGAGACTCCGAACGTGTTCCTCTGCGTCTCGTCGTTCAACCCCCGCGCCCGCGCGCTGTACGAGCGTCTGGGATATGAAGTCGTTGGCGAGCTGAAGGACTACATCATTCCCGGCGCGTCGGAGATACTGATGCGCAAGACCGTCGGACCACTACGGCCGAAATCGACGACATGACCTCCCGCAAACTGATCTGCGATCGCGCCGCCACCACCCCCACCACGCTCGACTCGGCCGGAAAACCACGCCCGCTGCCCGACGACCTTCTGCGCGAAGCCTCGCAGCGCCTCGGCATCATGGGACTGCTCGGCGCGACGCTCTGGATCACCGGGACCGTTCTGGGCCACTTTGCCGCGGTGGCGATGGGCGCGTCGCCCGAGCTGGACGGCTCGCATGCCATCTCCGCGGCCAGCGCAGCGATCTCCCTCGGGCTTTTTTTCTACACCCGGGTGAGCGAACGCAATCCCCGCTTCATCCTCGACCTCGGCCTGGCCTACATGGTGCTCACCGCGGTGGCCCTCGGCATGACCTTTCACTGGCAACCCATGCCCGCCCACATGCCGATCTTCCCGATGATCACCTGGATCGGCGCGGTGGTGGTGATGTTCGCGGCGATCGTCCCGAGCCCACCGATGAAGACGCTCGTCGCATCGCTCATCGCCGCTTCCATGAATCCCCTCGGCATGCTGATCGCCAAGGCGCGGGGGCTGTGGGACTTCGGGCCGATCAGCAATGTCCTGGTGATGCACTATCCCGACTTCCTCCTCGTCGGCGTCGCCGTGGTGATCGCCCACGTCCACACCAAGCTCGGACGGCACGTGGCGAAGGCACGGGAGATGGGGAGCTATCACCTCGGCGAGCTCCTCGGGCGCGGCGGAATGGGCGAGGTCTACAAGGCGACGCATCGCATGCTGGCGCGCCCCGCGGCCATCAAGTTGATCCGACCGGAGATGCTCGGCGCGCAGAACGGTGAGTCGGCGCAGATCACGCTGCAGCGCTTCCGGCGCGAAGCGGAGGCCGCGGCCAACCTGCGCTCGCCGCACACCGTCGAGCTGTACGACTTCGGCGTCACGGGCGACCAGACCATGTACTTCGTCATGGAAATGCTCGACGGGATGAACCTGGACACGCTGATCCGCAAGCACGGCGCGCTGCCGGCCGGGCGGGCGATCTTCATCCTCCGCCAGGCCTGCCAGTCGCTCGAGGAAGCGCACGCCCGCGGCCTCGTTCATCGCGACATCAAGCCGGCCAACATCCATGTCGGCCGCCTCGGACTGCAGCACGACTTCGTGAAGGTGCTCGACTTCGGGCTGGTGAAGTCGGTGGCCGCGGCCGACACCGAACAGTCGCTGGCCACCGCCGCCGGTCTGACGCCGGGGACGCCCGCGTACATGTCGCCGGAGATGGTTCTCGGCGAGGCCGTCGACGCCCGCGCCGACATCTACGCCCTGGGCTGCGTCGCCTACTACCTGCTCACCGGTGCGTTGGTCTTCGAATCGAGCAGCGTCGCGCAGGCCGTCGCCATGACCTTGCGCGACGAACCCATCCCGCCGTCGCGGCGCACGAAGAATCCCATCCCGCCCGCCCTCGAGGCGGCGGTGCTGGCATGCCTGGCAAAGAAGCGCGACGGCCGTCCACGCAGCGCCGCGGAACTGAGCGTCCGGCTGGCGGCGATCGCGACGTCGCCGTGGGGCGAGGACGAGGCGCGGCGGTGGTGGGACGACGTCGGCGCCGACTTCGCGATCGACGACAACGTGCTCAGCCACACCGACAGCTTCATCGCCACGGCGCTGAAGCAATAGTACTAATCGTACTATTTGCCCGCCACGCGCTTCCCCGGCACATCCCGCCCGCCCTGGTGCAGAGTGAGCGAGCTGCCGTCCGCCGCGAAGGTGATCTTCGCCGGCACCAGCAACAGGTGGAACTCGGTCGGCGAGTCGGCGGCCATCTCGAACTTTGGCTGCCCGGTGGCCTGCCCGAAAAGCGTGTCGCCTTCTCGGGTGACGACGATGCTGAAGCTGGGCGCGAGCTCGTATGTCCCGACGTACTTGTCGAGCGTCGCCGCGTCGATCTTCCCCGGCGGATTCTCCAGCCGCTGGAGCGCCTCGACGCCGCTGGTGTTTTGCGGATTGAGCTCGATGGACTTCTTGTAGTTGGCGATGGCCAGGTCGCGGTCGCCGTGCACCGCGTACGCCTCGGCCAGGCTGTCGTAGACGTTCCACGACTTCGGATACGCCTCGACGTTGAGGAGGAAGACGTCGATGGCGTCGGTCACCCGCCCGCGCTGCAGCAGCGTGTATCCGAGGCGATTCAATTCCGGCTCGCTGAAGTCGAACGTCTGCGGCGACTTCGTTTTCAGCTCCCGATAGCGGGCGATGGCTTGGCGCGCGTCGCCGGTGGCGAGGGTCTTCATCAGCTCATCGACCAGCGACGCCTTCGGTGCCGGCGGCTCGATGCCGCGCAGGACGTCGAGGATTCCCTTCGCTGCGGCGTCGAGCTTGTCGCCGCGCGAGGTGTTGTCGAGCAGGACGACCAGGTCCTGGGTGTCCGGCAGCCGGATCTCCACAGTGCTGAAGCCGTTGATGCCGCCGTTGTGGGAGATGGTCGCCACCTCGGTCTTGTCATCGTCGAGCTTCATCTTCCGCACTCCCCAGCCGAACGCGTAGTTCTGCATGACCGGAGTGAACATGGTCGTTTTCAGATCCGCGGCGAGGAGCTTGTCGGTGTAGAGCGCGCGGTCCCACTTGAAGAGATCGTCGACCGTCGAATACAGCGAGCCCGCGGCGTACGGAATCGACATGTCGAGATACGGCGCGTTCTCGTAGCCGTTCGGCGTGAGCTGGTAGCCGGTGGCGCGTTTGGGGAGGATGGTGTTGAAGTGGTCGTAGCCGCTGTCCTTCATCCCCAGCGGGTCGAAGATCCGCTCCTTCAGCGCCTGCTCGTATGTCTTGCCGGTGACGCTCTCGATGATCGCGCCGAGGAGGAAGTAGCCGGAGTTGTCGTAGAGCCACTTCGAACCGGGCTCGAACTCGAGATCGTTGCTGGTGTACTTCTTGACGAAGTCGGCGACGGTGTACGGATCGCGCGATTCGTTCTGGAAGAATCCCGGAGCGCTGGTGTAACTCGGGATACCCGAGGTGTGCGTGAGCAGATGGCGCACGGTGACCTTGCCGCCGGTATCTTTGCGGTAGTCGGGCAGGTAGGCGGTGACCTTCTCGTCGAGATTGATCTTCCCTTCGCCGACGAGCTGCATGATCACCATCGACGTGAACTGCTTGGTGATCGATCCGAGCCGGAACTTCGTATCGGGTCCGTTCGGGATCTGCCACTCCATGTTGGCCAGCCCGTAGCCCTTGCGAAGAATGACTTTCCCGTTCTCGGCGACCAGCGCCGATCCGTTGAAGTAGCGCTGCTTGTTGTACGCCGCGAGCAGCGCGTCGATCTTGTCCGCGTGGGTGGCGGCGAAGATCGAGGAGGGAAGGAGCAGAGCGAGAGCGAGAAGACGAAGGGTTTTGGACATGGGGCGATTGTAGTGGAGCGCCGGCGTCCCCGCCGGCTGGCCGGGCGCCGTCCCGGCGCCCACGTTCCGCCTACGCCCTCACCCGCACCACGACGAACGTCACGTCGTCGTTGGGGGGCTGGTCGCCGTGCCAGCGCTGGGCGGCGGCGGCGAGGGCGGCGATCACGCCGTCGGCGTCGGGGGCGGTGGCGGCGGCGGTGAACTCCTGCTGCGCGGCGACGTAGCCAAGTTGCTGTCCGCCTTCGTTGAGCAGCTCGGGGAAGCCGTCGGTCATGAACAGCACGGTATCGCCGGGCTCGAGGTCGAGGGCCAGGTCGGAGTAGTCGGCACCGAGGGTGCCGAGCGGCGTGGCGGCGAAGGCCACCTCCTCCACGTTTCCGGTCGCGGCGCGGTGCACGTATGCCGGCGGCATTCCGGCCGAGGCGACGGTCATACGGGTGCCTTCCAGCCGCGCCAGGACCAGGGCCATGGCCATGCGGCCAAGGTCCATCCGCTTGATGGTCTCCGCGGCGTCGTGGAGAAAGGCGGATGGTGCCCCCCCGCCCGCGTAGTCGGAGAAGAGCGTCTTGATGACGGTGACCATCGTCCCGGCCTTCGCGCCGTGGCCGGTGGCGTCGCCGATGGTGACCGACAGCAGTCCGTTCGCGCCGACATGGAAGTCGTAGTAGTCGCCGCCCACTTCCGTCGCCGTCTGCGTGTAGACGGCGACGTCGTATCGGTCGCTCGACGGCACGCTCTTCGGCAGCATGGAAAGCTGGAAGCGCCGCGCCTCCTCGAGCTCCACTGACTTCCGGTCGTACTCCACGGCGAGCAGCCGCTGCTGGATCTCCTGATCCTTCCGCGCCCGCTCCTGCTCGATGATGGTCTGCTGCTGCACGCTCAAGTCCTGCGCCATTCGATTGAACGCGCCGGCGAGCTGCCCGAACTCGTTGCTCGACGTCACCGGAAGGCGGGTGGTCAGATCGCCGTGCGCGATGCGGTCGGCGCCGGCGCTGACGAGCTTCACGTCGCGCGTGATGTGGTTGGCGATGGGAACGATGCCGATCAGAGCGATGAACACCAGCCCCATGCCGTAGCCGAAGTTCTTCGCCGCGGTCTTGCGCAGGGCGTCGAAGGTGTCGCCGACAGGCCGCGCCACGCCGATGCGCAATCCGCTCTGCGGGTCGAAGTTGAAGGCCACCACCCAGTTGGGGATGTCGTCGACGCGCAGCGTCTCTTTCAGCCGCTTCAGCAGACCGATGGTCTCGAGGGTCTTCTTGTCGTCGGCGGTGCGGGTGTAGACGTTGCCGTCGCGGTCGACGGCGAAGGCGATCTCATCGCGATCGGCCGCGCCGCCGAGGACGCGCTTGATCACCTCTTCGGTGCTCACCTGCGCGCTCACCCGCCCGATCACCTCGCCCTCCCTGCGCATCGGGACGTTCAGGCGATGCCCGAAGAGGAGGGTGGCCTGCTTCTGCCGCACCTTCAGCCGCTCTTTCTCTTCCGGCGTGATCTTCTTGACCACCGCCACTTTCGGCACCGGGGCGACGGCCGGCGCAGACTCCACCTTCGCCGCGGCCTGCACTTCCGCCGCAGCATCGGCCGCATCCGCGGCGATCTCCGCGCGGTCCTGCGCCGCTTCCTGCGCGTCTTCCAGCGCCTCGACGCGCGTCTCTTCCGTCTTCTCGGCGCCGCGCTCTTGCCGGCGCACTCTTCGCGCGTCCGCCCGCCCCTTCCGCGCCGCCTCCAACTGCTTCTGGAACTCGGCGGAGGTCCTCTTCATGTTGGCGTCGAAGGCCACCTGAACGGTCTTCAACTGTTTCTGCAGCTCCTCCCGCTGCTCCGGCGTCATCGACTTCCAGTTCTGCCCGAGCTGCACGCTGAGGCGCGTGATCTCTTTCAGTTGCGCGCGTTCTTCATCGGTCCAGGAGAATCGCGGCGTGGCCGGAGGGTCGGGGACGTCGATGACGAACGCCTCGTCGAACTGCGGGTCGGGGTCGGGATCGGCGTCCGACGCGTCGGGCGGCGCCGGGGGCGGGACCGGCGCCGCACGCGGCGCGGCCCGAGGCGAGGCCTGGGCCACCTGGACGTGCACCGGGTGCGGGAACGGATGGATCTCGAGCGAGTCGACGAGCGACGCCGCGTCGCCCATGGCCATCATGACGTTGCCGACGAGCGCCCTGCGGGAGCTCTCGCCCATGTCGCGCAGCGGCAGCGCGGAGACCTCCGCCAATCGCTGCTCGAGGTCGGTGCGGATCGACGCCAGCCGCGTGTCCATCTGCCGCGTCAGCGTCGCCGCCTCGCGCTGGTACGCCGTCTCCACCGCCTCGCGCGACGTGTGATACGAGTAGCCGACGATCGCCGTCAGCGGCAGGATCGACAGTAAAAACGAGGCGATGACGAGTTGAGTACGGATTCTCACGACTTTGGTGTAAGACGAAGTTTTTCGTAAAAGGTTTGGGAACGAAGTGCTCAGGACTTTCTTACGTCCACTCTTCCCTCCCCGTCCGCCCCCCCGGCTTCCGCGAATTCTTGCGGCGGTCTTCGTCCGGCACGTAGATCTCGCGCGGTGGGCGGGTCTTCTCGAACTCGTCGACGAAGCGCGTGGCTTCGTCGATGACGGCGTCGAAGCTCGCCGGCGGCGGGGCGCTCTGCCGCAACCGCTCGACATGCGCGCGGTATTTTTCAGCGCGCGCGCACGCCTCGGCGAACCGCGCGCCGTACGCGGCGTCGCGCGCGGCGGTCTCGCGAACGTGACGCTGCAGGGCGGGGACGCGCTCGATGTGGCTGCAGAAGAGGACCACGTCGTTGCCGGCCATCAGCGCCCGGTCGGTGATCGACTCGTACGATCCGAGGTCGGAGACGGAGTGCATCTCCATGTCGTCGGTGACCGCGAGGCCGTCGAAGCCGGCGACCTCGCGCAGCAGCTCAGTGGTGATGCGGCGGCTGAGCGTGGCCGGCAAGTCGGCCTCGTCGATCCGCGGATAGGTGCCGTGTCCGATCATGATCGCCCCCGCTTCGTTGCCGAGGCGGGCGAAGGGGACCAGGTCGCGGCGCGCCAGCTCGTCGAGCGAGACGTCGATGACCGTCGCGCCGTAGTGCGGGTCGGCCGAGCCGGTGCCGATACCGGGGAAGTGTTTGAGGCAAGTGGCGACGCCGGCGCCGTGCACGCCGCGCATGAATGCTCCCGCCAGCTCGACGACACTTTCCGGGTCGCCGCCGAACGTGCGCCGCTCCAGTCCCTTCGGCGACTCGGTCGCCCGGACGTCGACCACCGGCGCGAGGTCGACGTCGATGTCGAAGTAGCGCAGCGCCATCCCGATCACCCGGCCGAACCACTGCGACAGTTCCGCCGGGCGCTCCCCTTCGCCGAAGGTCTCCGCGCTCGGCAGGCCGGGGATGAGGTGCCGCAGTCGATCGACGCGTCCCCCCTCCTCATCGATCATGAAGAGCGGCGGGACTTTCGCCAGCGACTTGACCTCGCGGACCAGCTCGCGGAACTGCTTCGGGTCGGCGATGTTGCGCCCGAAGAGCACAACGGCGTACGGCGTGGTGTCGCGGAGAATGCGGCGCTCGAGGTCGGTCAGCGTCTTGCCGGTGATGCCGATGCCGAGGAGGTCGTGAGGCATGTGGGGGGATCGTAACATTGGGGTTGCGGGGTCTCGGGGTCTCGCGGTGTTTCGCTGCGAGACCTCGCGACCCCGAGACCTCGCAACCCCTATTCCAACCGCACCAACGAATCCCTGCTCCCGTTATCCGTCACGATGACGAACGGCACCACCGCGCCGCCGCCGGCGGTGACCTCGATCTGCAATTGCAGGCCGTGCAGGTCGCCGAACTCCGTCTCCCGCGCCGCGCCGGCGATGGAGCGCACCAGGTCTTCGAGCACGATCTGCTGGCGCGGGGCGAGATGGAAGTCGCGGGTGATGGTGGCCTTCGCGGCGACGAGCGAGCGCGACTCGATGATCACCACCCTCGCGCGGACCGTGGCCGTCTGCCCGGCGGTCTCCACGAACCCGTAGCTGGTGCGGAAGGTCGCCGGCGTGGCCGCGGCGACGGTGGCGGCGGTGGAATCGTGGAGGTCGGCGAACGTCTGGGTCTGCCCAACGCGCAAGCCGGAGCCGGCGGCGACGACGGGAATCGCGGAGCCGTACGTCCCCTTGCCCAGGCGTTGGCTGCGCGCGGTGACCACGACGCTGCCGCGCGTGGGGTCGATCACGATGTGCGCCGTCGCGCTGGACGCGGCCGCGGCGGCGTCGGTGATGGTGGTGGTCTTCTTCGGATCGAGGATCACTTCGCGCTCGCCCGCCACGTTGCCGGCGGCGTCGAGCACCTGCAGCTTCGCCCGCGCCTCGGTCGATCCGGGGTTGAAGATCGTGACGTCGGTCGCCGCGCGCGGAGGTCCGGCCGCGTGCAGCACCGGGCGGCGCCGCTTGGTGCCGCCGCCCGCGCCGCCGATGCCGTCGGCCACCGCGATGCGCACGCTCTCGGTGAGCGCAAACTTGTTCACGCGGCCCCAATCGGCGACGCTCCAGGTGTCGCCGCTGGTCTCGTCGGCGACGCGCGCGTACGCGGCGAGGCGGCCGGTCGAGCCGGGAGTGAGGACGGCGGTCACGGCACCGGCGGGGACGGTGTCGCGAAGCTCGAGGAGGCCGAGGGCGCCGACCGGCTGGGTGATCGTCGTCCCGACCGGCGCGCCGGCGGCGTCGAGGAACTCGACGCGCACATTCGCCGCCGCGCCCGACGTTTCCTGCACGAAGATGTCCGACGGCTTGCGCACGCCGGTGAGGTAGATCGGTTGCCCGGAGCCGGCGGAACGGTCGGAGCGGAAGACGGGCACGTCGCCGGTGAATGTCCCCTCCGCTTTCAAATTCGTCAGCTTCGCGGCCACGGCGACGTTACGCCAGTCGGCGCTGCGGATCTGCAGCGTGCCGACCGAATCGGGCGCGCTGTAGATGTTGGTTACCAGGCTCACCAGGCTCACCGACGTCGCCGCGGCGACCGAGGGGAGCGTCGCCACTTTGGTCTCCGTCCCGCCGGCGGCGGTGAAATAGAGACGCAAGTCGCCGACGGCTCTGCCGGAAGAGGAGTTGAGGATGGAGAGGTCGGAGCCGAGCGTGCCGCCCAGTTTCCGCGCCGCGCTGACGCCCGGCGCGAAGAAGGCAACCTCCCCCTGTAGAAGGAACGGCGCGGTTCCCGGCGTCACCGGCGGCTTGGTGGTGTCGACGACGGTGACCTTCGACACGTTGACTGGCGCGACGTCGAGCGTCTGCGTCTCTCCGGCGACGTAGACCAGCGTGAGAGTCGCCGTCAGCGCCCCTTCGACGCCGAGCGGACGCCGGGCGCGGACGACGCGGAAGTTGACCGACCCGATTGTGCCCGGCGAGATGGTGATCGGCTGCTGGTCGGGCTGTATCCAAGGCTGGTCGGAGACCAGGATGCCGCGGAGGTCCGCGGTGCCGCTGTTGCGGAATTGCGCAATGCCGATGGAGTCGGAGCCGGGGGCGCCTGCCAGCTCGATCCGCGTGCTGATCGGCGTGGCCACCACGCTTCCCGCCGGCTGTTGCACCGAGAGCAGGATGACGGTGACGTAGGTGCCGTCGGCGACGCCGGTGCCGCGAACGGTCGCGTAGCCGTAGTACGTGCCCGGCTGTTTCGGGAGAGTCCGTATGTTGACTACTTTGCTGGCACCGGCGCCGAGGGCGAACGTCGCCGGCTCGACGGTGAAGAAGTCGTCGCCGAGCTCCAACTCGACGTTCGTGCCCACGTCGCCGTAGTTCGTCAGGGTGAAGCTGTCGGCGACCACCTCCACCCCATCGATCTGCACGCTCCCCTGCGGCGCCTCGGTCACCACGACTTCGGCCGGCGCGATGACCCGCGGGCCGGTGCTCGCCGGAACGCCGGGCGAGAGGTCGCTGACGAGGAGGTTCTGCTGGATGTCGTGCGGGTGGGTGACGGTGCTGACGGTGAAGACGTAGCTGGTCGACGGATCGAGGTTGCGGACGATCATCGTGTCGTCCTGCTTCGTTGCGGTGGTGGCGATGACCGACGGCGGGCCGCCCGCGGTCTTCGAGGCGATGACCTGGTAGCCGCCGTCGTCGTAGACGTACTCGATCGGCGTCCAGGTCAGGGTCGCGCTGCGATCGGTGGTCTGCGTCACGCGGACGTTCGCAGGCGTGACGGTCTGCGTCTCCGCGAAGTTCGGGCTGTAGTGCTTCCGGTTGAGGAACGCCCGCACCGCGGCGTCGTTGGTGAAGAGAGCGTTGTAGCTGAAGTCGGAGCGCCCGTCTTCCAACTTGGTGAGCTTGGTGATCTCCGGGGGCACGGGGCCGCGCAGCGCGTTGAAGGAGAGCCCGAGGAACTGGAGGCCGCTCATGTCGCCGATCTGCGGCGGGATCGTTCCTGTGAAGCGGTTGCCGTACAGCTCCAGCGAGTAGACCTTTTTCAGATTACCGATCTCCGCCGGGATCGTTCCTTCGAGCAGGTTGTTGGCGAAGACCACGTACTCCGCGTTGGTGAGATTGCCGATCTCGTGCGGCAGCGGGCCGGTGAAGGCGTTGTTGCTGAAGCGCGCGTCGATGACGTTGGTCAGCACGCCGATGCCGGCCGGAATGGATCCGCTGAGCTGGTTGCCCTCGAAGTTGGCGTACCCGAGGGTGCCGAGACGCGTGAAGTCGGGCAACGGCCCGGTGAGGAAGTTCTGGCTGACGTCGAGAACGTAGAGGCGGTCGAGCGCGGCAACCCCCGTGGGGATGGTGCCGATGAATTGGTTCGCGCCGGCGACGAATTCCTGGAGCCGCGTCAGCTCGCCAATCCAGACCGGGAGCGATCCACTGAGGGTGTTCCCCCCAACATTGAACTGTTCGAGCTTGGTCAGGTTGCGCAGTGTGTCGGGGATGGTCCCGGTCAAGCTGTTCGCGCCGACGTGGAAGACGCCGAGGTTGGCGAGTTGCCCGAGCTCCGGCGGAATCGTTCCGCCGATCTGGTTATCGTAGAGATAGAGAAACGTGAGCTTCGACAGGTTGCCCAGCTCGCGTGGAAGGCGCCCGTCAAGCCGGTTGTGGGCGAGGTCGAGCTCGGTCAGGTTGGTCAAGCGTCCGATTTCCGGGGGGATCGCGCCGGTGAGCATGTTGTAGCCGGCGGAGAACGTGCGCAGCGGCGCGATGGTGGTCACCTCGACCGGGATCGAGCCGGTGAGGCCGTTGGCGTAGAGGTTGAGGACCTGAAGGTTGACGAGCCTGGCGACGCCGACCGGGATCTGGCCGGTGAGCTGGTTGTCGTCGAGGTGCAGCTCCTCCAGTGCCGTGGCGCGGAACAGCCCAGCGGGGATGTCTCCGGTCAGCTTGTTGGTACCGAGATAGAGCAGCTTCAGCGCGCCGAGGTCGCCGAGGGCGTCGGGGATCTTGCCGCTCAGTTGGTTGCTGCTGAGATACAGCGCTTCGAGCGCACGGAGCTGGCCGAGCTGCGGCGGGATGGAGCCGTCGAGCTTGTTGTACGACGCGTACAGAAGCTGCAGCGCGGCGAGGTTGCCGAGCTGCGCCGGGATGTTACCGGAGAGCTGGTTGTCCGAGAGGGAGAGCTCCCGGAGCTTCGACAGCGTTCCCAGCTCTACGGGAATCGGGCCGCTCAGTTGGTTTTGGGTGAGGTTGAGCACCTCGAGGTTGGTGAGCCTCGTCAGGTCGGCCGGGATCTGCCCGTTGAGGGCGTTGGCGGCGAGGTTGAGCTCGCGCAGGGCGCTCATGTCGCCGAACGCCGGCGGAATGGGGCCGCTGAAGTGATTGGCCGACATGCCGAGAAGCTCCAGCTTCTTCAGCGCACCGAGTTGGGGCGGGAGTTGGCCGGTGAACTGGTTGGCGTCGATGTAGATGTCTTCGATGTCGGCGAGCTGGCCGAGCTCGCCGGGAAGCTGGCCTCCGAGCTCGTTGGCGTAGATCTGCAGGTCACGCAGCTTCGGCAGCTTGGCGATTTCCGGCGAGAGGGTGCCGCGAAGGTTGTTGTCGCCGAGGTCGAGGTTCGTGACGTTGGACTGAGTCTCGTCGCAGCCGACGCCGTACCAGTCGCACTCCGTCCCCGGCGCGCCGAGCCAATTGGTCTTGTCCGTCCAGTTCGCGCCGCCCGCGGCGTTGTAGACGGCGACGAGCGCGTCGCGTTCTGATGATGGGATGGCGGCCATCGCGCTCGTCGCAAAGACGAGCATGGATACGGCTGAGACGTAGCGCATGTGCAGTGATTCTAGTGTAGGGGCGCGCAGCAGCGCGCCCGGCACCCCGGAGTACCGGGCGCGCTGCT
>JBBPII010000004.1:0-103486 GCA_038040385.1 Candidatus Gilichinskyi gelida
GTCACGCCGTTTTGCGCTCATCGGGCCCCCCGGCATTTATCCTGAGGAGCGCAGCGACGAAGGATCTGGTGCCCATAGGCGCCGCGCGCGTAGGCGCCAGATCCTTCGCCGTCTTCGCGGCTCAGGATAGAGCCGTCACGCTGTCTTGCGCTCATCGCCCTCCCTCACGTTGAAGATGATGCTGGTGCGCTCGACCGGCAGCGCCACCGGCTCGTGCGCGGCTTGCAGCAGCGCGAGCAGGCGGAAGATCGCGCCGCTGCCGTCGCGATCGGAGCGCAGCGTCACATGCGGGACGGAGATGATCACGTCGAGCTCGCGGCGAAGGGCGTCGAAGACCAGCGTCGCCGCGTCGCTGATCATCCGCTCGAACGACTCGTCGCTCACGCCGCGAGGCTTGAAGGGATCGACGGCGACGTGCACGGCGCGTCCGGCCTCGAGCTCGGTCTGCTTGATGATCCAGCGCCCGAGGCTCGCCGACTTCTTCCACGCCACGTGACGGAGCGAGTCGCCGCGCGCGTAGTCGCGGAACGAGTGCACCTCGTGCCCGGCGCCGGGACGATTGGCGGCGAAGAGCTCGCCCTCCACCGCCCGGAATCGCTCGCGCGTGGTCTCTTCATCGAGGATCTGCGGGTAGACGATGACTTCGCCGTCGATGCGCACTCGTCGCTTCTTCAGAAAGAAGCCGAACGGGTAGCGGGTGTAGAGATCGACGCTTTTCAGATGGACGATGCCGCGGCGATGGAAGCGGAAGACGACGTCGACGGCGCTGGCCGTGCGCCGCCCGATCAGCGGGATGAACTGCGGCTTCTGCAGCTCGTCCGAGGTGACGATGACGTCGCGCACGTTCCAGAGGCGGGAGCGATTCGCGAGGCGCAGCCGCCCGTGTGCCGGACGTCCGGCCCACGCCTCGTCGACGCTGTCGAATTCGACGTGGAGGTGCTTGAGCCCTCCCTTCGACGCAATGCCCGAGAGCAACAGCGCGCCGAGCATGAACGCGAGAGCGATGTAGAGGGCGTTGTTGCCGGTGTTGATGGCCGCGAATCCGATGACCACGGTGAAGATGAGGAAGCCGGTGCCGAGCCGCGTGAGGCGGACGACGCCGTCGAATTGCCAGGGCTTGGGGGCATCAGACATGGCGGCTCCACGCAGGGTAGATGTCCTCGGAGAATGCGAATTTCCGAGGTAGCCTCGGCGCGATGAGATGGACGCCAGGAGAGGACACGCTCTTCAATGAACGATTCGCAGAAGCTCTTCGCGAATGCGGCATTCTCTGGCTTGTCTTCGCGCTGCTCGATCGCACCGTGACAGGCACGCTGACCGTTCCGTGGGCCATGTGGAACTTTTTCGCGTCCGTTGTCATTTGGGGCTTCGGAATCTACATTGAACCGAAGAAGACACGATGAGACAGTACATCCCGCTTTTCGGCCTAGCGATGTGGTTGGTCACCATGATGTTGCTGCGCGCCCTCTCCGGCTGGGCGGCGCGGCGTACCGAGCGCATCGAGCGCGAGGCCGCCCTTACCGCGGCACCGGAATCTCACCCAGAATCCGCTGAATGAACCGCTGCTCCGGCGTCACGTCGCCGCGGAGGAGGCGCCGGTCCTTCATCACGATGCGGTGCGACAGCACCGGGGCCGCCAGCCGCTTGATGTCCTCCGGAATGACGAAGTCGCGGCCGCTGGCCATCGCCAGCGCCTGACAGGCCTTGAAGAACGTCAGCGCTCCGCGCGTCGACACGCCGAGGACCACTTCGGCGTGGCTGCGCGTGGTCTGCACGATGGTCATCAGGTAGTCGGTCAGCGACTCGCTGACGTGAATGGATGGCACCTGGGCCTGCAGCTCGCGCACCTCGGCCTCTTCCAGCACCGCGTCGAGCTGATCGAGCGCTTCCTGCGCGCCGCCGGCGCGGAGAAGCTTCTTCTCGTCGACGCTGTTCGGGTAGCCGATGGTCAGGCGCATCAGGAAGCGGTCGAGCTGCGACTCCGGCAGCGGATACGTCCCCACGTGCTCGACCGGGTTCTGCGTGGCGATGACCAGGAACGGTTCCGGCAGCGGAAGACGGCGCTTCTCGATGGTGATCATCCCCTCGCTCATCGCCTCGAGCAGCGCCGACTGCGACTTCGGCGTGGCGCGGTTGATCTCGTCGGCGAGCAGCACGTTGGTGAAGATCGGGCCGGAGACGAACTCGAACTCCTGATGGTCTTGGTTGAAGATGGTGACGCCGACGATGTCCGCCGGCAGCAGGTCACTGGTGAACTGGATGCGCTGGAACGACAGCGATAGCGACCGCGCCAGCGCGTGCGCCAGCATCGTCTTGCCGACGCCGGGGACGTCTTCGAGGAGGATGTGTCCCTTGGCCAGCATGGCCGCGATGCAGTACTGGATGACCTCGGACTTGCCGCGGATGACACGCTCGACGTTCGCCTGCAGCGCGGCGATCTTCTCGAAGGTGCGGTTTACGACCAATAGTTCAATCGACATGTTGTCCCGCTCGTAACGCTGCATTCTGCATTCCGCATTCTGGAGACGGCCGTGACCGCCGACACGTTACAACTTTGTTCCTCACGGCCCCTCACCGCGACAGGGCGACGATTCCCTTGGGCGTCACGGCGACGCCGTGACTTGCGTCGGCAAAGCCCACCACCTGTTCGAGCCCGATCTCGCCGGCGTCGGTGGTCAAGCGCGGCGCGAGCGTGATCGCGTCCGACCCCTCGGCGAAGAACCACGTCGGGCGGGCGGCGAAAGCGCGCCAGAGCTCCGGTAAGACCTTCGCCATGGCGTCCGCTTCGTCTTGCGGGATGGACCGGCTGATCAACACGCCGGCGTACGGCGCGGAGATCTTGCGATACGACACCGGCTCGCCGCCGATCCTCAACGACGACTCCGGATGCTCGAGCCGGCGTGCCTCGCCGCCGGCGATGAACCAGAACTCATCGACCACCAGCGGTCTGTAGGTCTCGTTCCGATCGGCGGGCGTCATCTCCTTCTCGCGCTCCGTCCGGAGGAAGACTTTCTGCAAGTCCGCCGAGTAGATCTGCGCTTTGATCCGGCCGTCGAAGACGCCGTTGCGGTGGAAGAGATATGCGGGCGCCTCGCTCCCGACGAAAACGCCCGGATAGATCAGCGAGCCTCCCTTCTCGGGTGGCGGAAGAGGAGTCTTGTACTCCCCTTTCTGCTTGACGAGGAGGGTGAAGAACAGCGTCTTCCCGTCCTGGGCGAGGATGGCGTAGACGTCGCGGGAAGCGGCGGCCTGCATACGGATGGCCGAGGTCTCTTTCTGCGGACCGAGGACCGACTCCTGCTTCCGTCCGTACGCCGCGATGAGCTCGACCTTCCCCGGCTCGGCCCAGAAGAGACCGTAGCGGTACGGCGCGCCGGCCACTCGCATCAGGGCGAACGCCCCTCCTGGCACGGCAACGAAGCCGGGAAGGTCGTAGACACTCGTGTCCATCCGCACCTGGGGCAATCCCTGCAGCGGATCACCGTCGACCATCAACGGCGTGAAGTTCTGACCGTCGAAGATGGCCAGGACGGCAGTCTTCCGCGGGGCGGCGATGGGAAGGTTCATGAGGACGCTGCCCTCGTCGTAGACCCCGGCGATCGACGGCGCCGCCATCCCGCCGACGGTATAGGTCGTCGGGCCCACCTTGATCTGCGTACCGCGCGAGGCGATCGTGCGCAGCTTCTGGCCATCCCACAGATACGGCTCGCGCGCGAAGATGAATGCGCGGCCGCGGGCCGGGATCACTCCGGTTGTCCCCACCCACTTCGAACCGTACGACACCCTCATGGGCTTGACGTCCGGCGCGGCGTACTTCGAAACGGCGTCGCTCGCTTCGCGGATGACCGTTTTCACCTGCCCCTGCTTCACCGATACGATGGCCCAGGCGCCCGGCGCGCCACTTTGTCCGGTGCGCACCCACGCCACGGTCATGTCGGGCGGACACCAGAAGGCAGGGCCGATCTCCTGGACCTGCGCCCCTTCGTCGGGCAGCTTCTCGCCGATCGAAAGCAGCAGCGTGGCTTTCCACGGACTATCGGCGGCGGCCAGCGAGGAGCACAGCAGCGCGAGCGTGAAGACCGCGAGCGATCTCATAAGACCTCCTGTGGCGCCTCACAGCTTCTTGTAGTCCGGCCCCCCGCCCCCCTCCGGCGGCACCCATGTGATCACCTGGTACGGGTCCATGATGTCGCAGGTTTTGCAGTGGAAGCAGTTCGTGAAATTGAGGAACGGCACCTTCCCGCGGCCGTCGGCGGTCGGTTGGGGCTCGTAGACGTTCGCGGGGCAGAAGTGGAGGCACGGATTCCCGTACTCCTCGGTGCAGCGGGTGATGCAGACCTCGGTGTCGAGGATCAGCAGGTGAGCGGGCTGATTCTCCTCGTGCACCACGCCGCCGTAATAGACGTCGCTCACCTTGTCGAAGGTGTACACGCCATCGAACTTCATCTTCTCCGGCGGATGCGGATGCTCCGTAGCGAAGTAGCGCTGAATGCGCTCCATCATTTCGTGGCCGGCGCGTCCTTCGAGGCGGTTGGCGAACCCGTAGCCGCGGCCGCCGGTCACGATGCCGATGCCGGCGTTGAACAGCCCGGCGATCTGCCCATGCTCGAAGGCCTGATGGAAGTTGCGCTGCTTCCAGAGCTCCTCGCGCGCCCATGACGACTCGAACAGCGCGTCGTACTCCTTCAGTTGATGCGCCGAGTAGTCGCCGGCCAGCAGCGCGTGGAACGCCGCCTCGGCGGCCATCATCCCCGACTTGATGCCGAGGTGGATGCCTTTGAGGCGCGCGCCGTTGAGGTAGCCCGCGGAGTCGCCGGCAATCATGAAACCGTCGCCGTACATCCGCGGCATCGAGAAGTAGCCCCCCTCGGGGATGGCCTTCGCCCCCGCGGAGATCATCTTCCCCCCTTCGAGGATCTGACGGACCGCCGGATGCAGCTTGAAGCGCTGAAACTCGTGATGCGGGTCGAGCGTGGGGTTCTTGTAATCGAGGCCGACGACCAGCCCGACATCGACGAGCCGGTCCGCCATCCCGTAGATGAACGCGCCGCCGAAGGTGTCCTTGTCGAGCGGCCAGCCCATGGTGTGGATGACCGTGCCGGGCGCGAAGCGGTCGTCGGGGAGCTGCCAGATCTCCTTGATCCCGACCGAGTAGACCTGCGGATTCTTGCCGGCGTACAGATCGAGCAGCGTCGTCAGTTGCTTGGTCAGCGTGCCGCGCGGCCCCTCGGCGAGGATGGTCATCTTGGCGCGGACGTCGACGCCCGGCTCGAAGTTCGGCTTCGGCTGTCCGAGCTTGTCGATGCCCTTGTCGCCGGTGCGGACGCCGACCACGCGGCCGTCCTCGATCAGCACGCGCGTGGCAGCGAACTCGGCGAAGAGGTCGACGCCCATGTCCGCCACGATCGGCGCGAGCCAGCGGACCATCTCCCCCAGCGAGAGAACGTAGTTGCCTTCGTTCTGCAGAGGCGGCGGGAGGATCGGCGCGGCGAGCTTCCACTTCTCCGTCAGGTACCAGAAGGCGTCGTCGGTGACCGGGATGGCGGGGCAGCCGCGGGCGAGCCAGTCGGGCATCAGCTCGTTCATGCCTCGCGGATCCATGACCGCGCCGGAGATGCCGTGTGAGCCGATCTCCTTTCCCTTCTCCAGCAAGGCGATGGAGACGCCTTCGAGCTTCCTAGCCGCTGTTACCGCTCCGCCTTCGGCTGCGCTGGCCGCCGAGTCGTTGTGCGCCTTGATGAGCTCGGCGAGGCGGTACGCCGCGGCGAGACCGGCCGGGCCGGCGCCGACGATGACCACGTCGACGTCGAGAGTCTCGCGCGCGATGCCGGGAAGTTCAGCCATGCAGAATGCTCCTTAGGACCGACGAAGTCGCGGCATTCTATAACTCGCTCTCTCGGCAAACGTAGGACAATGGCCGCACTCATGTCGGCTCAAAGACGACGCGTTACAGGCCTGCTGATCGCCGTCGCGCTGATGGCCGGCGGCGCGACGTATACCGCGTGGCGTTTGAAGGCCGTGGCGCGCGAAGGGTGGGCCGGCCTCACGTACATGCCCGACATGCAGCCGCGCAAGGGAAAGAAGCCGCCTCCGACCATCGTCGGCTTCCGGCCGGGCATGATCTTCATGGTCTATCCGGGAGGACCCGCGGACCGCGCGGGCATCGAGAGGACCAGCAGGATCGTCTCGATCAACGGCATTCCTCTCGCCGACATGAAACAGATCACTCGCGTGGCGGAAAAGACTCGCGCCGGCGACTCCATCGTCTACCGCACCTCGGACAACGGCGTAGAGCGCGACCGTCGCGTCCGCTTCGAATCGCCCCTGGGGAACACTGTTTTCGTGGCCACGCTGGCTGCGACGTTCCTCGTCGCGTTGGCCTACCTTCTGATCGGGACGTTTGTCTTCTGGCGGCTGCCGACGGACTCGCGCGCGGTTGTGTTTTTCGCCATGACGGTGTTCGCCGCGCTGTCGTTCGTCCTTACCGCCATCGCGCAGTTCGAGGGGCAGAACACGCGCGGATTCGTGGTGGAGACGATCTCCGTAGCGCCGCTGGCCCGACCGCTGGTAATGCTGGTGGCCAGCCTCTTCTTCGCGCCGCTACTCCTTCACCTCGCGCTGATTTTTCCGAAATCGCGGCCGGTGGTCGCGCGCGGCCGCACGCTCTTCACCTGGATTTACGGTTTGCCGCTCTACGCCTGCGTCTGCATGGCCGTGTTCGTCGCGTTCTTCCAGTTGGTCATCACCGCCGGCGAAGCGAACGAGAAGATGGTCATCCAGTCGTTCCTGTGGGTTGCGGCAATGGTCATTGGGGCGGCGGCGGCGGTGTCGCTCTTGCGCATCGGACTCGATATCCGGCGGAAGGGCGCGAAGGAAGGGTTCCTCGCGCATCCGCTCGCGTTCTTCACGGTCACCCTGGGCATCATCGCCACGGCGATGTTTTTCGCCGGACGCGCGGTCCATCGCACCCACTCGCCCATCCCGATCTTCGCCGTGATGGGCGCGGTGGCGTTCGTCTTCTTTTTCGCCCTCGTGTCGTACCCGGTTTCCACGCTGATCGCGCTCTTCCGCAGCTACCGCGACAGCGGCGTGGAGGAGCGGAGACAGGTGAAGTGGCCGCTGTGGGGGACGATGATCGCCGTCGGTCTGAAGATCGTGATGCTGATGATCGGCATCACCATCGGCTTCCTGATGACGTTCGGCGGCAACGTGACAATCCCCAACATCGTCAACATGATCCCGCAGCTCCTGTCGCAGGTGATCTACGTCATCATCCCGGTCTCGTTCGCCTTCGCCATCCTCAAGTACCGGCTGATGAACATCGACGTCATCATCCGCCGCACGGTTCTGTACACCATCCTCAGCGCGGTGGTCTTCGTGCTGTACGGCGTGCTGGTGGCGGGGGTGGGGACGCTGCTGATCCGCTTCGCGCGCGTCGAGAACACCACCATGGTCATCGCCTCGACCATCGTCGTCGCGTTGGTCGCCGTCCCGCTGCGCAACCGGCTGCAGCAGATGGTCGACCGCAACCTCTTCCGCGAGCGGCGCGACTACCCGCTCGCGCTGCGCAACATCGGCAACGCCATCGGCGGCAGCGACGTGGAGGGCTTCCTCCGCTACGCCGCCGAGCAGCTCCAGAGCGCGCTGCAGACCCGCTTCGTGGCCATCGCCCTCCGCCGCGAGGAGCACTTCGTGATCTCCGCGAAGGTCGGCATCCCCGACGAGCTGGTGGGACGGGTGCGCATCCCCGCCGGCACCGTCGACCTCTCGCGCGGCGATCGCATCCCCGACGAACTGCGGAAGATCGGCGCGGCGGTGGTGGTGCCGGTGAGCGTGCATCGCGAACCGCTCGGCCTGATCGCCTCCGGCTCCAAGCTCTCGGACCAGGCCCTCGGCGACGACGACCTCCAGTTCCTCTACTCCGCGGCGTCGCAGATCGCCCTCGGCATCGAGAACTCGCGGCTGCGGACGGAAGAGGCGGAGTTCGCGCAGGCGCGGGCCATCCAGCAGGTCCTGCTGCCGACGCAGTTCCCGCGCCTCGACGGATTCCAGATGACCGGTCGCGCGCAATCAGCGCGCAGCGTCGGCGGCGATTACTTCGACATCCTGGCGCTCGGCGACGGCAAGGTGGCCGTCTGCATCGGCGACGTCGCCGGCAAGGGGATGCCCGCCGCGCTGCTGATGGCCAACCTGCAGGCGGCGGTGAAGGCCACGGCCGGCCCCGAGGTCGCGCCGAGCCGGTTGTGCGAGAACGTGAAGCGCGTGGTCGGCGACAACCTCACCGGCGGCAAGTTCATCTCATTCTTCTACGGCGTCGTCGACCGCGCCACGCGCACCCTGACGTACACCAACGCCGGGCACAACCCGTCGATCCTGGCGCGCGCGAACGGCGAGGTGGAACGCCTCGCGCACGGCGGCCCCGCGTTTTGCCGCCTCTTCCGCGACGACCCGCACGAGCAGGCCGCCGTGACCCTCGCGTCGGGCGACCGCCTGGTGCTCTTCACCGACGGCGCGTCCGAGGCAAGGCGGGGCGAGGAGGAGTTCGGCGAGGAGCGCCTCGCCGCCTTCATCGCCGCGCATCGCGCCCTCGGCGCGGTCGACCTGCAGGAAAAGATCGTCGAGGAGCTGACGGCCTTCACCTCCGGCAACTTTTCGGACGACGTCACGCTGGTGGTCGTGGCGGCGGAGTGACGACGCCATTCGCGTTCTACAACGCCGACGATCCGGCGCGTTGGGGACGGGCGGAGATCCCGGACGCGGTGCTCCTCACGCGTGAGTGGCTCGCGCGTGCCGGCATCCCCGACGGCCTGATCATCGAGCTCGGTTGCGGCCGGGGAGCGCTGGCAGCCGTTTCCGATGCCTACGCCGGCGTCGATTTGTCCCTTCCCGCTCTCGTCTCCGCGACGCACATCGGCCGCCGCGCCTGTGCCGACATCCAGCGCCTTCCGGTGGCGAGCCAATCGGTGGCGTGCATCTTCAGTTGGGCCGTACTGGAGCACGTCCCGAATCCGGAACAGGTGCTGGGCGAGATCGAGCGGGTCCTGCAACCGCGCGGCGTGGCGCTGCTCGCACCGGCATGGCACTGCCGGTCATGGGCATCGGAGGGGCTCGAGTTCCGCGGATACGAGGAGCTGACTCCGCAGCAGCGCATTCGCAAGGCGCTCATTCCGCTGCGCAACGCCATCGTCTGGCGCGCGCTCTTCGAAGTCCCACGCCGCCTCGCGCGCGAGATCCGCGGCCGCGGCGGCCGACCGGTGCCGTTCGACTACGTCCGCCTGCAGCCGAATCTGGAGAAGTACCTCGGCACCGACTCCGACGCATTCGTCAGCATGGATCCGCATGCCATGGCGCTGTACTTCGCGTCGCGAGGATGGGACGTCCCGAGTCATCCGACCCGCCGCGCACGCCTGACCGCGCGTCATGAGCCGGTGGTGGTTCGAAAGCCGTGATCTCGATCCTCCGCTGAGGGCTGTTATCCTCTCCGCGGTCTGATGCGAGAACACGTAGCGCCCCTCCTCCTCCTATTCATCGCCAGTGCCGCGACCTCGTTCCTGACCACCGGCATCGTCAAGCGGGTGGCGGAGGAGGTGGGCGCCATCGATCATCCCGGCGCGCGCAAACTGCATCTGGCCTCCACGCCGCGCCTCGGCGGGCTGGCCATCATCTTCGGCTTCGGCTTCCCGCTGATGCTCATGGCGGCGAACGAGAAGGCGACGGAGCTGGTGTCGAAGAACCTCACCTACCTCTTCGCCGTGCTGGCCAGCGGTTCCTTGATCGTCGGACTCGGCGTCTACGACGATCTCCTCGGATCGAACGCCACCAAGAAGTTCCTGGTGCAGAGTCTGTCGGCGCTCATCCTGGTGGCCTTCGGCTTCCGCTTCTCCTCGGTCTCCTTCGGCGATCACATCGTGAACCTCGGCTATCTCGGCTGGGCGGTCTCGGTGATCTGGATCGTCGGGGTGATCAACGCCGTGAACTTCATCGACGGCATCGACTCGCTGGCCACTGTAGTATCCATTACTATAGCTGTGGCCTTCGCCGTCATCGCCGTGGTCCGCTACGACGTCTTCTCGCTGGTGATCATGACCGCCCTGGCCGGGAGCCTCATCGGCTTCTACCGCTGGAACAAGCCGCCGGCGAAGATCTTCATGGGCGACAGCGGGAGCCTGTTCATCGGATTGATTCTCGCCGCCTGCTCCATCGCCCGTCCGAGCAAGGCGCCCACCGCATTGATCGTCGGCGGCCCGATGCTGGCGCTGGCACTGCCGGTGCTCGACACGCTCATCGTCATGCAGCAGCGCTTCGGCGAGCCCGCCGAGCGCGGCTATCACCGCATCGTGCGGATGTTCAACGCCGACCGCCGCCACTTCCATCACGTGGTCAGCGAGAAGTACGGCACCATCAACAAGGCCATCGCCGCCATCTGGTTCGTCTCGCTGCTCTTCGCCGCCGCCGCGGTGCTCACCGTCATGCCATGGCTCAAGCCGATCGGCTACCTCGTCGGCGTGGTGGGCGTGCTGGCGATGATGTTCCTCCGCTACTGGTTCCGGCGCGGCGGCGCGGTGGCCGCGGCGGGGACGCCAAGCTAGCGATGTGCGGCATCGCGGGCGCGTTCGCGTACGGCGGCGGCGCCCCGCCGGTCGATCGCGCCGAGCTCCAGGCGATGAACGATCGGATGCGCCCGCGCGGACCCGACGCCGGCGGCATCTGGGTCGACGGCGACGCTCGGGTGGGCCTCGCCGCGCGGCGGCTGGCCATCATCGATCTCAGCCCCGAGGGAACGCAGCCGATGACCGACGTCGACGGCGAGCTGCGCATTGTCTTCAACGGCGAGATCTACAACCATCGCGAGCTGCGCGCGCGGCTCGAGCGCTTCGGCGCTCGGTTTCATTCGTCCTCGGACACCGAGGTGCTGCTGCAGCTCTACCGCCACGACGGCGAGGCGATGGTCGACCTGCTCAGCGGCATGTACGCCTTCGCCATCTGGGATCCGCGCGCAGGGCGGTTGTTCATCGCCCGCGACGCGTACGGCATCAAGCCCCTGTACATCGCCGACGACGGCGCGACGCTGCGCTTCGCGTCGACGGTGAAGGCACTCCTGGCCGGCGGTCGCGTCAGCGCGGCGCACGATCCCGCCGGCGTCGCCGGCTTCTGGCTCCTCGGCAGCGTGCCGGAGCCGTACACCATCCACCGATCGATCCGCGCCGTGGAAGCGGGGACGTGCTTCAGCGTTGACGAGAGACGCGGGCGCGCTGCTGCGCGCCCCTACTACTCGATTGCGAAAACGTTCGCCCACGCGCGCGGACAGGAGTCGATCGCCGAGCTGGTGGAGCCGGCCACGCTGTTGCGCGAGTTCGTCACCGAGTCGCTGCGCTACCATCTCGTCTCCGACGTGCCGGTGGGGGCGTTCCTCTCCGCGGGCATCGACTCGACGACGCTTGCGGCGCTGGCCGCCGCGGCCGGACAGCCGCCCCGTTGCGTCACGGTGACCTTCGACGAGCTGCGCGGCGGCGCGGACGACGAGGCGCCGCTCGCCGAGCGCTTCGCGCGCGAGCGCGGGCTCCCGCACACTACCCGCGTGGTGACGCGCGCGGAGTTTCGCGCCGAGCTTCCGAAAATCTTCGACGCCATGGATCAGCCGACCATCGACGGCGTGAACACCTGGTTCGTCAGCAAGGCGGCGTCCGAGGCGGGGCTGAAGGTGGCGATCTCCGGGCTGGGCGGCGACGAGCTGTTCGGCAGCTACCCGGCGTTCCGCGCCCTGCCACGCCTGACCCGCCTGGCGCGCCTGCCGCTCGCGTCGCTGCTGGCGCGCGCCGCGCGCAATCCGAAGGCGAAGTACGTCAGGCGGTACGCACAGACGTACGCCGGCGCGTACGTCGTCAAGCGCGGCCTCTTCATGCCCGACGATCTGCCGATGCTGATGGGCCGCGACGCCGCGGCCGAGGCGCTGGAGCGATTCGACGTCCTCGCTCATGCCGCGCACGCCATCGAGCCCGATCCGGAGACGACCTTCGGCCGCGTGGCGACCCTCGAGGCGTCGCTCTACATGCGCAATCAGCTGCTGCGCGACACCGACTGGGCCTCCATGGCGCATTCGCTCGAAGTGCGCACGCCGCTGGTCACCGCCGCGCTGCTGCGTCAGATCGCGCCGCTGCTGCTCGCCCGCGGCGCGCGCTGCAAGCAATACTTCGCCGCCAGCCCCGAGCCGCCGCTGCCCGAGTGGCTCCGAAAGCGGAAGAAGACGGGGTTTTCGGTGCCGCTGAAGGAGTGGATGGAGCTGGCGCCGGACGGAACGTCGACGAGGATGCGGAGTTGGGCGCGGGTGGTGGCGGAGGCGTTCGCGCTGTCATGAGATTTCTCCTCCTCTGCACCGACGCCTACGGCGGCCACGGCGGCATCGCGCTGTTCAACCGGCAGCTCGTCGGCGCGCTGGCGGCGCATCCTGCCTGCGAGCAGGTGGTGGTCGTGCCGCGGCTGATCGTTACCCGGGAGAACGACTCGCTGTCCCCCATCGTGGCCTTCGACGCCGGCGCGGCGCGCGGCAAGCTGGCGTGGGTCAACGCCGTCCGCCGCCGCGCGCGGGAGCACTTCGACATCGTCTTCTGCGGCCACATCAACCTCCTCCCCGCCACTCGTCTGTTCGACCAGCCGCCCGTGCTCATCACGCACGGCATCGAGGCGTGGAAGCCGGTGCGCCGGCCTTTCATCGCCGGCACGCGCGCCGCGATCTCAGTCAGCGAGCTGACCCGCGACCGCTTCCTGAGCTGGTCGCACTTCGCCGGCCCCACCTACGTCCTGCCGAACGCCGTGCGGCTCGAGCAGTACGGCGTACGGCCGAAGCGCGCAGATCTCCTCGCGCGCTGGGGCCTCGCCGGCAAGCGCGTGCTGCTGACCTTCGGGCGCATCGTCGCCGCCGAGCGATACAAGGGCTTCGACGACGTGCTGGAGATCATGCCGGAGCTCGACCGCGACATCGTGTACGTGATCGCCGGCAAAGGCGACGACACCGACCGCCTCCGCCGCAAGGCCCGCGACCTCGGCGTCGCCGACCGCGTGGTCTTCACCGGCTTCGTGGCCGAGGAGGAGAAAGCGGATCTCTACGCGCTGGCGGACGTCTACGTGATGCCGAGCCGCGGCGAAGGCTTCGGCTTCGTGCTGCTCGAGGCCATGGCCTGCGGCGTGCCGGTGATCGGCAGCAAGCACGACGGCGGACGCGAGGCGCTGCGCAACGGCGCCCTCGGCACGCTGGTCGATCCCGCCAACCCCGCCGAGATCCGCACCGCCATCAACGACCTGCTGCGCGACGGCAAGCGCGGCGTTCCAGCCGGCATGGAGTACTTCGCGTACGAGCGGTTCGTGGAGCGGGTGCACGCCATCGTGGAGGACCTCTCAGGAGGCAATCGTAGGTATGAGCCGGGCAAAGTGCTCGAGTCTTTCCATCGGCAATAGCAGGGCGTTGTCGAAAAAAGGCATCCGGCGGCGATAGGGCACGAATGTGCCCGAGTTGTATCCCGTTTGGGAGAGCAGCTCGTAGCTGATTCCTTCAACGAGATCCAGGACGTCTTCGAGAGTCTGGTTGTGCCAACCGAGGCAGTGTAAATTCAGCTCGACGTGGCAGGCCGGACGCTGCTGCGCAAGTAGTTGCCGTGCGCCGCGCAGAACCTCCAGGTCGTAACCATCGGTATCGATCTTCATGAGTGTCACATCATCGGGGATCACTCGATCGCGCCACAGATCGTCGAGAGAGAGCGAATCTCGAGATCGATCTCTTTGAATTTGAAGCTTGCCGGCAGAATGTTGGCCGTTCCGGTGAGAGCAGGGTCATCGCCTTCGATCTGGATCTTCACGCGTTTCCGCTCCGACCCCAGCGCGATCGGCAGCGCTCGGACGGCAGATTCGAGATCGTTTTCGCGAACGTTCCATACAAGCGCCTCGTGGTTGCTGCTCAGCGCTTCGAGCGCCATGACGTGAGGCTCCGTCCGCTCGACTTCGGGTCCGTGCAGCCAAGGGAATGGCGACAAGTCCGATGTTGGCGCCGATGTCGAGAATCGTGCCGCCCTGGTAGAGCGCATCGAGTAGCGCCGTCGTCTCAGGCTCGTAGCCGTTCATCAGAAACGCCATCCGCTCATGAGCCGAAGTGAGATTCAGACGAAACGTGAATCGTTCGGGATAAAGCTGCGTCGTCACCGTGAAAGGTGCGCTTCGACGGTTCGCGATCCGGTAGAGCAACTGGCCGATGCGAACTTTTCCGCGTATGGGAGGAAGTGCTCGAATGATCGAGGCCATGAAGAGAAAGCTCCAGCGCAGGAACATCAGGACCCCCCGCGGATCCACGCAATGGTGCGCGCCAGGCCGCTCGACCATGATGGCGGATCGAAGCCGAGCGCGCGCAGCCGCGTGACGTCGGCGCGCCAATGCGCCGGGCTCCCGGCCAATGTCTCGCCCGTGAACTGCGGCGGCCCATCGATTCCCGCCAGCCGGTACACCTCGGACGCCAGGGCGCGGATGGAGATCTCTTGTCCCGACGCCACGTTGATCGCCTCGCCGCGAAAGTCCGCGTTTTCCGCGATCGCTACGACCGCGCGCCCGGCGTCGCCGGCGTAGATGTAGTCGCGCGTCTCCTCGCCTGTGCCGTGGACGTGGCGATCGCCGGCGAGCGCGCGGCGCGTCATCTCCCACACCGCCAGGCGGCGGAGATTCTCGCCATATGTGGAGAAAATGCGAACCTTGCAGCCGCGCATGCCGTGCAGCCGCACGGCTTCATCGAGCAGCAGCTCCTGATGCAGCTTGTGAAAACCGTACGGCGAGATCGGCGCAAGGAGCGCCTCTTCGCCGACCGGCAGCGATGCCGGATCGCCGTACACCGCCGCGGAGGAGATCAGGACGACGCGCAGCGGCGCGCCGGCGAGGCGGACGGCTTCGAAGACGTTCGCCGCCGGCAGCGCCTGTCCGACGAAATCGGCATGCGGATCGAGCACCGACTGCGGCACGCTCGCGGGACCGGCGAGGTGCACGAGCGCATCGGGCGCCTGTCGCTCGATCACCGTACGGATGCCATCGGCGGCCGCGAGCTCCGGCCGTCCGATGCCGACCGTCTTCCAGCCGGCAGCGGTGAAGGCGGCGGCGAAGTGTCCCGCGAGGAACCCGCCCGCGCCGGTGAGGACGACCGTCTTTGCCACGCGCCGATTATCGCCGACGTTCGCGCAGTCGCCCGATGCGCTCCTCGGGCGCGATCTTCTCCAGCTCGCGATAGCGCTGCACGGCGGGCGCGGCGTCGCCGTCGATCTTTCCCTTCTGCGGCGGGTGGTGCAGATGCATGACCGGAAGGTAGCCGTAGTGAAAGACCTTCCCCGTCGTCGCCGCGCGATCCCAGAAATCATTGTCCTCGCCGCCCCACCCGACGAATTCCTCGTCGAATCCTCCGATAGCGGCGAGCGCTTCGCGCCGCGCACCGATCGAGCCGCCCTGCGCGTTTTGCATGATCGAGGCGAGCCCGCCGTTCGCGTCGAGATTGAAGATGAATCGCTTGACGTCGACGAAGTCGCTGCCCTCGGCGACACGGGCGGCGACTTCTCTCGCGTAGAGAGCCGGCACGACGATGTCGTTGTCGTGAAGGATGACCACCGCGCCGCGCGCCGCCACCGTCCCCGCGTTGAAGGCGGCGGCGCGGTTGTAGTCCGTGCGGCACTCATCGAACACGTAGCGGCACCATGACGGCAGCCGCGCCTCGATCTCCCGAGACGCCGCCTGCTCGACGACGATGCATTCGAGATCGACCGCGTTTTGTCCGGCGATGCTGCGCAGGGTCGTCAGCAACTGCGGCAACCGCTCCATACCGCGGTGGCCGATGACGAAGGAGACCTCAGGCGCGTCGCTCGCGTGTGTCGGCGCATTGGCCGAGACGACCGGCCATTGCGCGAATGCCGCCGCCATCAACTTCGCGCCGAGTGACGGATAGACCCTGGCGAGATGAAGATCGGACGTGAACCGCCACTCGCACTTCACGCCGCGGCCGTCGGTGGAGATCCGCTCGTCGCGGTTGTGCATCAGCTCCCACCGCCCGCTGCGCATCGCCCGCCGATAGCGCGGCCAGTCGTGGATCAACGCGCCGATCCGATGCCGGAAACTCATGCGACGGACATGCTACCCTCGCGGGCGATGCACAAAGTCCTGCGACCGCGGCAGGGACTGGCGCGCCTGAACCTCGGTGAGCTGTGGTCGTATCGCGAGCTGCTCTTCTTCTTCGCCTGGCGCGACATCCTCGTCCGCTACAAACAGACCGTCATCGGCATCCTCTGGGCGTTCATCCGGCCGCTGGTGGCAATGGTCGTCTTCACCCTCATCTTCGGGCGCCTGGCCAAACTGCCGTCCAACGCGGTGCCCTATCCCGTCTTCGCCTTCGCCGGCCTGCTGCCGTGGCAACTTTTTTCCAGCGCATTCATGGAGGCGAGCAGTTCGGTGGTCGGCAATTCGCAACTGGTGTCGAAAGTCTACTTCCCGCGGCTGATCATCCCCATCAGCGCGACGTTCAGCGCGCTGGCTGACTTTCTCGTCTCCGCCGTGATGCTCATCGGCCTCCTGCTGTGGTATCGCGTGCCGGTGAGCGCCAACGTCCTCTGGCTCATCCCGCTGACCGCGCTCTGCATGCTCCTCGCGGTCGGCGGCGGGATCTGGTTCTCCGCTCTCTTCGTCCGCTATCGCGACATCCGGCATCTGATCCCGTTCGTGATGCAGCTCGGCATCTACCTCACGCCGGTCGGATTCAGCAGCGCGATCATCCCCGAGCGCTGGCGGTTGCTCTACTCGCTCAACCCGATGGTCGGCGTGATCGAAGGCTTCCGCTGGGCGCTGTTCGGCGGCCAGAACACGATTGATCCGCGGGCGCTGGCGCTCTCCGTGGTCATCGCGCTGGTGATGCTGGCCGTCGGGACGGTGTACTTCCGCAACACCGAGCGTGTGTTCGCCGATATCATCTGAGCGATGCCGGCGACGCTGGTCTCCGCGCGCGGATTGGGAAAGCGCTACCTCATCGGACCGGACGCCTTCCGCATGCAGACGCTGCGCGACCGGATCACCGAGGTGCTGCGCGGTCGCGTGCGACGCAGCGATCCGCGCGAGTTCTGGGCCCTCCGCGACGTCAGCTTCGACCTCGCCGCCGGCGAGGTCCTCGGCGTCATCGGCCGCAACGGCGCTGGAAAGTCGACGCTGCTGAAGATCATCAGCGAGATCACCGAGCCGACCGAAGGGGAAGCGCACCTCTTCGGCCGGGTGGCCAGCCTGCTGGAGGTCGGCGTCGGCTTTCACCCCGAGTTGAGCGGGCGTGAGAACGTCTTCCTCAACGGAGCGATCCTCGGGATGTCGCGCCAGGAGATCCGCCGCAAGTTCGATGAGATCGTCGCCTTCGCCGAGGTGGAGCAGTTCATCGACACGCCGGTCAAGCGATACTCCTCGGGGATGTATGTGCGCCTGGCCTTCGCCGTCGCCGCTCACCTCGAGCCCGACATGCTCATCGTCGATGAGGTCCTCGCCGTCGGGGACGCCGCCTTCCAGCGCAAATGCCTCGGCAAGATGGAGAACGTCGCCAGCCATCAACGCGCGGTGATGGTGGTGAGCCACAACATGGCCACCATCGCCCAGCTCTGCCAGCGCGCCATCTGGCTCGACCGCGGCCGCATCGTCCACAGCGGGCCGGTGCGGGAGGTGGTGGCCGCCTACCTCGCGCAGGGGGCGGCGGGGGCGGACACTTGGTCGCCGCCCTCACAGCGCGACGCGCCGATCGCGTTGCACGCCGTTTCGATCGTGCGCGAAGGGAGCAGCGACATTGCGGGCGACGAAGCGTTCGAGGTGGTCTTCGATTACAGCGTCACCGGCCCCGTCGCGCCCGGACGCCTGGCGCTGGTCATCAGCGCATCGGACGGCGCCGCGATCTTCGCCTCGGCCAGCACCGATCATCTGCCGGCGCTGCGCGAGACGTGGCGATCGGGGCGGCGCCGCGCGCGGTGCCGCATCCCCGGACACCTGCTCGCGCCGGGGAACTACTTCGTGACGATCTCCGAGCCGACCGAGGACGGCGGCGACATCATTCACGACGGCGTGCTGTCATTCACCATCTCGGAGCAGAACAGCCTCGCCGCGCGCGACGGGCGGCGCGGCGCTGTTGCGCCGCTGCTCGCCTGGAGCGATGAGGAGGCGCCATGATCTGGAAGCTGCTCGATCCGCTCCTTCTGAAAATCGCTCGCCGGATCGAGCACCTCGCGCTGCATCACCCCTCGGACTACAGCGAGCAGGTGATGCGCGGGCGCGGAACGTTCTCGCCGCAGGCCATCGTCGCCCCCCGCGCGCGCGTGCAGAGCGTCGCCGCGCCGGATCACCTCGAAGTCGGCGACCACTCGCACATCGAAGGTGAGATCTACCTCCTCACGCCGGAATCGCGCTGCCGCATCGGGAACTACTGCTTTCTCGGCGCGGAGTCGCGGCTGTGGGTGCAGGGGACGATGACCATCGGCGACTTCGTGCTGATCGCGCCGCGCGTCGACGTCTTCGACGGCGACTCCCATCCGCTCGACGCCGTGACCCGCCGCGAAGACGCCCGGGACCTGTTCGAGCGCAACCGGCTGATGGACTACAGCCGTGTCGCCGCCGCGGACGTAGTGATCGAAGACGACGTCTGGATTGGTACGAAAAGTACTATTTTGAAGGGCGTGCGCCTCGGCCGCGGCTGCGTGGTGGCCGCCGGATCGGTGGTCACGCGCGACGTGGAACCGTTCACGCTGGTGGGCGGCAATCCGGCGCGGGAGATCCGGAAGCTCGGCTGAGCCATGCTGACCGTCGGACTCGTCAGCGTCGATCCGGACCGCAAGTGGATCGGCGGGCGGTACTACCTGCAGCATCTGGTGCGGGCGGTGGCGGCGTTGCCGGAGGAGGAGCGCGTGGCGTTCGCCGACGTCTGGTGGATGGCGGCGCCGGACGACGATCCGTTCGAGGAGGTGCAGGACTTGATCGCTCGGCGGGCCATCGTCGCGCCGCCGGCCGGGCTCCTGGGGCGCGCGGTGCGGAAGATCCGGCGCACGCTGCGGCGGTCGCGCGATGCGCGCGATCTCTTCGAGGGCATCGACGTGCTCTTTCCCATTCTCCCCGCGGCGAGCCCTGGCGTACCGCTGGTGTTCTGGATGCCGGACTTCCAGCCGTGGCGGATGCCGGAGCTGTTCAGCGACGATCTCCGCAAATGGTACGAAACGTACTATTTGGCGAACGGCGCGGCGGCGGCGCGCATCGTGGTCAGCAGCGCGGACGGCTTGCGCGACCTCCGCGCTTACTTCCCCCACTTCGAAGCGAAGGCGCGCGTGCTGCACTTCTGCAGCGTCCCCACCGGCGAGTGGTGGGAAAAAGACCCCGCGACGGTCGGGCACGATTACGCGCTGCCGGAGGCGTTCTTCCTCCTCGCCAATCAGTTCTCGCATCACAAGAACCACCTCGCGGTGTTCGAAGCGATGCGCATCCTGCGCGAGCGCGGCGTGCTAGCGGTCGTGGCCTGCACCGGCAGCACCTACGGCTTTCGCGGCAACGACTACCTCGAGCGCGTGCGCGCGTTTCTCGATCGGCACAACCTCGGCGACGCCGTCCGCATCCTCGACCTCATCCCGCGCGCCGATCAGGTCGCGCTCATGCGGAGGTCGATCGCCATCCTGCAGCCGTCGCGGTTCGAGGGATGGTCGACGGTGGTCGAGGATGCGAAGACGCTCGGAAAGCCGATCGTCGTCAGCGACATTGCCGTGCATCGCGAACAGGCGCCGCCGCGCGCCACGTTCGTCCCCGCCGACGACGCGGATGCGTGGGCGGACGCGATGGAAGCGCTCTGGCGAACGCGTCCGCCCGGCCCGCACCTCGAAGAAGAGTCGGAGGGCCGCCGCGCGGTGGCGCAGGCGCAGCTCGAAACGGGACGGACCTTCGTCTCCATCATCCGCGAAGCTCACCGCGACGGCGGCTCAGGGCGATAGGCGAACGGCTCGAGCTGCGTGGGGAGAGGACGCGGGAGCCGATGCACGGCCTCCCCCTCCGGATCGCAGAAGCCGAGCGGGCGCCGGCCGTAGATCCGGAGGTTCTCGGCGAACGCCTCGGGCGAAGCGTGACGATAAAAGCGGTAGTCGAGATTGAAGGCCACCGGATTCATCATCATCGGTCCGAACGCGATCGTCGCATTGGCGACCATCGTGACGATGATCGCCACGGTCAGAAGCCTACGCCGCCACGGCGCGGCGACGACGCCGAGTGCGCGCGCGACGCAGAGAAGAAGGGCGACGAAGACGAGCTGGTAGAGCCTCGGTATCCACACTCCGCGGAGCTGCCACCCGTAGTAAGGCGGCGCGGCGTTGTTGAACAGGAAAACAGCGAGGACCGCCAGGAAGATGGCCGCCTCGACGCGTCCGACGCTCTTTCGCCAGGAGCCGGAAGCCACCACGGCCACGATCGCCAGCAATGGCAAGAAGAAGAAATTGCTGTCGAAGTAATTTGCCACGAAGACCTGCGGCAGTCGCTCCAGATAGGCGAACCACGCGCCGAGACCGGGGTTCCGGATGCCGGGATGCCGGTAGGCCATCAAGACTCTCAGGTAGCCCTGCGTGTTCTCGTTGAGCAGCGTCACTCCGCTCAGCCAGAGGACGGCCTGAACGGCCACCGTCGGCGCGACCGCCAGCGCGGCGACCAACGCGCTCCACCGCCATTTTTTCCTTCGTAGCAGGACGAGCATCGCCGCCGGGATGAAGAACGGAGCGAGGTCGTACGCGAGCAACACCACGCCGAGTGCGATGCCGAGGAGTGCGATCTCCCGCGTGGTCGACGCCGAGTCCATCCGGTAAAGGAGCATCGCCGCGACCAGCGAAACCGGAACGATCGCCGCGTACGGGTACGGCAGGCCCGCCCAATACGTAATGCCGGGATACGTCGCCAGGAGCCAGACCACCGCTCGGGCGGCGGTCGCTCCGTAGCGGAGCTCCACGAAGCGGCTGAAGGCGAGCATCGCCGCGACGGTCATGACGATGTTCCAGAGAACGCCGCCGGCGAGATGGCCGGCCAAACGAACGAAGGGGTACGCTAAGGCCGGATACAGGATCCGCCGCAGAACGGAACTGGATACCCATTGCTCCCGATCGGCACCTTCGAGAAGGAGTAAGAACGCGATGTTCTTCTCATGGTCGACATTCAGCGGGTAATGACATGGCTCTGTGAGGCGCGGCGGCAGGAGCTGAGCGTATGGAGCGAGCGTGCCCGAAGAGAGCCAGATGGCCAGGGCGAGGACGATGGATGCCGCCGCCGCATGCAGTGTCCTCACGCCGCAGAGGATAGCCGAGGGGCGCGGTGATGCGGCTCCTCTTCTGTTCGCAGGCGGCGCACACCGGCGGCGGTGTCGAGGCGTGGATGGAGACGCTGACCGAGGCCTTGCAGTCGCGCGGCGTCGAGGTCCACACGGCGCTGGCGAAGGGACGGTTTCACGATCCCGACCGCTACGCGGCCCGGCATCGGGTGGCGAATCCCCACGCCGTCGACGGTGCGGCCGGCCTCCGCGAAGCGCGCATCGCACAGCTCATCAGAGTCTTCGAAGAGGTGAAGCCGGACGTCATCGTGCCCGTCAATCTCGAAGACGCACTCCTGGCGGCCGCGCTCTGGAAGACGCGCGGCGCGCAGGCCCGCCTGGCGGTCTGCGTCCACGGCCAGGGCGACGATCGGATGGCGCAGCTCCGCGCCGTCGCGCCGTTCGTCGACCTGGCGGCAAGCGTGGCCCGACGCGTCGCCCAGCGCCTGGAGTCGATCGTCGAGCCGGCGCGCGTGCGGCACATCCCCACCGGCGTCCCGCCGCCGCTCGCGCCGCCGGTGACGCGGGATCGACTGCGGCACATCGTCTACGCCGGCCGCTTCGACCAGCGCGACAAGCGCGTGCTCGACGTCATCGATCTTGCGCGCGCCCTCGACGGCAGCGGCATCATCGTTCACTTCGCCGGCAGCGGACCGGACGAGGCCCGCCTGCGCGATGCGATCCCCGGCGCCGTGTTCCACGGCGAATTGACGCGAGACGAACTGTACGCATCGCTCTATCCTTCGGTCGATGCGCTCCTCGTCTTCAGCGGGGCGGAGGCCGGGCCGATCGTGGCGTGGGAGGCGATGATCCACGGCGTCGTCCCCATCGTCGCCGACTACCTCGGCCGGGCGGAGGAAAACGTCATCCGCGACGGCGATACCGGCATCGTCTTCCCCGTCGGCGACATGCGGATGGCCGCGGAGAGGATCCGGCCGTTGACCGCGCCCGGCGCTCTCGCCGCGCTTTCCGAGCGCGCGCGCGAGGGGCTGCCGGCCGCGTACACGCTCGCACACTTCGGGCAGGCGTGGTACGACGCGCTCGCCGACTGCCTGCGCATGCCGATCGGCAGAGGCACGCGCGCCGACCTGCCGCCGCTGGTCTCGCCGGGCCGTCTGGCTGGCGCGCCGTGGATCCGGCGGCTGTTCGGCCTCCGGTTCGAGCATGGCGACCCCGGATCGGAGTGGCCGCACTGATGGCGCGCGACCTCTTCGTCGGCATCACCACCTGGAACAGCGCTGCGTTCCTACCCCACTCGCTCGCCGCGCTACGCCGCAATACCGACGAGCGGCGGACACGCGTGATGGTCCTCGACAACTTCTCGACCGACGCCACCGCCGATGTCGCGCACCGCTTCGGCGCGGAGGTCGTGCGGCGGCGCTCCGGACAGGCGGCGGCGCTCGCCGACCTCTTCAACTTCTCGCGCAGCGAGCTGACGCTGCTGCTGCACGCCGACGTCGTGCTTCTCGCGCCCCAGTGGCTGGAGGTCTGCGCGCGGCGCCTCGAGGGCGGCGTCGCGCTGGTCAGTCCGGAAGACATCGGCTGCGGACCGTTCACCCGGCCATGGGGTCACGGCATGCCGGAAAGCTCGTTTCTACTCTTCCGCACGGCGCTCGCCCGGCGCACGCGGCAATGGCAGTGGCGGCAGCGATTCAAGCTGCGGCTGCCGTATCGCGCCCTCGACTTCAACGGCGACCATGTCACGTACAACCTTCCGCGCCGTCTCGCGGAACGCGGTCTCCGATGGCATCCGATGAGCGTGCACACCTCGCCGCGCGTCGATGCGCCGATCTACACGCCGCGGTTCGACGCGCCACAATGGCAGCCGGAGCTGGCCATGTATCGTTATGGCCTCGGCAACTTCTACAGTCTCGACGGCCTGATCACGCACTACCACAACTGGTTCGAGCGGGCGTTCGAGGACGTCGACGACGCGTCGACGCGCACCCTTCCCGAGGCGTCGGGAGGACTGCCGATCGCCTTCGTGAAGAGATACACGCGCGACTTCCTCGATGACCTCCAGCGCGGCAGCGTGCACCTCCCGGAGGTGCGCGCATGACGCTGATCGCCGTCGTCGCTCTGACCCTCGCACTGGCGGCATTCGCGCTCGCCGCCCGCGCGAAGCACCGAAGCACCTGGGCGGAGATCTTCCGCCTCCGACGCGAGCTCGCCGCGCTACACGACGAAGTCGTCGCGGCGCGGAAGGAGAGCGCGATGGCGACGATCGGCGACGCGTCGCGGCTGCCGCTGCGCATGCCGTCGCAGAACGGCGAAGACCTCCTGCTGTGGAACTTCTTCGGGCGGAAGCGGAGCGGCTTTTACGTCGATGTCGGTGCGTACGACGGGGTCGGCTTCAGCAACAGCTACTTCTTCGAGGCCATCGGCTGGAGCGGCGTGCTGGTGGAGGCGGCGCCGGAGCTCTACCGCGCGGCCGTCGCGGCGCGGCCGCACAGCCGCGTGGTGCATGCGGCGGCGGGCAGCCGCGGCGGCACCGTTCGGTTCACGGTGGCCGAGGGAGGGGGCGGCGTCGGAACGCTCTCGTCGGCGACCCCGGACCTCTCGCGGATCGCGCGCGAAGGCGGCCGCACGCGGGAGGTCGAGGTCCCGCTGATGACGCTCGACGAAGTCCTGAAGGACGTACGCGTTCCGATCGACTTCGTCAGCATCGACGTAGAAGGAGGGGAGCTCGCCGCGCTGGAGGGATTCGACCTGCAGCGCTTCCCGCCGCGCGCGCTGGTGATCGAGGACAACTCCGGCGGCGCCGACCGGCGGGTCGCCGATCATCTGGCGCAGCGCGGCTACGTCGAGCGTTTTCGCGTCGAGCAGAATGCGTTCTACACGCGCCGCGACGACGAGCAGGGGCTCGGATGGCGCGCCTGAGCCCTCGCGCCCAGCGCGCGCTGATCGCGCTCCTCCTCTCCACCGCCGCGCTCTTCGCCTACCTCGTCAACTACCGCTACCGGTATTGGGCCGCGGGCGGCGACACCACGCCGGCGGAGCTGCTGCCGCTCGCGCTGATGCGCAACCACGATCTGGTATTCGACGGCTTCGAGACACCCGGCTCCTGGTGGTTCTGGCGGGTGAAGGGACACGTCGTCTCCGGCTATCCGATCATCCCCGGCCTCTTCAACGTCCCGGCGTACTCCCTCGCGCGCGCGCTGGGCGTGCCGCTCGACCAGGCGCACCGGTCGATGCTGTCGATGATCTCGGCGAGCGCGGTGACCGCAGCGTCGGTCTTCTTCTTTTTTCTCGCCGTATCGCGGATGGTGCAGCGGCGCTCGACCGCCATCGGCGCGACGCTGGTCTACGCCTTCGGCACGACGGCATTCAGCGTCGCCGCGCGCGGCATGTGGCAGCACGGGCCGTCGCTGCTGTTTCTGACCATCGCGCTGTGGCTCATCACGCGCGACGATCGGCTCTCCATCGCGCTTTCCGCGATCCCCCTCGGATTCGCCGTCTTCAACCGCCCGGTAAACCTGCTGCTCGTCGTGCCGCTCGTGACCTACGTGCTCATTTGCCGGCGGCGTGCGTTCCTGCCGTTCGCCGCGTTCGCCGCGATTCCCGCTTCGCTCCTCGCGTGGTACTCGCTCCATTACTGGGGCTCGCTGAAGACACTCGGTCAGTACCCGGCGCGCGACCTCTTCACGGGCTCGTTCCCGAGCGGGCTGGCGGGACTCCTGGTCAGCCCTTCGCGCGGTCTGCTCGTCTTCACGCCGCTCTTTCTTTTCAGCATGGCGTTCCTCTTCGTCGTCCTGCGTCGGCCGCGCCGCGATCCGCTGCTCGTCGCGCTCGGCGCCGGCGTCATCGCCACCATCCTGCTATATGCGAAGTGGTACTCGTGGTGGGGGGGGACGTGCTTCGGCTACCGGCTGCTCACCGAATGCGTGCCCGCGCTGACGATCCTGCTGGCGGTCGGGTGGGAGCGCCTGTTCGTCCGCAGCATTGCAGCGCGCGTGAGCGTCGCGCTGTTCGCAGCGTTCTCGGTCTACGTGAATCTGCTGGGCGCGTTCTACTATCCCTGCGGCTTCGACGTGATCGGGTATCCGGAGCGCCTGTGGGATGTCCGCAACGGCGAGATCGCCCTCTGCTCCGTGAAGCTCCTCGGCCGCATCGAGTCGCATCTCTCCCGCTGACCTACAATCGCGGACGATGGAGCCCGGCTTGGTGACGACGATCATCCCCGTCTACAACCGCGCGCAAATGCTGCGCGAGGCGGTGGCGAGCACTCTCGCGCAAACCCATCACCCCATCGAGATCGTCATCGTCGACGACGGTTCCACCGATGAGACTGGGCGCGTCGCGGACGAGTTGGCGGGCGATGCCGTTCGCGTCGCTCATCAGCCGAATCGCGGGCCGGGCGCGGCGCGCGAGACGGGACGGCGGCTCGCGCGGGGCGAGTTCATCCAGCACCTCGACAGCGACGATCTGCTGCTGCCGCGCAAGTTCGAGCTGCAGGTCGCCGTGCTTCGCGCGCGCCCCGAGTGCGGCGCGGCATACGGCTGGACGCGTCTTCGCCGGCGGGACGGCACGCTCGAGCCGCGGCCGTGGAAGCGATCCGGCGAACGCCTCGAAATGATGTTTCCCGCGATGCTCCAGTCGCGATGGTGGGACACGCCCACGCCGATCTACCGCGCGTCGGCGATCGAGGCCGCCGGCGCGTGGACGGAGCTGCGCATCGAGGAGGATTGGGAGTACGACGCCCGCATCGCGGCGCTCGGCGTGCGCCTCGCGTACTGCGAGGAGTGGGTGTGCGAGGTGCGCATGCACGACGATCACCTATCGGGAACGATGAATGCGGCGACGCTGCGCGACCGCGCGACGGCACACGCGCTCATCTACGGCCACGCGCGGCGCGCCGGCATCGGCCCCGATGCGCCGGAGATGCAGCACTTCGCGCGCGAGCTGTTCCTCCTGGCGCGGCAGTGCGGAGCGGCGGGGCTGGGCGAGAAGTCGCGCACGCTGTTCGACCTGGCGCGCGACGCGTCGGGCGGCGGCCGAGACCGGCTGCAGTTCCGCCTCTACCGCGCCCTGGCCGGCGTGGTCGGCTGGACGCGGCTCGGCAAGCTCGCGCGAATGGCGGACCGGCTGCGATGACCACGCCGCGCGTTTCAGTGGTGATGGCGGTCTACAACGGTGGGCCGCATCTCGCGGCGACGCTGGACAGCCTCCTCGCTCAAACCTTCACGGACTTCGAGCTGATCGCCATCGACGACGGCTCGACCGACGGCACCTTGCCGATCCTGGCCGCGTACAGGCGGCGCGACGCGCGTATTCGCTTGCTGACGCAGACGAACCAGGGGCTGACCCACGCGCTGATCCGCGGATGCGCCGAGGCGCGCGCGGGGGTGATCGCCCGGCAGGATTGCGGCGACCGCTCGCATCCCGAACGGCTGGCGAAGCAGCTCGCGCTGCTCGCCGGCGACGTCGTCCTCGTCTCCTCCGCGGTGCGCGCCGTCACGCCGGACGGCGAGCTGCTGTTCGTCACCCGCCTCGACGGCGACGAGGCGCGCCGCAGCCTCCTGCATGACGACGCCCGGCACATCAAGAGCATCCCGCACCACGGTTCGGCCATGTTCTCTCGCCACACCTACGTCGCCGCGGGCGGCTACCGCGAGCCGTTCCGCGTCGCGCAGGACGTCGACCTCTGGGTGCGCATGGCCTCGCTCGGTCGCATCGCTGTCGCCGTTGAGGAGCTGTACGAGGCGACCGTCCATCCCACCGCCATCAGCAGCGTGGGCCGAAAGCAACAGATCGAGGCGCTGCGGCTGATCGTGGCCATGCGCGACGGCGGCGACGCGACAGCGCTTCTGGCCGCGGCGGCGCGGCTCCGTCCGATGCGGCGAAGCGCGCGGCGGGAGGCGGCGTCACTCTATTTCATGGCCCGCTGCCTTCGCGCGCGGCGCAGTACGACGGCGAGGGAGTATCTTCTGAGGGCCATTCGACGAAATCCTTTGCACTGGCGCGCGTGGGCATCGTTGCTGACAGGAAAGTGAGCGCGGCCGAGCTGGCCGCCGTCGCGATCGTCGCCGCGATCGTGAGCATCGGCTATTGGCTGACGCATCCCGATCATCTCTACGACGACTCGCCGGACTACCTCGTCTCCGCCAACAGCCTTGCCGAGGGGCGCGGATTCACCTCGCGGCCGTCGCCGTCGACGCCGCCGGCCTGGCGCTTCGCCAAGCGGACCGCGAGTTGGAAGATCGACGAGGTGCAGGGAGAGGTGGAGGCGATGCGCACGCCCGGCTATCCTGCCTTCCTCGCCGCGATGCGGCTGGCGGGGCTGACGCCGTCCCAGGTCACGGTCGTTCAGCTCGTGCTGCGCGTCGCGGCAATAGTACTATTCGTACTATTTGCGGCGGCGATCGGCGCATCGTTCTGCGCCCGCCTTCTCGCCGCCGGATGGCTGGTCATCGATCAGTGGGGACTGTGGTGCGCGAACAAGATCGTGACCGAGACGCTCTTCACCATCGTCCTCTTCGCCGTCGTATGGATGGCGGTCGCGGCGTTGCGCGCCGGCCGCATCAGTGTCGGGCGGGCGGTGGTGCTGGGGATGCTGGCCGGCGCGGCGACGCTGGTCCGCCCCGTGGCCATCGCCTATTTCGTGGTGGTCGCGTTCTGCGTCGCCGCCTTCGTTCGCCAGCACCGCTGGCGCAGCACGGCCATCGTGCTGATCGCGGCGATCGCCCTGCCGCTGGCCTGGGCCTGGCGCAACCAGCGCCAGACCGGCATCTTCACGCTCAGCCTCATCATCCCCATCGACAAGGTCTTCTACCGCGCCGCGGGGGCGGAGGCGATCGGGATGCCGGGCGATTACGAGACGAATCTGATCCGGCTGCACGGCGAGTACAAGGAGCGGGTGGCGCAGCTCGGACCCGCTTCGACGGCGAAGGAGAAGCTCGCGCGCTACGACGCTCTGGCGAACGGCGTCCTCCGCCGCCACTGGCGCGGCGCGGTGCGCTTGGCGCTTCACGAGCTGCGCATGCTGATGTTCCGCGTCTACCGCTGCACGACCTGCGGGGCGTTCAAGAACGTCGCGAAGATCGCGCTCTTCTTCGCCCATGTGGCGTTCCTGGCCTGCGCGGTCGCCGGGGCGATCGCAATGATGCGGCGCGACCTCGCCGTCGGCGCGTTCCTGGCGCTGACCGTCGCCTACTTCATCCTCGTGCCGGCGGGCGGCGGCGGAACGATCGGCCGCTTCCGCACGCCGATCGAGTCGTACTACGCGCTCTTCGCCGCCTCCGGCGCGTGTACCGTACTGGCCTTCCGGCCGGGGGTGGTGCGGCGATGAAGCGCCCGCAATTCGATCCGAGCTGGCCGCCGGACGTGGTCGAGGTCTACCGCAACGACCTGCGCGAGATCTGGGATCCGACGATCGAGCGCCACATGTTCAACGCGTACCAGAACGCGCTCGACCTCTACCGCGGTCTGGTGACGCGCGCGGGGGCGAAGACGGTGCTCGACGTCGGCTGCGCGCAGGCAACCCTCGCCATGCTGCTGGCCGAGGAGGGAAAGAGCGTCACCGCCGTCGACATCCGGGCCCAGTTCCTCGATTACGCGCGGACGCGCTACGAGCGCGGCGACATCCGCTTCGTCGCCTCGAACGTCTTCGACGCCGGGGACATCGGCACGTTCGATCTGGTCATCGCCAACCAAATCATCGAGCACCTCGTCCATCCTGCGGACTTCCTCCGCAAGCTCGCCCAGTTCGCGCGGCCGGGCGGGCTCCTCGTCGTTTCCACGCCCAATCACGACTACTTCCGATCGCGCCTGCCGAGCTACACGGAGCTCGGCGACCCCGCGCAGCACGAGAGCCGGCAATTCTCGGCGGGCGGCGGCGACCACTTCTTCGCCTACACCGAGGAGGAGCTGCGCGCGGCGGCACGCGACGCGGGGCTGGAGGTCGCCGAGGTGGTCTACTACGAGACGCCGTGGATCTCCGGCCACTTCCTGTTCCGTTTCCTCCATCCGCTGCTGCCGGTGCGCGCGCTGCGGTTCTTCGACCGCCTCTCGCTTAAGCTCGCCCCCCGCAAGCTCGCGCACCAGATCGCCATCGTTCTCAGGAGGCCGCTGTGAAGCGCGTCGCGGTGGTGGCCTCGCACGTCATCCAGTATCAGGATCCGTTCTTCCGCCTCCTCGCCGCGGAGCCGGACATCGATCTAACGGTGCTCTATTGCTCCCCCGCGGGGGCCGAGGTCTATCGCGACACGGACATGAAGACCACGCTCCGGTGGGACATTGAAATGCTCGCCGGATACCGGCATATCGTCCTTCGCAACTTCGGATTCGGCGACGGTTACACGCGGCTGATCAATCCGGGCGTCGTAGCGGAGCTGTTGCGCGGCCAGTACGACATGGTGCTCTTCATGCTCGGCTGGGGGTCGGTGACGGCCCTGCTCGGCATCGTGACCTGCCGCGCGGCGCGCATCCCTTTTTTCCTCTACGGCGACTCCAGCTTTCCGCCGCCGGAAGATGGTATGGCGCGCCGCATGCGCGCCGGATTCCTGCGCGCGCTGTTCGGCGTCACCACCGGTTTCATGGTCTCCGGCGCGCTCAATGCCGACTACTACCGCCACTACGGCGCCGACCCGCGGCGATTCTTCCTCCTGCCGTGGGCGGTGGACAACGAGCGCTTCGCCGCCGCGTGCCGCTTCGCCCCCGGCGAGCGCGACGCGCTGCGCAACCGCCTCGGCATCCCCGGCGACGCGGTCGTCTTCGTCTTCTCCGCAAAGCTGGTGGAGCGAAAAGATCCGATGACGCTGCTGCGCGCGTTCGACGCGATGCGGCACCGCTCCCGCGCCGCGCTCCTTTTCCTCGGCGACGGCGTGCTGCGCGAGCCGCTGGAGGCCTTCGTCCGCGAAGGCGACCTCGACACAGTCCGCTTCGCCGGCTTCGTCAACCAGACCGACCTGCCGAAGTACTACGGGGTTTCCGACGTCTTCGTGCTGCCGTCGACGTACGAGCCGCGCGGCGCGGTGATCAACGAGGCCATGGCCTGCGGGCTGCCGGTCGTCGTCACCGACCGCTGCGGATCGATCGGCGACATCGTGCTCGACGGCGATAATGCGTTCGTCTATCCCACGGGCGACGCCGCCGCGCTGGCGCGCGCGATGGACGGGCTGGTGGAGGACAGCGCGATGCGCGCGCGCATGGCGCAACGGTCGCGCGAGATCATCGAAACGTGGACGTTCGCCCGCGGCGTGGAGGGAGTCAAGAACGCGCTCCGCTGGCTCGCCGGAGGCGATCGCACGCCATGATCACCGTCGCCATCCCCACCTACAACCGCGGCGCGATCGTCGCCGACTGCGTGCGCCGCGTGCTGGCGCTCGACCCGCCGCCGCACGACGTCATCGTCGTCGACCAGAGCAAGGAATTGAACGCCGGTCTCGCCCGGCTGCACGACGAGGGATGCATCCGCCTCATCCGTCTGGAGCAGCCGTCGATCCCCCACGCCATGAACACCGCGCTGCTCGCAGCGACCACGCCGGTCGTGCTCTTTCTCGATGACGACGTCGAGCCGTCTCCCGCGCTCATTCGCGGGCACGCCGAGGCCTACGACGACCCGGCGGTGTGGGCGGTGGTGGGGCAGTGCCTCCAGCCGGGCGAGGAGCCGGCGCGGAGCCCGCAGCGGACGGAGACGCTGCCCGATCTGGAATTCCGCTTCAACCACGATGAGCGGCGCGACGTCCGCAACGTCATCGCCATGAATCTGTCGATGCGCCGCGAGCGGGCGCTGGAGATCGGCGGCTTCGACGAGAACTTCGTCATGGTGGCGTACCGCTTCGAGAGCGACTTCGCGCTCCGGCTCGCGGCGCGAGGGGGGCGAATTCTCTTCGAGCCGCGTGCGCGCGTCCGCCATCTGAAAATCCCCTCCGGCGGCACGCGCGCGTACGGCGATCACAAGAGCAGCGCGTCGCCGGCGCACTCGGCAGGCGACTACTACTTCGCCCGCTTCCACGCGCCGTCGTTCGTCCGGTACGCCCTGCGGCGGCTGCGGCGCAACGTTCTGACCCGTTATCATCTCGCGCACCCGTGGGCCATTCCGCCGAAGCTCATCGGCGAACTGCGCGGCATGCTGCTGGCGCGACGGCTTGCGCGGGGCGGGAGGAAGCTTCTGCCTCGTCCGGCGCGTTACGGTGAGATCGCTCCATGATCACCATTGTTTTCGCCGCGTTCCTGCTGCTGTCCATGATCATCGCCATGACCGACTGGCGGCGTGGATGGCTGATGGCCATCGTCTGCGGCATTCTGCAGGATCCGGCGCGCAAGCTGACGCCGGGCGCGCCGGTAGTGATGACTCTCAGCGTGATTCTGGTGTACGCGGTGATCCTCTTCGCCGCGTCGGGGACGCTGCAGCAGCACGCGCGGGAGTTCAGCCGCCGCTTCGGCGCGGTGTACATGGCGGTCATCGTCGTGCTGCTGTTCCTGATGCTCGCCGCGCTTCGCGGCCTCTTCACCTTCGGCCTGGCTGGGTGGAAGGCTCCGGCGCTCAGTCTCTTCGTCTACTGCGCGCCGATTCCGGCCGTTCTGGTCGGGTACACATGGCTGCAGCGCGAGGAGAACCTCTACAAGCTCTTTCGCTTCTATGCCGTGATCACGGCGGTCGCGCTGATCGGCACGCCGCTGGAGTACTTCGAGGTCAAGTGGCGCGCCCTCGGTACGGTTGCCCTGACCGACTATTACATCCGCCACCTGCCCGGGATTCAGATCCGCCTTCTGTCCGGCTTCTATCGCGCGCCCGACGTCATGGGATGGCACGCCGCGATGATCACCATCATCGGGATGATCATGACCCTCCGCTTGCAGGCGCTCCGCCGCGCGTGGTTCTGGGTGCTGATCACCGGCTGGGGGATCCTGAACTGTCTCCTCAGCGGTCGCCGCAAGGCGGTGTACATGGTGGCGGTCTTCACCATCATCTTCCTCTGGCGCTACTTCCGCCGCATGACCCTGGCGCACATCATCACCTTCGCGGTGGCGCTCGGCATGATCGGCTGGGTCATTCACAAGATCTCGGTCGACGAGAAGTCGAGCGTCTACGCCCGCGGCACGGTGACCACGCGCGGCGAGGTTTTCGAGCGGCTGGAAGGGGGCCTCATCGGGACGGTCCAGCAGTTCGGCATCCTCGGAGCCGGCCTCGGCACGGCCACCCAGGGCGTCCAACACGTGGCGACAAAGACGATCGGCTGGCAGGAGGGAGGCCTGGGCAAGCTGGCCATGGAGCTCGGCGTCCCCGGTCTGCTCGCCGTCGTCCTCCTCGCGGTGATGATGTTCCGAATGATCTTGATGATCTCGGCGCACCCCGACGTCGAGGGATCCTCACAGCTCATCCGATGCGCGCTGTTTGCCATTATCGTGGCCAACGCCGTGGAGTTCCTCGTCTCCGCGCAGGCCTACTCCGATGCCGTTCTCGCCCTGATGACGGCGTTTTTCGTCGGCTGCATGTTCGCCACCGGCGTGCTCGACGAGCGGCTCGCGGCGAGCGAGCAACCGGCGGCAGCGCGTCCGAGACCGTTGACGGCACCGGCGACCGCGTAGCACCGTAGGCGCGTTGCGCATCCTCCACGTCGTTCCCACCTACCTCCCGGCGACGCGATACGGCGGCCCGATCGTCTCCGTTCACGGCTTGTGCCGCGCGCTCGCGGCCCGCGGCCACGACGTGCACGTCTTCACCACCAACGTCGACGGCGACCGCACCTCCGACATCCCGCTCGGCGTTGCCGTGGACCTGGACAAAGTGAATGTGCACTATTTTGCCTCGCCGGTGCGTCGGCTTTATTACTCGCCGTCGATGCGGCGGGCGTTGCGCGCCGTGGGCGATTTCGACGTCGTCCACCTCCACTCCGTCTTCCTCTGGCCGACATACGCCGCCGCGCGCGCGACGCGCAAGGCGGGCAGGCCGTACATCGTCTCGCCGCGCGGGATGCTCGTCCCCGAGCTCATCGCCAGGAAGAGCAGCCTCGCCAAACGCGTCTGGATCCGTCTGATCGAAGAGCGCACTTTTTTGCACTCTTCGATTGTGCACTTTACTTCCCAACGGGAACGGGAGGACGCGCGGCGCACCGGTATCGCCGTCCCTGGGGCGGTGATCATCCCCAACGGCGTCGATCTGTCGCTCGAACGCTCGCTCGAGCGCGGCGGCGATCTCCTCTTCATCGGCCGCATCAATTGGAAGAAGGGACTGGACCGGCTGATCGAGGCCATGCGTCTCCTGCCGGAGGCGCGCCTCACCATCGCCGGCAACGACGAAGAGAACTACCGCGCCACCCTCCCGCATGCGGACAACGTCCGCTTCGTCGGCCCCGTCAGCGGCGAGGCGAAAGACGATCTCCTCCGCCGCGCGGCGGCGCTGGTGCTGCCGTCGCACTCCGAGAATTTCGGCAACGTCGTGCTGGAAGCGATGGCCGTCGGCGCCCCAGTGGTGGTGACACCCGAGGTGGGGCTGGCGGCGGAGGTGGAGCGATCGGGCGCGGGGGTGGTCACGTCCAACGACCCGCCCACCCTCGCCGCCGCGCTGCGCGCGCTCCTGGCCGATCCCGCCCGCCGCGCGGAGATGGGGCGGCGGGGACGGGCGGCGGTGGAGGCGCGCTACACATGGGAGCGCGTCGCCGCGCAGATGGAGGAGGTGTATGCCCGGTTTGCTCTCTGAGGTGACGCCGGTCATCCTCACCGGCGACGAGGAAACCAACATCGCCCGCACCCTTGGGCAGCTCGGCTGGGCGCGCGAGGTGATCGTCGTCGACAGCGAGAGCACCGATCGGACGCGCGCCATCGCCGAGTCGTTCGCCAACGTCCGTTTCGTCACCCGTCGCTTCGACGACCTCGCCTCGCAGTGGAGCCACGCTGTATCACTGGTTACTACAGCGTGGGTCCTCACTCTCGACGCTGACTACTTCGTGCCGTCCGAGGCAGCGGCGGAGATCGATGCGCTGGAGCCCGACCTCAACGGCTACGAGGCGGAGTTCGTCTACGCCGTCGGCGGCAAGCCGCTGCGCGCGTCGTTCTACACCGCGCGCGCGGTGCTGCTGCGCCGCGGCGCGTTCGACTTTTACATGGACGGGCACACGCAGCGCGTTCGGGTGGCGGGGCGGGTCGGACGGCTGCGCGCGCGCCTCATCCACGACGATCGCAAGGACCTCCGCCGCTTCGTCGCCCGCCAGCGGCGCTACATGCGCGACGAAGCGGCGAAGCTGCGGGCCACGCCGTGGCGCGCGCTCAACCTCACGGGGCGCGTCCGCAAGCTGCGTGTCGTCGCGCCGTTCGCCGTCGCGCTGCACACGCTGTTCGTCAAGGGCGCGATTCTCGACGGGCGGGCGGGGTGGCGGTACGCGCTGGAGCGATTTCTCGCCGAGGTCATCCTGTCGCGGGAGCTGATGCGAAGCTGAGGAGCGCCGGCGTCCACGCCGGCTGGCCTGCGGGCGTCCCGCCCGCGTTCGCGCGGCGGCGGGGACGCCGCCGGTCCAGCCGCCGGGACGGCGGCGCTCCGCTCGCTAGCGCCGGCGCACCATCACGTTCCCCATGACCAGCAGGTCCATGTTCGTCCGCAGGAAGCAGTCGAGCGCCTGCGCCGGCGTGTTGACCACCGGCTCGTTCTCGTTGAACGACGTGTTGAGCACGATCGGCACGCCGGTCAGGTCGCGGAAGGCCTCGATGAGGTGGTAGTAGCGCGGGTTCTGCGACTCGGTGACCGACTGCAGGCGCCCCGATCCGTTCACGTGCGTCACCGCCGGAATCAACGGGCGTTTCTCCTCGCGGATCTGATAGACCTGCAGCATGAACGGGACGTCATAGTCCGTTTCGAACCATTCGCCGACCGCCTCGCGCAGGATCGACGGCGCGAACGGCCGAAACGACTCCCGCCGCTTGATCTTGTCGTTGAGGATGCGCTTCATGTCGCCACGCCGCGGATCGCAGATGATGGAGCGGTTGCCGAGCGCGCGCGGCCCCCACTCCATCCGCCCCTGGAACCATCCCACCACGTCGCCGGCCGCGACGCGCTCCGCTGTCCGGCGGCAGCGTTCCGCCTCGGATTCTTCGCGATGGAGCGCACAGCGCGCCGCCTCCAGCTCGGTGCGGCGCGCGGCGATAGCGGCGTCGATCTCCGCGTCGTCGTACGCCGGCCCCCAATACGCGTGGTCCATGACGAACGAGCGCGCGTTGCCGAGCTGCTGGTTCCACACCCAGTACGCCGCGCCGATGGCGCCGCCCGCGTCGCCCGCCGCGGCCTGGATGTAGACGTCACGGAAGGGACTGCGATCGAAGACCAGGCCGTTGGCCACGCTGTTGTAGCCGCAACCGCCGGCGATGCACAGCCTCGGATTGCGCGTCTTCTCGTACAGCCGCGACGCCAGGGCGAAAAACGCTTCCTCGAACATCGCCTGCATCGACGCCGCGATGTTCTTGTGCCTCTCCTCGAGCGGATCCTCGGGCGCGCGCGCGGGGCCGAGGAGCTCGGGCAGCCGCAATGAATAGACCGGGCCGATGACCGGCGCCCCGCCCTGCCACACCATGTCGAGGCCGGCGGAGTGATGCGTGAAGTAGTCGAGGTTCAGCGCGAAGGTGCCGTCGCCCTTGACCCGGACGATGTCGCGCATGGCGTCCATCATCGACGGCTTGCCGTACGGTGCGAGGCCCATCACCTTGTATTCGTCGCCGTAGTGCGGGAAGCCGAGGTATTGGGTGATGGCGGTGTAGAAGATGCCGAGGGAGTGCGGGAAGCCGACCTCGCCGAAGGTCTCGATGTGCTCGCGCGAGCCGGCGCCCCACATGGCGCTGACGAAGTCGCCGAAGCCGTCGATGGAGATCACCGCCGCGTCGTCGAACGGCGCGACGAAGAACGCCGACGCCAGATGCGCGCGATGATGCTCGACGTTATGTAGGACGGGCTTCAGCTCGTCGATCTTGAATGTCTCGGAGATCTCGGTGCGCAGGTCCGCGATCTTGGCCCGGTTCGCCAGCCGCCGCCGGATCGCACCGATCGACGGCCGCCTGGCGAGGATGAACTTCGCCCGCTGCCAAAGCCGCGCGCTCGGGTTGCGGTTGACGGCGATGTGGTCGACGTCGTTGATCCCCACCCCCGCCTCGGCCAGGCAATACTCGATCGCCAGCGAGGGGAAACCCGCCCAGTGTTTGATGCGACGGAATCGCTCCTCCTCCGCCGCGGCGACGAGCTTGCCGTCGACGACGATGGAGGCGGAGGCGTCGGCGTGATGGGCATTAATCCCTAGAATGATCATGCGTTGCGCGTCGTTTTCGTCAATCGCTTCTTCTACCCGGATCATTCTGCAACAAGCCAGATGGTCAGCGACCTCGCATTTCATCTGGCCGGGCGCGGGTGGGAGGTGGGGGCCATCACCAGCCGGCAGCGGTACGACGACGCGAACGCCACGCTCGCGGCGCGCGAAACGGTGCGGGGGGTGGCGGTGCGGCGGGTGTGGTCGACGCGGTTCGGGCGGCACTCCCTCCCCGGCCGGGCCATCGACTACGCGACGTTCTACCTCAGCGCCATGTTCGCCATGATGAACGAGCGGGGGGCGACGATCGTGGCCATGACCGACCCGCCGATGCTGTCGGTGGTGGCGACCTTGGCATCGCGGCGGGTGGTCAACTGGCTGCAGGATCTCTTCCCCGAGGTGGCGACGGCGCTCGGGATTCGCGTGCCGCCGTTTGTGCGGCGCATCCGCGACTGGTCGCTCGGCAAGGCGAAGCGCAACGTGGTCATCGGAGAATCGATGCGCGTGCCGAACGCGGTGGTCATCCACAACTGGGCCGATGCGTCGCTGCGGCCGCTCGAGGTCCCGCACGACCGCTTCGTCGTCGGCTACTCCGGCAACCTCGGGCGCGCGCATGATGTCGACACGATGCTCGGGGCGATGAACAGGCTTCGCCATGATGATGTCGAGCTGGTGGTCACCGGCGGTGGCGCGAAGGTCGACGAAGTGCGTGCCGCGAATCTGCCCAACGTACGGCTCGAGCGGTACGCGCCGCGCGAGCGATTGAGCGAAAGCCTCTCGGCCGCCGACGCGCATCTGGTGACCATGCTGCCCGAGACCGAGGGGCTGGTCGTGCCGAGCAAGTTCTACGGAATCCTCGCCGTCGGGCGGCCGGTGCTGTTCGTCGGCGCGCGCGACGGCGAACTGGCGCGCCTGGTGCGCGAGCACGGATGCGGCGTCGCCATCGAGTCCGGCGACGCCGACGGCCTGGCGCGCGCCATCCGCGAGTTGGCCGCGGATCGCGAGGCGGCGCGGGTCATGGGCCGGCGCGGCCGCGCGCTGTACGAGGCGCGCTTCGCGCCGCCGATCGCGTTCGCCAAGTGGGAGGAGGTGCTCCGTGACTAAGGCCCTCGCGCTGTTTTTCGGCGCGCTCTTGGTCGCGTACGTCGCGATACGGCCTTCGCCATCGACCGGGCGGCTGCCGAAGGACGTGCCGGGCCTCGCCGCGCGGCTCACGGCCCATCCGACCGACTGGGAGGCGGCGAGCGCGCTGACGGAGAAGGCGCTCGACGCGCCGGTTCCCGACCGCAAAGCACTCTGGCACGCGGCGAACGATCTGGCGGTGTCGCTGGCGCCGTTGCGCCACGAGCCGCGCATCGCCTTCACCCGCAGCGGCCTCTTTCACTGGGAGGAGCTGAGCGCCGCCGAGCGGAAGGAGGTACTCGAAGAGTACGCACCCGTGATGCGCGACGATCCGCTGACCTTCAGCACCATGGTCCATCTGATTTACAGGCTCACCGGTGATTTTGACTATCTTCGCCGCGCCGCGCCGCCGAGGGTGGAATCGATGCGTGCGCTTGCATCGCTCGCCGCGACGTATGGCCGCTTCGACCAATACCGCGTACTGCGGACGGAGGCGGAGCGCCAAGAACAGCAGCAGGGCAAGGCGCCGGCGTACGGCAGAGAGGACTGGAGCGGGCTGTGCGGAGAGAACCTCTGCTTCTCAGCTTGGCGCGAGATCGAGGCGCATCGCGCCGTGGCCCTCACCGTCAAGACCATCGACACCGACGACGTTCGGCCGTACGTCGAGGTGGTTGTCGACGGTGCGCGGCGCGCGGAGGGGCCGATCGACGGCGAGACGACGTTCACCGTGCCGGTCGCACCGGGCACGCATCAGGTCGAAGTACGGCTGGCGAATTCCATCACCCGCAACAACGTGCAGCGCCGCGTCCGCATCACCTCGTTACAGGTTCTCTGACCGACGCCGCGGCCCCGGCGATGGCGGCGAGAGTGACCGGGTTGGCGGGGATGTAGAAGTTGAAGTCGACCAGCGCGTGGGCCATGGCGATGGCGATGCTGGTCAGCGCCGCGGCGTAAAACGCGCGACGGCGCCAGCTGGATTCACTCCGGCGCGCGCCGAACGCCGCGCGGGCCAGCGCTGCGGTGCCGCCGACGAGCGGCACGAAGCCGAGCAGGAAGCCGACCGCGCCGGTGGTGGCGAGCGTCTCGGCGTAGTCGTTGTGCGCGTGATTCTGAAGGACCTCCCCGTTCTCGTCCTGCACCCGCGGCGAGAGACCCTCGAACGTCCCCGCGCCGCTGCCGAACAGCGGGAAGTCGGTCCAGATGCGCAACGCGCTGAAAATCGACGAACGCCGTCCCTGCAGCGTTGTGGAGCCGGACTCGCCGAGGTGCTTCGAATCCGTGACCCGGCCCATGACGAAGAAAACACCGGCGAAGACGGCAATTACCGCCAGAGCGATGAGCCCCGCGCGCGCCGCGGCGTGACGCCGTCCGCTGGCCATCGCGCCGACGGCAGCGAAGCCTGCCACCGTCGCCAGCATCGCGCCGCGCGACTGCGCCACCAGCATCGCCGCCGCGCAGGCGACGATCGCCGCCATCCCCAGCCCGAGCGAAACGAAGCGCCGCTCGATCAGCATCACCAGCCGCCGCCGGGTCGGCGCACCCTGCGGTGCGGCGGTGTGCCAGGCGTAGGCGCAGAGGAAGACCCCGAGCGGAAGGATGATCGCGGCGTAGTGCGCGAAGTGGTTCGGATTGACGAACGTGCCGGTGGCGCGGTCGAAGATCAACGTGTTCTTCCATCCCCAGATCTCGTAGCGCTGCAGCACCGCCTCGCGGATCGCGTACACCGCCTCGAAGATGACCATCACCGCCAGAACGACGGCCAGCGCCGTGCGGCGGTTTTTCGTCCGCACGATGAACATCGCGGCGACGAACGCTGCGGCGTACGCCGCGACGCGGAAGAGCTGCACCGCGGTCGCCGCCGGGTCGACGCTGATGGGATGCATCGACGCAGTGCCGGCGCCCGCCAGCGCCGCCACGCGGTCTGCCATGCCCCACAGGCGCGCCGACTCGGGGGAGATCGCGCGCAACAGCGGGCGCGGAAGCGGCACGAGCTGCAGCGCGAGGAAGGCGATGAACAGCAGCGCGCCCGCGGTCCACAGCCGCCCCGGCCGCGTGATGCGCAACGAGGCGCGGCGTGACGCGAGGATCGCCGCAGCGGCGGCGAGAACCAGCGGCGGGACGACCAGCGGCGTCAGCGCGCCGTCGCTCGCCGAGCCGAACGGGAGCGGTACCCACACCAGGTAGGCGAGAAAAAACGTGAAGCAGATGATTTCCGCGACGGGCCGGCGGTCGCGCATGTGACGCCGATTGTACCGGGCGTGCTACCATTTGAGGTCGGTTCCGGGTTCCCCTAAACAATTCAGTGCGGAGGAGGGTGTAGTGCGTGGATCGTGGCAGCGACGTTTGGCGGCCGCGGCGCTTGCGTTCATTGCTGCCGGTTCCGTCGCCGTCGAAGCACAGGAGCTTCGCGACCGCGAACGCAGCTTGGTGGCCAGCCGCCGCATCGCCGAGGACCTCCGGAAGGCACGTATGCATTACGGGCCGTTCTACCTGTTGTCGAGCATCCAGCTCGCCGACATTGGGTACGACCAGGAGTTCTTCGTCCCCACCTCCGACACCACGTCGGGATTCACCTTCGGCATCGCCGCCCCGCAGCGGCTGTACATCACGCCGAACAAGAAGACCTACTTTTCCATCGACGTCACGCCGGAGTGGGCCCGTTTCCAGGGCCAGCAGGCGAACGGGAGCAGTAATCAGTGGGGACTGAAGTCGCGTGCCGATGTGCAGTTCCTGCTCAATCACCTCTACTTCGACGCGTATGTCATCCGCAACAACGAGCTGCGCGCCGACACGGGCGAGATGGCGTCGCTGCTGACGCAGCGCAATATCGAAGTCGGCACCACCGGCGAGTTCAAATACTCGTCGCGCACCAGCCTCACATATACCGCTCTCACGAGATCGCAGCACTTCCCGATCGAGAAAGGGAAGTTCCAGCCGGACCTGCCGGTCAACCTTCTCGACCGCAGCGAGCACACCTACCGCGCCTCGCTGGGGCACAAGACCTTCCCTTTGACCTCGGTGATCCTGGCTGGCGAGTACTCCGGCTATTCATTCGCCGAGGCCGTCTTCAAGAACTCACACCGCAGCTACGGCGGCGTCGGCCTCGTCTATGAGACCGGACGGAGCGACATCCGGGTGGAGGGGGGCTACACGCGACTCGACTTCCTCCAGGCGAACCAGAAGGATTTCAAGGGTGGCACCGGCGGCATCAACCTGCGCCATCGCCTCACCGATCGCTGGCGCGCTGCGGCGGGCGTCTCGCGTGATCTCACCTTTTCGGTCTTCGCGGACAACAACTACTTCATCGCCAACCGCGCCAACATCTCGACCGAGGCGGCGTTCTCGCCGAGGCTCTCCGTCAACGCGAGTTACACCCTGGTTCAGAACACCTACGACGTCCCGACGGCCGGCGCGAAGCCGGACAACCGCGTCGCCCTGCGGCGTGATCGCATCTCGTTCCCCAGCGTCGGCTGGACATACTCCTCCGGAAGCTGGCTGACGGGGGGCTTCGACGTGGGCTATCTCAAGCGTACATCGAACTTTCCGGTCGGCGAGACGGAAGGAATACGGATCATCATCCGGTTGTCTGTGACCCCGTAGGATTGACCAAATAACTGTTTGAGAATAGCGGCGGCCTCAACCGCCGTTTTCACAACGAATTGATGGGTAAACACACGAAAGGCTCACACGTCAAACATAGGATTTCCCGCTAGCGTGAATGATTCCGAGAATTAGATGCTGCGTCCAATGACATTCCTGATCGGCGTACTTCTGGCGGCGAGCGCCTTGGCGCAGACGCCGTCGTCGCCGATTCCGGCTCCTCTCTCGTCGGCGCCCCCACAGGCGATCGCCAGCGAGGCTCCGATCGGCGCACGCGACGTGATCGACATCCGCGTCTTTCAGGACCCGACGTTCAACACTCGAGCGACGGTCGGCGACGACGGCGCGATCAACCTGCCGCCGCTCGGCAAGATCCCGGTATCCGGCCTGACGCTGACGCAGGTCGAGCAGAAGATCAAACTGACGCTCGAGTCGCGCCTGCTGCAGAAAGCGGACGTCTCGGTCGAGTTGATCGAAGCGGGCAGCAAGCCGATCTCGGTGATCGGCGCGGTGACCAGGCCGGGCCGCATCGGCAGCACCGGCAACATCAGCCTGATGCAGGCCATCACGACGGCGGGCGGTCTCGCCCCCGGCTACGGCAGGACGCTGTATGTTCTCCGCACCGCGGCGAACGGCCTCACCGAACAGATCGCCGTCGACGTCGACGACCTGATGGTCAACGGCAACGCCGACATCAACCTCCCGCTCCGCGCGAACGACGTCATCAACGTTCCCATCGAACAGATGATCAGCATCTACGTCCTGGGCGAGGCGATGAAGCCGGGCGTGGTGCAGTTCCGCGGCTCCCAGCATCCGACGCTTCTTCAAGCCCTCTCCATGGCCGGCGGTCCCACCGATCGCGCTTCGAACACCCTACTGCTCAAGCGCATGGCGCCCGACGGCAAGATGGGCACCATCTCATACAACTTCCGGAGAATCGTGAGTGGCCGCGATAATGACGTTCCCCTCAAAGATGGGGATACCATTTACATCAACGCGAGCTTTTTCTGATCTCGCAGGGCGGCGACCATGGAATTGAATGTCCAGGAAGTCCACCTGTCCCAGTATTGGAACGTCATCTACAAGCGATGGAAAGTCGCGCTGTCGATCGTCGCGGTGGTGATGCTCGGCACCTTTCTGGTCAGCTACCTTTCCAAGCCGCTCTACCGTTCCGCGATCCAGATCCAGATCGAGCGTGAGAACCCCAACCAGCTCACGGTCGACGATCTCTTCGGCATCGCCGCCTCCGATCAGGAGTTTCTGCAGACCCAGTACGTCCTGCTCAAGAGCCGCGGCCTGGCCGACCGCGTGATCCGCGACACCCGGCTGCTCGAAGATCCCGAGTTCTATCCGGCGGGCATCAAAGGCAAATCGCTGGCGGAGATCGACAACATCCGCAACGGGATGGCCAGCGCCATCACCAGCAACCTCGAGGTCACGCCGGTGCGCAACACCACACTGGTGGAGATCGCCTACATCGCCCCCTCCGCCCGCCTGGCGCAGAAAGTGGCCGAAGCGGTCGGCGCGACCTACATGCGCGTCAACACCGAGCAGAAGTTCGAATCGGTCCGCGAGGCGAGCGATTTTCTCAGCCGGCAGATCGTGCGACTTCACGGCGAGATCGACGTGATCCGCAAGCAGATGCAGAAGTACGGCGAGAACACAGGACTGGTTCCCTCGAACGATCCGAACAACATCGGGCTGCAGTCGCTGATGCGGAATACCTCCGAGTACGCCACCGCGCAGAACTCGCGCATCGACAAAGAGACTGCCTACAACTCGATCCTGCATTCCGACCCCTCCAACGTCACTTCCGGCGACTCGCTGGTGGTGCAGCTCACCCAGGAGGAATCGCGGCTCCAGCGCGACTACAACCAGAAGCTCGCCATCTTCAAGCCCGATCACCCACAGATGCAGGCGCTGCGCAACTCGATCGAGAAAACGCATCAGGCGCGCCTCACCGCAGTCAGCACCGCTTACGCCGCGAAGCGCGACGCCGCTCGCCGCGAGCTCGAAGCCGCGCGGCAGATCGAGTCGCAGATGGAGGCAGGCCTCAACCAGCAGCGGCGCGAAACGATCAGTCAGGGCTCGGACGCGGCCGGCATCCTCGACCTCGCCCGCACCCTGCAGAGCAAGCAGACGTTGCTCGATCAGCTCGAGAAGCGGCAGAACGAGACTGAGATCACCTGGCGCGAGCGCGGCAAGAGCACGTCGAACATCCACTGGGTGGACCACGCCCAACTGCCGGGCGGACGGTTCAACGTGACCATGACCAAGAATCTGCAGAGCGCCTTCCCGCTCGGCGTGGTCCTCGGCCTGGCGGCGATCTTCTTCCTGGAGTACATGGACCGGTCGATCAAGAGCCCCGAGGAGCTGGAGCGCGTCACGAAGTTCGCGTCGCTCGGCGTGATCCCCGCGGCCGGCTCCGTCGCCGGCCGCGGCTACGGCTCCTACGGCTACGGGCGCACCACCCCGAAGCTGCGCGCGGTCGACACGCCCGTCGATCCGCAAGCAGGCATCGATCTGCTGCCGCACGTCGACACTCGCTCGCCGATCGCCGAGGCCTACCGCGCGTTCCGTACCTCGCTGCTGCTCGCCTCGGCCAGCTCGCCGAAGGTGATCGTGATCAGCTCGACCTTCGCGCGCGAAGGAAAGACCACCACCTCGGTCAACCTGGCCGTCGTGCTCGCACAGATGGGCAAGCCGGTGCTGCTCATCGACGCCGACCTCCGCCGCCCGCGGCTGCAGAAGATCTTCCGCGGCAAGATGAACCTCGGCCTGGTCAACTACCTCGCCGCTAACGTCTCCATCGACGACGTCATCCAGGACAGCGGCGTGCCGAATCTCAGCGTGGTGCTCTCCGGCCCCACACCGCCCAATCCGTCCGAGCTCCTGGCCTCCGATCGGATGAAGCACCTCATCCACGAGGTCCGGGCGCGCTTCGCGTACGTCATCTTCGACTCGCCGCCGGTCATGGCGGTGACCGACTCCATCGTGCTCGCCGCCAACGCCGACGGCTTGGTGCTGTGCGTCCACGGCGGACATACCCCGCGCGATCTCGTGCAGCGCGCCGCCGAGCGTCTCCGCCAGAGCAACATCCCGGTCCTCGGCGCGATCCTCAACAACCTCGACCTGCACCAGTACGGCTACACGTACAAGAAGAACTACTACGACTACTACGACTCCGACGATCGCGAGAAGCGCGAGCAGAAGGGCGCGTAAGGCGCCTCCCCCATGATCGACATCCACCACCACTGCCTCCCCGGCGTGGATGACGGACCGCGCACCATGGACGACGCGATCGATCTCTGCCGCATGTCGGCCGACGAGGGGATCGAGACCATCATCGCCACTCCGCACGTGCTCCGCGGGCGCTGGAAAAACACCTCGCGGGCGCAGCTCGAGGCGACGCTTGCTGATCTGCAGAACCGCGTCGGCGCTGCCCCGCGCCTCTTCCTGGGCTCCGAATACTTCTTCGCGCACGACATCGCCGAGGTCATGCGTACCGGCGGAGCGATCATCCCGCTCGCCGGCAGCCACTACATCCTGGTCGAGTTCGCCAGCAACGCCGTGCCGCCCATGGTCATGCAGCCGCTCCACGCCGTGCAGCTCGAGGGATGGACGCCGATCATCGCCCACCCGGAGCGCAATACCGTCTTCCAGGCGAAGCCGGAGCTCGTCGCAGCGCTGGCCCGGATGGGAGTGAAGATACAGGTCACCACGGGCAGTCTGACGGGCGAGTTCGGCGAGGAGGCCCGGACGGCGGCGACGCAATGGCTCCGCGCGGGCTGGGTGCACTTCATGGCCACCGACGCGCACAATCGCGCCAGGCGGCCGCCGCGGTTCCGCGCCTCGCGGGAGATCGCCGCCGGGCTGTGCGGCGAGGCGATCGCCCAGGCGCTCTACGTCGACAACCCGCGCGCCGTGGTCGAGGGGCGCGGGCTTCCCTACGACCCCGACATTCCCGAAAGGGTGGAAAAACAGGGAGTTATGGCCCGTCTCCGGGAGCTTTTCGGGCCTCGAACGTGAATTTTTGCCCTATCATCATGGTTTGCCCGAGGTGGTCATGAAAAGCCGAATCCTTCTCAGCGTCGCCGTCCTGCTCTGCAGCGCGGCATCCCTTTCCGCACAGCAGCAGGGAAACATCGCCCACACCCCGGAGGGCTGCATCCTCGGCGGCGAGCTGCCGATGATGATGGTCAGCACGGCCGACGACGGCCTGCTCCGCGCGTACTTCCGCCGCCTCGGCACCATCGACTGGTGCTCGGTCGACGGCACGAACCTCGGCAAGGCGTCCAACGTCATCCTGCCGCGCTTCAGCGTCGGCACCGAGATCGAGTACTACTTCATCGTCCTGAAGGGGAAGCAGGTCGTGGCCAAGAGCCCGGTCATCTATCGCACCCGCGCGCTGATCCGCTGCGACGCGCCGTTCGCGCGCCACTCCGTCAATCTGGTGATGGAGTGCTTGCCGGCAGGACAGAATCCGATCGCCGCCGGTTACAAGGTGCTGTCGAACGGGAAGCGCGTGCAATCGCCTGAGAAGCCTGAGCAGGCCGCAGCCAGCGGCCAGTAATCAGTGCGCCTTGGCGCGCTTCACTTCCTCGGTCAGCGCCGGAACGATCTGGAAAAGATCGCCCACCACGCCTAAATCCGCGACGCGGAAGATCGGCGCCTCCGGATCCTTGTTGATGGCCACGATGTGCTTCGACGACGACATGCCGGCAAGGTGCTGGATCGCGCCGGAGACGCCGGCCGCGATGTAGAGATTCGGACTCACCACCCGGCCGGTCTGGCCGACCTGGTGCTGGTGGTCGATCCACCCCGCGTCGACCGTAGCGCGCGACGCGCCGACCGCGCCGCCCAAGGCGTGCGCGAGATCGCGGATGAGCGAGAAGTTCGCCGCCTCCTTCAGGCCGCGGCCGCCGGAAACGATGATGTCCGCCTCGGCGATCGACAGCTCGCCGGCCTCGGGAACCTTCGTGTCGAGCAGCTTGGCCTTCGACTGCGCCTCGATGATGATCTCCATGACTTCCGCCGCGCCGCTTCCGGCCTCCTCGGCGGGAAACGCGTTGGGGCGGGTGGTGGCCATCGCCGGCGCGCTGCTGACTTCCACCGTCGCGAACGCCTTGCCGGAGTACACCGGCCGCCGCGCCCGCAGCTTGCCGCCCGTCCATTCGAGGCGATCGACGTCGGAGGCGACGCCGGCGTCGAGCTTCGCGGCGAGCCGCGGCGCGAGGTCGCGGCCGTTCGACGAGCCGCCCAGAAGAACGATCGACGGCTGCGCGTCGCCGACCACTTGCTTCATCGCCGCGGCGTAGGTTTCGGGAAGATACGGGCCGATGTTTGCGGCGACGTATAGCTTCTTCGCGCCGCAGCGCCCCGCGTCTTCCGCCACCGCGCGATCGGAGGCGAATCCGATCAAATCGCCGCCCGCCGCCTCGGCGAGCTTGCGCCCGATGCTCAGCGCCTCGCGCGAGACTTTCTTGATCTTGCCGTCTTTGGTTTCGACGAAAACGAGAACGCCAGCCATCAGAGCGCCTTCGCCTCCTCCCGAATGTATTTGACGATCTCGCGCGCCGCGGCCGCGGCGTCGGCGCCGTCGATCTTCCGGCCGCCGCTCTTTTCGGGCGGCAGCTCGAGCGAGATGACCGTCACGCGCTGATTGAAAATGTCAGCGTCCTGCAGCCCGAGGTCGGCGACGGTCTTGCTGTCGATGGTGATCTTCTTCGCCGCCATGATCCCTTTGAGCGACGCGTAGCGCGGCTCATTCAGACCCTTCTGCGCGGTGATCACCGCGGGCAGCGGGCACTCGATAGTCTCCTCCGCCCCTTCGATCTCCCGGTGCGCGGTGACCTTGCCCTCGCCGAATTCGACGTGCGTGACGACGTTGACCTGCGCGTAGTCGAGCAACTCCGCCACCATCGGCCCCACCAGCGAGTTGTCGGTGCCGACGCCCTGCTTGCCGAAGAAGACCACGTCGTGCGGCAAGGTCTTGATCGCCGCGGCGAGGACCTTGGCGATGCCGAGCGCGTCGGCATCGCCGGCGTCGCCTTTGATGTGCAGGGCCTTGGTCGCGCCGCGCGCCAGGCATTCGCGCAGCGCCTGCTGCACCCGATCGGGACCGAAGGCGACCACGGTGACGTCGCCGGTCTGCTTTTCCTTCAGGCGGATGGCCTCTTCGAGCGCGAATTCGTCGTACGGAGAGACGATGAACTTGATGCCCGTCTCGTCGATGCGGCGCCCGTCGGCGGCGATCTTGATGCGCGATTCTGTATCGGGGACCTGCGCGATGCAGACAACGGAATTCAAAGGGTTCCTCCCGGGTCGAGCGCGCGATTCTAAAGGTAAGGCACGAGCTTCGCAACGGAGGTCCACACTTGCACTCATCACCGACAAACGAGAGCGGAGGACGTTGATGCCATATACGAATCGCCGTGAGGTTGATGCACCGCCCCGAGTCTTTCGCACTCCCTTCGACTTCCGGCGCTCCCCGCGCGGCAACAACGGCAATGGGAACGGCAAGTCCGTACGCCCCGCCCCGCCCGAGACCACCAACGCCGAGAACTTCTACTACCTGAAGCAGATGAATGCGAAGACGCCGATGGTCGTGGTGCTGACCGACGGCGAGCAGGTGCGCGGCTGCATCGAGTGGTACGACCGCCACTCGCTCAAGGTGAATCGCGAGGGCGCCCCCAATCTCCTCATCCAGAAGCACTGCATCAAGTACGTGTACAAGCAGGACGAGGAGTAGCACCCACTACAATCGCCCGTGTGAAACCGCTGGCGATCACGCTCGGCGATCCCGCCGGCATCGGACCCGAGATCGTCTCCAAGGCGATCTCCGACCTCGACGTGCCCGTCCGCGTCTTCGGCGAAAGCCCGTCCGGCGTCCGCTACGGCGAGGTTTCCGCGGAGTACGGCCAAATCGCGCTCGACGCCATCGACGCCGCGGTGCGCGCGATCGAGACCGGCGAGTGTTCCGCGCTGGTCACCGCGCCGATCCACAAGCTGGCCATCGCCGCGGCCGGCTCGCCGTTTCCAGGCCACACGGAGCTGCTCGCCGCGCGCGCGGGACTGAAGCGCTACGGGTACGACTACGCGATGTATTTCGACTCGCCGTCGATCCGCGCCGTGCTGCTGAGCGTCCACGTTCCGCTGCGCGAGGCCATCGCGGGCATCCGCGCCGAGGACGTCGCCGCGCTCGCGCAACTCACGGCGCGGGAGTGGCCGCGTCTGTACAAGCGCCCGCCGCGCATCGGCGTCGCCGGCCTCAACCCGCACGCCGGCGAAGGCGGCAAGTTCGGCGACGAAGAGCGGGAAATCGCGCGCGGCGTGGCGCTGGCACGCGACGCGGGCGTCGACGTCAGCGGCCCCCATCCCGCCGACACCATCTTTCGCGGACAATATGACGTCGTCATGGCCATGTACCACGATCAGGCGCTCATCCCGATCAAGACCATGGCCTTCGCTGAATCGGTCAACGTGACGCTGGGCCTTCCCTACCTGCGCGTGTCGGTCGACCACGGCACGGCTTTCGACATCGCCGGCAAGGGAGTGGCCGACGCCGCGCCGATGCGCTACGCCATCGAGTGGGCCGCGCGGCACGCCGAGGACTTCGCGTCATGAACAGCCGGTGGCCCGCGCGCATCCTCGGCCTGATCTTGATCATCGTCTTTTTTCTGCTGATGCTGAACCTGCAGAAGCAACTTCTGATGATGCACCGCCATCGCAATCCGCAGAACACCACGGCGCCAACGGCAACGCGTTGAGAGCGCACTGGGTCGCCGTCGCCCTTCTCTTTCTCGTCGCCACGGCTTGGGGGGCGACGTTCACGGTGGTCAAGGACATCCTCGTCGACATCGCGCCGGAGCCGTTCATCTTCCTCCGCTTCACTCTCGCCGGGCTCGTGCTCGCAGCTATGGCCCTCGCGCGCGGCGCCCTGAGCGAAGCCGAAGGGCTGCGCGCGACGTTCCGTCCCGGCCTGATCCTCGGCATCCTCGTCTTCGTCGGCTACTGGTGCCAGACCCGCGGGCTGATGGTCATTTCGCCGTCGCGCTCCGCGTTCCTCACCGGCCTGTACGTGGTTCTCGTCCCGTTCTGCGACCGCCTGCTGTACCGCACGCGCATCGACGCGCGCGCCTGGATCGGATCGGCGCTGGCGGTGGTCGGCACCACCATGCTCATCGGCGGCTTCGACGCGCGCCCGTCGTGGGGCGACGCGCTGACCTTCGTCTGCGCGATCTGTTTCGCCATGCACGTCGTGCTCTCAGCGAAGTACAGCGCGGAGACCTCGGCGCTCGCGCTGGCGGCGGTGCAGGTGCTCGTCGTCGGCATCGCCGCCGCGCCCCCCAGCCTCTTCGCGCCGCGCCCGCGGATGACGGCGAACGTCATCGGCGTGATCGTCTTCACGGCCGTGGTCACCACCGCCCTCGCCTTCGTGGCGCTGATGTGGGGACAGGCGCGGGTGACGGCGACCGAGGCAGCGGTGATGCTGGCCTTCGAGCCGGTGGCGGCATCGTTCACCTCGATCCTGCTCGACCGCGAGCCGCTCACGCCGGTGTTCATCGCCGGCGGGGCGATCATTCTCGCGGCGATGGTCCTGTCGCAGTTGCCGGAGAAGACGTGGCAGCGCGATCCGATCGCGCCCTAGCCGTCATCCTGAGCGCAGCGAAGGATCTCAGGCTACGCCGGCTGAGATCCTTCGCCGTCTTCGCGGCTCAGGATGACGTTCAGCGCCACGATCTCGTCGTGGATCGCGCGTTGCTGCGCGAGCAGTCGCGCGTATGCCCGGCGCCGCGCGATGCGCCAGGTCAACGCGCGGGCGCGGCCGATGACGCCGTCGAGCTGCTCGGCGAAACGCAGCGCGATGTATCCGAGGATCGGGATGACGACCAGCGCGCCGACGCCGGCCTCCCAGCCGAAGCGCCACCAGAGAATTGCCGCGCAGGCCATCCACGTCAGCGGATAGATCACCAGCCCGCCGACCGCCTTCTGCGTGGCGATCAGTTCCTCGTCGCTGCCGGCGCGCGTGACCGCCGCGCCGATCATTCGATAGACCGGGTAGTGGATGATCGCGCCGGCCAGCGCCAGCGGCATCATCACCAGCAGCGTCAGGATGGTCTTCACGCTGCCGACGAATGTCGGCGGCACCAGCTCCTTCGGCTCGAGATTCGCGGCGCCGAGCTCCGACTCGAACCGCTCGATGCGCGACTGCGCAAGAGCCAGCCGCTCCGGATCGTGCTCGTACAACCAGCGGTATCCGGCCACGAACCGCTTGCGGGTCTCCAACGCCTCGGCCAGATCGCCGCGGCCGAGGCGGAAGATGCGGTCGGCGCGAGTGATGAGGTCGAGCGCGGCGCGCGAGTCGGCCTGCACCGTGACGTCCGCCAGCGCCGCCTCGACGCGCTGCGTGAGCGCGTCAACCGCGTCGCGCGGCGGCTCGCCGGCATCGTCGACCGCCACCGGTTCGACCTCGATCGGCTCGCCGAAGTACATCACCGCCGCGCTGCGGAACGTCTGCTTCGCCGTGTAGAAGAGTCCCGTCGGTACGACCACCACGCGCGGCAGCGACGAGCCGAGGGCGATTCGCGCGGCGCCGGTCTTGAGCGACTTCAGCCTCGGATCGCTGTGCGTCGTCCCCTCAGGGAAGATGGCAATCGCCCCGCCGCGCGCCAGCGTCTGGCGCGACCGGGCGAACGTCTCGCGGTTCTGCTCGGGCGAGAGATTGTCCTGGCGGCGGTAGACCGGGATGGAGTCGAAGCCGCGCACGAACCAACTGATCAGCGGCATCCTGAACAGCGGCGCCTTCGCCAGAAACGACACCGGCCGCGGCGCGAAGCAAAGCAGAAAAAGAGGATCGATCAACGCGTTCGGATGATTGACGGCGAAGATCACCGGTGCGTCGCGAGGGACGCGCTCCTCGCCGACGATCTCGATGCGGCGGAAGAACGTCCGCGTCACGATGCGCAACAGCGCCGTGGCGAACCTACGCATCGCGCAATCGCGCCGCCACCGTCCAGATCACCCCCGCCAGCACGATCGCCAGCGGCACGATCAGGAAGGCCTGCTCGAGCGAGCTGCGGTCGGAGAGGTATCCGATCAGCGGCGGCGAGGGGATGTCGCCGACCACGTGCATGATGAACACCGACAGCCCCACCGCCGTGGCGCGCTCGGTCGGTTTCACCAGGCTGACGATCGCGGAGTTCACCGGCCCGGTGCACATGAAGATGAGCACCTCGGCCACGATGATCGCGGGGATGTAGACGTTGCGATTCGGATTCGACAGCGCGACGTACGTCACCGGCGCGGCGAGGAACGTGGCGATGCCGGAGACCCAGAGATACGACTGCTTCGACCGCCGCAGGAAACGATCGCCCAGCCACCCGCCGATGAACGTGCCGACGAATCCCGTCGCCAGCGTAATCACGCCGAACGTCACCGTCGCCTCGCTGTGCGACATCCCGCGCACCCGCTCCAGGAACGCCGGCATCCAAAAGCCGAGCCCGCCGAGGGCGAACGTGTAGGCGCCGTAGCCGAGCGCGGTGAAGAGATAGCGGCGATTGCGGAGAAGATCGCGATAAGTGTTCGCAACGGAGAGGCGCGGTTCGTCGGACTTCCCTCGCGGGGGATCCTTCACCGCCAGCACCAGCAGCGACAGCAAGAGTCCCGGCGCGCCGGCGATCCAGAACGCGGCGCGCCAACCGAAGTGTTGGTCGACCAGGCCGCCGATGATGTACCCGGCCGCCGAGCCGACCGGAATGGCCATGAAGAAGATCGACAGCACGCGGCCGCGGCGTTCGAGCGGGAAGAAGTCGGCGAGCAGCGCGGGAGCGATCGTCCCGTACGCCGCCTCCCCCACCCCCACCGCCGATCGGGCGACGAACAGCGACATGAACCCGCGCGCGAAACCGCCCAGAGCCGTCGCCAGGCTCCAGATGAAGACGCCGAGGGCGATCAGCGGCGGGCGCTTCGCGCGGTCGCCGAACGTTCCAAACAGCGGCGAGGTGACGGTGTAGATGACGATGAAACCGACCGGGATCAGTCCCAGTTGTGTGTCCGTCAGGTGAAGCTCTGACTTCTTCAGCGACTCCACCACCGCCGCCACCACCCAGCGGTCGAGGTAATTGAACATGTTGATGAAGGTCAGGACCGCGAGGGCGTAACGCGCGGCGCGCGCGTCGTCGAAACTCGCGGAGCCTTCCGACGTACTGGACACAGGACAGCCATTATGATGAGCGCGATCTCCGAATGAAACGATTCCTCCTCCCCCTGGCCGCGTTCGCCGCCGGCTTGATCCTCATCGTCATCCTCATGCCGCACTTCAACGCGGCGCAGCCGGCCGGCATCCGCCTGACCCGCGGCGACGCCGCGAAAATCGCCGACGCCGAAGCCGGGCGGATGGGCATTCCTGTGAACGAGGCGTGGACGAGCCTCTCGTGGTCCGATTCGCCGCTCATCGCCAAGGAGCTCGAGTCGAAGCCCGATCTCCGCCGTCGCGCCAACGATGATCCTGTCCTCGGCCCGCGCCTGGGCGGCTACAAGCGCAATTACTACCGCCGCGGCGTGGAGAAGTTCCAGCCGTACGGCTACGTCGTGGTTGAACACCGCAGCGGCGCGGTCCTGGCCGAGCGCCGGTTCATGAAGGTCGACGAGCCCGGCGCGCAAGCGACCGAAGCGCAACTGCGCCCGCGTGCGGACGCCTTCGTCCGCTCGCGCACTTTCCCGGGCGCGCCGTCGCCGCAGTTCGAGGAGGCGCGGCCGAATGTCCTCCGCTCGCGCACCGACTGGGTGTTCCGCTATCGGGTGCGCAGCGAAACCCCGCTCGGCAACGTGGTGCCGTATCTCAACGTCTACTTCACCGGCGACAAGCTCGCCGGCTGGGCACTGATCGAGGAGTACGCCGATGGCAGCCCGTTCCGCGGCGACCAGACCGGCGAGGCGATCTCCTCGATCTTCGCGCGGTTCGCCGTCAACTACGCGCTGCTCTTGATCCTCATCGTCATCTTCCTGCGCAAGTACCACGCGGGCGAGGTCGGCGTCGGCACCGGCTCGGTCCTTCTCGGCGTCGTCGTGCTGCTGTCGCTGGCCATCGACTTCATCATCGGACCCTCGGGCACCGAGGGAAACACGATGGGTCCCATCGACGCGCAGAAGACCACCGCGGTGCAGATGGGATTCAAGTTCCTCCTCTACGATCTCCCGCTGGCGGTGGTCGTCTTCTTCGCCTGGTCGGTCGGCGAGAGCTACGCGCGCGAGCGGTGGGGCGAGCGCCTGGCGTCGTTCGACTCGCTGCTTCGCCACGATCCCCTCAACGCCACCGCCGGCCGCTCCGTTCTCAGCGGCCTGCTCTTCGCCCCGGCCGTCGCCGCGGCGGCGTTTCTCACCGCCTCCATTCCGCTCGCGCTGCGACTCGCGCACGCGTCGGTGGGGATCGGGACGTCGGCGCAGGTGGAGCTCGGCGGGCCGATGCTCGTCGCGCTCTTCTCCGCGGTCGACGCCATCGTCTATCCCGTTCTCGCCCTCTTCCTCCTGGCGTGGACGCACCGCCGGCGCGTGTTGTGGGTCGGCATCATCGCGGTGATGGCGGTGGGGATGGTCGGCGCGGTCAGCCAGGCGCCGATCGATCCATTCCTGCAGTGCCTCGTCTTCGGCTTCGGCGGCATTGGCGCAGTCGTTGCCATCTTCCTCGGATACGACCTGCTGACGTCGGCGATCGCGCTGTTCGGTGGATCGCTCATCGCCCTAACCGCGCCGCTGCTGTCGGTGGCGAAGGGCCACGAGCTCGCGCAGCTCGTCACCCTCAACGCGGTGCCGTTCGGCGTCGGCCTCCTCTTCGCCGTCGTCGCGCTCTGGACCAGACGCGAAGTGGTCTACACCTACGAAGACCTCGCGCCGCACGTGAAGCGCATCGTGGAGCGCGAGCGGGTGAAGGCGGAGATCGACGCCGCGAATCGCATTCAGGCCGCGCTGCTTCCGCTCGAGGCGCCGCACGTCGAAGGGGCGTCGGTCGCTTCGCATTACCGCGCGGCCACCGAGATCGGCGGCGATTACTTCGACTTCCTCCCCATGCCGAACGGCGAGATCGGCATCGCCTTCGGCGACGTCTCCGGCCACGGCCTCACCAGCGGCATCGTGATGTCCATGGCCAAGTCCGCGCTCCTGGTGCAGGTCGGCTACGACGCCTCGCCCCGCGCGGTGCTGAACGTGCTCAACGACATCGTCATGAAGACCGCCCCGAAGCGGATCATGATGACGTTCTTCTTCGGCCTGCTCGACCCGCGCACGCAATCGCTACGCTTCTCCTCAGCCGGACATCTCGACCCATACGTCTTCCGCGCCCGCGAGCGCCGGCTCGAGCCGCTCTCCTCGTGGGGCTTCCCCCTCGGCGTCAAACGGCGCGACCCGTTCCGCGAGCACACCGTCGAATTCGATCCGGGCGACCGCCTCATTCTTTACAGCGACGGATTGATCGAAGCCATCGACGACGACGGCGACCCGTACGGCTTCGATCGTTTCGAGAAAACGATCCTCGAGAACGGCCACCTCTCCGCCGAGGACATCAAGAAGGTCCTGCTGGGAAGCGTTCGCAAGTTCACGCGCAACCGGCCGCCGGAGGACGATCAGACGCTGGTGGTGGTTTCCTTCAACGACGAGGTGGCCGCGCGCGCCTCCGCCGCCGGGTAGATTTTCATGACCATTTAACATTTAACATCAAACATTCAACATTCCTCGTCTACCCTGCGCTCCCTATGGCCCAACCCGAACCCAACAAAATCATCTACTCCATGGTCGGCGTCTCGAAGTTCCATGGAAAGACGAAGCAGGTCCTCAAGGACATCTACCTCTCGTACTTTTACGGCGCAAAGATTGGCGTCCTCGGCCTGAACGGATCGGGCAAGTCGTCGCTGCTGCGCATCCTGGCCGGGGAAGACAAGGACTTCCTCGGCGAGACCGTACTCTCGTCCGGCTACACCGTCGGATTCCTGCAGCAGGAGCCGCGGCTCGACGACGACAAGACCGTCCGGGAGAACGTCGAGCAGGGCGTGCAGCCGGTCATCGATCTGCTCAAGGAGTTCGACGAGATCAACAACGCTTTCGCCGATCCCGACGCCGACATGGACAAGCTGATGGACCGCCAGGCGAAGGTGCAGGACAAGCTCGACGCCGCCGGCGCCTGGGACCTCGACTCCAAGCTGGAGATGGCCATGGACGCCCTCCGCTGCCCGCCCGGCGACACGCCGGCCTCGATTCTGTCGGGCGGCGAGCGGCGCCGCGTGGCGCTATGCCGTTTACTACTACAGGCGCCCGACATCCTCCTCCTCGACGAGCCCACCAATCACCTCGACGCCGAGTCGGTGGAATGGCTGGAGAAGCATCTCCAAAAGTACGCCGGCACGGTCATCGCCGTCACCCACGACCGCTACTTCCTCGACAACGTCGCCGGCTGGATCCTGGAGCTCGACCGCGGCCAGGGCATCCCTTTCAAGGGCAACTACTCCTCCTGGCTGGAGCAGAAGCGGACGCGCCTGCAGCAGGAGGAGAAGAGCGAGTCGCAGCGGCAGAAAACGCTCGAGCGCGAGCTGGAGTGGATACGCATGTCGCCGAAGGGACGGCACGCGAAGGGGAAGGCGCGCATCAATCAATATGAATCGCTGCTGGAGCAGGAGACGCAGAAGAAGATCCAGGAGTTGGAGATCTATGTCCCTCCCGGCCCGCGCCTCGGCAACGTGGTCGTCGACGCCGATCATGTCCGGAAGGGCTATGCCGACAAGCTCCTCATCGACGACATGTCGTTCAGCCTCCCTCCCGGCGGCATCATCGGCGTCATCGGCCCCAACGGCGCGGGGAAGACGACGCTGTTCCGGATGATCATCGGGCAGGAGACGACGGACGACGGCACCATCCGCCTCGGCGAGACGGTGAAGCTGGCGTACGTCGATCAGAGCCGTACCCTCGATCCCAACAAGAGCATCTTCGAGGAGATCACCGGCGGCGGCGACGTAGTGCAGCTCGGCCCCCGCGAGATGAACTCGCGGGCCTACGTGGCGCGCTTCAACTTCTCCGGCCAGGATCAGCAGAAGAAGGTCGGCGCGCTCTCCGGCGGCGAGCGCAATCGCGTGCATCTGGCGAAGATGCTGAAGGAGGGAGCGAACGTCCTGCTGCTCGACGAGCCGACCAACGACCTCGACGTCAACACCATGCGCGCGCTGGAAGAGGCCTTGGAGAGCTTCGCCGGCTGCGTCATCGTCATCTCGCACGACCGCTGGTTCCTCGACCGCGTTGCCACGCACATCCTCGCCTTCGAGGGCGACAGCCGCGTAGTGTGGTTCGACGGCAACTACAGCGAGTACGAGGAAGACAAGCGCAAGCGGCTCGGCGCGGAGGCCGACCAGCCGCACCGGATCCACTACCGGCAGTTGACGCGGTAGAGGCCGCCGCAGCGCCGCTGCCGCCCTCTGAAAGTGCTACCATCCGCGCTCATGCGAGTCCCTCTTTGTGTGCTTGCGGTGTGCGCGCCGTTGTTGCTGTCCGCCTGCGCATCGGCGCCGGCGTCCGACACTTCAGGCTCCGCGTCCACGACGACGACTGCGGCGGCGACGCCCGCAAAGAAGCCCGCCGAGCCGGTCATCAGCATCGCGCGGCTGGACGTCAATTCCGCGCAGCCGAAGACCGCGACCTCGGTCCCGATGGTGGTGCGCGTGAAGGTCGAGAACCGTACCGAGGAGCCGGTCACGGTCGATCGGATCGACGTCGGCTCGATGGGCGTGGGGCCGTACACCATCACCTCGACCTCACAGAACTTTCATCATGAGGTGAAAATCGGACACGCTTCGGTGTTTCCCGTATGGGTTCAAGCGACGCCGACGCCGTTGGATGACACCATCGGCGGCCAGGAAGGAAAGATGATGATGCGGCTCTCGGTCTACGTCACCACGCCGACCCGGCCGCAGCATCGCCTGACGCAAACGGAGCGGGTGGATACATCTTTGAGCCACTGAGCATCCACATTTCCGAACGCAAAAAACCGGGGATTTGAACCCCGGAGGGTCCAAACGGTCGTAAGTGATTGAAGGGTAAGAAATGGGGGTCGGCGGCCGACCTGCATTTCCAATTCAGAGTATTGCCGCACAGGTCTTGTAAAACATACATAGAGGAGGTTTTATGACACGTGAAAGGCGCATGCGCCTGCTCCGTATCGTGAGGTCGACGCTCACGTTCGGATTTACCCTGCTGATGGTGGCCACCTCGTTGTTCGCCCAGAGCGGCGGTTCGACGACCGGCACCATCAGCGGAACCGTCAAAGCGAGCGACGGCTCGATGCTTCCCGGCGTCACCGTCACCGCGACATCGCCCAAGCTCCAGGGCTCCCGCGTGGCGTACACCGGAACCAACGGAGACTACATCCTTCGTGGTCTGACACCGGGCAAGTACGCAGTGAAGTTCGAGATGTCCGGACTCACTTCATCGGACAAGAGCGTCACCGTCGATCTCGGCCAGACGGCGCAGCTCGACGTGCAGCTCAACCCCTCGACGAAGACCGAGACCATCACCGTCGTGGCTTCCGCGCCCAGCGCGCTGACCACCACGCAACTCGGCACCAACTACAAGTCGGACACCATTGCCAGCCTGCCGATGCCGCGCACCCTTGCCGGGATCGCGGCGCTGACCCCGGGCGTCACTACCAACACGTTCAATGTCGGCCAGCTCCGCATCAACGGCGCCTTCGCCTATGACAACGTGTTCCTGGTCGACGGCACCGACGTCAACGACAACCTGTTCGGCACGGCGAACAACCTCTACATCGAGGACGCCATCGCCGAGACGCAGGTCATGACCGGCGGGGTGTCGGCCGAGTACGGCCGTTTCACCGGCGGCGTGATCAACGCCATCACCAAGAGCGGCGGCAACGAGTTCGCCGGCACGTTCCGCACCGACTTCTCCAAGGGCAAGTGGAATAGCTTCACCCCCTTCGAGAGAACGGCGCACAATGCCACGAAGGCTGCCGCCCCGGCCACCGCCGGAATCCGTTCCGACACGCTCAACAAGATCTATCAGGGCACTCTCGGCGGCCCGATCCTGCGCGACCGTCTCTGGTTCTTCGTCGCCGGCCGCGACGTGAAGACCGCCAGCACCACCACGCTCACCGAAACCGCCATCATCCTTCCGACGGGTACCGAGAACCCCCGCTACGAAGGGAAGGTGACCGCGTCGCTGTTCGCCAACCACACCCTCCAGGCTTCGTATCTGACCAACGAGACCACGCAGATCGGTAATCTGGGGCTGGCGGGCATACTCGATCCGCGCTCCGCCGTCACCCGCCAGTTGCCGAACGAGCGCTATGCGATGTTCTACAACGGTGTCATCACCCCCAGCCTCTTCGCCGAGTTGAAGTACTCGCGCAAGAAGTTCGGTTTCCGCAATAGCGGCGGAACGTTGACCGACGTCCACGAGTCGCCGTTCCGCAGCCTGGCGGGCAACCGCCTCTACAACGCGCCGTACTTCGACTCGAACGATCCCGAAGATCGCAACAACAACGACTTCGGCGCCAACCTGTCGTACTTCCTGTCGACCAGCAAAATGGGCAGCCATGACCTGAAGGGCGGCTACGAGTTCTATCGCTCGACCCGCACCGGCGGCAACTCGCAGTCGGCGACCCACTATGTCTTCTTCGCCGATCCGAAGCGCGTCAACGGCGTGGCCATCACCGACGCCGCCGGCCGCTACATCCCGCTGTGGCAGACCTGCACGCCGAACGCCACCCGCACCGGCTGCACCAACAACACCTTCTCGCAGGCGGTCAACTTCCTCCCGACATCGGGTGCGAAGGTCGACGTCGATACCACCGCCTACTTCATCAACGACACGTGGAACCTCAACAAGCACTTCTCGTTCAACCTCGGCTACCGCTTCGAGAAAGTGAACGGGACTGCCACCGGCGACATCACCACGGTCGACTCCAGCCGCGGCACCCCGCGCCTGGGCGTTTCCTACGACGTCCGCGGCGACGGCCGCACCAAGATCGACGCCACCGTCGGGCAGTATTCCGGCCGTTACCTCGACAACCAGTTCTCGCGGAATACCCCCGTCGGGCAGCCGAGCTCCATCTCCTACGCCTACGTCGGAACAGCGGGCGAGGGCATCGGCTTCGCGCCGGCGTTCGACTTCGCCAACAACTACATCATCACCAACGGTTCCTTCCCTCTGCAGAACATCTTCGTCGACAAGGACATCAAGTCGCCCGTCGTCGATGAATACACCTTCTCGCTGGGCCAGGCCATCACCACCAACGGCTTCGTGAAGGCCACCTACACCAACCGCAAGTGGGCCAGCTTCTTCGAGGACTTCATCCTCGTCGAAAACGGCTTCACCAACATCAAGGTCCCGAACTCGCCGATCAACTTCAACGCGGACAACGTCATCTTCGGCAACACCGACGACATGGATCGGAAGTACTCCGCGCTGCAGTTCCTGGCGCAGTACCGCCCCTTCAGCCGCTGGACCACGCAGCTCAACTACACCCGCGAGCTGGAGAACGACGGCAACTTCGTCGGCGAAGCCGGCAACCAGCCGGGCAACGCGTCGCTGTTCGGCGACCGCCCCGAGATCTATGACCGGAGCATCCACTATCCGACCGGCCGCCTCCCGGGCTACCAGAAGGACCGCATCCGCTGGTTCAACACCTTCAACATCCCGCTGCGGAAGCTCGGCATGCTGGACCTCGGCATGATCCTCAACTACGACTCGCCGCTCACGTTCAGCTACACGGCGACCAATCCTCTGACCGCCGCGCAGGTCGCTGCCCGCAACGGCGCCGGCGGTGGCGTCGGCTACAAGCAGACGCCCAGCACCACCACCATCTTCTTCGGCGAGCGCGGCTCCGGCTCCTTCCGCTCGCAGCAGTCGCTCGACCTGGCCCTTACCTACGCCCTGCCGCTGTTCGGCTCGCGCGTGGCGCCGTGGGTCAAGGTGCAGATGACCAACGTCACCAATCGCGACGCGCTGCTGTTGTGGAACACCAACCTGGTGGTCGACCCGAACTCGCCGAAGGAAGCGAAGTTCGGTCTGCCCACCGGCTACCTCAAGTGCGGCATCGATACACCGGCCAGTACCGCTGGTTGCGGCAACGTCACCTTCGGTAACCCGAACGCTTCGAACAACTATCAGGTGGCGCGCGCGTGGGATTTCGCCCTCGGCCTCCGCTTCTAGTCCGATTCCTCAGCAGTTGACGAAAAGCCCCGGCGCCGAGCCGGGGCTTTTTGTCATTCCGAGCGTGAGCGAGGAATCGGTGTGGGCGGGCGGCGCGCCGGACGACATCATGTGCGCCACCCTCCCACACCGATCCCTCGCTACGCTCGGGATGACATCTACGGCGCGTCGGCCAGAATCCACGCCAGCGCGGCGATCGCTGCCGCATCCTGCGCCAGCTCCTGGCGGTCCACCTTGTCGAGCGTGTCGGCCGGAGTGTGGTGGTAGTCGAAGTAGTGCAGCGGCTCGGGCACCAAGCCGAAGCCGGGGACGCCCGCCTCGACCAACGGGCTGGTGTCGGCTCCGGTCTCCGAGGTCGTCTCGAAGCGATTCGCGCCGACCACCGCCAGCGCGCGCGTCCGCGCCTCGAGCGCGGCGAGCGCGTCGCCCTTCAGCGTCGTGGTGAAGCCGATCGGCGCCGCGGCGCCGGCGTCGGTCTCAATGGCCGCCACATGCTTGTCGTTCTTGTGCGTGTCGAAGTACGCCCGCCCTCCGCGCAGCCCGTTCTCCTCGTTCATGAACAGCACCGCGCGGATGGTCCGCCGCGGACGGAGGTTCATCTCCTGCAGCAGGCGCATCGTCTCCATCACCATGGCCACGCCGGAGCCGTCGTCGATGGCACCCGTGCCGAGGTCCCAGGAGTCGAGGTGCGCGCCGATGAGGACGATCTCGTCGGGCTTCTCGCTGCCGCGCCACTCGGCGACGACGTTGGCCGAGGGGACGTCCGGCAGCTCGCGCGGCGTGAGGAGCAGGCGCATCCGAACGCGCTCGCCGCGCTGGAGGAGGCGATGCACGAGCATGGCATCCTCGGCGGTCATCGCCGCGGCGGGGATCTTCGGCTGCTTGGCGTCGTAGCGCAGCGAGCCGGTGTGCGGCGTGCGCAGCGACGCCGACCCGACCGAGCGGATGACCACCGCCTTCGCGCCATACTCCGCCGCACGGCTTGGGCCGAGGCCGCGGTAGGCCACCGCCTTGCCGTAAGCCTCGAAGGCGCGGTGCGAGCGGACCAGGTCCATGTCCATCGGATTGTTGAAGAAGACGATCTTCCCTTTGACTTTCGTCCCGAGCGTCTTCAGCTCGTCGAACGATCCGACTTCCACCACCTCGGCGGTGATTCCCGCCGCAGGCGTGGCCACGCTCCCGCCCAGCGCGGTGAGCACGATCTTCTGGTTCATGTGCGAGACGAGGCTCCCCTCCTCCCGCCCCCGCACCCAGTGCGGCACCATCACCCGCTCGTTCACCACCGGGATGCCCCAGGCGCGGAAGCGCGCGGTAGTCCAGGCCACCGCCGCCGCCGCGCCGCGCGACCCGCTGAGGCGCGGTCCGATCATGTCGGTCAGGTAGGAGAGCGTGTCGTACGCCTGCGACGTCTGCAGCTCGCGCTCGATGATCCGTTCCGGGATCTGCGCGAATGCGGGTGCGGCGAGAAGAAGGAGGAGTGCGGCGATTCTCATGCGCCGCGTAGTGTAGATGACCGTGTCATTCCGAGCGTAGCGAGGAATCGGTGTGGGCCGGGCGGCGCGAAGAACATCACGTTGGGCTCCACCCAGCCACACCGATCCCTCGCTCACGCTCGGGATGACACGATGACACACTACTCGCCCGTATCGATCTGCGCGCGCTGCAGCGACCCGGAGTAGTCGACGTAGATCGACTTCCACTCGCTGAACACGTCGATGCCGGCAACCCCCGCCTCGCGATGGCCGTTGCCGGTCTGCTTCACCCCGCCGAACGGCAGGTGCGTCTCCGCGCCGATGGTCGGCGCGTTGACGTAGAAGATGCCGGTGTACATGTCGCGCATGGCGATGAAGGCGTTGTTCACGTCGCGGGTGTAGATCGACGATGACAGCCCGTACTTCACCCCATTGCCGATGGCGATGGCCTCCTCCAGCGAGTCGCACTTCATCACCGCGGTCACCGGGCCGAAGATCTCCTCCTGCGCGATGCGCATGTCGGGCTTGACGTCGGCGAAGACGGTCGGCTGGTGGAAGTGCCCCTTGGCGAAATCGCCGTCAGTGAGCGCCTCGCCGCCGGCGGCGACGGTCGCCCCCTCGTCTCTGCCGATCTTCACGTAGCTCTCGACGGTCTTTAGCTGCGAGGCGGAGACGTTCGGACCCATGTCGACGTTCGGGTCGAGGCCGTTGCCGATGCGCAGCTTCTTCGCGCGGCCGGCGAGCTTCTCCACGAACTCGCCGTAGATCTTGCGGTGCGCGACGATGCGCGACGCGGCGGTGCAGCGCTGCCCGGCGGTGCCGAACGCGCCCCACAGCGCGCCGTCGACGGCGAGGTCGACGTCGGCGTCGTCCATCACCATGATCACGTTCTTGCCGCCCATCTCCAGGTGCACGTGCTTGAACTGCGGCGCGCAGGCGATGGAAATATCGCGCCCCACCTCGGTCGATCCGGTGAAGGAGATCACCGCGACCTTCGGATGCTTGATCATCGGCTCGCCGACTTCCCGCCCGCCGCCGGTGACCAGATTGAACACACCCTTCGGCAGTCCCGCCTCTTCAAAGGCCTCGGCCAGCATGACGACCGACAGCGGCGTGAGCGACGCCGGCTTGATGACCACGGTGTTGCCGCACACCAGGGCGGGCATCGACTTCCACGCGGGAATGGCGATGGGGAAGTTCCAGGGCGTGATGAGCCCCGCCACGCCGAGGGGCATGCGGACGGCCATGTTGAACTTGTTGGGGAGCTCCGAGGGGGTGGTGATGCCGAACAGCCGCCGTCCTTCGCCCGCCATCAGGTAGGCCATGTCGATGGCTTCCTGCACGTCGCCGCGCGTCTCGTCGAGCACTTTGCCCATCTCGCGCGTCATCTCCCGGGCGATCTTTTCCTTATCGCGCTTGAGGATGGCGCCGACGGCGTAGAGGTACTCGGCGCGCTTCGGCGCCGGAGTCAGCCGCCACGACTGATACGCGCGGTCGGCCGCGTCGACGGCCCGATTCAGATCGTCGGCATTCGACTCCTGAAACGTGCCGATGACGTCATCGCTGTCGGCGGGGTTGATGTCCTCGAACGTCTTCCCGCTCGACGACTCGACCCACTCGCCGTCGACGAAATTCTTGTACTCGCGCGTGGCGCGCAGACGGTAGTCGGTAGTCGCGGGTTGGGTGGCGGTGGCAGGCATGGTTCCTCCGGGGTTACGAGGTCTCGTGGTCTCGAGGTCTCGGGGTGGGTGTGACTGCGAGACCGCGAGACCCCGAGACCGCGCAACCTATTTCTTGGCGCTCGTTTGTTCGTGTCCCGCGTCCTTCGGCTTCCCCATGTCCACCGATCCGCGGAACTTGGCCCCTTCGGCCACGATGATCTTCGGCGCCTTGATGTTGCCGTCGACGCTGGCGCTGGCGATCAGCTCGACGCGGTCGTCGGCGGAGACGTCGCCGTTGAGCTTCCCCTCGATGGTCACGTTTTTCGCATGGACGGTCGCTTCGACGCGCGCCTTCGTCCCGATGCGGAGGTCGTTGGTGAGGTTGATCTTGCCGCGCACGCTGCCTTCGATCAGCACCGCCTCGCCGCCGCTGATGGTGCCGTCGATGGTGACGTTGGGGCCGAGAAACGTGCCGTTGAACGCCGGCTGCGAGTCGTTTCCGCGCGCCGGGCGCGCCGACGGCTGCTGCGGTACGTCTTTTGAGAAGAGCGCCATGGGGGGCGGATCTTAGCATCGTTGGCCGTTGGCTGTTGACCGTTGACCGAACGTAAACAATCGGCCAACGGTCATCGGCAAACGGCGAACCGGATTACACTTCCCCGCTTCAACATTCGCCCGTAACAGTCGTATCGCGAAGGGGTTCAATCAGTGCGACGCATAGCAATCGTTTGCCTTCTCGTCCTCGTCGCCGCCTGCAAGGGGCGCGGCAAGAACGACCAGCAATACCAGACCGCGAAGATCGATCGCGGCAACGTGACCGAAACCGTGACTGCCACCGGCACGGTGTCGGCCGTCACCACGGTCCAGATCGGCAGCCAGGTCTCCGGCGTGATCTCGCGCCTCTATGCCGACTTCAACAGTCACGTGACCAAGGGCCAGCTCCTCGCCGAGCTCGACCCTACGCCGTTCCAGGCGCAGGTCGAACAGCGGCAGGCCGATCTCACCAAGGCGCGAGTGGAAGTGGCGAATGCAAAGGTCAACTACGACCGACAGGCGCGTCTGGCCAAGGCCGGCCTCGCGCCGCAGGCGGACGTCGACAACGCCAAGGCCCAGTACGACGGCGCCGCCGCGCAGGTGCAACAGTCCACCGCCGCCCTGTCGCAGGCACTGACCAACCTCAGGTACACAAAGATCATCTCGCCCATCGACGGCGTGGTCGTCGACCGCGCCTACGACGTCGGGCAGACCGTCGCCGCCTCCTTCCAGGCCCCGACCCTCTTCCAGATCGCCCAGGACCTGACCAAGATGCAGGTGCAGGCCGACGTCGACCAGTCCGACATCGGACGCGTGCAGGTCGGCCAGACCGCCCGCTTCACCGTCGACGCCTATCCCGACGAGGAGTTCCGCGGCCGCATCTCGCAGATCCGCCTCAACGCCACGATCAACCAGAACGTCGTCAGCTATCCGGTGATCATCGAAGTGCCGAATCCCGGCGAGCGGCTGCGCCCGAAGATGACTGCGAACGTCACCATCGACGTGGCCACCGTGCGCGACGTGCTGCGCGTGCCGAATGCCGCGCTGCGCTTCCGTCCGCCTGAGAGCGAGACAAAGCCGGCCACCGGCACCGCGGCGCCGACCTCCACGACCGGCAGCGCGGCGCCGAGCTTCGAGCGCGGCATGGCGCGGCAGCGCGGCATGGGCGGCGCGGCGGAGGCCCTCGGCGCCGCCACGCAGCAGCGCGCGCCGCGGAAGTCGCAGACCATCTACCTGCTCGACGCGAACAAGAAACTGCAGCCGGCGCAGATCCGCACCGGCATCAGCGATGGCCGCTTCACCCAAATTGTCGACGGCAACGTGAAGGTCGGCGACACCGTCGTCATCGGCCTGGCCACCTCGAAGGTCGAGGGGCCCGCGGCGTTCGGCGGCGGGATGGGCGGGCCGGGCGGGCGGCCGGGCGGCGGGGGCGGTACACCGCCGCGGGGGCGGTAGTCATGGGCCTCGTCATCGAGATCCGCGACCTCGTCAAGATCTACACGATGGGCGAGGTCGAGGTGCGCGCGCTCGACGGCGTCGACCTCGACGTCGAGACCGGCGAGTTCGTGACCATCATGGGACCGTCGGGGTCGGGCAAGTCGACGCTGATGAACATCATCGGGTGCCTCGACCGTCCCACCTCCGGCACGTATCGCCTCGACGGCATCGACGTCTCCACCCTCGACCGCGACGAGCGCGCCGTCATCCGCAACGCAAAGATCGGCTTCGTCTTCCAGAGTTTCAACCTCCTGGCGCGCACCACCGCCGTGGAGAACGTCGAGCTCCCGCTGCTCTACGGGGAGCTCGGCTGGTCGGGTCAACAGCGCCGCAAGGCGGCGCTCGAGGCGCTGCACCGTGTGGGACTCAAAGGGCGCGAGAACAACCAGCCGTCACAGCTCTCCGGCGGCCAGCAACAGCGCGTGGCCATCGCCCGCGCCCTGGTGACCAATCCCGCCATCCTCCTGGCCGACGAGCCGACCGGCAACCTCGACTCGCGCACCTCCGAAGAAATCATGGGCATCTTCCAGCAGTTGAACGACGAAGGGAAAACCGTCGTGCTGATCACGCACGAGCAGGACATCGCCCAACACGCCAAGCGCATCGTGACCGTGCGCGACGGCCGCATCCAGCACGACGAGGTCATCGAACAAGTAAGGAGCGCCGCCGTCCCGGCGGCTGGCGCGGCGGCGTCCCGCCGCCGTGAGCGGGACGCTCACGAGCCAGCCGGCGAGGACGCCGGCGTTCCGAAGGCATCGACATGAAGAACTCACTCAACCGCCTCGGCAACATCACCATCGTCGGCCTCAAGGCCATCTCCCGGAACAAGCTCCGTTCGTCGCTGACCATGCTCGGCATCGTCATCGGCGTGGGATGCGTCATCGTCGTGGTGGCCATCGGCGCCGGCGCGTCGCAGTCGATCCAGAACACCATCAACTCCCTCGGATCGAACTTCATCATGATCTTCCCCGGCGCCGCGACTTCCGGCGGCATGCGCGGCTTCACCGGCCAGTCGACGCTCACCGTCGAAGACGCCGAGGCCATCAAGAACGAGGCGCCCGCGGTGGCGTACGTATCGCCCACCGTGCGCACCAACGCCCAGGTCGTGGCGGGCGAGATGAATTGGGGGACGCAGGTGTGGGGCGTCGGCGTCGACTGGCCGTTCATCCGCGCCTGGAACGTGTCGCAGGGCTCGTTCTTCACCGATCAGGACGTCCGCGTGGCCACCAAGGTCGCCGTCCTCGGCAACACCGTCGCCGACAACCTCTTCCCGCAGGGCGATGCCGTCGGCCAGATCATCCGCATCAAGAGCGTGCCGTTCAAAGTGGTCGGCGTCCTGGAGCGCAAGGGCGGCAACATGATGGGCTCCGACCAGGACGATCAGATCGTCGCGCCGTACACCACGGTGATGAAGCGCCTGCAGGGGCAGTCGCGCATCAACTTCATCTACGCCGCCGCCGCGTCGCCCGACCGCGTTCAGGAGGCGCAGGAGCAGATCGACGCCATCCTGCGGCAGCGCCACCGCATCGCGCGCGGCGCGGAGCCCGACTTCAACATGCGCTCGCAGGAGGAGATCGCCTCCGCCAGCCAGGCGCAGATGAACATCCTGCGCACGCTGCTGCTCTCCATCGCCGCCATCTCCCTGCTCATCGGCGGCATCGGCATCATGAACATCATGCTGGTCAGCGTCACCGAGCGGACGCGCGAGATCGGCATCCGCATGGCCATCGGCGCCAAGGGGCGGCACGTCCTGCTGCAGTTCCTCTTCGAGGCCATCACCCTCTCGATCGTCGGCGGCTTGATCGGCGTGCTCCTCGGCGTCGGTGGATCGGCGCTGGTGGCGAAGGCCCTCAACTGGCCGATCCAGGTCAGCCCGGCGGCCATCGGCATCTCCTTCGGCGTGGCCGGCGCGGTCGGCATCTTCTTCGGCTTCTACCCGGCGCGGAAAGCGTCGCGGCTCGATCCGATCGAGGCGCTGCGCTACGAGTAACTATCTCCCCGAGATCAGGATCGCCACGCCGAGCGCCACCAGCAGTCCCGACACCATCCGCCGAAAGACCTCCTCGGGGATCCAGCCGAGCAGCTTCTTGCCGGTGAGCGTGCCGAGGAGCACGCCGCCGCTGGCGGTGGCAACGATCGGCCAGACGTCGAGGAGCTGCCGCCCGACGCTGAACGCGTAGACCGGCATGCGCGCGCCGTCGACCACCAGCGCGATGGCCACCGCGGTGGCCACGAACACTTCCTTGCGCACGTCGAGCGCGAGCATCGCCGCGGCGCGGATGCCGCCTTGATTGCCAATCAGGCCGCCGAGGAAGCCGGAGATCGCCCCAGCGGTCCACGCGCCGCGGCGGCCCATGCGCACGCGATCGATCGCGCCGGCGACGCCGAGGGCGCCGGCGATGATGAGGATCACCGCCATGGCGATCTTCAGCGCCGGCGCCGCGACCGCAGCGTGAAGCAGCGCCCCGGCCAGCGCGCCGATGGCACTCATCAGGCCGAACGTCTTGAGCACGTTTTTGTCGATGCGATCGCGCAGCGTCCAGAGCCGCACGCCGTTGCCGATGAGGTGCGGGATCGCCGCGGCTGCGACGGCCAGCTTCGCGCCGATGGCCAGCGCGAGGAGCGGCGTCAGGATGCTGCCGATGCCGAAGCCGGCGACGGCGGAGGTCGCGCCGGCGACGAAGGCGAGGACGCCGACGATGACGGCGAACGACGACATCAGTCGGAGCGGCCCTCACCCGGCGCTTCGCGCCACCCTCTCCCGCTTGGCGGGAGAGGGCCGGGGTGAGGGCGCGGGGCGTGCTGCAGCGGCTCCGGCAACTTCAGCGCGCAGCAGGCCCGCTCGAGGCGCTCGCGGTCGCGCTGCATCTGCCGGTCGCCTGCCGCCGCCTGCAGCGCGCATTCGAGGACGCGCGCCTGCGCCGGATCGGCGGGGGTGACGATGCGGTAGTGCATCCACTTTCCGTCGCGCCGCGCGGAGACGATTCCGGCGCGGCGGAGGTACGCGAGGTGGCGGGAGATCTTCGGCTGCGCCTCGTCCAGCAGCTCGACGAAGTAGCAGACGCACAGCTCGCCGCCGGCGAGTAGATTGAGGAGGCGGAGGCGCGTCCGGTCGGCGAGCGCGTTGAAGAGCGTGACCAGGTCGGGTTTCATGTTCCGCGGGCTATCATACATTCGTGCGGACGCATTCGATCTTCGTCGCTCTCATCGCTTTCACATTCGTCACCGGCGCGCGCGCCGACGGCTTTCTGTTCAACGGCCAGACGGCGCGCTGTCTCGGCGTGATGAACGCCTGCGCCGCGCAGGCCGACGATCCATCGGTCGTCTTTTTCAACCCCGGCGGCCTGGCGCTGATGGCGAAGAAGCGCGCCGCGTCCGCCGGCGCGACGCTCGGCGGCACCATCAATGGCCACTTCCGCGGAGACAGCCCGGGCGAGGAGCGCGCCGCGAGCGACACCGTGCCGCACGCCTATCTGACCCTTCCCGTCGGCGAGCGCCTCGTGGCCGGCGTCGGGGCGTATTCGATGTTCCGCATGCGGACCGAGTGGAGCGATCCCGAGCACTTCGTGGGGCGCTTCATCGCCACGAAGTCAAAGGTGGAGTCGTACGACGTCGCCGCCGCACTGGGATACGAAGTTGCGCCGAACCTCGGCGTCGGCGCCGGCATCGTCTACCGCACGTCGCGTTTCTCCGTCGCGCGCGCCACGGGCTCGTTCTCGAGCGACCGCGAGTCATCCACCGGCTGGAACGCTGGCATCCTCTATCGCCCCTTCGCGCACTGGTCGTTCGCCCTCACCCATCGCAACGAGATCGGCGTCTTCCCCGCCCAGACCACCGTCGGCACGGCCTGGCGTCCGAGCGAGAAGTTCGTCTTCGAGATCGACGTCAACCGCACCGGCTGGAGCCGCGTCCGCGAGCTGGCCATCGACACCATCCGCATCCCGCTCGATCTCGAGGACACCACCACCCTTCGCGCCGGCTTCCGCCACCGCCTCTCCCCCCGCACCGAATGGCACCTCGGCTACGCCGCCGAGCGCACCGCCCAACCCGACCACACCGTCGGCCCCTTCATGCACGACGCCCCCCGCAGCACCTACGGCGCCGGCCTCGCCATCCACGGCGTCGACGTCGCCTTCTCCTGGAGCACCGACGAGCTGCGCGAGATCAGCACCAACGTCGACGGGATCAATGGCAACTACCGGCGCAACGGGTGGCTGGTGGCGGTGACGGTAACGCGGTAGGGGATTTAGCCACCGAGTTTTCCAACATATTAGTTGGAGATTGCGCTCAATTCTTGCAGAGCGGCTCGGCAGGAGGTCTGCCATGAATTGTGCAACCCGGCGTGTTCTCTCTCCGTTTCCTCTCGTCCTCCTGCTCGGCGCCTGTATGGCCCGGCCGGCCGGCGTGCAGTCCAATCCCGCTGTCGCGACCGAAGTGCCCAAAGCGGGAGAAGTCAAAGCAACCAAAGAAAACTGGAGTGCGGCTGTGGACGCGAATGCCACGACGCTTTTCGCCGAAGGGAAGGCAATCTTCCGCTTCGACACGTTTGGCGACGAAGTGTTCTGGACCGACACACTGAAGCTGCATCAGGCAATCGAAGGGGCGAAGTTCGGTGGCGTTGGCGCCGGGGTCAGTCCCAAAACCGCGCTCAGCGTGGGACTGAAAGTGGATGCGGAGGCGCTGCCGCAGGCCGTCGTTGACGGCATCAAGGCAGGGAAGGTGGATCTCGACGATCCGGCGACCACGCTCACGCTCCTCAAGCTCAATGCCGTGGTCGGAGTGCAGGGGAAACTCAACGCCGATGGAAGTCTGCGCAGCGTCGGGCTGACGTGCGCGGTGTGTCACTCCACGGTCGACGATTCTTTTGCGCCGGGGATCGGCAGGCGGCTCGACGGCTGGGCGAATCGCGATCTGAATGCCGGCGCGATCATCGCTCTCTCTCCGGGCCTCAACGCCATCAGCAAACTCCTCGGTGTCGACGACGTCACAACGCGGAAGGTGCTGGCGAGCTGGGGAGCGGGAAAGTTCGACGCCGAGTTGAACCTCGACGGCAAAGCCTTCCGGCCAGACGGCAAGCCGGCCGCGACGCTCATCCCGCCCGCCTACGGCATGGCCGGCGTGAACCTCCATACGTGGACCGGCGGGTGGGGCACGGTCACATACTGGAACGCGTACGTCGCCAACCTCGAGCTGCAGGGGGAGGGAACCTTCTTCGATCGTCGTCTGATGGACGCCGAGAAGTATCCGATCGCCGCGCGGAACGGGTTCGGCAACAAACGCAGCGCCGTCGACATGGTGACGTCGAAGCTCGGCCCGCTGCATTTCTATCAGTTGGCACTGCCGGCTCCGCGCGCGCCGGAAGGGTCATTCGACGAAGCAAGGGCCAAGCGCGGCGAGGCGGTGTTCGGCGGTAAGGCTCAGTGTGCGACGTGTCATGTACCGCCGTTGTACACGGAGCCAGGCTGGAATTCACACCTTCCGTCGGAGATCGGCATCGACGACTTCCAAGCGAAGCGCTCGCCGGAGGGAACATACAGGACGGCGCCGCTGCGCGGCCTCTGGTCGCACCAGAAGGGCGGCTTCTATCACGACGGCCGCTTCGCGACGCTGCATGACGTCGTCAATCACTACGACGCATTCAAGAGCCTCAGACTCACTGAAGACGAGAAAAATGACCTCGTCGAGTTTCTGAGGTCGTTGTAGGCGCCAAGCCGGTTGTTCTGCGCGGGTGTTAGATTCCGACGGGGTCTGTCCTAGGTTAGTATTTCCCGTGACATGCCATCGCCCGAAACCACCGTCCTGCAGAACGTCGTCGCGAGCGTGATCACGCGCCGCGCCGGTTCTGGCGTTGATGCCACTGCCGTGGCCGCGGCGTCCCGCCGCGCCTACGACGACGTCGCTGCCGTGCTCGTTCCGCTCATCAGCCAGGCCGGCCTCGACGCGCTGGTGGCGCGGGCGTTTCACCTGGCACAACTCGACTATCCGTCGGACCAGGCGGGAGAAGAACAGGCTGCCGAGCCGTTTGGTCAGGTCAGTCTCTGGTTGGAGCGGCAGGATCCACCCATGGCGTCCGATGCCGCCGCCGCGATGTTCGCGAGGTTCGCAGCAATGCTCGCCACGCTGATCGGGGAGCCACTGACGACGCGCTATTTGCGAAGGGCGTGGCCGGACGGCTTTGCTGACACCAGGCCGGAGGGGACACAAGCATGACCGACAAGGTTCCGATTCAACAACTCCGCACGGGCGTACCGGGACTCGACCAGATCCTGGGCGGGGGCCTGCCGGAGTTCTCCTTCAATCTCATTGCCGGCGCACCCGGCTCGGGCAAGACCACGCTCGCGCAGCAGATCATGTTTGGCCTCGCCGGTCCGGAGTGCCGCGCCGTCTACTTTACCGTCGTCGGCGAGCCACCGCTGAAGATGCTGCGCTATCAGCAGCAGTACCACTTCTTCGATCTGAAAAAGGTTGAGGAGTCGGTCCACTACGTCAATCTGAGCCAGGACATCGTCGGTGGAACCTTGGAAAAGATCCTGGCGCGGATCGTTCAGGAGGTCGAGACAACGAATCCCCGCATCGTGTTCGTCGATTCCTTTCGAACGGTCGCTCAGGCCGCCGTGAAAGCGCAGGACGGAGATCTCGATTTGCAGCACTTCGTCCAGCAGCTCGCCATCCGGCTGACCGGATGGCAGGCCACGACGTTTCTGATCGGCGAGTATCAACCGAGGGAGGCCGAGCACGATCCGGTCTTTACGGTGGCGGACGGGCTGCTGTGGCTTCAACAGAGCATGGATCGCAACTCCATGGTCCGCAAGATCCAGGTGATGAAGATGCGGGGGCAGGCGCCGGTCCCCGGCTTACACACGTTTCGCATCACCACCGACGGCATTCAGGTATTTCCACGAGTCATCGTCGGTCCGCCCGACAAACCGGGCCGCAAGCGGGAGCCGCGGAAACGTCTTCTACTCGACATCGAGGAGTTGGACGAGATGCTTGGCGGAGGCATTCCTTCGGGTTACTCCGTGCTCGTCGCCGGCCCTTCCGGCTCCGGCAAGAGCGTGCTGGCCACACAGTTCATCATGAGCGGCATTCGCCACGACGAGCCGGGCATCCTGGCGGTATTCGAGAAGCGGCCGAACGAGTACGCACAGACACCTCCCGGCGGCCGGGCCTTCGAGCAGATGATCCGGCAGGGAAAAGTGGGCGTCATCCACTCACGCCCGCTCGACCTCTCCATCGATGAAACGCTCTATGAGATCGTCGAGGAGATTCACCGCCTGAAAGCTCGCCGGCTGGTGGTCGATTCGCTTTCCGGGTTCGAGCTGGCGCTGGCCCCGACGTTTCGAGAGGACTTTCGCGAGTCGCTCTACCGCATGGTCGCCGTCCTGACCGGGATGGGGATCACCATGATGATGACCGCCGAGCTGGAGGACAGTTACACGGACCTTCGCTTCAGTCCGCACGGCACGGCGTTTCTGACCGACGTGATCATCATGCAGCGATACATCGAGCTGAAGGGGCGGCTGCAACGGGTGATGTCCGTGGTGAAGGTGCGCGGGAGTACGCATAGCAACGATATCCGTGCCTTCGAGATCACCAGAACCGGCATCGCGATCGGCGAGTTGATGGGAAACTACGAGGGGCTGCTGACGGGTCACCCCGATGAAATCGCAAGCGTCGCGCCTGCGAGACGGGAAACGCGGAAAAAGCGCTGAGCGAGGTCGTGCCGAACATGCCCAAACAGCGGAAACGGACGGGGTCGAAATCAAAACGCGCCGGGAATGCCACACGGGAAGGATCTCTCGGTTTGCGGGAAGACGCTGTCGAAGCCCAGGTGGAGGAGCTTCGCGCCAGCGAAGAAAACGCCGCTGACGTCCGGCTGGAGCTCGACGCGCTGATGGACGCGCTTCGGGAAGCCAACGGCCATCTCATCGTGGCGAACCTACGCTCACAAGCCCTCGCCGAGCAGATGAACCAGTTGTACGAGGAGGCCCAAAGCGCCATTCAGGCGAAGGACGACTTCTTCACGGCGATCTCGCACGAGCTGCGTACGCCGCTGACCTCGATCATCGGGTGGGCTGCGCTGCTGGAAAGAGATCCCGACCCCCCGACCATCACCGAGGCGGCGCGCTCGATCGCCAGCAGCGCGGCGGTTCAGGCGCAGCTCATCGATGACCTGCTCGACGTCTCCAGGATCATGACCGGCAAGTTCGCGATCACCGCGGCGAAGATCGATTTGCGCGCCGTCATCGACGACACCGTGAGCGGGATGCGTCCACTGGCCGCGGCAAAAGGCCTTTCCCTGAGAACGAGCGTGCAGCAGTCCATCATCATCGATGGCGACGCGGCCCGGATGGGTCAGGTGGTCTCCAACCTATTGGCCAACGCCATCAAGTTCACCCCTGCGGGTGGTTTGATCGAGGCCAGTTTGATGCGTGACGGTTCGTTCGCGGTCGTGGTCGTGTGCGACACCGGGGAAGGAATCCCGACGCACTTTCTGCCGTACATCTTCGAGCGGCGGGCGCAGGCCACCGCCAGGCGTTTCGGCGGTCTCGGGCTCGGGCTCGCCATCGTCAAGCACATCGTCGAACTGCACGGCGGCTCGGTCGCGGCGACCAGCGCGGGGGAAGGAAAGGGAGCGACGTTCACCATCCGGATCCCGTGCGCGGCATGATCGACCATCTCCGGAAGCGCGTCCTCCGGTAAACGGAATCCTCGCGCACGCCGCGCGCACCAGCTCCTCGGTCCGGATCATCCTTTCACTCCCGCTCATGCAGACTCCCTCGCTCGATCCTCCAGATGCGCCGCGATCGCTTCGTTGATCAGCGATGTGTGCGAGATAGGACCCATGTGGCCCACGCCGGGGAAAAACCGCACGGTGGCGTGAGGCAAAGCGGCACCGAGCTTCTCGACGACGCGGCGCTCCGTGAGCGGAGAGCTCCCACCGCCGAGGAGAAGCGTCGGGGCGCTGATCGTCGCGTAGGTCGCGCGATCGGTCCGGTCGGCGACGAGCGTCATGACTTCCTGGAAGACCTTCCACCCGACGGCTCGAAAGCTCGCCCGCGTCTCCTCGGCCAGCCGTTCCCACGCGCCGGGGCCGTTCCACCACTCGACGAACGCGCGCAGCCACGCTTCGTCGGCGCCGCCTGCGTCCGGTTCCCACGTCCGCTTCACGAGGTCGAGGGCGCTCCGCGCGTCCGCGTCCTCGATCTCGTCGAGGACGCCAAAGGCGACCGGATCGTAGACGGCGATCGTGCGCACCAGCTCCGGACGCCGGAGCGCGAGCTGCAACGCCAGAAACCCGCCATAGGAGTGCCCGACGAGATGCACCGGCTCACCGTCCTCGCCGGATAGCGATTCGAGGAACGCCAGATCCTGCCGGAAGTGGAATGGCTCGCCCTCGGGCCACGCTCCGGATTCTCCATAGCCGAGGAGATCGGGCGCGAGGACGCGATCGCGCAACGCGAGCACCGCGGCCAGCTTGCGCCACTGCCGCGACGTGAACCCGCCGCTGTGGATCAACAGGACCGTCTGCCTCATGGACGCCAAGGTACACGAGCGAAGGCGAATCGGCCTGTTCGGGAATTCACGACACCCCTATCGCCGGTCTGCGCTATGGTAGCTTCGCAACTGTCGACAGGGAATCCTCGCCATGAAAACGCTCCGAGCGCTCGCCATTCCCATATTGCTCATCGTGGGCCCCGCGCGGGCCGTGACGCCGGACAGCTTGACCGCGGATCGGGTCGCGTTCTACGACATCGCTCTGACGTGTCCGTCCGCACCGAAGCTCGGCTGCGGCAGCCGCGCCAAACGCGTTCTCTCGACCCTGATCACTGACTCGCGCGTCGCCGCGGCGTGGGTCAATGAGGCCGGCACCCGCCTGGCAATCGGATGGAGCCAACCGTCCGCCGCGCTCACCGCCGATCAGGTGAACGAGATCCTCGGGCCTCACGGACTGGCGGTCAATCCGACGGATGACGAGATGCGCGTCGAGCTTTTGGCGTCGTTCCGCGCGAATCAGGGCTGGTTCGACTCCCGCTCCATCGACGAGCTAAGTAAGAAGGAGTCGTCGATCATCGCGCAGCGTCTGGTGAGGCGCCTTCATAAGCGCGTACCCGTCACGCCGAAACAAAGTACCGCCCTCGTGCAGGCCATCATGAGCTCCTGCTGGGACCGCGGTGGCTGTCAAGTCGAGAAAGACGTGACGAGCATCGCCCAGCGCGCAAAGCTCGATGGCTCCGGATTGGAGGCCTTGCGCGAGGCGATCGCCCTCGGCTATCGCCCGCTGGAGAACGAGCAGTAGCGGCGACCGCGTGTTCGGATTTCATCACCAAGGAGACGATTGTCATGGCATGCAGAGAGATGGTTGTGGGGCTTCTTCTCATCGTTGCGATCCCGATTTACGCCGATGGCGCCACCCCCGTTCCATTCAAGACGTGCGTCGAGCAGAAGCAGGGCCATACGTCCGACCAACCTCCGGATCCCGTCGTGATCTGCCAGCGACTGTTTCCGTCCGCCCCCTTCGTGCGCCTTCCCCAGGATCGGCGCGCACCCGATGGCCAGGCGACGATCAACGGCGTCGTGGAACTGGATATCGGGCAGCGGCCGGGCACCAACTACTTCTACATTCAGAACGCTCGCTTCTATGACCGCGACCTGACGCTCTATGACCTCATCGATTCCGCGGGCAAACCGATCGATGAGACGTCGCCCCTCATGCAGAAGAATCACCTCCCTTCCAATCGCGTCCACTTTCTCGTCTACGAGGCGATCGGAAAGGTGATGTCTCCCGCAGCTTCGGGCGCGAACAAGCGTCTGCAACTAACGGGATTGCGCCCGGTGGTCCTGGTGGATGGACGCGCAATCGACGAGCGCTTGCTGGGACCGTGGGAAGGATCGGTGTCGAAACGGCGCTCTGACGATCAGTGGTTCACGGACGACAACCCCGCGCACTTCGCGAAGATCCGGATCCAATTCGAGCCGCCGCTGATCCCGTACGAAAACATCGGGGTGTTGAGCGCGAACCCGAAGCTTGCGGACGGAACGCGATTCAAAGCACTCGGCAAGATCGAGAACGCCACACAGCCCATCCGCCTGTCGACCGGAGCTTGCGCACCCGCATTGAACAGCTACGGCGCCGCCAATCCCTTCCCGGATCGCGTGGCGACATCAGACTATTCGATCAAGATGTGGCGCTTCCCCGCCATGCACACCTTGTGGAGCAAGGACTTCCATATCGTGCTCGACTACCCGAAGGGCCTTTACCCCAGCGCCTCGGCCATGGCCCGAGACCACAATTTCCGCCTGAAGGACTACATCGCCAAGTCCACCAAGCCGAAAGATCTCGTCTTCATCCTCCATGGAAATCCCATCAATCAAATCCTCTTCACCCTGAAGCCGGTGCAGGGCGGAGGGGGGCACTGCCCGTAGGGGGATCTCTGAGCTCAATCCTGCAGATGCGCCGCGATCGCTTCGTTGATCAGCGATGCGTGCGAGATCGGACCCATGTGGCCCACGCCGGGGAAAAACCGCACGGTGGCGCGAGGCAAAGCGGCGCCGAGCTTCTCGACGACGCGTCGCTCCGCGAGCGGAGCGACGTCGAAGCGCGCCGTGAAACCGAGGCGGCTGCCGGCGGTGAACCGGCGGCCGCGGGTACACGCGCGCGGTTCTGCTGTTTGCTGCCGCACTACTGTACGCGCACCCTCGGCCAGCGTCGTCGATCACGTCACGATGGACATGGACACCCGAGCACCCGAATATGTGCAGTGATCACCGGGATTCGAGTTTCTGAGCCGACTCGACGTCTTGCTGACGGGGCGGCAACCTCCGTCAGTTCGCCAGCCTGCGCGTCTTCTTCCCCGCACGCGCGCGACTCACGTGACCCACAACCGGTACGCCTCAATCCATTCCCAACCGTCGGGAGATCGAATGGGAAGCGGAAGATCGAGAATGGGTATCGATTGCCTGTGTCGTCCGACCAAACAGATGGCGACGATCTGATCGGTCTCGGTGATATCGACACGCTCGACGGTTACGGTTACGCCGAGAACAACCACCTCGAACGTAACCGCGAGTTTCTCCTCGATCCTCGTGAACCAGCCGGAGACCTGCTCCGACTGGTTGTAGCAGTCGACAGTTGCTTCCTCGACCATCGCCGCCAGCTTGGCCTTCGGAATGCGAGGCAGGCGGCTCGTTCGCTTGCGGCGCGTCATGACCGCCGCTCGCGATGTGCCAGCGAACGCAGAATCGTATCGAGAACCGAGCCCAGTTCCTTCCCCACGTCCTCGGCCAGAAAGCGCAGAACCCAATAGCCGTTCTCCTGCAGCAACTGGTCCTTCTGCCGGTCGCGCCGGTACGCGACCGCATCGGACAGATGCTGCGCGCCATCCAGTTCGATCGCGAGACGGGAGCCGGCACACAGCAGATCGACTTCCAATTGGCCGCGGCCATCGAACGCGATCGGCAGATGGACGTTCAGCTCAAACCGTCCCCGGGTCCTATTCAAGGATTCCAGTCGTCGATACAGGAACGCCTCGGTCGCGCTGCGCGCCCGGCCGGCACCCTCGGCTTCCGGAGCGACGCGGCGCGCCGCGTGAACGAACAGATTCGCCCGTGGCGCGTCGACTCCGTCACGAATCAGTCTGCGCACGCTGGCGGCGTAGTCGTGCTTCCAACCTGGATCTGCGGGGAGCGGCACGGCGGCAGGCCAACCGGGAACCGCACTTGCCGGAAGCGTGATCGTATAGCCAACGGCTTCGTATCCTCGGCACCGGCGGTCGAACATTCGCGCCAGCATCGGCACGTTGAGATCTGCGTAGTCGTACACCCGGACCTCGCACTTGCTGTCGTAGAGGCGGTGCAACCGGCCGGCGTATTGAGCGATGGTCCCCCGCCACGACACCGGAAGCGTGAGCATGAGAGTGTCCAATCGCGCGTCGTCGAACCCTTCGCCGATGTACTTGCCGGTCGACAGCAGGACGCGGTCCTCGTCCGGTGGAATGAGTGCCAGGCGATCGGCGACGGCCTGGCGTTGCTTTTTGCCCATCCCGCCACGAAGCACAAGCAGATGGCGGATGCATCCTGAAAGCTGACTCGCAAGCCGATCGAGGTGATCGTTGCGCTCGGTCAGGACGAGCGGCGAGCGGCCGTCGCGTACCGCCTCGACCACGTCGTCGCAGATGCGCCGATTTCGCGTCTCGTCGTCGATCAGTTCGCGGTACAGGCTTTGAAACGCAACGCGCTGATCCGCATCGGCGGCGTTGGCAGATTGGAACGCCGTCGGACGGACGATCACCGTGTGCTCGAAAGGCCGGGCGGTCGCCTGCATCTTCGCGCTCACCCGATGGCGGATCGGACCACACTGCATGAAGATGATCGGATGATGGCCGTCTTTGCGGGCCACGGTCGCGGACAAGCCGGCCACGAACCGAGCCTTCGCGCGACGGGCCACCTGTTCAAAGCTGTACGCCGACAGGTGATGGCACTCATCCACGATCAGATGCCCGTACTCGCCGACGCGATCATCGACCGCGCCCTTGCGGCCGAGGCTCTGAATGAGGGCCACATCGAGCAACCCGGTGGCCCGATCGCGCCCGCCGCCGATCTGACCGATAGCAGCCGCCGGCAAGTCCAGAAAGGCCGACAGTCGCTCCACCCATTGGTCGAGCAGTTGCCGCCGATGGACGAGAACCAGTGCATTGACGCCGCGCTGTGCGATGAGCCACGCGGCGATGACTGTTTTCCCGAAGGCCGTCGTCGCGGACAGCACGCCGGTCTCGTGCGCCAGCATCGCTTCCGCCGCAACCCTCTGTTCAGGCCGCAGCTCCCCCCGGAGCGTCGCACGCAGAGGCAGGCCCGAAACACGCTCATCCCGGACGACCGGAGTGATCTTCAGCTCCGAAAGCAGCTCCATCAGATCGTCGAGGCATCCGCGCGGCAAGCCAATGTGGTGTGGATGGTCCTCGGCGCAGGCGACGATCCGCGGCTTGTCGTACGTGGGCAGCCGCATCGCCTGCGCCTTGTAGAACTCGGGATTCTGGAAGGCCGCGAGCCGGAGCAACCGGTTGCGGAGCGCGGGAAGCAATGCCTCTTTGGCGACATAAATCTGATTCCCGAGAACCACCTCCAGAGTCGGAGGCAAACCGGCGATCGTCGGCTGTTTCCGATGACGCGAGGGCGGCGCCGTCCACGGCTCTTCCTCATCTTCGTCAGCGGGTGGAAACCGCACGCCCACGATCTGCCCGGTTCGCTCGGCGTCGCGCACAATGGCTTCGACGCGAGACCGGCTGATCCTGCCTATTGTCGATAAGAACGCCCACTGGTCGGAGTACGGCAGCGAATCGTCATCGAGGAAAACACTGTTGCCGCGCTCGCGCGCCTGCTTCTGCAAGGGGAGCGCGATCAGATTGCCGAAACCTCCGCGAGGCAGCGTGTCTTGGTTCGGAAAGAACCGATCGTACGAGTCCAGGCCGGCTTCCGGGCGGCGTTCCATGGTCTCGGTCAGGATGTACGATCCGAGCCTGCGCGCGAGGGCGGCTGGGATGGCCTCTTCGAAGAAGAGCCACACGTGGCCGCCCTGGCCGGAGCGCGAGCGCTCGATGGCAGCCGGAAGATTCAGTTGGCGGCACGTCTCGGCGAAAGCGGTCGCATCCTCGCGCCAGCCTGTCTTGTCGAAATCAACTGCCAGGAAGAAACACGCCTCGTCCTGGAACATCGGGTAGACGCCGGCGACGAACGGTTGGCCGGCGTCGTCGTGCCCCGACAAGTGCCACCGGATCACGTCATCGGTCACAGGAAGAAAGCGTTGATGGGAACAGTCGGCGCACCTGATCCGGGGCTTTTCGCAGATCCCTCGTATCCACTCGTTGGCGCAGGCAGGCGCGTACCCGGACTTACCCGTTTTCCGGCTCTCGAAGCGACGCGCGTAGACGTCTTCGCGCCCCCGGAAGAGGAAACGGAACAGGGCGATCTTGGCCTGCGACGTGGACTGCAGGTGGACGGTGGTCTCTGTTCGATCCAGCGACATGACTGATCGTTACCACGCTCTACACGAGCTCCAGGTCGGTTTTCCGGAAGTCTTCGCCGCGGCAGAGAAGAGGCTGCCGGGCCAGAGCTGCTGTCGCATAAGTCATGCAGTGGCCACTCCACCTCTTCCGTATCCGAGAATCCGCTCGCGCTCTCTCTTGGTAACGCGACGCCCCAGAAGTTTTCGGGGAATGTTGGGCCAGATCTCTCTTTCAAGGAAATCCAGGGCTTGAGCCAACCGCCGCTTTCCTGACGGTCCCAGAGCGATTCGGTCCTTGCGCTCTTCCAGGGCACGCAGGATCGCTGCGGTCTTGGACTCGCCAGTCATGTGCGCGAGCTCCTCCGCCAATCGCTCCACCTTGTCGTTCTTGATATTCATAGCCATGGTAGAAAGATTCTACCAAAGCACCACGACAAGGCTCCAGAACGATCGCGGGGCACATGCGCGCTCAACCAACCATGCGACGGCAGAGGCGCTCGATGTCGCTCCACGAGTAGAGCGGGATCGTGCGGCGTGCGTAGCTCTCCTTGCCGCCGTAGACGAGAGCGGCCGCGACCGCGGGCTCTGACGATGTTGCACCGATGAGATCCCGCATCGCCGAAAGTGGGTCGAAGAACGAAGGATGCGTCGTCGCACCCGATTTGCACTCAACGAGATGAAGAGTGCCGGCCTGCTGCAGAACGAAGTCGATCTCGATTCCACGCGACTCCCGATAGTGTTTCAGGTCCGGCTGCCGCCCTCGATGGAACAGCGCTTTGAGGATCTCTCCGGCCACCCAGCTTTCGAACAACGCACCGCGAAGGGGGTGACTGCGCAATTGATCCGGGTCCCGGATTCCGAGGAGACTGCACGCCACGCCCGTGTCGATGAAGTGTAACTTCGGCGCCTTGATGATCTGTTTTCGCACGTTTCGATGCCACGCCGGGACGAGGGTGGTGATGAAACTCGCCTCCAGGATGCCGAGCCACGCCCGCGCGGTATTGTGAGAGACGCCGGCGTCTCCGCCGAGGGACGACAGGTTGATCTCCTGCGCCGTCCGTCCCGCGGCCAGCGTGATGAACGTCCTGAAGGCGCGGAGATCGCCGATGTCTTTCACCTGTCTGACGTCGCGCTCCACGTACGTCGTGATGTAGTCGGCATACCAGCGAACCGGATCGAGATGACGGTCGTAAACGCGGGGGTACCCTCCGCGAAAGACATCGTGCCAGAGGTCCTCCCGCCAGTCCTTGCTCCGGCGCCGTTCGTCGAGCGAGAACGGGAGGAGGTGCAGAATCGCCGTCCGACCCGCGAGGCTCTGACCGATCGCCCGATTGGCGGCGAGTTGTTGGGAACCGGTGAGAATGAAACGCCCCGGCGACGGATCCTCATCGACGTCGGCCTGGATGTAGCTGAGCAACTCCGGCACGTTCTGGATCTCGTCGAGAACGACACCCGCCGAGTACTCGGCGAGGAATCCCCGAGGGTCGCTGCGCGCGAGGTCGCGCGTGTCGAGCGGCTCGAGATTGACGTACTTCTTCCCCGGGAACGCCGCGCGGCACAACGTGGTCTTGCCAGACTGTCGCGGGCCCGTGAGGGTCACCACCGGAAGCTGCGCTGCCGCCTCCTTCAGCCGAGCCGTGAGGACTCTAGGGATCATGCATGGATTGTAAGTCAGAATGACAATCCATGCTGCCGGTCGTGAGGCAAGGTGTCTGCGGCAGTGGCGGTTTCACAGCGGAGGTGACGTCTACCCGAAGTCGAGTACGCCTACGAAACGATCAAACCTAAACTATTGCAGGAATTAGGTTTAGGTTGGAGCTGGCGACGGGATTCGAACCCGCGACCAAGAGCTTGGGAAGCATGCTGGACGCTCCCGGACGCTTCCGGCTCTCAGCTCCGTGAGTGTGAAACGCCGTCCGCGAGTGTCCGGAAGCGTCCGGCGGCGTACGTCAGCCGTCACGATGGACACCCGGGCGTGATCAGCTACTGCCAACAGGCACCGGCGGCGCTGCGATCGCGACCTAAAAGATGGGCAAGATGCGCGAGACCGGTTACGCCCGACTCGACGCGCACCCGTGCGCCTCCGTCTCGAGTATCGTCGGCACCGCTGCAAGAACGCTGCGCCCTGGGCAAGAGGGTGAGCAGGTCGGAATTGTTCGCTTACGAGCTTGGAGCACTCAACCAGAAATCCTGAAAAGGAACTTTCTCGCTTTTTCCTCCCCTTCCTCTTATTCTTCTATCCTTCGGTCATAGATTCAGATGAGGATGGCTCATGCGCGCCGCGGACCTGTACTCGTCGCTTGTCAATCTTTCCGCAGGCATTCGGCCTCACACGAAAACCGAGCGCGAGGAGCTTGCTCGCACGGAAAGCCTGATCGCTCGTTCCCGCATTGACGACGCCTTCGGACTCACGAAGCAGGCGCTGTCGGTCGAGCGCGCTACTTGGTACGGGGCCGACGAGCTCGATGATGAGCGCCGTATTCGTTTGGCGGCGCTGGCCGATGCCGGACAGTCCGGACGTGCGCAGTTCAGAGTCTTCCGTCGCGACGCGCCGCTCGCTGGCACAGCGATCGACTTCACGACGCCTTCGTGGGCTCGAGGGGCGGCCATCGCGCGAACTACGGGTCCTTTTACCAGCCTGGACGGGCGGCAGTTCTGGTTCGACTTTTTCAGCGTGATTCGTCTCGTGCCGGTGTATCTGGCCGGCGATCCGCAACCGGCGTTCCTTTTCGACCTGCGCGAGCACCGCGGGGGCCTGAACGATGCGATCGCGATTGATCAGTTCATCGGCCTGTTCAGCCAGAGGTACAGCATTGCGGGAAGCAGCATCTGGGTCCGCTCCAACCTCTTCACACCCGCGGCGCCGGCGGGGACGTATATCGGGCTCCGCATCACCGGTGGCACCCTGACATTCACACCTCCACCGACCATCGTCGGCCAGAAGTTGACGATCCCCGCAAACGGCAAGTGCATCGTGCGCCTCGAGCTGGCCGCCCCTGATGCGGTGGCATCGGCTGGAGGGGAGGCGGGCGGCGATGCGGCGAACGCGGTGGCGGACTTGCCCTCAGAGTGTTCGTTTGTTCTGGCCAGTGGGCGCGCGACCATGACCAAGGTCACGCGCGCGGCGTGGACGCTCTACGACCAGCGCCTGGAATTCGACTGGCATCGCGGCAGCACGCCATTCTTCGAGCCGCTTCTGCACGCCGTCGTCATTCCCATGACTGTATCGGAGCGCGACGTTGCGATCGGCGAGACGGCATCACCCTTTGCGGTGATCGCGGGCACCGCGGCCGTTCGTCGCGGCGGGTGGCTGCTGCCGGCAGCCACCATCGACGTCACGCATCCGACCGAGGCGTCCGGCATCGGAGCGCTCGGCGTGCAAACCGCCGAAGGCCTGACGCTGACATGGCGCGGCCTGCGCGAAGGTCCCGTTGACCTTCCCTCACCATGGGTGACGCTCGCACCGGGGCTGATTCTCATCATCGACGCGGCGGCATCCGCGCGGTACGCGCGACAGACCTTCCGCCTCTGGAAGGACGCGGACTCGCACTTCCGGTCGGAGCTCGCGCTCGCGTTCACCGACAAATTCCGTGCGATCTACGCCTCAGCCGCCGCGGGCACGGAGGTAGCGATCGCCGAGACTGACGTCGAAGCGCGAATCGATCGTCCGGTCGACGTGAAGGGCACGCCGCTCTCGGTTCGGACGCTGCGATCGCTCCTGGTGCTCGCTTACACCGATCAGGCGCAACACGTATCGGTCTACGACGACAACATTCTCGTCGATGCGCTCGACCCCCACGTCCGATGGCCGGTCGAGCGCGGACGACCGCTGTCACTGGCCATTCGCAACGCGCTCTTCACCATCACGCCGGTCAACAGTCTGCTGCTCTTCGCGAAGCTTCGAGACGAGGAGATCGTCGAGAACGGCACGCTCATGCTGGGGATGGGCATGTATGGCCTGCTACCCACGCTGCCGGATCCTTACGCCGCCAACGTCGGTCTGTTCAGGCGTCGCGGGCGCGGCGAGCTCCTCTCGCGGCAGGTCAGTCAACTGCTGGTCGGATCGGTCACCTGGACGAAGGCCGGCGAAGACGAGGATCCCGACGCCGCACGGACGCAATTCGCGTTCGCCCCGCTCGGCACGCAGGAGGAGACCTTCCGGGCGTGGACCAGCGCCGCGCAGCAGTTGCGGCTCGCGGAGGCGGTCGCCCTGCCGAATGCCGCGCCGCCGCAGGACGAGGCGCAGGTGCGCGCCTCCTTCTTTGCACGTCAATCGGACGAGGCGGTATGGAATCACGTCTTTCAGCGCTTCGGACAGGAGCAGTTTTCACTGCTCGACGTCTCCAGCAACGCGGACCAGATGGGCGTCAGCTTTGCCTGGTTCAATGCCCGCGAGCTGAGCAGCGATGACTTCGTGTTTTACCGGATCTACGGCCCGAAAGGCGAATCCAAGTCGCAGGCGGCGCCCTTCCCTCTGCAAGTGCGCGATCTCGATCTGTCCGCCGAGAGCCGCTACGTGCGGGCGTTTACGGTGCCGCAGATCAGTTGGGAACCACTCATCAATCTTCCCAATCCGAAGGTGCCACTGATCGCCGGCGATCCGCCGCACTGGTACAACCTATATCCCAGCGATGGCGGTCCCACGCGACTGCTCACCGACAGCGTGGAGCTGGTGCCGATCGCCCCGATTCCGGTCACGGAATTCCTCGTCCGCGACTTCGATACGCGCGCCGACGGCTTCACCGGAGCGCTCTTCACCTTGCCGTTCGGGCTTCGTGCGTTCGCGGAGTTCAGCCGCCGCAACCAGTTCATCGCCGCTCTTCCGGCTGCAAAAGTGGCGTTCAACCGCCCGGAGTACGACGAAGGCCTGACCGGCGGATTACAGCTCCGAGTCGATGCGCCAAAGCATCCGGACGACGGAGGAACGTTCCAGGGCAGCACGCTGCAGATGGACAACGTGCAGTTGCCGGACGGAACACTGACCGGAGCGGGCACGCTCGGTTCCAGCGTCGGCAGGATCTTCAACAAGGAGTTTTTCTACGACGCTCCTCCCGCCGACAAGAAGCGAGGTGTGCCGCTCGAGCGGATCGACTTCTCCGGATACGGCGCGAGCATGTTCAGCCATTGGCAGGCTCCGTACGCCGCGATCGCGGAGACCAGTCAGGCGCGCTTCGACGTCTTCGTCGGCCGCACGGCGCTCGAGGTCATCCAGGTTCGAAGCCTGGTCTACCCGCTCGGAATCCGCGTGGTGCGGACGATCACCATGTTCCGCATGAGCAGCGCCAACGTGTTCCGGTGGGACACCGGCTGGCAGCCGGAATCGGACGGCGTCTACGACTTCCGCTGGAAGGCCTACGATCCGTTTCAGGTCAAGGTGGACCAGCCGAATCCGTACGAGTTCCACCCGGGACTGATTCGCGGCGCCTTCAACGTGCGCAATATCCGCGAGACCAACGACATCCCGCTCTTCACGGCGGTGTGGGCGAAGGCGGACGGCGAGAAGTACCTCGACGAGCTCGGCGCTCTGCAACCCGTCGGGCCGTCGACGCCTCCCGCATTCCGAAACAAGGGCATCGAACTGCAGCCCGTCTACTTCGATGCGGACATCGAGATCGAGGGCGTGAAGAGCGGCGGTACGAATGGACGCGTGCCGACCAAGGGAATGTTGGGATACGTGCAGCTCGCGCCTCGAGGGGAGCCGATCGCGCCTCGGTTCCTCGAGCAACTACTCGCGTCGCAGTTCGGCGCCATCGGCGGGCCGGTGGACTGCGTGATCGACGTCGCTTCGAGCGGCCAGTTGATGCGCATCAGCCGCGCCGACGTCAACATGTCCAAAGACGGAGTCACGCCGATCTTCGTCAGCGCCGCGCGCGGGTCGGTGGTGCTGCCCAAAGACGGTTCATGGAGCGTCGTCCAGCACGTGCAGGGCAGTGGCGAGGTGATCCCGCTCGACCCGCAGGTCACGGTGCCGCTGATTCGGCGCGGCCGGCTGCTCGATCCGAAAACGGGGACGACCGATTCCACCGCCGACGATCGGATGCGGCTCGCGAATCCGATCGATCTCGTGCAGCCGCCCGGTCCGCAAACGCGCAACTACGGGTTTCTGCAATCGACCGGCACGCAAAAGGCGCTCTTCCGCCTTCCGAGCTTCAAGCCCGGCGTCAAAGAGCTGTTCGGTGCGCCGCCCGACTTCGCCGATGCCTATCGCATCGTCAAGTCGGCCAGCGTGTTTCCGCACGTGCAGGATGCGGTGCCGCTCGTGCTGGGCGCGTTCAAAACGCAGATCCTCGCCGACGGGTATCGGCTGATCGACGAGGCCAACCCTGCCCGCGTGTTCGAGCAGGAGCTGCCACGAGGCCCGCTCTTCCTGATCAACGAGAAGTTCCTGAAGATCTACATCGAGTATGCGAAGAGTCCGGCCGCTGCCGACCGGGGCCGGCTGCGGTTCGGATTCGACTCCTCGACGCCCGACGTCGCGAAGTCGTGGCTCTCGAAGCTCGAAAACATTCAGATGGTCGTGGACCTCGGGCCGCTGACGCGTCTGATGACGATCAAAGGGCGCTTCGATGCGGAGAAGGGTCGGGCCCCGGCCTTTGTCGAGCCGCAGCTCGAGTTCAGCAAGTCGCTCCAACCGGTCATCGACATCCTGCAGATCCTCCTGCAGCTACAGGGAGGTGACTACAAGGCGGCGTTCCAGAAGGGTCTCGAGATCGCCATGAGCAACTCGGCCGACAGTTGGAACTATGCCTTTCATGCGCGGAAGGAAATCCCGGTGGTCAAGTTTCCGCCGGGCGCGCTGTACGACAATCCCACCAACCCCTTCAAGCTCGAAGCGCATCTGGCGATCGGCGCGTACTTCAACGAGGCGCTCAAGCTCACCGGCGATCCGAATCAGCTCGTCCCTTCCTCCGGCGCCTTCTTCGAGTTCGGCGGCCGTCTGTCGGTGATGTGCTTCAGCATCGCGGCCGCGACCGTCTACGCCACCGGCTCCGTCGATCTGCGGACCGCGGCCGACATCAAGACCGGTCCGTCGCTGAAGATGCGATTCGGCTTCGGCGCCGAGATCATCGTGGGGCTGCCGGTGGTGGGCAACGTGTCGTTGCTCTACATGGTGGGCGTCGAGATCGACCTCGACGCCACCCAGATCACGGTCTCCGGCTTCCTGTTGTTTCGCGGGCACGCCGAATTGCTCGGGGGGATCGTGTCGATCACGATCACCATTGAAGCGAAGGGAAGCGTGAAGCGCCTGACGGCGGGAGACGGGCGCACGGACATCATCGCGCAGGTCACCTTCGGCATCGACATCAGCATCTTCCTGGTCATCAACATCAGTTTCTCCGAGAGCTGGCAGGAAAGCCGGCAGATCGCATGACCTTCCGGATCTGACCATCATGGACTCCCGTTTCAGCCTCCTCACGTTCCCCCAGCGCTTCGACGGCACGAACCTGCACCTGCGCGTTCTGATCGTCCCTCGTCTGAGCACGGCCTGGACGGGCAACCCGCTGCAGCCGGCCATCGCGAACATGCCGAACCCCGGTGACGCGGCGGCGGCGTTCGCCGACGCGGACCTGCAGTTGCGAGCCGTCGCCCTTGATGGATTGGACCGGTTTCCTGCCAGCGGTTCGATCGATTTCAGCAAACTGTTGCCCGCGGCCAGCGGCGTGGCTCCCGATGCGCGGGGTCTTTTCGAAGAGTTGACCGCACCCGGGCCGGGCCGCTTCCGCATTACGGAAGACCCGCCCCGCCTGGCCGACGAAGCGAAGCCCGAGATCTTCATCAAGAAGTATTTGCCGCGCAGCTATCGGCAGTCATTTCTCTTCAGCGGCCCGCGCACGCGCGACGCCGTGACGGACGACAGCTATCACTGTGCGATCCGGGACGCTACGGAGCCCAACCCGACGTTCCGCACCACGCCCGACACGGTGAGCTGGGGCCAAGTGTACGCCTACTGTCTCCGCCACCACCAACTGGCGCGGCGCCTCGGCCTGATTCGCGAAGCGTCGTTCGAGGTCGAAGGCGCCCTCTTCGAGAAGGGTGGGTTCCTGTTCGTAGACCTCGCGGCCGACAGCGACTACGCGGTGCAAACCGCGGCCGACTACACGTTCCTGGCGCGCTATGCCGCGCGCATTCCACGACTGGTGCAAGGGACCGAGCGGCCGCTGTTTGCTGCCGTGCAGTTTCCAGTGCTCTTCGATGACCCGGGCGTACCCGGGCCGCCTCCAACACCAGGGAACTACGACGCCGTCTACATCGAGGCCGCGGACTATGACGATGGCTTCGCGAAGATCGTGCACGCGACGCAGCCCGTCAGTCAGCACCTGCTCGCCGAGGATGCCGACGGGTTTTCGCCGCTCTCCGACGTCGGCATTCGGCTCGGATGGGACGACGAGCAGATCCTCATCTGGCAGAACCGGCAACTGAAGGAAGACCCCACGGTGCCGATGAAACTCGGAAAGCCGCAGCGCCTCGACGCGCCGATGGGTGTGTTCTCCTATCGCATCGATGCGCGGCGGCACCGAGACGCGGATTGGAAAAGCCTGGTGCACGTCCGCAGCCGCGCGCCGCTGGTCCTGGGAGACTTTGCGCTGGGAGACCCGTCGAATCGGCCCTTCCTCGGCGAGCTCGGCGTGGAAGTGCACCCCCAGCAGCTCGACGGCAATCAGGCTACCGGGCAGTTCTGGCTGCCCGCGTACATGGCCCACTGGAACGGCCGGTCGATGGTCCTGCCGGACGAGGACGCGGCCGAGATCTTCAGGACCGAAAACGCGGACGGGCAACGCGCCGATCTCGGCAGGATGTACACGTCTGTCGGTCTCGACGCCATTCCGTTGCGGTACGGGCGCACCTACGATCTCCGTGTCCGCCTGATGGATCCGACCGGCGGCGGCCCGCCCGTCGCGGAAGAGCCGATCAACGAATCGCCTGCGCCGATTGCCATCGTGCCGTTCAAACGCCACGTCGTCCCCGAGCCCGTCCGCATTCCCGGTCTACAGAAGTTTCCCGACGCTCCGCTCGATGCGTTCTATCCCGCCGACGAGATCGAGGTGAGGCGTCCGCTTCTTGGCTACCCGAGCGTCGTCTTCACCGGGAAATACGCCGATCCCGTTCCGCTGCTGAGGGCGGCGTCGGTTGCAGCCGTGGGGCGGGAGAGCTTCGGGATCGCCGATCCCGACGTGACGCGGGTGCGCATCGATGTCGAGGTGCGGGCCCTTCGGATGGACAATCTGCTTTCGCTGTCCGGCAAGGACGCGTACGCGCATCTCTACACGACGCACCGCGACTTTCCGGCGGACTTCGACGCGGCGCGGGTGATTCCGCTCGACTTCCGCGAGGCGCCCATCCTTCGCTTCGGTGATCCGAACGACCTCGGCGATCTGGCGCTGACTCAGGCCGAGATCGATGGTCTCGACGAGCTGCCGCTGCCGCGCGCGCGTGACGTTCGCCTCACGGTGCGCGCGGTCGCCGTCCCTGACCCGGCCTACTTCGCCACCGGCGCGCACATCGGAAAAGCGATTCAGATCAGCGTGCGCCGCGAATCGGAGGACGAGCAGGACCTCTTCGCCGAGGCGACCGCCGCCAAGAAGATTCGCGGCATCTACCTCCGTCCGGATCCACCGCTGATCTTCGACGGCGAGCTCAGGACGCTGCTGTTCGAGCGTACCACCGGTGACACGCCAGGCCTCATCGAACGCCTGGCGCAGTCGATTGGCGTGGAACACAAAGGGATGACCCTGGTCGGCAGGAAGGGCGAGCGGGTGGTGTTCGGCTGTTCACGGCGCATCCGCCACACGCTGTCGCCGGACAACTCTTCGCTCACCTTCGCCGCGAAGGAAGACCTGGTCAACCACTGGGTGGTGGCGCTGACTCTCACGATCGATCGCGATTGGACGTGGGACGCGCTGAGGTACGTGAGCTTCGAGATCTTCCGCAGCCGGCGATTCCGCGGCGATGCGGAAGTGGACGATAACGGCGGGCGGCCCATCGGCGACTGGGAGGTGGTGCCATTCGCGTCGATGCAGGCGCTGCACAAGCCGAAGCGCGACCACACCACGCTCGTCTATCTCGACGCCGTCGAGCCGAAGTCCGAGCTGACGCAGGCGGCGAACCCGGCGCAGACGCGGTTTCCGGACATCATCGAGCTCGAATATCGCATCGAACCGCGCTTTCGCACGGCTCCTGTCGCGCCTCGGACCGAAGTGCTGACGCTGTCGCTACCGGTGACGACACCGCCCATCCAGGTTCCGCGGATTGCGTCGGCTGGCATTGCACTGTCGAAGTACGAGCACAACGAAACCTACTCCGAGACCACGCCGCGCCGGCGTTATCTCTGGCTCGAGTTGGATGGCCCCGTTCATGATCCGAACGACGCCTACTTCATCCGCTTCCTCGCCTATGCGCCCGATCCGCTGCTCTCCGATAACCGTGCCGAGACCTACGTGCCGCCGGAAGAGACGCCGCTGCCCATCGATCCCGAGCCCATCCGCCTCGTCACGACCGACCAGCCCGACGATCAGGCGGGACTCGATGCGATGGTGCCGCTGAAGCAGGCCGGCAACAGCGACCGCCATTTCCTGGTGCCGCTTCCGCCGGGACTCAGCGAGGACAGCCCGGAGATGTTCGGCTTCTTCACATATGAGCTGCGCGTCGGGCATGCGGGCATCTGGTGCACGGCGCAGGGGCGCTACGGACGCGTACTTCGCGCGACAGGCGTGCAGCATCCCGCTCCGACGCTCTACTGCACATGCAATCGCAACGAAAAGGAGCTGGTGGTCGAGGCGCCCTATGCCCAGGCCGTGCTCGGAGGGAGCAACATCACCTCCGACCCGCCGCGCACCGAGATCTGGGCGCTGCTGTATGCGCAGGTGCAGCAAGCCGACGGCAAGGCATGGAGAAACGTTCTGCTCGACGATCGAGCCCTGGAGCTCATCCCTCGGGTGCGTGGACGCGCCATCGACGTCGCCGGAGCGCTTTATCTCTCAGGTGCCTTCGAGAATCGAGATGCGCCCGCGCACGGCGCGATGCGCTGGCGCCAGGACGAGATTGCGCCGATGCTGGCCGAGCTCGGATTGCCGCAGGATGCGCCACTGAGCGTGTTGTGCGTGGAGATGATGCCGAGGGTCGAAGCACTGCGTCCTCGCCAGGCGGGCGGACGAACGTTCTCACGAACCGACATCGCCGATGCGTCGTTCCAGGTGATGTCTGGCGCGGCGGGACACGACCAGCCGGATGTTGCGGACGGCCCGCGGCCGCTGTCCGAGGCACTCGGACACTACCGCATTCTCAGAACATCTCCGCTCGTGGCCGTACCAGAAGTGTGCTGTCCAACGTGCTGAGGCGCGAGATATCGCGAGGTATTGAAGATGATGCGGCGTGTCCTGCAAACCTGCGCGGTCTGACTTGCGTCACGATGGACACCCGAGTGGACACCTCGCCACACGAACGTGTGCAGGGTTTACTTACGGCAGGTTTGGCAAGTATCAGTTGCCACAGGAGTTTCTCTGGAGCGGGCGACGGGATTCGTACTTCGACGACCCCTTTAGATTCTGTAAGTTACTGCAAACGCTAGGCCCTACAACTTCTCAAAACGCTCGAATAGTTCATTGGAAGTACGTATTGAGTACGCGGCTCGTTGCTGCGGGAGGTCGCTACCGGCAGACCCGATCTCACCGCGCAGACTGCTCACGCACCTCCCGCAGCAGCGTCTCGCGGCTCTTCGGCACGCCGAAGGATGCGGCGGAAACCGACACGCCGTTCACGTCGCTGCTCGAAGCGGGACAGGTGCTGCGCGCGCCGATCGCGCACGGCGAGGGGAACTACTTCGCCGACGACGCGACTCTCTCGAGCGAAACCGGCAGGTGATCTTCCGCTACTGCGACGAGGAAGGCCGCCTGACCGCCGATGAGAACCCGAACGGCTCGGCGCGCAACATCGCCGGGATCTGCAACGCCGCGCGCAACGTCCTCGGCCCGATGCCGCATCCCGAGCGCTGCGCCGAGCCGATCCACGGCAACGCCGACGGGCTGGCCGTGTTCAAGTCGATCGCGGCGTCATTCGCGAACGTGTAGCGTCAGCGGCATCGACGTATCGCGCCGCTCGGGCAACGCGATCGGCTTCGCGAACCGGAGCGTCTTTCCGTCGAAGCTCCACCCGCCATCGCTGCAGTGCGAGCGCTCTTCGATCACCTGCCCGGCACGTGCGCGCAGTGCGTTCGCGGTCGCCTCGCGCTCGACGCGGTAGCGGAAGGCACGTTGCCACCCGATGTCGAGCCTACCGATAGGATCCGAGCGATCACCTGTCTCGGTCACACGGTTGAATTCGCACTCGGTCACCCGCGCGAGCTCACCCGTGAGGGTGCGCTCGCGTTCGATCCTCTCGGCGAACGGCTTCAGGGCGAACGCCTGGTGCCTCCACTTCCGCCAATTCTCGAACTGCAGCGTCTCGAACAACGGCCGCACCAGGTCGCGGTCCTGCACCTCGTCGAACCACGCCGGCACCGGAAGCGGCATCTTCCACGCGACGGCGTTGATGGCGCGCGTCATCGACATCGCGATAACCCGCAGGATGAGATGTGGATGCCCGTGGAGCGCCTTCGTCAGGTTCCACGCCGCGTGTAGGTCATCCCACGCGGCCACGTCGTGCTGGCGTGCGCGCCCGAGGGCGCTGGCGACCAGGGCGCGCAGCAGCGTCCGATGCATGGCGACCGTCCCCAGAAGACCGCCGTGCTGTTGCGAGAGGTCGCGCTCCCACACGATCGGCTCGCGCAGCAGCAGGTCGCGGATCGCGGAGACGTCCGCGATCGCCGGCGGCTCGGCGATGGTGAGCTCGCCGCGCGCGATCTCCTGTCGCACGTAAGTCGTGACGGCGTCGTTTTCGGCGACAGAGCCAGCGAGCTTCATCAGCTTCCGTGCGGCTTCATTCTCGTGCTGCGGCGGATACCGATCGGGGACCGCGGCGAGCGTTCCCAGGCCGTCCGGCCACGGCCGTGCGGCCGTGGCGGCGACCTCGTCCCCGGCCCAAAACCACGACGCAACATAAACCGCCGCGGCCAGCAGGGCAACCATGATCAGCACTTTTTTCATAGGACACTAGAATCGCGAATCTTCGCCAACGACGCCTTCCGCAAGAACGCCAACATCAATGATCCTGCCATCTGGGCGACCGCAGCAAAGGATCGCGAGGCGTTCTGGGCTGGGTGGGCGGACGAGCACGACTGGCAGACGAAATGGGACCGCGTGCTCGAGTGGGCGCCGCCGTACGCGAAGTTGGTTCGTCGGAGGAAAGCGCAGCGCGTCGTACCACGGCGCTTGGGAGGCTCAACGCGATCATCGAGTCGGCCCATCGGGCGACGACTCGCTCACGCAGGACGAAGGATCGTCTTCAGCGAGCGCGCATCGTTGTTCCGGCGCCGTGCCGCGATGTCGCATCCGACTCCGCGGAAAGCCTCCGCGTAGTGCTCGAGCTCCATCTGATCGGTGATGATCCGATTGGCGGGCAGCGCGCGGCGCTCGATGAGTCGCAACGCGGACGAGAACGTCCCCAGGGAGTCGATCGAGCCGAGGATCGTCAGACTGCGATCGGCGACGTGCAGCATGTCGATCCTCGCCGTTCCGGCGCGCAGGCCGACGGAAAGGAGCTGTCCGCGTCGCGCCAGCACGGCCGCACAATCCTCGGTCACCGCGCCGGTCGTGTCGACGATGAGATCGGCTTCTCCCGTGCAGGGCCGCATGGCCTTCAAAGCTCCCGCCAGCGTGCGCTCGGTCCGCCATCGCGCGGGCATTGCGTCCTGCGCAAGCGCGAGCCGCCGATCCGCGACTTCCACCAGGACACCGTCGATTCCGGAGAGAGAGAGCCCGTGAGCATAGAGAATTCCGATCGGTCCGGCGCCGATCACGATCGTGCGCAGGTCGTGTCGCAGGCGCAACTGCGCCACGCCTGTCAGCACGCAGCTCAGCGGTTCGGTGAGCGCCGCCTCCTCGTAGCTCAGATCGCTCCCGAAACGATGCAGAAAACGCTCTTCGGTCGTGTAGTACGCCGCGAACGTTCCGTCCCGACTCACGCCCGTCTCGGTATCGACTTTCCGCTCACAGTGATTCTGCCGATCGGTGCGGCACATGAGGCAGAAGCCACAGTAGTAGGTGGGATCGATGACCACTCGATCGCCGGGCGTGAGATCGCGAACGTCTTCACCGACGGCGACCACTTCCCCTGCCGACTCGTGGCCCAGGATCACCGGTTCTCTGGCGGCGTACGCGCCGGAAACGATGCCGATGTCGGTACCGCAGATGCCGGTGGCGTGAACACGCACCAGAACATCCGTACCCTTCGGTGCATCGGGTTCGGGGACGCTTTCGACGGCGACGTTCCACGATCCGCGAAAGACCAGACCGCGCATCATGCGGCAGCCTTCTCGTTCTCGGCGTCGCGGATCGCGAGCGCGAGTCGAGCCACCAGTTCCTCCAGATCATCGGGCGTCGCGATCAGCGCAGGCCGAACTTTGACGACGTTGCCGAAGCCGTAACGCGAACCGCGCAGGATCAGATGATGCCGCGACTCGGCGATGCTGATGATTCGCGCCGCCAGCTCCGGCGCCGGCGCGTTGTTCTCGCCGACGATCTCCAGCCCCCACATGAGACCGACGCCGCGGACATCGCCGATGCAGCGGAACTGCTCCGGGAGCGAACGAAGGAGCGATTCGAGAGCGAGGCCGTTCCGGCGCACATTCGCCAGGAACAGCGGGTCGCCGACCACACCGATCGTCGCGCGCGCGGCGGCGATGGCGAGCATGTTCCCTCCGGACGTGAACGAGTGATCGTACTTCTCCAGCACGTCGAGGCGTTCTTCCATCAACACGGCCGCCACCGGAATGCCGATTCCGCCGAGTCCCTTGGCGAGTGTCATCAGGTTGGGGCGAATGTCGAATGTCTCGCACGCGAACATCGAGCCCGTTCGTCCGATGCCGGTCTGGACCTCGTCGGCGATGAGCAGAATGTCGCGCTCGCGGCAGAACTGCGACAGCGCATCGAAGTAACCCGCAGGAGGAACGATGTTGCCGCCGTTTCCGAGAACGGGCTCGATGATCATGCATGCCACCGAACCGTTGCCCGCGTATTCGAGCGTGTCCGCGATCGACTCGACGCAGGCGAAACCGCATCCCGGATAGCTGGACTGCAGAGGGCAGCGGTAACAGTAGGGCGCAGGCACCTTGATCGACATCGCGCTGCGGGTCGCGGGGAACGCACTTCGCCGAAACGCGTTGCCGGAGATCGCGGTGGTGAACACAGTCTGGCCGTGATGCGAGAGATGGAGGCTCAGCACGTCGCTCTTGCCCGTGCTCTTCTGGGCGATCTTGATCGCGCACTCGTTCGCCGTGGAACCGGTGATGTCTCGCATCCAGCCGCTCCCGAGGTTGTCGGGGGCCAGCTCGAGCAGCGCGTCGAGCACGGCCTGGGCGTACGGAGCCGAGTACGACGAGCTCACATGTGCGCACCTGCGCAATTGATCGATCACCGCCTCGACGACGCGCGGGTCGTCGTAGCCGAGCGGAAGGTTGAATGTGCCGGAGACCGCATCCAGGAACTCGATGCCGTCTTCGCGGATGAGCCGCAGTCCGCGGCCATACGAGAATCGCGGCTGGAGCGCCGGTACGAGGCTCTGCATTTCCGCATAGGTCGCAGTCATCTCTCTTTCCTCTCTTCGATTCCCTCGTTCTCAACCGTCGGCGAGCTTGGGAGCGGCGGGTAGCGGATCCGGGCGGCGGTCGAAGAGGCGCTCGATCCTCGGAAGCCACGGAACGATCCGCGTGCAGATTGCGATCAGCCGCATCACCAGCGCTGGATCGAGCAGGGTCTCGCGATCGGGCGACCCTCCCGCTTTGCGAAACAACTCTCCCAGATCGCAGCGGATTGCGCGTTGCGCTCGGATGCATGCCGCCAGGAGCTCGGCGCCTGCGGTGATCGGCGGGCCGACGCCGTAGCGCGGGACCGGCCGCAGCTTGCCGATGCCGAATACATACAGGTTGCGAAAACCCGGCACGAACATGCCCGCAACGAGCCTTGGGGTCTCTCCACGCCACGAGATGACGCCGTCCGCGAGGAACGGAAACGACGGCGTGAAGCCGGTCGCGAAGCAGAGCACGTCAAACTCCTCTCTGCTTCCATCGACGAACTCCACCACGCGGCCGTCGACTCTGCGGATCGCCGGATGCGCCACGATGCGTCCGTGCCGCAGCCAGTACAGCAGCTGATCGTTGATCGTCGGATCGCGATCGAAGAGCCGGTCCGTCGGCTGCTGAAGGCCGTAGCTCGCGTAGCTGCCCTGTGTCACTCGCAGGAACAGCTTCATGACCAGGCGGAGCAGCAGCATCGGAATCCAGGGCCGGAGCAGCTCGACCGTCGGCCGGCCGAACAGCGTCTTCGGAAGAAACCACGTTCCACGACGCATCGACAGGTGCGTCGCACTTCCGACGCGAGACGCTTCCACGGCGATGTCGGCCGCGGAGTTCCCGCCACCCACGACGAGCACTCGCTTCCCTTCGAAAATGCCGTGGTCGCGATAGCTGCCGGAGTGAAGGACCTCTCCTGTGAACTCGCCGTCGTACGCCGGCGACCGCGGCGACCAGTGCTGCCCATTGGCGATGACCACCGCGCTGTAGCGGCGCATCTCTCCACTCTCCAGAGAGACGTCCCAGGCGCCGCCGGACGCGGGCGCGACGCGCGTCACGCGCGTGCGGAATGCGATCGCGTCGCGGAGCGAGTGGAGATCGGCAAATGTGCGGAGATACTCGAGAACCTGCTGGCGGCTCGGGAAGTGCGGATACTCCTCCGGCATCGGAAAGCCGGCATAGGCGGTGTTCTTCTTCGAGGTGATCATGTGCACCGAGGCGTACGCGCCGCGATACCAACTGCCGCCGACGTCGTCGTTCGCTTCGAACTGGTCGTAGGCGATGCCGTGGCGGCGCAACGCCGCGGCGACACCGAGTCCGGCGAAGCCCGCTCCGAGGACGGCAACCTTCTGCTCGTGCGTGGTCATGTGACACTCACCTCATCGGACCGTCATCCGCTCGGGCTGCCGCCTGCGATCGCCCGTGAAGGGATGGCGTTCCTCTTAGTTACTCCTGAAAAGCCGATTTGTTTCTATTTTGGAGTGACCGATGAGGCGACTGCCCTACGTCCTGCCTGTTTGCCGATTGCGGGAAACCGTGACGACCACGCTGAGGACGGCCATGTATGCGAACAACGCAACGGCGGCGAGAACGAGCGCCGGCGGTGGATCGGCCACGGTCCAGATCAGCGCCGCCGACACCGCGAGCCAGACCACCGTGAGGAACTTCGTCAGTCGCGGCAGCACGGGGGTACGCGCCGGATAGACGACCAGGATGGGCACGAAGTGCATCACGGCGAAGAAACCGATGATCGCTGCATTCGCGGCTGGAGAAAGCCGCAGGATGACGAGGTAGAAGACGACCAGGTTCCAGAACGCAGGGAAGCCGCGGAAGTGGAGGTCGTCGGTCAATCCGTTCAGATTCCCGAAGTGATAGGCGGCGACGAGGAGCATCACCGCGGGCGCGACCACCCGCAACGACGGCGGAACGAGTCCGGCCTCGTAGACGAAGAACGCGGGAAGAAAGACGAAGTTGCAGTAATCCGCGACCCAGTCGACCATGCGGCCGTCGAAGCTCGGCACGGCGCGTTTGATGTCGACAGCGCGAGCCATCGCGCCGTCGACACTGTCGATCGCCAGCGCGACGCACAACCACAGCAGCGCCGCGCGCCACTGGTGCGACGAGATTGCGATGAGTGCCAGAAGCGCGCAGACGGTACCGAGCGCTGTGAAGGCGTGAACGGCGATGCCGGTCATGCGCCGCGCGCGGCTGACGCTATCCATCGCCTCGGACCGTGTCCCCGAGACGGACATTGGCCTGGAGCTCGAGCGCCTTCACTACCGCCGAGGCATTCTCCTCGCCCCACCCGTTGCACACCGCCGACTTGATGGTTTCGCGCGCCGCGGCGAGACCGGGCACCGGGACCACCAGATCATCCGCCAGTCTCGCAATCTGATTCGTGTCTTTGTGCAGGTGGTCGAGCGAGAACACGCACGAGAAGTCGCGGCTCACCATTCCGGAGCCCATGCCGCTGAAGATCGGCGATCGGAAATCGGGAAGCGCCAGGATCTCCAGGACCGACTGCGTGTCGAGGCCCGCCTTCTGCGCCAGGATCAGCCCTTCGCTGAGCGCCTGGAGTTGCAGCGCGACCACGAGACTGCCGATCAATCCCGTGGATGCGCCCTTGCCGGTGCCGCCCATGTAGTGGGTCGAAGCGCTGATCGCGGCGAGCACGGGGCGGGCGCGATCGTAGATCTCGCGCTCGCCTCCGACCATGATCCAGAGACCGGCGGCCTCCGCTTCCGGGCGGCTGCCGAAGACCGGCGCGTCGAGAAATCCGGCGCCTTTCGCGTCGTAAGCCGCGCGTTCGCGACGACTCGTCGCCGGATGAACCGTACTGAGATTCACAACGACCGTACCGGTGCGAACACCCGCGACCACGCCGTCGGGAGCGAACACCACCCGCTCGATCGCCGCGTCGTCTCCAAGGCTATAGAGAACGAAGTCGGCGTCGCGCACAGCCTGGGCGGGCGTTGCAGCCGTCCGGGCACCATCGGAGACGAGCGGCGCGCAGGCTGCAGCGGTTCGATTCCACACGGTGAGAGAGAACCCCCTGCCGAGGAGATTGCGCGCCATTGCGCTTCCCATCCGGCCGAGGCCGAGGAACGCTACGCGAGTCGCGGATGTCATCTCACTCACCGGTTCGCTCACCGGTCAAGCCGAGCTGTTGCCACGGCACCTCGGCGAGGTGTTCTACTCGCAGGTCGGCAGCCGAGAAGTCGAGCTCATTCGTCATCGCGTTCGGAAAGGCGACCACGAACATCCCTGCCGCGCGCGCCGAGGCGACGCCGATCGGCGTGTCCTCGACGGCGACGCACTGCGACGGCGGAAGTGCGAGCCGCCTCGCGGCGGCCAGGTACGGACCAGGATCGGGCTTCGTGAGCACGACGTCTTCCCGGGCGATCGCGAACTGCATCGCGTCATGGACGCCCACGGCCTCCAGGTTGGCCACGACGATCCTGCGCTCCGCGGTTGAGACGGCGGCCTGGGCCACACCACTCGCCTCGAGCATGTCCACGGTCTCGCGCGCTCCCGGACGGGCCATCGAACCGTCCACGTTGTCGACGTAGTAGTCGATGATCTCGGACACCCATCCGTCGCGTGAGGTCGCGAACGAACTTCCCGCGGCGGTCAGAACGTCCCAGACGGCGCCCAGACTGAGGCCGAGCATCGAGCGATTCGCTTCCTCGTCCACGCTGCAATCGTAGCGGCCGCAAACAGCGACGAGCGCCTCGTAGTGAAGCGGCTCGCTGTCGATGAGCGTGCCGTCGACATCCCACACGACGCCGCGGAAACCAGTCCTTCTCTCCATCTCGCGGGGAATGGTAGCAGGCTCGAGTTGTGGCGATCTCCTGCCACCATCAGTCGATCATCGAAAGCCTGCACGTTGCATTTTCAATCAGGAGAGACGGCTTGCGCGCGTGCTCTACCAACCATGCGACCCCAGAGGCGATCGATGTCGCTCCACGAGTAGACCGGAATCGTGCGGCGTGCGAAGCTCTCCTTGCCGCCGTAGACGAGAGCGGCGGCGACCGCGGGCTCTGCACCGATGAGATCCCGCATCGCCGCAAGTGGCTCGAAGAACGAAGGATGCGTCGTCGCACCCGATTTGCACTCCACGAGATGAAGAGTGCCGGCCTGCTGCATAACGAGGTCGATCTCGATTCCGCGCGACTCCCGATAGTGCTTCAGGTCCGGCTGCCGCCCTCGATGGAACAGCGCTTTGAGGATCTCTCCGGCCACCCAGCTTTCGAACAACGCACCGCGAAGGGGGTGACTGCGCAATTGATCCGGGTCCCGGATTCCGAGGAGACTGCACGCCACGCCCGTGTCGATGAAGTGTAACTTCGGCGCCTTGATGATCTGTTTTCGCACGTTTCGATGCCACGCCGGGACGAGGGTGGTGATGAAACTCGCCTCCAGGATGCCGAGCCACGCCCGCGCGGTATTGTGAGAGACGCCGGCGTCTCCGCCGAGGGACGACAGGTTGATCTCCTGCGCCGTCCGTCCCGCGGCCAGCGTGATGAACGTCCTGAAGGCGCGGAGATCGCCGATGTCTTTCACCTGTCTGACGTCGCGCTCCACGTACGTCGTGATGTAGTCGGCATACCAGCGAACCGGATCGAGATGACGGTCGTAAACGCGGGGGTACCCTCCGCGAAAGACATCGTGCCAGAGGTCCTCCCGCCAGTCCTTGCTCCGGCGCCGTTCGTCGAGCGAGAACGGGAGGAGGTGCAGAATCGCCGTCCGACCCGCGAGGCTCTGACCGATCGCCCGATTGGCGGCGAGTTGTTGGGAACCGGTGAGAATGAAACGCCCCGGCGACGGATCCTCATCGACGTCGGCCTGGATGTAGCTGAGCAACTCCGGCACGTTCTGGATCTCGTCGAGAACGACACCCGCCGAGTACTCGGCGAGGAATCCCCGAGGGTCGCTGCGCGCGAGGTCGCGCGTGTCGAGCGGCTCGAGATTGACGTACTTCTTCCCCGGGAACGCCGCGCGGCACAACGTGGTCTTGCCAGACTGTCGCGGGCCCGTGACGATGACCACCGGAAGCTGCGCTGCCGCCTCCTTCAGCCGAGCAGTGAGGACTCTAGGGATCATGCATGGATTGTAAGTCAGAATGCCAATCCATGCTGTCGCTCGTGAGGCGTCGTGTCTTTGCCGCCGAGGGAGGTGCCGCGGGGCGGTGATCACGGCGCTTCGCCCCGTAATCCTCGACGACTCGGCTCGGTGGGGAGTTGAAATAGCCGCGGGGCAAGCAGCGTTGACCCGCACCTCCGCCGCGAGCGCGTTGCCCCATCTGGCCTTGGTCACGCCGATCAGTCCGCCGCCGGTCGGCACGCGGTCCGACGATCCCCACGGCACCGAGAATGCCCGACGGCGCAGGGAGCGGCGGGCAGAACGTCGAAACGGGCTTCCACTCGGACTCCGGGAACGACAAGGGCGAGTTGCGCGATGTCTTCGGCCCCGGCACCGAAGCCACGATGCTGGAGGCGCCGTTGGAGCGGCAGCGCAGGAACAGCGCCGGCGCGCTCTTGAATGTTCAGCAGTTGCAGCGCGGCCGCCTTCCCACCGCCGACCGGCGGAGCGATTCAGAATCCCTGAAACGCTTTCCCCCCTTCCTGCACTACTGAGATCACCGCTTCGCTCGCGCCGTTCGAGAGGGCGTGAAACACCTCCCCGCTCTCACCCTCGCAAACGGCGCGTCACTGCACGGCGATATCTCTATCGCTGGGGCGTGCCGGCGGTTGTCGGAGGAGAAAGTCCGGGCGGCGGATCTCTTCGAGCTCGAACGAGGATGGGCGGCTTCGAGCCGCCCCCGATACCTCACTCCTTTGGCGACTGAGATTCTTCCATCTTCCCGTCGTTCACTTCAAGGAAAAATGAACTCGGCCCAAGCCGGGCACCAGCCCTCACGTTACGTTTCTGCTGAAGTGCCGTGTTGATAAGTATCAAGAAGCCCAGGATAACTAGGAAAGCGAGGACGGCGATAACGATACTCATCGCTCACCTCTATCCGCCTCTGCGGCGACCGCGAGGAGTGTCTCAAGGACGGTAAGCGCCCGTTCCGTCTCGGCCGTGAGCGCGGTCGTCACCTTATCTGTTTCGGCAACAAGAGCATCGATGAGTTTGGGAATCTCTTTGACCGCGCGGATTCTCAACTGCCTCGGCGCATCACTGAAAGCCCAAGCCGCATACTCCTCACTGTCTGGCGCAGAGCTGTGGCCACTACGTTCAGCAAGGGCGATGCACCACCTCCCGCCGATTTTCGCGTAGCCGATTTCCTTGGTTTCGTAGGCGCCTTCTCGATCGGCAGATTTGGCGAATTCGTACCACTTCGAAATACCGAGGTTCAACTTCTTGAGGACAGTCTCGATTGGTGCAATCGCCTTTGAAAGGTGATCGGACGCTTTGTTCAAACGAACGGCGGACTCGGCGAGACGCTGGAAGGATTCGGCGAGTTCTGTCGGAGAGGTGGGATTGGTTTTGGTGGAAGTGACCGTAGTTCTAGTGTGAGTAACCATTCAAGGCCCCCGATCCTGTCAGATCTTTTGATTCGCGCCGCTTCCGCGGCGGATTCGATACCAATCGCGGCTTCCGCCGCTGCCGAACACGGTTTCGGCTTCGAATCACATGAATGGTACACCAAGTAGTCGCATGAAAGAGCGTCGAAGTGGGCACGGCTCCGTGAGTTCGACGGACTGATGAGCCATCGGTCGGGATCATCAGAGCGCTCGATCACGGCCGAAGCGAACGCGAGAGCCGCTTGACTCAGCATCCGCCGAGTCTTCTCTCTCAGTCAGGTCGTGCTCGTTTAGCGTCTCGGGCAAGTACCGGCCGAAGATCGTGGTCAGCCGCAGCGATGGATCCTCCGAAGAGGTATCCACCTCAGTCACAATCGAAGACCAATCTCCAAGAGGTGGTAAGGGTCGAAGCGTTGCACCGGCCCAAAATCGACTCGCAGGTCGCTGCGACCATCAACGGAAGTAGATCACCCCGCTGCTCGCAGCGAGCCAGTTGTTCGCTTCATTCGCCTCCGTAACCTGGGCCTGATCGTCGGCATAGGCGATCAGGTAGTACCCGCCCGCCCCGAGAGACGCCGGAACGTTGATCGAGCCGCTGCACGTCTGCGACGCGCCCGCAGCGATGC
>JBBPII010000004.1:103586-105730 GCA_038040385.1 Candidatus Gilichinskyi gelida
GTACGTCGGAGACGTGGAGAAGTAGAACCCGAGCCGATACGCGCCGGCCGCGATGACAGCCTGATTCTTCACGGTCACTGACATGCCCGCTAGGGAACCGCCCACAGTTCCGTTCGTCGGCGCCGTCAGCGCGGTCACCAGCAGATCCGGCTTCGCCGTCGCGGCGGCGAGCGTGATCATCCCGGTGGTCGCAGCGAGCCAGTTGTTTGCTTCATTCGCCTCCGTAACCTGGGCCTGATCATCGGCATACGCGATGACGTAGTACCCACCCGGCGAGAGTGACGCCGGAACGTTGATCGAGCCGCTGCACGTCTGCGACGCGCCCGCAGCGATGCCGTTGCTGAACCCGCAGTATGACCCTGAGTAGACCGCCGAAGTGCTGTACGTCGGAGACGTGGAGAAGTAGAACCCGAGCCGATACGCGCCGGCCGCGATGGCAGCCTGATTCTTCACGGTCACTGACATGCCCGCCAGGGAAATACCCACGGTGCCACTTGCCGGCACAGTCAGCGCAGTCACGACCAGATCAGCCTCCGACATAGGACTCGTCACGCTGACGGTTGTCGCCGAGGCGCGGCAGTTATTGGACTCCGCAGACTCAGTGACTGTGCCGAGGTCGTCCGCACAAGCGCCGACGTAGTAGTTTCCGGGCACGGTACCCGAAGGAATAGTGACCGTGACACTCCCGGAGGAAGATCCGCTGGCGGAAAGGCTCGGGACCGACCGAGTGCCCGTGAGCAGAGGGTCCGCCGTGGTAATCGTGCTGTCCGTCGACAGACGATACCGAGTCGTTGAAGCACCAGCGACACCGCCGCCTTGATTCACGGTCGTATCCGTCACTGTAAAGCTCGCACTGGGAGCGATAACACCCGGCGGAGTACTAAGGACACTGACGGCCAGGTCAGGCAATGGTGCTGCCGTCTTGAACGTCCACCATAACCCCGCGTTGGCATCGGTAGCGATCGAACCGACGCGAGCCCGCACCTGCCAGAAATAAGTAGTACCCGTCGCCAAACCGTTCACCACCACATTCGTCGCCGCGCCAACACTTGTCCAGGCTGCACAGCTACTCACAGTGCTCAGGCAGTACTCGTAGACAAGGGCGGCCTCGCTCAGTCCCCAGCTCGCCGTCAAACTCGTTGGCTGACCGGTCGAACCGTCCGTCGGGAACACCTTGCTGAACGATCCGAGTGTTGGTAACGGTTCGTAGTCGAGCAAATAGGGAACGACTTCAAAGGAAGGCAGTCCGGCGGCATTGACATTGATCTTGCCTTCATAACCTCCGCCCGTCTGCCGAGAACCGGCAGAGGTGAATCCGTTCAGCATCCATGGGCCTCTCTGACATGTCACCAGTCGGTCAATCTTGAAATGCTTGCTCGGGTCCTCAGCAGGATGCTGAATCATGTACGCGAACATCCCCTTGACTTTGTTGTGGGTATCTATCAGGACCCACACGTTGTCGTAGAGAACAACGAACGCCTCGCTCGCCGTCGTTGGCGTGTATTCGTTTCCTAGATCTCTCGACGTGTGAAATGCCCAGGAGCAATTGGAAACGCGCGCGAAATCGACCGTGCCGACGACATTTACGTTGTAGGATGCGTTGAGAGGATCATCAGCGCCCGGATCGAGTGCCACGATGCTGTTCACTTTGTAGGGCGACCCCGGGGTTGAATCGAAGGGCATCAGTTCGGCAAGTTCGTCAGCCACATAGCTTCCCCAGCTGTGCCCAATCAGGTTGAGGTTCGATCCTCGAAACCCATAGCCAAAGAGGGTCTTCGCCGCCCACTCGCCAACAGGCTGAATCCAGCCTTCTTCGGCACCTGCGCTGCTCCAATCCAAAACAAGCACTTGATCGCTGGGACGCATCACCGCAACCGCGTTCGTGATTCCCAGCATTTCCGTGAAACTACTGCCTCGACCATGAACCCCCATCAACGTGGGAGCGGTCGAATCGATGGGCCCGTCGTCGTTCACTCGCCTTATGAATACCGGGATACTTTCGTGAACGCCGTTCACGATGCGGGATGCAAAGCCATCGATTCTGTTCCCGTTACCCTGCGTGAGCGTCACGTCCTTGGTGCTGGTGCCGCCGCAGGCCGCGAGGCTGTAGCCGATCGATGCGGTCTGGTACCCGCTCTTGCTCA
>JBBPII010000004.1:105830-247523 GCA_038040385.1 Candidatus Gilichinskyi gelida
GGAGATCGCCGCGTTCGTGCTGCTGTTCCGCACCGTGCCCGTCAGCGTGCTGCTGCTCGGCGTGAGCGTCACGTCCTTGGTGCTCGTCCCCCCGCAGGCCGCGAGGCTGTAGCCGATCGATGCGGTCTGGTACCCGCTCTTGCTCACCGTCAGCGTCGAGGACACGCAGGCCACGTTCGTCAGCGTGTAGACGCCCGACGTGTTCGTCGTGGTGCTCACCCCGTTGAAGGTCACCGTTGCCCCGGAGATCGCCGCGTTCGTGCTGCTGTTCCGCACCGTGCCCGTCAGCGTGCTGCTGGTGACATTGACTGTCCAACTAACCGCCGATGCATACTTGAACTCAGTGTCGTGGACGAGCGCGCCGACCGTGTAGGTTCCTGGAACTCCGAAGTATTCTGTGCGAGAAGCTGTGCCAGTCGAACCCGACAAGCTGGTGAGACCAAGATACGCCCCATTCAGGTACCACTCGACTCCTCGGAGGTTGGCGTCCGCATCAGATCCCGACACCGAAAACGAAACGGAGGAGCCCTTTGCAACGGTTACCGAAGCCGTCGTTGGAGACACTCTCGCGACCGTCGGCGTTCGATTCGTGACCGCGACAGCCCATCCAACCCAAGTGCTGGCGTGACCTGACGTGTCTCGGGCCACGACACTGACGTTGTGAGCTCCCGACGTCGCGAATGATCTCGTAAAGCTCGCCTGACCGTAGTAGACCGTTCCGGAGAATGACTGCGTACTCGTAAGTGCCGAGTCAACCCACCACTCGATCTTCGACAAATTGCCGCCGGAATCGCTCGATTCAACCTTGAAGGTCAGCGACTGGTTCACATACGCTGTGAGGCTGCCGCCAGTTGGGCTGATCTTGGCGAGAGTCGGGACGTAAGTGTCACCGTAGGAAGCGACGGCGAAGCAAATCGACATGACGAAAACGAGCCACGTCTTCAGGTGCGGCCGGAGTGACACGACCGAGGACGACACCTTTGAGTTGTGAGCGTTTGGTCTGAACAAGTGGCCTCCTAGCTAGGGTGGGGCACGAACGGCAAATACCTTGACTCGGGTCCCTTGAATGGATAGGTGTCAAGGGCGGAGTTCGTTACAGACCCCACATCCCCACGGCAGGCCGCTAATCCCGAGACGCGAACGCACGACCTTCGGGCCGTTATCTCGTTGGTTTGTCGCAACGCGAAACCGACGAGTGCCGCGACAGCAAGTCTCGGCTTTTCGCCTGCCGTTCGGCGCCCTTCTTCCGGAGAAGAAATGACGCTCATGATCGCAACCCTCCACTCCCCAGTTGGCCTTCGGCGGAGTTCGTTACGTGACGGGTCTGTGAATGGGACGGGCTGCCCGCTGGTCACAACCTGCTCGGCGCGCTTCGTGAATTGGCGCAAACTCTCGAAGACAGGCGAAACAAGCGGGCGAGAATAGCGAGCCAGCGGAATCGTGGCGATCTGCAACGATTCTCCAGCCTCCAAAGGCTTGATCCGCGGCCCGACCGAGCCGGCGCGGCATGCTGGCCGTCCACGCCGTCTGGTACCACTCGACAAACGCTCTCAGAAGAGATCGACCCGGCGGCACCCCTCCCACCGAACGTGATTCGGTTCCAAGGATGTAACGCCCGCGCCTCCTCAGGACTATTACAGAGAGACGGAAGGCCAAGGCGCACTCGACTGTTTGCCTCTAGAAGCAAATCCTCTCACCGCGAAAGCTGCTCATGAACGAAAATGCGCGACCCGCCGGGAGAGCGATCGGATACGACTCCCACGACCGCGCAACCTCCGAGTTCTGCGACGCCATCAAGACCAATACCGAGTCGTGGACTCTTTGGCATTCGACTTGGCATTCGACGGAAAGGAGCAATCGCAGGCAACACGCAGATGGTTGGACTAGTGCCCAAGGACGTGCCGCGAATGCCAAGGAAAAAGCCGAGTACGAACAGTAGTGAGTAGGTAGTAGATACCCGCTAACTTGAGGAGCAAGTAAGGCATTTCGAAGAACGAGTGAAGATCGATCGCCTGGTATTGGCTACCGCACCCGGGACCGCGACCGCGAATAGTTCACGGCCAGCCCACGCCCGCGATCGGGCGGCGAGGGAGCACGCCACGACCGATTGGCTTGCAGCCATCGCGAAGGCGATCGAGACTCCAGGTTTGACACATTCGTGCTGGCCAACGATGATCGCCGCAACTCGATGACGGCAGATCGAGCTATTTCCCCGAGCTTAATTCCGCTTTTCGAGTTCCTAATGCCTCCATGACTGACCCGGTTTCCTCGCTTCGCTGACTAGGGCACGATCATAGATCGAGAGAGATAGATGTCGAAGATGCCGCCTAGCCTCCTCATGATTGTCGAACGACCCGGCGAGGATTGGACCCCCGAGCAATTGACCAGCATCCGTGCGTGGTTGGGAGAACAGAAGCAGCGGGACTCGCTGATCTCCACGGCACTTCGACGCACCACAGACAAGGCGATCACATTCACCGAGGCGGAGGCGGAGAACGCGCTTGATGATTTCTTCGGACATCAGCGAAGTCGCTTTCAAACGGACTTGACCACAGCTCAGCGTCGCGAAGTGGTGGCCGCGCTCGTCTCTCAGAAACAAATCACGCTTCCTGAACATGTTGCCGAGCATTTAGCGCGCGAGATCCGATGCTACCAACGGGTGTTGGAGCAGACGGTTCTCGAGTTCCTGTCCTATGCCAGAGCTTCCGGGCAGGATCTGACGATCCCCCTTGCCGAGCGGTTTATCGAGGATCTCTGGATCTGGCCAATCAAGGATGTATGCAACCTGTGGAATCCCGCGCGGAACAAACCCGACGGCTTTTTTGGCTATGTCCTAAGGTGCTTCACGCGCTTTCTCATGCGTCATGGCGGACCGGGCACGGAAATCGATCCAGTAGACCTTACAGCCAAGGAACTTCTGGAGTGGCTGTCACGGTCGCCGGACGTGCGTGACCCCTTACTCGAGAAAGCGCTAGCAGAGTGTGCGCACAAGCTTAGGCCGCAAGAAGCACTCGCGTACACTCTGCGTCTAGACGAGCAACTCGATTACTCCGAGATCGCAGGGCGGTTAGACACTTCTAATGTCCACGCGCGGGTCATCCTCTTCCGGGCTCGTAAGAGCATTCTAAAGTGTCTTGCGATGAAAGGCATACACAAATGAAGAACCTAACGGCCGAACAGCTTCTGCGGCGTATCGAAGACCTTCGCCGGATGGCGGCGGGTCCGGTTGGCGATCACCTCACTGACCAGGAGGCCATCGAGTATTGCGCTGGCAGCTCGACTGAACCGCAACGCTCGCCCATCGAAGATCACCTGGATTCATGTGGCGCATGTTGCCGTGACGTCGATGTATTGTCCCATCTCGACTACATCGAGAAGGAACGCCGGCTGTTGACTTGGTTGAGCGACCAGATTCTGCTGCTCCAAGCCCCTCTTCGCAAGCTCGCTGATGACCTCAAACAGAGTTCGGCAGTCGGAGAACACGAGGTTCGCCCTGCGCTCCGACTGCCTCTGGCGCTTTCCGGGGAACTCAGGCCCATGTTCGAAGGGCAGGCGTTCGGAGGGGAACACTTTGTCGAGAACAGCACACCAGACCAACGGCTGCGCTGGAGGATTGTAGACGAGGGCCCCCAAGTCGTTGTGACCTTCGATAGCGATGTGGAGGACCTGGTCGACATGCCCACCATTCGTCTGCACTTCGGTGATGCAGTCGAAGGGGTCGTATTCGCGAAGTGTGCGGGGAGGATCGTTGGCACCAGTATATTCACCAAGGCTCACCTTGGCGCATGGAGAGGCACGGATGTCATACAGCTCGAAGTTGAAGGACTAGACGAGGATGCCTGGTAATCGATCCGGAACGCTCGCGCCGGATGGGGCCATCCACCAATAGCTGACCCAACGGAGCGCCTCATCGTTTCGCCGCTTGTGCTACTGAACCGGGCTCGACGATGGCTCAGCCTTTACTCGCGCTCCATGCGGCGGTTCCTTCCCTGTCAATAACTCAACCTTCCGGAGGATGGCAGCATACTCGCGAGAGTAGTAGGGAGTAGCCGCATAGTAGCGCTCCGCCATTCTGTAATACGACATAGCGAGCTTACGATTGGCCTCCCGGTCCCCGGCAGTAAGCGCAATCAACGCGTCACCCAAGTTTGCAGACGTCTCCGCCAGATACTCTGGAGCTTCTGCGCGCGAGAGTCTACATTGATGGCGATCCGGCAGCAGCAGCGATCTATCACCTCCGACGTCTCGGTGACCAGGCGTGCCTTCTGGAAGTAGGCTAAGCGCATCTTCGAATAAGGAGATAGCCATCTCGATCGCAGCGTCTCCGTCATAATCGCCGATCGTGAGCATCGTGCGTCCGAGACCATTCAGGGTAGTGACGAGTTGCTCCGCGCGTCCCGTCCGAGCGCGCACGGACAGCGCTCCCCGATAGCAGGCTTCGGAGACCTTCAAGTTGGCAGCGGGATCGCCCACTAGACGTTCTCTGTACGCAGTGCCCAGATCGTTCTGGCCCTGCGCCCACTCATTCTCGAACTCGTTCTTGGTGAGAACAAGAGGTAATTTGCCCGAGTGGGAGGGACGATCCATGCGCCTACTGCCGTCGGATGAGTCGACCGCAGTCCACAGGTATTCGATTGCCGTCTCGATGCCCTCAGGACTCGTACCACGGTTCCGCCGTATCAATGCGCGGCCGAGGTCGATCCTAGTTTTTGCCGCATCGATACTTTCGCCTTGATTGTCGAACACAATCAGAGCCGTCTCCAATCTCGCGATGGCTTCATCGAGATTTGCGGCGCGATTCCCTGTGCGCTTATCGATCAGTGCGAAGCTGCGCCAGCGCTCTGTCCTCGCAGTCTCGGCAGGATAGTCGCGGGCGAGATCTCCGAGCGTCTCGTCAGCCTGGTGAAACAGCCTGAGGGCGTGATCAACGTTTGCTGCTCGATCCCCTTCTCGGAACTGCGCAAAAGCTACACCGAGCATGTAGGTGTTAAAGGCAATCTTATGCCGAAGGTTGTACTGACTCGCGTGAGTCTCGCTGTTGTAGCGCTGATACACTCTAAGCCCGTCGGTAAGATACTTGATCGAGCGCTTAAGATTATTGGTTCGGTCGCCATCCAGCCTGTTTTGGAATGCGACCCCCACCATGCTTGAGATGTAAGCCCATGAGACGTGTGTCCAGGGACCCTCATCGGAATGGGGGGTGAATACCGTCAGTGATGCATCGAGAGATCTGAACCCGGCTGGGACGCTGCGGTACTTGTATCGTGGTCGATCAATGAGCAATCGTGCAAGATTGAGATGAGCGCAAGCCCACTTTTGGCGATACTCATTCGACGAACGATCCTCGGTTACGGACTCCAGTTGCGCGATGATGGCGCGATGCATGTGTAGCGCCCGCTCGATCTTCGCTGGTACATCGCCTGTTTTGGATTGCTGGAGTGCGAGGGCAAGGTCGGTTAGGGCACTCAAGTTATGAGGACCAACCCGTGCCGCTTTTTCATAGTGCGGTACGGCACCGTCAAACTGGTTCTGGAAGTAATAAATGTCACCAGCCAGCGCGTGGAAGCGCTCGAGGTGGGAGAGGCCTTTTTTGGCGGCTTCCTCCAGCTCGTGCTGTGCCGCGCCATACTCGCGATGGTAAATGAGGTACTGGACGCGGCCCAAAGGGTTGTCACTCTCTTTCACTAAGAGTTTGGCGATTTCGGGATCCGAGTATCTGGTGGGAACCATCGACACGAGCGACTTACGTCGCCAGCGATCGATTTCAATCTTTGCCTGTTGTTCCCGTCCCAAACGGATTCCATAAACAACGCCGACGAGGGTAGCGATCAGGAGGATGGCTAGAAGGGAGGAGGCAACTATCCGAACGGCCTGTCGAGACCAGAATTGTCCACGCCCGTCCTTCGGTCGCTTGTGCTGCTGTTGCACGAGCTCATCCAGAGTCGATACCTCGACCACATGAAGGCTCGTGATCGCTAGGCGAGGCTGCCCCTGAGCTACGTAGACGATCTCTACCTGGTCCGGCTGGTCTGCCGCTGCCCGCAGCTTCTCCTTTAGTTCCGCCACCATTGCAAACCGCCAGGCCCCAGCTTCTTGGGCTAACTGCGCCGTAACGGCAACCCTACTCAACTCCAACGCCCGTAGCTTCTTCCTTAGGGCTCTGTTAGGAGATCTTCGTGCCCAGAGCGCGGCCAGTCCCAGGGCGAACGCGCCTCCGACCGACTCTTGCGTTAGCTCCGACAGCGGCTGGCCGTCGTGACGCGTCAGGGTCCAACGGACGTCGTGGTCTTCAAGTTCACCGCCAAGCAGTTCTCGGACGCTCGCCCGGGCCGAGTTCAGAGCACCACGGAAACGCTCATCCTGCTTCACGAACAGCAAGCACTCCGGATTGGGGTAGATGTACCCTCGTCCCTTGGGAACCAACTCAAGCTTCAACTCTGCTGTGGCGCCCTCTTCCAAGTATTCTTTGCTGTCCTTGTCAAACCGCTTGTCCACGAGCAGCGCGACCAACGTCTTGGAATCGGGGAGAGGGCTCCGAGGCGATACGGCTCGGTCCTGGCTGCGCTCGGCCCAGAAGAGTGTCACGAGATCCCAGGCCATGGCAGGAGAGAAGGATGAGTCACGAGGGCGAAGAAGCGAACCCTCAGCACTCTCATCCATGACGTTCCGAAGCCAGGCCGGCCAGTTGGTCGGGTCGATATCGGCAAACTCGGCAAGGCGCGTTGAGGACAACTTCTCGCAGAGCTGCCACGCCGCGGCCTGATCTCCAGGGTCGACCATGGCCAGGCGCGCGCAAAGAAGGGCTCGCTTCAATTCATCGACGTCCCCTTCCCTCCCGAACTTGTCGCTGCGAAACACATCCATCCAGTGGTCTTCCGTCGTCTCAGTCAGTCCTCCGAAGGTACCTGCAGCCACGGCCCTGCGCAGACGGGCGACGAGAGGTGTGCCTGGCCTACGGCTGGTGAGCTCTTCGCACCACTCTCGGAAATAAACCCCGCTGTCAGGAAACCCAAGAATCTCGTCTCTGCTTGTTCTGCTCATCCTTCTCCCCGGGACGTGATGGTTTGATCGAAAACTTCTCTCCGCAGCGCTCGCTGCGCTTTAAGAGCTCAGGACATCGGCCGAGTCAGCCCTTCCAAACAGGTGTGCAGTCGCGACCGATGAGTTCTTCGTATGTAGGCCTCTTGCGAATTACAGCATATCGGTTCTTGTCAACGAGAACCTCTGGTATAAGCGGACGCGAATTGTATTCCGATGACATTACCGCTCCGTACGCCCCTGCGTTGAGAATAGCCAACAAGTCGCCTTGCCCGATCGAGGCTGGGAAACGGCGCTTCATGAAGTACTCATAAGTGCGTCGGTCGCTCGTGTCTTTGAACAGCGGCTCAACCTCACCGAAAGTGCTCGCCGTCGCTTCCAATGTGCGCGTCTTGCGCGCCTCCTCGTTGTCCGCTTGCACCGCACTTCCTATAAACAGTGTGTCATAACGTTTCAGCCATTCACGCGTCGGGCGCATGAAGCTATCCGTGGTCTCACAGACTGGACCGCAGATATCGACATTGTCGATGTCGGGATCCGCATAACCGACCGGGACGATGTGGTGATACGCGCCATAGAGCGACGGACGCATGAGGTCATTCATACCCGCGTCGACGATTAGGAATCGGATCTCAAAAGCGTCACGGCCATTTCTTGCTCGCGTACGATTCTCGGTTTCCTTTTTGACGTACAAAACCTTCGTCATCAGCACGCCCGCTTCTCCCGACAGAAATCGTCCTGGCTCAAAAACAAGTCTGACTTGTCGTCTGCGTACAAGCTCACCAAGGCATCCTTTTACAAGCTCTTTGTAGGGCATGAGCGAGCGATTAGACAGGTTGCCGGCCAAATGCTGCTCTTGCGGTGTTTGGCTATAGTCGATTCCTACGCCGCCACCGAGATCGAGAACGATCGGCCGAGGAATTCCAGCGTCCAGCAACTTCACGAGGACCTTCTCAGTAAGGAACTTGAAGGTCTCCTCGAAACTCTGTTTGCCGACGCCCTCCACTTCCATATTTGAGCCGACGTGTACGCTCACCCCGACCAGATCTATGTGGGGGAACGCATTCACGAATTCGGGAAGAAGCTCCTCGACCGTTTTCCACGGGATACCAAACTTGCTGTCAGGTTTGCCGGTCGTGATCTGACCGAGATTGCCTCGCATGGCTTCGAGCTGGGGATTCAGCCGAATCGCAACCCGCGCACGTTGCGAACGAGCGCAATCATTCACGATGCGCAGCTCCGGCACTGATTCAACGTTGATCTGGACGTTCGCCGCGATCGCACGTTCGATATCCTCCAGCGTCTTGCCGAGGCCGGAGAAAACGATCTTTTTGCCATCGAAACCGGCTCGCAGCGCGCGCTCGAGCTCTCCGCCAGTGACGAGGTCTGCGCCAGCCTCCATCTTGGCGAACTCCCTCAGCACTGACTGGTTCGAAAGCGACTTCACGGCGAAGCAGACTAGCGCCTCGGGATCGACTTCACGCATCGCCGTCATGAACTCGTTGTAGCGTCTTCTCATCAGTGCCAACGAATAGATGTACGCCGGAGTTAGGACGTCGGGGTCCTTCGCTAGCGTCTTCAGGTCGACATGTTCGACATGGAGGTCTCCGTTAACGTACGCGATTTCTTTGCCGAGATGCGGTCCGTCGCTCATCGCTCGCACTCCATATGGACGGCGATCAGTCTAACCGAACAGACTCTTCCGAACGCGATGAACTAATCCTGGAAGCAACACGTAGGTGCTCGCGACGCGACGTTTCGAGCTTCACGCGACTGCCGGCTCGCTGCGATCATTGATAAGATCGTGGCGCCGATTCCAACGATGCAATCGTGTGCGAGAGCGAGACACCAACATGAGATTGGACGACCTTTGGGCGCGATTCGGTAGCGGAGCCTTGCCTTCTCACTCGGGCGCCGGTGATTTATTCATCTTCGGCGTCTCAGAGGATTCGCGCGACCTGCGCTTCGGCTACATGTTCTGCGCGTTGCCAGGGACAGGATCCGACGGTCTAAGGTTTTGCTCTCAGGCAGCGGCAAAGGGCGCGCAGGCCATCGCGGTACTGGATGGTACTCCCGACGAATCACTGGGACTGAGCTCCTACGAGCGTCAGAAGATCGTCGTGCTGCGCACACCAGATGTTCGGCAATTTCACGCTCGGCTTGCCGCGCACTTCCATCCCGGTCGTCCGAGCACGATCGCCGCCGTAACGGGCACGAACGGCAAGACATCGACGGTGTCTTTTCTGCGCGATCTTTGGGGCGGTGTTGCCCGACGCTCGCTGAGTCTCGGGACGCTGGGCCTCCGCGCCCGGGATGCCGTCCATACTAACCTCGAGGCCGGCCTCACAACTTTCGACGCCAAGACCTTACACACCATGCTCGGGGAGCTCGCCAACGCGCATGGCATCACGCATCTCGCCATGGAGGCATCCAGCCACGCACTCGACCAGCAACGACTGGCGGGATTGAGCTTCGATGCGGCAGGTTTCACCAACCTGACGCAGGACCATCTGGACTATCACGGAACGATGGATGCCTATTTCCAGGCGAAAACGAAGTTGTTCGACGAGCGACTCAAGCCGGGCGGTGCGGCCATCATAAACATTCATACCTCGTGGGGTAACAAGATCGCAGCGGCAATGGCAACCCGCGGAGTGCGGGTGATTTCGTATGGAGAACCCAGCGATGCCGCCGACCTGCGCCTTCTGAAACGCATCCCGCATGCGCGAGGCCAAATGCTAGCATTGTCGCTGTTCGGCACTTCGTATGAGGTCGACGCACCCGTCGCTGGGATTTTTCAGGCCGAGAATATCCTGTGCGCTGTGGGATTGGCGATCGGTACGGACGTTTCAGTGGAGAACGCCGCGGCGGGCATTCCGCGGTTGACGCCTGTGCCCGGCCGGCTAGAACGCGTTCTGGTTCTTCCTAACGGCGCCGTTGTCTATGTCGATTACGCGCACACGCCCGATGCGCTCGATAACGTTCTTCGCAGTGTCCGCCCGCACGTTGCCCCGCAGGCGAGACTTCACGTCGTCTTCGGGTGTGGCGGCGACCGTGACCCGAAGAAGCGACCGATCATGGGCCGGATCGCGGCGGGGCGCGCCGATCAAGTTTGGGTGACTGACGACAATCCACGTACAGAGGACCCGCGAGCAATTCGGGAACAGGTTCTCGCTCGCGCCAGCGGAGCTGCGGATGCCGGCTCCCGTCTCGAAGCGCTTCAAAGTGCATTGTCCGATCTTCGCGGGGGAGATGTTCTCGTCGTGGCTGGAAAGGGGCATGAAGATTATCAAGTCCTCCTTGAACGCGACGACACGGGAACACCCGTTCGGGACTCACAGGGTCGCTTGAAGACTTACAAGACTCCGTTCTCTGACCCAGATGTCATCAATTCACCATCCGTGAAACGGCAGCAAGGCTGACGCCCTGACGTTGTCGTAACAAACGCGCGGCCCGTTGCGCACGGCTGAGTAACTCAGCGAGTTCGCCAGGCTCCACTTCCGTAGCCGGACCGACGTTTGTGCGAATGCGATCTCCATCCGGCACTAGCACATTATTAACCTGCCGAACCTCGTACTGGCCGTGCGCCGCCTCTATGGTCCCCGTGCCGTCCGGCAGAATGAGAATGTTGCCGCAAAACAGAGTTTCTTTCACAGGCACGGCTTCTTGCCACAAGACGTGAAAACTTGGCAATAGCTCTTGCGCAAGCCGAAACGCATCCGCTGGGTCGCCCTCTAGCAAACGGGGTAAATCATGTCGGCGCATTTCATCAACAGGATCGTAAGATCGTACGGTGATCTTCGGATCGCCCTGCCGAACATCGATCATTCGCTTCACCCATATCTCGTCGAGAGAGTCCCCGCCGGAATGCGCAGCATTCGTGGAACATGAAATCCTAGCTGAACGAGCTGCTCCACGCGAGCGCGCTTATCAAGCACGCTCGCCTCGGTAGCATGCACGCCAGTGCGTCATCAGCGGGCTATGACCGCCATTCCCGCTATACTTACAGAGGCGTCTTGCTCTTTTCGAATGGCTCTTCCAGTTCGGCCGCCGACACGCGCTAGCTCTTGGAACAACCGGAGTTGCAGCGCCGGGAACTTGGAGCGGGCGACGGGATTCGAACCCGCGACCAAGAGCTTGGGAAGCTCCTACTCTACCAACTGAGCTACGCCCGCCCGGCGTGGAACGCGGATTTTACAACAGGTCAGAAGCTCACGTTCATCACGCGCACGAACGCCCCGTCCGGGCCGTCAAAGTACGCCGTGGCCCGCACCGTCACCGGCTCGCGGCTCGTGGCGTTGCCGCCGAGGGAGGTGCCGCGGGCGGTGATCACGGCGCTCGATGATGACCTGGGGGGCACGCGCAGGTTCATGGGCTGGGCGGGGGCGCGCAGGACGTACGCGCCGGGGCCGACGGTGCGGAGCTCGATGCGGCTCAGGGTCACCGCGGCGTCGGTCGGGTTCGACGCGGTCACGCGGAACTCCACGTTGATCGGGCCGCTGAAGCGCAGGTCCGAGAACGTCGTGAGCTGCTCGAGGTGAACGGAAACCTCGGGGGCGCCCGCGGTGGCGCATGCGAATGCGACGACCGCCAGCGATGCCCAGCGCATCAGAGGTCGGTTTCCGGCGGCTCCGGCTTCTCCCGCATCAGCTCGTAGCCCTCGGAGCGCGCCACGTACGTGGCGATGGTGATGTCGCCGGTCACGTTGAGCACCGTGCGGCACATGTCGAGGATGCGATCGATGCCGATGATGATGGCGATGAGCGCCGGATTCACGCCGATCTGCGCCAGCACCAGCACGATGAAGGGAATCGATCCGGAGGGCACGCCCGCGGTGCCGATGCCGCCGAGGATGGCCAGGTAGACCACCATCAGCTGCTGCGCGACGGTGAGGTCGACGCCCGCCAGTTGCGCCAGGAACAGCACGGTGACGCCTTCGTAGAGCGCGGTGCCGTTCTGGTTTGCGGTGGCGCCGACGGTGAGCACGAACGAATTGATGTCGCGCGGCACGCCGAGGTTCTCCTCGGAGACCCGCAGTGCGGTCGGCAGCGTCGCGTTCGACGACGACGTCGAGAACGCGGTGATCATCACCGTTTTGATGCGGCGGAAAAACTCGAGCGGATTGATGCGCGACAGCAGCGCGACCGAAAGCGAGAAGACGCCGAACATGTGGAGAGCCAGCCCGAGCAGCACGGTCACCACGAACCATCCGAGGCTGGCCAGCAGCTCGAATCCGAAGCGCGCGGTCATGGTGAAGAGGAGGCAGAAGACCGCGTACGGCCCGAACCGCATGACGATCTGGATGCCGCTCTCTACGGCGGCGTACAGCCCTTCGATCGCCCCGAGGAACGTCGCGGTCCGCTCGCGCGGCACCAGCGTGATGGCGATGCCGAGGAAGAGGGTGAAGAACATCAGCCCGAGCATGTCGGGCGTCTCTTTGGCCACGGAGCTGAAGATGTTCGTCGGGACGATGGTCTTGACGGCTTTCAGCAGCGGCGTGTCCGGCGTCTTCGGGGCAATCGCCGTCTGAACGGTTTTCTGCGCCTCGCCGCCGTACTGCGCCGCGAGCTGCGCGCTCACCTCTGGCGCCAGCCGTTTGCCAGGCTTGATGGTGTTGGCGAGCGTCAGGCCGATGACCACGCTGATGGCGGACATGATCAGCGTGTAGAGGAGCGACTTGACGCCGATCCGCCCGATGCGGCGCAGGTCGCCGAGGCCGGCGATGCCGAGGAGGAGGCTGGAGAAAACGAGCGGCACGACGAGGAGCAGGAGGAGACGGAGGAAGAGCTGCCCGACGGGATTGGTGATGTGCTCGGTGACGAAAATCAGCGACGGCGTTTTCGCGCCGAAAACAAGGTTGAGGGTTCCGCCGGCCGCCGCGCCGGCCACGAGGCCGATGAGGATCCTGATGTGCAGCGGGATCGCTCGACGCGTCGGCTCAGCCATTCAAACGCATCGTATACGATGCCTCGATGAAACGAGGCTGCCTCTTCTTCCTCGTGACCTGGGCCGCGTTTTCGGCTGTCTATTGGTACTTCCTTCACCACCGCCTCCCTCCGCCGGTGAACGTCTGGGTGCCGATCGGCGCCGGATTCTTCATGGCCATCGTGATCGGCGTCATCCGCACGGCGATGGGATCGGCGGCCGACGCGCGCCGCGTCCGCCGCGCGCTTGAGCCGGCCGGCTTCATGGGCGAGCAGCCGAAAGACGGCGAGACCATCGTGGTCGCCGGCACCATCCGTCCCCTCGGCCAAGCGCTCATCGCGCCGTTCAGCCACAAGCGCGCGGTGCTGTACAGCTACGAGGTCGAGCGTCCCGGGCCACAGACTCGCAATCAGAGCGGGACGGTGAAGGATTACGCAGGCTTCGCGCTCACGCCCTCGGTGATCGACTCCATGCGCGGCCAGGTGAAGCTGCTCTGCTTCCCGCAGTTGGAGGCGGTGGAGAAGGAAGTGGCGTTCGGTCCCGACGCGGTGCCCAACGCGACCGCGTACATCCGCAGCACGCAGTGGACGGCGATGGACGGCTTCAACCCCGCGCAGATCTACCGCGACGTGAAGGAGGTGCTCACCGACGACGACGGGGAGATCCGCAAGGATTGGCGGATCAACGATCGGCCGGATCTCGAGGGAGCGACGCTCATGGAGCAGATCGTCGCGCCCGGCTCGCAGGTGTTCGCCTTCGGCAAGTGGTCGGCCGAAAAGCGCGGGCTGATCCCCGACTCCGGCGTCCCCGCGCGCCTGGTGGTCGGCGACGCGCGCGGCGTGCTGAAGTCGCTGCGCGGGAAGGTGGTCGGCAACATCATCGGCGCGCTGCTCCTCGGCGGGGTGATGAACGCGATCCTTTACTTCGTGGTCGTATACGGCCGCTTCGGCTGATGGAGTGCGGGCGTCCCGCCCGCACCGGCCGGGCGTCCTCGCCCGGCCGCGATGCGCCAAGTGCCGCCGGCCGGGACGGCCGGCGGATGCGGGCGGGACGCCCGCACTCCTAGTCCCGCCGCAGGCGCAGCACGTACACGAGCTGCGCGGCGGCCAGCATGCCGATGGCGATCGCCGCGTACGCCGCCACAATTGCGGGCGTCGACTTGCCGTAGAAGCCGGCGAAGTCGAGGGCGGGGGTCGCGCCGCCGTCGTTCGTCACCGCATACCAGAACGAGAGGAAGACGACGATGAACGTCTTGGCGTTGCCGCTGATGACGCCGAGGGCGGTGGCGGCGGCGACGACGAAGAAGGCGCCGGCCAGGAGAGGGACGAATCCGTGCACGCCGGCGCGCAGAGCGGGGACGACCAGGAAGGCGACGGCGATCACGCCGGCCGACGCGGTCTTCCACCAGACGAATTGCTCGCGGACGCGCGGCGCGGAGCGGATCATCGCCGTGGTCCCGTAGCGCTGGTCGCGGCAGGCGACATCGGCAATGGCGATGGCCAGCGCGGCGAAGGCAATCGGCATCACGCCCGCCGGCGGCGCGGCGATGGAGGCGATGGCGATGCCGATCACCGCGACGCCGATCAGCGGCGCGGAGGTGATGGTCACCGCGGCGTCGGCGGAAACCAGGCCGCGCCCGCCCAGCCACCTCGTTAGCGGCTTGAGCATGGCGTTGGCGCGCGAAAGCCACTTCCCCTGCCCCTTCGCCGCGACTTTCACGCGCACCGGGTCGAAGCGGTGGAACGACGCTCGCGCAATCAGCAGCAGCGGCAGCGGGACGAGCATCGCCATGAGGCGCTGCGCGAGAAATCCGCCGTCCAGCGTCAGGCCCTGGTAGACCAGCGGCGGTTGGTGGAGGTCGAAGCTGCTAGCGCCGATGGAGAGCGATTTCGCGTGCGTCACCGAGGAAATCTGCATGAGCACCGACGACATCGCCGTCGGATCGAAATAGACCGCCCAGTGCATGCCGCCTTCGAGCGCGGCGACGGTGGCGAATCCCATCCCGCCCATGAAGACGAAGAAGTAGAGGACGTCGCCGAACCGGCCGGAAAGCCACGGGATCGACTCGAACAGAATCGCCAGCGCGGAGACGTAGATGATGGGTGACGGCGCGATGAGGAGGTACTGCTTCAGGAACACCAGCGGCTCGAGCGGCGCCTCGCCGCGCACCACCACCATGGCCATGGAGACGAGCATGAATCCGAAGAAGAAGGCGGCGAGAAACAGGATGTTGCCGAGGAACTTGCCGGCGATGTACTCGCCGCTGCCGACGGTGGTGGCGGCGATGATCGCGCCGCAGCGGGTCTGCGCGTCGCGGCGGATGGCGTTGGAGATGACGTAGAAGCCGGCCAGGCCTACGAAGAGCGTGCCGAGCATCGCGGTGGCCACGCCGATGGCCGCGGAGTTGTACAGCGCGCGCGCCTTGCCAATCTGCATCAGGGCGCGACCGGTGGACGGATCGGGCACCCACAGGTACGCCATCGCGCTGAGGATGAGGAAGATGACCACCGTCGACGCGCGGCGGAATCGGATCAGCACGTCCGCGCGGGCGATGGCGAACATCCTCAAGCGGCGCCTCGCATGATGTCGAGGTACGCATCCTCCAGCCGCGGCATCATCTCCTGCGGTGTCGCCAGCTTGATGAGCGAGCCCTCACGCATGATGGCGATCTGGGTGGCGATGGACTCGATGTCGGAGACGATGTGCGTGGAGAGGATCACCAGCTTCTTGAATCCGATCTCCGCGAGCACGTTGCGGAACCGCACCCGCTCCTCGGGGTCGAGTCCCGCGGTCGGCTCGTCGACGATGAGGAGGTCGGGGTCGTTGATCAGCGCCTGGGCAATCCCCAGCCGCTGCCGCATGCCGCCGGAGAAGCCGCCGACGACGCGGTTGGCGACGTGGTGCAGGTTGACCAGCTCCAGCATGGCCATGATCCGCGCGCGGTCGCGGACGCCTTTGAGCGCGGCGATGTAGCCGAGGAACTCCAGCGCGGTGAGGTTGTCGTAGACGCCGAAGTCCTGCGGCAGGTAGCCGAGCGTGCGGCGGATGGCGTCGGGGTTGCGCGCCAGGTCCTCGCCGCGGAAGACGATGCGCCCCGCGGTCGGCCGCGTGATGGTGGCGATCATCTGCATCAGCGTCGTCTTGCCGGCGCCATTGGGGCCGAGGAGGCCGACCACACCGCCGGTGAGCGTGAGCGACACGTCGCGCACGCCGTAATTGCCTCCGCGGAAGCGCTTGGAAACGTTTTCGAGCGTGAGCATCGGGACATAGTACGCACGGATCGGGCGCAGGTTGACGGAGCGCCGGCGTCCCGCCGGCTGGCACGGCGGCGTCCCGCCGCCGCACGTGGGCGCCGGGACGGCGCCCGGCCAGCCGGCGAGGACGCCGGCGCTCCCTCAGTCGCGTGACTGAAACGCAAACACCGCCGTTCCGATCAGTCCCACCACCAGCGAGATGACGAACGGCAGCGACGGGCGCACTTCCCACAGCAGTCCGCCGACGAACGCGGCGGGGGCGATGGCCACGCTGCGGACGAGGTAGTAGAGGCCGACCGTGCGCGCGCGCAAGGCCGGCGGGGCGAAGTCGACGATCAGCGCCTTACGCGACGGCTCGCCGATCTCGCGCAGTCCGCCGACCACGAAGGCGAGAACAAGCCCGCCGAGTCCCGACGACATGACGATCGCCGCGGGGAAAAACGAAAAGGCCAGGAAGGTGGCGATGACGAACGGCTTGCGGCCGATCCGATCGGCGATCGCCGCGGCGGGGAAGTACACGGCGATCGACACCACGGTCTGCACGGAGATGAGCATCCCGTATTGCGGCGCGGAGACGCCGACGACGCTCATGGCGTAGATGACGGCGAACTCGTCGACGAGTCCCTGCGATGTGCGGATGAAGACGTCCGACAGCAGCAGGCGGCGCAGTCCGACGGGAAATGCCTGCCACACGCCGCGGATGTTTGCCGGCGGCCCGGGGATGCGATCGATGCGGACGCGCATCACCACGAAGAGCGTCGCCACGCCGCAGAGGATGGTGGCCAGGAAGAGGAGATGCATGCCGCGCAGGAGGCCGGCGCGCGCGATGACGATACCGCCGGCGATCGGCGCGACCAGGATGGGAAGGCGGCGGAGGATGGCCTGCACGGTGAAGCCGAGGGCGCGGCGCTCGGGCGGGAGGGCGTCGCCGACCACGGCGAAGAGCGTCGGGCTGGCCATGCTGGTCCAGGCCATGGCGAAGACCAGCGCCACCAGCGCCCATACCCACGATCCGCCGACGGCGTAAAGGACGTAGCCGACGAGCGCCAGGCTGACGAAGGCGACGAGCGCGTTGCGGCGGCCGAGGCGGTCGCCGAGCCAGCCGCCAGGGTATTGGTACATGCCGTCGAGGAAGTCCTCGACGCTGCCATACAAGCCGATGGCGCGGATCGGCGCGCCGAGCGCCTGGAGGTACTTAGGGAGAAAGTTCTTCCAGAGGTTCTCGCCGAGCGAGAGGAGGAACATCGCCGAGGAGACGGCGAGGAGGTTGCGGTCGAGTCTAGCCGTCATCCTGAGCCGCGTAGACGGCGAAGGATCTCTGGCTGCGCATTCTGAGATCCTTCGCTTCGCTCAGGATGACGGGCCGGATCTACTTCCGTTTGATCGGCAGCTTCGCCGACTGCGGCTCGAGGAGGATGCGCGCGGGATCGGCCGCCGGTCCGCCGCGGCGCTTCTGGATGGGCAGCTTCATGTAGACCTGGGTGGAGAGGATCGACGCGTGGCCGAGGATCTCCTGCACCTCGCGGATGTCGGTCCCCGAGGAAACCAGCATCGCCGCCATGGTGTGCCGCAGGGCGTGCGGGGTGATGTGGCGCTTGATCTCCGCGATGCGCACGTGCTTCTTGAAGATGTTCTCGATGGAGTAGATGGTCAGGCGCGTTCCGGAGCGGCCGACGAACAGCGCCGGAGTGTCGAGCACGCGCTCGGAGCGGAGCTCGAGGTAGGAGGCGAGCGCTTCGAGAACGATGTCCGAGGTGATGGTCACCGTGCGGCCGCGGGTGGCGCGTCCGGTGATGCGGATCTGCTTCTGGGTCATGTCGACGTCGGAGACGCTGAGCGCCACCAGCTCGCCGATGCGGATTCCGGTGGAGAAAAGGAGCTCGAGGATGACGTTGTCGCGGATGGCGCAGAAGTAGCGATTGCGCCCGCCAGGCGACTGGTCGCGCAGCGCGGCCAGCTCGAGGATCTGGTCCTTCGGCGCGGAGAGCAGCGATTTCACTTCACGCGACGACAGCACGGTCGGGACGCGGCTCTCGACGGGCCGCTTGATCTTCAGTTTTCTCGCCGGCGACTCGCTGACCACCCCGCTCTCCTCGGCGTACCGGAAGAAGACTTTCAGCGCGGCGACCTTGCGGCGGATCGACGTGTCGCGGTAGACACCCATGCCCAGCTTGTCGAGGTACTCCTCGAGCTGTTCGGGGGTGATGTCCACCATCGAGGTGTCGTTGACGTGGACGTGGAATTGCGTGAGGTCCGACTGGTAGGCGCGGATAGTCCGGTCGGACAGATTGCGCACGCTCTGGCCGTGCTGCAAAAAGTCGGTAATCGCTTCCTGCACGTTCATTGTTGGCCTTTGTACCGATCTCTGTGGGGGGACTCTCGGCAGTGTATTTGCGGTGAGGTTATTGTCAAGAATTATTTGTTCGTTCAGATATGGTGTAAAAGCATGACGATGCGAGGCCAACGGCTCTTCGTCAGGCCGATTGAAACAGCGGACCGAGACGCCGTTCGCGCCTTCCTGGCCACCCAGGGCGAGGCGGAATCAGCCCCCGCAACGGGGCTGATCGGGAAGCTGGTCGGCAACCTGGTGGCCGTGCTGTCGATAGAAGTGACACCCGAGGCCATCCGCGTGAACGACCTCGTCGTCGCCGCCGAATTGCGCCGCAAACGGATCGGGCGGGTGATGCTGATCGAGCTGGCCGATCTCGCCGCGAAGATGGAACGCGATTGGCTCGTGGTGGAGCGCGATGGCGGGCGCGAGTTTCTTCGCCGTGTCGGATTCGTCGAAGAGGGAGAGCGAATGGTTCGGAGGGTCGGGCGGTGAGACGAGTGTTGATGATCGCGATGATTGCCGCGGCGGCGTGCACCCACGCCCCCGCGCCGCCCCCCGCCCCCGCCGCCGCCCCTCCCCCACCACCCCCGCCGCCCACGATCGAAGAGGTGCGCGCGGTGCGCGGCGACGCCGCCGCGTACGAGCAGGGGCTGCGAACGCTCGCGCCGGCCAACAAACGCGCGCTCGCGCTCCTGGGACTCTTCCTCGTCGAGCAGAAGCGCGAGGCCGAGGCGGCGCCGGTTCTGCGGCAGGCAGCCGCGGCGTATCCCGAGGTGGCGCCGTGGCTGAAACTGCGTGTCGGCGACGTCGCCGCGCTGACCGAGATTGTGCAGCAGACGCCCGCCAGCTCGGCGGCGACGATCGCGCGGCTGCGGTTGGTAAGGCCCTCACCCGGCGCTTCGGGCCACCCTCTCCCGCAAGCGGGAGAGGGACAACCGGCGCCCTCTCCCGCCGCAGCGGGAGAGGGTGGCCGGAGGCCGGGTGAGGGTCTCGACGCGGCGCTGAAGGACACCGACTCAATCCCAATCGACGAACTGACCGAAGAGGAGTTCGTCGCCATGGCGAAGGCGCTGCCGGCCGACCTGGCGACTCGAGTCCGCATGCGCCTGCTCACGCAGTACCCGCAGGGGCGGTTCACCGAGGAAACTTACGACCTTCTCGGCGGCGCGCTCGACGCACTCTCGCTCGAGGAAATGCAGCGCATCGCGTCGCAGCTCGGGCGATTCGACCGCTACGACCGCGAGTTCGATCTGCTGCGGCGGATCGGCGCGCGCTTTCCGGACGCCGCCACATCGCGCGACGTCCGCGCCATCCGCTACCGCGCGCTCTTCAACTCGCGGCAGTACGACCGGCTGCTCGCGGAGACCGATCCCTTCGCCCTCGACGATCCGGCCTTCATCCTCCTGCGCGCGCGCGCCGCGTGGCGCGCCGGGCGGCCGAAGGAGCTCCTGGCCGGCCTCGATCGGGTGACGAAGGAGTTCCCGAAGAGCGGCGAGGCGGTCGAGGCCGCGCTGCAGCGCGCGAAGTACTACAGCAGCGACGAGACGAACTACGAGCTGGCGATCTTCAACCTCGAGCGCGCCGTCGACGCCGGCAGCATCGGCGGCGAGGGCGAGAATCTCTGGACCCTCGGCTGGACGTACTTTCTCGCGCAGCGTTACGACGACGCGCTCCGCACGTTCAAACGCTACGCCGTCACCTTCCCCGACGGCGACTATCTCAGCAACTCGCTCTTCTGGTCCGCGAAGATCTACGACCGCCTCGGCCAGCGCTTCGAGCGCGACGCCGCGTTCGGCGAGCTGAAGGCGAAGTATCCATACAGTTGGTTCAGCTACCGCGCGCGCGAGCTGATGGGCGAGCCCGCCGCCGCTCCGTCGCAGGTCATGAACGGCAACTTCTTTCCCGACGTCGAGGGGCAGCTCGCCTCGGTCAGCGATCCGCGCCTCGTCTCCGTGCGCGAGCTGGCCTGGCTCGGCCTGCACCGCGACGCCACGCGGGAGCTGAAGGTCGTCGCCGCCGCTTACCCCGACAACCTGGGCGTGCAATTCATGCTCGCCGATCTCTACGTCCAGGGCGGCGAGCCGTTCAAGGCCAACGGGGTGCTGCAGCGCAAGTTCCGCCAGTTCGTCCGCCACGGCGGGTCGAACGTGCCGCATCGCTTCTGGGAGATCCTCTTCCCCCTCAATTACTGGGACGCCATCCGCGCCGAGGCGGAGCGGCGGCAGATCGATCCGTACCTGGTCGCCTCCATCATCCGGCAGGAGAGCGGTTTCGAGCCGGCCACGGTCTCGAACGCGGGGGCCGTCGGCATCATGCAGATCATGCCGCAGGAGGCGGAGCGCATCGCGCTGGCCGGGGCGCTGGCGCCGCCGACGCGCCAGGAGCTCTTCGATCCGCGGGTCAACATCGCGGTCGGCGTGGCCGAATACTCGCAGAAGCTCGCCCTCCTGAATGGCAACCACATCCTCGCGATTGCGGCCTACAATGCGGGTACCGAACCCGTTAGCAGATGGCTTGCTCAAACGCCCGTCGATGATGTCGATTTATTCGTTGAAACGATTCCATACGCCGAGACACGACTTTATGTGAAGAGCGTCAGCAGGAACCGATTCGAATATCGGCGGATTTATGAAGACACCAGCAGTTACTCGCAGCAAAGCAAACCTTAGCCTCCTCCCAACCATCCTGTTGATCGCCATCGCTTCGGCGGCCTACGCCGCGGAGCCGCGGCAGCTCCTCCTCTCCCGCGACAGCAAGCCGGAGGGGGAGGTCAAGGGCCTTGTTGACGTCGTGATCAGCCCCGGCTTCGACGATGCTCGCGTCTCGGTCACCATGGATGGGCAGAAGATCGCCGATGGGGTCATCGCCCCGTACCGTATCCCGATCGATTTCGGCCTGCAGCCCGTCGAGCACAGGATCAATGTCACCGCGCTGACCGCCGATCGGAAGCGCGTGCAGTGGGTCACCACCATCAATCGCGGGCACCTGCCGCTGACGATCAAGGTCACGCCCGCCGACTATGACAACCGCATTTTCGAAGCCGCGGTCACCGCCCCGGACGGCGATCCGATCGCCGGCGTCTCTCTCTGGGACAACGGCAAGCCGATCGCCACGCTCACCGCGCCGCCGTACCGCTTCACCCTCACGCCGGAGCATCTCGCCACGCAGTTCGTGCAGGTGACGGCGAAGACCAAGTCGGGTGAAGAGGTCGCGGACTTCTGGGGCGCCGGCGGCGACGTGCACGCCGTGACGCTCGACGTTCGCACCGTGCCGCTGTTCGTGTCGGTCGTGGACCGCAACGGCGCGACGAAGGACAACGTCGACGCGTCGCTCTTCCGCATCATCGACAACGGCACCGAGGGGAAGATCCTCGAGGTGACCAAGGCGTTTCAGCAGCCGATCTCCATCGCCCTGTTGCTCGACGCGTCGTCGAGCATGACGTACTCGATGAAGCAGGCCACCGCCGCGGCGGTGACCTTCGTGAAGCGGACGCTCAAGGAAGGCGACCGCTGCGTGGTCTTTTCCGTTCGCGACTCGCCGCGGCGCGAGATCGCGCTCACCGCCGACCGCCAGGCCATCGAGAGCGCCCTGACGAACATGAAGCCGTCGGGGCGCACCTCGTTGTGGGACGCCATCGCCAGCGCCGAGCGCGAGCTGAAAGACGAGAAGAATCGCCGGGCGATCGTCGTCCTCACCGACGGCGGCGATACCGCATCGATCATGTCGTTCGACGAGATCGACCGCCTCACGAAGGAGAGCGGCGTCCCGATCTACTTCATCGCCTATCAGGAAGACGCCATCGTCGATCCGAAGGAAGTGAGCCGGCTGCGCTACCTGGCCGGCGAGACTGGCGGCTTCGTGGCCGAGGCGTCATCGCAGAACCTGCAGGCTAAGTACGGCGACATCGAGAAGGACCTCCGCGCCCAGTACGCGATCCTCTATCAGATCACCGACTTCGCGAAGCGCAACCAGTGGCGGCGGGTGAACGTGCAGCTCAAGAGCCCGCAGCTCGTGGCGCGGACAATACGAGGGTACTTCGCGCAGTAGAATCTCCCGTCATCCTGAGCGGAGCGAAGGATCTCGTGCGGGCCGGCTGAGATCCTTCGCCGTCTTCGCGGCTCAGGATGACGCCGGATGACCGACGATCAACTCATTGCTTCCATCCGCGCCGAGGTCGCGCGGACAACGGCCTTCCAACGCATCGCCGCCCCCGACACGCGCCTCGACGTCACCGGCGCGGCCCAGGAGGCGCGCGCGCTGGTCCTGGCGACGCTCCAGGAAACGCAGCAGCAAAGAGTGGCCATCGTCGTCCCCGGCGACGCGGCCATCGACGACTTCGAAACGGCGCTGCGCCTCTTCCATCGCGATCCGGAATGTGTGTCGACGTATCCGTCGCCGTCGCTCTCCCCCTACCAGGACCTTACCCCTTCCCTCGGCGTGGTGCGCAGCGAGATCCACGCGCTCGGCATGCTCATCGACCGCCGCGTAGAGATCCTCATCGTCCCGGCGCGCGCCCTCTTCTCGCGGCTGCCGCGTGCCGAAGATTTCGCCGCGCGCGTGCTGCGGATCGCCGAGGGCGACGATCTCGATACGCACGCCCTTCTCGCGCGGCTGGTGGAGAACGGATTCGTGCGCACGGACCTCGTCGGCGAGGCGGGCGAGTTCGCCTTCCGCGGCGGCATCCTCGACCTCTTTCCGCCCAACACGGCGAAGCCGGTGCGCGTCGAGCTGTTCGGCGACACCGTCGACACGCTTCGGTGGTTCGACGTCGAGACCCAGCGCTCCGAGGAGGCCGCCGGCCCGGTCAGCGTCCTGCCGATGACGCACTTCCCCGCCACGCGCGAGCTGCGCAGCGCGCTGGCGCGGCGGCTGTCGCTCGATTTCATGGACCCGCACTTCAAGCGCGACGTCGTCGACAAGATCGATCGCTTGAACGAGCACGGCACATTCCCCGGCATCGAACACTACCTCCCACTGGCCGGCAACGCGGTGTCGTTCGCCGACTACCTCGCCGGCTGGGAGCTCGCGCTCATCGAGCCCGACCAAATCACCACCAACGTGGCGAAGTTCGAGGCGCTGCTGCGCAACGAGTACGAGGCGGCGGCGGAGAAGGGGCGCGCGGTGTATCCGCCGGAGAAGGTCACCACGCCGGGGACCGAGGTGCTGGAGTTCCTCGGGCGGGCGCGCCTGAGTTTCTCGGAAGTGCACATGACCACGCATGTCATCCCGAGCGTGAGCGAGGGACCGGTGCGGGCGGGCGGCGCGCTGAACACCAATTCGGGCGCCACCCAGCCACACCGATCCCTCGCTACGCTCGGGATGACATCGTTGCACGCCCCGCAAACCGATCGCTACACCAACCGCCTCCCCGAGTTCGTCGAGGACGTCGCGCGCAGCGCGAGGCGGCAGATCTTCTTCGCCGCGACGAACGGCGGTCGGGAGAAGGTCGAGCGGCTGCTCAAGGAATTCGGGGCAACGGGCCGGCTGGAGATCGCGTCGGGCGCACTGCCGCGCGGCTTCGACTTCGGCGAGATCGCGACCACCTTCTACTCCGAATGGGACCTCTTCGAGCCGCCGACCTCCACCCGCGTCGGCGGAAAAAAGCGCACCACGGAAGCCTTCGTCACCGACCTGCGCGACCTCAAGACCGGCGACTTCATCGTGCACGTCGACCACGGCGTCGGCCGCTTCCTCGGCCTGCAGCGCATCCCGTTCGGCGAAACCGAGCGCGAGGTGATGCAGATCGAGTACTCCGGCGGCGGCAAGCTGCTGATGCCGATGGAGAACCTCAATCTGATCCAGAAGTACTCGGGCGGCGCCGACACCGCGCCGAAGCTCGACAAACTCGGCGGCACCGCCTGGGCCCGCACCAAGGACTCGGTCAAGAAGGCGATGCGCGACATGGCCGACGAGCTGCTCAAGCTCTACGCCACGCGGCAGATGGTCCCCGGCCACGCCTTCAGCAAGGACTCGCCGTGGCAGTTCGAGTTCGAAGAGGCATTCGAGTTCGAGGAGACCGAAGACCAGGGGTCGGCGATCGACGACGTCAAGTCCGACATGGAGTCGCGCAAGCCGATGGACCGCCTGCTGTGCGGCGACGTCGGATACGGCAAGACCGAGGTGGCGATGCGCGCGGCGTTCAAGTCGGTGATGGACGGCAAGCAAGTCGCCGTCCTGGCGCCGACGACCATCCTGGCCTTCCAGCACCACCGGACGTTCCTGCGGCGCTTCGCCAGCTTCCCGGTCACCATCGAGCTGCTGACCCGCTACTACTCGGCCAGGGAGCAGAAGGAGATCATCCGCAAGCTGGAGAGCGGCGAGATCGACGTCGTGGTCGGCACGCACCGGCTGCTGTCGAAGGACATCAACTTCAAGGACCTGGGAGTGCTGGTCATCGACGAAGAGCAGCGCTTCGGCGTGGGGCAAAAAGAGCGGCTCAAGCAGATGAAGAAAGCCATCGACGTGCTGTCGATGTCCGCCACGCCGATCCCACGCACGCTGCACATGTCGCTGGTGGGCATCCGCGACATCTCGGTGATCGAGACGCCGCCGAAGGACCGGCTGGCGATCCAGACGGCGGTGGTGCCGTTCAGCGACGACTTCATCCGCGAGGCCATTGAGTTCGAGACCGGCCGCGGCGGGCAGATCTTTTTCGTGCACAACCGCGTCGAATCGATCTATCAGATGAAGGAGTACCTGGAGAGGATCGTGCCGGGGCTGCGGGTCATCGTCGGGCACGGGCAGATGGAGGAGCGGGAGCTGGAGCGGGCGATGCTGGCGTTCATCAACCGGGAGTTCGACGTGCTGATGGCCACTACCATCATCGAAAACGGTATCGATATTCCTGCATGTAATACAATACTAATAAATCATTCTGAACGCTTCGGGCTGTCGCAGCTCTATCAGCTCCGCGGGCGGGTGGGGCGCAGCGACCGCCTGGCGTTCTGCTATCTGCTCGTCCCCAGCGACCGCATCCTGACCTCGGACGCGCGCAAGCGGCTGGCGGCGATCCAGGAGTTCTCCGACCTCGGCGCCGGCTTCCGCATCGCCGCCAAGGACCTGGAGATCCGCGGCGCCGGCAATCTCCTCGGCGGCGAGCAGTCGGGCGAGATCGCCGCGGTGGGCTTCGAGATGTACACCAAGCTCCTCGAGGAGACCATCCGGGAGATGAAGGGGGAGCGGATCGAGGAGGAAGTCGAGACCTCCATGAACCTGGGCGTCGACATCTACATCCCCAAGGACTACATCGGCGACGAGAACCTGCGGATGACCTTCTACAAGAAGATCGCCTCCGCGCGTGACGAGGAGCGCATCGAGCAGATCCGCGGCGAGATGCGCGACCGCTTCGGCGCCATCCCCCCCAACGTGGAGAACCTGCTGCACTTCGTCCGGGTGAAAAAGTACGCGCAACACCTCGGCGTCGTTTCCATCGTGCGCGAAGGGGCGCGCGCCGTGCTCAAGCTGGCCCACAATGCCCGCGTCGATCCCAACAAGCTCCTCCAACTCATCGCCGCCAACCCGCAGGCGAAGTTCTCACCCACCGGCGTGCTGTCGTTCCCGCTCAAGGATCACGGCCCCGCGGTGATCGAGGCCATCGAAGGGCTGCTGCACGGAATCGCGGCGTGAGCGCGGACCTCTGCTAAACTTCCGGCGCCCGTGCGCCGTCTCCTCGCCCTCTTCGGCATCCTCGCCGCCGTCGCCTGCCACCGAAAGCCGCCGTCTCCCCCCGACGTCGTCGCCCGCGTCGGCGAGCGGATGGTCACCCTGGCCGATTTCAAGAGATACCTCGACCGCAACGCCGGCACCGACCTCGCCCAGGTAGGCCCTGAAGTGGCCAGCGCCATGCTCGACCAGTACATCGAGGAGATCGTCCTCTCCGAGCACGCCGCGACGCACGGCGTGGAGATCCCGGCGGAGAAAATCGCCTCCGCGGTTCGCACCGAGGCGGGATCGACGGTGATCGAGAAACGGGACGAGATGCGGCGCCAGAAGCTGATCGCCGACCTGACCGAAGCTCTCCCCCAACCCGGCGAGATCGAGATCCGCACCTACTACGATCAGCACCCCTCCGAGTTCCGCAGCGGCGAGGAAGTGCACGTCCGCCAGATCCTGGTGCACGACGAGGGGATCGCGAACGACATCGCCGGGCAGTTGAAGAAGGGCGCGTCCTTCGAGGAGCTCTCGCGGCAGTTTTCGCTGGCGCCCAACGCCAAAAAGGGGGGCGAGATCGGCTACGTCAGCCGCGGCGAGTTGCCGAAGATGTTCGAAGACGAGATTTTCTCCCTCAAACCGGGCTCGTCCAGCGGTGTCATCCGCACCGAGAACAGCTTCCACATCTTCCAGGTGGATGAGCGCCGTCCGCCCGGCATCGTGACCCTTCCCACGGCCGCGCCCGTCATCCGCGAGCGCCTCCGCGACGAGGGCATCCGGGAGCGGATCGCGCAGGTCGTGGCCCGCGCCCGAGGCGAAATCACCATCGCCGTACTGACCAAGCGCCTCCCTTTCCGTTATTCCGGCACGTTTCCGAAGTCCGAGAACGAATAAACCGTTGCTTTTTCCTCGTTTAGCCGTCGAACGAACATGAAGAAAACAGCCATCATCCTTGCGCTCGCGGCCAGCGCCGCCACCCTCAGCGCCGCCCAGCTCCTCGAAGCGATCGTCATCCGGGTCGGCGACCGCATCATCACCCGCACCCAGTACGCCAAGCGCCTGCACGATGCCTTCACCGAGGTCGAGCAGACCGTCCCGCCGGCCGACGTCGCGTCGCGCAAGGCGGATCTGCAGAAGAACATGACCGACGAGCTGATCGCCGAGCTCCTGATCAAGGACCGCGCCGACCGGCTTAACCTCACCATCTCCGGCGAGGAGACCAAGGACGCCGTCGGCCGCCTCATGCAGCAGTACGGCATGAAGACCAACGAGGAGTTCGAGGAGTCGCTGCGGAAATCCGGCATGACGCGCGCCGACATGGAGGCCCGCCTCCGCGAGACGCTGCTGATGAACAAGGTCTTCGGGCGCGAGCTGCGCGGCCGCGAGGAGCTCACCGACAGGGAGCTGCGCGAACGCTACGACCGCGAGAAGGAGCACTATCGCCTTCCCGAGCGCGCCCACCTGCGCGAGATCGTCATCCTTCGTCCGGGCACCGCGGCGGAGGTCGACGCGGCGCGGCAGCGCGCCAACGAGATCGCGCAGCGCGCGAAAACCGAGGACTTCGCCAACCTGGCCACGACCCTCTCCGAGTCGGGCACCAAGGCCAAGGGCGGCGACCTCGGCGACGTCGCGCGCGGCGAGCTCCTCCCCGACCTCGACAAAGCAGTCTTCAACTCCGCCGCCGGCACCGTCATCGGCCCCCTCGAGTCAAAGTCCGCGTGGCACATCCTGAAGGTCGAGACGCGCCTTCCGTCCGAAGTACCGGCGTTCGAGTCGGTGAAGAACCGCCTGCGCAAGGACGCCAGCGACGACGCCTGGCAGCGAGACTACAAGGCGTATATCGATCGCCTGCGCAAGGACGCCTTCATCCAGATCAACGAGGGGAACGTTCCGACGTCGTAACCACCGCTCGTAGAGAAACGCTGCCGCAGCGCAAGACGCTCATAAGCTACTTGCGCCATGACTGACCTGATCTGCGACATGCCCCTCGACGACCGCCCGCGCGAGCGCCTGCTCGCGCACGGCCCGCACGTTCTCTCCGACGCCGATCTGATCGGCATCCTCATCGGCTGCGGCACCTACGGCAAGAACGCGATGCAGCTCGCGCGCGAGCTGCTGGCCGGCGGCTTCGCGGCGCTGGCCACGCGCGAGCCGGCGCAGATGGCGCGCACGCGCGGGATGGGAACGGCGAAAGCGGCGCGGGTGGCGGCCGCCTTCGAGATCGCGCGGCGCCTGGCCGCCCAGAAGCCGGTCAAGCGGCAGCAATTCGACGTCGACCTCACCGGCGCCGGCCTGGTGCGCACCATGATGCGCCAACGCCAGGAACGTCTCGGCGCGTACTTCCTCGACTCGCGCGAGCACATCATCCGCCAGCGCGAGATCTTCGTCGGCACCGTCACCCACGCCTCGGTGTCCACCCGCGACATCCTCCGCGCCGCGGTCGAGGAGAACGCCGTGGCCATCGCGCTCTACCACAACCACCCCTCCGGCGACCCGACACCGTCCGGGCCCGACATCGAGTTCACCCGCAGGCTGAGCGAAGGCCTCGCGCTCGCGGACATCGAGCTGGTCGAGCACCTGGTGATCGGCGCGCACCGCTTCTATTCGATGAAGAGGAAGGAGCTGTTCTGACGGGGTTGCGGGGTCTCGCGGTATCGGCGGGGTGAAGGCGTGCAATCAGGCGTTTCGCACTGCGAGACCTCGCGACCGCGAGACCCCGCAACCGCGACGTGTCACCGCGCCGCGAGCGCCGGCTTCCGCGCCTCGGCGGCGCGCTCGGCGTATACCGGCGTGAACCAGCCGAAGCGGTCGGGGATCTCGCCCGCGATGTAGGCGAAGAACTCTTTCTGGATCCGCTCGGTGACCGGGCCGCGGCGGCCGGTGCCGACCGGGATGCGGTCGATGCTGCGGACCGGCGTCACCTCGGCGGCCGTGCCGCTGAAGAACACTTCGTCGGCGACGTAGAGCATTTCGCGGGGGATGAGCGTCTCGGTTACTTCCAGCCCCAGCTCGCGCGCGATCTTCAGCACGCTGGCGCGGGTGATGCCGGCCAGGATCGACGCGCCGAGGGGCGGCGTCATGATGCGGCCGTCGCGGACGACGAAGACGTTCTCGCCCGAGCCTTCGCTGACGTACCCGTTGACGTCGAGCGCTATCCCTTCGGCGTATCCGTCGATCGCCGCTTCCTGACGGATCAGGATGGAGTTCATGTAGTTGCCGGTGGCCTTGGCCAGCGCGGGGAAAGTGTTCGGCGCCATGCGGTTCCAGGAGGAGACGCGGACGTCGACGCCGTTCTCGATGGCGTCGGCGCCGAGGTACTTGCCCCACACCCAGGCGGCGACCACGACGTCGACCGGGCAGGCGGCGGGGAAGACGCCGAGGGAGTGGAAGCCGCGGTAGACGATGGGGCGGAGGTAGCAGTCCTGGAACTCGTTGGCGGCGACGGTGTCGATGCAGGCGCGCTTGAACTCTTCAGGCGTGAAGGGGATGTCCATCCGGTAAATCTTGGCGCTGTCGAAGAGGCGGCGGGTGTGATCGTCGAGGCGAAAGATGGCGGGGCCCTGATTGCGCGTGTTGTAGCAGCGGATGCCTTCGAAGAGGCCGGATCCGTAGTGAATCGCGTGAGTCAGCACGTGAATCTTCGCGTCAGCGAAGTCGACGAGCCGTCCGTTCATCCAGATCTTTTTGACTTCTTCGAACGGCATTGGGGGGGCCTCCTGGTTCGGGATTGCTGCTCTGGACGGGCACCTTCGAGCCGGAGCTGAGGATGGCTGGAGTATAGGGGTCCGCTGCTGCCGAGGTCAATGCGACAAACCTGCCACGACGTTGGCTGTTGGCCGTTGGCCGTTGACCGTGCAGCATGGCGAGTTCGCGGGTCGGCCAACGGTCAACGGCCATCGGCGAACAACTGTGATATTGCTCGCCACCGCATGTCTTCGCTGCGCGGAAAAACGGTCCTCATCACCGGTGCGTCGTCCGGAATCGGGCACGCGGCGGCGCTCGAATTCGCCCGCCGCGGCGCGAACCTGGTGATCGGCGCGCGGCGCGGCGAGCTGCTCGACGCCGTCGCCGCCGAGTGCCGCGCCCTCGGCGTGGAGTGCACGCCGGTCGTCGCCGACGTCACCCGTCGCGACGACTGCCGGAAACTCATCGCCGCCGCGCCGCGTATCGACATCCTGGTGAACAACGCCGGCTTCGCCATCTTCGACGCCATCGAGTCCGCGCGCCCCGACGACCTCGAGGCGATGATGCAAACCAACTTCTTCGGCGCGGTGTGGTGCACGCAGGCGGCGCTGCCGCAGATGCTCGATCGCCGCGGCGGCACCATCGTCAACGTGGCCTCGATCGCCGGGCTGATGGGCTACGCGCGGATGGGCGGTTATTGTGCAACGAAATTCGCGATGGTCGGCTTCAGCGAGGCCTTGCGCGACGAGGTGATCGGTCGCGGCGTGCGCGTGGCCATGGTCTGCCCCGGAACGACCGACACGCATTTCTTCGTCAAGGCCGAGCGCGGCAAGATGCCCGGCGCCTCGCGGCTGATCCTGGCGGTGAAGCCGGAGCGCGTCGCGCGCGCCGTGGCCGATGCGGCCGAGGATGGGAGGTTCCGGCGCATCATCCCCTGGACCGCCGCGGCATTCACGAAGCTCAAGGAGCTGATGCCGGTCTTCGCGCACGCCTTCTTCCGTCGGGCGTCGTCGATGCTGGAGAAGCGCTGATGCGGAAGAAGGCGCCGGTGACCATCTCGATCCTCGCGGTCATCGCCGCGGTGTTCGCGTTCGAGGTGTTCACCAGCGCGTTTGACAGCGACGATCTGATGGTGCGGATGGGCGCCATCGTGCCGCATCTCATCGAGCGCGGCGAGTACTGGCGCCTCATCACCAGCATGTTCCTGCACGGCGGCTGGCTTCACTGGTTCGCGAACTCCTGGGCCATCTACCAGCTCGGAATGCTCTACGAAGTGCTGTTTGGCTCGAAGCGCTTCGCGTTGATCTACTTCGCCAGCGGGATCGTGGCCGGCATCGCCAGCTCGCTCCATTTGGAGACAGGCCTCGCCGTCGGAGCCAGCGGTGCGGTCTTCGGCATCCTCGGCGCGTTCGTCTTCTCGCTGCTGCGCTCGCCGCAATACCGGCACCAGCCGTGGACGAAGAGCCTCATCGGCCAGCTCGTCTTCTGGATCGCCGTGAACCTCTACATCGGCTACAAACTGCCGTTCATCGACAACGTCGCGCACGTCGGCGGCCTGATCGCCGGCCTGGCGCTCGGATTCCTTCCCCACCGCGTTCCCCCGCCCCCACCCGGCAGCTCGGTGATCGAGGTGCAGCCATACGAGGGATGAGCGCCCTCATCCGCCCTTCGGGCACCTTCTCCCGCTCACGCGGGAGAAGGGCAGCCTGGCCCCTCTCCCGCTTGCGGGAGAGGGTGGCGCGAAGCGCCGGGTGAGGGTCACGCCTTCCGCAGAACCAGCCGCAGATCCTGCCCCCCGAACAGCCGCTCGTTGAGCGCGTCGACGAGCGCGCGCACCGACGGCGCGTCGTCCTCCGTCGCCGTCAGCCGATTGCCTTCCGGGAACGGGTGGATGGCGCGCACCTCCTCCACGTCGAAGCCGTGCTCGCGGCCGAGGAGGATGAGGGCGGCGGGGTGGCGGGGGGCGAGGTGGGTGGGATCGCGCCAGAAGTCGGAGGCGCTGACGGCGATCGATTCGGCGTTGGGCGTCTCGATCATCAGCAGGCCGCCGGGGCGCAGCACGCGGGACGCCTCGCGAAATAGTACGAAAAGTACTAATGGCGGAACGTGCTCCACGACGTGCAGCGCGGCGATGGCGCCGATGGAGCCGTCGTCGATGGCGTTGAAGCACTCCGGCACGCCGGCCAGCGTGGCGGATAGGCCGCGGGCGCGGAGGTCGGCGATGGAGCGCTCGTTGGTGTCGAAGCCGTGCGCGTCGATGCCGGCAGCGCGGCAGAGATCGAGCAGCTCGCCGCGCCCGCAGCCGACGTCCAGCAGCGGCTGGTGGTCGCGCGCCAGCGCCGCGTAGTGCGCGACGTCGACGTCGCCGCGCAGCGCGTCCTCCAGCCTCCGGTAGACGAAGTCCTCGGAGCGCGGCGGTCCGCCGGCACTCTGGACCACGGGGTTGGTGACATCGCGCACCCGCACCGCGACGGTCTCGATCTTCTGATCCAACGCGGCGATCAGCGAGTCGTTCCGCTTCGCCGCCACCGGGATCAGCTCGCGGATGCGCGCCACCTCGGCGGCCAGCGCCTCGTCGGCCTGCCGCACGTCGAGCTGCACTGCGGCGAGGTCGCGCTTGAGATCGTCGCGCACCCCTTCGATGTCGCGGCGGAGATCGGCGATCAGATCGAGCAGCGCGACGTTGAAGTTCCGCTGCCGCTCGCTCTCCGCCTCCGCCGCACGATTGACCAGGCGGCGGAAGAAGCGGAGGAAGAAGTCCCACTTCGACGGCCGCGGACGAAACCGGCGGTCCTCCTGCCAGACATCACGCCAGGCATCGGGACCGCCGGGAGGGCCGTCGATGAACTGCATGGGGCGAGGATAACCTACACCTGCTCGGCCTCCGCTTCGACCGGCGCCGCCTTCGGCGCTGGCTCCACGATCTTTTCCACGCCGATGGGCACGACCTCGACCTGGATGTGGGCGGCGACGTCCTTGTGCAGCTTCACTTCCACGTCGTGCACGCCGAGGGTCTTGATCGGATGTCCGAGCTCGATGCGGCGCTTGTCGACCTCGATCCCCTTCGCGTGCAACGCGTCGGCGATCTCGTTCGCGGTGACCGAGCCGAAGAGCTGCCCGTGCTCGCCGACGCGCTTGGTGACGGTGATCTTCACACCCTTGACGCTGTCGGCGGCTTTCTGCGCAACGTCGCGCTCCTGATTGGCGAGCAGCGCCCACTTCTTCCGCTCCTGTTCGACCGCTTTCAGGTTGCCGCGGGTGGCTTCACGCGCCAGTTTCTTGGGGATGAGGAAGTTGCGCGCATAGCCGTCCTTGACGGAGACGACGTCGCCGCGAGAGCCGAGGCCGCGCATCTCTTCAATGAGAATGACTTTCATCTGAGTGATCCTTTCGATTGAAGTGTCGAAAATCGAAAAACGAGTCGAAGAGTCCCGCGATGCTGAGCAGCAGCGGCGCGATGCCGCCCATGAGCGTCAGCAGGGCGAGGGTGCCGTAGGCCAGCAGCGTTCCGATGATGCCCGCCCCCGCCGCGACCATGAACGACCGGAAGATCGCCAGCCCCTGCATGAGGTAGAGGAACGCGACCACCACCAGAACGTTCGCCCCCACGCGCTGCGCCAGGCCGGAGGCCAGCGGCGAGAGGCCGCCGAGCACGAAGGCGAACAGCACCCACTCCGGCAGAGCCAGATTGCGGAACAGATACGGCGTGGGCGTCGGCAGCCCGCGCCGGGCCACGAATTGCCGCCACGCCGGCAGCCGGCCGAGCATCACCAGGCTGAAGGCGAAGACGATCGCGGCGTAAATGAGCAGAACCGCCGGCTGCACGAAGATGACGAAGTTCATCACCTTCCGGAGGAGGCGGACGGTGTCCGCCGGGATCCCTGCCTTCGTGTATGCAGCGAGAAGCTGCGTGGCCATCTCGCGGGCGACGGCGGTGTGCGCCGCGAACGGCGAGAACGACGCCGCCAATTGCATCAGGACTTCGGTGGCCAGCATGCCGCCGACGCCCAGAAGCAGCGCGAACGCCAGCACCCGGCCGAAGCGCTCCGCGCGCTCCACCATCGGAAGCGCGAGCAGCGACGGCAGGCCGACCACGAACACCAGCCCGAGCAGGGCGGCGATGGTGCTCCTGGCCTCCGCGGCCGCCGTCTGCGGCGCCATCGCCCCCGGCATCAGCATGAGCAGCGCGAGCGCCGCCGCGGCCGGCAGGACGATCCACGCCGCGCGCCGCCCGTTGCGGATCGCGCAATGGAACAGCGCCGCCGGCAGAAACACCAGCAGCGGCGTGACCAGCATCAAAGCCGCCAGAATCACGTAGCCCGCCGTGCTGCGAGCGCGTTTGCCCGCCGACCGGATGGGTGCTGCCATCGGTTCGGCCTGTATGGACGTTTCGGTCAAGAAAGCCACTTCCTCAGTCAGTGGCGAACGGCAGCAGCGCGGCGATGCGCGCCCGCTTGATGGCGTTCTGCAGCTTCCGCTGGTGCAGCGCGCAGGTGCCGGAGATGCGGCGCGGAAGGATCTTGCCGCGCTCCGGGATGAACTGCTGCAGCATCTTCACGTCTTTGTAGTCGATGTATTCGAGCTTCTCGACGCAGAACTTGCAGACGCGCTTGCGGCGATAGAAGAACTTCTTCTTGCCGCCCTGCTGTCCGCCCGCTCCGCGCGGTCCGTCCGTACGCGGTCCTCTGGATTGCATTGCCATGTCGATGTCCTCCTCTTATTCGGCCGGCGCGGCCGGCACGGCCGGCGCGGTCGGCGCGGTCTCCCGCGGCGCAGGCGGTTCGCTCGGCGCCTCGGCCGGCGTGAACGCCGGAGCCGGACGGACGCGCTCCTTCTTCGGATTGCGCTTGGCGAGTTTCTCGGCCCGCTTGTGATCGAGATCCGTGCGCACGATCATGTGCCGCAGGACGCGGTCAGAGTTCTTCATCCGCCGATCGAGCTCGGCCAGCGAGCCGTCGCTCTCGTAGACGAAGAGGTGGTAGACACCTTCGTTGAACTTCTGGATGGGGTATGCGAGACGGCGGCGGCCCCACGCCTCTTCGTGCGAGAGTTTCGCACCGGTGGCCTCGCCGATCTTCTTGAACTCGGCGACCAACGCGGTCGCCTCTTCCTCCGGTACTTGCGGAGAAAGGATGAACAGGACTTCGTACGTCCTCATAAATCCTCCTTCTGGCCTAGCGGAGCCTCGACGCGGCGAGGCTCAAGGAGCTGGACAGATTGTCAAAAGAATGTGTCCGGCCACGCGGACGGAGCCGGGGAGTCTATGCAAATGGCTGAGCCGGGGCAATTATTTCAGTGCCCCGTCACGGCAGCTTCAGGGTATCCGCCGATCCGTCCGGATAGCCGATACCGGCGATCACGCTGGCCTCATCGTAGATGAGCGTGATGCGGGTGCCGTCCGGCTGCAGGACGATCTCCTGATGCTTGCCGATGCGCGTCTCGCCGGCGACCTTTACGCCGCCGCCCGCCGTGAGCGGCAAAAAAACGACTAACAGAAGCAATGAACGACGCATGCGTCAAAGGTTAATTACGGATGTGATAAAAGTCGCGTCGTCCCCGTAACAAATCGCATGGTTTCCACTGCTCCTGACACGAAGGTTGCGGATTTCGTCCGCGGTCTGGCGCTGGCCTGGAAGAACCTCGCCGCCTATCCGACCGGCCACCCCGCGCTCACCGCGTCGCTCGACTCCGTGCATGCCCGCCTCAACGAGCTTCGCGGCCCCGCCGGCGACGTGGTCCTCGGCATCGCCGCCGACGGCCTTCTCTACGGCCAGACCAAGATCGACTCGCTGTATGCGCAGAAGCTCGCGCACGCGCTGCACGTGCGCGGTGTCGCGCTGATGCGCTTCTCGCTGGAGACCTCCGCGAGCGACCTCGAGACCTTCCTCCGCCTGATCAGCGCGCCGCACACGCGTCCGCTCGCCGAGGCGCTGACGGCGGCCGGCGTCCTCAACATCTATTTACAGCACGTCGACTACTCGGCGGTGCAGATGACCAGCGACCTCGACGCGCCGCCGCCGCCGAAACCGGAGGCGCCGTCGCTGTGGGAGGAGATCCTCCGCGCCCTTCTCGCCGGCCGCGAGCTGTCGGCCGAGGGAGCGGGGCTGGCGAACGCGATGCGCTCGGTCGACGAGCTGGCGGCGATGATCGTCCGGAGCATCGAGGGCGAGCAGCCGCACGCCGAATTCGATCCCAACGCCACCTTCGGCGTGAAGTTCACCGCGTCCCTCCCCCAGTCGCCCGCCGCGCAGATGGCGAAAGTGGCCGACACGATCGCCCTCTACGTCGCGGGCGCCACCGGCGCGCGTAAACGAGTGGCCATGCAGCAGGTGCTGCAGCTCCTGCGCGCCCTTCCGCAACCGATCCGCGAGGCGGTCCTCCGCGCGGTGACCGGCGTGTTGGCGTGCGACGGCGATCCGGCACCGCTCCGCGATGCCGCCTCCGAGCTTCCGGCCGACGAAGTGCTCGATGCACTGCAATACCTGGCCAGCACGTCGAGCCTCTCCGAGCATGCCATGCTTCTGCTTCGCTCGCTCATCAACTCGCGCGAGCAGACGCAGGACGCCGCCGCGCCATCCGAGGTGGTCGAGGACCTCATCACGCTCTTCGGCGACGAGGACATCGATCGCTTCAATCCGCCCGACCACCAGGCGCTCCTCGAACAGGTCTCCATCGACATCCCCACCGTCGTCATCGCCCGCCGTTCCATCGACGATCTCGGCGTGCGCGTCGACTCCGTGGCGGATGACGTCCTCAACCGCCAGTTTGCCCGCACCCTGGTCGAGCTGCTGGCGTCGCAAGGGACGTCGCATGATGCGGAGCCGGCTCTGGCGCGACTCGAATCGCTCTTCCGGGCATTCCTCGCCGGCGGGGCGTTCGCCGACGCGCTCGAGATGATCGATCGCCTGAGCGATCTGAAGGTCCCGCTCGACCGGTTCGCGGACATCAGCATCATCCGAATGCTGGTGGAGACGCTGCACGACGCGGCGCCGCAGACCGCCGCGGTCATCAAGCAGCTCACCGAGCGGCTGGGGATCGTCGCCTCCCGCTCGCTTCTCATCGCCCTTGCCGACGAGAACAACCTCGGACGCCGGCGCAGACTGTTCGATTTCGCCGTCTCCCTCGGCCCGGCGATCGTCCCCGCGGCCACTGAGTTCCTCTCCGACGATCGGTGGTTCGTGGTGCGGAACATGATCATCCTCCTGCGCACCGTCAACGACCGCACCTCGCTCGCGGAGATCCGCCGCTGCGCGCATCACGGCGATCTGCGGGTTCGCATGGAGGCCATCAAGAGTCTGCTGGCGCTCGATCCCACCGTCCCCCGCGCGTTGCTCGATGAGGCGATCCACGCGCGCGATCCCAAGCTCGCCGAGACCGCCATCACGCTCGTCGGCAGCTACGGCATCAAGGAAGCGGTCGATCCGCTGCTGCGGATGATCGGCGGCCGCGACGTCTTCGGCGCCCGGCGCGTTCTCCGCATTCTGGCCATCAAGGCCCTCGGCGAGCTCGCCGTGCCGGAGGCGCTGCCGTCCATGCAGCGCTTCTTCCGCGATTCCTGGCTGCCGTGGCCGTCGAAGGACGAGCGGCGCGCGGCGTACGAGTCGCTGGCGTCGTATCCGGCCGAGGCGCGCGCGGCGATGGTGGAGAAGGGGCTGAATTCGCGCGATCCGGCGGTCCGGGCGATCTGCCGCCGCCTGGCGGGGGCGTCGTGATGGAACAGATCGCGGGACTCATCGCCGCCGCCGTCGCCATGCGCACGCTGTATCCCGCCAACCACCCGCGCGTGATCCAGGCGGTGGGGCAGATCATCGCCGCGCTGCGCGGCTCGGTCACCTTCCTCCTGGTCGGCGACGACCTCGTCGTCGAGCAGGAGGTGGTCCGCAATCTCTCGCTCCCGCAGCGGCATTTCATGCAGGCGCTGAAGCGCCGCGGCATCGAGCGCCTGACGCTGGCGGAGGGGCTCGACATCGAGGAGTGCCACGCGTTCATCGCCACACTGGCATGTGGGACGGACTCTCCAGTCCGTCCAGCGGACGGGTTGGAGAACCCGTCCCACATCGAGTCGACGGCGCATCTCATCGTCGGCCGCGTGCACGTCGCCTTCGACGACGAGAAGAAGGACGGCGACGAGAACGCGCCGCGCGAGCTGTCGGTCGATCAGATCGACGTGGTGCGCGAGGCCTTCGCCCGCTTCCGCATCGACGGCAAGATCCCGCTCGGCGAGATGGAGCAACTCGTCTGGAGCTTCATCGACTCGATCTCCCGCACCACGCGCGGCGTGCTGCCACTGGCCAAGCTCAAGGAGCACGACGAATACACCTTCATCCATTCAGTCAATGTCTCGCTGCTCGTCCTGGCGCAGGCGCGCTCGTTCGGGATCGGCGGCGTCATGCTCCATACCTTCGGCATGGCCGCGCTGCTGCACGACATCGGCAAGTTGATGGTCCCAATCTCCGTTCTCAACAAAGCAGGCAAGTTGGAGGGCGACGACTGGAACGTCATGAAGAGCCACGCGGAAAGGGGCGCCTGGTACCTCACCGAGCTGGAAGGCGCCGCGCCGCTCACCATCTCCGTGGCGTACGAACATCACCTCCGCTACGACGGCGAGCCCAATTACCCCCTCCTCACGACGCCGCGCATCCCCAATCTCGCCAGCCGCATGACATCGATCGCCGACGCCTACGACGCGATGTCGACCGTCCGCCCGTATCAGCAGCCCAAGCTTCGCGCCAGCGCTCTGGAGCTGCTCAAGAGCCGCGCGGAGACGTTCTACGACCCGCTGCTGGTGGCCAATTTCGTGTCGCTGGTGGCTTCGAGCGGTTGAGGGTGGCGTTTTGACCGCCGCCGTCACTCCACTAATATCGATGTACAGAGAGGAATCACGCGTGGACGCCCGAACACTCCTGGTGGAGAACCTCGATCTCATCGACCGCGTGATCCGCTTCACGTCGCGGCGTCAGCGGCTCGACGAGTCGGAGGCCGAGGAGTTCGCGTCCATCGTCAAGCTCAAGCTGGTCGAGAACGACTACGCCATCGTTCGCAAGTTCGAAGGCCGCAGCCACTTCGCCACCTTCATGACCATCGTCGTGCAGCGGATGCTGCTCGACTACCGCATCCATCACTGGGGCAAGTGGCACGCCTCGGCGGAAGCCAAACGCCTCGGCGATCTCGCCGTCGAGCTCGAGCAATTGCTGCATCGCGACGGCCGCAGCATCGACGACGCCCTGCCGCTGCTCCAGGCCAGGCATTCCGACGTCACCCGCGAGGCGCTCGATCACCTCGCCCGACGACTCCCCGATCGGCGGGCGCGTCGCCGCATGGTCGATCTGTCGGAAGCGGAAACGGTGGCCATCGAGTCCGACACCGAAGATCAGGCACTCCGCACCGAACGGGAGCGAACCTGCCGGCGGCTCTCCTCGGCGATGCGCGAAGCCATCGCCCGGCTGCCGGAGAATGACCGGCTGCTCCTCCAACTCCGCTTCGAGTGCCGCCTTACGGTCGCCCAAATCGCCCGCTCGATGCAGATCGAGCAGAAACTCCTCTACCGACGCATCGACAAGCTGATGCGCGATCTCCGCGCTGAGCTCGAGCGCGCCGGCATCGCGCCGCGTGATGCCGCCGACCTCATCGGGCGCGAGGGGACGCAGCTCGACTTCGCCCTCGGAAGTCCCGCACTGCGTCCGTCACCTGGAAGTGAAGGTTCCGTCGCGGCACAGGGGGAGGTCTCGCGATGAGCGACGCGATGACAAACCACAGCGACACCGAATCGTTGGCCGCCTTCGTCGACGGCCGCCTGGGACGTGAGGAGCGCGAGGCCGTGACGAAGCACGTGCAGACATGCGAGGAATGCCAAGGTTTCGTACGCGAAGCCGCCGCGTTCGAGCAGGAGGAAGAGGCCGCCGCCCGGAAGCCGGGGCGGACGTGGTGGGCGGCGGCGGCGGCGGTGGCGGTCGTCCTCGCCGTCGCGCCGTTCGTGCCCGGATTCCACCGGTGGGAGTTGAAGAAGGACACACAGCAGTTGTTCGCGGCGATCGCTAACGGGGGCGAGCGCAAGATCGAAGCTCGATTAAGCGGTCAGACTCCTTATGCTCGGTGGGCGCCGAAGCGCGGCGAGCCTGAGGACGACGACCACCAGCTCAAAGTCGCCTACTTCAAGCTGGTGGACACGGCGGACAAGGATCTTTCGCCCGAAGGGCGACGTGCCGCGGCGCTCGCCGAGACGGTGACGAATCCCAGAAACGCGCTCGCCATCCTGAATGGCATTCCAGAGCAAGCGCGCGACGCCGTGATCTGGAACGACATCGCCGGCTTGCGACATCACCTGGGCGAGGAGCAAGCAGCGTTAGCCGCCGTCGAAAGAGCCCTCCGTCTCGATCCAAAGATGCCCGAGGCGCTATTCAACCGTGCGCTAATTCTCCAGCGGAAGGGCGACCGCAAAGCTGCACGCGAGGCCTGGGTGCAGTATGTCGCCGCCGACTCGTTCAGTCCATGGGCCGACGAGGTTCCAAGAAACATTCGGCGTTTGGTTCCACCTCAGTAGAAACCCCGAATCCCGTCCGTCTCCTCTCGCTGAAGCCCAGGCCCATCAAATCTGCGAGAGGTGACCGCGTGCGAATCGATTCCGATCCCGCCATCGCTGATTATCTGTTCACTGCCGTCGTCAACGAGATCACGTACCTTCGTGAAGGCGTGGAGGCCTTCGTCGAGCTCGAAGAGAGCGAGGCCGGCCCCAGCGAGCTGTACCACCGCGTCCTCGGCGCGGTGCATCAGCTCTGCGCGTCAATCGTGGCCTGCGAAGAGGCGGGGCTGGCGCGCGAGCAGATCGTCCGCGTCCTGGAGCCGGTGCGGCGGATCCATGCGCGGTCGGACTTCGTGCGCCGCCTCCAGGAGTGGCCGCGCGGCTACCCCGGCGACTTCGAGACCGTCGAGTACCTCTGCGACGGCCGCAGCCGCGCGGAGCAAGGGACGATCGAGGACATCTGCGAGACCTACTCGCTCACCCGCTCCATCGCCCAACAGCATCGCAACAAAGTCCAGCACCAGGCCGCGCGCATCATGCGCACGCTGCTGGCCAGTCCCGGCACGGCGCGCGTCTTCTCCGTCGCCTGCGGGAGCTGCCCCGACTTCCGCCAGATCGCCGCGCACCTCCCGTCTCTCCTCGGCGAGCTGTGGCTGAACGACAGCGACCCCGAGGCGCTCATGTTCTCGGCACGCGCGCTGGCCGCAATTCACGATCGCACCCACCTCCGTCCCGGAAACGCCATCAAGGTCGTCCGCAAGACCGCGCAGCTCGGGCCGATCTTCGACCTGGTCCTCGCCGGCGGCCTGTTCGACTACCTCCCCGAAAAACAGGCCGTCTACCTCATCGAGCACGCCTGGTCCATGGTCAAACCCGGCGGCGTCTTCTTCTTCACCAACATCGCCAAAGGCAATCCATACCGCCCGCTCATCGAGTACTTCGGCGACTGGTTCCTCATCGAGCGCACCGAGGAGGACGTGCTCCGCTGCTGCGAGGCGGCCGGGATACCGCGCGAGGCCGTTTCGATTACGCGCGAGGAGACGGGGCTGACGCTGCTGATTGAGGTGCAGCGGCGGCGCGAATGACGATTTGTCTACGTTCGGTCCGATCCGCGGAGCTGAACTGGCGAATCTAACAAGGCGATCCCATCGCCCTCGCCGTCGTCAAGCGAATACTTCGGCGACTGGCTCTCAGCGCGGACGGAGGGCGACGTCGTCAGTGCGAAAGCTTGACGTGTAAGAGCCTGAGCACCTCGCTGGCGGGATTGAGAAAGTCCATTCGTACTCGTCGCCGGCGAAGATCATCCCGACAGCCTTGATGGCTGTCCGAACCCAGGCACCCGAGTCGGCGGCTCGGGCGAAGGTCCCATCCAACGACGCTTGAGCAGCTTGATGCGGATGAACTCTTTCAACAGCTTCGCTTCGAGAACGGATTGCGTGACGTTTTCCGCGTACGCGGAAGCAGCCCCCAAAACCGAGGAAAGAGTAAAGAATCGTCTTTTCATCTCTTTCATCTCTTTCGTCTTGGCCTTTTCTGTTTCTCGAAACGATCGACGAACGCGCCGGACTTCCGCCGCATCCCTGGACGTCGCTCGAGCCGCGGATCTTGCGGCCGCGATGCCTCGTCGCCGATTCTGAACGTCCGAGGCGTTAGCCGAATACGTGCGCCTGACCGACGATCTCGTCGGCGCCAAACTCCAGCAACTCGTCGCGTCTCCGATGTGCAGGCGCGCGTGAGTTGCAGTCTCTGGAATCGCGGGAACAGAAATCCCCGCCAACCGCTCCGTGATTAAAGCATGGGACTTACAGGATCACCCCGACCCTCACAAGCGCAGCTACATGAACTTGCCGCGCTAGTTGCTGGCGGCGCCGTCGGAGGCGGCCGCCTGTTTTGGGGCGGTCTGCACGACACGCACGAGGACATCATGCACGTCGACCTATGGACGGGACCGATCCGGCAGAGGACCTAGCTAGCTACACAGATCATTCCTGGCTGCCCCGCAGTTAGTGGATAATAGGCGATACGGTACGTGAGTCAACTTTTCGGCTTCAGCTGTGAGGACGGGTCTGAACTCAAGAGAAACGCGGATTCTGATTGGCAGCATCGCGACTATTAGTGTCGCCTTGACGGCGCTCGTCGTAATGGAGATCGACCGACGCCGCGATCCGATGCGCCAACTCTCGCACAGCGTTCGGGCACTCGAAAAGCGTTCAATCGAAGGGCGTATCGCAGAGTTTCCTTATCGTCCGCTGGACCTGCGCCATCCCCCCTCGGCCAACGTTCGGGCCGTTATCACCAATGTCATGCGCTCTGCGTCGGCGTGCGCTTCTTCAACGTGTCGTCACGCGGCTGGTCTGGCTGCTCTGCTCCTAGGCCGGCCGGCCGATGCGGTGCGGTACTTAAACCAGGCCACTGCCATCAACCCATCGAATGCGGCGATCTGGAATGACCTTGGCGTGGCACGGTTGACAGCCGCCGCGGCCAATCAACCTCAGGAACTCGTTGATGCACTCACAGCCATCGATCGAGGCCAGGAACTCGACCCTACCCTCCTCAGTCTGCGCTTCAATCGAACGATCATTCTCGAACGCATGGGACTGAGAGCCATTGCAGCGAAGTCGGCTCGAGAAGCAATCACCGTCGACCCTGCATCGGGATGGGCTTCCGAAATGCGCGCGCAGATATTTCGAGCCGCAAGGCCTTTGCGACAGGCCCAGTGGGCCAGCGCCGTCAGTTCCCTCCGCGAGGCCGCCGAATCCGGCGATTCGAGTTCGATACGGGTTATCGTCAAGAGTTTTCCCCAGATGACTCGGACGTCGGCCGAGCTTCTCTTCTTGCACGATTGGGCGGATGCCTTCGTCGCCGGTGATGAGAAGAAAGCAGCTGCTCATCTGAGACTCGCGATGTCTGTGGGAACGTCGCTCCGCGACGGGACAGGTGAATCTCTATTATTCGAAGCAGTCCGGGCCATTACGACCGCAGATCAAGAGGGGGCTTCAACCCTGGCGAATGCGCACCGCGATTACTACGCCGCAAGGACCTTGTATCGCGAGCGGCGCGTACGCGAATCACTTCCGCTGTTTCAACGTGCCGCTACACGCTTCCAAGCCGCATCAAGTCCCATGGCTGATGTCGCGCAATATTACGTGGCCAACTGCCTCTACGATCTCAATCGGAACGCGGACGCACTTCACACGATTGACCAACTGCTAGCGTCTGAGCGATCTGCGCATAAGGCTTTACGAGCTCAGTTGCACTGGGAGCGGGCTACGATTCTTTCCGCATCAGGGCTTCTGCACGAGACATTGGCCGAACACACCCGCGCGTTGGTGTTGTTCGACGAACTGGACGAGCGAGAGAGCGCCACCTTAGTGCGCTCGGCCTCCTCGGCCGTATACGCGCTGCTGGGCCGCCGCCGCGACGCATGGCGCATGCGGATCGCAGCTCTTAAGGCTCTGGGCGAAATGGGAAACCTCGAAGGTATCCAAAATACCTTGGAGCTCGCCGCGCGAACAGAGGCGCTGAACGGTGATTGGGAAGTCGCGCGCGTTCTCCTTCGGATCGCGACCGAACCAGAGTTGCGGGTCAACGCTCGCGTGACTGCGAGCGCGCTGTTTTGGCGCGCACTTGCTGCATACCGGTTAGGCCGTTCAGCGGACGCACGCCGGTTGATCGCTGAAGCAACAGCGTCTGTCACTGCAATCCACGATGACGTGATCCGGCGGAGAGCTCTCGCAGACTTGACGTTCGGCTCCGCGGTAATGATCCGCAGCAGCAATTCATACCGCGCCGTTGAGGTACTGACACATTTCATCGATGATGCCATCGCGCGAGAGGACCTTTTTCTCCTTCCTGAGGCGTACTGCGAACGTGCCCGCGCGCGATTAGCCCTTCGCCAACAGCGAGAAGCCATCGCCGACTATGACGAAGCTTTGAAGAGTGTCGACCTTCGGCGCAGTGGTGGTAGCCGCGACGACTTTCGCGACGCTTATTTCAGAACAGCCGATACCGCACTGCACGAATTGGTCGACCTCCTCGATCGACGCGGAGAGTCTCTCGCCGCCTTTGATGCGATCGAGCGCCGAGCGACCGTCAGGCGCCGGACGCCGGCACCACAACGTTTCGACCACATCGTGCTCGCGTCCTATTTCGTACTGGCCGACCGGATTATCATTTTCCTCTTCAACTCAGATGGCCTTCGCGTGGTTCGTGTTGTGGTCTCGCGCTCAGAGCTCGCGCAGACGATCAGCCGGTTCCTCGCCAGCGTCCGCGCGGAGAAAGACGGGCAGACTGCTGCAGACGCGGAACGTTTGTCACGCTGGCTGATTCGTCCTCTCCAGGCGGATCTCACAAATAAGAGGCGGCTGGTTGTGATCCCTGACGAGTTACTGGCGAGCATCCCATTCAATGCTCTACCTACATCAACAGGATCGCGATTGATCCAGGACTTGGAAGTCGTCATCGCTCCCTCTGCTTCTTACGCCTTTCCACATCATGGCGCGCCCACCAAGCGGCGAATGGCCCTCCTGGTTGGCAATCCGGCGCTCGATCATTCCCTTCTCCCTCTTCTTCCGAACCTCCCAGAAGCTCTCGGCGAAGTTAAGAAAATCGCTGCCATCTATGGCCACGATGCCATCGTCCTTACGGGCAGCGAGGCCACGCCGGAGAAAGTCGACGCGATTCTTCGTCGAGCCACGGTGGCCCACATCGGAACTCACGCCATAGTCGTTGCGGATGATCCCAGTCGATCGTTTCTCGCGCTCACCCCCGATCGGAACGAAGCGAGCGGCTTTCTGTCTGTTCGCTCGATCGCCAACATGGCGCTGCAAAGCCTGCAGGTGGTCGTTCTCGCCGGCTGCCGAACCGCGTCTCCCACGGCGGAGCGGGCAGCGACAACCAGTATCGCCCGGGCGTTTCTCGAGGCAGGCGCGCACACTGTGATCGGCACATTATGGGATGTGGACGACGATGATGCGGCGGAATTCTCGATCGACTTTCACCGCCGACTGGCGGTCGGCATGTCGCCGGCCGCCGCGGTCCGCGCCATCCAAATATCGATGCTCAACTCCCGCGACGATCGTATGAGACGCTTTCGCGGCTGGAGCGCCTTCCACGTTTACGGTTCCGGAGACTGAGGAAACAGAAAAAAGGAGAATGAAATGTTCGAGATGCGATTCATCGGCCTCATGACTCACGGCAGGATTCGGGATGACTCGGGCGCGAATTTGTGGGTTGTTGTGTTCTACAACGTTCCACATCCGCCGCACACGCCGCTGCTTTCCATCCACAAACGCGACTACGATTATGCGCGCACGACTGTCCATCCGATCTCGACCGGCGACAATCGCTGCTGGAAGCTGGAGGGAAAGATCTACACAGATCTCGGTTCTGGTTTCCCTCAAGCATATGCGAACGATGGAACGCCGAGCACCGATCTCCCCGACGTCAAAAAACTATCGGAGATCACGAATGGGAAATACGTCTCGGAGGCCGTCCTCAAGCTGGACCCGGCGTTGAGCGAAAACATCGCTGCGATTTTCATCCTCCCGCCCGGCAATATTTACACCGAAGACTGGTTCCAGAAAAAAGGACAGCTGAAATCCGCAACCGGCGCATTCTGTGTGGCGCGAACCATTCTCTTTCAAGCGGATCCGGCAAACGATGTTGCATTCACGATCATCACGCAAGCGGGCTCGGAAACAATCGTACTGAAGAACAGTGCGCAGGCATGGTTCACGAACTTGCCTCACGCAAACGCCGATCATGCTCATTACGAGACGCACAGGTCCTTCTTCGAAGACCCAGACAAGGTCACAATCGACGTCGTCGAGGATCACCCCGCCCTCAAATGCGAGAAGGGCTCATCTGACCCGGACCGCCCACAGTGTACGACGGGAGCGAACTTTACCGTCGAATGTTCGAACACGCAGTGGCCCTGAATCGCATGTGTAAGTTTTGCGTCAAGAGCATCCCCAGTTGGCGTCACGCTGGCGCTTGAACCAGACCCTTACCCAAAAGGTCTGGTTGTCCGAGATCGAGGGCTCGAAGCCTGAGCACTTCGCGCAGAGCTTCGCCTCTGTACTTGGCATCGCTGTGCGCCCACAACGCAGCGACACCGGCCGCGTAAGCGGCTGCCTGGCTCGTTCCACTGTCCCTTTGATACGCCGCCACTCTCGAGAAGTACGAGGAAAGAATACCTTCCCCGGGGGCGGCGACCTCTACGACGTCCGACCTTCCAGAACCGGCTGAATACTCCCACGGTCCACCGTTGTCATCCACTGCCGCCACGGCCATGATCGAAGGCGCGTTCGCCGGATGCCCTAACAGGGCGACGGTCGTGGAGCTGGTATCGTTCCCGGCCGCGGCAATGATTAAGCTGGTCTTTTTGATACCCGCCGCATCGTTTTCGAACACCGCAACAGGCGGAACATCGGCACTCATGCACATCACGATGATGTCGGCCGCCAAATCTGCCGCCAGATTCATGGCCTTAAGGATGTCACCATCGTCGCCCAGTAGGTCGTTATCCAGCGCACGAATGATCATGAGAGTCACGTCCGGTGCAGCGCCGTAACCCGGATGTTTTCCATAGGCCACACGCGGACCGGCGATCAATCCCGTGCAATGTGTACCGTGACCATTTTTATCGCAAGAGTCGAGGTTTTTCACTTTGGAGTCTCGCAAGATACTTCGGCTCATGAAATCGGGATGATCACATTCCAGTCCGCTGTCGAGTACCGCTACTTTGATTCCCGCCCCGGTCCATTTCAAATCGGATGAGATTTTCATCTCCTGAAGTGGATTCATTCGGAACTGTTTGTCCGGAAGCGGCACGCTTCTGATACCGATGACCCGCTCAGGGTCTACAGCTATGATTTCGTATTTCGCGCGCAGCGATGGATCGATGTCGTCCGGAGCGGCTGGTACTCGAGCCGAGCCAAAGCGGCTCAGGAACAAGCCTTCGAGCTCCTCGCGGGCAAATCTATCCGTTCTGAGCTGAAGTTCCGACAGAAACTCCCGAAAGCGCGCTTGCGAGATCGGCTCTGCAAAAACGACCAACGATCGTCCCGTTAGAGCCAGTTCTTTTCGCTCTCCATTCATTCGCCACCTCCGTTGCGTGATTGTAATGAATCCAACCAGCCAATGGAACAAGAGCGCGAATCGAAACGTGCGCGGGAAACGCCCTGTCAGCGATACGAGCGAACTCGCGCTGTACCGCTCGCGTCCCGGAGCGCGTGGGTGATGATTTCTTGCGTGTAGAAGCTCCTTCAGGACACGAGAACACAGCGCGAAGACGCGGTGCTGGGTCCTCGAGAGAGCGCATCGGCGAGCGATGGTCGACGTCGTTTCGTCGCCCCCAATTTGGGCACATCGAGGTCAAACCGAACGCTTCGTTGAGCCGTTAGCCGGATTTGAACCGGCGACCTGCTGATTACGAATGGCGCTACGGACTCTTGGTTGCTCCCCGACGCTCGTGCTTTCAACCACTTGCGGAATTGCATGGGTGTCGGGAGCGGTCCATGAATGTCCGTAGAAACGCAACTTCGACACCCGAACGACACCTCTTTGAACGCCTCCCGCGCGCCTGAGGGGCCACCGCGCCATCCGGGCCCGCGCGGCGCAGCTCAAGCCGTTCGCCATCGTGCTTGCACGATTTGCCTACAGTGCCTACAATTGATGCATGCAGTACACCGTTCGTGGTATTTCCGTCGCCCTTGACGCCGCCTTGCGCAAACGCGCCCGGGCCGCGGGCAAAAGCCTCAACGAGGCCGCCATCGAAGCGCTGGCGGAAGGAACTGGCCTGATCGAAGTTCCCCGGAAGCGAAGGAATCTCCGAGACATCGCTGGGACGTGGAAGGCGGACAAAGCCTTCGAGACCGCAATCGCCGCGCAGGACCGGGTGGATGAGGATCTCTGGGAGTGAGGGTCGCTCTCGATACCAATCGATACGTCGATCTCTGCAAAGGCGTGGTCGAGACCGTGACTCTCCTGGAGGAAGCCGAGGCCGTCGTTGTGCCGTTCGTCGTGCTCGGCGAACTGCGAGCGGGGTTCGCCAACGGTCGTCGTCAGGCGGAGAATGAACGAACGTTGCGACGCTTCCTCTTGAAGGACAGCGTCGATGTCCTTTTCGCTGATGACCAGACGACGCATCACTACGCCGCCGTGTTTCTACAACTCCGGAAACAGGGAACGCCGATTCCCACCAACGACATATGGCTTGCGGCACTGGTTCTTCAGCACAATCTCGTCCTGCACGCGCGGGATCGTCATTTCGATTACCTCCCACAGATCATTCGAGTCTGAGAGAGCCCCTTCTTCCCGCCACGTGCGGCGAGACTTGGGTTGGGGGCGGCGATGCGTCGGTCGTGGCCACCGTCGCCACCGGCCGCTGGGCCGGCCGACTGCGTACAATGACGTTGATGTTTTCAGTCGCGGAGAAGCGCCTCACGCCTGATGAGTACCTTCGCGGGGAATGATCCTCGTCCTCCACGCCGCCATTCGCGACAATCTCCTCGCCCTCTGGGGTGAGGTGCCGTTCGATGCGGTCGACGCCCCCGTGTCACGGCGCCGCGGGCGCGCGCGAAAGGGCTTCGACGTCCCGCCGCCTGCGCGCTCCGGCGCGTCGTTCGATCTTCTGCGCGACGCCTTGCGCCGCGCGGGTATCGATCTCGTCGGCGAGAAGCGGACGCTCATCGGATGGTTGCCCACTGCCGCGGGACGGCCCGTTCCCTCTTCGCCGTTGATCGGCGAGGCGCTGGAGCGCGAGCGCGCGACGATCGCGCCGTGGTCGATCGACGCGATCGAGCTCGCCGCGGCTGATGCGATCGATCTCCTCGCCTTCGCGGTGGGCAGGCGGCTCCTCGCGCCCGGCGTGCTCGTCGGTGCCGATCTCGCCTTCTTCGCCACGACCATGCGTTTCGCGGCAGCGCTGGCAGCGCGTGGTCACGTCCTTCCCTCGGTCGAGCAGAGCGGGAGGAGCTGGACAGCGCGCTGGATAGCCGCGCCGACCGCGGGCGAGCACGAGCAGATCGCCTCGCTGGTCCGGGCCATGCCGCCCGCGGCAGTGGCGTTCGGAACGAAACACGACGCCGCGCCGCGCACCGACCGTCGCGCGGTGGTGGAGAGCTTCCTCCGAGCAATCGTTGACCGTTTGCTGCGCGGGGCTGGAACGCGCGCGCCGGCATCGGCAACGTCATCGCTTCACGATCGCTGGCTTGCCGCGCTCATCGCGGACGACGGCGCGCTCGCCGGCGACTCCGCCGAGCTCATCGCCCTTCGCGACACGCTCGCGGAATGGCGGCGTCCCGTCGCCGAACAGGCGCTCTTCGACTTCCGCCTCGCCTTTCGTCTCGAGGAGCCGACGGCGGATGACGATCCATGGACGATCCGTCTCCTCCTTCAGGGCATCACCGACCCCAGCCTCCTCGTGCCGCTGTCGTTCGTCTGGAACGGCGAGAAGCGGAGCGAGGAGGCCGCGGCGGCGCGCCGGCTCCTCCGCCGCGGGCGCGGCGACGCCCGCCGCTTCGTCCTCAGTTCGCTGGCGCACGCCGCGGCGCTGAGCCGGGCGGTCGACGACGCGCTGCGACGGCCGGCACCTTCGGAGGTCGCCACCGACGCGGCCGGCGCGCTGGCCTTTCTGACCAACGACGCCGCGTCGCTCGAGAGCAGCGGCTTCGGCGTCTTCCTACCGTCGTGGTGGAGCCGCAAGGGGACGAAGAAGCGCCTCTCGCTGCGCGCCGAGACGCGCAGTCCGAAGTTTCAATCGAAGAGCGGCCTCACGCTGGAATCGCTGGTCGAAGTCCGTTGGCGCGTCGCCCTCGGCGACGAAGTGTTGTCGATGGACGAGCTGCGCGCCCTTGCGCGGATGAAGGTGCCCCTCGTGCGCCTGCGTGGGCAGTGGGTGCAGTTGCGCTCCGATGAGATCGAAGAGGCGATCCGCTTCGCGCGCGCAAAGGGTGAAAGGCTTTCCGTTGGCGAGATCGTACGCATGAGCCTCTCGCGAACCGCGGCCGGCGCGCAGGCGCTCGACGTCAGCGAGGTCGGCGGCGACGGCGAGATCGGCGAGCTTCTCGATCGGCTGGAAGGAAACCGAGAGTGGCAGGAGCTCGCCACGCCGAAGGGATTTACAGGTTCGCTGCGCCCGTATCAGCAGCGCGGCTATTCCTGGCTCGACTTCCTCGCCGGCATCGGCCTCGGCTCCTGTCTTGCCGATGACATGGGGCTCGGCAAGACCGTGCAGACTCTGGCGCTTCTTCAGAAACAGTGGTCGACGAAGAAGCAGCCGGCGCTCCTGATCTGCCCGACCTCGGTCACCGGAAACTGGCTTCGCGAGGCAGCGCGCTTCACGCCGTCACTGCCGGTGTTGCTCCACCACGGTACGGACCGGATGCGAGGGAAATCGTTCGTCGCAAAGGCGAAGAAGTGCGCCATCGTCGTCTCCAGTTACTCGCTGCTGGCCCGCGACGCCGATCTCCTCCGAAGCGTGCCGTGGAAAGCGGTCATTCTCGACGAAGCGCAGAACGTGAAGAACTCCGAGACGAAGCAGGCGAAGGCCGCCCGCTCCATCGACGCCGGCTTTCGCATCGCGCTCACCGGAACTCCGGTCGAGAACAACATCGGCGATCTCTGGTCCATCATCGACTTCCTCAACCCCGGCTATCTCGGCACTGTCGCCGCGTTCCGCACGCGCTACTTTCTGCCGATCCAGACCCGCCGCGATCCCGAAGCCATCGACGAGCTTAGGCGGCTGACCTCTCCCTTCATCCTGCGGCGCCTCAAGACCGATCGCTCGATCATCGCCGACCTGCCGAAGAAGAATGAGATGAAGGTCTTCTGCACGCTGACAAAGGAGCAGGCGTCGCTGTATCAGGCCGTGGTGCGGGAAGCGGAAGAGGCGATTGCCGACAGCAAAGGGATCGGACGCAAGGGACTCATCCTCGCCACGCTTACGAAGCTCAAGCAGGTCTGCAATCACCCGCGCCAACTCCTCGGCGACGGCTCGGCGATCGAAGGGCGTTCCGGAAAGCTCGCACGCCTGTCCGAAATGCTCGCCGAGGCCGTCGAGAGCGGCGACCGCGCGCTGGTGTTCACGCAGTTCGCGCAGATGGGAGAGATCCTGCGGACGCACTTGCAGGAGCAGTTCGGGACCGAAGTCCTTTTCCTGCACGGCGGTACGCCGCGCCCCAAACGCGACGCGATGATCGAGCGCTTTCAGAAGGAGGGCGGCGGTCCGCCGATCTTCGTCCTATCGCTGAAAGCAGGCGGCACGGGATTGAACCTGACACGGGCGAGCCACGTCTTCCACTTCGATCGGTGGTGGAACCCGGCGGTGGAAAATCAGGCCACCGACCGCGCCTTCCGCATCGGGCAGACGCGCCCGGTGCAGGTGCACAAGTTCATCTGCGGCGGCACGTTCGAGGAGAAGATCGACGCGATGATCGAAGGAAAGCTCGAGCTGGCGACGAAGGTGATCGGAACCGGCGAAGGGTGGCTGACGGAGCTGTCGAACCGCGACCTGCGCGACCTCTTCGCGCTACGCGCCGACGCGGTCGGGAAGTAGCTATGCCGGGGACGACATCGCATTCTTCAGGCAGTGCACGAGCCGCGTCCACCGTTCGCCGCCGCGTCCCGTGCGCACCGCCCTCTCGACCGACCGGGAGTCGCCGACAATGACGACCAGCTTTCGGCCGCGCGTCACCGCCGTGTAGAGGAGATTGCGGCGCAGCATGATCGAGTGCTGCGGCATCAAGACAATGACAACGGCCTCATACTCGGATCCCTGCGACTTGTGGATCGTCGTGGCGTAGGCCAGCGTCAGTTGATCGGCTTCGTCGAATGCGTAATCGACGATGACCTCGCCGCCGAAGTCGACGTTAAAGAGCTCCTCCTCGGCGTCCACCGTGGCGATCACGCCGACGTCACCGTTGAAAACGCCCTTCTCATAGCTGTTCTCGAGTTGCATGACTTTGTCGCCGGGGCAGAAGAAAACGCCGTTTGGCCGTTCCACGCGCGCCTTGTGTCGAGCCGGGGGGTTCAGGGCGCTCTGCAACTCGGCGTTCAAAAGATGAATGCCGGCGGGACCTGAGCGCATCGGAGCCAGCACCTGCACGTCCCGCAACGAGTGGAATCCGAATCTCTGTGGGATCCTCGTTGTGACGAGGTCGACGACCTGACGAACGGCGCGTTCCGGAGAGCTCGCGGGGAAGTAAAACATGTCCGAACCCTCGCTGATCGAGCCGAACCGAGGAAGCTCGCCTCGGTTGATCCGGTGCGCATTCAAAACGATTTGACTCCCCTCCGCCTGCCGGTGGATCTCCGTCAGACGAATCGACGGGATCCGTTCCGACTGCAGGATGTCGTGGAGCACCTGACCGGGGCCGATCGACGGCAACTGATCGGCGTCGCCGACCAGGATGATGGCAGCTCGAGGGGGCATGGCCCGCAAGATCGCGTCGAGGAGAGGCACGTCGACCATCGAAGACTCGTCAATGATGATCACGTCCGCCTCGAGAGGGTTCTCTTCGTTGCGCTGGAATTGCCCCGATTGCGGACTCATCTCCAGCAGGCGGTGAATCGTCCGCGCCGTGCTTCCCGTGCTCTCGCCGAGTCGTTTCGCCGCCCGGCCGGTCGGAGCCGCGAGCGACACCGTCAGCTCGGCGGATTCAAACACGGCCACGAGCGCACGCACCAGGGTCGTTTTTCCGACGCCCGGACCGCCGGTGATGACGACGGCTCTCGATGTGAGCGCGAGATCGATCGCCCGCCGCTGCGTGGCATCCAACGGAATCCCGCTCTCTGCCTCCGCGATTCCGACGGCCTCTTCCGGGTCGATGTCATGCCACGCCGGCACTTCGTCCGCGAGCTTCGCCAGCGATGCCGCGATCCGCGATTCGGCGCGATACAGCGCCGGCTCGAACACCATGCGCCGGCCGTCGAGATCCTCCTCGACCACGACGCGGCTGGCGATTGCGGTCTTGACCATTTCGGCGACGAGATCCGATTCGATGCCGAGGAGCGCGACGGCCTGCCTCACTGCCTCGTCGACGGGGATGCCGCAATGGCCACTCTCCCTCGCCGCCTCGACCACGTGACGCACGCCTGCCATCAACCGAAACGGAGATCGGAGGTCGTGACCCAGCCGTTGCGCGATCGCGTCGGCTGTACGGAAGCCGATTCCCCGAACCTCGTGGACAAGGCGATATGGATTCTGACGAATCATGGCCACGGCGCGCTGGCCGTACTGCTGGTGAATCCGAAACGCGCGCGCGCCGCCGAGACCGATCGAGGCCAGAAAGACCATCAGATCGCGCACGCCGCGCTGCTGTTCCCAGCTCTCCTTGATCTTCTCCAGCGTCCGCCGGCCAACCCCGGGAATCTCGCGCAGGCGTTCCGGCTCCTGGTCGATAACCCGAAGAACGTCGGCGCCGAAGCGTTCGACGAACCGCTTCGCCAGCGCCACTCCGATTCCTTTCACATGCCCGGCCGCAAGATAGCTCTCGATGCCTTCCGCGCTGGTCGGCATGACCGGCGCTGCCGACTCGGCCGCGAACTGCCGGCCCCACTTCTTGTGACTCCGCCACTCGCCCGTGACCGCGACCAGCTCGCCGGGCTGGAGCTCCAGGCAGTTGCCGACGAAGGTCACCTCCTCTCCCGAATCCTCGCGCGATCCGACGGCGACGGTGAAGCCCGTGCCGGCGTCGTGGAAATGCACGCGCCGAAGTGTGAGGTGAATCGTCTCCGGCATATTCCGAGGATGACACGTTTAGAATCGTTTCATGGCGTGGTACCGAGACTACTTCCCTCCTTCGGTGCCGATCGCGGTCAAGGGAGGGATCAAGTCGCGCTCGAAGCGCGGCGCGTTCGCGACGAACTGGTGGGCCCGCCGCTGGATCGCCGTTCTCGAGGCGCTGAACCTCGGCGGACGCTTGCAGCGCGGTCGCAGCTACGCGCGCAAAGGTCAGGTCCTCGACATCGACATCGAGCCGGGCGTGGTCCGCGCCGAGGTGCAGGGATCGCGGCCGAAACCCTACACCATCGGCATCGGCGTCGCGCAGCTCGGGGGACAACAGACGAAACGCCTGGCAATCGAGTTGGGGAAGAATCCCTATTGTCTGGCCAAGCTGGCGGCTCGCGAGATGCCGCCGGACGTCGAGAAGCTCTTCGAGGTCGCCCACGTCTCACTCTTTCCGTCGCGCGCCAGCGAGCTGCGAACCGAATGCTCCTGTCCCGACTGGTCGAATCCGTGCAAGCACATCGCCGCCGTCTACTACCTCCTAGGCGAGGAGTTCGACCGCGATCCCTTCCTCATCTTCCGCCTGCGCGGCATCGACACCACCGCGCTGCTCGACGCCGTCGGCGGCGCGGCCGCGCCACCGGAGAGGGTTGAAGGGGATGAACCGACTCCGCTACAACAGGGCGACTTCTGGGAAGGCGAACGCGCCGAGATCGATCTCACCGTCGACACCACCCGCCCCCCCGCCCCGCTCCTCCATCTTCTCGGAAATCTCCCGTTCTGGCGTGGAGAGCAGCCGCTGGCAGAGTCGCTCGAACCTGCGTACGCACGCGCCGCTGTCGCGGCCGTGGAGCTTCTGTCGAGTTGAGGTGCTGGCACCGCCTCACATCACCGCACTGTTGCGATAGATCTCGTCTACGATCAAGTCTGCACTCAGCGACGAAACCTCCACCCGTCCCCCCTTGGTCGCGACCCGAGTAGCCCACACACCGTCCGTCCCGCGCTCGTTGACGATGATCCGCCGCTCGCGGTGCGACCCGATCACATACTCACGAAGGGTTGGGATCGTTCGGTAGTACTCGAGCTTCGGGCCGGTGTCGTACTCTTCCGACGAGTCACTCGTAACCTCGACGAGAATCATGGGGTTGAGTGCCGTCGCGGTCGGGCTGGGCTCGTGTTGTTGCAACGGGCCGCGGATCACCGAGCCATCGGGAAACGTCGCCAGCCCAACCGCTTCGACAAGGATGCGCAGGTCCGAGGTGTGGACGCGGCCGGGACGATCGCCAACGGCGTTGCCGAGCACACGCACCATCTCTGCCGCAAGCGCGGAATGCTCCTCGGAGCCACCAGCCATCGCGTAGATTTCGCCGTCGAGAAACTCGTACTTGCTGGTGGAGAGCATCTCAAGCGCCACGTAGTCGGCGTAGGTATAACGATGGAGCCGGCGCGGTTCAACCATGCGGCGATTCTAGCCCCAGATGAGCGGGATGCACGTACGTGTCGTGGAACAATTGGTCGCGGTTCGAGCTGGTGCGGGTGAGGGCGCAGGAGTAGTTGCGCTGCAATCAGCTATGAGTGTTGCCCACCGTAGCCTCGCGGCCAGGCTGACCATAGATGACGACGAGATTGAGCAGGACGACGATGAACATCAATTCGAAGATGTTGGCAAGCGATGTAATGAACTTCGCGCGCGCAGAAATCGGCACGATGTCGCCGTAACCCGTGGTGGTGATCGTATAGATCATGAAGTATGCGTAATCGAGGAGCTCGAATGGGCGTCCGCTTTCGATCACCACTTCCACGTGGAGCTTGTGGTTGATTCCCTCACGATACTTTGTCGCCACGAACCGGTCGTCGTTCGAGACAGCGCGAAGCCTCCACTCGATACGGACATCGGGTTTCAGGATCTTCAGCTCCCGCTGAATGAAAGCCCGCACCTGTTCGATTCGCTCTTCCGATAATGCCAGGTTCTTCTGAGCTCCCTCCTGGGCCGCCAAACTGTCGCTGGCGTGGCCGACGACGGTGATCCTCCACCACTCCGGCTTCTCCGATCGGATCCTTTCGAGCATGCTCTTCCATTCGATGATGTCCAGACGCGCGCCTTCGATCACTGCTTCGTCACTGTCCTTGAGCTCGGGACGCTCGCGAAGAAGTATCCGCTGATCGTCCGCGCTGGCCGGCCATTTCGTGATCAACTCGCCGAGTTGCTGCACCACGTCCATCTTCATATGAGCGCTTCGCTCGGTGAACGGCAGTGTGTACGTGGTCACCTTCGTGAGAATGGGTTTGGCATCGAGGGCGGGTCCCTCGAGGGCGGATTCCAGACCTCGGCGGTCGTGAAGAGCGAGCGCAAAGGTTAGGTCGTATGCCACATGCGAAAAGAGATAGAGCGCGCCGCAAATGGCGGCGAAGAAATGCCGCCGAATCGCTTCTTGACGCTTCGGATAGTTAATGGTGAGACGGGCGATGACGAGGATGCCGGTGAGTACGACACAGCCGATCGCAATGGCCACAAACGACAGTCCTTCAGCCACAGTCCGGAAGCGATCGCCTCGACAGTAAACGAATGTCAGCAATGCTTTCCATAGCTCTAGCGCCAAGTACACCGAACCGATATGCCACGGCGGCTTGGAACTCCCAGCCCAAGCGCCGCCGATGATGAGAAGGATCGGTGAAACGAGCAACAGTAGAGCCGTGTAGGGAGCGCCACCCTCAACATCCTTCATTCCGGCGTACCACGTGGCAGCGGTGACGATGCCGGTGATGATCGCAACGATCCAGCCCCATCCGAAGATGCGCCGCCATAGCGACTCGTTCGCTGCAGGCGAGACCGCTTGCGGTTCACGCTCTTTCGGCGGTGGCGTCGCTTCGGCATTGGACAACGCTCTTTCCCTTCGTTGAATGACTGCGGACGTGCGCGGACCCACCCTAGGAGTGACGCATCTGCCGATTTCCCTACCGGTGCCATGATATTTTCCTTCCCCTGCAGGTAGGGAAACGCGGGGTCTCGCCACTCCTAGGGAGAGGTTCGCGGCGCGGCTTCGCCAGATCGTCTACGGAGACAATCGATCCCTGGCAGAGTGGGGTTGGCGTCTTGCGTCGTTCGAACAAGGAGAACTGTTGATGCGCGCTGTCGACGTCGAGAGGCTGGTAACCACGACCAAGGGCGATGTCCTGGCCGCGGCGAGCACGGGAATCCTTCTCGTGGCGGCCGCCGCGGCACTGATCTTCCCGAAGGCGATCGTGGCGGTCACCGGCAAGGCGGACGCGGCGCGGCTGAACGCACCGGACGAAATCACGATGGCGGCACACGACGACGACGCTCCGTTTCTCATCTCCCGCGACACGATCGAGATTCGGGTCGGGAAAGCGATCACGCTGCGGCAGCTTCTCGATCTCTACCGGCTCGAAAAGCCGCACCAGCGCAAGCAGGTCGTCGAGCAGCTCTCCGGCGCAACACTCGACGCGCCGATTCCGCCCGGCACCACGCTGCGCATCAAGCTTACCCCGACGACGGCGGATGTCCCGGGCTCGCCGCGGGAGGCAAAATAGACGAATGCGTATTCTCTGCAAGGACTGCTGGATTACGCATGACACCACCACGCTGCTGGCGAGCTGCAAACGCTGCGACGCAAACACGCGCATCCCGCGGCTCGATCCGCTGCCCGACCGCGCCGCACCGGCCGTCCCGGCGGCGGGCCGCCCCGCGGAATTCGTCTGCCGCATTCATCCCACCGAACCGCTCGACCTTTACTGCCCCGAATGCGAGGCGAAGCTTTCTGCGCGCGCGGAGGTCGGCGATCGAAGCGTCGTGGCCATCATGGGTGACGTCGGCGTCGGCAAGACTTGGCTCCTGCGGGTCTTGAGCCGCCGGTTACGTCCGTCGAACGGATCGCCGGTGTCCTTCCGCCGCGCGCTGGGCGACACCGATGAGCAGATCGCGGCGGCGATCGCGGAAACGCGCACCGGCGCCCGCGTCACGCCGGCGACCGATGCGGTGGTCCGCAACTACGCCTGGGAGGTAATGATCGACGGTTCGCCGCGATCGTGGGTGGCCGCCGTGCACGACGCGGCCGGAGAGGTTTGGAATCGCCTCGAGTCGCTCGATCGCAGCGCGTACGACAAGCTGTATCGCTATCTCGATCTGGTGGGAAGCGTGATCTTTCTGGTCGACGGTGAACGCATCGCCGAGGCCCTCGACGCCTCGCCCGATGCGCCGTCCGCAGCCTCGGATGCAGCCGTGTCGCGCGAGATCGCAATGATCGACGCATTGGGGCGAAGAACGCGCGCGCACAGCGGCAATACCGCGCTGGCAATCGTGATCTCCAAGGCCGACGTCTTGTGGAACCGCGACGACTGCGCACCGATGCATCCCGACAGCGGTGCGGACCGCGACGCGATCGATGTCGCAACGCGAGCGCTGCTCGGGAAGGCCGGCCGCGCCGCGCTGCTCGCCGCGTGCGCGGAGTCGTTCACACCGGTGCGCTGCTTTGCGATATCGGCATTCGGAACGGCGGCCGGCTCGCCGTCGATCGACGATGTCAGGCCGGTTCGGATCGAAGAACCGCTGATCGCCTTGTTGCGCGAGTAGACATGATGGCCGAGTTACGTGTGTCGCATCGGATCTACACGCACGCGGTGAGCGGCGGCGTCGCACCGGGTGCGGGCTACGCTGATGCTGGAAATCTCGATCTCGGACCCTCGTCGCTCGATCAATTCATCGAGAGTGTCACGCCGGGGGAAGAGCGATGTTTCGCCATCCGCCGGGTTGCGTACGATGTCGGCTCGGCGGCGTGCGCGGTTGTGTCGTACGGGTCGCTGGTCACCGACGGCAAAGAACGGGCTGGTGTTCTGACACACGCCCGTCTGGCGTACGTGGCCGACGGACGTGCCTATCTCGATGCGCTCGAAATCGTGCAGACCGCGTTCGAATTCGACGTGAGGGACATCCTGGAAGCGCTCCCTGCGGAGCGCGTCGATCGCTATGTCGAACGGATTCGCAACGAGGACCGCGTGTCGGTCCGGGAATGGTCGCCGGCACCGCTCGATAACATTCCCACGGACTTCGCGATTAGTGTGCTCTCGACCTGCGTGAGGCAGTGGAATCCGCAGGTCGCCGTCACCGCTCCTCTCGCTTCCGATCACTGCAACGTTCAATCGATCACCGCGGCGTGGAGCGCGCTTCCGCATTCGATGCAGATGTCGTGTCCGTGGGCGGTGGGAGCAAACCGAGGATCGCGCGTCCGCATCATCTTCATGCCGGCGCAACGGTTGATCGAGACGCCGCCGCCTCCCCACCGCGATCTCCTCGCCGACTATCTCGACTGGCTGAAGAACGACCCGGTGGAGGGAAGACGGTTCATCGAAGAAAGCACCGCGAACACCGGAGAAGACTTTCTCCGCGAGATCCGCGGCGTCATGCGCAGTCCGGCGGTGGCGCCGGCCGAGATATACGCGTCGGCGCCGGACGTCGCCGAGGAGCTCGACATGTCGAAAAAGAACCGGTCGTCTGCCGAGAACGCCGCGCCCGCCAACGCGCGCGAGGGCATCGATCCCGAGGTCACCGCCGCCCTCAACCGCCAGATCCGCGAGGCCGGCAAATCGCTGGAGCGATACGTCGAAGATCGCCTTCAGGCGTCGCTTGGGACGCGCGGGCCGTGGCAGGGAGACCTGGACGGATTCGGCACCGCCCCGCTGCCTCGACCGGCTTTGTTCGTACCGCCGTGGTTGCTCGGTACCGCGTTCGCGGTGGTTCTCGTGGCTTTGGGATACCTGTTGTGGCGAGTGGAACGCCTCGGATCCAGTCAAGCGGAGCTGGTAAGGCAAATTGCTGCCGTGCACCCCCCGTCGAGTACCGTCAATCCGAAAAAAACAAACGCTGACGTTTCCGCGGTGCCGGCCGTGGCGGATCCGGCAGTCTCGCTACAAGGTGCGAGATGGATGGAGAAATTCAGATCACTGACCGAGATACAACCCTTGCTGCTGGCGCGAGCGCTGGATGCGCTCGCATCCAACAAGTTGGCCGCCTCACCGAATCAGGCCAAGAGGTTGGCGGAGCAATTCGAACAGTATGCCGCGAAGAAGGAAGACTACCCTCTACCCGATCCCGACAGGCGCCACAAACTTCGCCGTTTGCTGTTCGAGCACGTCATCACTGTCGAGAACAGTCCGCCACCGCCCATCGTGGTCGACGGAGATCTGAGCGATCTGAGGATGGCCGACCTGCGCGCGGTGAAGTCGAAGCTGCACCTCACCAATACGAGCGACAAGGTCGACGACGAAGAACTCCAAGCGGAAGCCGTCATCCGGTACACGTTGAGTCTGAAGCCATGAGTCTGCTCATCGACCACGCTCTGGTGACGGATACTGATCATCTGACCGGCGGCGGAGGCTACGCCGTGGAGGGGGTATCACCGGACGTCACGCCCGTGGAGCGCGCCTTCGTGGCCGACAACTTCGGCATCAGCGGCTATCTGCACGATCCGTCGAACGCGCGCGACTACTTCAGCTTCTTCCGCATTCCGAACGGCCGCTTGGCGTTCGTCCGCCGCTTCGCCAACGGCACGCGCCGGAACGGCGTTCAGAACCGGCTCTTCATCCACACGATGTTTCTATACGACGACGCGTTCGCCGCTCTCCACGGGCTGCCATGGCTGTTGGTGGAGTCGACTTTTCGCAACGGGAAGGGCGCAGAGGAATTCGCGCTGACCAAAGACGTCGAGCCGCTTCTGAAGTTCCTGCCGCTCCAAATCCAGACGCCGCTCACCGTCGCGGCGGCCCATCAACACCTCAATGACCGCCTCGCGCAATTCGAGCGGCGCGCCGCAGTGGCCGGCGGCCAGCGGGCCGACGAGGTCATCGCCTCCGCCATGGCGGCGATCGGCGAGGGAAGACCGGTGGTTCTCCCGCAGGATCGCGACTTCGAGCTGGTTACGCTGCTCGCCTGGTCGATGCTTCCGTTGCGCGACCGCTTTGACCTGGCGTGGACACAGCACGACTCGCGCAACCTCGCCGGCATCACCTTCGACATCGCGAACGCTCCCGAGGGCGAGGCCGCGGACCTCACGTCGCGCAGCGGGACCGACGCCGCGCAGCGACTCTTCCGCCTCAATCAGGGAACCGCCCGAGACTGGTACGAGCTTCACGACGAAGCGCTGCGGCGCGATCTCACCATCCGCAGGCCGGAGCTCAGCTATTGGCTGCGGTGGCGGGAGGCGCTCGCGGAAGTGATGTCCGATCCGACAGCCCCCAACGAAGTCCTCCGCCCGCGCCTGGAACGCCTTGCGAGCACCGTGCGTCTCGACCGCCGCGACCCGTGGGTCGACGAGCTGGCGCTGCTGAAGGTCCTCTGGAGCGGTATTGGCCGGGCCATCGAGAGCGGGGAGTCCAAATCGTCCGCCGTGAACCGCTGGGTAGGCCTCATGACGGGGAAAATCGGCGACGTCATCTTCCGCAAGCCACCGACGAACGCGTGGCTCGACGAGAGCGAGCGCCAGATCGGCCGGGACTTGCTGGTCGACGCTTTCCTGCGGGGAACGGAGACGCGCGACTCGGCCGCCGCTACCCGAGAGGCGCTCGCTTCGTGGCTCATATCGCACGCGGACAGCGGCGCTCCCGTGGAAACGGCCGCCCTCGTGCGGCTCCTGGAGCGGCTGGCGCTCGATCGCTCGTCGCACGTCGAAGATCTCCTGCGCATCGTCATCCGCCGCAGCGATGGATTCGCGGCGCTCGTCAGCACACTTCCCGCCAGCCGTCCCGAGTTCGCCGACGTCATCCTTCTTTCAGTGCTCCTCGGCCTCAACGCGCAGCATCGCGACACCGGGAACGCTGTCCGTAAACTCCTGATTCCGCAGCTCCTGAGTGACGCGGCCCTGGCGGAACGCATTCCGCAGTCGGCAGTGCTGTCGATTGCCACGCTGCTGCGCGACGAGCCGGCCGAGTTCCTCGACTTCGGCCGCCGCTTCGGCCCAGCCACCATCGGCGAGATCACCAAGCAGGTCACGGAGTGGTTCAACAAGGATCGAGACCGCACACGAAGCCTTGCTCGCGAGCTGCTCGATCAAGTGGTGCGGCGTGTCTACCCGCAGGTGCAGTCGGCGGCGCTGGCGCTCGCCGCCGCCGCGGCGGGCGAGCCGTCGCGCTTATGGCTGCCGATCGTTCTGGGGACAGCCACGTCGATCGACGATCAGCCGGACCATAGCCGGCGCGAGCGGTTTCTCGCTCAGATCGCGCTGATCACGAATCCGAATGTCATCGACTCGGAAGCGGCGAGCCAGATCGTCGACACATTCGTGTCCCGCGCGAAGGCCGGCGCGTCGATCGGCCCCTGCATGCGCCAACTGCTTCGATTGTCGAGCCGCACGTGGGCGTCGGACATCGGAAGAGATCTCGCCGACGTCACCGCGCGTATTCTGAAGAACCCGCGCGAGCCGATCGGCAATTGGGAGTTCGTCCTCACCGAGTTGTTACGGGTCGAAACGAAACGGGAGCTGAGGCCGGAGGTCGCCGAGGCGTTGACCGTCTACTGGGAACGCGCCGACGAGCGTGCGCTGGCAGGAATCGGCGATCACGTCCTGTCCGCGATCCCTCGGCTGACCGGCGCGCATCGCGATCGCGTGCTGCGCCGCTGGCTGGGGCGGGTGAGTAATCTTCCGCGCGGCAGTCGGAGCGATGAGTTGATTCGCATCCTTGGCTCGCTATTGCCGGCGGACCAGCGCTGGCGCCTGACAGTTCCGTTGGCTGAGCGCGATCTGGAGCTGGGGACGGCCACCATCGAGACGTTGGCAAGACTCGACGCGGTGCTGCTCGAGCACCGATACGGCCGGGAATCGCCATTGGAAGCCTTCATCGCGCGCATGAGCTCGAACAAGAATGCGGTCGCGCGCGCCGTGCAACTCATCGGTATCGCCGTGCACCAACACACGTTGCCGTCGACCCGCTCGTTCATCGAGACCGATCTCCTGGACGCCGCGCTCAGCAAGGTCCCCCACGAGGGGTGGCCCGAATTGCTGTCGAAAATCGCGACCTTCAACCGTCTTTATGAGGATGAGATGTATTTGCTTCAGGTGATCGCCCGCCGCGCCGGAGCGGTCGCGCACAAATCGCCCGCTGCCGTCGAGGAATTCCGCAAGCAGTGCCGGCGGCACCATCGGCGAGGCGCGTATGACGCGTTCTGCATCGGGTTGAAGCCGATCGGCGCGCGAGCGTTGGAAACGGCCGGGCGGCAAATCTCGCGCGTGGCAAAGTGGTGGGCTCACTGGGAATGAGGAACAGTCATGGCCGAGCAATACACATGCGGTTCGTGCGGCAAGATCGTGGACGAGAAGCCGTGTCCGCACTGTCAAAGCTCTGCGGCGATGAAGCCCCTCGAGCGGCCTTCCAAACCCGCCTCGAAGGATGATCCCATCACCGCCGCAATCAATCGTGAGGCGCAGCGGCTGAAACCCCAGCAGGCCGGCGCGCCGAAACCGGAGTCCGCGCCGGCGCCCAAGGCGGTGGTTCCCACCCGGCCGGCGACGCCGGCACCCGTATCGGCACCGGTGCCAAAGCCGATCCCACGCCCCGAAACGCCGCCGCGTCCGCGGCTCGTCGACCCGGAACCCGAGCCTCCGCCACGGCCGGCCGAATCACGGAAGCCGGCGGCCGAGCCGGAACCTGACGTCCCGGCGCCACCGCGAGTGCCGACGCCTCCGCCACGACGAGTGCGGCCCCCCGCCCCGTCGCCGGACGCGGTGAAGGGATTGAGCGGATTCCTCTCGCTGCTGAAGGACGAAGATTTCCGCGCGATCGTGATCTGCGGCCGTCCGAACTCAGGCAAGTCGGAGATCGTCAGCGGTTTCTCTCGCGCCAACGCCGCGGTCCGCGGCAAATCACAGATCAAGGGACGCAAGTCTCAGCAGGAGACACTGCTCACAGTTGGTGGAACGGAGCACGGCACGGTTTGGTACGAGATTCCGAATACCGATCGCGATCTCGTATTCCTCGATCCATCCGGCGAGTTTTTCAGACGACTCTCGCCGGATGAGCAAGCCAGACTGGGTGTCGACATCACCGAGGCGCACTTCGATTTCGTCCGCGATGCGATGAAGTTCACCTCCGGAATCCTGTTGGTCGTCGACGTTTCAGAGCCGGACAACACAGACATTCCCGAAGCGCCATGGCGATACCAGGAACGGATGCTGTCCTTCACGCTTGCCGCGCTCCGCTGGCTGCGATTCGACAAGAAAGCCGTTCTCCCGGCCTTGGGCGTCGTCGACAACATCGCCGCGCGCGTTCGTAAAGTGCGGCGCCTCGATGTTCCTGTCCTCGTTCTTCTGTCCAAAGTAGACCGTGTACCGAACTACACGAACGAGTCGCCGCTCGACTTCTCGCGCAAGTGGTTGCCGCAGCTTCACGCCTCGCTCCTGACGCATACGCGCATTTTCCACATCGACTATTGCCACACCATGATCGGGCCACGCGACGCGGCGCGCGCCGAGGAGCGCCCGTGCGGCGTACTGCTCTCGCTGGAATGGCTCATGGCCCCGCCGCTGCGGCTGCTGCCCCGCATTCCCAGCCGATGGCTGGAGAGGTGGAAGTGATGGAGGGGCCGCGTCATCCCGACCATCGCTGGTTCCGGTGGGCCGTATTGGGCGCCATATTGGTCGGTATCGCCGTTGCGATCCCTTTCTACTTCTGGATCGTCCGTTCATTCCGTTTCACGTCGCTCGATGAGGGGGTGCGTACCCAGCTCGCAGCGCTGAAGATGGATCACGACGCGACTTCGGTCATCGAGAGGCGTTGGGTCGCCGAGGGATTCGGCACCGGCTATCTGCAGGCGCCAGTGGGACCGATGGCCTGTCCACCCGCGGCGGCATCGAGTCCCCCACACGAACGAAGCGCCGCCCAACAGGCGTTCGTCGCATTGGAAGAGACCGATCCCGACGGCCGCATCGAGCGTCTGGCGCCGATCTCAGACGCCAATCCCTCGAACCTGCTGGTCGCGTTGATCTACGGAACGGCGCTGGTCAAGGCAGACCGGATGGCGGAGGGCGAGCAAATCATCGGCCGCGCTCTCGGGCAGACGAATGAAGACGAGAGCATCATCGACGCCGCCAAGCGGCCGGGCACGCCGCTCGATCTCGGCAACGACCGCGTGGCCACGGTCATCTATCTGCACCATGCGCTCGGCGTCGCCGGCCTGTCGCAGTCGGGCAGCACACCGCCGTGGCGGCCGCTCAAGAACGTCATCGGCTCGGTGCGGCATCTCAGCCGCAAGAGTCTCATCGGCTCGTCGCGAGATCCGGCGGTGTCGGGCAAGCTGCTCATTCCTGCCCCCGGCTGCGGCGCCGGCGTGGACGCGCTCTCCTCGTACGATCTGTTCAACAATCTCATCGTCGGCTACGTACGAGGGAAGTTCGTCGGCAATGAGAGCGAGCGGCAGAAAGAGTTCTACCGCGACCGGAAGACGTATCCGAGCGCCGTCCACCGGCTCCTGCTGCTGCAGCGCGATCGAGCCGGGACGGAGTGGAAAGACGAATCGGCGCTATGGGCGCTGTCGAATGCGGAGCAGGTGCTCGACTTGCGGACGCCTGACGACGCGCGACTGAACTTCAACATCATCCAATTGCTCGACTGGTGGACGGCTGACGAACGTTGCCGCACCTGTCCCGCAGAAATCCTGCAGGGCGTCCATACGATGAAGGGCGTGCTCCTGCAGAACGCCATTCGCCGCCACAACGTGCCGCAGGAGCAGCAGGCGGAGTTCGCCCGCGGCATCACGCGCATGCTGGCCGACTCGAACATCGAGCGCGCGCGACTGGAGGCCGATGCGGAAACGATCCGGGGATGGCTTTCCAATCCGCGCCAGGCGCAGACGCTGGCCGATCTGTTTGTCGCCGACCGGGCCCGCGCCGCATTCCCCGGCTGGGTCGTGCAACCCGAACAGGCCGAGGAGCCGCCGTACGAGAAGCTCGGCACGCGCGCGGATGCCTGGCGCGCCGCCGCGCAATCCGACTTCGCCGCAGCCGTGGCGAAATGGTCGAGCGAGCGTCCGGCGGTGGAGAAGAAGCAAACACTCATCGCCATCCGCCAGATGCTCGGATGGACGAAGGCGCCGGACGAAGTGAAGGCCGTGGAGAAATCGTTCGGCTGGGGTTCGCGGCTCTCGATTTTCCTCGCCGCATCGCATCTCTTCTGGGCTTTGGTGGCCGCCGTTCTCGGCTTGATCGTCTGGACGGCGATCGTCACCGTGCTGGTGCAGGTGCATGAGCGGCGCTCGCTTCACACATCGTTCTATAACATCGAGTTCGACTATCTGCGCAGCACCGACCGCACGTCGCATTCAGGAAGACCGCGGCCGTGACGATGATCCCCAGGGCGACGAGCCTGTTGCTGCTCATCGCGCCGGTCGTGCTCTTCATCCTGGCGTTGCGCGACCGCCGCCAGGCATTCCGGCCCGCCGGGCGCAAGCTGCTGCTCGCCGTCTACGTCATACCGGTGATCGCGCCGCTGATCATGGCCGTCTTCTGGCGCTTCAGCGACACGCGCATCGTCATCGAGCTGCGCGGCGTCGCGTTCCGCGCCCTCGGGGACTCCCCGATTCGCAAGGTGATCATGGAACGCCGCGTCGGCGGCGGACGCATCGTCATCGGCGACGCTCCCCGCCGGCGGACCGCGTCGACGCCATCTCTCGGAACGATCACCTTTAACCCAACCACGCACGGCAGCGACAAGAATGGCATCGCCACGCTCGAACTGCCTCGGCCGCAACTGAGATCAGGAATCATAGGCGCCGGCTCCGACGGTCTTCTCGGATCGACGGCGCTCGAGGACGGCGACGACATCTGCATCGACGGCGACTGCTGGAAGTACGACGCCTCCGAGCGTTCGTTCTTCTCCAGTCACGACCGGGTGCGCATCCCTCGCAGGATGGCCAAGCTGCCCGGCATCGACTTCGCCTTCCCGCTGCGGTGGGCTTCGCCGGTGACCGCGGGACTCCGCACCTATCCGCTGCAGTGGCTTGCCAGGCGCGGCGCGGCGGCCGGCGCGCCGCAGCAAAGAGTGCGCTCCTTCCTTTGCTACGCCAGGCCGGGACCGCGACTGCGCCTCGTCCTTCTCGACTCCAGCGTCTCGGTGGTCCGCAAGGGCAGCGCCGTGGCCATTCCATCGAGCCTGACCATCGACGCCGAGCACCCGCTGGCGTTCTACTCGCTGCCGCCGGAGTCGGACGTCTTCGCGGCGCCGGGCATCACCGAACGCCGCAGCGTCGTCTACCGGCCCGGCAAGCGAAGTTTCGCCATCGAGCTGGACACACCCGAGGTGCATTCGCTGGCGGAGCGGGAGCTCGATCGCCTGACGCTCGGAAACGCGGAGCGGCGAAAAAAGACGCCGACGGTCGGCCTCTCGATGGGCAATGCGCAGATGGCCGATCGCAGCCTCTATTTCAGCGGAATCAGCGAGTCGGTCGCCCTCCAGGCCAACTCGCTCTTCGAGTTTCCGCGCTTCTTTCCGCACAACATCGGGACGTCGTTTCGCATCGTCTCGCCGCGCGGCCCGACCGACGCTTCGCTCGGCGACGTGGCGTGGATCGGCGCGACGGATCTCGCGGCCGTTCGTCTCGACGTGCTCCGCCCGCCGCTGCTGCTCCTGCTGATCGGCCTCCTGCTCCAGCTCTGCAAGTGGGGCGCAGCCATCGCGGCGCGCTTCACCACCAATCAGGCGTTGCTGGCCGGCACCCTCGAATGCCTGGTCGGCGTCCGACTCCTCCTCGGCCACCGCATCTGGGCGCTGCCACCGCATGAAGTCGAGGGGATCGAGCTGGCCCTCGTGGTCTGGATCGCGCTTCCATGGTTTTTCTTGGCGGCGAGCGCTCCGGTCACCGTTTCATCGTCGCGCGGCACGCTCCTCCGCGATTTGCCGAAGGAGCCGTGGCTTCCCGCCGCAGCCGGGTTGCTCTTCTCCGCGATTTTCTGTCTTCGCGTCGTCGACGAACCGAAGAAAGCCGCCGTCTGGGTCGCCTGCCATCTTCTCGCTGTTGGCGTGGCGCTGATTCGCGAGCCGCGCATCCGCGATCGCGCTGTGGCGTGGACGCGCGCCGCGACGGCGAAGCTGCGCCAGTGGTTGCGGTCGTTCGCCGCCCGGCTCGCATCCAGCGGTGTCGCCAGATCGATCCGCGACTGGATCATCAGCGACACACTCGTCGTGAGATTGATCCTCGGCACGGCGGCGGCGGTGACCATCTGGCTCATCGTGCGCACCTTTGCCGATCCTCTGTGGATCGTCGGCTTCGAGCTGCTCTTCTTCATCGTCGGCTGCTTCGTGGTTCCCGTGGTGCGCTTCGTCCGCGACCGGTTCGACGTCGAATTGCGCCCGTGGCTGTACGCCGCAAGCCTCTTCTTTTTCTTCCGATTCTTTCTCGTCCTGCTCGGATTCAAGGAGAGCGTGCCGGTGGGAGGTACACGTCTCGCCCTGAGCGCGATCTACGTGCCCGCGGCACTGATCCTGGAAGCGACGTTCCTCTGGACGCTCTGGCAGCGGCTGCAGCGGAATGACCGCTTGATGCCGTCCGACGTCGCGGCGTCGGCTGTGATCATGTTTTTCGTCTGGGTGGCGCCGGCGCTGGTGACGAGCGATATCGGCCTTGCGCTTCAGCACCTGCCGGTGTTCGCATTCCTGCTCGCCGACTGCCGGCATGCGCGCGCCCGGCAACCCGCCGCGTCGCCCGTCGACCGCATGCTCCAGCATTTCCCCGCGGCGGTGATCGTCGCCGTCCTTCTTTTCGTCGCCATCGCTCCGGCATGGCGGCTGGTCATGCCGTTGTTCGGCAGCGACGAGAAGCTGCTGGAGCGCGCGTCGGACTCGAACTTCGCTCGCTTCATCCACTTCGCGGAGCCCGAGCAGCTCAAGGAGCTGGCCACCAAGCAGGGCGAGAGCCTCGCCGTCACCTCAGCCATCCTGCAGCGGTACATCAACACCGGTGTGATCGGCCGCGGTTACGGCACGTCGGACATCAGCCCCCACCTGGCGGACACGGCACTGCGCGATTTCGCCCCCGCGGTCTTTGTGGCCGCCGAATGGGGCTTCGTCGGCACGTTCGCCATGCTGCTCGTCTATGGCCTTTTCGCGGTGATCGGCCGCCTGGCTACTCCATGGGCCCGCAACAGCGGCGAGCCGGCCACGGTCGGCGGCGTCATCGAATACGCAGCGGCCGCCACCATCGCCATCGCCAGCATCTACATGGTTCTGGCGAACCATGAGCTTCTGCTCCTCACCGGCAAGAATGCGTATCTGCTCGGACTCGATTCGGCGGGCGACGTCTTGGAGTCGCTGCTGATCGTTCTCTTGATCGCGTTCGGCTCAGCGACTCTGCGCGACACCGCCCCCACGCCGGTGGTCTCCGCAACGGGAGCGCGGTCATGAAGCAGCGCGTCGTCTTCATCGCGATGGCGGTTCTCGTGGTGGCGCTGGTGTGGTCGCGTCAGACCATCGCACCACTCTCCTATTACTCGTCCAAGAGCTACGTCGAGCGTACGAATGGGCTCATCCGGCGCGGCGCGCTCCATTACGACTGCTTCGACCGCCAGATCAAGCTGACGGGGCGCGCCACTCCCGCGGAGCGCAAGTGGTTTTCGGCGAGTTACCTGGAGACCGATGTCGAGTTGTACAACCGCAACCGCGAGCTCTTCGGACACTTCTTCGTCGTCTCCGACTGCAAATTGATCCAAATCAATCCGTTTCTTCGGACCATCCGTCTGCCGTTCGCCACGTCGCTGGAATGGCTCGGCGACATCGATTACTCCGGCCCGGGTGCCGATGCCGCGCTGGTCTCCTCCAACGGACGCACGATTCTGATCAATCATGCCTCGCCGTTCGCGCCTCTCCGCGAAGTGCGAACACCCGTCAGCGCCATCGAGAACATCGCGGCAAACGTCGTCCATCTCGATTTCGCCGGCGGTCCCCGAACGCCCGCTGTCGAGGTGCACAACGTCGGCGGCGCGACGGTCGCCGAGCAGCGCATCAAGGAGGGGCAGTCGGGAGAGGCACGGATCCTCGGACATTCCATGCCCGAGGGGCGCATCGCCAGGCTGGAGACCGGCGATTGGCTGTATCTCGCCGCGCAGCAGCCGGTGGAGCGTTCCGAGACCTTTCTCTTCACCGGCGAGCGCTCCTTCGAAAAGCTCAGCATCGTGCGCACGCGCAACGCGCAGCAGGAGCGCACGTACGCCGAGGAAGAGCCGCTGCTTCGCTGGATCGGCGGCGAAAACGGCGACGAGATGCTCACATTCGGAGAGGCGCTGGCCCGCAGCGTCTCGAACGCGTTGGGGCAAGCCGACAAAAACCGGCGTAAAGATCTGGTGAGGCAATTCGATGTGCAGCTCTCCATTGATCGCTCGCTGCAGGTCTCCCTCGATGAAGGATTGCGCGAGACAGCCACGGATCTCATGGCCAACTCCGCGGGCGGCGATCCATTTGCCGCATCGATGACGGTGATGAACGGCAAGACCGGCGAGATCCTGGCCGCCGCCAGTTTTCCCGGAGAGCGGGACCTCGCCGACGTCGACTCTCTCGGTGAAGGCGAGCGCCGCAGCCTTCTCGTCAATCACAACTTCAAACGGCATCCCATCGGATCGGCCGGCAAGCCGTTCTTCTATGCCGCGATCGCTTCCAGACATCCCTACCTTCTCGACATGACCATCGCCCCTCACGGGCCGGTACGCCGCCCCGACGGCGGCGAAGGGCAGCGCGAGGTCTTCCAATTCTTCCTCACGCGCGACTACAGGCTCTGGCCGCACACCGACCGGGCCATGGATTTCCTGTCTGCGCTCGAGCGCTCCTGCAACAAGTACACGGTGGAGCTGGCCACCTTGGCGCTTGCTGCACCGCCGGAGCGCAACGAGCGGAGGCTGACCGAGCCGCTCGACCGCGTCTTTCGGCCGCAGCCGGGCGTCCAATGGCCGCCGCCCGGCGCGCCCGGCACGCTTTGGATCGGATCGCAGGCATTGACGTTTCCGCCGAGCCTCGGCCGTTACATGAACGAGAACTGGACGCCTGTACCGCGCGGCGAGCACACCCCCGCGGTGCTCCAGCCGGGAAGCCTCGACCGCATCGACGAGGCGCCGTTCATCGAGACCTTCGGCGACATCACCGGCGTGTTCACGTACGGCGGCATCGCGCCGAACGTCACGGAGGAGTCGTCGGAGAAGCTCGGTCGAGCGGCGCTCCAGTCGAGCCAATACGACCTGCGGGTGTGGCGGCCGCTCATCGAGCGCCTCGGCGCCGGCGAGAAGATCGACGCGGCATGGAAGATCAACGCCGCATTTCAAGCCGTATCACCGGAGCGCGTGAATCTGGCGCTCAATCACGTCACCGAGTTCCGCACCGAGTTCGTCAGCCTCCTCCTGGGCGGCTCGACCTCATTGTGGACCAACTTTCAATTGGCCGAGGCGCTCTCGCGACTGGTGACGAAGCGGCAGGTCGAAGCGACACTCGTGCATGATTTGCCCGCGCACGGCGGCCAGTCGGAGCCGCGGCCGCCGCGCGATTTTCCGGAATTGGCCATCACCAACGAGAGCCGCGATGCGGTTCTCCGCGGAATGCGCCGGACCATCCTCGGGGCGCAGGGTACGGCGCACATCGCTGCCGGGCGGGTGACCGATCTGCAGCAACGGTACCGCGATTACAACGTCGCCGTTTTCGCCAAGACCGGTTCGCCGACCGTCGTTCGGCCGGAAGCGAAACCGCTCGCTTCGACGCTCGACGAGCTCGTGAATCGCGGCCGGCTCTTTTTTCGTGCCGGCGAGATCTGCACCTCTCCCGACGGGCGCACGGTCGTGCCGTACGGCAGCCGGGGAACGCCACAGCGCGCGGCATTTGCCTCCGCGCTACAGCGCGCCGCGCGCGCCGTCGGCCGCCCCATGTCGCCGCGCACCAGCGCGCGCCTACTCGGTCTCACCGATCTCTTCCACCGCCGCCGCAACCAACTCATCTTTCCGTCGCCGGAGGCCGTGCGCCTGACGGAAACCACCGCGCTGCCGATCTACGTCATCGCCGGCCAGCTCGTTCTCAATCGCGACCATCCCATCTTCGATCCCGCATTGCAGGCCGACTCCAGCGCCGCCTTCATCTTCTCCATCGTCAAGTGGCGGGGCGCTGGCCTCGACAATGAGGCCATCCCCACGCCGGACGATCTGCGCCGCGAAGACTCGCGCGTCATCACCGTCGTTCTCTACTTCGACATCGGTCCGGGCAGCCCGGTCGCCGTGGAGGCGGCGCGAGCGCTGATTCCGCGACTGTATCCGCTGCTGGATTAGGAGGTTCGCATGCCCGCTGGAGATCCTCTGGCCGTGATCGATGACGAGATCTTTCGCCAACGCGTCCGCGATCGAGTCGCCGCCGAGCGGCGAAGCCACCTGACGCGAATTCTGGAAGCGCCGCTCACGACGATCATCATCGCGGCGGTGGTCGGCGGCTCATTGACGTTCTACTACGACCGACTTCGCCTGCAGACCGAGCATCAGCTTCTTGCGGAGCGCTCCGCGGCCGAGCGGAAGCTGGCCCAGCACGAAATCGAGCTGACCAAGACGTTCGAGACGTTCGAGAATCTCAGCCACCTCATCGATCGCCGGCTCTGGCACACCCGCCAACTGATCTGGATCAGTGGCCGCAACCCCACTCTGGAGCAGCTTGCCCCGTATCGAACGGAATACGCGAAAGTCGTCGACGAATGGAATGAAAACTACAACCGCAATCTCGCCCTCGTCGAGCGCTATTTCGGCGCCGATGCACGCGTGGAATTGGAAACGACGATCTCGAGCCAGTTCCGCCAGCTTCATCACGACCTCGGCAAGCCTGGGCACGACCTCTTCGCACTCGACGCCGCCGCCAACCGTCTGAACGAGCGCACATACGCGTTCAACCGGCTGCTTCTATCGCGGACTCGATCGTTCGACCGCGCACGATAGGGAAACGCCGCGCGCAGACTGAGGGACTGGAGCCGTTGGCCGGATTTGAACCGGCGACCTGCTGATTACGAATCAGCTGCTCTGCCAACTGAGCTACAACGGCGTTCTTCTCGGCAGGAACCCCAAAAACAGCGGGGCGGCGTATTCTATTCACCCTGCGCCCTTAGCTCAACTGGACAGAGCAGCGGACTTCGGATCCGCCGGTTGGGGGTTCGAATCCCTCAGGGCGCGCCAACTCCCTCGATGAATCGCAGCCGCATCGTCATCGCCGCCGTCGCCGCGGTCTCCCTCCTCTTCCGCGCGCTCGCCTTCTTCCGCTACCGCTTCGACTCAGACGAGCCGCAGCACCTGCACGTCACGTGGGGGTGGACGGCGGGGTTGCTGCAGTACCGCGATGTCTTCGACAACCACGCGCCGCTCTTCCACATCCTCACCGCGCCGCTGCTCGCGCTCGCCGGCGAGCGCGCCACGGTGCTCTTCTTCATGCGCCTGCCGATGCTCGTCCTCTGGGCGGTGGTCCTCGGATGCACGTTTGTCGTCGCGCGGCGGCTCTACGACGCGCGCGTCGCGATGTGGTCGACGCTGCTGCTGTCGGTGCTGCCGCCGTTCTTTCTGAAGTCGCTCGAGTACCGGCCCGACAACCTCTGGACCGCGTTCTGGATGCTGGCGGTGGTGGCGCTGCTCTCCAGACGGTTCTTCGTCGCAGGCTTGCTCCTCGGACTGGCGATGGCTACGTCGCTGAAGACGATCCTGCTGATCGCCACGCTGCTCATCGCCGCGGCGATCACCCGCACGCTCTCGCGCGGGTTCGCGATTCTCCTCCTCGGCGCCACCCTCCCTCCCGCCCTCGTCGCCGCCTATTTCTGGTATCGAGGGGCTTGGCCGAGCCTCGTCTACTGCCTCGTCACGTTCAATCAATCGGTGGATGGGAAGTGGCTGCCACGGCTACTCTCCGTCGTGGCATTGATCGCAATGGCGGTGATAGCCCGTAAGCGAGGGTTCTGGAGCGTCGCCACCATCGTTTTCTTCATCCTGTTGGCCAGCTTCTGGATCCTGCCGCTCGTCTCGCCGCGCGACGCGCTGCCGTTCCTGCCCTTCGTGGTGATGTTCGGCGTCGCCGCAGTGATCGACCGGCCGGCGCTGCTCACGGCGACGGCCGCGATCTGCCTCGCCCTGATCGCGTACTACGCCGACGGCTTTCGCAATCGCACGCGGGAGTTCACCACCATGATGAATCAGGTCCTCGGCCTGACGCGACCCGGCGAATCGCTGATGGACTTGAAGGGCGAGACGATCTACCGGCCGCGCCCGTACTACTACATCTTCGAAGTCATCGGCCGGCAGCAGATGCAAAGGCAGTTGATCCCCGACAACGTCCCCGAGGCCATCGTCGACGCGCGCTGCTACGTCACCCAGGCCGACGGACCCTTCTTCACGCCGCGCACGCGGAAGTTCCTCGTCGATCACTTTCTCGACATGGGGCGGTTGCGCGCGGCGGGGAGCCTCATCGGTGTGGACGGCAGCTTCGCCATTGCCGTTCCGGGCGAGTACGTGATGGTGAGGGAGGCGGGGGAAGCGATTGGCAAGCTCGATGGAACGCCGTACGCGGGAGCGCGGCGGCTCGACGCCGGGCCGCACCGCTTCGAGCGCGGCGTCGCCGGCGAAGTGGTCACCGTGTTGTGGGCGCCGGCGTTCCGGCGCGGTTATTCGCCGTTCCACCGGCGGGATCGCGAGTTCTAGCCGGCGCGCGTACCGTTCGGCACCTGCCGCTTCCGGCAGCGCGAGTGCCGGCAGGAGGCCGGCCACGATAGCGCGGACGTGATCGCCGAATGAGACGCGGAGACGAACGAGCTTCGAGGACAACCACTGCCTTGACAGGCGCCGGTGTGAAGTCAACCATGTCGAATCAATGCAACGATTCCGGGGATCGCATCACTAACCTCGGCGAAGGAGGCATTCATGCGACGTGTTTTGATTCTGCTGACGTTTCTCATCTCCACCACCGCATTCGCGGCCACGCCGGAGGGCTTCGTCTGGGGCGACCAGCCTGCGAATCCCGGCTACGCGCCGAGCGCCGCATACGCGTACAACTCGACCGGTGGCCCGATCCGCATCCAGCGCACCGCGGTCGGGATGTACAAAGTGACGTTCTTCGGTCTCGGCGCCGCAGGCGGCGGCCACAAGTCGAACGTACAGGTGACGGCGTACGACGGCCGCAATACCTGCAACGTTCAGAGTTGGAGCGGCAGCCCCGATCTCAACGTCACCGTCAACTGCTTTTACATCCCGGACGGCTCGCTGAAGGACAGCAAGTACACGGTGCTGGTGACGTACTCGCCGTAGGCTACGTGTACAGCCCGCCGCTGACGTTCAGAACCGTCCCGGTGATGTAGCCGGCTTGCTCGGAGGCGAGGAAGACCACCGCGAAGGCGACGTCGTCGACGGTGCCGAGGCGCTTGAGGGCGATGCGGCCCTTGAGCGCCTCGCGCGCCTCCTGCGTCATCGCGCCGGTCATCGCCGTCTCCACAAAGCCCGGCGCGACGGCGTTCACCGTCACACTGCGCGAGCCGATCTCCAGCGCGAGCGCCTTGGTGAAGCCGATCAGCCCCGCCTTCGACGCCGCGTAGTTCGCCTGCCCGACGTTCCCCATCAGCCCGACCACGGACGAGATGTTGATGACTCGCCCCCATCGCGCGCGGATCATCTTCTTCACCACTTCCTGGCTGATGTGAAACGCGGAGTCGAGGTTGGTGCGCAGCACGCTCGTCCACGCCTCCGGCTTCATGCGGATGAAGAGGTCGTCGTCGGTGATGCCGGCGTTGTTGACCAGGATCTCGATCGGTTGCTGCTCCATGAGCGCCTTGATGCGATCGCGGACGTCGGCGGCGGTGATGTCGAGCTGCACGGCGGTCGCGCTGCCGCCCGCGCTGCGGATCTCGCCGGCGACGCGCTCGACGCCCTCGACGCTGCGCGCCGCGCACAGCACGTTGGCCCCCGCCTCCGCCAGACGGCGGGCGATGGCCTCGCCGATCCCGCGCGAGGCGCCGGTGACGAGGGCCGTGCGGCCGTTCAGGTCAATTCTCATATCGTTGTCATTCCGAGCGTAGCGAGGAATCGGTGTGGTCGGGGGGCGCACCAAATGCCGCTCATCGCACCGCCCACCCACACCGATCCCTCGCTACGCTCGGGATGACACCTCCACAAATGCTTCCAGCGTCGGCACATCCGAGACGTTGATCACCTCGACGGAGTCGTCGATGCGCTTGATCAAGCCGGTGAGCACCTTGCCCGGGCCGACCTCGACGAAGCGCCGCACGCCCATGGAGATCATCTTCTGCACCGACTCCACCCACCGCACAGGCGATGCCACCTGCCGCAGCAGCGCATTGCGCACCGCGGTGGCGGTGCCGATCGGGGAGGCGTCGACGTTCGAGACCAGCGAGACCCAGAGGTCCTTGAAGTGCGCCTCGTCGAGGACCGGACGGAGGCGCTCGGCCGCGGGCTCCATCAGCGCGCAGTGGAACGGCGCGGACACCGGCAGCGGCAGCGCACGGCGGACGCCGCGCGTTTTCGCCACGGCGATCGCCCGCTCGACCGCGCTCTTCGTCCCGGCGATGACGATCTGTCCCGGCGCGTTGATGTTGGCGACGGAGAGGACCTCGCCCTGCGCCGCTTCAACGCAGATGGCGCGCGCGTCTTCGACGCTCGGCCCGATCAGCGCCGCCATCCCGCCGGTGCCGACCGGCACGGCCTCCTGCATGAACCGACCGCGCATGCGTACGATCTTCGCCGCCTCGGCCGGCGTCAGTCCGCCGACGCTGACGATCGCGCTGTACTCGCCGAGGGAGTGGCCGGCGACGAGGTCGCGGCGCGTGGCGGCCTTTTCCTCCAGCACCGCGTGCAGCGCGGACGACACCGCGAGGATCGCCGGCTGCGTGTTCTCCGTCAGCCGCAGATCTTCCTCTGGGCCTTCGAAGCAGAGGCGGGAGATCGGGAAGCCGAGCGCGGCGTCGATGTCGTCGAACACCCGCCGCGCGGCGGGGTACTTCTCGGCGACGTCCTTGCCCATCCCGGCGTACTGACTCCCCTGCCCGGGAAAGACGAATGCGGTGTTGTGCTCCACGTTCGAGCGCGAATGATACATGTAGAATCGGCGCGTGCCCGACGACGCGCGCGCCAAGCTGATCGACCAATTGCAGGGCGCGTATTCGGGTGAGCTCGCCGCCGGATTCGCCTACCGCGGCCACTGGCACAGCGTGCGCGACCCGCAGGAGCGCGAGCGCATCCGGCAGATCGAAGCGGACGAGTGGCACCACCGCCGGCTGGTCGGCGGACTGCTCCAGCAGCTCGGCGCGAAGCCGCGGCCTCTCCGCGAGATCGCTTTCTGGATGATCGGCAAGTTCATCGGCGGCTTCTGCCACGTCGGCGGCTGGTTCTTCCCGATGTACGGCGCCGGGCGGCTGGAGCGCTCCAACATCGTCGAGTACGAGGACGCCGCGACGTACGCCGCCGCGTGCGGGCACGAGGACATGATCGACTGCCTGCTGACCATGGCTGAGGTGGAGTGGGAGCACGAGCACTTCTTCCGCAACAAGGCGCTGGGGCATCCCCTGACGCGGCTGTTCCGGATCTGGAAGGCGCCGGCGGCGAAGGAGACGATTCGGGCGAAGCGCGCGACCGCCGCCTAACCGCCCGCCATGCGCTCCGTCCAACCCTTCATGAGAAAGCTCGCCATCGCTCTGCTCGCCTTCGCCGCCGCGATCCCCGTCGTCGCCAAGACCAAGCACAAGGAAAAGCGGTTTGAGCCGGTGGCGATCACCAATCCGGCCCAGGCCGCCGGACGGTACGTCGGCATCGATCCCGATGTAGTCATCGAGCTGCACGGGAGCAGCGGAACGCTGCGCAACTTCAAGCGCACCGCGACGCTCGAGAACGTGGTCTACCAAGGCAGCGAGCTGAAGGCGACGGCGATCTACGCCGGCGGACGCCGCGAGCCGCTGCAGGCCACCTTCGTCAATCGGGTGAAGAACGGCGAGACGGCATTCGGCCTGATGTTGCGCAATGCGGACGTGCGCATCGACGCCTACATGACCATCCAGAATCTGTTCTGCCGGAGGGAGTGATTACGCCTCGTGCTCGTGCGTATGCAGCTCGAGCACTTTGGCGCGGATCTTCTCGTCGATGCGATTGCGCGCGAAGTCGTAGGCCACGCGCACGGCGTTCTTGATCGCCTTGGCGTTCGAGCGGCCGTGGCAGACGATGCACCCGCCCTTCACCCCGAGCAGCGGCGCGCCGCCGTACTCCGAATAGTCCATCCGCTTCTTCAGCCCGTCGAATGCGCTCTTGGCGAGCAGCGCGCCGATCTTGCGGCGGAACGTCTTGGTCAGCTCTTCGCGCAGGGTCTTGTTGACCATCTCCCCCAGCGCCTCGGAGGCCTTGAGCACGACGTTGCCGACGAAGCCGTCGCAGACCACCACGTCCGCGTTGCCGTTGTAGAGGTCGCGCCCTTCGGCGTTGCCGATGAAGTTGAGCCCCGTCTCCTTCAGGACGCGGTAGGTCTCCTTCGTCAGCTCGTTCCCCTTCCCCTCCTCCTCGCCGATCGATAGGAGACCGACGCGCGGCTCATCGAAGCCGAAGAGCATCTGCGCGTAGAAGTGACCCATGACCGCGAATTCGCGGAGGTGGTTGGGCTTGGTCTCCACGTTGGCGCCGACGTCGAGCAGCAGCGTGTGTCCCTTCGAGCTGGGGACGATCGCGGCGAGCGCCGGGCGGCTAACGCCCTCGATCATCCCCATCACCGCGCGCGCCGAGGTCCACGTGGCGCCGGTGTTGCCGGCGGAGACGAAGGCGTGGGCGCGCCCCTCGGCCACCAGGTTGGCGCAGATGCGGACCGACGAGTTCTTCTTCTTGCGCAGCGGCGCGAGCGCGGTGTCGTCCATCTCCACGACTTCGCGCGCGTCGACGACTTCGATGTTGCGCGGGACCGAGTCAGCCGCGGCGAGATTCTTGCGGACGACTTCTTCCTGTCCGACCAGCAGAATTTCCACCGGGTACTCGCGCGCGGCGAGCACCGCGCCCGCCACGATCTCCTCGGGTGCGTGATCGCCGCCCATCGCGTCGAGGGCGATGCAGACGTCCGTCATCGCGACAGCTTAGAGGACATCCTTGACGGCGAGAACCTCACGGCCTTTGTAGTAGCCGCACTTCGGGCAGACGCGGTGCGGCATTTTCATCTCGTGGCACTGCGGGCAGGTCGACAGCGACTTCGTCTCGAGGAAGTCGTGCGCGCGCCGCGTGCGGGTGCGCTGCTTGGAATGGCGTCGTTTTGGATTCGGCATGGTTCGTAGCTCCTTGTTCGACGGGCTGAAGCCCGTCCTACATGTCTTACACGTCTTTCTTTTTCGCCAACTGCTCCCGGATCTCGTGCAGCGCGCCCCACCGCTCATCGGTGATCGACGCCTCGCACTTGCATCCCTCGCGGTTCCTGTTCGCGCCGCAACCCGGACAGAGTCCGAGGCAGTTCTCTTCGCACAACGGCTTCATCGGAATGGCGAGCTGGACCTGCTCGGCTGCCAGGTCACGCAGGGGAATCGATCGCTCCGTATAGAACTCGACGTCGAGGTCGTCGGAAGCGATCTCCACCTCTTCGTTCTCCGGAGAGATCTCGAGGCGGGGGCGGAATCTTAAGTGAAACGTCGCCGAGTTCGCAAACGGGTACGGCTCCACGCATCGCGAGCAGGCAAAGTCGGCGGTGAACTTCGACGACCCGTCGATGAGGTATTCGCCGGGCTGGTCGCCCTGGCGAGCCGTCGCCTCGATGGAGATCGGACCGAGGCCCTCCAACTCGACCCGCCCGAGCTCCTGCGGGGTGAGCTGATAGGTCCGGCTGAGGGTCTGCGGACCGTACTTGTTGATCTCGTCGAAAACGATGAAGTCCTGTGTGTCCAACATGATGCCGACGCTCTAACTGCGCCCCTCATCAGTCTATTTCTGTGAGATCCCTCGCTGACGCTCGGGATGACGCTGCGCGTCATTTCGCCGTGATCCGCACCCGCAAGACCTCTGCCGCGCCGTCATCCGAGGCCGCCGCTTCGATGGCCGAGGCCCGCTCCAGGCCGCCGATCCAGTGCTCCAGATCGCGCGCGGAGCGGAACAGCCGCGGCGCGGCGACGCGCAGGCCGAGACTGTCGCCGAGCTTGCGAAGGATGGGCGCCAGGCGCTGCGGATCGGCGCGAAGCGACCAGACGTTGCCGGGGAGGCGGGCCGGCTCAAACGCATCCTTTAGATATGTGTCGAGGCTGTCGTCGAAGGAGAGGAGGATCTGGCCGTCCTTCTCGGCGGTCCGGACGCGCACGCCGAGGGCCTCGGCCTCTCGCGCGCGGTCGACGAAGGCGGCGAACGCAGCGCGGCGGGCGTCGTCGGCGGGGATGGCGATGACGCCGAGAGGGCGCGGGAGGAGTTTGCGGGTCTCGACGTCGTAGATGGCGATGCTGCCGCCGTTCTCGAGCAGGGCGGAGACTTTGGTGCCGAAGAGGCGGTTGAGGTCCTCGGCGGCGCGGGGCATCTCGGTGAAGGTGGCGGCGAGGAGCGCGGCGCGGGGAAATGATGTAGACGTTGCACGTTGCACGTTGCGAGTTGCGAGTTGCGCGCGCGAGGTTAGCTCGATGGCGTTCGGCGTTACCGCCACTGAGGTGACGGCCGGGCGGGCGATGGGGGGGAACGCGCCGCGCGACTGTGCGCGCTGCACGACGAAGGCGTCGCCGGGCGGGAGGGAGGCGGCGAGGACGAGGATGGCGTCGAGGTCCGCGGAATCCATCGGCGATCCGGGCGGCTCGTTGCGGACGAACAGCGAACGAAGAGGGTCGGTGTGCACGAGATAGCGCGTGCCGCCGCCCGACTCGCGCCAGACGAGAAGGTCCGCGCCGCCGAGCATCCACGGCGCGGGCAGGGACTGCTTCTCTTCGAAGGAGGCGATGGCATCGCGCGTAACCGGATTCGCGCGCAGCTTGGCCTCGAACGCCGCGGCGGTTGGAATGAGCGCGAATGACTCAGCGGAGGACGGCACCTGCGCCACCAGCGCGCGTTGCGCCGCCGTCAGCGGAAAGCGGACGCCCGCGCTGCGGCTCGGCGTGGTGGTGAAAAGGTAGACCGCGATCCCGCCGAGGACGGCGGCGAGGAGGAGGATTGTGATGAGAAGCTTTCGCATCTACCATCCGCGGCGCCGATGATCGCCGTCATCCGCCACATCCTTCAGGTTCTGGGCCACGCGTTCGCCAGCCGCCTCCGGCGCGCGTGGCGCGCCGCCGCGCATCGGGAGCGGAAGCTGCGCGTCGGCGTCGACATCCGGCCGTTCTACGAGCCGCTGACCGGCATCGGCTGGTATCTCTATCACCTGTTGCACGAGATCGCGAAACGCGACGACGTCGAGCTGCTGCTCTTCGGCGACGCGCGCGTCACCGACCTCGGGCCGCACCTCCATGCCGACCCGCCGGCCGCCGCCCAGCTCTGCTGGTTCGACTTGCGGGGACGCGGCCGCATCGGCCGCGCCGAGCGCGCGCTCACCGCCGCCGCGTACGTGTTGTGGATGAAGCTCCTCGACCCCGACGTGATCTTCGGCGCGAACTACTTTCTCCCACGACTCCTCGGCGCCATCGCGCGCAGGCGCGTGGTGACGGTGCACGACCTGACGTACAAGCGCTTCCCCGATCTGCTGCAGAAGGAGACGCTGGAGAGCCTCGAGCGCCACATGACGCGCGAGCTCGCTCTGGCCGACGCGGTGATCTGTGTATCGGAGTCGACGCGCGATGATTTGCTGGAGTTCTACGAAGTCGACGAGGGCCGTGTTCACGCCATTCACTCCGGTGTCATCCCGAGCCGCGAAGACGGCGAGGGATCCCCTCCGCATATGCACGGGGGATCCCTCGCTCCGCTCGGGATGACATCGCGCTACATCCTCTTCGTCAGCACTATCGAGCCGCGCAAGAACCTCGGCGTGCTCCTCGACGCCTTCGAGCGCCTCCGCGCCCGCGGCGCGTACGACGGATCGCTGGTCGTGGTGGGGAAGATCGGCTGGAAGGCGGCGACGATCGCGCGGCGACTCCGCGCGCCGGGGGTCATGCACCTCGACTACCTCGACCCCGCCGATCTCGCCGCGGTCTACGCCAACGCGGAGCTGTTCGTTTTCCCGTCGATCTACGAGGGATTCGGCTTTCCGCTGCTGGAGGCGATGGCGCACGGCGTGCCGTCGATCGCCGCGCGCTCGTCGTCGCTGCCGGAGATCGGCGGCGACGCGGCGCTCTACTTCGATCCGCACGACGCGCACGCGCTCGAGGCGCTCATGGAGCGCGCGCTCACCGACCGCGCGCTGCGCGACGATCTCGCCGCGCGCGGTCGCGCGCGGGCGGCGGAGTTCCGGTGGGACCGCGCGGCGGAGCAGACGCTCGCGGTGTTGCGCTCTGTGTCATCCTGAGCGTGAGCGAAGGATCTGTGTGGGTGGGCATGCTCTGCGCGCCGCCCGGCCACACCGGTCCCTCGCTCACGCTCGGGATGACAGCAGCATTGAACATCGTCATTGACGGCCGTCCGCTGGTCGGTAACCGCACCGGGATCGGCGTGCACACGGCGGAGATCGCGCGGCGGCTGGCGGTCGAGCCGCCGCCGCTGATCGCCTCGCACGCGGAGATCGCCGACCGCGGCGGCATCGAGTGCTGCCGCTTCCGCGTCGATCCGATGCCTCTCGGCGTGATGTGGCAACAACTCGTGCTGCCGCGCATCGCGCGCGACGGCGTGCTGTGGGCGCCGCACGGGACGATGCCGCTGATGCTGCGGACCCCGGCGGTGATCACGCTGCACGACTTCAGCGCGCTGACCATGCCGCGGCGGCACCGCGTGCAGACCATCCTCTCCTTCGATCTCTTCATCGGACGAAGCATCGATCGAGCGAAACGCATCGCCGCCGTCTCGCGCGCGGTGGCGGAAGAAGCAGTGCGGTGGTTCGGCGTGGCGCGCGGCTCCATCGAGATCGTGCCGAACGGCGTGGACGACTTCTTCACCCCCGGCGACGTCGAGGAGGGCGACTACATCCTCTTCGCCGGCACGCTCGAGCCGCGCAAAGGCGTCGACGACTTGCTTGCGGTGTGGTCGTCGCTGCCGGCACCGCGCCCGCGGCTCGTGCTGTGTGGCGACGCGGGATGGCGCGTGGACATACCGAGCGGAGTCGAAGTGACCGGCTACGTCGATCGCCAACGGCTGCGCGACCTCTACCGCGGGGCGCGCGCGTTCGTCTATCCGTCGCGCTACGAGGGATTCGGCATCCCGCCGCTGGAGGCGATGGCCTGCGGCGCAGCGGTCATCGCTACGCGCACCGGGGCGATTCCGGAGTACGCGGACGGCGCGGCGCTGCTCGTCGATCCCGGCGACCGCGACGCGCTGCGCGGCGCGCTCGTCCGCGCCCTCGGCGACCGCGCACTGCGGAGCGAGCTGCGCGCGCGCGGCGCCGAGCGCGCGGTGGCGTGGCGGTGGGACCGGCCGGCGGCGTTGATGACGGAGCTGCTGGCCGAGGCGGGGCGATGAGGATCGGCATCGACGCGCGGAAGATCGCCGACTTCGGCATCGGCACCTACATCCGCAATCTCCTCGGCGCGCTCGTCCATCTCGGCGATGAGTACGTCGCCTTCGCCCCGCCGGGCGTCGCGAAGCTCCTCCCGCGCGGCGTGGAGCATGTGGTGGTCGACGCGCCGCACTACTCGATCCGCGAGCTGATCGCCGTCGGCCGCGCGGCCGACCGCGCGCGCCTCGACCTTTTCCACGCGCCGCACTACGTCGTCCCGTTCACCAAGGTGCCGCTGGTGGTGACCGTGCACGACCTCATCCATCTGCGCCACCCCAACCCGCTGGCGCGGCTCTACGCGCGCCGCATGATCGGCCGCGCCGTGCGCAAGGCGCGGCGCGTGCTGACCGTGAGCGAGACGGTGAAGCGGGAGATCGAGCAGACATTCGGCGCGCGAAAGGTTGTCGTCGCGCCAAACGGTGTCGACCACCTCTCGGCCAACAGCCAACGGTCAACGGCCAACTATTTCCTGTACGTCGGCAACGACAAGCCGCACAAAAACGCCGGCTTGGTCGTCGACGCGGCCGCGCGCATCGGCGCGCCGCTGGTGCTGGCCGGCGCGCCGTTCGAGCGTTTCCGCGGGCGCGCGCGGCTCGCGGGATTCGTCAGCGACGAGGAGCTCGCGGCGCTCTATCGCGGGGCGATCGCGCTGGTGATGCCGTCGCGCGAAGAGGGCTTCGGACTCCCGGCGCTGGAGGCGATGCGCTGCGGAACGGCGGTGATCACGTCGACCGCGCCGGCGCTGGTGGAGGTCACCGGCGACGCCGCGCTGCACGTCGCGCCGTCCGTCGACGCGCTCGCCGACGCCATGTCGCGGATGACGAACGACGCTGCGTTTCGCGCGTCGATGATCGCCCGCGGAGAGGCGCGATCGCGCGACTTCACGTGGAAACGCTGCGCGCGAATCGTGCGCGATGCATATTTCGAATTACCATATTGATAAACAAATGCTTGACAATATCGTTTAACGCTCGCATATTTAGTCAAGTTAATCATCATGATCAACGTGACCTCTCATTTCGCAATCAAGTTAGCCGGCGCGAGCCGGCGCGAGATGCCAAGAATGCGCGACCGGGAGGTCCCGTACGGCATGAAAGGTGGTGAATCGAATGGCCGCTAAGAAGAAACCCGCGAAGAAGGCAGCGAAGAAGGCAGCGAAGAAGAAGAAATAACGTCAGCTAATCGACTTTGGGGAGTCGTACGAGGGGCCTTCGGGCCCCTCGGTGTTTTTGGCCCGCCGATAACTTTTCCCCCGCCCGCTCGTTCATCATGGCGGAGGACCTCATGCCCATCCGTCTCGCCGTTGCCGCCGCCCTCGCCCTCGCCCTCGCCGCCTTCAGCGCCGCCGCCGACGACGAGGTCACCCATTCGTTCGCCTCCTCGGTGCCGCGCGGGCAGATCCGCCGTCTGGTCATCGACATCCCCGCCGGCGAGGTGAAGCTCCGCAACGGCGCCGCCGGCACCATCGCCCTCAGCGGCGAGATCCGCCGAGGCTTCGACGGCTGGCGCGAGCGGCCGAAGGAACAGCGCATCGCCGACGACATCAGCGCCGAGATCTACGTCAACGGCGACGAGGCCGTCGTCCGCCGCCGCTACGGCCCCAACGCCGGCAGTTGGAGCGCGCGCAGCTTCCACAGCGGCTTCGACGTGCGGGTCGAAGTGCCGCCCGGCGTCGACGTGACCATCGAGACCCGCTATGGCGAGGTCGACATCGACGGCAGTTTCGGCAACGTGCTGTGCGACCTCCGCGCCGGCGAGATTCACGTGCGCACGCCGCGCGCGAACGTCCGCGATCTCAGCGCCTCGGTGCGCGTCGGAGAAGCCCACGCCGACCTCGGCGACCATTCGATCCAGAAGGAAGGCCTCTTCGCCGGCGGCATCGAGTGGAGCAACGCCGCCGGAAAGTCCGACATGCGCGTGCACACCACGTTCGGCGAGGTGCATGTCACGTTGACGCGGTGACGTGGCCCGTCATCCTGAGCGCAGCGAAGGATCTCCGACTGCGTCGGCTGAGATCCTTCGCCGTCTGCGCGGCTCAGGATGACGGAATCGGCGGATACATCCGCGAGTGCCGCAGTCCCGGGTGCCGCTTCCCGTAGCGCTCCGGCACGTCCTGCGTCCAGTCGCTCGGCATCAGAAGGCAGAAGAGGAGCAACAGCGCGAGCGCGATGCGCCGCGTCCAGAGGGCGCGCGCCACGCCGGGCCGCTCAGCCGGCGCGGGCCGGCGGCTGAGATACGACCAGACGATGATCAGCAGGCCGGCGACGGACATCGCCACGTTGAGCCCTTGTCCCGTGGCCAAGCCGAAGAGCGTCGTCGGGTACTCGCGGAAGACGTCGACGAAGATCCGCAGGAACGCGTACCAGAAGAAGAAGTGGCCGACCATCGCACCGCGCGGCGGGTTGCGCCGGCGGATGTAGAGGAGCAGCGGCACCATCAGGATGTTCTTCAAGCCGTCGTAGAGCACGACGGGATGGCGGAAGCCGTCGGCGTCGGGGAACTTCACGGCCCACGGCACATCGGTCACGCTGCCGACGATCTGCCCGTCGATGAAGTTGCCGATGCGGCCGATGCCCATCAGCAGCGCGCCGGGGATGGTCAACGCGTCGGCGATGCGAAGAAAGTCGCGGCCGCGCAGGCGGCAGAAGAGCGCCGCGCCGGCCGCCGCGCCGAGGAGCAGGCCGTGCGTCGACATCCCGCCGAGCCAGATCGCAGGGATCTGCGCCAGGTGCGCGCGGTAGTACGGCCACTCGTAGAAGACGACTTCCACCGCACGCCCGCCAAGCAGCACGCAGGCGACGAGGCAGAGGGTGAGGTCGTAAACGTCGCTGATGGTGAGGCCGAGGCGGGGGCGCTCGTGCCGCAGCCAAAGGAACATCTCGGTGAAGCCGGCGGTGTACGAGAAGCCGTACCACCAGAAGTACACGACACCGAGGTCGAGGAGGACGGGGTCAATGCGATGAATCACGAACGAATGCCTCCGCTTCTTCCCGCGTCGCGACCTCGCCGCGGATCTGCGCCTCGAGCAGGGCGCGCTTGATCTCGCCGAGGCGCGGGCCGGTCGGGAGGCCGGTGAGCGCGGCGATCGCGTCGCCGTCGAGCAGCGCGCGGATGGAGAAGTCGGGCACGTCGAGCCGGTCATCGCGGGCGAGGGCCCGCAGCAGCGGCGGAAGCTGCGACGCGACGCGCTCGCCGGCGTCGTAGAGGGCGATGCGGTCGTGACGGTCGACGAGATGCTGGAGCGCGGCGATGTCGCGGGCGATCGGGCCGGGAGGCACGCGCCGCAGCAGGGCGTACGCCGCGGCAAGTGACACATCATCCGCATGAAAGCGCGACGCGTAGAGATCAATGCCGAACAGCGGCACGTCGAGCGCGGTGGCGTGCAGCAGCTCGACCGCGCGGCGGAACACGCCGGCGGAGAAGATGACCGACAGCTCGTATTCGGTGCGCTCGCGCGCGACGCTGTTGATCTTCGCCGCGCGAGCGCGGACGGCGTCGGCCGTCGCCGCGTCGATCTCGAATCCGAGCGTGACCGCGAAGCGCACGGCGCGAAGCAGTCGCAGCGGATCGTCGTCGAAGTTTTTCGCGTCGATCATCCGGACGACGCGCGCCGCGACGTCCGTCGCGCCGCCGAACGGGTCGCGCAACTCCCCCGTCGCCAGCTCGACGGCGATAGCGTTGATGGTGAAGTCGCGCCGGCCGAGCGGCGACAGCTCCGAGAAGTCGTAAATCCGGTCGCCTTCCACGACGCGCCAGGCGATCAGCTCGTCGCGGCCGAGCTGGATGACCTTGCGTCCCAGGCTCTGCGCGACGGCGAGCGGGTCGTCGCATTCGATGTCGACGTCGTTCGGAGTGCGGTCGAGGAGGAGGTCGCGGATGGCGCCGCCGACCGCCAGGCGCGCGCCGGGCGGGAGATCGCGCAGCCGCGGGAAGAGTCGCAGAAGGGCGTCACGCAACTGCATTGCGGAGGACGCCGATCCGCTCGATCTCCACTTCGACCACGTCGCCCGCGGCGAGCGGCCCCACGCCAGCCGGCGTGCCGGTGAGGATGACGTCGCCCGGCAGGAGCGTCATCACCGAGGAGATGTAGGCGATGAGGAACGCGCAGTCGAAGACCATCATCGACGTCCGGCCGTCCTGCCTCGTCTCGCCGTTGACGCGCGTGGTGAGCCGCAAATCGTTCGGGTTGGCGTCGGTCTCGATGCATGGGCCGAGCGGCAGGAAGGTATCGAAGCTCTTCGCCCGGGTGAACTGCACATCCTTTTTCTGCAGGTCGCGCGCGGTGACGTCGTTGGCGCAGGTGTAGCCGAGGATCGTGCCGCCCTCGCCGATGACCACGGCCAGCTCGCCTTCGTAGTCGACGCGCTGCGATTGCGGCGGCCGCACGATGGTGCCGTTCGGCGGCAGCAGCGCGCTGGGCGGCTTCAAGAAAAGAATCGGCTCCGCGGGCGCCTCGTTGCCGAGCTCCTTGGCGTGGTCGGCGTAATTGCGGCCGACGGCGACGATCTTCGACGGCTCCACCGGCGGCAGCAGTTGCATGCTGGCGATGAGGTGCGGCGGCTCGTCGGCGCGCGCGCCGAGGTGGAGGGCGTCGGTGCCGTCGTGGCGGAATAGGTGCGGGCCGTCGCCAACAGCGATCGCGGAGCGGCCGTTGTGGAGGAAGCGGTAGATTTTCATGGCGTTGCGCTCGTGTCATCCCGAGCCGCGAAGACGGCGAGGGATCTCGTGGCACAGGCGCGGGGGATCCCTCGCTTCGCTCGGGATGACACGCTCACACCAGTGCCGGTTTCTGATCGTAGATCAACCACAGCCCGCTGAAGCCGCGCAGGAGGCGGAAGCGCGAGCGGTAGAGCTGATGGAGGATTCGCGCGTTGGTGTAGTACACCGCCTCGTGCAGCAGCGTGTTGAAGTCCTCGTCGAGCTCTTTGGCGCAGTCGAGGCTCCCTTTCGCCTTGGTCAGCAGCTCGCTCTCCGCGGTCACGCCGGCGGCGCGCGACGCGGCGAGGATCGTCGCCTCCTCGTCGATCTTCATCCGGAGCGCCGCGGCGCGCAGGTAGAGCACCCACAGCTCTTCGGTGTCGTCCTCCGCCTCCGAGGGGCGGCGGTCGAACACTTTCTGGTACGCGGCGATCTCCCACGGCTCGAGGCGCAGCTCGCGCGGTGCGGGCATCTGCGCCGCCTCCTCCGGCATCAGCAGCACGTCGATGGGGTCGACCACGCCGGCGATGCGCATGAGGTACGGCTGCAGCAGGTCGTTCCCGAACCGGCCGGCGATCCGGTCCGCCTGTTCGGTCACGGTGAAGAAGGCGGGCGGGAGGTCGGCGGTGGTGTCGAGCTCGTCGAAGCCGAGGCCGCGGTCGAGCTGGGAAAGGATGTTGGTCATGCTCTGCTTGAGCTGGGTGATGGTGTCGTGCTTCACGTTGGAAGTGGCGCGGGAGCGGTCGTACTGCTCCTTCGCGCTGCGGAAGCGAGCGATTTCCTGCAGCAGCTCGGGATTGGTGTCGCCGAAGTTGCGCTCGATGGCCGCACCGTGCTCGAGCAGCTTCTGCGAGTCCTCCACGATGCGCTTCTCGTCTTCGTGGTAGAGGCGGAGGAACTTGTTCTTGGTGGCCACGTTCAGCTCCACGATGGCCAGGAGGATGTCGGGGTTGAAGTAGAAGTCGCCGAGGCGGTGCTTGAACTGCCGGGCGTTCTTGAGCAGGTTTCGGTCGGTCAGCTCTTCGAAGTGCTCGGCGGCCTGGATCTGGTCGCGCAGCGCGCGGATGGCGAGGATGAGCCGCACCACTTCGTCCTGCGGCGCCTCGCTCACGCGCAGCAGCGACACCAGAGCGATGATCCGCTCGCGGAACTCGAGCGACTCGCGCGACCAGTACTCGCCGCGGTCGGCCATGAAGTCCTCGCCGATGCGGGTGAAGAGGAAGTCGAGCTTGTCGCGGCGGTCGCCCTCGGCCGCGTCGGCGTAGAGGTAGAACTTGATGAGGTTCTGGACGATGGTCTCGTCCTGCTTCTTCAGCTTCTCGAAGAAGCGGCGGAGGATGGAGGTGGTGATCTGTTCGTCGACGCGCAGCAGCGGGGCGGAGGCGCGCTCCAGCGCCAGATCGCAGAGGTCGATGCTCGCCGCGGCATCGCGGGCCTGCGCCGCGTTGAGCATGGTGCTGACCGCTTTGATGCGGTCGTAGGTCGCCTGGAAGTCGACGGTGTACGGCAGCGGCGCGCTCAGAAAGTTTTTGAAAACCGCCGAGGCGAACTGGTGATACGTCCAGACCGACTTGAACCGATCGGTCAGGCGCACGTACCGGCCGTGAAGGACACCGATCTCCGCAACAGACATACGTCACGATTCCAGTCGGAACGAGGCTAGAATTCTACGCCGCATGCCGCAGACGACGTTAATCAGCAAGTCACAAATCGACCAGCGCGTTGCCGAGATGGGGCGGCAGATCACCGCCGACTTCGCCGGCTCGGAGCTCATCGCCTGTTGCGTCCTCAAAGGGGCGATGTTCTTCTGCAGCGATCTGATGCGCCGCATCGCCTGCGACGTGGCCCTCGATTTCATCCAGGTCTCGTCGTACGGGAACGAGAAGTACTCCTCGGGCGTGGTGACCATCCTCAAGGAGCCGCAGCTCGACATGCACGGCAAGGCGGTGCTAATCGTCGAAGACATCATCGACAGCGGCCTGTCCATGCGCGAAGTGTTCCGCTACATCGAGAGCCGCGGTGCGTCGACGGTGAAAACGGCGACGTTCCTCGACAAGGCCTCGGCGCGGAAGGTGGAGTTCAAGGCAGACTACGTCGGCTTCACCATCGACCCGCACTTCGTCATCGGCTACGGGCTGGATTACGCGGAGAAGTACCGGAACCTTCCGGACATCCAGGTCCTCTCGGACTAGATCATGTGCCCCGCCAGCAGCACGATCATCACCGCGCCGAGCAGGAAGCGGTAGTAGATGAAGACGTGCGTGGTGTGCGTGCGCAGGTAGCGCAGCAGGAACCAGATCGAGGCGTAGCCGGAGACGAAGGCCACGGCGATGGCCAAGAGGATCGGCGTCCATCCCAGCGTGGCCAGGTGATGCCGCTCGTGGAAGAGCTCGAGCAGACCGGCGCCGCCCACCGCGGGGATGCTGAGCAGAAACGAGAAGCGGGCGGCGGTGGGGCGTTCGACACCGCGAAAGAGAGCGGCCATGATGGTCGAGCCGCTGCGCGACGCGCCGGGGACCAGCGCCAGGCACTGCCCCAGTCCGATGGCTAGCGCATCCTTCACATCGATCTGCGCAAAGTCCTTGAGCTGCCGCCGCCTGGCATACGCCTCGGCCAGCAGCATCAGGACGGCCACGATGATCACCATCGCCGTGACGATCCAAAGCCCGCGGAACGTCGTCTCGATGTGCTTCTTCAACACCAGCCCGAGGATGACGATGGGGATGGTCCCGATGATCACCAGCCATGCCTCGCGGGAGTCGACGTCGGCGAACGGCCGGCGGGTGAACAGACCGCGCACGAAACCGACGGCGAGGCGGACGACGTCGCGGAAGAAGTAGATGACCGCCGCCAGCCACGTTCCGAACTGAATCACCGCCGATGCCGCCGCCCCCGGATCGCCCCAGCCGAGGAGCATGGGGACGATTTCGAGGTGGGCGGTGGAGGAGATGGGGATGAACTCGGTCAGGCCCTGGACGAGGCCGAGGACGATGGCTTGGAGGATCGACATATGGTCTCGCGGTCTCGGGGTCTCGCGGTCTCGGGGTGACCTCGCGACGGCGAGACCCCGAGACCGCGCAACCTCGAATCACATCTCCCAAACGACGGGCAGAATCATCGGCCGGCGCCCCATCTCTTTCCTGAAGTACCTCTTGAGCTGCGCGCGCATTTTTTCCTGCACCTGCTCGATGTCGCGCAGCTCATCGGGCCGGCTCTCGGCGATCAACTGCACGAGTTGTGCGCGGACGTCGTCGAGCACTTCGCCGCTGGCGTCGACGTGCACCAGGCCGCGGGTGATGATCTCCGGGTCACGCACCAGCCGGCCGGTCGAGTCGAGGGCCACCACCACGATCACGAATCCATCCTCGGCGAGATGCTGGCGGTCGCGCACCACGACCTCCGGCACCTCCTCGGCCTCCGAGTCGATGAAGACCTTGCCGTGCGGCACGCGGTCCTCGAGGACGCGCACCGAATCGCCCTCGATCTCCACGACCTGACCGTTGGTGATCACCACGCCGTGCGGCACGCCGACGCTCTGCGCCAGCTTGGCGTGGTGGACCAGATGCCGCAGCGTGCCGTGGATGGGGATGAAGTACTTCGGCCGCGTCAGGTTGAGCATCAGCTTCAGCTCTTCCTGGCAGGCGTGCCCGGAGACGTGCACGTCCGCGTTGTCCCACGTCAGCACCTCCGCTCCGCGGCGATAGAGGTTGTCGATGAGATGGGCGACCGCGCGCTCGTTGCCAGGGATGGTCCGCGCGGAGATGACGACCGTGTCACCGCGGCCGACCTCGACTTGTTTGTGTTCGCCGATGGCCATCCGAGAAAGCGCCGACGCCGGCTCGCCCTGCGTCCCGGTGCTCATGATCACCACCTCGGCGTCGGCGAAGTCGGACGGCCGGGCGTTGACGCCGGGGCGCGCCTCGCGCGGGAAGCGCACGTATCCGAGGCGGTCGGCGGTCTCGATGTTGTCGACCAGCGAGCGTCCGACGAGGAAGACCTTGCGGCGATGCCTGACCGCAAGATCGATCACCTGCTGCACGCGATGGATGTGCGAGGCGAACGTCGTGACGATGATTCTGCCCCGCGTCTGCGCGAAGAGATCGCCGAGCGCGGTGCCGACGCTGCGCTCCGACGGGCAATGGCCCGGCACCAGCGCGTTGGTGGAGTCGCTGAGCAGCGCCAGGACGCCTTCGTCGCCGTAGCGGCCGAAGGTGGCGAGGTCGGTGACCTTGCCGTCGATCGGGGTGTGGTCGATCTTGAAATCACCGGTGTGGATGACCGTGCCGAGCGGCGTGCGGATGGCGAGGCCCAGGGCGTCGACGATGGAGTGCGTGACCTGGATGGGCTCCACGCGGAAGGGGCCGGTTTCGATGACCTCGCGCGGCGTCATGGCCCGCAGCTCGACCTCGTCGACCCCGAGCTCCTCGAGCTTGTCGCGCACGAAGCCGAGGGCCAGCGGCATGCCGTACACCGGCACCTTGAGGCGCTCGACGAGGAACGGCACGGCGCCGATGTGGTCCTCGTGGCCGTGGGTGAGGAAGACCGCGCGCAACTTCGACGGCTGCTCGAACAGGTAGGTCATGTCGGGGACGATGACGTCGACGCCCAGCGTGGCGGCGTCGGGGAACATCATTCCGCAGTCGACGGCGATGGCGGCGCCGGCGTGCTCGTAGACCATGAGGTTCATGCCGATCTCGCCGAGGCCGCCGAGGGGAATGATGCGTAGAGGGTCCATCGCGCGCGGTACGTTACCGCAAGCTCGCTGCCCGCGGCGTCACGGACGGGCGGGACGCCCGTCCGGTGCGGGCGGGACGCCCGCACTCCTCAGCTTCTGGACGGCGGCCAGTTGCGCTTTCGCCTCGTCGAGCCGATTGTCGTCGGGGTCGTGCGAGTCGACGAAGCTGGCCAGGGTGTTCACGGCCTCCTGATCGACGGCTTCGGATTCGTCCAGGCGGTTGAGTAGCTCCAGCGCTTTGCCGAGATCGAGGAGGCTCAACGCGTACGCGTAGCCGCGATCGCCGTTGCGGCGTCGGATCTCGAGGCTGCGGCGGATCAGCGTCTCGGCCTCGGCCGGGCGGCCCGTTCGCGCCAAGTGCTGTCCGAGGCCGTTCATGGTCAGGGCGATCGTCGTTGACGTGCCGAGCTTCTCGCGCAGCGCAAGGCTTTCGCGGAACGCGGCTTCGGCCTCCGCGTTCTTTCCGCGCAGTGCGAGCACGCTGGCCAGATCGAAGAGGCCGCGGGCGACGGCAGTGTGCCGATGGCCGTACGCCTTCTCGCGGATGGCCAGGCTCTCGCGCAGCATCGCCTCCGCGTCATCGAGATGATCCTGATGCTTCCGCACCAGTCCGAGGTCGTTGAGGATGGCGCCGACGCGGCCGCTGCTCCGGCCGTCGAGCTCGATCCGGAGGCGCAACGCCTCGCGCAGGAGCTGTTCGGCGCGATCGAGGTGGCCGAGGTGAAACTCCGATGAGCCGATGGTCTCCAGCAGCTCGGCGCGCGCGACCGGCTGATCCTTCAGGTCGTGCCCGATCTTCTGCGCCGCCTCGGCCAGCAACTGCCGCACGGTCGTCTCTTTCGTCCGGTTCCAGGGACTGGCCGAATCGAGGAGATCGGTGAGGAACTTCGACACCGCCTCCGCCTCCGACCGCGCGCGCTGCGCGCGAAGCATGCCGATGGTGGTGCCGGCGATGCCGCCGACGATGGCGATGAGAACGAGACCCGCGGCGACCACGCCCGCCCGATGCCGGCGCGCGAACTTCGCCGCGCGATAGCGCAGCGACGGCGGGCTGGCGACGACCGGCTCGTCGTTGAGGTGGCGCTGCAGATCGGATTCGAGGTCGGCGGCCGAGCCGTAGCGCTCCTCGCGCTCGCGCGCCGTCGACTTCCGGGCGATCCATCCGAGGTCGCCGCCGAGGGCGGCGGCGAGGGAGCGCTCCTCCTCGCGCCGCATTCCGGCGATGCCGACGCGCGCCTCTGTGCCGAGCGCACGGAAGAGCGTCCGCGGCAGGACGGTGTCGTTCTCCGCGACGGTCCTGATCACGGCGGCGAGCGGAAGGTCGTCGACCTTGTGCGGCTTCAGGCCGGCCAGCAGCTCGTAGAGCATCACACCGAGGGAGTAGACGTCGGTGCGCGTATCGAGGTCGTCGCCGCTGAGCGCCTCGGGGCTCATGTAGCCGGGAGTGCCGATGACGCCGTGGCTGGTCAGGATGGCGGTCGCGTCGCCGAAGGGCTGATCGATTGCTTTGGCGATACCGAAGTCGATGATCTTCGGCACGGCGTGCCCTTCGACCTCCGCCACGAGCACGTTCGACGGCTTGAGGTCGCGGTGGATGACGCCCTTCTGATGCGCGTGCTGCACGCCTTTGCAGATCTGGATAAAGAGCTCCACGCGCTGGCGGATGGTCAGGCGACGCTCGTCGCAGTAGTCGACCAGCGGCCGTCCTTCGACGTACTCCATGACGAAGAACGGGTAGCCGTCGTCGGTCGTGCCGGCGTCGTACATCGCGGCGATGCTCGGATGCGACAGCCGCGCGAGCGCCTGCCGTTCCGCGTTGAAGCGCGCCACCGCGCTCGGACCGGGAAGGGTCGAGCGCATCAGTTTGAGGGCCACGGCGCGATGCACCGGCTCGTGCTGCTCGGCGAGATAGACGGCGCCCATGCCGCCTTCGCCGAGGAGCTCGAGGAGCCGGTAGCGGCCGATGGCGGTGCCGCGCGGCAACGCGCGCGGCGGCACGGCCGGATGGAGCATCACGGTCGACTGCTGCTGCGCGGCGTGACGGTCGCGAAAGCGCGCCGCGAACGTCGCGTCGGAGCGGTCGGGGATTTCCTGGGACATATGGGGATTTCTTTAACGCGCATTTTCGCACGGACGGCGTTACAGTCATCGTCAAGCGTGAAGGAAAAGACGATCACCCACCCCGAGGGGCCGCCGCGCGCCCCCGCCGGGGAGGCGCCGGCATGCGTGGTGGCGATCTACGGCGGCGAGCTGGGACGGCGCTTCAAGCTGGCGTCGCGCGAGATCACCGTCGGCCGCGACGACGACAACGCCATCCGCGTCGCGCTCGACACGATCTCCCGCCGGCATGCGCGGCTCTTTCCTCACGACGGCGCGCACTGGGTCGAGGACCTCGGCAGCACCAACGGCACGTTCGTCAACGAGGAGGAGATCGCGCAGCCCACGGTGCTGCGCAACGGCGATCTGATTCGCTGCGGCGGCGCGGTCTTCAAGTTCATCGAAGGGGGCAACGTCGAGGCCCTTTACCACGAGGAGATCTACCGCCTCACCATCACCGACGGGCTGACGCAGGTGGCGAACAAGCGCCACTTCGTCGACTTCCTGGAGCGCGAGATCGCGCGCGCCACGCGCCACGGCCGCCCGTTGGCGCTGGCGCTTTTCGACGTCGATCACTTCAAGCGCACCAACGACGAATATGGGCACCTCGCCGGCGACCGGGTGCTGCAAGGCATCGCCTCGGTGGTGGCGAAACAGGTGCGGCGCGAGGAGCTGATCGCGCGCTATGGTGGCGAGGAGTTCGCGGTGGTGCTGCCGGAGACGAGCGTGGAGGATGCCGCACTTTTCTGCGAGCGCATCCGCGCCGACGTGGAGCGCGAGAGATTCGAGTTCGACGGCGAGCCGCTCCGGGCGACGATCAGCCTCGGCGCGGCGGCGCTGGAGGCGTCGGACACGGTCGACACGCTCGTCGCGCGCGCTGATGGGCTTCTGTATCGGGCGAAGCAGACCGGGAGGAATCGGGTGGTGGCTACGGAGTCTCGCGGTCTCGGGGTCGCGGAGTCTCGCGGTGGCCAAGCCTCGGGCGCGAGCACCCCGAGACCGCGAGACCCAGAGACTGCGTAACTACGGATAGATCCGATTCAGCATCCGCGGGTACGGAATCGTCTCCCGGAGATGCGGCACGCCGCTGACCCACGCCACCATCCGCTCCAGTCCCATGCCGAAGCCGGAGTGCGGGAAGGTGCCGTACTTGCGCACGTCGAGGTACCACTGGAACTTCTCGACCGGCAGGTTGTGCTCCTTGATGCGCTGCAGTAGCAGGTCGTGGTCGTGGATGCGCTGCGAGCCGCCGATGATCTCGCCGTAGCCTTCGGGGGCGATCATGTCGAGGCCGAGGACGACCGAGGGGTCCTGCGGGTCGGGCTGCATGTAGAAGGCTTTGATGGCCGTCGGGTAGCGCGAGATCATCACCGGCCGGTCGAACGAGTTGGCGATCACCGTCTCCTCGTCGCCGCCGAGGTCGTCGCCGAAGTTGACGCTCATCTCCTTCGACTTCAGCAACTCGATCGCGTCGCGATAGGTGATGCGCGGGAAGGGGCGTTTCACGTTCTCCAGCTTCGACACGTCGCGCTCGAGGGTCTTCAGCTCTTCCTGGCAGCGCTCCAGCGCGCGGCCGACGATGTATTCGACGAACTCCTCGGCAAGCTCCTGCAGGCCTTCGAACTCCAGGAAGGCGACCTCCGGTTCTACCATCCAGAACTCCATGAGATGGCGGCGCGTTTTCGACTTCTCCGCGCGGAAGGTCGGACCGAAGCAGTAGACGCGGCCGAAGGAGGCCGCCGCGGGCTCGAGGTAGAGCTGCCCCGACTGCGACAGGTACGCCTTCTCGCCGAAGTAGTCGGTCTCGAACAGCGTCGACGTCCCCTCGGCCGCGTTCGCGGTGAGGATCGGCGAGTCGATGAGGACGAAGTCGCGGTCGTAGAAGAAATCGCGGATGGCCTTCTCGATCTCGTTTCGGACGCGCAGAACGGCATGCTGCTTCGATGAACGGAGCCAGAGGTGACGCAGGTCCATCAGGAACGCCGTTCCGTGCTCCTTCGGCGTAATCGGATACTCCTGCGTGAGCTGGACGACCTCGAATGATTCGACGCCCAGTTCCACACCGCCCGGCGCGCGCGGCTCGGCGCGGGTGGTGCCGGTGACGCGAACCGTCGACTCCTGCGTGACGTCCTCGACCGCCTTCCACGTCTCCTCGGAGACTTCCTTCTTGAAGACGACGCACTGCAGATAGCCGCTGCCGTCGCGGATGATCGGAAACTGCAGCTTCCCGGAGGTGCGCTTGTTGTAGAGCCACCCGTTGACGGTGACCGCCTCGCCGATGTGTTGGGGAAGCTCTTTGATGCGGAGGGTTGGTGCCATAGGGCGGCGGATTATAGAGCAGCGGGTTCGGCGCGCGAGACGATCGAAACGGCGTGGACGATCATCAGCAGCACGAGCGCAAAGAGGACGACGGACGAGAGGTATTCGATGGTCATCAGATTCTCGCAGCGGGCGATCGACGCGGAGGTCCAGACCTCATCGACGGACTCGAAGTCATCGAGGAGCTCGGCGCAGGTCGAGACTCTGTTGGCCTCGACGTCGTTCTTCGCCTGCGCCGTCAGCACCGTCCCGATCAGGATTGGCTTGCCGCGCACGTCGCACGTACAGACACGCTGATCCTGACGGTAGCGGAGAAACAGACCGCACGCCGCGACCAGCGTGACGATCGCCGCGATCGTCCACCAGCGAAGGTGGTGTCGCTTCGACCAGACGACGCCGGCAATGATCAGCAGCGCCACGAGCACCGTGACGATGAAGCGGGCGAGAAGGGCGAGATCGTCCTTTCCCTTGACCACCTCGGGCGGGTGGAGGAAGCCGATCTGCAGCATGACGAACCCCGCGAATTGCGCGATGGCGCTCCAGTGGCGCTTCGCCAGTTCGAGCATCGTCACGGGATGACCAGATCGAAGTCGTAGGTCGGACGGCCGTCGCCGCCGATCTTTTGCGTGCTCGGCGCCTCGCCGCCGACGCGGAACACGTACGTGCCCGGCGACAGTTCCCCGACGGCGGGCGAGCTCAATTTCCGCAGCGGACGCCACTTCGACGGCACGTTCGCCCATCCGCGGCGGCAGACCATGACCTGCTTTCCGGGCACCGGCGCGCCGTCGCGCTTGGTGTGCGCCTGCACGGTCACCAGCTCGTTCCACGGCGCACCCGCGCGGCAGTGCGACGCCTTGAGATGCAGGTCTTCGGCGGCGGCGCGCATCTGTTCCGCATCACCACCCACCAGCGCGTCGCGATCGTCGTTGAGACTCTCCGCGTACTGCGCGGGAGTCGTCGCGGTCGTGGTCTCCCCCCACTTCTGGCGCAGCAGGTCGATGTCCTCGACAACACCCGGCACGCGAGCTTGCTCCGCGGCCGCACGCAACTGCTCGAGCAGCGGCCCGGTGTCGTTCCAAGAGAGATCCGCTGCCGCCGGCGGCGGACTGACAGGCGTAGCAGTCCCGCACGCCACGAGAAACAGAAAGCCGATAGCGAGCCGCGACATGCCGTGCATGATAGCGGAACGCCGGCGTCCCGCCGGCTGGCCAGGCGGCGTCCCGCCGCCGTCCGAGGTACGATAGCAATCCCACACGCCCTCCTTCACGTGGCCGCTCGCTCCGCGAGCCCATGCGCCACGACAACTTCATCCCCCCACAAGGATTGCGCCGGCGATCACGCGGCCGTCTGCCGCACTGGGAGGTTGATGACGCCGACTATTTCGTCACGTTCCGGTTGCGAGATTCGCTGCCGCATGCCATAGCGCGCAAGCTTGTGCAGGAGCGCGCACATCTCATTGAGACCTGCCATACGGCTGCCGAACGATCGTCAATCGACAAAGCCTTCGGAGTGCGTCTCGATTCATATCTCGACGCGGGCTACGGAAGCTGCATCCTGGTTCAGCACGCCGAAGTGGTCGCCAATGCTCTGCGCTACTTCGACGGAAAACGATACGTGCTTCACGCGTGGTGCGTCATGCCGAATCATGTCCATGCGCTGTTTCACCTGGAGTTTGGCCGCGACCTTGATCGGGTGCTGCATTCGTGGAAGTCGTATACCGCGCATGAGATCGATCAGGGCGTGATTTGGCAGAGGGAGTATTTCGATCGCGTAATTCGCGGGCCGGAGGATTTTCGGGAGACGCGGATCTACATTCTTCGGAATCCGGCGAAGGCGGGATTGGCGGACTGGAAATGGGTTAGCGGGTGACCGGCGGCGGGACGCCGCCGGGCCAGCCGGCGGGGACGCCGGCGTTCCGGGGGACGCGGACCAGCAGCGACTGCGGGACGATCGTCACCGTCAGCGGCATGTCCGCGGTCATGACCTCACCGTCGACGCCGAGGTGGAGATGTTTCTTCGATGACTGCATCTTGAGCCGCGCGGTGCGGAAGGAGCGGAAGCCGGGGGCGCTCCGGACGCGGCCGGCGAGGTAGTGGGCGATGAAGGACATCAACTTCAGCCGCGGCACGTGCGGGAGCCAGTAGACCGACAGCCGTCCCTCCCCCAACCCGTTGCGGGGCGCGTCGACGCCGAGGCGCGAGAGGTCGTAGGTGTTGTTCGACACCATCAGCACGTGGGTGCGCACCACCTCGTGGTGGTGCTCGCTGTCGAGCGTGACCGCGATGTGCGGGAACTTCTGCAGCGTCGTGTAGGCGGCGTAGAGGCGCGCCTTCCAGCGCGGGTAGTCGCGTCCGCGCGATTCGCGCTTGCTGACCAGCTCCGGGTAGAGGCCCATGGAGATGTTGTTGACGAAGAAGCGCTCGTTGGCGCGCGCCGCGTCGATCTGCCGGGTGGCGCCGCCGGAGGCCACCTCCAGCGCGGCGCGCCACCCGAGCGGGATGCCGAGGTCCTTGGCGAAGTGGTTGTAGGTCCCGATGGGGATGACCCCGAGCACCGCGTCGGTGTGGACCAGGGCCTGAATGACGTTGTTCACCGTTCCGTCGCCGCCGGCGGCGACGAAGAGCCGCCGCCCCTCACTCATCCGCTCGCGGATGAGGGCCAGACAATCGAGGTCCCTGTTCACGTGTGCGACCTCCAGCCCCGCCTCCCGCGCGGCCGCCTCCAGCGACGCCAATTCGGCGGGCGGAAGCTTCACGCCCGAGGTCGGGTTAAGGAGCATCAAACCTTTGAGGCCCTCAGACATGAAACGGATCTTCCTCGTTGTTTTCCTGTCGTTTTTCGCCCTGTCGCTGTTTGCCGCCGACGCAGCGAAGGAATGCTCGATTTGCGTCGGTGCGGTCACCGATCTGACGGCCATTCCCGCAACACCCGTGCCGCAGCTGGCGCAGATCCGGGAGGACGACCTCGCCGCCGCCGGCGCGGCGCTCGACGCCATGACGCCGGAGGCGCGCGCTCACACGGCGATCGTCGTCAGCTACACCGTCGACCGCAACAAAGACCCCCTCCTCGACATCGAGACCCACACCAAGGCCATCATCGAATGGGCGCGCCAGCACGGGCCGCTCGACGCCATCGGCATCGCCGTCGAGGGCACCGACGCCGCGCAGACCACGTACGCCATCAAGCGCCTCGCGGTCAGCGCGCAGGGGCAGAACGCCGCTTCGCGCATCGTCCTCCCGTGGACGGCGATCGACGATCTGACGAAGTTGGCCGACGCCGGTGCGATGCCATACGTCGACGCCCTGCTCGTCGACGCCGCGAACGTCACGTCCACCGCCGCATGGATCGTCGAGAAGGACCCGGCCAAGAAGATCTGGGCCATCGTCGCGCCGCAGTCGCCGAACGCGTTCTACGACCTCGGACGCGCCATCGCCGACGGCGCGACGCGCGCCTACCTCGCGCGCACTCCCGACGCGGAAACCTTCGCTTCGCTCGCGGCGTTCGACCGCGCGCTGATCGGCGAGTACGCCTACGACGCCACCGCCCGCATCGAGAGCCTCGACGCGAAGGGCAACAAGATCGACGCGCCGGCGCTGGCGTTCGTGCGCGGCGAAGACCTCCGCACCATCGTCATCCCCCGCGGCGACGCCGCGGCGGCGACCATCACCTCGCTCCCCGGCGACTTCTACATCCGCCCGCGCCGCGTCGACGCCGCCGGCGAGCGCGAGCTGTCCGACGTCGGACAGAAAGGCGGCCGCTTCCTCATCGGCGTGCAGCCGGTCAAGCGCCCATTCGTCTTCACCGTGGAGCACAACGAGAAGCCCCGCCCGAACGTGACGAAAGAAGCGCTGGAAGTGGCGACGCAGCGCGGCATCAGCGTCGAGGAGATCATCCGCAACCATCAGGCGTACAAGGCCTTCCAGGACTCCATTCAGCCGCGCTACGTCGCCCAGAACACCACCAAGCTCCGCTTCACCATTCAGGGGGGCGAAGCGCTGGAGGCGGCGATCTCCGGCAAGTACTTCTCCGATCCGAACGTCCGCGCCGACTGGGTGTGGAGCGACTTCTACATCAACGGCGTGCGGTGGAAGTACGGGCGCATCCCCGAGCTGCCGCTCATCCAACCGGAAAAAGTCACGCAGCTTCCGCTCGACATCCACCTCACCAACGAATATCGCTATCAGTTCGTCCGGGAGACCGACCTCCTCGGATATCGCGTTTACGAAGTCCGCTTCGAGCCGCCGCAGAACGCGCCGGAGTCGTTACCGCTGTACCGCGGTACGGTTTGGATCGACACCCGGACATGGGCGCGCGTGCGCATCTCCATGGTGCAGCTCAACCTCACCGGGAACGTCCTATCCAACGAGGAGCGGGTCGACTTTGCGCCTTTCACACGACCCTCACCCCCAGCCCCTCTCCCGCAAGCGGGAGAGGGTGGCCGAAGGCCGGGTGAGGGCCTGACCGCAGCGGACGTCTCGAAGATGGACGCCCGCGAGATTCTCTGGCTGCCGTTCGACATCGGCGCGCAGCAGGTGGTCTCCGCGGCCGGGCGGGCGAACGTCGTCCTCCGCTCCACCACCTTTACCAACTTCCGCATCGAGCCCGAGGACTTCGAGCAGAGCCTCGCGGAGGCGTCCGCGTCGGACGCGCGCATGGTGCGCGAGACCAGGGCCGGCATGCGTTACCTCGAGAAGAGCGGCAGCGGGGAGCGGGTGGTCAAGGAGGGATTCGAGAGCTCGCGCAAGTTCCTCCTCGGCGGCATCCATCACGACGCCGGGCTGGAGTATCCGGTCGTGCCGCTCGGAGGCGTCGACTACTTTGACTTCGACCTCTGGGACAAGGGCATCCAGGCCAACGTCTTCTTCGCCGGCGTGGTCGTCTCGGCCAACGCCACGCATCCGAACGTGGCCAACACGCGCACCAACCTCGGCGCCGACTTCTTCGCCATCGCCGTCCCCACTACGAATTCGATGTACCGCGCCGGCCTGGAGCAGAAGACCGAAGCGGTGAAGGCGCTTCCGACCTGGCTCGCGCTGCGCGGCGGACATCCCTTCGCCACCTTCGGCAAGATCGACTTCCAGCTCGGCCTCGGGCACATTTCGTACAAGCGCGCCGACGACACCGACCCCTCGTTCACCGTTCCGTCGAGCACCTTTCTCCTCAGCCCGACGGTGACCGCGCACTACGCGCGGTGGGGCTACACCGCGGCTGCGTGGTACGACTACACGCGCCGCACGAAGTGGGAACCGTGGGGCGTCCTCTCCGAGTACGACCCGAACCAGAAGAGCTTCGCCACCTTCGGCGCGTCGCTCGGCAAGAGCTTCTATCTTCCGAAGTTCCAGCGCCTCGGCCTCGAGGTCGACTACCTCGACGGAACGCGCCTCGACCGCTTCTCGAAATACGAGCTCGGATTCTTCGGCACGCAGCGCATCCACGGCGTCCGCTCCGGAACGGTGCGCGCGGAGAGGGCCATCCTCGGCCACGTGTCGTACGGCTTCGTGCTCTCCGATCAGATCCGGATGGAGGCGTTCTACGACCACGGCCTGATCGACGACGGCGTCGCCGGCTACCGCCGCGAGCCGTTCCAGGGGGTCGGCATCGCCGGGCAGACGGTCGGGCCGTACGGAACGCTGCTGCGCCTCGACATCGGGAAGATGGTGGGACGCAACGCGCAGAGCGGCTTCGTGGCGAACGTGGTGTTCCTGAAGCTGTTCTGACGACCCTCACCCGGCCCTTCGCTGCGCTCAGGGCCACCCTCTCCCGCAAGCGGGAGAGGGGCCCGGTTGTCCTTCTCCCGCTTGCGGGAGAAGGTGCCGCGAAGCGGCGGATGAGGGCTGCGTCAGATCCGGACGGTGACCTCGCCGGCGCCGTCCGCGGCGCGGCGCTTCGGCAGCCTCGACGCACAGTTGTTCACCTCGGCGAGGAGAGCGTCGAGGCTGACCGGCTTGCGGAGGATGGCGGCGACCTGCTGATGCAGGCTGTCGACCACCGCGTCGGGCATCCCAGTCACGACGATGATGCGGCGGAGGATCTCCGGCTTCTCACGCTGCACGAGGCTCAGTACCGTCGCGCCGTGTACCGACGGCATGGAGAGATCGAGCAGGATGGCGGCGTATTCGTTGTCCTGAATCTTCTCCAAAGCCTCGCGGCCGTTCGCGGCCACGTCGGTGACGAAGCCCGCTTTGGTCAGCGCGACCGAGCAGAGATCGCGCACCGCGGGATCATCGTCGGCGCAGAGAACGCGCGGCGCGCCGACCGCCCTGGCGAGGGAGTGGAACACCTCGGAGAGTGAGAGCTTCATTGCCAGGCCAGCCCTGCAAACGGTAGGCCGGGCGCGCGCCCGGCCTTACCATCACGGAACTGCGTTGGCGTTCTGGGTGTAGAAGTCGACCGAGCCGATCTCGGTCTTCTGTCCAAAGAAGTCGACGACGCGAACCGTCAGACGGTGACGCTCATTCGGCAACTTGGTGGTGTCGTACGTGAAGCGCCAGCCGGAGTTCAATGTGTTCCGCAGGAACGGATACTGTTCCTGAACGTCCGGGCGAGGGAACCCATACTGCGCGAGGCCAACCGTCGTGCCGTCGACGATGATCTCCACCGAGCTGATCTGGCCGACCTCTGAGGCCGCCCATCCCTGGAAGACCACGCTGCCCTTCATGTAGTCGAAGGGAGCCGGCACGTCGATGAAGCCTTGGGCGGAGAAGACGCGCTGTTCGGCACACTGGAAGAACACCGGCAGCCCCTGCGGGCCCGGCAGCTCGGTGAAGGTCTGCTGTTGATCGCCGACCCGCACTTTCAGGATGTGGTTGCCCGGGCGGACGCCGAGGGCCAGCAACGCGCCGACGTCCATGGTGAAGAGGTAGCCGGCGCGCGGCACATCGGGATAGTTCGGGTAGTACTTCTGCACGTCGTAGCGCGTCAGGCCGTAGCAGTTGGTGAAGGTGTTGAAGAGCGTGTTGAAGGCGCAGTCGTCGCTGGAGTACCAGCGGACGCCGTCCACCATCAGCTCGACGTAGGCCACGCGCCCGGTATCGGTGCGCGTGCCGAGGTCGAGGGCCCAACCGCGGACGGGAGTGACGTGCGCCTGCGGATTCGCCGCCGGTGAGACGACAGGGATGGTGGCGCAAAGCGTTCCGTACAGCACGGCGTCGCGCTTCGGCTCGTCGATGTAGCCGAACGGCTTGAGGTTCGCCTCATCATTGAAGACCTGAATCTGACGGCGGCCGATCAGGCGCGAGAGGCCCTGGCGATCGGTGGCCTTCACTTCCAGCAGATGGATGCCGTCGACGATGCGGGTTGAGTCGATGTTGGCGATGAAGGAGCTGTAGAGCGCCGCGGGGAAGTCGGGATAGGTGTTGGCCACGTCGGGACGCGCGTCGCCGTAGACCGCCGCCTGCAGGATGCCGCCGTCGACGTAGACGTCGACCGTGGCGACGCCGTCAGTGTCGAGCGCCCAACCCTGCACCGGGAACGAGCCGGAAGCGTTGTAGGCGAAGGCGACGTCGGGGATGTCGACATTGCCGAACGGCGCCTGGTTGATGGTGTTGTCGATGTCGATGGTGCGCCGGCCGAGGGGGGTGACGCGGTTGTCGCTGGTGACTACCCGCACTTCGACGGTGTGGGTCCCGTTGCTGAAACGGCTGGCGAGGATGCCGACCTGGAAGCCGGGCGCGATGTTCTGGATGCCCGGCCACTGCGGATAGGCCTCGATGACGTCGATGCGGGGCAGGCCACGATTGGCCAGCGCGATGAACTGGTCATCGACGTAGACCTGGATGTCGGAGATCTGCGCCGGATCGAGCGCCCATCCTTTGAAAAAGATGACGCCCGACTGCTTGGCGTTCGGATCAGGGAAATCCAGCGCGCCGACGAACTCCAGCTGAGCGAACAGCGCGGGCGCCGAACACAACAGAACGGCGAGAATCAGGCAGCGGGTAACCCATCTCCACATAACCCCAACCTCCAACCCCAAAATGACCTTGCCCGTGTTATGTGACCGGCCGGAGAAACGCCGATCCGCTATGGTTTTGCGCGAGTTTATACTAAGCAAGGTGACTTCTTCAAATATCGATGTGACAAGGTAGTGGGTCAACTAGCTGTCACGGCCGAAGTTGGCATGCTTCCCTCGCACTCCCGTGACTCGATCAATGAGCCTCGTAAACCTCCGCATGCCCATGCGGTGCGTCAGGTTCGCCCGTTCGTTGTAGCTCGTGCTGATGTGCGCTTCGTCCGGCTCCCCGCTCACCCGATCCACGCGAACGCCCTTTATTCTTCCCGGCGAGTAGCGCGTTTCGGTTGACCTTCTCGCGTTCTGCCGGATTCAGGGGTGCGGGATGGTGGGCTCACCGAGCGGCGATCCTCCGGCGCTTCGGCGCGACGCTCCGCGAGTTGCGGACGGAGCGCGGGCTATCGCAGGAGAAGCTTGCCGAGGCGTGCGAGCTTGACCGGAACTACATCGGCCAGATCGAGCGCGCGGAATGGAATCCGGCCGTGGTCAACGTGATCAAGATCGCGAAGGCTCTCGGAGTTCTACCCGGTGATCCGTTCCGCAACTTCAGGTAGGTAAAGACGTTACGTATAATCCTTCTAAACTCTTACAAATACGGCATTTAACTAGCATTTCTACCGTTAGTAGAGGTTGACTGCCGCCTAACATCGACATAGATTCATGGTCGGTGCTGGCGCGGGCAGTACCACAACCAAACTAACGATGAATGAAGAAACGAAGACTTTCGAAGCTAACGTTATCGTCTTCCGTGAAGATTCGACGTGGACGGCACTCGCATTGGAAATGGACGTTCGCGGATATGGTTCAACGGCCCGAGCGGCCTTCGACGATGTGGCCCAGATGCTCGGGGCCCAAGTGAGTTTTGCCGTCCAGATTGGCCATCCGGAGAGCGTCTGGCACCCCGCAGAAAAGAAGTATTGGCAGATGTGGGAAGAGGCGCGCCGAAATCAGTTCGTAGCCGAAGCATCCGGTTCGGAAGCGCCCACAGACCAGATCGCCCATCTGGTCCCGCTGTCCTTGCTGGCGATGAAACAAAGAGACGAGTGGATCGCGGCAAGTGCCTAAACCGCTTCGTTGCCGCCAGATGCTGAAGCGGCTTCGTGCGGAGGACAGGCGGTTCTCGGTGGCAGTTGATCGCGGCAAGGGCAGTCATCGAATGGTTGTCCTGACGACTGATACGGGCGTAAGGCACTATCCCTTTCCCTGCCACGATGACGGGTCCGCAATAGCCCGCTGCTACCTTCGCGACATCATTCGCTACTTCAACCTCCCTTCGGACATCTTCGATTGAATAACTATCAAATTGACCCACTACCTGTGGTGACAACGGCTTTGGCTGATGTCCGTGCTGCCGCCGCCCGCATCGCCCCCTCGGTCCACCGGACCCCCCTCCTCCCGAACCGTTCGCTTTCGGAAAGAATGGGGGTCGAAGTCCGCCTCAAATGCGAGAATCTCCAGCGCGCCGGGTCGTTCAAGATCCGCGGCGCGCTCAACGCGCTGCTGCAGCTCGGCGACTCTGAGCGGCGCCGCGGCGTAGTCGCCTTCTCCTCCGGCAATCACGCCCAGGGCGTCGCCCTCGCCGCCCGGCTCCTCGGGATCCAGGCGACGATCGTCATGCCGGAAGGCTCTGTAGCATCGAAGGTTGCGGCTACGGAGGCCTACGGAGCGGAAGTGGTGACGGGAGGAGTGACGGCCGCGACGCGCGACACGGTGGCCCGCGAGATCGCCTCGCGCACCGGCGCGGCGGTCATCCCGCCCTTCGACGACGAGCGCATCATCGCCGGCGCCGGGACGGTAGGGCTGGAGATCGTCGAGGAATGGCCCGAGGTGATGTCGATCGTCGTGCCGCTGGGAGGCGGGGGACTGCTGGCGGGGACGGCGCTGGCCGCGACGTCGCTCAAGCCGTCGGTCGAGGTCTACGGCGTCGAGCCGCGCGCCGGCAACGACGGCGAGCGCTCGTTCAGGAGCGGCGAGATCGTGACCATCGACCCGCCGAAGACCATCGCCGACGGCGCGCGGACCCTGGCCATCGGCCGGCGCAACTTCGCCATCATCCGGGAGCGGGTGCGCGACATCGTCAGCGTCGACGACGACGTGCTTCTCGACGCGCTGAAGTTCGCCATGTACCGCACCAAGCTGGTGATCGAGCCGACGGGAGCGCTTGGGGTGGCGGCGGTGATGGCGGGCGTGGTGAAGCCGCGGGGACCCGTCGCGATCGTGGTTTCGGGTGGGAACTTGGACTTTTCGTTGCTTTGCTGAGAGGTTCGAACTTCTTCCGTATGACCGGCTCTCTCTTCGGCGACCAAGACTTCGCCCCCGACCGCCCCACCCGCCCCGACGCTCCCCTCGCCGAGCGCCTTCGCCCGACGTCGCTCGACGAGGTCGTGGGCCTCGAGGATCTCCTCGGCGAAGGACGCTTCCTGCGCAACGCCATCGAGAGTGACCGCATCCCCTCCATGATCTTCTGGGGGCCGCCGGGATCGGGAAAGACGACGCTGGCGCGGATCATCGCCAAGACCACCCGCGCGCGGTTTGTTCAGTTCTCGGCGACGTCGACCTCCATCAAAGACATCAAGACCCTGATGGAAGAGGCGCGCAAGGGGCGGCAGGCGCGCGGGTCGAAGACCATCGTCTTCATCGACGAGATCCACCGCTTCAACAAGGCGCAACAGGACGCCTTCCTCCCCTACGTCGAGGCCGGCGACATCACCCTCATCGGCGCGACTACGGAGAACCCATCGTTCGAGGTCAACTCGGCGCTGCTCTCGCGGACCAAGGTGGTGGTCATCCCGCAACTGGAGCGCGAGCAGGTGATGACCATCCTCCGCCGCGCGGTCAGCGAACCGTCCGTGCAGACGTTGGGAGTGGAGATCACGCCGGAAGCGCTCGATTTCATCGCCGCGACGTCCGCGGGCGACGCGCGGCAGGCGCTCAATAGCCTGCAGCTCGTGGTGGAGACGGCGCACGGCGCGGTCGATGCCGACGAGGTCAAGAAGATCCTGCAGCGCCGCTCGCTGATGTACGACAAAGGGGGCGAAGAGCACTACAACATCATCTCCGCGCTTCACAAATCGATCCGCAACGGCGACGCCGACGCCTCCGTCTACTGGCTGGTCCGCATGCTGGAGGGGGGCGAAGACCCGATGTACATCGCGCGGCGGCTGGTGCGCGCGGCGTCGGAGGACATCGGCAACGCCGACCCGCAGGCGCTGGTGCTGGGCATCGCCGTACAGCAGGCGGTGCACTTCATCGGCATGCCGGAGGCGGGCGTGGCGCTCGCGCAGCTCGCGACGTACCTCGCCGCGGCGCCGAAGTCGAACGCGGTCTACATCGGCTACGGCGAGGCGGTGCACGAGGTGCGGCAGGGCGACAACCCGCCCGTTCCCCACCACATCCGCAACGCGCCGACGCGGCTGATGAAGGACCTCGGCTACGGCAGCGGCTACCAGTACGCGCACGATTTCGAGGAGCAGACCGCCCCGATGGAGTGCCTTCCCGAAGCGCTCGCCGGGCGAAGGTTTTACGAGCCGAAGGACGCCGGCTTAGAACGCGAGATCCGGGAGCGGCTGGAGAAGATGCGGAAAGCGCGGTCGTAGGGTCGCGTGGCAACGCGCCCGGCACCCGGGGTATCGGGCGCGCTGCGGCGCGCCCCTACTTGAGCGCCTTCCAATTCTTCGCCACCGCCGGATCGCATTTCGCGATCGTGCTGTTGACGCACACGTCGATGGCGTAGACGGGGTGAACTTCCCACACCGCCTGCCGCTTCGGATTCTCCGGTTTGTCCTTGGTGCACGGGTGGTGCTCGGCGTCGAAGAGGAGCTGGCCGGTGAAGCGCATCGGGTTCTTCGACTTGTTCACCGCGCTCGCCGTCCACGCCGCGGGGCGGAAGTGCGGGCTGATCTCGGCGGTCACGCTCTGGCACTCGTCCTGACCGGCGGTCATCACCAGCGGGACGTGGATGTCGTTGACCGAATCGCCGGTGAGGTTGCAGTTGACGCTTTCGCCCTTGGCGACGTCGGAGTAGTGCGCGCTCTCCACGAAGGCCACGAGCCTCACCAGCGTCCCCTCGCCGATGGTCTTGCCGTTCCAGGGGTACAGATTGCGCAGCCCGGAGCGGTCGAGGGGCGGCTTGTAGTCGACGCCGAGGAGTTTTTCGGCGGCGGCCTGGAGGCCGGGGTACACCTCGAAGGTCAGCACTACCGGCGTGCCGGTCGCGCAGAAGTTGTTCTTCACGAGGTCCTGCGCGTCGAGGGCAGGCTTGGCGGCGGCGTCGCCGGCCATGCCGCACTTCGAGTCGATGGGCTGCTTCTTGCCGGCGAAGGGAAGCTTGCAGGGCGGGTTGAACGAGGAGGCGGTGGCGGCGGCGAGCAGCGCGGCGACGATCAATCCATTCATGTGCGTCATCCTCTCCGACGTTCACCTATACCACTTGTGCCGCGACGTAGGCCACGCGCGGCCTACCTGGCGAACTCGGCGAGCTTGCGCAGGCGGACATTGGGGTTGCCGGCGAAGTCGTGCTGCAACCAGCCGAGGTGTCCGGCACCGTAGATGACCAGCACGCGCTCGTTCGGAGAGCCGGCGAGCTGCATGACGTTGCTGTAGATGCGCATGTTGCGCCGGAACCAGTCGGAGACGAGGTCGGCGCCCGCCCAATCGCCCGGCTCGCCGAATTGCGCCTCCCGGTAGTAGAAGCCGACGTCCTCGGCGACCTTTGCGTCAGCGTTCATGTAGAGCAGCGTCTCGAGGATGGTGTGCGAGCCGAGATACGCATTCTGCGCCTTGACCATGGCCCCGATTTCGCCCAGGAGCGCATCGAGCTCCTTCGTGCGGCCGCTCGCCTTGGCGTAGTTGACGAAGCGCTGCCACGGGAAGTCGCCGTCCACATCCACGGCGTACACGGTCTTGTGGCCGAGTTCCTGGCCGAGGCGGAAGCCGAGCTGCTCGATCTCGTTGCGGGTGAGCTCGTGCTTGCCGGCCAGATATTCGGCATACTCCTTCGGCCTGCGATCGGAGTACACGTCGGCTTCCACCGCGATCTTCGTCGGATTGAATCTCTTCAGAGCCTCGATGACCTGGGCAATCTCCGCCTGGCGCTTTGGCGCGAGCACGTCGTCGACCTGCATGTTGAAGACGTCATGTCCCGGGTTGTTCATGTGATAGACGCCGAGCACCAGCACCTCGGCGCGGGCGGGCGGTGGCTGCGCGGCGGCGGGAGCGGCGGCGCCGAGTGTCAGCGCGAACAGGCAGAGAAATCTCTTCATCGGATCGGCCTAGGCTTCCCCCGCTCGTCCACGTTCACGTAAACCACCTGCGCCTCGGTGACGGTGACGCGCTCGCCGCCGCCGCTGCGGATGGCGTCGACCACCACCTTGGTGGTGATGGAGGTGGTGCCGATGCGGAGCGTCTCGGTCCAGAAGCTGACCAGATCACCGACCTGTACCGGCGCGTGGAAGACCACCTTGTCCATGGACACGGTGAGCATCGCGCCGCAGCCCTGGCGGCGCGCTTCGATCGCGCCGGCCTGGTCGATGTACGAGAGGATCACGCCGCCGAAGATGGTGCCGTGCGCGTTGGTATCGCGCGGCATCATCAGGACGCGGATGGCCGGCTCGTCCCACTTCGGCGCTATATCGATAGCCACTATAGTGCTCGATACTACAGCCCGGCCTGCTGCTGCGGCGCCTGCGCCTTGAGCAGGCTGTCGTTGATCTCCACCCTGGCGTCCTTGCGCAGCCGCTGCAGAAGAGCGGCGCGGAGGTTGCGCGCCTCCTGCTGGCGGAGCATTTCGGCGTACGAGGTGCGGTTCTCGTCGACCGACTTCGGGTCGACCTTCTTCTGCTCGAGGACCTGGAACACCACGGCGCCCTCGGCCACCTGCACCGGACCCTTGACCTCGCCGACCTTCGCCGCCATCGCCGCGTCGACCAGCGCCGTGACGTCGCCGCTGAAGCCGCTGACGTTGCCCTGGTGATTCACGGTGGTCTCCGAGGCCGGAATGCCGCTCTTGGTGGAAACCGCGTCGATGTTCGCTGCGGGCATGGCCTTGGCGAGCGCCTGCGCCGCCGCCTGGCGCGCCTTCTCCATCCGCGCGTCGCTTTCGACCTTGGGCTGCACTTCGGCGAACTCCGAGACGCCGGCGAAGCGGGAGGCGACGAGGAACGGAATCATCGGGCCGCGCTGCGTGCCGATGATCTCGCCGACGTCATTCGGCTTCGCCGAGAAGGCCCACGCCGTCAGCGCGGGGTTCTGGCCGAGGCCGGGGATGGTGTCGTTCTTGGCGAACCAGAGCGTGTCGTTGGACGTGACCTTGTCGTTGGCAAACGCCGAGAACTCCACGTGCGTCTTCGGCTTCGACTGCTTGACGCGCGCCGCGATGCGCGTGATCTCTTCGACCGCGCGGTCCTTCGCCATCTGCTCGGCCATCTGGCTGGAGAGCAAGGGCGACACCTCTTCGAACGTGCGGTAGCCGGCCGGCCGGCGCTCGAGCACCTTGATGATGTGGTAACCGAACTCGGTCGTGCGGATGGGATCGCTGATGGTGTTCAGCGGGATGGTGAACGCCGCAGCGTCGAACGGCGCAACGGTCCTCCCCTTGTCGACGAAGCCCATGTCGCCGCCCTGGCCGGACGACGAGGGATCGTCGGATTTCTCGCGCGCCAGCTTCGCGAAGTCGGCGCCGGCGCGGAGCTGCTTGACCAGCCCCTCGGCCTTCGCCTTCGCCGCGGCGTCGATCGCCGGCGGCGCGTTCTGATCGACGCGAATCAGGAGGTGGAGGATGTGCGCCTGCTCGGCGTGCTTGAAATCCTCTTTCGACGCCTCGTAGCGCTTGCGGAGATCGGCGTCGGTCGGAACGATCTGCGAGCGGAGGCGCCCCAGGTCGGCGATGAGGTACTTCACCTGCCGCTGCTCGCCGTGCGCGTACTGCGCCTGATGGGCGCGGTAGTGCTGCTCGATCTCCGCCGGGGTGAGGGTGACGTTGGTGGCCTCGCGGCTCGCCGCGTGGAGCACGTACTTGATCTTGGCGTTCTCGGTGACGCGGCGGTACTCCGTCTCCACCATCTTCGGGGAGATCACCAGCGAGTGCGCGAGCGCGCTCTCCATCTTCTGAAGCGTGATCTCGCGCGCCAGCTCTTCCTCGAACTCCGCCGGCGACTGGTAGCCCAGCGAGCCGGTGACGTAGCGCGAGTAGAGCTCGTTGCCGACGAACTTCCCGTCCGGGTTGAGGGTCGGGATCTGTAGGATCTTCTCGCGAACTTCCTCCGGCGAGGCGGACAGGTGCAAGCGCCGCGCTTCCTGGAGCAGGAGCTTCTGGTCGACCAACGAGTCGAGCACCTGCTTCGGAAGCCCCATGCTGGCGATCATCTCCGGCGAGAGGGCCTGCCGGTACATCTGCTCGTAGTTTTTCTCGGTGTAGTAGAGCGCGCGGTCGTATTCGCGGAGGGAGATGGTCTCGCCGTTCACGCGCGCGGCGTAGGAGCGGGTGTCCTGGCTGCCGTTCGCGCTCGGGCCGCCGAGGCCACTGTCGAAGAAGACGAACCCGACGATGAAGGCAGCCACAACGGCGAGAAGCGCCCATTTGAGCTGCTGAAAGTTGTCGCGCATCAATTTGAGCATGGGAAAAACCTCGATCTTGTCTGATTGGATGAGCGACCGCGGCACGAGGGACTACCAGCCTGCCGATCGCGTGTATCCGTAAAAAACGCGGCAGTTTAGCTATTCCCGGCCCGGGGCGCAAACACCGCACCGTGTTATAAATCATCGGTTTCGACCGATGGCTAAGCGGAAGAAAAAGAAGGTCGCGGGCGCCGACATCGACTGGTACCTCATCTCCATCGACCGGCTCAAGCAGATCGGGCTGGTCATCCTCCTCATTCTTTTGGGGCTGGGCGGGTGGTGGTACTTCTCGAACCAGAAGCGCAATCCGCGCAGCGCGGCCGAGTCCGCCATCGGTGAGGCGCGGCAGGCCCTCAATACCCTCGCGGCGTCGAAAGACTTCAACCAACATCGCAACGAGTTCGACCGTGCGCAGCGCAAGCTCGATCAAGCCACCACTCATCTCGCCGCGGCGAAGTACGCCGAGGCGGAGAGCGCGGCGGTGGAGTCGCAGACCATCAGCCGCGCCGCGCTGAGCGGGGCGGGCGGCGGCGACAACGACGCGCAGTTCCTCACCGTCGAGGGCGACGTGCAGTACCAGAAGTCGTCGACCGGCGATTGGAAGTCGGCCGAGTCGCGCACGCCGCTCTTCAACGGCGACTGGGTGAAGACCGGCGACAAGGCCTCAGCGGAGCTGATCTTCTCCAACGGCTCGCTCTACACCGTGGGGTCGGGCGCGCTGCTCGAGATCTACTCCCAGTTCAATCCGGCCACCAGCAAGAAGAGCAACCTGGTGCAGATGCAGATCGGCTCGATCGAAGTGGCCACCACCGACGATCAGTCGACCGTCCGCACGCCGAGCAGCCAGATCACCGTCGACTCCGAATCGACGACCCAGGTGGGCGTCGATCCGCAGAAGCAGACCGCGGTGGTCACCGAGAAGGGCTCGGCCTCGGTCGCGCCGGCCAGCGGCGGCGCCGCGGTGAAGGTCGCCAGCGGCGAGAAGGTCACCGCCGACGCCTCGGGGGCGCTCTCCGCGGTCAAGAAGCTGCTCATGCCGCCGACGCTCAAGGAGCCGAGCGACAACCATCCGATCACCCTCGGCGAGTCGCAGGTGAACTTCGTCTGGGACGCCGTGCCGGGCGCGGCCGCGTATCAATTCCAGGTCTCGCGCTCGCGCCTGTTCTCGTCGCTGGAGATCAACTCCAGGCGGCCGAAGACCACGGCCGGCGCGAAGGTGACGGCCGAAGGGGCGTTCTATTGGCGCGTGGCGTCGATCGGGGCGGACGGCGAGGTGGGGCCGTTCTCGAATCCCTACCGCTTCCGGGTGGTGGGCGGCGGGCGGGACACCGGGGTCGGCAACCCCGACGCGGCGCCGCCGTCGCTGGTGCTCAAGAAGCCGTATCCCCTGGGCGGACCGTTCTACATGGTCGAGGGGACGACCGACGGCGGCGCCACGGTGACCATCAACGACGAGGATGTGGAGGTGGAGTCGAACGGCCACTTCAAGAAGCTGGTCAGCTTCAACAAGGTGGGTCGGAACGCGGTGGTGGTAAAAGCTCTCAACGCCTCCGGGAAAACGAACGTACAATCCGTCACCGTGATCGTGGAAGAGTAGTCGAGCATTTTCCTCCCCGCCCGCGGCAGCCCTTTTGCAGCGGGCGCCACGAAGCTCAATCAAAGGAACAAACGAACGAATGCCGTGGAAATCACTCCTCTCGATGTTCTCGAACGATCTGGCGATCGACCTCGGGACAGCGAACACGCTGGTTTACGCGAAGAACAAAGGGATCGTCGTGCGCGAGCCGTCGATCGTCGCGGTCAACAAGATCAACAACCAGGTCGAGGCAGTAGGCAACGAAGCAAAGGCGATGCTCGGCCGCACGCCGGGAAATATCGTCGCCATCCGTCCGATGAAGGACGGCGTCATCGCCGACTTCGAAGTGACGGAGAAGATGATCAAGTACTTCATCGAGAAGGCGCACGGACGGCGCTTCCTGGTCAAGCCGCGCATCGTCATCTCCGTCCCCTCCGAGATCACGCAGGTGGAAAAACGCGCGGTGAAGGACTCCGCGCTGCGCGCCGGCGCGACCGAGGTGTATCTGATCGAGCAGGCCATGGCCGCGGCGATCGGCGCCGGACTCCCCATCACCGACCCCACCGGCAACATGATCGTGGACATCGGCGGCGGCACCACCGACGTCGCGGTGATCTCGCTGGCCGGCATCGTCTACTCCCGTTCGGTGCGCGTGGCCGGCAACGAGATGGACGACGCGATCATTCAGTACATCAAACGGAAGTACAACCTCCTCATCGGCGAGCGGACCGCCGAGCAGGTGAAGATGGAGATCGGATCCGCCTTCCCGCTCGACGAAGAGATGACCATGGAGATCAAGGGGCGCGACCTGGTCGAGGGCGTGCCGAAAACGCTGGTGGTCAGCGACGAGGAGATCCGCGAGGCGCTCTCGGAGACGGTGGCCACCATCGTCGAGGCGGTCCGGGTGGCGCTGGAGCGCACCCCGCCCGAGCTCTCGGCCGACATCATGGACAAGGGCATCATCATCGCCGGCGGCGGCTCCATGCTGAAGAACCTCGACAAACGGCTCCGCGAAGAGACCGGCCTGCCGGTGACCCTGGCCGAGGACCCGCTGGCGTGCGTGGCCCTGGGGACGGGGCAGATGCTCACGGATTTCAACCTGTTGCGTAAGATTTCGATCGAGTGAGGTTCGCCGTTGGCTGTTGGCCGTTGACCGTGGCGTTACCTCGGCCAACGGTCAACCGCCAACGGCGAACGTGGCCTAGATTTCGCTCAACGCCGTAGAGGTACATGGCCGTTCCGACCGACGTCATCCCCCGCCGTCCGACGCTGCTCTTCATCGTCGTCTTGTCGATGCTGTTCGCGCTGATGGCGGCCAGCAGCCGTACCCGAGTGGTCGGCGAGACGCGCACTCTCTTCGAGCGGACGGTGATGACCCTCTTCGCGCCGGTGCCGAAGGTGGTCAACTGGGTCGGCTCCAGCGCCGCCGACATGTATCACGGCTACCTCGACATGCGGCGCTCGGTCCAAGAGAACCTCCAGCTCCGGCGCAAGGTCGACCAGCTCACCACCGACAACCTCCGCCTCCGGCAGTCCGAGGGCGACCTCCGGCGCCTCCGCAGCCTCCTCGGCTATTCCGAGCAGTTCACCATGCCCACCACCATGGCCGAGGCGATCATGCTGGACATCTCCGGCCGCTTCAAATCGATCATCCTGGACCGCGGGTCGGCGGCCGGCATCGACGTCGACGACGTGGTGGTCAACGCCAATGGCCTCATCGGGCGCGTGGTGCTGACGACCAAGGACATGTCGAAGGTGCAGCTCCTCACCGACAGCAACGCCTCGGTCGGCGTGCTCATCGAGCGGACTCGGCGGCAGGGCGTGCTGCGCGGCGACGGCGCCGGCGGCGCACAGCTCTACGACATCCCGTCGCTCGCCGACGTCCGTCCCGGCGACAGCATCATGACCGCCGGCATCGACGGCATCTATCCCAAAGGCATCCCGGTCGGCGTGATCATCAAGGCGGAGAAGGGGCAGGACTTGTTCAAGACCATCACCGTCAAGCCGCTGGTCGACTTCGCCTCGATCGAGGAAACCATCGTGCTGCACACCCGCAAGATCCCCGGCGATGTGGTGAGGTACGCGCCATGAGGTGGCTGCGGTTCGCGGTCGGGCTGATCATCGCGCTGACGCTGCATTCGCTGCTCGACAGCTTCTTTCCCAACGCCCTGGCGTTCTTCAATCCCTATCTCATCCTCATCGTCTACTACTCGATGGGCGGCAACGTCCTCGGCGCGATCATCGCCGGCGTGATCGCCGGGCTGGTGCAGGACGCCTACTCCGGCGCCATCTTCGGCCTGCACGCCTTCTCGCTCACGGTCTGCGCCTACACCGTGGCGTACATCAACTCCCGCCTCTCGCTGCGCGGGACGCTGGCGTTCGGCGGCTGCCTCATCGGAGCGGTGATCGTCAACGAGCTCGTCATTTACATCCTGGTGAACATTCTGTTGAAGCAGAAGATCCAGATGTTCGAGCAGGGCATGATCTTCAAGGCGATCTTCACCTGTCTGTTCGGGATGCTGGTCTATCAGTTGTTGACGCTATTTCTTCGCGAGGAGCCCATTGAAGCCACACGCAGACCTGCCGGCTGGTAAGCGTTCGCCGTTGGCCGTTGACCGTTGGCCGGTCCACGGTATGCATCAGCCAACGGTCAACGGCTAACGGCGAACAAATCCCATGCGAGTTTATCGAGACGACCAGAAGTTCCTCTCCTTCCGAATCAACGCCGTCCTCTGGGGGATCGTCGCGGTCTTCCTCTTCCTCGCCGGATCGTTCTGGTTCGTGCAGGGGGTGCAGGCGGACAAGTACCGGGGGCTCTCCGAGGCCAACGCGCTGCGCGAGATCGTCATGCCGGCCAAGCGCGGGCTGGTCCTCGACCGCACCGGCCAGAAGATCCTCGCCGACAACCAGCCGGCGTACACCCTCACCCTCGACCGGACGGTCATGCGCCCGCTGGTCAAGGGCGACCCACAGCACCGCGAGAAGCTGATCGCCTTCCTGGCGGCGGTCCTCGGCGTCACGCCGCAGGAAGTCGAGGCGCGCTTCGAAAAAGGCAAACTGATCCCGTTCGCCCGCCCGATGCCGCTGGCCGAGGACCTGACCATGACGCAGGTGGCATCGGTGCAGGCGCAGGCGGTGGCCTTCCCGGAGCTGAACGTCGAGCCGGTGCAGCGCCGCAACTATCCGTACGGCACGATGGCCGCGCACGTCCTCGGCTTCATCGGCGAGGTCAACGAGAAAGACCTGGGCGTGCACAAGGATCTGCGGCAGGGCGATCTGATCGGCAAGCGCGCCGTGGAGCTGATGTACGACGAGTACCTCCGCGGCCGCGACGGCGCGCAGTACTGGGAGTACGACAGCCATGGCCGCCGTCTCGCCGAATACCGGCCGGCGCGCAAGGAGCCGGTGGCCGGCGACAACGTCTACCTCACCATCGACTTCGAGCTCCAGCGCCGCGCGGAGCAGTACTTCATCGAGAACGAGTTCGTCGGCTCCGCGGTGGCGCTCGATCCCCGCAACGGCGAGGTGCTGGCCATGGTCTCCTCGCCGGTGTTCAACCCGAACGTCTACTCGAAGCGCTTCACGCCCGAGGTGTGGAAGGTCATCTCCTCGAACCCGTTCAAGGTGGAGCTCAATCGCGCCATCCAGGGCCTCTACTCGCCCGGCTCGGTATTCAAGGTGGTCATGGCCATGGCCGGCCTCTCCGATCACGCCATCGACACCGCGACGACGTTCCATTGCGCCGGCAGCGGCGTCTTCTTCGGCCGTCGTTTCCGCTGTTGGCGGCGCCAAGGGCACGGCGACGTCGGGGTGTCGACCGCGATCAAAGTCTCCTGCGACATCTTCTTCTACAACACCGGCGCGCGGCTCGGCGTCGACAAAATCTCCGAGTACGCGCGCAACCTGACTTTTGGCGAGATCTCCAAGATCGATCTCGACGGCGAGAAGGCGGGCCTCGTCCCGTCGACGAAGTGGGCCAACGAGAAGCAGCACCGCAAGTGGTATCCGTCCGAGACCATCTCCGTCTCCATCGGTCAGGGACCGCTGATCGTCACGCCGCTGCAGGTGGCGAACATGATGGCCGCCATCGCCAACGGCGGCACCGTCTACCGCCCGCACGTCCTGAAGATGATCGAGAAAGTCGGTCCGAAGGGAGAGGTCAACCGCTACCAGGTGGCCAGCGAAGTGCTGCACAAAGTGCCGAACCTCTCCGACCGCGCGCTGCAGACCGTGAAGGCCGGGCTCTGGAAAGTGGTCAACGAGGAAGGCGGCACCGGCGGCAATTCGCGCATCACCGGCCTCAATGTGGCGGGCAAGACCGGCACGGTGCAGGTGGTCGCGCAGCACGGCTGGGTCAAGGCTGAGGGGATGCCCTTCCGCGAGCGCGACCACGCCTGGTTCGCGTCCTACGCGCCCGGCGCGCCGGGCGACGTGCCGAAGATGGTGGTGGTGGTCTTCGTGGAGCACGGCGGCCACGGCGGCGCCGACGCCGCGCCGCTGGCGAAGCTGCTCTACGAGTCGAAGTTCCGCGGGCAGGTGCAGAACGCCAATTTCGATCTGAGCAACCCCGAGACCTTGCAGGCCATCAAGGAAGGCGAGGCGCCCGTTCCCGGCCAGAAGCCGAAGGCGCCGCCGGTGCCGGCCGGCACGGGACACTGAAGCCGTCGATGCTGCGCGAGCGCACACGAAACCTCTCCAACGTCGACCTGAACTTTCTCGGGACGGCGCTGGTGATTGCCGCGATCGGCTGCATGCTGATCTACAGCGCGACCTACTTCAGCGATCCCAGCCTGTCGTTCGTGCGGCGACAGCTTTTGTGGATGGCCATCGGCATCGCACTGATGCTGGTTTTCCTGGTGATCGACTATCACGTCTTGTTCGACGTCGCTCCCATCCTCTACGGGATCGGGCTGGCGTTGCTGGTCTATCTCGCCATCTTCGGGCGCCAGACAGCGCACATGAAAGGTTGGATCCATATCGGGGGATCACAGTTCCAGCCATCGGAGTTCACGAAGGTCTTCACCGCGCTGATGCTGGCGAAGTTCTTCGATTCCAACGAGCGCGCCTACCTCAGTCTCCGCTCGTTCATCCAGGTGATGCTGATCATCGGCGCGCCGGTCACCCTCATCCTGCTGCAGCCGGACTTCGGCACCGCGGCGTCGTTCTTCCCGCTATTGGCGGTGGCGATGTTCTTCGGTGGCATCCGCTGGCGGGTGTGGGTGGTGATGATCCTCGTCGCCCTGCTCGTCGCCGGACTCGGATGGGGAGTGATGAAGTCGTATCAGAAGGAGCGCATCCTCACCTTCCTCGACTCCAACCGCGACCCTCTCGGCAAGGGATACCAGGTCACCCAGGCCAAGATCGCCATCGGCTCCGGCGGCATCCACGGGAAAGGCTTCCGCAACGGGACGCAGGGGAAGCTCGGCTTCATCCCCGCGCGGCACACCGACTTCATCTTCTCCGTGCTGGGCGAGGAGTGGGGCTTCATCGGCGTGATGATCGTCCTCGGGCTCTACCTGTTTCTGATCGTGCAGGCGCTGACCTTCGCCAAACATGCCCGCGACCGAGGAGGGACGTTCCTCGTCATCTGCCTGATCTCATTCTTCATCTTCCACGTGCTGATCAACGTGTCGATGCAGATCGGCGTCCTGCCGACTACCGGCATCCCGCTGCCGCTGCTGTCGTACGGCGGCTCGTCGACGATGATGTTCCTCATCGCCATCGGGCTGATGCTGAACGTGGACATGCGGCGCTTCGTCAACGAGTGAACGAGCGCACCACCAGAAAGGTCGTTCCGCCCTTCACCACCGTTTCGCCCTCGATCTTTACCGTGCGACCCATCTGGTTGATCAGCGCCGCCGGCACCGGCTCGGCGTCCTTCGGCGCGAGGAGAATGTAGACGCGGCGCGTTTTCTCCTCCAACAACGCGACGGGCACGCCCTTCTTCGCGCACTTGATGCCGCACACCGCGTGGGCTGGCCCGCGAATGCCGACCTTGGCGTAACAGAAGCTGTCGATGACTTCGCCGGTGATGGTCGCGGCGTGGAGCGGCGCGGCGAGGACGAGGAGGAGCAGACCGCTCCTCAGGGCATGCCTCATATGCCCTCCGGGTAGGCGACGAACGCGCCGTTGGCGTAGACGATGTCGCGCGCGAAGTCGGTGTGCGATCCCTCGATGAGTTTGACGTCACGGCGATCATCGCTTCCATAGGATCGAATCCGGTACTCGTTGCCGGAGGCCGTGAGCTCCATCGGATTGTCCCATCCGTCCAGCCGCGGCATGTCCTTCAGGTCCTCAACGGCGTATCGATGCGACGTTTCGGAGCGCGCTTCCCAAACCGTGGCGATGTCGCGCATGGCCGCCATAGTTTGTTTCTCGTTCGAGCGCTGCATCGCGGTGCGAAAGTCCGGAAAAGCGATAGCGGCGATGGTCAGGAGCACTGCGGCGAGCACGTACTTCATGCTTCTGGGACGCCCGCGTCAGCGGCGAAGTTTCTCGATGTCCCGCCGCTCCTTCTTGGTCGGCCGGCCGGCGCCGCGGTCGCGAAAAACCCTCACCGCCTCACGCGGGGCGGGGGGCGGGCTCTGATCGAGGTACATCGTCCGCGCGGCTTCCTTCGCCTGCTGCGCCGGGGGCACGGCCTTCACCACCACCCGGCGAAGGTTGTCGCCGGCGAAAAACTCGATCAGGTCGCCTTCCTTGACCACCGCGGCGGGCTTTACGCGCTGGCCGTTGAGCTTCACCCGGCCACCACGGCAGGCCTCGCTGGCCTGGGAGCGGTGCTTGAAGAGGCAGACGTGCTTGAGCCAGAGATCGATGCGGTGCCGTTCGTCCATGCTTATAATCGCCGCATGATTAAAGCCGATATCGTCAACAAGGTGGCCGAGGTGTCGGAGATTTCGCGGGTGAAGGCGGCGCAGGCGGTGGACACCGTGATCGAAGGCCTGCGCAACGCGCTCGCCCGCGGCCAGCGCATCGAGCTTCGCGGCTTCGGCGTCTTCCAGGTCAAGCAGCGGAAGAAGGGCATCGGCCGCAATCCGAAGACCGGCGTGGAAGTGAAAATCCCGCCCGGAAACACCATCCGCTTCAAGCCGGGGAAGGAACTGCGGAACCTCCTGTAGCGTGACTAGCGACCAGACCGTCCTCGTCCTCGACTTCGGCTCGCAGTACACGCAGCTCATCGCGCGACGGATTCGCGAGCAGAAGGTGTATTCGGTCGTTCATCCCTGCGATCTCGCGCCGGAGAAGATCCGCGCGCTCGCGCCGAGGGCCATCATCCTCTCCGGAGGTCCGCAATCGGTGTACGCCGATTCGGCGCCCTACTGCTCGCGGGAGGTCTTCGATCTCGGCGTTCCCATCCTCGGCATCTGCTACGGCATGCAGCTCACGGCATACTTTCTCGATGGGCGGGTGGAAGCGGCCAGCGAGCGCGAATACGGCCGCGCGGAGATCGAAGTCATCGCCGAATCGCCGCTGTTCGCCGACACACCGGCGCGGCAGCAGGTGTGGGCCAGCCATGGCGACAGCATCCTCGCCGCGCCGCCGGGCTTCCGGATCACCGCGCGGTCCGACAACGCGCCGATCGCCGCGTTCGAGAGCGAGGCGCGGAAGTGCTACGGCATCCAGTTTCATCCCGAGGTCACGCACACTGAGGCGGGCTCGGAGATCCTGCGCAACTTTCTCTTTCATATCGCCGGCTGCACGCCGGATTGGGACCTCGGCGACTACCGCCGCCGCAAAGTCGAGGAGATCCGCGCCGCGGTCGGCTCGAAGAAGGTCATCGCCGCGGTGAGCGGCGGCGTCGACTCCTCGGTGGCCGCGCTGCTGGTGGCCGAGGCGATCGGCGATCAGCTCACCGCGATCTTCGTCGACAACGGCGTGCTGCGGAAGAACGAGGCCATTCAGGTCGTCTCGCGCCTCAGCGAAGGCCTCGGCATGCACATCATCGCCGTCGATGCACGCGAGCGCTTCTACGAAAAGCTCGCCGGCGTCGAGGATCCCGAGGTCAAGCGGAAGCGGATCGGCAACGAGTTCATCGCCATCTTCGAAGAGGAAGCGAAGCGCATCGCCGGCGCCGAGTTCCTGGTGCAGGGAACGCTCTACCCCGACGTGATCGAATCCGTGTCGATCAAGGGTCCGTCCTCGGTCATCAAGACCCACCACAACGTCGGCGGCCTTCCGGAGAAGATGGGGCTGAAGCTGATCGAGCCGGTGCGCGAGCTGTTCAAGGATGAAGTGCGGCGCCTCGGCATCGAGCTCGGTCTCGAGGAGGAGTTCGTCTGGCGCCATCCGTTCCCGGGACCGGGACTGGCGGTGCGCATCCTCGGCGAAGTCAACGCCGAGCGCGTGGAGATCCTGCAGAACGCCGATGAGATCGTGATCGAGGAGATCCGCAGCGCGGGCTTGTACCGCCAGATCTCGCAGGCGTTCGCAGTTCTACTCCCTGTGCGGAGCGTGGGCGTGATGGGCGACGAGCGGACCTACGAAAACGTCGTCGCCGTCCGCGCGGTGAGCACCACGGACTTCATGACGGCGGACTGGTTCCGGATGCCGCACGACGTTCTCGACCGCATCGCGCGCCGTATCGTCAATGAAGTCAGAGGGATCAACCGGGTGGTGTACGACGTGTCCTCGAAGCCGCCGAGCACCATCGAGTGGGAGTAAACCGGTCAGCTCTTGACCCGGGCAGTGGGTCAATTCCCGAAGTAGAGACTTTCCTTGTAAAGACATGGACACATTTGTTTCTTGCGCCTATATTGATCCGCACATCTCAACGGCAGGTTTTGGTTCGTCGAAGCGGTCGGGGCATCAACGTTCCGTCCATCAGCAACATTCTTAAAGGAGGCAAGGTATGACCCAAACCCGGGCACGGGTGTTCGGACTTTTTTTCATTCTCACGCTTGTCCTTTCGGTTGCGGCATTCGCCGCGAAGCCGAACACGGGCAGCGACGCGACACCGGCGACGATCGGTGAGATCAGCATCAGCGCCTCGGCCATTCAGTGGCCGGCGTCAGGCACGTATGACCGGCTGGTCCTGACGGTGAGCGGTCCCGAGAACTTCTCCTTCAGCAGGGAATTCGAGTCCGGCCGCGTCGTCAGCCTCCGCGTGCAGGACCTCGGCGCGAAGATGCCGGCGGACGGCAGCTACACGTGGGAGCTGCGCGTCGTTCCGCGCGTCTCGGCCGACGTCAAACGGCGGCTCGCCGAAGCCCGCCAGAAGGACGACGAAGCAGGCGCTGCGCGCATTCAGGCCCAGGCTGGCCTCAATCACGTCATCAGCGAGTCCGGCTCGTTCACCATCGGCGGCGGAATGTTCGTCGGCGGCGGCAGCGAGGCGGAAGGCCCCGGCTCCGTGTCGGCCTCGGCTCTGAAGCCGAAGCCGCTCGACCAGGTCTACGCCGATGACATCATCGTTCAGGGGAGCGCCTGCATCGGCCTCGACTGCGTCAATAACGAGAGCTTCGGCTTCGACACCATCCGCATGAAAGAGAACAACACGCGGATCAAGTTCGAGGACACCTCGACCGGAGCCGGCTTCCCGACGACCGACTGGCAGTTGACGGCGAACGACTCCGCCAGCGGCGGCGCGAGCAAGTTCTCCATCGAGGACATCACCGGCGCGAAGGTGCCCTTCACCATCACCGCCGGCGCGGCGACGAACTCCATCTTCGTCGACAGCACCGGCCGCCTCGGCCTGCGCACCAGCACCCCGGTCCTCGACATCCACGTCTCCACCGGCAACACGCCGGCGATGCGGCTCGAACAGACCAGCGCCGCCGGCTTCACCGCGCAGACCTGGGACGTGGCGGGCAACGAAGCGAACTTCTTCGTCCGCGACGTGACCGGCGGCTCGCGCCTGCCGTTCCGCATTCGCCCGGGCGCGCCGACCAGCTCGATCGACATCGCCGCGGATGGTGACGTCGGAATCGGAACCGCGAGCCCCTGGGGTCCGAAGCTGGCCATCACCGGAAGCGACGGCGGCTTCTTCAATGCCATCGGCGCCATCAACACCAATACCGCCGGCAGCGCGTTCATCTATCTCGGCGAAGCGGCGAATGCGACCACGCCGGTATTCATCCAGCACTACGGCTCCACGCACGCCACGAAGGCGAACTTCTTCGAGATCGGGCAGGCGAACGCCGCCCCGATGACTTTCTTGACCAATAGCGTCGAGCGTATGCGCATCGACTCCGGCGGAGCGGTGACCATCAGCGGAAACCTGACCGTCACCGGCGTGAAGAATTTCGCCATGGTCGATCCGGGCGACTCGAAGAAGGCGATCTACTACGCCGCACTCGAAGGACCCGAAGCCGGCACATATTTCCGCGGTACGGCCAAGACGGTCAACGGCGAGGCAGTCATCGAGCTGCCGGGCTCCTTTGCGCGCGTGACCGAGCGCGAGCGGATGACCGTTCAGCTCACGGCAGTCGGTAGCTGGAGCCAGGTCTACGTCGCCGAGAAGTCGCCGGAGCGTCTGGTGATCCGCGTTGCGAAGGACTCGCCGGACCTCGAGTTCGACTATCTGGTTCAGGGCGTCCGCAAGGGATATCTCGACTACGTCGTGGAGCGCGAGAACAAGCTTCCCAACTAATCACCACGGCATCACATCAGAGCGCGGCCGCCGGGCAACCGGCGGCCGTTTTGTTTGCGCTCACAAAAAACGGGGCGCGGCGTACTGCCGCGCCCCGTGAGCAGTCGGTGCCGGGTCCCTCTCCCCGCCACCCGTCGGCACGCGGAGGGGCGTGCCGCACGGACAGGCCGAAGCCCGTCCCCTTCAGTCGCTCAGGTTGCGTATCACCGTCGGAATATCGAGGTCACTGCCGAAATCGCTCGACGCCATCGGCCCGAATCCTCCCGAGCCGTCGGGCCGCGTGAATCCCTTTCGAAAAAAGGGAGGATCGTAGATCTCCCCCTCCGCGCCGATCTGCGGCGGCGCGGGCATCTCCTGCGTTACGTTCACCTCGTGCTGCGCGGCGATGTCCCTCGGCGCGAACGGGCGGTAGAGCGGCTGCGCGCTCCCGGCCGGCTGCCGCGGGCCTGGCGCGAGCTGCTCGCCGCGCGTGTTGAGGAAGCCCTTGGTCGCCGCGTCGAAGCCGGTGGCGATGACCGTGACCTTCACTTCGTCCTTCATCCGCGGATCGATGACCGTGCCGAAGATGATGTTCGCCTCTTCGTCGGCCGCTTCCTGGATGATCGACGCCGCCTCGTGCACTTCGAAGAGCGTCATGTCGGGGCCGCCGGTGACGTTGATCAGCACGCCCTTGGCGCCCTCGATCGACGCTTCCTCCAGCAGCGGCGAGGAGATGGCGCGCTGCGCCGCTTCCACCGCGCGATGCTCGCCCGACGACACGCCGGTGCCCATCAGCGCCATCCCCATGCCGTGCATGATCGTCTTCACGTCGGCGAAGTCGAGGTTGATCTCGCCGGGGACGGTGATGAGGTCGGATATGCCCTGCACCGCCTGGCGCAGGATGTCGTCGGCCATCTTGAAGGCGTCGCCCAGCGAGGTGCCGCGCTCCACGAAGTTGAGCAGCCGCTCGTTGGGGATGGTGATCAGCGTGTCCACCGTGTCGCGCAGGGCGCGGATGCCCTGCTCGGCCTGCACCCGGCGCCGCTTCCCTTCGAAGCCGAACGGCTTGGTGACCACGGCCACCGTCAGCGCGCCGAGCTCCGCGGCCAGCGAAGCGATGATCGGCGCCGCGCCGGTGCCGGTGCCGCCGCCCATGCCGGTGGTGATGAAAATCATGTCGGCGCCGTGCAGCGCCTCGAGGATGCGGTCGGTGTCTTCGAGCGCCGCCTGCTTGCCGACCTCCGGATTGGCGCCCGCGCCGAGGCCTTTGGTCAGCTTGCCGCCCATCTGGATCTTCGTCGGCGCCAGCGAGGCCCGCATGGCCTGGACGTCCGTGTTGGCGACCAGGAACTCGATGCCTTTGATCCCGGCCTGGATCATCCGGTTGACGGCGTTCCCGCCACCCCCGCCCACTCCGATGACCTTGATCTTCGCCGTGAGCTGCTCTTCGTCGAACTGCACGCCGAGCGTACCGTCAGGCTTTTCATCAAATGTGATCATTTACCGTCTCCCGAAATGATACGTTATTTTTGTCTAATCCTGCGCAAACAATGAGCGGAACTGATCCGCCAGCTTGGCGAACCCCTTCCGCGGCCGCTTCCGGATCCGCGTCCGGTCGCGGAAGCCCCACAGCAGCAGCCCCGCCGCCGCCGCCCACTCCGGACCGGCCACCGTGTCCGACAGCCCGCCCAGCCCGCGCGGCACTCCCTTGCGCGCCTGCTGGTCGAAGACCTGCTCCACCATCTCCACCATGCCGTCCATCTCCGCGCCGCCGCCCACCAGCACCACGCCGGAGCGGATCTCCTTCTCCAGCCCTACCTTCTCCAGGTCGCGGTAGACCAGCTTGGCGATCTCCGCCGCGCGCGGCTCCAGGATGTTGGTCAGCTCGTGCTTGGAGAGGATCTTCGGCGCCCGGCCGCCGACGGTCGGCACTTCGATCGGATCGTCCTCGGTCACCAGCGATCCGAGCGCGCAGCCGTAGCGCTTCTTGATCCGCTCCGCGTCCTCCATCGGCGTGCGCAGCACCACCGAGATGTCGCTGGTGAAGTGCCCCGCGCCGACGGGGAGGACGTTGGTGTGCACGACGTTCCCTTCCAGAAACACCGCGTAGTCCGTGGTCCCCGCGCCGATGTCCATGAGCAGCACGCCCATCTCCCGCTCGTCCTGCGTCAGCACGGCCTCGGCGGCGGCGAGCTGCTCGAGCACCAGCTCCTGCACGGCGATGCCCGCCTTGTTCACCGCGGTCAGCGCGTTCTGGTTGTGCGTCCGCGCGCCGGTGACGATGTGCACGTTGGCCTCCAGGCGCTGCGCAGTCATCCCCAGCGGATCGTGGATACCGTCCTGCCCGTCGACCACGAACTGGCGCGGCACCACGTGCAGCAGCTCCAGCTCCGCGGGGATGTTGATCGACTTCGAGGCCTCGATGACGCGGTCGATGTCCTCGCGGGCGATCTCTTTGTGCTTGCCCATCACGGAGACCACGCCGCGCGAGTTGACCGAGCGGATGTGATCGCCGGCGATGCCGGCGTACACCGACTCGATCTGCAGCCCCGCCATCACCTCGGCCTCATCGACCGCCTTCTTCACCGCGTCGATGGCCTGGTCGAGATTGATGATGTTGCCGCGCCGCGTCCCCTTCATCGGCGCCGTCCCCTTGCCGATGATCTCGAGCTGGTTGCGGTCGTTGACCTCTCCCACCAGCACGCACACCTTCGAGGTCCCGATGTCGAGTGCGACCACGTACTTTTCTTCAGTCTTCGGCATTGATTGCTCCTCTTTCGGAGTGCGGCGGCAAAGCCGCCGCGTTCGAAAACAAAGGCTTGATGACGATGCGATCGGCGAAGCGGAGATCGGCGTACGCGATCGACGCCCGCCCGAGCTTCTCCGCGCCGGTGATGGCGTACAGATCGCGCCACTTCGCGGAGAGATCGCCCTCGCGGGCATAGACCACCGCGCCGAGCTGCCGGTCGAACAGCGCGAAGCCGTCCGGCGCCACCGGGCGGACTTCGGAGATCCGGGCGAACACCTCGGCGTCGCGGGCGCGAAGAGCGCGCAATAGCGCGACGCAGCGCGCGAGCTCGGACCCGCGTGCGGCGCCGGTGATCAGCGGCAGATCGCTGTCGCCGACCGCCGGCGACAGCTCGGCGAACGGCAGGCCGTTCTCGTCGACGTACTGCAGCCGGTCGCCGCTCTGCATCAGCGCGACCGGCGTCCGCTCCACGATGCGCACGCGCAGCGTGTCGGGCAGCTTCTTCTCCGTCTCGATCCGGCTCACCCACCCCAGCGCCAGCAAGTCGTTCTGGATGTGCGAGATATCGAGGCGGAAGAGATTCGCTCCGACGTACGCCTGGGTGATGGCGTCAACCGCCGAGCGCGGCGTGTGCACGGCGCCGCTGACTTCGATCGTCTTCAGCGCGAAACGCGCGTCCGACTGCGTGTGCCGGTAGAGCCACGCCGCCGCCGCGACGATCGCCCCGACGACGAGGAGACGGCTGCCGACGAGGATGATGCGCTGGATCTGGATCCGCCGCTGGTTGCGGCGCAGCGTGGCCACGTCGGCCGGACGGAAGAAGCGCTCGGTGGTGTCGTAGCGCGCCGACATCAGGACGCCCCCTCGCGCACCAGCGCCTCGGCGATCTCGTGGACGTCGCCGGCGCCCATGACGATGAAGACGTCGTTCGGCGCGAGCCGCGTCCGCAGCTCCCGCACGATCTCCGCGTTGCTGCGGTCGAGGAACTCGATCCCCTCGCCGGCGTCGGCGATCATCCGCGCGCTGATCCCTTCGATCGGCGTCTCCCGCGCGGCGTAGATCGGGGCGACTATGGCCACGTCGGCACCGCCGAGCGACTCGCCGAACTCGCGGGCGAAGTCGCGGGTGCGCGAGTAGAGATGCGGCTGGAAGAGCACCACGATGCGCCGCTGCGGATAGCCGCTGCGCGCGGCGTCGAGCGTGGCGCGGATCTCGGTGGGATGGTGGGCGTAGTCGTCGACCACCAGCGCGCCGCCGAAGTCGCCGAGGATCTGGAAGCGGCGGTCGACGCCGAGGAACTTCGAGAGAGCTGTGGCGATGACGTGGCCGGCGATGCCGAGCTCGCGCGCCACGCCGATGGCGGCGAGCGCGTTGCGCACGTTGTGCTCGCCCGGCACGAAGAGCTTGAAGAAGCCGAGGCCTTCGACCTCGAACGACGAGCCGCGGTCGTGGAAGGTGAGGTCGCGCGCGGTCAGCTCGGCGCGCGGTCCGAGGCCGTAGCGGAGAACGCGCGTTTGCGCTCTGTCGAGCAGCGCCGCGACCGCGGGATCGTCCACGCACCCCACCACCAGCCCGCCCGGCCGCAAGCCGTCGACGAAGATGCGGAACGCCTCGGCCACCGCATCGAAGGTGCCGAAGTACTCGAGGTGATCGGCTTCGATGTTGGTGACCACGGCCACTTCCGGGTGCAGCTCGTGGAAGGTGCGGTCGTACTCGTCGGCCTCGACGACCAGAAACTCGCCGCGGCCGCTCTTGGCGTTCGAGGCGATGTTGCGCAGCATGCCGCCGATGAGGATGGTCGGGTCGAAGCCGGCCTCCTCCAGGACCATGGCGATCATCGCCGTGGTGGTGGTCTTGCCGTGCGTTCCCGACACGCCGACGGTGCGCTTCTCGCCGGCCAGCGCGCCGAGCATCTCCTTGCGGCGGATGACGGCGATGCCGCGCTGGTGCGCGGCCTCGATCTCCGCGTTCCCGCCGCGGACGGCGGCGGTGACCACCACGGCATCGATGCCGTCGAGGTGCGCGGCGTCGTGGCCGGTGAAGACGGGGATGCCGCGCGACTGGAGGAGATCGGTGGAGGCGGAGCGTTTGAGATCGCAGCCGGAGACCCGCAGGCCCCGCTCGGCGAGGATCTCGGCAATGCCACTCATTCCGATTCCGCCAATGCCGACGAAATGAATGCTCTTAATGTTCTCGAAATTCATTCGTTTAGTGGTTTGCTTAATCACAAATTTTATTCGGTCTGGACAATTTTTTCGAGTAAATCGACGATTTTCTTTGTCGCATCCGGCGCGGCCAGCGCCCGCGCCGCCGCTCCCATCCGCGCCGCGCGGTCGGGATCGTTGGTGATTTCGGCGATGGCCAGCCCGAGCCGCTCCGGCGTCAGCTCCGATTCGGTGATGACCATCGCGCCGCCGACGCGCTCCAAAACCCGGGCGTTCAGCTCCTGATGGTTGTTCGTCGCTGCGGCGAAGGGGATGAGGATCGCCGCGCGGCCTACCGCCGCCAGCTCGCCGATGGTCATGGCCCCGGCCCGGCTGACCACGAGGTCCGCCGCGGCGATCTCGCCGGCGATCGGATCGAGATACGGCACCACGCGCGCGTCGTCGAAGGCCGAGGTGCGGTACGCGGCGCGGACGGTTTCCAGTTCCCGCGTTCCGGTCTGATGGACGATGTCCAACCGCCCCTTCAGCCGCGCCAGGAACAGCAGCGCGCCGGCCATCGCTTCGTTGATGACGTGGGAGCCTTGAGAGCCGCCGAAGATGAGAAGCGTTCGCCGTTGACTGTTGGCCGTTGACCGTTGCTTCGCTTCGAAGAACTCTTTGCGCACCGGATTGCCGGTGACCACTGCGTCGCTGCGCTTCAATCGCGGCGCGGCGTCGGCGAAGGCGACGGCCACGGCCTTCACCACCTTCGCCAGGAGGCGGTTCGTCGCCCCGGGAAAAGCGTTCTGTTCGTGGATGGCGGTCGGCACGTCACGCATCCGCGCCGCGAGGACGACCGGACCGGATGAGTATCCGCCGACGCCCAGAACGACGCTCGGGCGATGCTTCCCGATCAGCCGCCACGCCTGCACGAACCCAACGGGCAGCCGCGCGAGGTTTTTGATCGTTTCGCCGAGGCCCTTGCCTATCAGTCCCCCGACGGAGATGAGCTCGAGCGGGAAGCCGGCCTTCGGCACGATGGTCTTCTCCAGCCCGCGCTCGGTACCGACGAAGACCACGCGCCGCGCCGTGTCGCGGGCCAGGAACTCCTGCGCGATGGCGATGGCCGGGTAGACGTGTCCCCCCGTCCCGCCCCCGGCGATCATGAGGGTCGCGCTCATCGCATGTCACCCCGAGCGTGAGCGAGGGGCCGGTGTGGCCGGGCGGCGCGCAGAAGGACCCTTGAGGCGCCGCCCGCCCACACCGATCCTTCCCCTTCGCTCCGCTCAGGGTCAGGATGACACCCAATCACACCCATCACGCCCATTTCGTATCCCTCAACTCGATTGCTGTGACAAATTCAACAGAATGCCGACCGCCATCAGGCTAGTGATCAGCGACGAACCGCCGTAGCTCACCAGCGGCAGCGGCAGTCCCTTGGTCGGCAGGAGGCAGAGCGCGACGCTGATGTTGATCAGCGCCTGCACGCCGATGAGCAGCGTGAAGCCGAGCGCCGCGTAGAACTCGAAGCGCCCCTGCGCGTAGCGCGTGACGCGGAAGCCGCGCCACACCAGAAAGGCGAAGAGGGCCACCAGGCCGAAGGCGCCGATGAAGCCGAGCTCCTCGCCGATGATGGAGAAGATGAAGTCGGTGTGCGGCTCGGGGAGGAAGAAGAGCTTCTGTCTTCCGTTGCCGATGCCGAGGCCGCGCACACCGCCGGTGCCGACGGCGATGAGGCTCTGCATGGCCTGGAATCCCTTCCCCAACGGATCGGCCTCCGGATTGAGAAACGAGAGAAGGCGGTCGCGCCGGTACGCGGCGCTGAACATCAGCATCGTCGCCGCCGGGATGAGCATCGCCGAGAAGACCGCCATGCGCGTCCAGGAGATCCCCGCGGCGAAGATCATCCCCGCGGCAACCAGGATGATCGTCGCCGCTGTGCCGAAGTCCTCCAGCACGATCAACCCGCCGAAGACGGCGAAGATGCAGCCGATCGGCAGCAGCGTCGAGGTCAGCTCGTTGATGCGCTCCTCGCGCCGGGCCAGAAACGCCGCGAGAAAGAGAATCAGCACCGGCTTGGCGAACTCCGACGGCTGCAACTGGAAGTGCGGCATCACGATCCAGCGATGCTTGCCGTTGATGGCCGGCTGGAAGAGGGCGACGACCAGCCCGGCGAGGACGAGGAGCATCAGCGCGCCGATGACGCGTCTGTCGCGCAGCAACGCCGGATCGAGGTGCATCAACGCCAGCATCACCGCCCCGCCGGCCAGGAGCCAGATGCATTGCCGGGTCAGGAAGTAGTACGGCGACTCCGCGCCGATCTTCTGGGCCACGATCATCGCCGACGCCGAATAGATCATCACCAGTCCGACCACGACGATGAGCATCGCGGCGGTGAAGAGGTAGGTGTCGTAGGTGAGTTTGCGGCTCATGGTTGGGTCTCGCGGTCTCGCGGTCTCGCGGTCTCGGGGTTGCGGAGTTGCGAAGTTGCGCGGTTGCGTGGTCCCACCCACACCGAGACCACGAGACCGCGAGACCCCGCAACCCTCTTCATAACGCCCTCACCAACTCTTCAAAGTGCTCCCCTCGATGCTCGAAGTTCCTGTACTGATCGAAGCTGGCACAGGCCGGCGACAGCAGGACGGTCTCGCCCGGCTGGGCGTTCTTCGACGCCCACTCGATGGCGCGCTGCATGTCGTGCAGCGGGACGATCTCCGCGGCGCCGCCGAGCGCCTCGGCGATCCGCTCGGCGGCCTTGCCGATGGTGACCACGGCACGCGTCTTCTCTTTCACCAGATCGCGCATCCGCTCGAACTCGCCGGCCTTGTCCTTGCCGCCGAGGATGAGGAGGACGCTGGAGGAGGGATAGCCTTCGAGCGACTTGAGCGTGGCGTCGACGTTGGTCCCCTTCGAGTCGTTGACGTAACGCACGCCGCCGATCTCGCGCACCAGCACCATGCGGTGCGGCAGGCCGCGGAACTCGCCGAAAGCGATCTGCACGCTCATGTCGTCGACGCCCGCCGCGCGCGCCGCCAGCCACGCGGCGAGCGCGTTCTCCACGTTCGGCGCGCCCTGCAGCGCCAGCGAGGAGCGCGGGATGCGGCGCTCCTGGCCGCCGAGGCAGAGCACCAGATCGTCGCCGTCCAGGAACGCGCCCTCATCGATGCGCTCGGACCCGGAGAAGCGCCGGATCCGCGCCTTCGAATCGCGCGGCGCGGCGCGGCGGTCCGACGCGGCGTTGATGATCGCCGTATCGCCGAACTCCTGGTTGCGAAAGATCCGGTATTTCGCCGCAGCGTAATCGTCGAAGGTGGCGTAGCGGTCCATGTGGTCGGGCGTGACGTTGAGGAGCAGCGCCACGTTGGCGCGAAAGGTGTCGACCGCTTCCAGTTGGAACGACGAGAGCTCGAGCACGTACGTGCGCGGCTTCTCCAGGCCTGCCCTGAGCGAAGCCGAAGGGTCGAGGGCGGCGGTGAGCGGCGAGCCGATGTTGCCGGCGACGATCGGCTGCCTCCCGGCGATGCGCAGGATCTCGCCGATCAGCGCGGTGGTCGTCGACTTGCCGTTCGAGCCGGTGACGGCGATGACCGTGCCGCGCAGGTGGCGATACGCCAGCTCGATCTCGCCGATGACCGGAATGGCCAGCGCCGCGGCGCGCTGCAGCAGCGAGATATCCAGCGGCACGCCGGGGCTGACCACGACCTCGGCAACCCCGTCGAGCAGCGCATCGTCGTCGCGGCCGAAGCAGCGCTCCACGCGCTCGTCCAGCGGCTCCGGCAGCGTGGGCGTCGCGTTCGCGTCGGCGATGGAGACGTGCTCTCCCCGCGCGGCGAGAAAGTTCGCCGCTGCCACTCCGGACTTGCCGGCGCCGATCACGAGAGTTTTGTTCATCGCAGTTTCAATGTGGACAGACTGACCAGGGCGAAGATGATGGCGATGATCCAGAAGCGGACGACCACCTTCGTCTCCTTCCAGCCGGACAGCTCGAAGTGATGGTGCAGCGGCGACATCTTGAAGATGCGCCGCCCGGTCAGCTTGAACGAGGCCACCTGCAACACGACGGACATCCCCTCGAGCACGAACAGGCCGCCGACCAGGCCGAGGAGGATCTCCTGCTTGATGATCACCGCCAGGCAGCCGATGGCGCCGCCGAGGGCCAGCGAGCCGACGTCGCCCATGAAAATCTCCGCCGGATGCGCGTTGAACCAGAGAAATCCGAGCGAGGCGCCCACCATCGCGCCGCAGAACACGGCGAGCTCGCCGGTCTGCGGCACCCAGGCGATGCGGAGGTAATCGGCGATGCGAAAGTTGCCGGCGGCATAAGTGAGGATGGTGTACGTCACCGCCACGACGAGCGTCGATCCAATGGCCAGTCCGTCGAGGCCGTCCGTCAGATTCACGCCGTTCGAGCAGCCGACCAGCATGATGACGATCAGCGCGATGTACCCCGGCCCCAGGTTCACCGCGAAGTGCTTGAGGAACGGGAACGTCACCACCGTCGAGTAGTTGTTGTGGATCGACGGCAGGTAGGCGATGGCCAGTCCGGCGGCCAGCGCCACCACGATCTGCATGGTGAACTTCTCCTTCGCCGACAGGCCGAGGTTTCGCTTCTTGACCAGCTTGCGGTAGTCGTCGATGAAGCCGATCGCGCCGTACGCGAAGGTGACGAACAGGATGATCCAGATGTACGGGTTGACGATGTCCGCCCAGAGGATGGTGGGGATGAGGATGGCGACGTTGATGAGAATGCCGCCCATGGTCGGCGTCCCCGCCTTCTGCTGGTGCGACTTCGGCCCTTCCTCGCGGATGAACTGCCCGAGCTTGATCTGCCGCATCCGCTCGATGAGCCACGGGCCGAGGATGAAGGAGATGAGCAACGCGGTGATCGCCGCCGCCGCGGTGCGGAAGGTGATGTAGCGGAAGACGTTGAAGCCGGAGATGGCGTCTCGCAGGGGGTAGAGGAGGTAGTACAGCATCAGCGCTCCTTCTCCAGCATGGTCACGATCCGATCGAGTCCGATTCCGCGCGAGGCTTTGATCAGCACCAGGTCGCCGCGGCGGATGAAGTCCTTCAGAAACGCGCCGGCGGATTCGGCGTCGGCGAAGTGGTGGACGCGATCGCCGTTGAAGCCGGCGCCGCGCGCGCCGTCGAGCAGCGACTTCGAGCGCGGGCCGACACCGACCACCACGTCGATGCTCTTCGGAATCGCCGCGCCGGCCTCGCGGTGGTACTCGTGCTCGCGCTCGCCCAATTCGAGCATGTCGCCGATCACGGCGACCCTCCGCCCCTCAGCGTCAGCCTGCTCCATCAGCGCGAGCGCGCGTTTCAGCGCGAACGGATTGGAGTTGTACGAGTCGTCGTAGATCGTCGCCCCGCGCCACGGCATGATGACGCCGCGGTGATACGCCGGCTTCAGCTCGCGCACGCCTCGCTCGATGCCTTCCCACGAGATGCCGATGGCGCGCGCGGTGGCGACGGCCGCGAGGAGGTTCTCCAGGTTGTGGCGCCCCGGCAGGGAGAGCTCGAAGGTGCGTCCGCCGACGCTGAAGGTCGTACCGAGGAGGCCGCGCTCGCGGATGCCGGTGGCGCGAAAGTCGGCGTCGTGCTCGATGCCGTACGTCACCTTCCGCCCGTCGAAATTGCGGCTGATGTCCATGACGTACTGGTTGTCGGCGTTGAGCACCACCGTGCCCCCCGTCTTGACGTTCTCCAGCAGCTCGCGCTTGGCCTCGGCGATCTTTTCGATGGTCCCGAAGAACTCGACGTGCACCGGCCCGATGTTGGTGTAGACGCCGACATCGGGATGTAGGAGTCCCGCGAGCTGCGCGATCTCACCCTTGTGGTTCATGCCCATCTCACTGACCACGACTTCGGTGCCGTCGGGGGTGTTGTCGATGGAGAGCGGGCAGCCGATCAGGTTGTTGAAGTTGCCGAACGAGCGGAAGGTGCGCCGCTCGGTCGCCGCGAGGGTGGCGATCATCTCTTTGGTGGTGGTCTTGCCGGCCGAGCCGGTGATGGCGATGAGGAGGAAGTCGTCGCGCTCGCGGATGGCGCGCGCCAGTCGCTGCAGGGCCGCGGTAGTGTCGTCGACTTTGACGAGGCCCTTGTCCGCGGCGACGTTCTCCGGCACGCGCTCCACCACCGCGCCGCGCGCGGTCTCCAGCGCCTGCGCCAGGAACTGATGGCCGTCGAGCCGCTCGCCTTTGATGGCGAAGAAGACGGAGTCGGGCGTGACCTGACGGGAGTCGATGACGACGGAGGAGGTGGGGAGGTCGCCGCCCTGGACGAGCGTGCCGTGGGTCATCTCGGCGAGTTGGGAGAAGGTCAGCGTCGGCATGACTGACCTCCGGGGTTGCGGGGTTGCGCGGTTGCGCGGTTGCGAAGTCCCGCCCACCCCGAAACCTCGCAACCCCGCAACCCCGCAACCTCGTCCAGCGCCCCCTCCCGGCCCCGCCGCGCCTCATCCTCGGCGATCGCCTCTTCCCCCGAAGACTGCCTAGCGATCACCATCCACTCACCCGCGCAGAAGATCGACGAGGCCGGAACGCGGCGCTGGAACGATGGTGCATGGTAAACAAAAGTAATCATATTTTCAACGATGTTTTTTCGTGCTTCTTTTTCAGGGCCAGCTCCGCTTCCTCGCGGTCGTCGAAGTGGACGATGCGGTCGCCGATCACCTGGTAGGTCTCGTGCCCCTTGCCGGCGATGACGATCACGTCGTGGTCGGAGGCCTCGTCGATAGTGCGGGCGATCGCCTCGCGGCGGTCGGTGATCCGCGCGTAGTTGCGCGCGCCGCGCATGCCGCGCTCGATGTCGTCGAGGATGGCGTCGGGCTTCTCGCTGCGCGGGTTGTCGCTGGTCAGGACCACGCGGTCGGCGAGACGCGCGGCGATGCCGCCCATCATCGGGCGCTTGTCCTTGTCGCGATCGCCGCCGCAGCCGAAAACGACCACCACCTTCTTCTGGCCGGCCAGCTTGCGCACGGCGTGGAGGAGCTTCTCCATCGCGTCGGGCTTGTGGGCGTAGTCGACGATGACCGTCGGTCCGCCGGGAGCGGGGACGTACTCGAAGCGGCCGCGCACCGCGGCGAGGTTGCGGATGCCGGCTTCGATCTGTTCCTTGCCGATGCCGAGAACGATCGCCGCGCCGACGGCGGCCATCCAGTTGTAGAGATTCGGCTGGCCGAGCATCGGCGACTCGACGCGGATGTCGCCGATGGGCGTGTGCAGGACGCCGCGCAGGCCGCGGGTGGAGATCTCGAAGTCCTTCGCCGGCCGGATGTCTCCTTCCATGCCGAAGGTCATCCCGCCGCCGATCTCCCGCGCCAGGCGCCGCCCGTACTCGTCGTCGGCGTTGATGACGGCGCGGTCCGGGCCGTCGATCTGATCGAAGAGGATGCGCTTGGCGCGGAAGTAGTCGTCGAAGTCCTTGTGGAAGTCGAAGTGGTCCTGCGAGAGGTTGGTGAAGACCGCCGCCGCGAAGCGGATGCCGAGCGTCCGCTTCAGCGCCAAGGCGTGGGAGGAGACTTCCATCACCGCGCGGCGCACGCCGGCGTCCACCATCTTGGCGAACCACTGCTGGAGGACCACCGCGTCGGGGGTAGTGCGGTCGGCAACGAGGCGCTCGTCGCCGGCGCGGTACTCGATGGTGCCGACCAGACCGACCGGCTCGCCGCCTGCGTCGAAGATCGACTCGATCATCTTCGTGGTGGTGGTCTTGCCGGAGGTGCCGGTGACCCCGGCGATCTCCAGTTTGCCCGCCGGGCGGCCGTAAAAGTTTGCGGCGATGAGGGCGACCGCGGCGCGCGGGTCGTCGACCACGACTTCGGCCAACGGCGAACGGCCAACGGCGAACGGCGCGGCGATCGCGATCGCCCCTTTTTGAATCGCTCCGTCAATGAACTTCGCGCCGTCGGTCTGCAGGCCGGGGACGGCGACGAAGAGCGCGCCGGGGGTGACCAGCCGTGAGTCCGCCGTCACCGCGGTAATTTCGGTGTCGTCGTCGCACGGTGCGACGTCGCGCAGGAGGTCGCGCAACCTCATCGCGCCACCTCGCCGAGCTGCAGCGTAAGCAGTTGACCAGAAAGTACTTGTGATTGGACCACGCCGCTCCCTGTCGCACGGACGCGGAAGCCGGCCGACGTCGCTCGCGCGATGGCCGCGCGCGCGTCGAGTCCGCGCAAATCGAGGGCTCCCGCCGGTCGCTCATCTTGCGAAAACGTCGCCAGCCGCGGCGCGTCGACGGGGAGGGTCCGCACCGGAATCGTCGGCGCCACGCCGAGGTATCGGAGCGTCGATTCGGCGATCTCCTTGAACACCGGCGCGGCCACCGTGCCGCCGTACTGCGAGAGCTTCGGCTCGTCGACCACGACCAGGATCGCCAGCCGCGGGCGGTCGGCGGGAACGTAGCCGGCGAACGAGGCCACAACCTTGTCCGGCGAATAGCCGCCGCGCACGGCCTTCTGCGCCGTGCCGGTCTTGCCGGCCACCACGTGCTCGGCCAGCGCCGCCGCGCGGCCGGTGCCGCGGGCCACGACGGCCTTGAGAATCTCGTTGAGCACCGCCGCGGTCTTCTCGGAGATGACGCGCTGCGGCGCCGGTCGCTGCGGGCGGGCGATGGCGTTGCGTTTGGCGTCGACGATCTGACCGACGATGTGCGGCGCCACGCGCACGCCGCCGTTGGCCACGGTCGACACGGCGGTCAGCACCTGCAACGGCGTGGCCCCGACCTCCTGACCGATGGAGATCGACGCGTTCGACACCTGCGACCAATGCTCGGTGCGCCGCAGCATTCCGGGCGTCTCGCCCGGCAGTTCCACGCGGGTGCGCTCGCCGAAGCCGAACTTGCGGATGTAGCGATAGAAGCGGTCTTCGCCGAGGGAGAGGCCGACGCGGATACTGCCGACGTTGGAGGAGTGCACCATCACGTCCTCGAAGGTCAGGTGTCCGTACTGGTTGCCGCCGTGCTCGTGGATCTCGACGTTGCCGACGGTGATCGAGCCGTTGCCGCAGTCGAGGATCTGCGACGGGGTGACGATCCCTTCCTCCAGGCCGGCCGAGGCGGTGATGATCTTGAAGGTGGAGCCCGGCTCGTAGAAGTCCTGCACCGGACGATTACGCCACGCGACTGTGGCGAAATCGCGGAAATGGTTGGGATCGAATGTGGGAAGCGAGGCCATGGCCAGGATGGCGCCGCTCGCGGGATCCATGACGATAGCCGAGCCGCTGGCGGCACGCTGCTCGGCGACGGCCTTCGCCAAGGCGCGCTCGGCGATGAACTGCACGACCGAGTCGATGGTGAGGACGACGTCGTTGCCGTCGATGGCGCGGTTGGCGCCTTCGCCGCCCACCAGGTACATGCTCTTGCGCGCGTCGCGCAGCAGGGTGACGCGCCCCGCCCGCCCGCGCACGGCGGCGTCGAGGGAGTGCTCGACGCCGGCGAGGCCCTCGCCGTCGACGCCGGTGTAGCCGATGACGTTCGCCGCCAGGCTGCCGCGCGGATACGAGCGCCGGTGCTCCTCGAGCGAATAGATCCCCTGCAAGCGCAGCTTCTTCACGTCCGCGGCGACGTTCAGCGGGAGCTGCCGCGCCACCCAGGCGAAGGCGCCGCCGCCGGTCAGCTTCTGCTCGATCTCCGCGGCGCTCATGCGCAGCGCGCGAACCGAGGCCAGCGACTTCGCGGTAGCGCGGGCGTCGGTGATGGCCTGCGGATCGGCGTAGATCGACTCGGCGGCCACGCTCTCGGCGAGCACCCGCTTGCGCGCGTCGAGGATCGAGCCGCGCAGCGGAGTCAGGGCCAGGGTCCGCTCCTGCTGCCGCTGGGCGCGGGAGACGTAGTCATCGTGCCGCACGATCTGGACCTGGACCAGGCGCGCCGCCACTACCACGCCCCAGGCGGCGAGGAAGGCGAAGAGGAGGAGAAGGCGGCGGTGGGAGAGGTTCATTGCCGCACGCTCGGGTTGCTGGGTTTCTGAGTTGCTGGGTTGCTGGGCGGGCGCTCCACCATCACCATCGCTTGCGGGTCGGTCTTCTCGAATCCGAGGGCTGTAGCGCGCCGCTCGACGGAGGCCAGCGCGGTGAGGCGGTCGATCTCCAGGCGCATGGCCTTGTTGGCGTTCTCCAGGTCCTTCTTCTGCTGCTGGAGCCGCGACGCCTCGTGGCCGAGGCGGATCACCGAGAGGTTCTGCCAGGCGAAGAAGATGAGGAAGCCGCCGATGAACAGGCCGAGGACCACCACGGAGAAGAGCTCGCGAAACCGCTGGCGGTCACGTTCGCGGACGATGTGGGTGTTCTCGATCGGCTTCTTCTGCGCGTACATGGGGAACCTGGAACTGGAAGCCAGGAAACAAGGGTGAAGGTCTGCCTACAAGCACGAATCCGAGAACCATCCGCCCCACCCACGCTCCCCCAGCCACCCCTCCCGAGTCCCCGTACCGCACACACACCCACCCTTCCCCAACCTTCACCCTTGCTACCGGGCTTCACAACTTTTCTGCGACCCGCAACTTCGCGCTGCGAGACCGCGGATTGCGATTCACTTCGTCCTCCGAAGCAGACACCGGACGTCCGGTCAGAATCCTCACCACTTCCTTCTTCCCGCACCCGCAGACCGGCAGGCCGGGCGGGCAGGTGCACTCCCCTTCCAGCCGCCTGAGCGCGCGCTTGACGATGCGGTCTTCGAGCGAGTGAAAGGAGATGACCGCGATGCGCGCCGCCGGCTCGAGGACGCTCACCGCGTCGTCGATGAACCGATCGAGCCCCACCAGCTCCTCGTTGGCCGCGATGCGCAGAGCCTGGAAGGTGAGCGTCGAGGGATCGATGTCGCGGTGACGGGCTGAAGCCCGTCCTACACTTCTCACGACTTCCGCGAGTTGTGTCGTCGTCACCAGTGGCCTTGCCGCGACGATGGCCCGCGCGATGCGCCGCGCCTGCGGCTCCTCGCCGTAGTCGCGGAGGATCCTCGCCAGCTCCTCTTCGTCGAGGGAGTTGACGAGATCGGCGGCCGATTGCGAGTCGGGCCCCATCCGCATGTCGAGCGGCGCGTCGTGGCGGAACGAGAATCCGCGCGACGGGTCGTCGAGCTGCATGGAGGAGACGCCGAGGTCCGCGACGAGGCCGCTGACCGAATCGATGTTCGACTGCTTCAGAATGTCAATGAGCGTCTCGTGGCGTCCGCGAGCGAGCGTCACGCGCGATCCGAACCTCCCCAACCGCTCCCCCGCCCGCTCGAGCGCCGCTGGATCGCGATCGATCGCCAGCAGCCGGACTTCCGAGTAGCGCTCCAGGAGCGCTTCCGCGTGCCCGCCGAGACCGACCGTCGCATCCACCAGCGTGCCGTCTGAGCGGGACGGCCGGAGGAAGTCGAGGACTTCGTTTAAAAGAACAGGCTCGTGCATGAGGTCTCGGGGTCTCGGGGTCTCGCGGTCTCGCGGGCCCTGCAACACCAACACTATCCCAACCTCAGGCGTCAACGGGTAGTCGCAGAGGCGCTTCAGAATCC
>JBBPII010000004.1:247533-333237 GCA_038040385.1 Candidatus Gilichinskyi gelida
GATATTTTCCTATCTCTGGTGCTTTTGGTCGGGGGTTGTGGGGGTCGCGGGCTCCCGCGGGCTGGGGGGGCCAAACCCCCCTCCCCCCCCACCCCCCGAGACCGCGAGACCTCGCAACCTCACACTCCGTGCAACTCCAACTCTTTCCAATCCTCAGGCGTCAACGGGTTGTCGCTGAGGCGCTTCTGAATCCGTTCTTCGTTCCAGACGATGAGGTGGTCGGTGTTGCCGAGGACCACCACGTCGTCGGTGATGGCGGCGACGTTGCGCAGGACGGCGGGGACGAGCACCCGTCCCTGCGCGTCGATGGTGCCGCTCTGCCCGTAGTAGTTGACCCGCTCGAGCAGCTTCGCCTTGGCCTGCGAGGTCGACGGCACCTTCGCCAGCCGCCCCTGGAAGTCGTACCAGACCGGCATGGGATAGATGACCGCGCGCTCGCCGTCGGTGGAGGTGATGAAGCAGTCGGCGCCGTACTTATCTTGAATGAGCGTGCGGAAGCCGGCGGGGATCTTGAGGCGACCCTTGTCGTCGACTTTCGCGGGGCTGTGCCCCATCAAAACGGCTGGCTCTACCATGAGTAGTGGGCTGTTTCTACCACTATCAGCCACTAGAGTCCACAAAAATCCACGACGGAGTGCGGGCGTCCCCGCCCGCAACCGCCGGGCGTCCCGCCCGGCGGCCCGCTTCGCGCCAGACGTGGCCGGGCGAGGACGCTCGGCCAATGCGGGCGGGACGCCCGCACTCCGCTACTCTTGCGCCGTGAAACGCCTGTTCCTCCCTCTCCTTCTCCTCCTCGCCGCCTGCGCCACCACCCCCCCGCCCCGCGCGCGCGAGCTGCGGGGCGTGTGGGTGGCCACGGTCAACAATCTCGACTGGCCGTCGCGGCGCGATCTGAGTCCGCAGGAGCAGCAGGGCGAGCTCGTCGCGATCTTCGACCGCGCCAAGGCCCTCGGCCTCAACGCGATCTTCCTGCAGGTGCGCCCGATGGCCGACGCGTTCTACCCCTCCGCCATCGAGCCATGGTCCGAGTTCCTCGGCCCCGTGCCGCCGTACGACCCGCTGGCATTCGCCATCGCCGAGGCGCACGCGCGCGGGCTCGAGCTGCACGCCTGGTTCAATCCGTTTCGCGGGCACGCGCCGGCGGCGAACGCGTATCAGTACGGCAAGTTCGTCTGGATGGATCCCGGCGATGACGCCATCCAGAAGCAATCGCTCGACGTCGTCGCCGATGTGGTCCGCCGCTACGCCATCGACGGCGTGCACATGGACGACTACTTCTATCCCTATCCGGAGAAAGACCCCTCGACTTCGCTCGGGGCAAGCCTGGAGTTCCCCGATGCGCCGACGTACGAGCGCTATCGCGGCGAGGGCGGCCGGCTGTCGCGCGACGACTGGCGCCGCGACAACATCAATCGCTTCGTCCGCGAGCTCTATCGCACGGTCAAGTCCATCCGCCCGGCGGTGGAAGTCGGCATCAGTCCCTTCGGCATCTGGCGCCCGCACCATCCGCAGCAGATCGAGGGCTTCGACGCCTACGACAGGATCTACGCCGACTCCAAGCTCTGGCTGGAGCGCGGTTGGGTCGATTACCTCGCGCCGCAGCTCTACTGGGCCATCGACAAGAAGGAGCAGAGCTTTCCGGTGCTGATGCGATGGTGGGTCGAGCACGACCGCCGGCGGGTGGGGATCGTGGCCGGGATGAGCATCAACCGCCACCCGCCCGAGGAGATCGCGCGGCAGATCGCCATCGTCCGCCGCGAGGGCGGCGAGGGATTCATCCTCTTCAGTGCACGGAAACTTTACACGCTGCCGCTAGAATCGCTCTCGCCATGACCGACCGTCCGAAAGCGATCGCCATCACGCCGCTGTTCATCGTTTCGGATTTGCAGCGGGCGATCGATTTCTACGGAAAGCTCGGCTTCCAGGAGCCCGGCGTATGGGGCGATCCACCGTGCTTCGCCATGGTCCACCGCAACGACGCGGAGTTGATGCTGTCCCTCGGCGAGCCGCGACCTAACGGCAACGGCGTGTGGGACATGTACCTCAGAGTCGCCGACGTTGGCGCGGAAATGGCCGCGCTCAAAGACGCCGGCGTGCCCATCGATCGCGGCCCGACCAGCACGGAGTACGACATGAAAGAAATCGAGGTCGTCGATCCCGACGGGTTCCGGATCTGCTTCGGGCAGGACGTGACGTGACGACGCAGGCGCAACTGAACGTTCCCGACAACGTGCGGGCGGTTCTGGAAGGGATCGTCGAAGCGGCGCGGCGCGCGTTCGGCGACGACCTCCGCTCCATCGTCCTCTACGGTTCGGCGGCCGAGGGGCGACTCCGCGCGACCTCCGACGTCAATCTGATGTTCGTCCTTCGCCGCTTCGACGAGGAGAAGGCGAATCAGTTCCGCGAGCCGTTCCGCTTCGCCGGGGCTGCTGTCGACGTCAACGCCATGTTCGTGCTGGAGAAGGAGATCGAGCTCGCGGCGCGTGAGTTCGCGCAAAAGTTCGCCGACATGCAGCGCCGCCACGTGATGCTCTACGGCGACGATCCGCTGACCAACGTCAGCATCTCGCGCGAGGCGCTGGTCCGCCGTCTGCAGCAGACGATGCTCAATCTCTCCATGCGCCTGCGCGAGCTGTACCTCGCCCGCAGTCTGCGCGAGGAGCAGTGCGCGCTGACCATCGCCGAGGCCACCGGCCCGCTGCGCGCGGCGGCCGCGTCGATCCTGGAGCTGGAAGGGGGCGGCACGCTGGCGCCCAAGGAGGCGCTCTACACCTTCGTCCACGGCCTCGGCCCGTCCGATTTCATCGACCTCCTGCCACATCTGTCCGAGGCGCGCGAGCGCCGGGTTCTCCCGCCGGGACGCGCCGCCGACTTGCTGTTCACCACCGCGGAGCTCGCGGGCGCTCTGCACGACCGCGCCATGGCGCTATGAATCCGTTCGAGCTCTACGGACCGCAATTCCTCCTCTTCTACGCCGCCTTGGCTCTCGTGACGATCGTCGCCGTGAACCTGCTGCGAAAGCGGCGCGAGCTCACGTGGAGCAGCGGCGCCAGTCCACTCACCGACCCATACCTCATCGCCTCTCTGCGCGGCGGGAAGAACGAAGTGATCCGGACGGCGATCATCTCGCTGGTCGACCGCGGGTTGCTGGAAGTACACGGCGACAAGCTGCAGACGACGGCTGTCGGCGTGACGGCCATCGTGCGCAAGCCGATCGAAGTGGCATTGCTGCGCGAATGCGGGGGGAGGCCGGAAGCGAAGTCGCTCTTCTCCGAGGCCACGGTGGAAGTGGCCGCGTGGGAGTACGAGCGCACGCTGACCTCGCAGCGGCTGCTTCCCGACGAGGAGATCAAGGCCGCCCGGCGCACGATCTTCTTCGGCGCGGTGGCAGTTCTGCTGGTCATCGCTGCAATCAAGGTTTTCATCGGCTTGGCTCGCGGACGCAGCGTCGGCTTCCTGATCATTCTCACCGCGGTTGCGGTGGCCTTCACCGCGAAGGCGGCGTTCCCCCGGACGACCGCGGCGGGCAAGGCGCTCCTCGCCGACATCCGCACTCTCTTCGACTCGCTCCGTCTGCGTGCGGCGCAGATCCATCCCGGCGGCGCGAGTCCGGAGGTGGCGCTGCTGGTGGCGGTGTTCGGCATCAACGCGCTCTCCGGCGACGCCTTCCGCTGGACCAAGCTCCTCTTCCCGAAGGCGGCCAGCAGCTCGACGTCGTCGTCAGGTTGCGGGTCGTCGTGCGGCTCCTCGTGCGGGTCGTCCTGCGGCGGAGGGTGCGGCGGCGGATGCGGAGGGTGCGGCGGATGAGATTCGGCATCGGCTGGCGGCCGGAGCTCGGCGCGGCGATTCTGTCGAGTCTCGATCGCATCGACGCGGTGGAGCTGCTGGCGGAGGAGCACGCGGCGTCCGATCGGCGCGCGCTGCGCTTTCTCCGCCGGAACGTCCCGATCACTGTGCACGGGACGTCGCTCGGCCTGGCCTCGACGGAGCCGGTCGACCGCAAGCGCCTCGACGCCATCGCCCGCGTGGTCGAGTGGACCGAGGCGGAGTCGTGGTCGGAGCACCTGGCGTTCGTCCGCGCCGGCGGGATGGAGATCGGCCACCTCGCCGCGCCGCCGCGCAACGACGCGACGCTCGAGGGTCTGATGCGCAACGTCGACGAGGCGCGCCGCGTCGTCGGCACCGCGCCGCTGCTGGAGAACGTCGCGACGCTGATCGATCCTCCGTTCAGCACCTACGACGAGATCTCATGGCTGGAGGCGGTGGCGCGCGCCACCGGCTGCGAGCTGCTGCTCGATCTTCACAATCTCTACGCGAACGCCACGAACTTCGGGTTCCAGCCCGCGATCCCCCGCGTACCGATCGGCGCCATCCACATAGCCGGCGGGAAACGCATCGAGGGCAACCGCGTCCTCGACGATCACCTGCACGCCGTGCCCGACGCGGTGTTCGCCCTCCTCGCCGAGGTCACCGCCGATCTGGTCATTCTCGAGCGCGACGGCCGTTACCCCCCCTTCGCCGAGCTCCTCGGCGAGCTCGATCGCGCCCGGGCGGCCGCATGACGCGCGAGCAATTCCTCGCCGCGCTCTACACGGATGAGGCGTTCCGCGCGCGGTTCATCGACGATCCGCGCTCAACCGCCCTTGCCGCCGGCCTGACCGAGGATGACGCGCGCGAACTCGCGGGGATGGACATGGAGGCCCTGCGGCTGGCCGCGCGAAGCTTCGAGAAGAAGCGCGCGCGGCGCTGACCCTCACCCGGCGCTTCGCGCCACCCTCTCCCGCAAGCGGGAGAGGGAGATCAGATGCCCTTCTCCCGCGTGAGCGGGAGAAGGTGCCCGAAGGGCGGATGAGGGCGTTACATCCCCGCGATTTCGCTGAAGTACTTCGCGAACGCCACCATCCCGCCCGAGGCCTGCCGCCAGTCGTAGTTCTCGTTCGGGGCGTGGTAGCCGTGCTCCGGCAGCGAGAGGCCGAGGAACATCACCGGCGCCTCGAGAAGATTCTCCATCGACACCACCGCGCCGATCGAGCCGCCTTCGCGGACGAACACCGGCTCGCGGCCGAAGGCGAACTTCATCGCCCCGCGCACGGCGTCGGCGAGCGGGCCGGTGGTCGGCGCCTTGTACGGCAGCATGGCCGCCTCCGACTCGATGCGCACGTCGCGGTTGTTGGCTTTCACGAAGTCGCGGATCAGCTTCATGATCTTCTTCGGCTTCTGGTCCTGCACCAGCCGGCACGACACCTTCACCGCCGCGCGCGGCGGGATGATGGTCTTGATGCCCGGTCCGGTGTAGCCGCCGATGACGCCATGAATTTCCATGGTCGGCATGGCCCAGATCCGTTTCATCACGTCGATGGCATCCTCGGTGCGGATCGATTTGAATCCGTGGTCCTTCTTGAACTTGCTGACCGTGAACCCGGAGCGGCGGAAGTCTTCCAGCTCCTGCCGCGACGGCGGGACGACGTCGTCGTAGAAACCCTTGATCTTCACCCTGCCGGTGGTGGCGTCGTACATCTGCGCGACGAGCTTCATCAGCTCGCCGATCGGATTGCGCGCCGCGCCGCCGGTGACGCCGGAGTGCTGATCGGTCTCCGCGGTCTGCAGCACCAGCTCGAATCCTTGCAGGCCGCGCAGTCCGGCCGGGCAGGCCGGCCGCTGCCGCGAGACCCAAATGGTGTCGGAGACGAGGACCGAATCGGTCTTCAGTTTCTTCACATGCTCCCGCACGCCCGCCTCGAAGTTCGGCGAGCCGATCTCCTCTTCCAGCTCCCACAGCAGTTGCACGTTGGTGCGGACCCCGGCCTCGCGCGCGGCGCGGATGCCCCACAGCGCGGTGAGCGCGGGACCTTTGTCGTCGGTGGTGCCGCGGCCGAGGTAGCGGTCGCCCTGTTTGGTGAAGACGAAGGGATCGCTGTCCCACGGCTCGGTCTCGCGCGACGCCGGCTGGACGTCGAGGTGGTTATAGACGGTGACGGTCGGCGCGCCGGCGGCGACGTTGAAGGTGCCGTGCACCAGCGGATATCCGGGCGTCTTCAGAACCTCCGCGGTGCCGCCGAATTCGCGAATCAGCGCCGCCGCGCGGTCGGCGCAGCGGTGGATGTCGTCCTTGCGCTCCGGCTCGGAAGAGACGGTGGGGATCTCGACGAATTCCTTGAGGGCGTTCTCGAACGCGGGGCGCTCGCGGTTGGCGAAGGCGAGGAGGGATTTCTTGTCGAGGTTCATGCGGCGCGAATTCTACTCCGCCCTCATCCGCCGCTTCGCGGCACCTTCTCCCGCAAGCGGGAGAAGGACAACCTGGCCCCTCTCCCGCTTGCGGGAGAGGGTGGCCCTGAGCGTAGCGAAGGGCCGGGTGAGGGTCTACCAACCTACGGCTATTCCGCCCCGCCGCGGGTCCGCCGCGCCGAGGCGCGTGCCGTCGGCGTCGATCATGATCGAGTGCGCGTCGCCGATGCCGCCGCCGGTGTACGTCGGCGGCGCGCCGGGACGCTCGGCCAGGACGTGGCCCATCTTCTCCAGCGCGTCCCAGGTGTCGCGCGAGAACTCGAAGGCCTCGTAGGCGATCTTGTCCGCCAGCCACTGGTGATGAAAGCGCGGCGCGTCGACGGCCTGCTGGAGGTTCATGTCGTAATCGATGACGTTGACCACCACCTGCAGCACGGTGTTGATGATCGTCGAGCCGCCGGGGCTGCCGGTGGCGAACCACAGCTTGCCGTCGCGCAGCACGATGGTCGGCGTCATCGACGACAGCGGCTTCTTCCTCGGCGCGATGGCGTTCGCGTCGCCTTGAATCAGGCCGTAGGCGTTCGGCACGCCGGGCTTGGAGGTGAAGTCGTCCATCTCGTCGTTGAGCAGAAAGCCGAGGCCCGCTGCGGTGGCCGCGGCGCCGTAGCTCTCGTTGAGCGTGTAGGTGTTGGCCACCACGGTGCCGTCGCCGTCGACGACCGTGAAGTGTGTGGTCTGCGCCGACTCGTACGGCATCGGATCGCCGCTCCCCACCGCCTTGCTCTCCGTCGCCCGCGCCGGGTCGATGTCCTTGCGCCGCTCGGCGGCGTAGGCGCGCGAGATGAGGCCGGCCACCGGCACCTTCACGAAGTCGGTGTCGCCGAGGTACTTGGCGCGGTCGGCGTACGCGCGGCGCATCACTTCGACCATCACGTGCACCTGCTGCGATGAGTGCCATCCCATCGATTTCAGGTCGTACGGCTCGAGCATGTTGAACATCTCGAGCAGCGCCACGCCGCCCGACGACGGCGGCGGCATGGTGATGATCTCGTGCCCGCGGTACGTGCCGCGCAGCGGCTTACGGATGGCCGGCTTGTACTGCCGCAAGTCCTCGGCGGTGAGAATGCCGCCGTGCTTTCGGATGTCGGCGACCAGGAGGCGCGCGGTCTCTCCGCGATAGAAGTCGTCCGGATCTCTTCGTATCCGCGCGAGGGTGTAGGCCAGATCCCGCTGGATGAACGTCTCGCCGGTCTCGTACGGCTTGCCGTCGCGCTGGAAGATGTGCCAGCTCTCCGGGAACTGTTTCATCCGCTCGACGGTCTGCTTGCCGCGCAGGCTGCGGGCGAGGTACTCGCTGACGACGAATCCGTCCGCGGCGAGCTTGCGCGCCGGCTCGACCAGGTCGCGCCACGGGAGTTTGCCGTGCCGCTCGTGCGCGAGCTTGAGGCCGGCGACGGTGCCGGGGACGCCGACCGCCTTGTAGCCGACCAGCGATGCGTCTTTGATGATGTTGCCGCTCGCGTCAAGGTACATGTCGCGCGTCGCCGCCAGCGGCGCGATCTCCCGGTAGTCGATGGCCTCGGTCGTGCCGTCCGCCTTGCGGATGAGCATGAAGCCGCCGCCGCCGAGGTTCCCGGCCTCGGGCCAGGTGACGGCGAGGACGAGCGCGACGGCGACGGCCGCGTCGACCGCGTTGCCGCCGCGCTTCATGACGTCGGCGCCGGTGCGCGAGGCGATCGCGTCGACCGAGGCGACCATGACGCGCTTCGCGCGGACGGGGAGGCGGGAGGCGGCGTGCAGCGCGAGCGCGACGAACAGAAGGAGTGACGCGACGCACGTCTTCATAGCGGCCGGAAGTCTACTGGAGTGCGGGCGTCCCCGCCCGCACCGATCGGGCGTCCCGCCCGATCGCGTCGCCGGGCGGGACGCCCGGCGAGAGCGGCCGGGACGGCCGCACTCCAAGTGATGCGACGCACGTCGTCGCGACGGCCGGAGCGATAACTTGGAGTCATGCTCGCTCTGGCGTTGACCGTTGCGCTGCTCCAGGTTCGGGAAACCGCGGGCGTGGCGCGCGTGCAGGAAGTCGTTCGCTCCGGCATCCCGCTGCCGCGCAGCCTCAACGTGACGTCGACGGCATCGCTCGCGGTCACCGACGCGAACGGTGTCGCGGTCCCCGCCGAGTTTCGGGTGCTGGCACGCTGGAACGCCGGGCTGAACGTCGGCACCGCGCCCATCCAGTGGGTGCTCGTCGCCTTCCCCACCTCGGCCGCCGCGAACTCGACGACGAACTATCGCTTGATCACCGACGGCTCGGTCGCCAACCCCGCGCCCCCAACCCCGCTCCGGGTCACGGCAAACGGCGACCGCCTGACGATCGACACCGGCGCGGCGGCGTTCACGCTGCGCGCGAACGGCATGCTGTTCGAGGAGATCCGCGTCAACGGCGCGGTGGTGGCCGGCGGCGGCGCGCTCACCGCGCGCGTGAACGGCCGCGACAACGTCTGGGCTTCGGCGCGGCGGTTGACCGTCGAGCATTCGGGGCCGCTCAGCGCGGCGATCATCATCGACGGCACCTACGACATGCCAGCCGTGGGCGGCGGCGGGCTGGCGTCGCATCGCCGCTACGTCTTCACCGCCGGCTCCGGCACGGCAATCATCGAGCAGAGCGTGAGCTGGGAGGGCGATCGCGGCGGCACGCCGAACGCGCTGCGCGTGGAGCAGGTGCGCGACACGATCGTGGGCGCGGTGAACGTCGCGCTCGATCACGAGAGTCGCTACGAGCCACAAGCAGTGCTGGAGGGTGGTGTCATCGACATCGCCGCCGGCCCGGTGTGGCTCGGCGCGCGGCAGGGGATGTTCGCCACCTTCGCCGTCAGCGTCGACGGGACGGCGTGGGCGCCGCTCAACCACCCGCTGCGCGCGTGGCCCGACGCGGCGTGGTGGGCGGCCTCGGACGCCGTGGGCGAGATTCCCACCGGCGCGCTGCCGGCGCAGTTCGCCGGCTACGACGTCGCGGTCAAGCAGGCGTTGACGCGCACGGTGTCCAAGACCGACGAGCTGGGCGTCCACGGCCTGATGACCTTCGGCCTCTTCCCGCGCCTGTGGGGCAATCCGATCTACAGCGACGAAATCCGTTGCGCCGACACGGTCACGCCGCAGGATTCGTCGGACGACCTCTACTGGTGCACGCTCTGGACGGACTACCACAATGCCGCGGCCACGGCGCCAATTTGGGCGATGCGCAGCGGCGAGACGGAGTGGCTGGACGAGATCGCGCGCCCCGCGGCGCTGCGCATGCTGCACACACAGATCTTTCAGTGCGCGCCGTCCGACGGTTACTTCTACTGCGGCCAGGCGCCGGCCGGCTACGGCGGCTACCGCGCGGACTTCAACAGCTCGCACGCCTACTTCGACAACCTGCAGCTCCACTACTGGCTGACCGGCGACTCGACGGTGGTGGAGACGCTGAAGCGCGGCGCGACGTCGATGCGCAACTACCTCTGCGCCCGCCGCCCCGCCGCCGCGTGCCAACCGAACGACGCGCCGATCGACGAATACGCCAACCTCACCGGCCGCGTCGCGTCGCAGTGGAGCTCGGTCTTCCGCTTCGTCGGCCTGGCCAGCGACGACGCGTCGTTCCTCGACGACTACCGCAACAACCTCGCGCGCGCCGTCACGCAGCAATACGTCGGCGTCGATCAGAACGGCACGCGCTACGGCTTCCTCCTCGGCGGCTGGCGCCCCGTCACCGCGCCCGGCGCGACCACCACCGATCAGATCTGGATGACGGCGCTCTACGACATGAACATGCTCGACCGCCTGCGGCGCGACACCGATGACGCGCCGATCGGCAACCCGCCGCTGCGGCCGAGCGAGGTGCTGCTCAGCCTCGCGCGGTCGTTCGAGCGATTCGCGTCGCCGGCGTGGCCGAATCAAATGGACTTCACCTGGTCGGGGGCGCGAGTGGGCGGGACGCTGGTGTCGGTGCACGACAACGGCGGCGGCAGCGATCCGTATCTGTACGACACTAACCGCGCCACGCTGAGCGGCCCCATCGCCCACGCCGCCGCGCAGAGCGGCGACCCGCTCTTGCGCGCGCTCGCCACCACCCTCACCACCCGCGCCATCGCCGACTCCATCGCCAACGGCTCCCCCCTCGGCAAGGAGCAGGGGGAGTTTCTGTCGCGGCTGCACGCCGCGGTGGCGAACTTAGCGCCACCGCCCACCTCCCCGCCCACCCGCCGCCGCGCCGCGCGTAGATGATGGTCGTTGGCGTATTCATGGAAAGCACACTTGACAAAATAAAATGACAAGCAAGCTTGATATTGCTCCGCATGAGCATTCCAGCCGAATCGACCTCCATCCGACCCCGTGTCCTGCTGAAAGTGCTGATCGCCTCCGCGATCTACATCGCCGCGGTGCGGTTCCTGACGTGGTTCGTCGAAAACCATCCCGACAGCCGCTGGCGCGTCGTGGCGGCGGCGGCGCCGGTGGCGGCAAGCGGAATCTTCGCGGCGGCAGCGATGCTCAGCGCGCGGGGCATGGACGAGCGCGATCTGCGCGTGCACCTCGAGGCGCTGGCGTTCGGATTCCTCGCCTCGCTGGTCTTCGTCACGACGTACAGCTTCCTATGGCTCGCCGACGTGGTCCCCATGCAGTTCGAGCTGCTGTCGATACCAATGGTGATCTTCTGGGTGGTCGGCCTGGGCGTCGCGCTCTGGAGATACCGGTGAAGAACCGCCTGCGCGTTTTGCGCGCCGAGCGCGCCTGGTCGCAGCAAGAGCTCGCCGCGCGCCTGCACGTGTCGCGACAGACGGTCAACTCGATCGAGAACGGACGCTACGACCCGACGCTGCCGCTGGCGTTTCGCATCGCGCGCGTCTTCGAGCAGCCGATCGAGACGATCTTCGACGACGAGGCGTGAGGGAAACTCACTCGCCGGCGAGAGAAGCGAGAAACTCGCCGGCCGGCACGTAGTGCGGATTCTCGCGAAGCACGTTTCCGCAGATGGTGATGGGGTGAGTCTCGAAGGCGCCGCGAAGCATGACCCGGCCATTGACGTTGCGGACGTCGTACATGCAGACCACGAGCGCCGGCAGCGCCTTCACGGCGTCGGTGACGCGCGCCTCGAACTCGAGGATGGCGTTCTCGGCGGGCCATCCCGTTTTCCCCCATCCGATGTTGCCCAGCAGGCGGAGCATCTTCCCGCCGCTCTTCAAGGCCTGCTCGAAATCCGCGGCGATGGTCTGCAGCATCGAGTCACCGGACGAATGGCCGGGAATGATCGACAGGCGTCCGATGCGCGCCAGTTCGTCGCAGTCGTGAGTGCGGCCCAGGATCTCGCGAACACGCAGGTTCGCGTCGTCGTGGCCGAAGATCACGCAGTGGTCGCCGGCTTCGAGACCGACCTCGAGAAAGCGCACCGCCGCGGAGAAATCGTCGTCCGTTTCCCAGAAGTAGGCGATGTGATCGCCGGGAAAGGCGGACTCGCCTCGTATGCCGAGGTCGACGCCGCCGCGATACCTGTCGCTTCGAAACTGCGGCTTGCCCCGCTCGGCCAGCTTTTTCTTGCGGATCGGCGGCATGACTTCTCGCCTCTTCGCAAAGTTCATGCTCAGACCGCCTACCAGTACTTCCACTGCGGCACGACGTACTCCTCGAACGCGAACGGATTCGCCGCGCCGGGCCGCACCACCACCCTCACCCACCCCACCAGCGGCGAGCCGGGGACCTGCATGCGCGTGACGTTCGCGCAGCATGACAGCGGATGGTCGACGAGGTATTCGTGGTCGTCGCCGTTGAGGAGAAGGACCGGACGCACGAATGCGGCTGCTTCGCTCTCGATCGCGGCGATGAAAGGTTCGTACGCGCGCCGGTAGTCATCGATCGCCGGTTTCTCGAATGCCGGATTGGCGTGAAAGGCGAGGACCACCGCCGGCGCATTCGTCTTCCTGGCCTCCGCGAACGCCTCGCGCACCCACGCCGCCGCCGCCACGGAGCGGCGGCGCGACGCGGCGTCGTCCGCGGGCGTGCGCGCCGGGAAGGGATTCATGCCGTTTCGGCTGCCGATGACGTGCGCGGTGGCAAAGACGACGCCGCCATGCATCCACCGGGCGTTCTCCACGAACTCGACGCGCTGCGCGACCACCGGCATCCTCGCCGCGTTCCCGGTGAAGAAGATCTCCCGGACCCGTCTGACACGCTCCTGCGGCGCATAACCGCCCGACCCCGCCTCCCAGCAATCGTAGGTCTCGTTGTCGCCCGGCGTGTAGATCACCGGATGCCGCAGCGAATTGAACCGGGCGAGGGCCTTGCGGTAGTGATCGTCGGTGCACGGGCGCCAGAAGATGTCGCCGACGTGAATCGCCCACGCGAGATCGTTCGCGTTCAGCTCTTTGAGCACGCGGCGGAACCTGATCTCCTCCCAGAAGTAGTACGGCGCATCGCCGAGGACGGCGAAGGAGAAGGTGCCGGGCGGGTTGGGCTTGGGCGGGTCGATGCCGCGAGTGATCAGGATGAAGATGACGAGCGCGGCGACGATCGCGGCGCATCCGATTCTCCGCGTACGCACGTCTCCACTTTATCCTGAGGCGCGAAGCGACTCAGGATCTGGCGCCTACGAAGCGGCTCGTCGTCATCGTCTTCGACCAATTCAACGGCGAAGTCGGCGCTGAAGTCGTGCGGCAGGAACACCTCGATGTCGCCGCCCATGGAGTGCAGATCGAGGTCGTGGCCGCCACCCGAGCCGACGACCGTGACGCGGATGTCCCCACCCATGGTCCCCGCGTCGGCCGAGCCTTCGAGTTGCACGATGTCGATGTCGCCGCCCATGGTGCGGAGGAAGGCGCCGTTCGGCGCGTCGGCGACTTCGATCTCGCCGCCCATGCGAAAGATGGAGATGGAGCACTCACTCCCGGCCGCGCAACTCCTCGAGGACCTTTTCGATCGGGATGGTCTCTCCGCGCTCGCACTGCGCGATTGACTCGAGGAGCATCCGTTCAGTTTCCGGATCGGCCTCGAATGTCTCCTCTTCGGGAAGGAGCACGGTTACCGTCGCTCCTTCCGGAAGTTCGGCGTCGGTTAGCTCAACATGACCATCAATCACTCGACCAAAGGCGACTCGCATTTGGTGAGTCTAACCGCTACCGCATGCTGGAATGAGGAGACCTCGATACGGGTCACTTAGACAGCGTCGGTGGGTTGCCGTGCTCGGAGAGATACTCGCGGAGAGCTTGATTCACGACCGCTGAGTCGCGGAAGACTTTCGCGACATCGGGCTCCAGGAGGACGACGTTTGTTCCCTGCCTATATCTCTCGTAGTACTTGCCACGCACGCCACCACTGAGCTCCATTTCGGGAATGTCGTCTTCGTCAACTCCACTATTCTTTTGACTCATAGAATCGCCGCTCTCTGGGCAGCACTTCTCGAACAGAGATGATACGCGTTCGCTCGCCACGATCTGTGTGTGCCATGATCACGAGCCGACTTGCCGATGTAAAACCCGTGGTTAGAAAACGATCTTCGCCTTCCGAGTACCGCGGATCCAGCACGGTTCGCGCCAGCGGATCGCCGAAGGCCGTTGACCCTTCCGCGAATGAGACGCCGTGCTTCTCCTGGTTGATGCGATCTTTCTCGGGATCCCATTCGAACTCCACAGACTCGGAAGTATACCGAGGACGACGGAGGAAGGGTCACGTCCTGGCCGGCGCGGGTGAACGTGGGCTTCAGCTTCGGGCCAGCGATCGCGCCGTCCACCCGCCCGACGCAGCGGTATGCTGTCGCGCATGCTCGAACTTCTGCCCGCCATACTATTCCCGGCTGGTAGCATCGCCGCCTCTACCCCTCAAGTCGTTGTCGGCGAAAACGTTCGCGACACCCGACACTTTCTGGCCGCCTGATCGGAATTGCCTCGAAATTCAAGGGATCGGCGCCGGTCGTTCCAGTGGTGTTCGTTTCGGCTGACGGCGGTGCCGCTGTGCGAAGCGGCCCGGCCGTCGGCAAGGCCGCCGGGCCAAAGTACGGCCGCTCGTCGGCTCCTGGCAAGAGTGAGCCCGCCATGATGCCTCGCTGGCCGGATGCGGCTACAGTTAGAGCTATAGTAGGGCAAAAGGAGAAGAAATGGTCACGTTAACGATCGTGAGTGGTGCCGCAATTCTTCTCGGCACGCTGTTCATCGCACGTGCGATCGGACGAGTTGCGGTAGTTCTTGAGAGTGATAGTGCTCGCCGGCACGATGCCGCCAAAACACTTAAGCTTTCTCTCGACTGCGGCGCGGTCGCTTCGATTGCAGGTACGCTGCTCGCCGCGCGAGTGAACAGCTCGGCTTATGACACGGAACGGAGAGATGCTCGTGCGAATGTGTCCGGCGACTCGCAGACAGCACTCGTCTCGCCCGCGCTAAGTGACCTTGGAGCTGAGGTTCGGCGAGCGAAAGTTGATGAGGTCCTCTTCGAACGGGAACGGGAGAAGTGCATCGCGGTCGCGCGTGGCGTGTTTGAGACCATGCGCAAAGAGTTTCAAGGCGTTTGAGGTAAACCATCCCACAGGTTGTCCAGGTCGTCATCGAATTCCGGGTGCCGTAGATCTTCGACCATTGCGTAGAATCGCGCGTACCTGTGCCACCACCTCGGACCGATGGCGGCTCCACGTTTAGGCAGCGTCGATCGTAGCTGCCAAATGTAGAAAATGAGATATCGGAGATACTTGCGGAAGAGAGGGAAAGCTGCGGCGCGTTCAGCGAGCAGCACGAGATCACGGCCTGAATAAGCGAGACGCTGATTGTAATAAACGGCTTCGGGATGAGGTTGAGGTTCGGCGGAGCTGCTCATTATTCACGCACTCCCTTCCTTCCAAGAATGAGCCGCGCGCTTGCACGCGTAGACGACATGATAGCACCATGTGAGACGTCCGTATGTGCCACGATCAGGGCGGCCGTTTCCGTTGAGCCGTGTAAGAAGATTGCGATTTTCGCCAGCCGCGGTGAAGTGGCGAGGGCGGGAGCAGCGACGCCGCGGGTGGGAGCGCGCCGAGGCCACGGTGCGGCCGTGGCGCGGCGGTTGCCGCGAGGAGCGCGGCCGCAACGACGAAGCGATCTGCAACCGCCGTGACATGGCCACACGGTGGCCGAACGCGCGGGGGTGGGTGGCGCGTGAGGAGCGGCCCGCAAGGAGCGACGCGGAGGGGGCAGGGGCAGCGGGATTTCTGTCGCTGAGGTGGCGAGGCGGATGGCGGGTGTGAGCCGCCGAAGCGACGGAAATGCCGCGTGTGGTGAGCCAAAGCTGCTTGCGGGCCGCTCCTCACCTTGCGGCGCTGCGAGGGGGAAACGCGACGACACCCTGAACTGCGCCTCGCGCGAAAAGGCTGAGGGACGCGGAGCGTTGGTGCGCGGACGGGCGAACGTTCTTTTGCTTTGCCGCGACGCGCCTTCACATTCCAGCACATTCCAGCAGCGCGACGCGCAGCGTCGCCACTGCTAGAGGCCGCGAAGCGGCCGTGCCGACGAACGGCGGTTCGTCGGCTCCTGCAAAAGAGTTAGCCGGCCAGCGCCTGACTGGATAGCGTTGGTTTTGCGATCTTGTAGACGACCTGGCCCTTGGGATACTCCTTCGTTGCTCGCACGTCGGCAATGATCTCGACGTCGGTCTCTCGGAGCAGATCCGGCGTTTCCAGCCATCGTTCGCCAATATGCACGTTTGCGATGATCTCACGTGGCTCTGCCGCGCCGACCATTCTGACCGCGCCGACGACCGGCGGCCCGACTACGGTGAGCTGACCTGCCACTTCTGCGAAGTAGCCTGGACCGCTATCGAGACCAATCGATAGGCCTGAGCGCTCGGGGAAATTCCGAGCGTTCCGACGCAGGCCCGGCTCTACTTTGTCGGTGAAGGCATTGACAATCACTCGGCTCATAGAAACGACCTCAGCCAAATAGTCGGTTTCGTGCCTATCGCCAAGTACCCAATACGCGAGGAAGCCGTCACCGGTGAACTTGTCGAACCAGCCGCGATAACGGCGAAGGTTTTTGCTGACGGTAGCGACGAGGACATTCACTAGGGTTGCAAATTGACGAAAATCAATGGACTCCTTCATGATGAAGGTAGAAGACCTGATGTCGCCGGTCATGACGATGAGTCGAGTTGATGCGCCTGATTTGAGGAGGCCTTCAAGTCTCTCGGCGGAGATCTCACTCTGCCAGTTGTCTGGGCCGTGACCCTGAACGAGCTCGTCTATCGACATTTTGACCGGTTTAAACTGCGTTTCGAACCAATATGCGGATATCGTAGCAGGATTAGTCACGACAAAGCGGGACAATCGGTACGAGCGGTCGGTTCAAAGCCGGGGCCGGAAAAACGGACGGTCTGGCTTCGATGAAGCGTGATCCAGGTCCGGCTAACGGCCCAACGCTCAGCCGCCGGAACCGCACGCGCTACTGTAGCACCCACGATGCTGGTGCGGCGGTTCCGGTCGGCTGGAGCAGAGTTAGACCGTTCACGTGTGTTTGCCTTTGCGATCTACTCGAGTTCCTCGTAGCCGATTCCGAACGCATGGCACACAGGTTCGAACTGCCGGACGACATCGGCGCCTCGCCTGCTCACCTGGTACATCTGTTTGACCGTTGCGAGGTAAGTCACAAGGTCGTCGCGATTGGTCGTAGCGAAGACATGATCGATGATGTCGTCCCGTTTCATCGACTTGTAGGCAAGGTCGACGGAGGCAAAGGTCGTCGCCCATCCGTACTCGGCCAGCTGCGATGCGCGCACGAAGTTCTTCAGCTTGAGAATGGCGTTGGGACCGACGCCCGCACCATCTTTTCTCTGCTCACAGTATCGATACCACCGGTCGCGAAGAGCGGTGATTCGGCTTGCGGACAGGCTCAGGGTGATGTTGCCTGTTACGTGTGCCTGGTTGTGGCAGTTCGGACAGAGTGGGGCAAGGTTTCCGGGGTCGTTGTTCGACGGGTCGGAGTCGATGTGATGAATTTGGATAAACGGCGTCTGGCAAACGCAACACCGATTGTTGGCGTTGCCAATCACGTCCAAGCGGAGAGTTTCAGGGACAGCCACTCGGGTCTTTGCCATCGGCGGTCTAACGCTGGGCCTCAGCCGCGCCTGCCAGCCGCAGCGAGGGACGAGCGGAGGCTGGCAGGCGTCGGCTGCAGGCCTTGGTTAGGCGGGTTGTCTTGCAGTTGCCCCTGACTTCGGCCTGCCGCAACATGCACCATTCAAGACCTGACCCCTATCTTTCAATTCGCGGATGAAAGCCGCGCTATTCGCGGTCGGGTGCATGCCGTTGTTAGGCGGCGCGCCGGGGTTTAGCACACTCGAGAGTTCATGGAGAATGCTTAGAGATAAAGTCTTTCAGCCTCGTTCCATAATCCTCTTCGTTTCTCGAGATGAACTCGACGCTCATCCGTCTTGCCTCCTCGGCAGAGATGTCTCCGGCTATCCGTGCGTCGATCTCCGTCCGGCCGGAATCGATCACTTTGTACAACGCCCGCATCGTGTTTTGCCTGGCGAGGAAGATCTTATCGCCCCCAAACTTTTGGTCCATGATATCGTTTGTGTACCTCGCATTAATGAAGTCCACCCTCTTCTTGTCACCCATGTGTTCGGCGAGGACGAGTTCGACCCCGTACGCCTTGGCTTCTTTTGGCACTTGCTCATGTGGATACCCTCTGGGTCCTTGAGGAGTGTGCACGTATTCATGAATCAATGTTCCACCGAGAAGGCTATACGGGTCACTCGTGGGGAATACCGAATCGAGCCCTAACACACGAGGGTTGATATCGGTATCGCCAGACGCTGTTGCTCCCGTATCTTTCTTCTTCTCGATCTCATCAGTAAGTTTGGCATCCGCGTAATAATCGTAGTACGCAATCAGAAGATTCGGATTGTTTCGTGTCACGCGTATGAGCGCGGCATCAATATTGTCCAGCACCTTTACGCTGTGACCGTCATGCCGTGCTCGGAAACGCGCCCGTGCTTCGCGAACCGATGCATCATTCATTACCGCTGATTGTTTTTGCTCGAGTGCTTGCTGCCTGGCGCGTTCATCAGCCAATTGATTCGCGAAACGTTCGTTGAACGGGCTGGAAACAGAAGAAATATCCTGGCCCTCTGGGCCTGTGAGAACCCACTTGTTCGTTACGAGCGAGTCCGTTACCGCTGCCAGCGTGAACCCAGGCGGGACCTTTCCGTCCTTAAACAAAAGCGGGGACAACTCACGATCCAACAGGAGCTCAGAAGTGGTGAACCAGGCCTTGTTTACCCACGGCGAGAGCTGAATCTCCACTACCGTGTCGGCCTTTTTGTCAGGAGGCTCGGACTTGGAGGGCTTCGTGGCCTTGCCGTCGTCCGGCTTCCGCCGAAGGGTCGGGGATGACGTCGCGCTTTGGAGGGTATGTGCAAGCTCATGCGCCAGCAACGACTGTCCGCCCGAGGTGGCGGGACTGTACTGGCCCGCCCCGAATACTATGTCCCGGCCCACCGTGTAGGCCTGCGCCTGCACTGCCTGGGCTGATCGCCCCGCCTGCGGATCAGTGTGCACGCGTACTCCGCCGAAATCGCGCTCAAAACGGGGCTCCATGAAGTTGCGAGTCGCCGGATCGAGAAGTCGACCGGGTGAGTGCAATACTTCGTGGACGATGGGCGGTGCTGCAACCTGTCTCGTATCGCTGGCTTGGACGCGCTTTGTCTGTAAGCTCTCATGTTCTCGTCCCGGCTGCTCCGTCCGGAGCTGGGGATTTGGCGTGCGCATCACTTGCTCAGCGATGCGGTCTGCTTCCTGCTCATATTCGTCTCCAGGCTTATTGATCGCCAGTTTCGTCTGTATCGCTCCTGCTGTAGGAGGATGTATGGGAATCTGGCTAAAATCGTGTCCGAAGCGAGGTGATGCCGCAGCGGTCCATCCGACATCGGGTTCTTCAGCATGAGTCTGCAACATCCGTTGCAGTGTTTGATTACCAATTGCGCGCTGCAAATGGAGGATAGGATGCTCGCGATGAGTTGGCCCAAGCGTTGCCAGGTTAGGCCGAGCAAGGCTGGAGGATACTGGCTTTTGAGGTTGATTCTGCTTTTGTGCGAATGTTCGCATGTTCCTCCTCCTAATTGAGTTGCGATGCTGCCTAACGTTTTGAGCTGAGCGGCTTCGGCCCGCTCGCAGCTCTTGCAAGGTAGCCTAGCAGACCCGCGGGCCGAAGTCCGCTCGAGCGGAGAGTTGGGCGGCAGACCCGTCACTCAGCAGGTGCATCGCGGAACATGATGTCGTCTTCTGCGCTGAGTGCGATTTCGCTGCGCCCGCGATACACGCCTTTGTCGTGATAGCCGAGAATGTGCATTTCAAGTTCCGGGAGTTCGGACGCAAGCCTTCTAGCTACTTGCTCGTTGCCGAAGAAGCCGATAGCACGAAGATTGTCGTTCCACTCTACAGCCCACGACCACAGCTCTTCCTCAGGATGGCGGCGCACAGCGACAAGAAAATAGTGATCGGCCGTGGATCCAATGATTCTCGGCAGCCAGGGATCTACCATTCGCATGAATGCCAATTGGACGGGATTACCCCAATCGCCGCGCAACGACATCATGAGAGGAAAGAACCCGCCGGGCCAAAAGCCGCCGCGCCTCGTAGACTCGTTGTAGGTGATCGTGTAGAAGAGCCCAGCAACATGAAACCGCGCCAATTCCCAGACCCGCGACTCATCTAGCTGAGGCGGTGCGGTCGCGGTGAATGAGAAAGTGGATCCTGACCCGAGAGAACCCTTGATCGTAATCTCTTCCGAACTTTGCCCGACTGGTTTTCGAGTGCGACGGCTAAGACTGTTTAGCCCTTTGCGGCGCGCTTCAGCGGTAAGAACTGGATCAGGCCGAGCAAATCGACCTGTGGGATCAGGCTGCATCGTGATTGCGGATATGTCGTTTTCGAGGTCAGACTTTCGGTTGTTGCACGGCTGACAAGCGCCCAGGATCACGTTCCAGCAGCGGTCGAGTTTGCCCTTCGGTACAAACCGACGACCCACGACGTGGTCGCGCGTTGCCGTCGCGGGATCGAGAAGAACTCCGCAATACGGACACGTCTCGTTGTCGAGCCTGAGCGGTTCCTCGAGAACGCGCATCGGTCTGCTGGGGTGCATACCGGCATTCTACCGAACGCTGATTCAAATCTACTGACGGTAGATTCTGTCCGCCCAACGTCTCCAGGTGAGCCGCTTCGGCCCACGCGAGGAACGTAAAAGTAAACGTATCAGATGCTGGGCCGAAGTCGGCTCCACCGCCGAGTTAGGACCCGTTTTCGGCGAAAGCGACCCGCTACAGGACGCTCGGCACAGGACGGTCGTCGTGGCCAAAAGCGAAGGCCAGAATGCTCGACGTCGGTGCAAACACCGTGTGCGTCTCGCGGTCCACCTTCTCCCACCAGTAGACCCAGTCAGATGCCACCCCCTGATCCGGGCTCGCACCATCCCGATACGGTTCCACCCACCGTAAGCCTGTAATCTCGTGCCATCCATCCGCGAGCAACACGCGGGTGGCATGCCTAAAGTCGGTCCGGGACAGCACTGCTTCCATTACCATCGTCATTCCTTCTCGCATTTGCTTCGCGACGCGCCGGGTCCTAACGTTCAAAGCTCAGCGGCTTCGGCCCGCTGCGAACGTGAAGGAATAGTAGCAGGCGACGGGCCGAAGTCCGCTGCAGCGCCGAAGTTAGGCGGCGGCCACCATCGCCAAACCGATCGCAACAAATAGGGCAAAGATCAGAACGTTTAGGTACGCCTGCCCGCCCAGGCCTGGTTCGAGCACCCCACGCGAAGGTTTCGCGGGGTCGTAGGCAACCGTAACGGGGGCGCCGACCGGAAAGCGCTTTGTCAAGGTGTCGGCAGGTCTACGCCACGCAAACGACCAAAAACCACCAAAACGAACGCGGTCGCACGTGTATTCATTGCCGTCCACGACGTACCGATAGCGGATGTCGGCGGCGTACATTCGACCGTCTACGTCATGCTCAACAGATACGCCTGATGTCACGATGCTACCGAGCGTTCGCGGCCAGTGTTCGCTCGCGTGCGCGTACACAGCCTCGGACAACGCCCAGACAACGCCAAAGATCGCGAGCGCGGCCGACAGAGCGCCGGCGATTTCGTTAAGAATCATGTGTGTTCGGAGCCGCCTAACGTTCACAGCTCAGCGGCTTCGGCCCGCCGCGCTGAACGTGAAACCAAGGATACCAGCGAGCGGGCCGAAGTCCGCTGGAGCTGCGAGTTAGCCGGCGCGCTTCGTGATCGTCTCTGCGACGCGGCTGACACACCAGGCATACACAGTCTGCCCGAGGCCGATGAGGACGAACGCCCAGATGCCGTAACCGTCGCTCCAGAGGCCGAGGCGTTTTGTACCGGGATACATCAGGAACATCGGCAGGCAGACCCAAAAACCATAAAAGCTCCCGATCGCAACCTTATGAGACTCAGCGTTCTCGCGACCGGCGAGGGAAGCGGCGATTCCGTAAAACAACGAGTACGCCGTGAGCACCAGTGAACCGACTAGCCATGGCCATGCTTGGAAGCGACGTATGCCTTCTTCAGCGAGTTCTGGGAGGCCGGACGACCAGCGAATCGCATACACCGCGAAGATGACGGAAGGGGTCCAGATCAGACTCAGCGATGTTGCTATAGCCAGCCGTCTGGTCGGGAGTTGCTCCTCGCGCTTCCGCCGTCGCTCCTGATCTTTCCGAAGCGCAGTCATTTCGTCGACGTACCGTTCCACGTCGAAGTCGCTGTCACGATCTGGCGTACTGGACTCGCGCATGTCTTTCAGCGCCGGCTAACTTGTCCCTGAGCTGATTAGACATACCAACCATGCCGACCAAACACGGATTGAATCGTCGCGTGCGTGCCTGCTGTCAACTCATGGGCCGGACGCATCTTAGCGCGTCTTGCGCACTTCGAGGCCGTCGCGGCCGATCGGCCTAGATGTGCAGATGGGTTGCGATAGGCCGATCTTGGATTCGGCCTATTCCCGCCGCGATCGGCCGAACGGCTTCGACCCGTCGACGTCTTCACAGCGTCTCCAGCGGACTTCGAACCCTGCGCCCGCCAACGCTGTTCAGCACGTGGGTGTAGATCATCGTCGTCTGCACGTCGGCGTGCCCGAGCAGCTCTTGAATCGTCCCGATGTCGTAGCCGTCCTCGAGCAGATGCGCGGCGAACGAGTGCCGCAGCGTATGGCAGCCGGCTGATTTGTTGATCCTCGCCCGGTGCCGAGGCTCCCTCGGATGTGTTGGTCTGTCAAATCATCTACAACGCGTGGAGGCGCCGCGATCAGGCGCTCTCGATCCTTTACGACCGGTAGTCCGCGTTGATCGACACGTAGTCGTGGCCGAGATCGCATGCGAGGAGGGTGGCGCGGGCGGTGCCGCCGCCGAGGTCGAGCGTGATGGGGACGCGCTCGCGGGCGAAGACGCGGGCGGCGTCCTTTTCGCGATATTTGGCCGGCTCGCCGTTGGCCACGAGCGTCACCGGGCCGGCGGCGAGCGAGACGCGGCGGATGGAGAAGCGCGCGCCGCTGCGGCCGAGCGCGGCGAGGATGCGGCCCCAGTTCGGGTCGCCGCCGTGCAGGGCGGTCTTTACCAGCGGGGAGGTGGCCACGGCGTGGGCGGCGAGGCGGGCGTCGCGCTCGCTCCGCGCGCCGCGCACTTCCAGCTCCATCACCCGCGTGGCGCCTTCGCCGTCGCGCACGATCATCCAGGCCAGGTCGCGGCAGACTTTGTTGAGGGCTCTCTGAAAATCGGCCCGGCCCTCACCCGGCCTTCGGCCACCCTCTCCCGCAAGCGGGAGAGGGGCACTCGATTGCAGTTTGGCACTCGATGACAGTTTGCCCGAGGCCATCAGCAGCACGGTGTCGTTCGTCGAGGTGTCGCCGTCCACCGAAATGGCGTTGAAGCTTTGGGCGACCGCTTCGGCGAGCGCGCGCTGCAGGGTCGCGGGGTCGAGGGCTGCGTCGGTCATCACGAAGCCGAGCATGGTGGCCATGTTGGGGTGGATCATCCCCGCGCCTTTGGCCACGCCGACGATGCGGCCGCGCGCGCCGCCGAGGGTGAAGGTGGCCTGGGCGATCTTCGGGCCGACGTCGGTGGTGAGGATGGCGTGCGAGAGCGCGTCGATGCCACCCGGCGAGAGGCGGGTGACCGCGGCGGGGAGCGCGGCGCGCACTTTTTTGTCCGGAAGGACGACGCCGATGACGCCGGTGGAGGCGAGGAAGATCTCGCTCTCGTTGCAGTGCAGCAGCTCGGCGGCGCGGGCGCGCACGCGGCGCGCGGCGTCGAGGCCTTCGCGGCCTGTGACTGCGTTCGCGCAGCCAGCGTTGACCACCACCACCCGCACCTTGCCGCCGCTCTTCTTCAGCGCGGTCTTCGAGAGAAGCACCGGCGCGGCCTGGAACCTGTTCTGGGTAAAGACCGCGGCGGCGCTCGCGCCGTCGGGCGCCACGATCAGGCCGAGGTCGGGGCGCTTTTTTCGGATTCCGGCGCGGACGCCGGAGGCGAGGAAACCCTTCGGCAGTTTCATGGCTTGTGGGGAGGGGATCCCTCGCCGTCTTCGCGGCTCGGGATGACACCCAGGACGCGCGCGGCAGCTTCGCGAACGCGCTCGGGAGCGGTGCCGCCGAGGGCGCTCTTCTTTGCCAGCACCTCATCGACGGTGCGCTTGGAGTGCTGGCGCTCGCGGCTGACGATGTCGTGGGCTTCGCGGAAGGGGATACCCTTCGCCGCCAGCTCGTCGGCGGCGTCGGTGGCCATGAGCAGCGGGCTGGATGCGGCGGCGCGCATCCGCTCGCGGTCGAGCTTCAGTCCTTCGAGCAGTGCGTCGAGCGCGGGGAGCACGGCGCCGAGCGTGGCGCGGGTGCGGAACAGCGGCTCCTTGTCGAGCTGCAGGTCCTTGTCGTACGCCAGCGGCAGCGCCTTCATGATGGCCAGGAATCCCGTCAGCTCGCCGATTGCGCGGCCGGCGTGGCCGCGCACCAGCTCCAGGACGTCGGGGTTCTTCTTCTGCGGCATGCGCGACGAGCCGGTGGCCAGCGCGTCGGGCAGCTCGGCGAACGCCACCTCGTCGCTGGTGTAGAAGATCAAGTCCTCGGCCAGCCGCGAGAGGTGCATCAGCATCGCCGACGCGGCGAAGAGGTAGTCGAGCGCGAAGTCGCGGTCGCTCACCGCGTCGAGCGAGTTCGCCGACGGACGCGCGAAGCCGAGCAACTTGGCCAGCTTGGCTCGATCGATCGGGAGGGGCGTGCCGGCCAGCGCGCCGCAGCCGAGCGGGCATTCGTCGCCGCGCTCGATGGCGTCCGAGAAGCGCGCGCGGTCGCGCAGCAGCATCTCCGCGTACGCCAGGCACCAGTGTCCGAACGTCACCGGCTCGGCCTGTTTGAGGTGCGTGTAGCCGGGCATCGGCGTCGCCGCCTCGTCAGCGGCGCGCGTCGCCAGCGTTTTTGCGAGCGCGTTCGCCAGATCGATGGCCTCGGATGCCGCCTTCTTCAGCCAGAGGCGCAGATCGGTGGCCACTTGATCGTTGCGCGAGCGGCCGGTGTGCAGCTTGCCGGCGAGGTCGCCGATTTCTTCGTAGAGCTTCGACTCGACGTAGGTGTGGACGTCTTCGTGATCGGAATTCGCAGGCGCGGCGATGCGAGTCAGTCCTTCGACGATGGTCTGCGCCTCGGACGGCGTCAGGACGCCGGCGTCGCCGAGGGCACGGGCCCAGGCGACGGAGCCCTCGATGTCCTCGGCGAACAGCTCGCGGTCGAAGGCGAACGAGTCGTTGAGCCGGCGGAGCAGCTCCGACGGCTCGGCCTCGAACCGGCCGCCCCACAGTTTGGGCGTCAACGCCGTGTCATCCCGACCCCGAGCGAAGCGAGGGGGAGGGATCCCGTCCGCTCGTGCGCTTCCCGCTCATCGGCGGGGGATTCCTCGCCGTCTTCGCGGCTCGGAATGACACCGACGGGCCCCAGCCGCTTCCGTCCCCGCGTCTGCAAACCGAACAGCCGGATGAAGCCCGCCGCGTCGCGCGCATCGTAGCCGGTCATGTTGAAGCTCGCCAGCGCCTCCGAGTACATCGAATACGGCGACGTGCGCGACACCACCAGCGCGCTCCCCTTGTACAGCTTGAGGGTTACGCTGCCGGTGACGTTCTCCGCGATCTTGTCCACGAACGCGTCGTACGCTTCCTTCAGCGGCGAGAACCACTGCCCGAAGTAGACGAGCTCCGCGTACCGCGTGGCGATGCGCTCCTTCTCGTGCGACGACTCGCGGTCGAGGGTGATCGACTCGATCGCCTTGAGTGCGGTGACCAGCATCGTGCCGCCGGGCGTCTCGTACACGCCGCGCGACTTGATGCCCACCAGGCGGTTCTCGACCAGGTCGACGCGGCCGACGCCGTGCCGGCCGCCGATGGCGTTGAGCCTCTCCACCAGCGCCGCGGGCGACAGCTCCTCGCCGTTGACGGCGACGGGAACGCCGGCCTCGAACTCGATGGTCACCTTCTCCGGCTCGTCCGGCGCGAGGGTCGGGTCGACGGTCAGCTTGAACATCGACGCTTCCGGCTCGAACGCCGGGTCCTCGAGCGGGCCGCCCTCGTGCGAGAGGTGCCAGAGGTTGCGGTCGCGCGAGTACGGATCCTTCTTCGTCACCGCGACGGGGATGCCGCGCGCCGACGCGTAGTCGATGGCGTCCTCACGGGAGACGATGTCCCACTCCCGCCACGGAGCGATGACCTTCAGCTCCGGCGCCAGCGCCTGATAGGCCAGCTCGAAGCGCACCTGATCGTTGCCCTTGCCGGTGCAGCCGTGGGCCAGGGCGTCGCAGCCGGTGGCGAGAGCGATCTCCACCTGCTTGCGGGCGATCAGGGGGCGGGCGGTGGCGGTGCCGAGAAGATAATCCTTCTCGTAAATTGCTCCTGCTTTCAGTACAGGAAAAATATAGTCCTTTGCGAACTCTTCCCTGGCATCGATGAGATGGAAGTCGCACGCGCCGGTGCGATAGGCCTTCTCCGCCAGCCCGGAAGTCTCCTCGGCCTGCCCGACGTCGACGGCCACGGCGACCACGTCGCAGCCGTAGTTCTCCTTCAGCCACGGGATGATGACCGAGGTGTCGAGGCCGCCCGAGTAGGCGAGGGCGACTTTCTTGATGGTGTTCTTCATGCTGCCTTCTCCTGCGAGGCCGCGAGGACGCTCTCCAGCGCGGCGATGAATTCGACGAATGCCTTCTTCGGCGTCACGTACGGCGGCAGCAGGCGCAGGACGTTCTCCCGCGCCGTGCCGACCACGAAGCCCTTCGCCAGCAGCTCCTGGGCGATGGCCTTCGCCGGGCGGTTGAATTCGATGCCCCACATGAAGCCGGAGCCGCGGATCTCCACGATCGACGGCACGCGCGCCTGCAGCGCGCGCAACTGCTGCCCGAACCACTCGCCGTACGCGTTGATGCGCGGCAGCAGCGCCGCCTTCTCGATCTCTTCGAGGACGGCGAGGCCGAGACGGCACGCCACCGGGTTGCCGCCAAACGTCGTGCCGTGGTGACCAGGCTTTACTACGCCTTCGATCGCCTCTCCGGTCAGCACGGCGCCCAGCGGCAACCCACCGCCGAGCGGTTTTGCAAGGGTGACGATGTCGGGAACGACGCCGCTCTGCTGGAACGCGAAGAGCGTTCCGGTGCGGCCGAGACCGCACTGGATCTCGTCGAAGATTAGGATCGCGCCGGTGCGGTCGGCGGCTTTGCGCGCCGCGGCGAGAAACTCGTGCGAGAGCGGGATGATCCCCCCCTCCCCCATCACCGGCTCGAGGAAGATCGCCGACGTTTTCTGCGTAACCGCCGCCTCGAGCGCGGCGACGTCGTTCGGCTCGATGAAGGTCACGCCCGACATCAGCGGCTCGAACGGCGTGCGATAGGCGTCGTGGCCGGTGAGCGACAGCGATCCGATGGTCCGTCCGTGGAAGCTCTCGCGCAGGGCGACGACGTCGCTCTTCCCCGGGTTCGCCAGCCGCGCGAACTTCAGCGCCGCCTCGTTGGCCTCCGTGCCGCTGTTGCAGAAGAACGCGCGCAGCAGGCCCGAGGCGCGCACCAGGCGCTCCGCGAGCAGCCCCTGCGTGGGGTGGTAGTAGAGGTTGGAGACGTGCAGCAGCGCGGTGGATTCGTCGCGCAGCGCCTTGATCAGCCGCGGGTGGCGATGCCCGAGGACGTTGACGGCGATGCCGCCCAGGAGGTCCCAGTAGACGCGGCCGTCGGCGTCGACGAGCTTCGCGCCTTTGCCGCTCCGCGGATGGAACGGCGTCCGCGCGTAGGTGCCGAGGAGGAAGGACTTCTCGCGCTCCTCGACGGCGGTGGGGGATTCATCGTGAAGCAACATGTTCGTTCTCCGTTGCCAGATTGCCAGTTGCAGGTTTTCCGCGTCTCCGCGTGAAACGGTTCTCACGCGGAGTCGCGGAGAACCTGCAACTACGCCGCGACCAGCGACGTCCCTCCTTCTTCTCCGATCGTGATCCGCCGCACGCCCGACCCCAGCGCATGCAGCGCGGCCAGCAACTTCGGACGCATCCCGCCGCTGACCACGTCGCTGTTCAGCAGCGCCTCGGCCTCGGCCGGCCCGAGCTCGCGCACGATGTTGCCGCTGCCGTCGAGCAGGCCGGCGACGTCGGTGATGAACACCAGCGACTCCGCACCGAGCGCCGCCGCCAGCGCGGCCGCCGCGGTGTCGGCATTCACGTTCAACAGGCTGCCGTTCGGCCCCTCGGCGATCGACGAGACCACCGGCAGGATCCGGCAGCTCAGCATGGCCCGGATGAGCATCCCGTTCGCGCTGCGGACGCGGCCCACGTGGCCGAGGTCGACGCCGTCGACCGGCTCGTGCACCTCGGCCACCAGCGTCGAGGCGTCCGATCCGCTGATGCCCGCGGCGCGCAAGTGCATCGCCGCCAGCTCGCTGACGATCATCTTGTTCACGCTGCCGGCGAGGACGGAGACCACGACATCGAGCGTGGCGTCGTCGGTGATCCGCAGCCCGGCGTGCGTCCGCTTCGGGATGCCGAGGGAGGCGAGCTTGGCGTCGACATGCTTGCCGCCGCCGTGCACCAGCACGATCGGCTCGCCGCGCTTCCACTGCTTGGCGATGCCGCGGAGCGCGGCCGCGCGGCGGGTCTCGTCTTCGAGGAGGCTGCCTCCGAGCTTGACTACCTTCACGTCAGCGCCTCCGTCTCCTTGAAGCCCATCATCCGATTGAAGTTCTGAACGGCCTGCGACGCGGCGCCTTTGAGGAGGTTGTCGATCACCGACACGATCACCGCCCGCCGCCCGCCCTGCAGCAGCGTGAATCCGATCTCTGCGCGCGGGGTGTTCACGACGCTCTTCAGCTCCGGGAGCTGGCCCGCAGGCAGGACGCGCACGAACGGCGCGTTGGCGTAGGCGCGGGTGTAGGCCTCGGCGACCTGCTGCTCGGTCATGGCGTGCAGGAAACCGACGTGGATCGTCGACAGGAGGCCGCGCACCGTCGGCAGCAGGTGCGGGACGAAAACCAGCGGCGCGCGATCGCCGAGGTGAAGCTGCTGGCGGATCTCCGGCTCGTGGCGGTGGTTGCCGACGCCGTACGCCTTGAAGTTTCCGAACAGCTCGGCGAACGACCACTGCAGGTCGGCCTTCTTGCCGGCGCCGGAGACGCCGCTCTTGGAGTCGCAGATCACCGGCTGCTCGCGGTCGATGGCGTAGATCAGCGGCCGCAGCGCGAGGAGGATCGACGTCGGGTAGCAGCCGGGGTTGGCGACGAGTTTGGCGTTTCGCAGCTCGCCGTTGCACCACTCGGTGAGGCCGTAGACGGCGCTCTCCAGCAGCGCGGGATGCGCGTGCTCGAAGCCGTACCAGCTCGGATACAGCGCCGGATCGTCGAGGCGGAAGGCGCCGGACAGGTCGATGACCCGCATGCCGCGGTCGAGGAGCTCGGGCGCCAGCTCGGCGGAGACTTCGTTCGGCGTGGCCAGGAAGACGATCTCGGGATTCTTCGCCACCATAGCCTCGAGGTCGAACGGCTCGGCGATGAGGTGCGGGAGGTTCGGGGCGATCTCGCCGCGCATGCCGCCGCGCGACGAATAGAGTCCGACCAGCTCGACCTCGGGATGCTTCGCGAGGATTGCCGTCAGCTCGGAGCCGGCGTAGCCGGTGGCTCCGACGATTGCGACGCGGGTAGTCATTATCGTGCGTGCCGCCTGGCCGGCGTGATGCCGGCGATGGTCTGGAGCCGTCGGGCGAAAGAGGCGGCGGCCGAGGGGGAGCGGAGGGCCACGAAGATGGTGTCGTCGCCGCCGACGGTGCCGAGGACGTCGTCGAGGTCGGCGGTGTCCATGGCGCTGGCCACCGGCTGCGCGGCGGCGGTGGGGGTCTTGATCACCACCATGTTCCCCGCCGCCTCGGAGGAGAGGACGTTGTCGCGCACGAGCTGCTCGAGGCGCTCCTCGCGCAATTCGCGGGGGGTGAAGGCGGCGATGGGGGTGACGGCGGCGAGGTCGCCCGGGGCGACGTAGCCGTTGGGGCTCTTGGCCACGCCGAGCTCGCGCAGGTCGCGGGAGAGGGTGGGCTGAGTCACGCGGACGCCGTGCTTGCGCAGCACGGCGAGGAGCTCGTCCTGCGAATGGACGCTCTGCTGGCCGATGATCCGGAGGATCTCGTCGCGCCGCCGCAGGATGTCGCCGTGTGCATGAATATTCATTGGTTCGAATTTTTATTCATTCAGCCGAACTTGTCAACTCCAGTCCGCCACGGTTGATTCCCGCTAGACTCCCCGCATGAAGGTCCTCGTTTTCGGAGCCACGGGCGGGACGGGGCGGCAGGTGGTGGAGCAGGCGCGTGCCGCGGGGCACGAGGTCACCGCCTTCACGCGAGATGCGAACGGCGATGTGACCGAAGACGCCGACGCCGTGGCGCGTGCCGTTCGCGGGCAGGACGCGGCGATCAGCGCGCTGGGGCGCGGTCTGTCGTTCCGCTCGCAGAACCTGATGTCCAGTGCCATGCGCGTCATCGTCCCGGTGCTGGAACGGGAGGGCGTGCGGCGGTTCATCGTCACCTCGGCATTCGGCGTCGGCGAGACGCTGCGCGACGCACCGCTGCTGCCGAAGATCTTCGGCCGGACGCTGCTGCGCGGATTGTTTCGAGACAAGGCGGCCGCCGACGAGTACGTCCGCCGCAGCAGCCTCGATTGGACCCTCGTCTATCCCGTCATGCTCACGAACGGGCCGCGCAGCGACCGCTATCGCGCCGGCGAACGCCTCCCGCTGACCAGCGCAGCGAAGATCTCCCGCGCCGACGTCGCCGAGTTCATCGTCCGCCAACTCACGGACCGGACGTGGCTGCGCAAGACGGTCATCATCAGCGACTGAGGAGCGCCGGCGTCCCGCCGGCTGGCTGGGCGGCGTCCCGCCGCCCCCAAACCGGCGGCGAGGACGCCGCCGGTCCAGCCGCCGGGACGGCGGCGCTCCGGGCCACCGCGGCGTGCGGCTTGCACGCCCGCTGGTCAGGAGGCCGATCTCATGTCCCGCGTAGAACCGAAAGACGACGACCGCCGTGAGGTGGCGCCCGAACCGCGCCACCTCAGCGACCGGAAACCGGAAAAGGCGGAGGGGGACGAGGGTACGATCGAGGAAGCGCTGAGGAATCAGGAAACGACGTGAAGCATCGAAAACTGGCATCCCTCGAAGTCTCCGCCATCGGACTGGGCTGCATGGGGATGTCGGAGTTCTACGGCTCCCACGACGACGCGCAGTCCATCGCCACCATCCGGCGCGCGCTCGACCTCGGCGTGAACTTCCTCGACACCGCCGACATGTACGGCCCGTTCACCAACGAGCAGCTCGTCGGCCGCGCCATCCGCGATCGCCGTGACGAGGTGGTGCTGGCCACGAAGTTCGGCAACGAGCGCAACCCCGACGGAAGCTGGGTGGGGATCAACGGGCGGCCGGAGTACGTCCGCGCCGCGTGCGACGGATCGCTGAAACGGCTCGGGGTCGACCGCATCGATCTCTACTATCAGCACCGCGTCGACGTGAAGACGCCCATCGAGGAAACCGTCGGCGCGATGGCCGATCTGGTGCGCGCCGGCAAGGTCCGCCACATCGGCCTCTCCGAGGCCGCGCCGCGCACGATCCGCCGCGCGCATGCGGTACATCCCGTGACCGTGCTGCAGACGGAGTACTCGCTCTGGTCGCGCGAGCCGGAGGAGGAGATCCTGCCGACCCTCCGCGAGCTCGGCATCGGCTTCGTCGCCTATTCGCCCATCGGCCGCGGCTTCCTCTCCGGCCGCATCAAGTCCGTCGACGATCTGGAGCCCGACGACTACCGCCGCAACAACCCGCGCTTCCAGGGGGCGAACTTTCAGCGCAACCTCGATCTGGTCGCCCGAATCGAGGAGCTGGCGCGCGAGAAAGGCGTCACCCCGGCACAACTGGCCATCGCCTGGGTGCTCGCACAAGGCGACGACGTCGTCCCCATCCCCGGCAGCCGCCGCGTCGAGCATCTCGAAGAGAACGCCGCAGCCGTCGACATTGTGCTATCCGAAGACGATCTCGCGCAGATCGCCACCGCGGCGCCGGTCGGCGCGGCGGTAGGTGACCGCTATCCCGATATGACGCGGGTGAACCTATGAGATTTGGAGATGCAGCACTATGAAGGAACAGGCTCTCATTCCCTGGATGTTCTTCCTCGCCGCCGCGATGTCCGTGGTCGCTGCGGTCATTCCCCTCATCAAAGGTGGCTCGCTGAACGTCGTGTTCTTCTGCGTGGCAATCGTCTGGTTCATCCTCGGGCTCGGCATCCGGGCCAAGGCACGAAAAGGCAAGGACGGTACGGGTGTGAATCCGTAGTTCGCGTCCGCCGCACCTGAGATACAGTTCTGCAACCGAAACGTTAGGAGGGCTCCATGGCACGAGGAGGAGGAAAGGCTCCGAAACAGATCATCTGGGTGATTTGTCTCGTCCTGTATCTCATCGCACTGCTTGCTCACTTCGGAGTGTTCCATGTCCGAGGTGACATCGCGCAATGGTCGTGGATCATCGGATTCGGCCTTCTTCTGGCCGCGGTTCAAGTGCGCGGGCTGTGACGGCGCGTTAGAACAACGCCATCTGCACGTTGCGCGGCGGCATCGCCGGGCGGGGAGCGCCGCGGCGCTTGATGTCGAAGAGGCCCGTGGCCTGGAACTGCTGGGCGATGGACAGCTCGAGCTGCGCGCCGGTGCGCTTGATGATCCGGTTGGCCATGTCGCGCACGATCGACTCGTGGTTGTTCTTCTGCGACAGGTGGATCATGCAGAGGGTCTTGAGATCGGCCCCGATCATCCGCTGCACCGCGAGCATGGAGTCGTCGTTCGACAGATGGCCGAAGCGCGACATGATGCGGCGCTTGAGCGACCAGGGGTACGTCCCCATCCGCAGCATGTCGAGGTCGTGGTTCGACTCGAAGAGGAGGCCGTCGCAGTGGCGGAGGTGCTGGACGACGGGATCGTCGGCGTATCCGAGGTCGCTGGCGATGCCGATTCGCGTGCCGTCGCGGGCCTCGATGACGAAGCAGGCCGGGTCGGCGGCGTCGTGCAGCGTGCGCCGGGCGTGGATGTTCAGCTCGCCGATGGCGAAGGTCGTGTCGTTGGGAAACACCACGATCGGCGTCTCGAGGCGGTCGATCTCGGTGGCGTCGAGCGTCCCCTTCGTCAAATAGATGGGGATTCCGTACTTGCGCGCGATGCGCTCCGCGCCGCGGATGTGGTCGTAGTGCTCGTGGGTGACGACGATGGCGCGCAGTTTTTCGATGTCGCGGCCCACCTGCTCGAGCCGCCGCCGCGTCTCCAGCGGCCCCAGTCCCGCGTCGACCAGGATGCTCGTTCCGTCGCTCTCGAAGTAGTAGGCGTTGCCTGCGGAGCCGGAGCCGAGGGGGGCGACGATCACGGGATTCATGGTAGCAGAGCGGTTGCGGGGTTTCGGGGTTGCGAGGTTGCGCAGCGCTCCGCTTCCAGGACGATCGTTCGCGTTGGCGCAGCACCGCGCAACCTCGCAACCGCGCAACCCCAGATACAATCCCAACGCGATGCCCATGGAGCGCTTCATCGTCGAGGGCGGCCGCCGCCTGGAGGGGACTATCCGTCCGGGCGGCAACAAGAATGCCGCGCTGCCGATCCTCGCCGCCTGCCTGCTCACGGACGACGCGATCGTCCTCCGCAACCTGCCGGACATTCAGGACGTCCGGGTCATGCTCCAGATCCTCGGCGGAATCGGTGTCTCGGTCGAGCGGCTGGAGACCAACGTCGTCCGGCTGCAGGCGACGGGCGAGTGCTCGTCGAATCCCGACACCGAGCTCTCGCGCAAGATCCGCGCGTCGATCCTTCTGGCCGGACCGCTTCTGGCGCGCTGCGGCGCGACGGAGATCGCCAAGCCGGGCGGCGACGCCATCGGCCGCCGGCGCGTCGACACCCACCTGCTGGCCCTCGAGGCCCTCGGCGCGCAGATCGAAGTCTCCGCCCACCACTACCGCATGAGCGTCCGCGCGCTGCGCGGCACGAAGATGTTCCTCGACGAGGCCTCGGTCACCGCGACGGAGAACGCCGTCATGGCCGCGGTGCTGGCCGACGGGGAGACCGAGATCTACAACGCCGCGGCGGAGCCGCACGTCCAGGACCTCTGCCACTTCCTCAATCTTCTCGGCGCGCAGATCGAGGGGATCGCCACCAACTCGCTGCGCATCCGCGGCGTGGACTCTCTGCGCGGCGGCGACTTCACCATCCCCAGCGATCACATCGAGATCGGCTCCTACATCGGTCTGGCCGCCGTCACCCGCAGCGAGCTGCTGATCGAAGACGCCGTGCCGCATCACATGATGGCGGTGCGGCACATGCTGGAGAAGCTCGGCGTCGAAATTCGCGTGGAGGGGGAAAACATCCGCGTGCCGCGGGAGCAGGAACTGCGCGTCCGCTACGACATCGGCGCGGCGGTGCCGAAGATCGACGACGGGCCGTGGCCGCTCTTCCCCGCCGACCTGCTGTCGATCATGATCGTCGTCGCCACGCAGGCGGAGGGGACGGCGATGATCTTCGAGAAGATGTTCGAGTCGCGCCTCTTCTTCACCGACAAGTTGATCTCCATGGGGGCGCGGATCATTCTGTGCGACCCGCACCGCGCCATCATCGTCGGCGGCAACCGGCTGCACGGAGCGGAGATCTCCAGCCCCGACATCCGCGCCGGCATGGCCCTGTTGCTCGCCGCGCTCTGCGCCAAAGGCGAGAGCATGATCCACAACATCCACCAGATCGACCGCGGCTACGAGCGCATCGAAGAGCGGCTGAACGCGATCGGCGCGCGGATCCGCCGCGAGCGGGACGAATGAGGCTCCCGCGCGGCCGCACGCTCACATTCGGCGGTGCGCCGCTGGTCATGGGCATCCTCAACGTCACTCCCGATTCCTTCTCCGACGGCGGCGTGCACTTCGATCACGCCAAGGCGGTGCACGCGGCGATGCAGATGGAGGAGGACGGCGCGGCGGTGATCGACGTCGGCGGCGAGTCGACCCGCCCCGGCGCCGAGCCGATCGCCGCGCAGGTGGAGATCGACCGCGTGGTGCCGGTCATCGAGCAGATCCGGCAGCGCAGCGACATCGCCATCTCCATCGACACCCGCAAAGGCGCGGTGGCGGAGGAAGCGATCGCCGCCGGCGCGGACATGATCAACGACGTCAGCGCCATGCGCTACTCGGCCGCGATGTCGGGAATCGCCGCGCGCAGCGGCGTGCCGGTGATCCTGATGCACATGCGCGGCGAGCCGTCGACGATGCAGCAGTTCGCGGTGTACGGCGACGTGGTGGCGGAGGTCGCCGAGGAGTTGCGGGACATCGTCGACGACGTGCGCGGCGCGGGCGTCGAGCAGATCCTCATCGACCCCGGCATCGGCTTCGCCAAGACGTGGGAGCACAACCTGGAGATCCTGGCCCGCGCCGCGGAGCTCCGGGCCATCGCCCCGCTGGTGATCGGCGCGTCGCGCAAGGCCTTCATCGGACATCTCACCGGCCGTGACGCCGGACCGCAGCGCGCGGTCGGCTCGCTCGCCGCGGTCGCCGCCGCGCACCGCGCCGGCGCGGCGATGGCGCGGGTGCACGATGTGAGGGAGACGGTGGATTTTCTGAAGGTGCTGGTGGCGATCGAGGAGCGGCGGCGGTGACCGAGTTTATCCTGAGCGCAGCGAAGGATCTGGCGCCCATGTGCGCAGCGCAAGTGGGCACCAGATCCTTCGCTACGCTCAGGATAGAGTTGCCATGAACTGGACCGACCGCCTCCTCCAACTCCAGTTCACCTGGCGCGACGCGGTCGACATCGTCATCGTCGCCTTCATCATCTACAGCATCCTCGCCCTGATCCGCGGCACGCGGGCGATGCAGGTCTCCATCGGGCTGGTCGTCCTGGCCAGCTCGTTCTTCGTGGCCCGCGCGTTCGATCTGCCGGCTTTGGAGGTGATCTCGCGGCAGATCTTTTTTTACCTCCCCTTCGCGGTCATCGTGCTTTTCCAGACCGAGATCCGCCGCGCGCTGGCGCGAATGGCGTCGAATCCGCTGATGGCGTTCTTCTCCCCCGCCGCGACGGATGTGGCGTCGGAAGCCATCGTCCACGCCTGCCAGATCCTGTCGGCGAATCACATCGGCGCGCTGATCGCCATCGAGCGGACGCAGAGCCTGCGGATGTATGCCGAGGCGGCGAAGCCAGTCGATGCGGTCGTCAGCAGCGAGCTGCTGATCGCCATCTTCACCCCGCGCGGCCCGCTGCATGACGGCGCGGTGATCGTGCGCGGCAATCGGATCATCGCCGCGGGGGTGTTCCTCCCGCTGACCACCACCCCGCCGCCGAAGCTCGAGCACGGCACCCGCCACCGCGCCGCGCTGGGGCTGAGCGAAGACAGCGACGCGCTGGTGATCGTCATCTCCGAGGAGAACGGATCGATCGCCTCGGCCAGCGAGGGCGTGCTGAGGGAGAATCTGGATACGGAAACGCTCGGTGTGTTGATGAAGGAGCGGTTGGCGCGATGAGGAGGTTTCGCGGTTGCGGAGTTGCGCGGTTTCGCGGCGCGAAACGCTGGATACCTACCGCTCCGCAACCTCGCAACCGCGCAACCCCGCAACCCCGATGAACCACCTCTGGCTCAAGGCGCTGTCGCTCTTCCTGGCCCTCACGGTCTGGGTGGTCGTCTCCGCGCCGCGGCGCGAGCCGGTGTCGGAGCGCGCCTTCGCCGTGCCGGTGTCGCTGGTGCGCATGCCGCGCGATCTGGTCATCACCAACCAGGTTCTGGACACCGTGAGCGTGCGCCTCCGCGGGCGGACGTCCGACCTCCGCTCGCTCTCGTCCCAGAACCTCGAAGTCACCCTCGACATGAGCTGGCTGCAACCGGGCGACGCCACAATCACCCTGCTGCCGAAGGCCATCAACGTCCCGCCGCAGATCGAGGTGCTGTCGATGGATCCGACGCGGCTGCGCTTCCGCGTCGAGCCGCTGCGGCAGAAGGTGGTGGCCATCCGCCCCTTCCTGGTGGGCGATCCGCCGCCGGGCTACACGCCGGGCGATCCGACGCTGGTCCCCAACCACGCGCTGATCTCCGGGCCGTTGTCGCAGCTCCGGAATCTGACCGAGGTGGCGACCGAACGGATTATCATGACCGGCCGCACCCAGACGTTCACGCAGAGCGTGGCGGTCGTTTCCGATGCGTCGCTGGTGCGGGTGATCGAGCCGTTGACGACGCAGGTCACCGTGCCGGTGGAGGCCGAGATCGGGCCGCAGCCGCTCACCGAGACCGCCGAGCCGCAGCCCACGAAGAAAAATGCGAACCCTGTTCGGCACTGACGGAATCCGCGGCAAGGCGCACCAGTACCCGCTCGATCCGGCGACCATGTTCGCCCTCGGCGAGGCGCTGGCCGGACGCATGCGCGGCCGCATCCTCCTCGGCATGGACACCCGCGAGTCGGGCCCGGAGATCGCCCGCGCCCTCGCCGCCGGCATCGGTAATCGCGGCGGCGAGGCGGTGTTCATCGGCGTGGTGCCGACGCCCGCCGTCGCCTACCTCTGCCACACCTCCGACGCCGCGGCGGGGATCTCCATCTCCGCCTCGCACAATCCGTACGAGGACAACGGCGTGAAGATCTTCGGCCACGACGGTATGAAGATCGCCGACGCGGAGGAAGAGCAGCTCGAGGACGCCATGCGCGCCATCCGCCGCCAGAACGTAGAGATCGCGCCGATGGAGCTGCGCGAGAACCGCGAGCTCATCGAAAAGTACGAGGACTTCCTCGCCGACGGAATCGAGCTCCACGGCGAAAAGGTGGTGCTCGACACCGGCCACGGCGCGGCGTACCGCATCGCGCCGGAAGTCTTCCGCCGCGTCGGCGCGGAGGTCATCGTCATCAACGACAAACCCGACGGCACCAACATCAACGAGAACGCCGGCGCACTGCATCCGGAAGGGCTGGCGGAGCGGGTGGTGGCGGAGAAGGCGAGCTTCGGCGTGGCGTTCGACGGCGACGCCGACCGCGCCATCTTCGTCGACGACGCCGGCAAGGTGCGCGACGGCGACGAGATCATCTACCTCTGGGCCCAGCGCCTGAAGCGCGAGGGGCGGCTTCGCGGCAACTGCGTGGTGACCACGGTGATGTCGAACTTCGGCTTCGAGCAGCAGCTTGCCGAGGACGGCATCGAGCTTTGCCGGGCGCAGGTTGGCGACAAATACGTGCTGGAGACCATGCTCGAGCGCGGCGCGGTCATCGGCGGCGAGCAGTCGGGGCACATCATCGATCTCGTCAGCCACACCACCGGCGACGGCATCCACACGGCGCTGGTCATCGGCGAGCTGCTAGCCCAGGCCCAGCAGCCGTTCTCGCAATTGCGGACGTTCACGCCCGTGCCGCAGGTGCTCATCAATGAGAACGTCGCATCGAAGCCACCGCTGGAATCGCTGCCGCGATTTCAGACCGCGCTGGCCGAGGCGCAAACGCGGCTCTCCGGAAAGGGACGCATCCTGGTGCGCTACTCGGGAACGGAGAACAAGGTGCGGGTGATGGTGGAGGGGCCGGCGGACTCGCGGGCTGTTGCCGAGAGGCTGCGGGACGTGCTTGCTGAGGAGATTCAGAGTTTATCCTGAGCGAAGCGAAGGATCTTCGGCTCGGGCAGCGCTGATCGAGCCGAAGATCCTTCGCTTCGCTCAGGATAAATTCATGCGTTGGACCCTCAAAGGCAAGACAGCGCTCGTAACAGGCGCAACGTCCGGCATCGGCTTGGCCATTGCCGACGAGTTGCTGGATTTCGGCGCCACGGTGATCGGCGTGGCGCGGACGGCCGAGCGCGTCGAGCAGTGGGCGGAGAGCCGCGGCGCGCGGGGAGTCGCGGCGGACGTAACGTCGGAAACCGGCCGCACGCGAATCTTCGAATCGATCGAGCGTCTCGACATCCTGGTCAACAACGCCGGGACGAACATCCGCAAGGCGACCGCTGACTATAGTGACGAAGAATACAGCTTGATCCGCCAGACGAACATGGACTCTGTGTTCGCCGTCTGCCGCCTCGCCTACCCGCTTTTGCGCGCGTCCGGCGATGCGTCGATCGTCAACGTCGTCTCCGTCGCCGCCTTCCGCCACCTCGGCACGGGGACGCCGTACGCCATGACCAAGGCCGCCGTCGCCCATCTGACTCGAGGCCTGGCGGGCGAATGGGCCCGCGACGGCATCCGCGTCAACGCCGTGGCGCCGTGGTACATCCGCACCCCGCTGGCCGAGCCGGTGCTGAGCGACCCGCCGCGGCTGGAGAAGATCCTGGCCCGCACCCCGGCGGGGCGGGTCGGCGAGCCGGAGGAGGTCGCGGCGCTCGTCGCCTTCCTCAGCATGCCCGCCGCCTCGTACATCACCGGGCAGGTGATCGCCGTCGACGGCGGTTTCAGCGTAGCCGGGATTTTCTAGACGGCTACCGGCCGCGTCGCTATACTGCGCCATTCATTTTCAGGCAGGGGTCCCACGGGAGAGACGATGGCGAAGGTGAAGGGGAAGAAACCGGCCCCAAAGGCGAAGAAACCCGCGGCCAAGAAGGCGAAGCCGGCCGCGAAACCCGCCAAAAAGAAGACAGCCAGCAAACCGGCGAAGAAGCCGGCCCAAAAACCGTCAAAAAAGGTAACTAAGCCGGCTCCGAAGAAGAAGCCGGCGCCCGCGAAGGCGGCGAAACCGGCCAAACCCGCCAAACCGGCCGCGAAGCCAGCCAAACCAGCGGCCAAACCGGCCGCCGGCAAGGTGAAGACCGCAGCCAAGACCGTCGCCCGGGTCGCCGTGGCCGCTGCCGCGGGAGCCGCCGCCGGAGCGGTGGCCGGACGCGCCGCGGGCGCCGCCGCCGACGAAGGGAAGCGCAAGCGCCGTTCGCGTCCGCGGGTGACCTCCAGCGGCCCCCCGACCGCCGCATGGTTCTCGCAGGGGGAAAAGCCGCGCTCCTCGTCGTTCATCCCCGCGCCGCCGCGCGCGGAGGCGCCGTCGCTGGTGGCCGCGCCGCCCGCGTCGTCCGACCGCCTGGTCGGCTCGCACGAGCTGACCGAGTTCGCCGTCCGCACCGTGCCGGTGCGCGTCGACGTCGAGGCCGGCGCCGGCCGCATCATCCTCTCCATCCTCCCGCTGGAAGTCGAGCTGCGCGTTGGCGAGGGGATTGAATGGGACTTCCGCTACATCGGCGGAGCGGACGTGGTCATCGACGAGATCATCATCGAATTCGACAAGCCGTCGCCCTTCGGCGCCAGCGTGTTTCGCTCGCGGCGCCCCGGCGCCGCCCGCCCGCACCGCCAGCTCTCCGGCGCCGTGCACAAGTCCGCCGCCGGCAAACGCGTCCAGTACACCATCAAGGCCATGAACGCCTTTAAGACGGAGATGGCCGCCACGCGGCCGTGGATAAGCGTGATCGTATGAGTCTCGAAAGCCTGATCTGGTTTCTTCTCATCGGATTGATCGCCGGCTGGCTGGCCGGCAAAGTCATGCGCGGCGGCGGCTTCGGCATCGTCGGCGACATGATCGTCGGCGTCATCGGCGCGCTGCTGGGCGGCTGGATCTTCGGCAAGCTCGGCATCAGCGCCGGGGGCGGCCTGATCGGAGCGCTCATCGTCGCCTTCGTGGGGGCGGTGGTGCTGCTCCTCCTGCTGCGGCTGATCAAGAGGGCCTAGTCGGTGGGAGCGCCGGCGTCCCGCCGGCTGGCCCGCAGGCGTCCCGCGCCTGCGGTCCTCGAAAAGGCGGCGAGACGCCGCCTGTCCAGCCGCCGGGACGGCGGCGTTCCGCACAGCTAACTAGCGCGCCGTACTCTCGACCATCCCGTGCTGCTCCTGCAGCGACGTGATCGTCGTCAGCCCCTCGCGCAGGGAGCGGATGCCGTGCACGGCCGCGGTGGCGGCGGTGAGGGTGGTGAGGCAGGGGATACCGTACTGCAGCGCGGCGCGGCGGATGTACGCGTCGTCGTAGAACGACTTCTTTCCCAGCGGGGTGTTGATGACCAGCGACACTTCGCCGTTGATGAGGCGGTCGACGATGTTGGGGCGCTCGTTCTCGTGCACTTTCCACGCGAGCCCCGCGGCGACGCCGTGGTGCTCGAGAAAGTCGCGCGTTCCCATGGTGGCGATGATCTGGAAGCCGAGGTGCGCGAGGTCGCGCGCCAGGTTGACGACGACGGGGCGCTTGTCGTTGTCGTTGACGGAGATGAACGCCGTCCCGCCGAGCGGCAGCTCCGTCCCGGCGCCGAGGAGCGCCTTGGCGTAGGCCTCGCCGAACGTGCGCGCGCTTCCCATCACCTCGCCGGTCGACTTCATCTCCGGGCCGAGCACCGTATCCTCGCGCGGAAAGCGGCCGAAGGGGAAGACCGGGGCCTTGACGAAGTAACCGTCGACGCGCGGCTCGCTGGTCAGCCCCTGCTCGCGCAGCGACATGCCCGCCATCGCCTTCGCCGCGATCTTCGCGAACGGCACGCCCGTCGCCTTCGACACGTACGGCACGGTGCGCGACGCGCGCGGATTCACTTCCAGCACATACAGCTCGCCGTGATAGATCGCGTACTGCACGTTCATCAGCCCGACGACGTTCAGCGCCTTCGCCAGCTCCACCGTGCGGCGGCGCACGCGGTCCTGCTCGCGCAGACCGATGATGTACGGCGGGATCACGCACGACGAGTCGCCGGAGTGGATGCCCGCCTCCTCGATGTGCTCCATGACGCCGGCGATGACCACGTCGGTGCCGTCGGAGACGGCGTCGACGTCGAGCTCGATGGCGTCCTCGAGGAAGCGGTCGATGAGGATGGGATGCCCCGGCGCGGCCTCCATGGCGTAGCCGATGTATTCGCGGAGGTTCGCGTCGTCGTAGACGATGGCCATGGCCCGCCCGCCGAGGACGTACGACGGCCGCACCACGACCGGGAAGCCGATGCGCCGCGCGACATCGAACGCCTCGGCCTCGGTCATCGCCGAGCCATGCTCCGGGACGAGGATGTTGTGCTCGCGCGCAAGCGCGCCGAACCGCTCGCGATCCTCGGCCATGTCGATCGACTCGACCGACGTCCCCCACATCGGCACGCCGGCCTCGGCCAGCGCCTTCGCCAGTTTCAGCGGCGTCTGCCCGCCGAACTGCACGATGACGCCCTCGGGCTTCTCGAGGTCGACGATCTCCAGTACGTCCTCGAGCGTGAGCGGCTCGAAGTAGAGGCGGTCCGAGGTGTCGTAGTCGGTGGAGACCGTCTCCGGATTGCAGTTGACCATGATGGTCTCGAAGCCGATCTCGCGCAGAGCGAACGACGCGTGGACGCAACAGGTATCGAACTCGATCCCCTGCCCGATGCGGTTCGGCCCCGAGCCGAGGATGATGACTTTGCGGCGGTTGGTCGGCTCGGCCTCGTTCTCGCGCTCGTAGGTGGAGTAGAGATAGGGCGTGGAGGCCTCGAACTCGGCGGCGCAGGTGTCGACGCGCTTGTAGACGGGGCGGATGCCGAGGGAGTGGCGCAGCTCGCGGACCTCGCGTTCGGTGATGGGAGGGAGGAAAAACTTGGCAATCTGCGCGTCCGAGAAACCATTGCGCTTGAGCTCTGTCATCCTGAGCGCAGCGAAGGATCCCCCGTGCCCGGGCGATTGCCGCTCCTGCGCGGGGGATCCTTCGCCGTCTTCGCGGCTCAGGATGACACCCTCCATGGCCACAATCTCGCGGATCTCGCGCAGGAACCACGGATCGATCGCCGAGAGCTGGTAGATCTCATCGACCTCCATCCCCACGCGGAAGGCGTCGCCGATGGCGAAGATCCGCTCGGGCCCGGGCGTGCGCAAAAGCTCGGTGGCGTGGTCGCGGTCGTAGCCGCGCGACACCAGTCCCGTGACGCCGATCTCCAGCGAGCGCAGACCCTTCTGCAGCGCCTCGTTGAACGTCCGGCCGATGGCCATCGCCTCCCCCACCGACTGCATCGAGAGTCCGAGCACCGGCGGCGTCTTCCGGAACTTCTCGAAGGCGAAGCGGGGGAGCTTGACCACCACGTAGTCGATGGCCGGCTCGAACGATGCCGGCGTCTTCTTGGTGATGTCGTTGGGGATCTCGTCCAGCGTGTAGCCGGCGGCGAGCTTCGCGGCGAATTTGGCGATGGGAAAACCGGTCGCCTTCGACGCCAGGGCGGACGAACGCGACACGCGCGGGTTCATCTCGATGGCCAGCCGGCGTCCGGTGGCGGGATGGACGGCGAACTGGATGTTCGACCCTCCGGTCTCCACGCCGATGGCGCGGATGATGCGCTTGGCCTCGTCGCGCATGGCCTGGTACTCGACGTTGCTCAGCGTCTGCTGCGGCGCGACGGTGATGGAGTCGCCGGTGTGCACGCCCATGGCGTCGAAGTTCTCGATGGAGCAGACGATGATCACGTTGTCGGCCTTGTCGCGCATCACCTCCAGCTCGAACTCTTTCCAGCCGATGACCGACTCCTCGACCAGCACGCGATGCACCGGCGAGAGCTCGAGCCCGCGCGTGACGATGGTGCGCAGCTCCTCGATGTTGTAGGCGATGCCGCCGCCGGACCCGCCGAGGGTGAAGGAAGGGCGGACCACCAGCGGATAGCCGATTTGGGTGGCGAAGCGCTCGGCGTCGTCGGCGCTGGCGGCGTATGCCGACTGCGGCACCTCGACGCCGATGCGCGTCATGCACTCCTTGAACAGTTGGCGGTCCTCGGCGGTCTTGATGGCTTCGTAGCTCGCGCCGATCAGCTCCACGCCGTGGCGCTGCAGCGCGCCGCTCTCCCACAAGGCCGAGGCCAGGTTGATACCGGTCTGCCCACCCACAGTCGGTAGAAGCGCGTCGGGCTTCTCGCGGGCGATGATGCGCTCGAGCGTGTCGTGCGTCAGCGGCTCGATGTAGGTGCGGTCGGCGAACTCCGGGTCGGTCATGATCGTCGCCGGGTTCGAGTTGACCAGGATGATCCGGTAACCCTCTTCCTTCAGTGCCTTGCAGGCCTGTGTGCCGGAGTAATCGAACTCGCACGCCTGGCCGATGACGATCGGGCCGGAACCGATGATGAGAATTGAGTGAATATCCGTGCGTTTCGGCAAACCGGGCGCGATGATAGCAGTGACCAAGTGAAGAGTGATGAGTGAAGAGTAGCCAGCGATTTCTCGAGTGGGACGAGGTCGAAATCCGCGTCAACGGCGACAAACTGAGCGCGCTGGCGGCTGCCATGCGCGTCGATCCCGTCGAGCGCATCGAGCTGCAGTTTTTCAACGGCTTGCTGCGCGTCACCGGCTCTATCCGGAAGTTCATCAGCGTGCCATTCTCCGTCGACATCAGCGAGATCGCCGCCTCGGGGCGCACGGTGCGGGTGCCGCTGCGCTCGGCGTCCGCGTTCGGCGCCATTCCCATCCCGCAGTTCCTCTTTGGGCTGCTGCGCCACCGCCTCCCGGCGGAACTGGTACGCTACGAGGATCCGGCGACGCTGGTGTTTTCGCTGGATCGTTTTTTGCCATCTTTCGTCGATGCGGAGATCCAGAAGATCTGGATCATCGACGGCGGTCTGGCGGTGACGCTCGGCCGCGGCGGCGCCGACCTGCCGCCCGCTTCGGAGGAGTCGCATGGAAACTGACGAGGAATTCGCGCAGGAGATTCGCGAGGCCGCGGAGAGCGCCGAAAGCGCTCCACCGCCCGACCGCGCGGCGCGTTTCTACGACCGGCTGCGCAAGGCCATCCGAAGCTACGTGGACAAGAAGAGCGGCGTCCTCGGCAAGACCGCCGACTTCCTCCTCCTCGTCCCCGACGTCTTCATCCTCCTATGGCGCCTGGCGACCGACTCGCGCGTGGTCAGCAAGGACAAGGTCCTCCTCGGCAGCGCCATCGCCTACTACATCTTCCCGTTCGACATCATCCCCGAGGCGCTCCTGGGGCCGATGGGCTTCCTCGACGACCTGGTGTTCGGCGTCTACGTGCTGAACAAGATGGTGGGCACCACCGACGTCGCAATCCTCCGCGAGCACTGGAGCGGCAGCGACGACGTGCTGGCGTCGATCCAGCGCGTGCTCAACGCCGCCGACTCGCTGGTGGGGAGCAACATGGTGGGGAAGATCAAGAAGATGATGGGGTGAGATGGAGCGCCGCCGTCCCGGCGGCTGGCCCGGCGGCGTCACGCCGCCGAGCCGGGAGCGCAGGCGGGACGCCTGCGAGCCAGCCGGCGAGGACGCCGGCGCTCCGTTACGTTTGCTCCACCGGCGGCGGGCCTACGTACCGCGCCCTCGGCCTGATGATCTCGTCGCGCGCGTACTGCTCGAGGGCGTGACCGATCCAGCCGATCGACCGGCCGAGGGCGAAGAGGGCCAGCGGCGCCCCGGGGGCGAGCTTCAGCGCGCGGGCCAGCGCGACGAGCGCGAAATCGATAGTCGGCTTCTCGCCGGTGACCTCCTCCCCCGCCCGCGCCACGGTGCGCGCGAACGCCAGATCGGCCGATTTCGGGAAGCGCTTGGCCAGCATCTCCATCAGCACCGTGGCCCGCGGATCGCCGGCCGGATAGAGCGGATGCCCGAAGCCGACCACCGGCTCGCCGCGGCGAAGGCGCTCGCCGAGGGCCTTGCGGACGTCGCGCGCGCGGCGCAGCTCATCGAACATCGTCTCCACGCGCGCGCTGATGCCGCCATGCTTGATCCCTTCGATCGCCGCGAGGCCGGCGACGACGACGGCGTACGGATTGGCGCCGGCCGAGGCGACGCAGCGGGCGCTGAAGGAGGAGACGTTCAACTCGTGGTCGGCGCTGACGATCAGCGCGGCGCGTAGCAGCTCCGTGGAGTGTAGCGTCCGCGGCACCCAACGTTTGTGCAGCGTCTCCTCGATGGAGTCCTCGAGCTCCGACGACTCCGCGGCGATGCTGGAGAGGAGATTGAGGATGCGCCAGCCGGTGTGGGCGACGGCGCGCGGCCGGAGGTCGAATGCCAAGGCGTCGCGCGCCGCGACCAACGGCAGCACCGACTGCGCGCGAGAGACGAACGGCAGCCCCTCGGAGGTCCGCGTTCCGGCGACCACGTGGAGCTGGATGGCGGCGAAGACCCCGACGTCGAACCCGCCGGTCCAGATCAGCGCCGCGACCTCTTCGACCGTGCGGGTACGCGCCAGCTCGGCGACGTCATAGCCGCGGTAGTACAGCCGGCCGTTTTCGATCAGGGTGATGGCAGACTCGAGCACGGGCACACCCCAATGGAGGGCCCGCTCGCCGATTTTCACCGGATCGCGCCGCTCTTCGCTGCGGCTGCGAAGGCTGTCGACGTCTTCGGCGGCGTAGCGGCGCTGGCGCGGATGGCCCGGCGCCGGGGTGGAGCGGACCAGGCCGCGGCTGACGTAGGCGTACAGGGTGGCGCGGCTCACGCCGAGGCGGGCGGCGGCGACTTCGGAGGAGAGCCAGGTGACCATAGGTTGATTGACCGATCAATATTGACAACGTTGATCAGTGACGGCATTGTATCAAGCATGAACGGCCTGGAAGGGGTGGTAGCGGCTGAGACCAAGTTGAGCATGGTGGACGGCGAGCGCGGCGAGCTGATCATCGCCGGATTTCCGGTCGCCGAGCTGGCGCTCAACGCCACCTTCGAGGAGACCGTCGAGCTCCTGTGGTCCGTCGGGGGGCGGCGGCAAAGCCGCCGCTTTGAAATGCGCCTTCTCGCGCCCGAGACTCTCGACCTGCTCGTCGCCGCCGCGAAGCGGCGTGCCGATCCGATGGACGCTCTTCGGATGGCCGCAGGAACGCTCGCCGGCACTGATGACGATGAAGCGGCGTATAACCTGCTGGGATCCTTCCCCACCATCGTCGCCGCCTATTGGCGCCTCCTCCACGGCCGCTCGCCGATCGCGCCGCGCGCGGACCTCGGCCACGCGGCGAACTATCTCTTCATGCTCAACGGCGAGGTGCCGACCGAGCCGCGCGTCCGCGGCCTCCAGACGTACCTCAATTCCGTCGTCGACCACGGCCTCAACGCCTCGACGTTCACCGCGCGGGTGATCACCTCGACCGGATCGGACTTCGTCTCCGCGGTCGTCGGGGCCGTCGGCGCGCTCAAGGGCCCGCTTCACGGCGGCGCGCCGGGGCCGGCGCTGGCCATGGTGTTCGAGATCGGCGACCTCGCGCGCGCCGAAGCCGTGCTGCGCCGGAAGATCGAGTCGGGAGAGCGGCTAATGGGATTCGGCCATCGCGTGTACAAGGTGCGCGACCCGCGCGCGGACGTGCTCGCCGCGGCGGCGGAGCGGATGCTCGGCCCCGGCGACGCACTGTACGACCTGGCCCGCGGCGTGGAGGCGGTCGCGCTGCGCCTGCTCGAGGAGACCAAGCCGGGCCGCCGGCTGCAGACCAACGTCGAGTTCTACACCGCCCTGCTGCTGCATGGCCTCGGCCTGGACACGCCGCTGTTCACGCCGACCTTCGCCATCAGCCGCGTCGCCGGCTGGATCGCGCACTGTTTCGAGCAGCGGGCGGCGAATCGGATCATCCGCCCGCAGTCGGTGTACGTCGGGGCGCAGGGACGGCGGTGGCGCGCAACCAAGCGTCCGAATCCCCGTATCTCCGACGGGAGACCGTGACGATGTTTGCGCTCATGACGCTGTTCGCCCTCCTTGCCGGCTGTGCGGTGCTGATGGCGGTCGCCGCGATCGGCGTCCTGCTGATGAAGATCATCCTCATCCCGCTGAAGCTGCTGCTGATTCCGCTGAAGCTGCTGCTCCTCCCGCTCATCCTGGTGGCGGTGGTCGTCAAAGTGGCGCTGGTCGTCGCCCTCGGCGCTGTACTCATCGCCGTGGTCATTCCATTCCTCGCCGTCGGCGTACTCCTGATCGCACCGATTCTGGTGCTGGCGGTGATCCGGTAGGCTTCTTGCTCTGGTTGGACCTGCCATGGAACCGCGCGCACTGGTAGTGGACGACGACGAGCCGATTCGCACGCTGCTCGCGACGATCGTGCAGAGCGCCGGCTTCAACGTGGAGACGGCGAAGGACGGCCGCGAGGCGATGGACCGCATCGACGCCGACCGATACGACGTCATCCTGCTCGACCTGATGATGCCGCGCGTCGACGGATACCAGGTGCTCGACCACCTGCGCGACGTGCATCCCGACCTCGTCCCCTGCACCATCGTGGCTACGGCGATCCCGGAGCGCGACCTCCGGAGGCAGTCGATCACCGGGGTGTTCAAGGTGCACTCGAAGCCGTTCGACATCTCGCGCCTGATCTCCGACATCCGCCAATGCGCCGCCGCATGACTCGTTCGTCATTCTGAGCGCAGCGAAGAATCTCATCCACGCCGACTGAGATCCTTCGGCGTCTTCGCGCCTCAGGATGACGTAGACTCGCGCCATGCCGACCCGCCACGTCGAGCGCCATTTCACGGGCGGCGAGATCGTCCGCGACATCGTCCTCGGCATGGCCGACGGGCTCACCGTTCCGTTCGCGCTCGCCGCGGGGCTGAGCGGCGCCGTCTCCGACACCGGCATCATCGTCACCGCCGGCCTGGCGGAGATCGTCGCCGGCTCCATCGCCATGGGCCTCGGCGGCTACCTCGCGGCAAAGAGCGCCGTCGAGCATTACGCGGCCGAGGAGCGGCGCGAGCATCAGGAGATCCGCGACATCCCGCGCGAGGAGATGAAGGAAGTGGCCGACATCTTCCGCGGCTACGGCATACCGGAGGAGCAGGTGGGCGCCGTGGTGGAGGCCATGACCCGAAACCCCAAACAGTGGGTCGACTTCATGATGCGCTTCGAGTTGGGTCTGGAGCGGCCCAACCCCAAGCGCGCCCGCACCAGCGCCTCGTTCATCGCCGGCGCGTACGTGGTCGGCGGCCTGATTCCGCTCGCGCCGTACATGATCTTCCCCGCCGCGAAGACGGCGCTGATGGTGTCGGTCTGCGTCACGCTCGTCGCGCTGGCGGTGTTCGGCCTGATCAAGGGGCGCTACACCGGCTCGCCCCCACTCAAGAGCGCGCTGCAGACGACGTTGACGGGCGGGCTGGCGGCCACCGCGGCGTTCGTCATCGCGCGAGCGATCGCGTGAAGAGTTTTCTGCTCTACGGTTTGTACAGCGGCTGGATGTTCTTCGCGGCGGTGGGGATGTTCCTGGCCGCGATGATCGCGCCGCGGCGCGCGGCGGGATTTCTCGCGCTGCTGTCGATTCCGCTGGCGGTCCTCGGCGCTCCTCCCCTTCCGATCCTGTTGGCGATTCCCGCGCTGATCGCCGCGCTGGCGTACGTCTTCGCCGGCGTTCGCGCGACAAAGGCCTTGCGCGCGGTGGCGATCGCGGCGTGTCTCCTCGTAGCGGCCGTGGAGCTCCCCTACCACGTACGCCGGCCGCAGACCGCCCGCCCATCCCACCTATTCGTCATCGGCGATTCGCTGGCGTCCGGCGGGTTTGGCGAGGCCGCGCCGTGGCCATCCGTGCTGGCTCGCGAGATGCGGTTACCGGTGACCAATCTCGCACTTCCGTCGGACAACGCGGCCATGGCTCTCGAGAATCAGATCCCCCGCCTGCCGGTGCCCGGAAGCGGCACGGAGTGCGTGATCGTTGAGATCGGCGGCAACGACATGCTGGAGGGAACGCCCGCGAAGCGATTCGCGACCGCGCTCGACGGCGTCGTGGCGAAGGCGAGCGCCTCGGGCCGGCGGAGCGTGATCATGCTGGAGCTGCCGCTGCTGCCCGGCCGATGGCGCTATGGCGCGATCCAACGCGACGTCGCCACGAAGCACCGAATCGTGCTCGTTCCGAAGCGGATCCTGGCCCGCGCGCTCTCCGGCGCGGGCAACACCTCAGACGGCGTGCATCTCACGCAGCGTGGCCACGATGCGCTAGCGCGGGATCTCGCCGCCTGGCTCCGTTGGCCGGGCTAGGGCGATAGGCTGATGTCCGAGCGGTGATTCGCGAGAGCCCATCGCCATCAGCTTGATTTCCCACGTGCCATCGGGCTGATCACTCGCATTTACTGAACCTGCCGCCGCATTTTTCGTCCTCCGAGCCGTTGCTCTCCGGACCAGCCAGGGGTAGGACTTTTCTGCGACAGGACACTCCTTCGTAAGGGGTCGTTCCGTCCATGTCCGACTTTCTAGGTCACACGATCGGTCTGGTCGTCAGAGCTACCGACGCTCTCGACCGATTCAGGTATTGGCTAACCATTCTTGGTGAAAGATCAAAGGAGAGACCCATGGCATCACGTCAGTACTCGACTATGTCAACACATTTGTGGCTATAGCGACCTTTCTTATCTCCGAACAATTGCCAGTGACAATCGAAAGTATCAAGCGGTTTTTTGCGCCGCGCGGTATTGCACCGCCGGCCGACGTCACATCTCCGGAGGGTGTCGCTTTCGTAAATCTGCTCGTTATCGATCCCGATCTGCTCGATGATCTCACTGAACAGACTCAAGACGGTGTCAAGCGGTATCGGCAGTGTCTAAAACAAGCTTCACAGCCCCAGGAACGCGCTGCTTGCGATCGGAAAGCCGAAAAAGACGTGTGCGATACGCTCAACCGCATCAAGGATCGGAACGAAGACCAGTTGCCAACCAACTATCTGGACAAACAATGGAAGTCGTTTGGATGTGTTCGCGTGTAATCGTGTCCGCCTAACGCAGATTGAGAGCGCGCTCCTTCCTGATAGTTTGGAGTTGAACGACTTCAAACAGACGCTGCGCGTCGCGCCATCGGCAAGTTCAGGCCGCGCGCCTGCTGAGCAGGGAGGACCAGCCTAAGGTCTCCGTTCGCGGGTGCCCGTGATATCGTTTTGCCCATGCCGCAGCTAACAGACACCACGCCGGAAGCGGCAGCTCTTCAACTGCAGCTCTTGAGACGAGCTGGCCCGGCTGCGCGCGTGAAGATCGCTGCCGATCTCAGCGATGCAGTGCGCGAGACCGCTCTGGAGGGGATTCGCCGCCGTCACCCAGAACTCAGCGAGCAACAACTAGCACAGTCATTCCTGGCGCTGGTCTACGGCTACGGTAAGCACTATTGAGCGTTAAGCCCGTCTTCGAAAAGCTGCGCACCGCTCTTGAGTCGGCGGGCATTCCGTACTTTGTCACCGGCTCATTCGCGAGCTCCGCCCATGGGATTCCGCGATCGACGAATGACATCGATATCGTGATTGCACCCAGCCGCGATCAGCTAAGCGCTCTTCTTGCACAATTCCCGGAATCGGAATTCGCAGCCAGTAGTGAAGCCGCGTTCGAAGCGATGAGCCACGGTTCCCAGTTCAACATCATTGACTTCGCTACGCTATGGAAGGTTGACTTCATTTTCCGCCAATCAACACCGTTCGACGCATCGCGGTTTGCACGCCGAGAGATAGTTGACATCGCCGGTGTTCGCCTGCAGACGGCGAGCGCAGAAGACATCCTAGTCACAAAGCTGTGGTGGGCTAAACTCGGTGAGTCCGAGCGGCAGATCAACGATGCCGCTGGTATTATTCAAGTTCAAGGTGAAACTCTCAACGTTGAATATGTTGCGCGTTGGGTTGTGGCACTGCAGCTCGACACGCAGTGGCAGGCAGCTCGCGAACGAGCGGGCTAATTCTTCATTGCAGCCAGATCCGTCACGCCGCCGGAACGTCAGGGGCCGAGGTGATCTGGAACGGATTCGTCGTGCGGCCAAACAACAGGACGCAGAGAGCATCATCGCTTTCTCTTGAAGTCTTAGCGAAAGAACTCTCAGCGCAAGAAGCCTGGCAAGAGCTCACGGTCGCGCCCGCGGCCTAGGTTCCAGCAGTTGGCCGGGCTAGTGCGATAGCGTGATGTCCACGCGGTGCATCGATTCGTGGGAGCCCGTCGCCATCAGAGTGATCTTCCACGTGCCGTCGGGCTGGCGCTCGACGTCAAAGAACGTCGTGAAGTCGGTCTCACGGCCGATCATGTCGACGCGCACCAGCGCGATCGAGGCCAACCGATCGAACGCCGGCCTCGAGACGACGATCACGGATTTCGCGCGAGGAAACTGCAAATCGAGTTTCTCCCAATCGTAGCTCGCGCCGTTCTCGAACGGTCTTACATCAGCCAAGATCAAATTCGCCGGCGCTGCAACCGGCACGGAGGTCCGGTTCTGCTCCGCGAACGCGGCGGCGATCTCGCTGCCGATCACTTCCCCTCGGCGCTTCTTGATCCACTCGCCCGCGAAGCGCTCGGCTCCGCCACGGGTGTGGTCCGACAGCACGGCGGGCAACCTTCCACGCACGCCCCAACCGCGAGGAACGTCGCTGAGCACGACTTTGAGTACGTCCGCCTCAGGAGTGTCCCCGCGCCGAGCGGCGACGCGAGCGCACACAGCAGCAGAACCACAACGGGGAAAATCCGAGTCATAGTGAACCTCCGCCACTTCCGACGTGTAGAGAGCTGGAGCCAGGTTCCGCGAGCTACGAATTCGGCGACGTCCCGAACACGAAGATCGCGTCGCCGGTGTCGTTGCGCACCTCCGAGGCGTAGCCGTAGACCGGGAACTCGAATGTGCCAAAGTTGATCTGGACGTCCGCCTGCGGGGTGATGGTGAACGTGGTGAAGATGTCGTTGAACTGCTGCGTCTGGTGCGGCTGCAAGGTCACCGGCACGCTGGCCAGTGGCACGTTGTCCTTGTTGGTGACGGTGATCGTTCCCTGCACGACGACGGTGTTCGGATTGGCCAGACCGAAGTTCACCCGGTTGCCGTTGATCCCCGACAATCCGTAGACGAACACCTGCCGGTTGAGCGCGAACTTGCCGAGGCCGGGGACGTTCTGGCCGAACTCGCCGACGGTGCTGCCGGCGTTGTAGATGCGCGCCCGGGCCTCGAAGCCGCTCGCGTTCGGCGACTTGATCTCGAGCTGGCCGGCGGCGGCGGTGAGACCGAACGTGTTCAGCACGATGTCGCGCAGCGTCACGGTGCTGAACTCCCCCACCGGGACGGTGGCGGTCATCAGCGAGCCGCCGCTGACGTAGAAGTTCAGCGTCAGCGTCTTCGCCACCGTGCTGTGGTTGGCGATGAAGACGTCGGTGCGCCACAGGCTGGGGGGAACGCCCGCAAATCGCCCGATGATGGGGATGATGACCGTGGTGTCGCCGATGTTGAGGGCGCCGGCCGAGACGGGGACGAGAAGGCACACCGCGAGAAGAACGACACGTTGCATGGCTGATCCTCCGGAGGGATGAGTCTAGCGCGCTCCGTACTGCTTCTCGTAGTACGCCTTGAACTCGGCGCTGCGCTCCTTGATGGCGCGCCACCACGGCTCGTTGACGACGTACCAGTCGACGGTGCGGTGGAGCGCATCGTCGAAGTCGGTGTCGCAGCGGAAGCCCATCCGCTCGAGCTTGGAGGTATCGAGCGAGTAGCGGCGGTCGTGCCCCTGCCGGTCGGCGACGCGGCGGATGAGCGTCTCCGGCTTGCCGAGGAGCTCCAGGATCTTGAAGGTGATCTCGCGGTTCTCGCGCTCGTTGCCGCCCCCGATGTTGTAGGTCTCGCCGTTCTCGCCGCGCTCGATGAGGAAGTCGACGGCGGCGCAGTGGTCCTCGACGAAGAGCCAGTCGCGGACGTTGCGCCCGTCGCCGTACAGCGGCAGCGGGATGTCGTCGACAGCGTTGGTGACGAAGAGCGGGATCAGCTTCTCCGGGTACTGCCACGGCCCGAAGTTGTTCGAGGCGCGGGTGACGATAACCGGCAGGCCGTAGGTCTCGCCGTACGCGTACGCCATCCGATCGCCGCCGGCCTTCGACGCGGAGTACGGATTGCGCGGATTGAGCGGGTCGGTCTCGGTGAACGAGCCGCTGTCGATGGAGCCGTAGACCTCGTCGGTGGAGATCTGCACGAAGCGCTTCAACGTCGGCGCGTGCTTGCGCGCCTCCTCGAGCAGCACCAGCACGCCGTGGACGTCGGTCTCGATGAACGAGCCGGCCTCCATCAGCGAGCGGTCGACGTGAGTCTCCGCGGCGAAGTTGACGACGACGTCCACGCCGCTGCCGTCCACCCCCTTGTATCCCTCGGCCACATCCTCCGGCTTGGCGATGTCGCCGTGCAGGAAGCGGTAGTTGCTGTTGCCTTCGTACTCCGCGAGGTTCTCGCGGATGCCGGCGTAGGTGAGCTTGTCGAGGTTGACGACTTGGGCGTCACTATATTTTTTAAAGATATAGCGAATGAAGTTGGATCCGATGAAGCCGGCGCCGCCGGTGACGAGGTATCGCATGGTTTTCGTACTCTATCCTGAGCAAAGCGAAGGATCTTTGGCTCGACTGGCCACATCCTGCCGATCGAGCCGAAGACCCTTCGCTTCGCTCAGGGTTACGTGAGCGACCAAGAACGCGTCAGATAGTCCGCGAACGTCAGCACGAACAGGACCCCCAGCCAGAGGAAGGCGGCGATGATCACCACCCACGTCAGGCGGGTGGAGTGGATCACGTGCATGAAGAAGAGGATGACCAGAATGGCCTTGATGGTGGCGATGATCAGGGCGATCGGCGTGTTCCACAGGCCGAGGTCGAAGCGCGACGCGGCGACGGTGAGGATCGTTCCGAGCGCCAGCGCGAGGAACACCAGGATGTAGATCCAGAGCGGCGTCACATGCACATGCGGGGCGTGCTCCTCAGCCATGAGGCCCTCCGGCGCCGTGAATGAGATAGAGGAACGGGAAGAGGAAGATCCAGACGATGTCGACGAAGTGCCAGTAGAGGCCCATCACCTCCACCGGGCCGTAGTACTCCGGGCCGAAGTGCCCGCGCCAGGCGCGCCAGATGATCCAGAGCAAGAGTCCGACGCCGATCACCATGTGCAGCGCGTGCAGGCCGGTCAGGCTCCAGTAGAAGGTCATGAAGAGCTGCACCTTCGGCGCGAGCTCCGGAACGTGATTCCAGTGCCAGGCGTCGCCGGGGAAGAGCCCCTCCTCCCAGTGCGCGTGATACTCGACGCCCTTCACCACCAGGAACACCGTGCCGAAGATCAGGGTCAGGATGAGCATCAGCACCTGGCCGCGGCGGCGGCCGAGCTGCGCCGCGCGCACCGCCAGCGCCATAGTCAGCGAGCTGACGATCAGCACGATGGTATTGACCGAGCCCCACTTCCAGTTCTGCTGCGCCGCCCCCACCGCCCACGCCTCGGGGTACATGACGCGGTAGATCCAGTACGCGCAGAGCACGCCGCCGAAGAAGAGGATCTCCGTGGTCAGGAACATCCACATCCCGAGCGTGGAGGCCTCGTGCTGCTGGCCCAGGTCCTCGAAGTGATGCTGGAGGAAGGGATGATGGGGTTGGGCGTCAGACATTCTGCGTCTCCCCCATCGCCCGCATCATGGCCGGGTAGTCGTAGGCCTCCCACGTCACGGTCGGCGTCTCGTGGAAGTTGTCCTTCGGCGGCGGCGAGCTCGTCGCCCACTCCAACCCGACGGCGCCCCATGGATTGGGCCCCGCCTTGCGCCCGTACTTCAGCGACCAGATGAGATAGGCCAACGGCAGCATGTAGCCGACGGCGAGCACCGACGCCCCGGCGGTCGACATCACGTTGAGCACCTGGAACTCCGGCGCGTAGGCGTGGTAGCGGCGCGGCATGCCGAGGTAGCCGAGGACGAACTGCGGGAAGAAGGTCAGATTGAAACCGACGAACACCAGCAGCGCGGCGAGGCGCGCCCACCATTCGGGATACATCCGGCCGGTGATCTTCGGCCACCAGTAGTGCATCCCCGCGAGGTAGGCCATCACCGTGCCGCCAACCATGATGTAGTGGAAGTGGGCGACGACGAAGTAGGTGTCGGTGACGTGGATGTCGAGGCCGAGCGCGGCGAGGAAGAGCCCGGTCACGCCGCCGATGGTGAACAGCCCGATGAAGCCGAGGATGTAGAGCATCGGCGTCTGCCACGACACCGACGAGCGGTAGAGCGTCGCCGTCCAGTTGAAGACCTTGATCGCCGACGGCACGGCCACGAAGTAGCTGAGGAACGCGAAGATCATCGCCGAGTAGATCGAGATCCCGGCGACGAACATGTGGTGCGCCCATACCAGGAAGCCGAGGAACGCGATCGCCAGCGAGGAGTAGGCGACGAAGGTGTAGCCGAAGATCTTCTTGCGCGTGAACGCCGCCACCACCTCGGACGCCACGCCCATGGCCGGCAGAATCATGATGTAGACCGCCGGGTGGGAGTAGAACCAGAACATGTGCTGGTAGAGCAGCGGGTCGCCGCCGAGGGCCGGATCGAAGATTCCGACGTGCAGCACGCGCTCGACCATCAGCATCACCAGGGTGATGGCCAGGACCGGCGTGGCCAGGAGCTGCACGATCGACGTCGCGTACAGGGCCCAGACGAACAGCGGCAGGCGGTACCAGGTCAGTCCCGGCGCCCGCATGCGGTGGATGGTGACCAGGAAATTGAGCCCCGTCAGAATCGACGAGAAGCCCATGATGAACGCGGCGAAGGTGGTGCCGAAGACGTGCGTGTTCGAGTACTGCGTGGAGAAGGGCGTGTAGAACGTCCAGCCGGTGTCGACGCCGCCGGTGATGATGATGTAGAGCCCGATCACCGCGGCGACCATGTAGAGGTACCAGCTCAGCAGGTTGATTTTCGGGAAGGCCAGGTCCTTCGCGCCGATCATCAGCGGCAGGAGGAAGTTCCCCAGCACGGCGGGGATGACCGGGATGAGGAAGAAGAAGATCATCACGATGCCGTGCAAGGTGAAGAACTTGTTGTAGGTGTCGCTGGTGAGGACGTCGCCCTGGGGCGTCAGCAGCTCGACGCGCATGACGGTGGCGAAGAAGCCGCCGAGCATGAACATGATGGTCACGGAGAAGAGATAGAGGATGGCGATCCGCTTGTGGTCCTTGGTCAGCAGCCAGGAGAACGCGCCGTAGTCGACATTGAGGTAGTTGCGCGTCTTCTCCGGCTCGATGAAGCGGACGTCGTGCAGCGTGGCGCTCATGGATTGGTTCCCTTCGCGGCGAGGAGCGCCGGCGTCCCGGCGGCTGGCCGGGCGCCGTCCCGGCGCCCTGTGGCCGGCGGCGGCGGGGACGCCGCCGGGCCAGCCGCCGGGGACGGCGGCGTTCCGGGTTTCGCCAGCGACTTCACGTACGCGAGCAGTTTCATCAGATCGTCTTCGCTCACCTGCCCCTGGAAGGTCGGCATCAGCGGCTGGAAGCCCTTCACGATTTTCGCCTGCGGGTTGAGGATCGACTCGCGGATGTAGTTCTCATCGGCGGCGACCGTCGCGTTGTCGGACAGCGTGACGGTCGAGCCGTACAGCCCGAGGAGCACCGGGCCGCGGGCGGTGGCGTCGTTGGTGTGGCAGGTGTTGCACGCGTATTTCTGGAACAGTTTCTCCCCCTGCGAGGCCAGCGATCCCTCCGCGCCGCCGGCCAGCCAGCGCTGATAGTCGGTCGGCTCCATCACTTCCACCCACCCGATCATCCCGGAATGCAGCGTGCCGCAGTACTCGGCGCAGAAGATGTGGTACCGGCCGGTCCGCGTGGCCTGGAACCACATCACGCGGTAGCGATTCGGCAGCACGTCGGCCTTGGTGCGGAAGTTCGGGAAGAACAGGCTGTGGATCACATCCTCGGAGGCCATGGTGATGCGCACCGGCCGGTTGATGGGGACGTGCAGAGTGTTGATCTCGCGCTGGCCGGTGGGGTGCTGGAATTTCCACATCCACTGCTTGCCGGTGGCGTAGATGTCGAGGGCGTTGTCGGGGACGCGCGACAGGCGGAAGTAGAGCCACGAGCCCCAGACGAACATCCCCATGAAGATGAAAAAGGGGATGACGATCCACGCCGCCTCGAGCATCTTCGGCGGCTCGAGGTCCTGCGCCAGCTCGTTCTGCGGCGTGCGGCGGTACTTGATGGCCAGCCAGAAGATGACCACGAACACCAGCAGGGACACCGCGCCGGTGACGACGCACATGAAGATGAACAGGGCGTCCACCTGTCCGGCGAAGCTGGAGGCCTGCTGCGGCCAGAGCGGGAAGTCGTTCATCGCTCCCGCCGCTCCTTGCGGATCATGATGACGATGAAGCTGCCGAGCCCCAGGACGGTGGCCACGCCGCCGGCGCGGACGAAGTTCATCGCCGAGCGGCTGTACTTGCCGGTGGCGGGGTCGTAGTGGAAGCAGAGGAGCAGGACCTGCTCCGCGGCGCCGCCGATCCTGTTCTGCGACGCCTCCACCAGCGCCAGGCGGAGGTCGCGCGCCTTGTACTCGAAGCCGAAGAGGTAGCGCGACAGCCGTCCGTCAACTGTAGTAACCAGTAATACAGCGCCATGCGCGAACTGGTTGCTCTTGATGTCGTAGGCGTACTGGAACCCGGCGGCGTTGGTGATCTTTTTGATCGCGCTCTCCGGCCCGGTGAGGAAGTGCCAGCCGTTCGCGGCGCCGAAGCGGCCGTAGCGCTTGACGTACTTTTCTTTGCGCTCCGCCGCCTGCTGCGGGGTGTCGCGGGGATCGATGCTGATGGTGACGACGTCGAATTCCTTGCCGACGTCGAACTTCAATTCGGTGAGGGTGTTGGTCATCCCCTCCAGCACCATCGGACAGAGCATCGGGCAGTTGTAGTAGACGAAGTTGAGGACCACCGGGCGGCCGCGGTGGAAGTAGTCGCCGAGGCGGACGACGTTGCCGGTCTCGTCGCGCAGCATGACGTCGAGCGGGAGGGGGGCGTTGAGGTGCTGGGCGATGTTGACCGCGCCGGGGAGGGTGGGCGGGGTGGCGCTGTTGCTGGCAAACGCGGGGGGAGCTAGCAGCAGGCAGCTAGCAGCTAGCAGGAGACACTGCGCGGAAGCTGCTAGCTGCGAGTTGCTAGCTGCTAGCCTCATGGCTTCACCCCCACTGTTGGCTGTTGCGCGAGCCGCTGCACCGCGAGCGCCTTCGCCGTCTCGATCGGCAACCGCACGATTCCCTTTCCCCGGTCCACCCACCCCGCCGTGTGCAGCGCCCGCTCCTCGGCGGCGCGCATCTGCTCCATGTCGGTGACGGGCGTGTTGCTGTTGGGCGGGTTGCCGTTCTGGAACGGCTGCAGGCGCGGCTCCTGCGGCACGGCGGCATCGGGCGGGCGGGCGATGGAGGTCAGCGGCGCGTTGGTCGCTCCGCGGAACATCTGGCGGAAGAAATTGAACTGCATGTAGAGCAGCAGGTGGGTGACCCCGCCGAAGATGATGAAGATCACCACCGCCCAGAGGAGCGCGCGGACGTTGACGTCGCTCTTCTCGTGATGGGTCTCGGGATTCACCGACTCAGGCATTGACTTTGATCGCCCCCTCGCGAATCGCTTCTTCCACCCACGTCTCGTGAATCGGAATGATGGTCTGTCCCTTCAGTTGCCCGATGAACGCCCACAGCCAGATGCCGCCGATGCCCACCAGCGAGGCAAGATCCATCCACGAGTAGGCAAAGTGCCGGCCGTACCACGACGGCGCCACCAGCCAGTAGATGGCGACGTAGCGCATTGCGATGATGATCACGGTGACCACGCCGATGGTCTCCGGCCGGTCCTTGATCGGGCGCATCAGCAGCATGAAAAACGGCAGGAAGAAGTGGAAGAGGATCAGCGCGCCGGCGATGTACGCCCACGCGCCGTGCTGCCGCACCAGGTAGTGCGGGATCTCTTCGTGGACGTTCGCGTACCAGATCAGCAGGTACTCGGAGAACGAGGTGTAGGCGTAGAACATCACGAACGCCAGCATCAGGTTGCCGAGATCGCGCAGGTGTGACGGTCGCAGCACCTGGCGCATGGCGTCGGTCTGCGCCAGGCGGGTGAGAAAGAACGTCACGAAGGCGAAGGCGGAGAGTGCGCAGCCGACCACGAAGGTGACTCCGTACATCGTCGAGTACCACATCGGCTCGGTCGACATCATCCAGTCGGTGGAGGCGAAGGTCAGCATCAGCACCACCAGCACCAGTCCGGACGCCGCCCACTTGCTCCGCGACAGCTCGGTGTACGGCGAGCGGCTCTCGTAGAAGTGCAGCGAGAGAACGCGGATGCGCCACGCCCATCCGAGGAAGAAGAGGAAGTAAATCGCCACCCGGATGAGAAAGAACTCTTTGTTGAGATACGCGCCCTTCAGGTGCTGGACTTCGTGGTAGCCGGCCCACGCGCTGTTCGCCCACGGGTAGAGGACCTTCATCCCCAGCGCGACGGGGACGAAGCCGATGAGCATCACCCACATCGTCCGCGCCGCGGCGCCGAGGGGACGGCGGATCAGCAGTCCCCACTCACCGCCGGTGACGTACTGCAACATCAGCACGGCGAGCGAGCCGGCCACGATGGAGAACCAGAAGAGGTAGCTCGGCAGCCAGGAGCGGAAGAACTGCTCGCGGTCGACGACGAAGCCGATGGCGCTGGCAACCAGTCCCAGCACGCCGGCGCCGAGGGCGATCGGCTGGAAGCGGCCGATGCCGGTGCGGGGGGTCACCGCGTTTCTCCGTCGATCTTCATGTCTGGCGGAACGTCGGCGATCGTGGCGTGCTGGCTGAGCTGCAGGGCGCGGATGTAGGCCACGATGGCCCAGCGGTCCTCGACCGGCACCTGCGCCGCGTACGACGGCATGGCTCCGAAGCCACGGGACATCACGTCGAAGAAGTGGCCCGTCTTCGCCGCGCGGAGGATGTCGGTGTGCAGGGAGGGGGGGCGGCGGTAGCCGCGCGCGGGGATCATGCCGTTGCCGTCGCCGGCCTTGCCGTGGCACACGGAGCAGTAGATGTTGTAGCGCTCCTCGCCGCGGTTCATGACGTTGGCGTCGACGGCGAAGGGGAAGCCGTCGGCCACCGCGCCGTCGATCTTGCCCGTGGCCATGAAGCCGGTGATGGCCAGCTCGCCGCGGGCGACCGTCCCCGCGATGCGCGGCCGCGCGGACATGCCGTCGGCGAAGAAGTCGCTGGGCTCCAGGGGGTCGTAGCGGGGTTGGTTGGCCATCTTTTGGCGGCAGGCGAACAGCACGAGCAGAAGCAGGAGGAACGCCGGCGTCCCGCCGGCTGGCCGGGCGCCGTCCCGGCGCCCTCGCGTCCGGCGGCGGGACGCCGCCGAGCCAGCCGCCGGGACGGCGGCGCTCCACCTACCACGGGACATCGGTGACCTCCCGCGGATGCAGTGTCTCCAGAAACTCCCACGTCCGGTCGAGCTCGAACTTCGGGTCGCGCGACTGTATGACCAGGAAGAACTTGTCGCGCGAGGCCTGGTCGAAGCGCTTGAGGTTGAACACCGGGTGATACGGCATCGGCAGGCCGTTGAGGGCCAGCATGCCGAAGACGGCGGCGAACGCCGCCACCAGGATCGCGCACTCGAAGGTGATGGGGATCCACGCCGGCCACGAGTTGTACGGCTTGCCGCCGATGTTGAGCGGGTAGGCGATCACGTTGGCGTACCAGCACATCACGTAGCCGCCGATGCCGCCGATGATGCCGCCGACGAAGACGATCAGCGGCAGCTTCGTCGCATGCATCCCCACCGCCTCGTGCAGGCCGTGGATGGGAAACGGCGAGAAGGCGTCGGTGTCGGTGTAGCCGGCCTCGCGCGTGGCGTGCGCCGCGTCGAGGAGCTCCTGCGGGTTAGTGAACTCCGCGATGAGCCCGTAGGTGCCGGTGATGATCTTGCCGACGGCCATGGCTTACTCGTGCGCCTCCGCCGCATGCGACTGCGCCTCGGGGAGCAGCGTCCGCATCTCGAAGATGGAGATCATCGGCAGGTAGCGGATGAAGAGGCAGAGGAGGAAGAGGAACAGCCCGATCGAGCCGACGTACATCGACCAGTCCCACTTCGTCCCGTGGTACATCCCCCACGACGACGGCAGGAAGTCGCGGTGCAGCGAGGTGGGAATGATGACGAAGCGCTCCAGCCACATGCCGACGTTGACGAACATGGCGGTGATGAACAGCATCACCGGGCTGGTGCGGAACCGCTTGACCCACATCAACTGCGGCGCGAGGCCGTTGCAGATGATGAGGGCGTAGAACATCGCCCTGTATGGTCCGTTGATCCGATTCAAGTACATGTACTTCTCGAGGCTGTTGCCGCTGTAGTAGGCGAAGAACGCCTCCATCAGGTACGCGTAGAAGACGATCATCCCCGTCGCCAGCATGACCTTCCCCATGTTCTCCAGGTGCTTCATGGTGATGAAGTCCTGGAGCTTGAAGATCTTCCGCGCGGGGATGGCCAGAGTCAGCACCATGGCGAAGCCGGCGTAGACGGCGCCGGCCACGAAGTACGGCGGGAAGAACGTCGAGTGCCACCCCGGAAGCTGCGAGACGGCGAAGTCGAACGACACGATGGTGTGCACCGAGAGCACCAGCGGCGTCGAAAGTCCGGCCAGCAACAGGTACGCGGTCTCGTAGCGGTACCAGTGCTTCGCCGAGCCGCGCCATCCCATCGACAGCGCGCCGTAGACCAACTGCGCCAGCTTGTTGTTCGCGCGGTCACGGAGCGTGGCCAGATCGGGGATCAGTCCGACGTACCAGAACATCATCGACACCGTCGCATACGTCGAGACGGCGAAGACGTCCCACATCAACGGGCTGCGGAACTGCGGCCACAGCGACATGGTGTTCGGGTACGGGAAGAGCCAGAAGTCGTACCACGGCCGTCCGGTGTGCAGCGCCGGATACAGCCCCGCCGACGCAACGGCGAACAGCGTCATGGCCTCGGCGAATCGGTTGATCGACGTGCGCCACTCCTGCCGCAGCAGCAGCAGGATCGCGGAGATCAGCGTCCCGGCGTGTCCGATGCCGATCCACCAGACGAAGTTGAGGATGTCGAAGCCCCACCCCACCGGATGGTTGATGCCCCAGATCCCGACGCCCTTGAGCAGGAGCCATCCGATCGTTCCCGTCAGCACCATGACCAGCATCGCCGACACGGCGAAGGTGATGGTCCACAACAGCGGCATCCGCTTGCGCAGGACGATGGAGCTGATGTGATCGGTGACCGAGGCGAAGGTATGGCCGGGCTCCACCGTCGGCGAGGGGATGAAGCGCGCGGGGATGCGCATCTCCTGCGTGGTGGGGCGGACTTCGTGGACTAGTTTGTCTTCGACTTCGGCCATGAGTCTTATGAGGTTCCTTTAATCTCCGGATTCGGGTTCCTGATCGTCCCCAGGTACGTCGTCCTCGGCCGCGTATTCAACTCCGCGAGCAACGCGTAATGCGCCGGCTCGCCCTTCAACGCCGCCACGCGGCTGGTCTTGTCGTTCATGTCCCCGAACACGATCGCCTCGGTTGGGCAGGCCTGGGCGCAGGCGGTGGTCACTTCGCCGTCGCGGACGCGCTGGTTGCCGCCGCGCTTCTCGGCCTCGATCTTCGCCTCGTTGACGCGCTGCACGCAGTAGGTGCACTTCTCCATCACCCCGCGGGTGCGGATGGTGACGTCGGGATTGCGCATCGGCTTGAGCGCGGGAGTGTCGTAGTCGGCGTAGTGGAAGAAGTTGAAACGGCGGACTTTGTACGGGCAGTTGTTCGAGCAGTAGCGGGTGCCGACGCAGCGGTTGTATGTCATGTCGTTGAGGCCGTCGTCGCTGTGCGAGGTGGCCTCCACCGGGCAGACCGGCTCGCACGGCGCGTTCTCGCACTGCATGCACGGCACCGGCTGGTGGAAGACCTCGGGGTTCGACGGCTCGCCGCGGAAGTAGCGGTCGATGCGCAGCCAGTGCAACTCGCGCTCGCGGTGCACCTCGGTCTTGCCGACGATGGCGATGTTGTTCTCCGCCTGGCAGGCGATCACGCAGCCGTTGCAGCCGGTGCACACCGAGGTGTCGATGACCATGGCCCACGCGTGGTTCTTGTAGACGTGCGGCGGGTACATCGACTCGTCGCCATGGTGCTCTTTGTGGCCGAGGTGCGGATCGCGCTGATACTCCGCAAACGTCCCGGCGCGGATGATCTCGCGCTCCTGGCCGTACATGTCCTTCGGGTTGATGCTCTGGTGCTCCTGCGTGCAGGCCACGGGATACGCGTCTTCGCCGCCGACGAGGGCGATCTCCGCGCCGGCGCCGCCGCTCATGGCGTCGGAGAAGCGCACCGGATAGATGTTGACGCCGACCTCCGGCGTGGCCACCTTGCCGCCGTAGGTCCGGCCGTATCCGAGGTAGACGGTGAGGACGCCGTCGGGATGGCCGGGCATCACCCACAGCGGGAGGCGTACCTTGCGGCCGCGGTAGGTGACGTCGGCGCGCACGGTGCTCCGTTCGTTGACCAGCGCGCTGCGCTTCTCGTCGTCGTAGCCGATGTCGTTCGCCGTCTTCGGGCTGATCAGGGCGACGTTTTCCCAGCAGATCTTGGTCTGCGGCTTCGGCAGCTCCTGCAGCCAGCCGTTGTTGGCGAAGCGGCCGTCGTGGATGTTGGGGTCGGGGCGGATGTGGAGCTGGAGGCCCTCACCCCCGCTTCGCGGACCCTCTCCCGCAGGCGGGAGAGGGGCGATCGCCACCTGACGCGCCGGGAGCGCTGAACCTGCGATCTGGCCGTCGTGCAGCCATTTGCGCCAGCTCTGTTCGTTCGCGCCTTTGGCGAACCAGTAGGCGCGGACGCTGTCGTACGGCGACTGATCGAGGCCGCCGATCATGGCGCCGACGACTTCGTGCGGCGAGCGGCCGTTGTACAGCGGGGCGATCAGCGGCTGGACGATGGAGATGGTGCCGTCGTGGCCGCGCACGTCGCTCCATCCCTCCAGCGCATGGACCTCGGGGACGTGCCAGTGCACGAGCATCGACGTCTCGTCGTAGTACGGCGAGAGCTGCGCGCGGAACGGCACTTTGGTCAGCGCGTGATGGAAGTTGAAGTCGGCCGGCGCGTCGTACACCGGGTTGCCGCCGAGCATCACCAGCGCCTTCACCGCGCCGGCGTTGATGTCGGTGACCAGCTGGCGCAGCGACTCGAGTTGATTGACCGGCGCCACCTCGACCGGATCGGTGATGGTGATCGTCGATCCGATGTTGCCCAGCGCCTGGTTGAGGGCCATGACCACGGTGTGCACGATGGGCGGCTGGTCGTCGCCGGCGATGACGATCGACGCGCCGCGGTTGGCCTCCAGGTCCTTCATGATCGCGGCCGGCAGCGCGCGAGCCAGGCCTTCGATCTCGCTCGGCCGGACCGGCCAGCGGTGATCGGCGAGCGAGCCGGTGCTGGAAGCGCCGCAGTCGAACGAGTAGAGACGGTTCATCGATGCCGTCTGCCCGTGCCGCACTTTGCGCCGCGACGTGAAGTCGCGCGCGTATCGGAGGTGGCCCGGTCCGGCGGCGAGGAAATCGGAGTCGAGGGAGACGACGACGTTCGCTTTGTCGAAGTGATAGACGGCGTTGGTGTAGCCGCCGAACGCCATGCGCAGTCCTTCGCGCACGTTGTCGCGGCTGACCGCTTCCCATTGGTGCCACTCCATCCCCGGATATGCCGCGAGGAGCTGCTGGATCTGCGCGCCGAGGGTCGGCGAGGTGATGGTTTGGGTCAGGAGACGCAGGCCGGCGCCGTTGCTCTTCGCGTCCTTCAGCACCGGCTGCAGCGCGGCGAGGAAGGCGCTCCAGGTCGCGATCTCGCCGAGGTGGCGCACCACCTGCGCGCGGTCGGGATCGTAGAGGCCAAGGATCGCCGCCTGCATCATCGCGTCGGAGCCGCCGAGCGACGATGGGTGGTCGGGATTCCCCTCGATCTTCGTCGGGCGCCCCATGTGGCTCTCGACCAGCACGCCCGCGCCGACACCGCCGAGGGCCAGGGCGGTGGCGAAGTAAAGCGGCCTCCCGGGGATGAGGCTCTCGGGCTGCGAAACGTACGGGACGATCTTCTCCGCCGGCCGGTTGCACGCGGCGAGGCCGGCCAGCGCGAGCGAGGAGCTCATCAGCTTGACGAAGTCGCGGCGGTCGACGCCGCGCTCGAGCGGAAGCGCCTGCTGCGGGAACTCGCGCTCGACGGCGGCGATGAAGTCGTCGTCGCGCGCGAGCTCGTCGAGGCTGCGATAGAGCCCGCCGCCTTCGGCGCGTTTGCGGAAATCGTTGAGGGTTAGTTCTTTCATTTCGTTTGGTTCGCCGTTGGCCGTTGACCGTTGGCCGAGGCACCAAACGTCCCACGGCCAACGGTCAACAGCCAACGGCCAACTAGTAATGACATGTCGAACAACTCGTCAACTTCTGCACCTGATACTCGCGTACCAGCTCCGGTCCCAGCTTGGCCTGATTCACCGGCACGTAGGCCATGTTGAACACCTGATTCCTCGGGCGCACGTACTTTTCGGGATTGCGGTGGCAGTCGAGGCACCAGGCCATGGTCAGCGGCGCGGCCTGGTAGGTCAGCGCCATCTTGTCGATGCGGCCGTGGCACGACGCGCAGCCGATGCCTTTGTACACGTGGATGCTGTGGTTGAAGTGCACGAAGTCGGGCAACCTGTGCACGCGCGACCATTCCAGCGGCTTGCCGGTGGCGAAGCTGGCCCGCACCGGGCCGAGCATGTCGGCGCTGGTCCAGATCTGCGAGTGGCAGTTCATGCAGGTCTGCGTCGGCGGGATGCCGGCGAAGCTCGATCGCTCGACGCTGGTGTGGCAGTAGCGGCAGTCGATGCCGAGGCCGGCGACGTGATGCTGGTGGCTGAAGGGGACCGGCTGCTCGCGCTCGATGCCCTGGTCAGTAGCGAGCGGCGAGCGGACGATGCCGCCGATCACCCAAAGCACGAACGCCACGATGAAGACGGCTCCAAAAATCGTGACACGTGAGAGGGTATTCGCGCTGCGATGGAAAATCTGCGCCATTGCGGGCGCGGCGGATCATATCGGAATCAAAGGGTGAATCAAGAGCGCGACGACGGGCGCGACACGCCGCCGGACACGACCAGAGCCATCACGCTGGCGCTGTCCACCTGCAGCCGCTCCACGCTCGCCGCCGGCACGATCACCAGCGAGCCCGCCATGCTGTACGCGAATGGGAGGTAGACGGCGACGCTCCCTTCCATCGAGAGAAATCCGAGGTCTTTCTGGGTGACGAAGCCGAGCGTGCGGACGCCCTCGGACAACTTGACCGCCACCGGCTGATCGAAGCGCTTCCGGTCGCCGACGAACGCCTCGAGCAGGTCTTTGATCGACGCGTAGATCAGCCGCACCAGCGGCGCGCGCGTGAAGAGCGACTCGGTGAGCTGCACGAACTTCCGTCCGACGAAGTTCGAGCCGAGCCAGCCGATGGCAATGATGGACCCGAGGAGGATGCCGAAGCCCGCGCCGGGAATCTTCAGCGGGATCAGGCGGTCGACCCAGACGAAGGCGACGTAGAGGATGTAGATGGTGACAGCGATGGGAACGACGATGACCAAGCCGCGTAAAAAATTCTTGATCAGCCAATTCATCTCACTGTCATCCTGAGCGGGTTAACGGCGCGCGCGCCGATGGAGCGAGTATGACCCCCCGTCATCCTGAGCGCAGCGAAGGATCTCAAGTTGCGCATTCTGAGATCCTTCGGCGTCTTCGCGCCTCAGGATGACGAGATGGTGTCATTAGAAGCCGCGTAGACGGCGAAGGATGACACAGAGGCGCGTGTCACGCAGCGCGACAATCCTCGGAGTCAACAACCAACAGCAGCACACACCCCTCATCGCTCACTACGTCCCCATGATGCGACCCGGCCTCGGCGCGGTGAAAGTCGCCCTCGAAGAGGTGGATGGTGCCGATGCGGCAGCTTCCGCTGACGACGAAGGACTGCTCGTCGCCGTGGTGGTCGTGGGCGGGAAGGCGCGAGCCGGGGTCGAGCGACAAGAGGATGGTGGCCGTGCCGCGCTCCTCGTCGACGGAAAGCGTTTTCATTTTCACGCCGGGAAAGGGCAGCAGCTTCCAGGGGCCTTCGTCGCTGCGGACGGTGCGGCTGTTCTGCGGCGTGGCGCGGATGGTGTCGAGGATGCGGCGGCGAAGCTCGGGAGGGGGGGCGATGGGGTCGATCGACTCGGCGACGATGCCGTCGAGAAGGTCTATGTCATCGCCCATCAGCATCTCGTTCATTTCACTCCTGCTGCGCAACTCGCCTGCGCAGTGCCGTCATTCCGTCGCGGATCATCCCACGAACCTGCGATTCTCCCATTCCGTAGCGTCCGGCCAGATCGCGAACCGAAAGCCCGCCGAAAAACAGCTCTTCGACCAAGCCCGCCGGAGTGGCCATCATCTTACCTACGTCGCTCGGGACGGATTGGCTCTGTCGCCTCGCCAGGGCGCGCTCGCGGGTCAGGCGCACCAGCAGCGGGAAGGGGGCGTCGCCAGGCTCGGCGGCGGATTCCCACAGGCGGAGGAAGGCGTCCTCGAGCGCCGCGGCGGCCGCGTCGCGGTCGCCGGCGATGCGCAGGGCGAGGGCGTACAGCCGCGGCGCGTGCGCGTCGTAGAGCTCCTGAATGTCCTCGGGCGTCATTGCTGGCTTGCCGGAAGTTTACGACAGGAAGGCGTCGATGGCTTCGATCGCCCGCGCCCGCCGCTCCTCCCAGCCGCCGCGGATGACGACGACGCGCGCGCCCGCCGCTTCGAGCGCGTCGCGGAAGAGGGCGTGCATCTCCTCGCGTCGCTCGCCGCGGTCGCGCTGCGGGTCGGGGGTCCACGGCGCGTCGACGTCGAGCAGCAGATAGAGGTCGCCGCGCCGCTCGCGCGCGGCGCGCTCGATCCACTCCGGGCAGGAGCCGTAGTAGTGGCAGGCGTAGATGACGGTGCTGAAAAGGTCGGTATCGAAAATGACGATGGGTTCTCCGCGTCTCCGCGTGAAACGGTTCTCACGCGGAGACGCGGAGACCTCGTCCTCGCGCGCGATCTGCCCGCGTGCGATCGCGTCGACGTCATCGGCGTCGAGCGCGCCCCCCTTCGCGTCCAGGTAGTCGCGCACGTACTCCGCGGACCACGCGGTGCGGTAGTGCGCGGCGAGGGCGCGCGCCAGCTCCGTCTTCCCCGTCGATTCGGAGCCGGTCAGGACGATGCGAGCGACTTTTTCCAATCGCGGTAACCCTGGATGGCGAGGATCAACAGCGCGACGTAGAGCACCGCCGTCGGATAGAGACCTCGCTTGATGTAGAGAAAGATAGAGACCGCGTTGATCACCACCCACATCGGCCAGCTCTCCAGCCATTTGCGCGCGGTCATGAGCTGCGCGACGAGGCTGAAGACGAGGATGGCGGCGTCGACGTACGGCGCCGGATTGTCGGTGTAGCGACGCATGAGAACCGCGGCGACGACCGAACCGACGACGCCGGTGATCATCAGGCCCGGCCAGACGCGCTTCGGCGTTTTTGTGACCGCCAGCTCGCCGCGATTCTTCCCGCCGTGCAGCCACTCGTACCATCCGTAGATCATCAGCACCAGACAGATGATCTGCAGCAGCGTCTCGCCGTACAGCTTCGCCTGATAGAAGGTCCAGGTGTAGAGCACCAGGCTGACGATGCCGGTCGGCCAGTACCAGATGTGCTCTTTGGTCGCCAGCCAGATGCTCCAGGCGGTGATCACCGCGGCGACGATTTCAATGAGCGTCACGGCGCGAAGTGTATCCTCACGCCGTGACCGCGCTGGACCGCATCCGCGCCATCTGTCTCGGCTTGCCGGAGACGTACGAGAAGCTCTCGCACGGCGCGCCGGCGTTCTTCATCCCCTCCGGCCAGTACCTGGCCTTCGCCGACAACCACCACGGCGACGGCCGCCTCGCCGCGTGGGTGGCGCAGCCGCCCGGCGCGCAGGAAGCGCTCATCGCCGCCGACCCCAAGCACTTCTTCCGCCCGCCCTACGTCGGCCCGAGCGGGTGGGTGGGCATCAACCTGAACACCGGGCTGGGTTGGGGGGCGGTGGCGGCGGTCATCGCGGAGGGGCATGGGTTCATCGCGGCGAAGAAGAAGCGGCGGGCGCGGCGGACGTGACTATGGCTCAGGAATCGAGAGTGCGCGACAGATTTTGCGCGCAAGGTGATCGGGAGTTTCCTGGTGCCGCGGAACAGCCTCGATATGACCCGTGAGCGGATTACACCAGAGCTCGTGTTCTTTGCCCTGCCGTTTGAGAAAGCAACCGTGTCGTCGCAAGTGGCGCAGCAACTCTTTCTGCTTCACTCGACAATGACCGTTTCACGGGTCGCATCGGGTGGGACGCCACGGAGGGCATCTTCGCGGCGGTCCTCGAGTATCAGAGCGATTGCCTCGCCGAGATTCCTTCGAGCCTCCTCCCGGGTGTGACCCTGGCCGTTTGCCCCTGGAATCTCGGGGGAGTATGCGATGAACCACTGGCCGTCCTGCTCGATGATCGCGGTGAACTCGTTGTGCATGGCAAGACATTCTAGCGCGTGAGCTCTTTGAGTTAGTCTCGTCCGCGCCAGGAGCCCGAGCACCCAATCCGAATCGTCGAACACGTTGCTCAGGACGACGCCCTGCGTGGTGAGACTCCGAGACCCCAACGCCTCCCTACCGCATCACCTTCATCATCACCGTCGCGTTCCGCGTCGCCTGCGGGTAGTAGTACGAAATCCCGTCGACGCTTTTCTGCGGGGTGATGAAGAGATAGCTGTAGCCGCTCGGCCAGACGCGCTTGTTGTTCAGGACGTTGTTTACCTGCACGCGCAGGCGCGCGTGGCGGTTGACGTCGAACGCGGCGTTCGCGTCGAGCGTGAAGAACGACGGCGTGGTGAAGCGCTCGTCGTTCGTGTTGTTGAGGTAGGACTTCCCGGCATAGCGCCCCGTCGCGCCGAGGGTGAGTGCGCGCTGCGGCGTCCACTCCACGGTTTGATTGAGGAGGACCGTGGGCGTGAGCAGCGGATTGACGTCGCGATGAGTGATCGGCTCGCTGCAGGTGACGTTTCCCGCGGCGGCGTAGACGTCGTAGAACTGCATCCATTTGCTGATGCGATTGCGGCTCAGGTTCGCGTTGCCGCGCAGGCGCAGCGACGGCGTCGCCTGCCACGCCGCCTCCAGCTCGATGCCGCGGCGGGTGCTGCGGTCGACGTTGCGGCGCAGCGCGAGGCCGATATCGGACAGCTCGCCGGTGGCCGCGATCTCGTTGCGGAAGTGCATGGCGTAGACGTTCGCCTTGAGGACGCCCGCGCGGGTGCGGTAGTCCCATCCGGCCTCGACGTCGATGAGGCGCTCGGGCTTGACGGCGCGGAGGTCGTGGGCGAACGAGGCGTTGTCCTCGCCCTGGAAGAGATCGTTGCGGGCCGGCTCGCGCGTCGACATGCCGGCCGAGGCGTAGACGCCGCTGGAGGGGGAGAGGTTGTAGCGCGCGCCGATCTTTGGATTGAAGAACGTCCAGCGGATGGAGCCGACCGGCACGTCGCCGTGGTAGTGGAAATCGGTGGTGCGTACCTGCGCGTCGGCGTAGAGGTGCCAGCGCGCGGGGTCATAACGGAATTTGGCAAAGGCGTTGGCTTCACCCTTCGTGCCGTAGTTGCGGTAGTCATTGCGGGTGTGCTCGCGGCGGAAGTGATTGACGTGCACGCCGTAGTTCGCCGCGACAGGTCCATAAGAAGCCGACGACGTCAGCATCCCGCCGAGGAGGAGGCCGTCGAGGCCGTAGCGATAGGTGTCGAGGTCGTACCAGCCGTAGCCGCGCTGGTAGTACGCCGATGCGGTCATGTTGGCGCGGATGTACTGCAGTTGCACCAGGTCGTAGCCGAAGCTGTCCCTGTCGTTTGGCGTCAGCGGATTGGCGCGGAGGTTCTGATTCAAGGTGTCGACGTCGGTGGCGAAGAACGCGAGTTGCGAGCGCTCGTGGCCGCTGAAGCCCGTCAGCTTGAGCTGCGAATCGGCGAAGGTCTTCGCCGCGCTGACGAACACGTTGCGCTGCCGCACGCCGGACGACTCGCGGAATCCGTCCGACTGCTGCGCGGAGACGCGCGTGTAGAGCGCGAGTCCCGACGGCAGAAACCCGCTCTGGTACGCGGCCGTGGCGAACTTCATCCCGTACGAGCCCGCGCCGATCTCAGCGCTGGTCTCCGGCGACTGCGCCAGGGCGATCGACTCGAAGTTGATCGATCCGCCGAACGACGGCGACCCGACCGTCGAGGTCCCCACGCCGCGCTGCACCTGGATGCTCTCCAGCGAATGGGCGAGGTCCGGGAAGTCGGCAAAGTACGTCCCCATGTCCTCGGAATCCGCCAGCGGCACGCCGTCGAGGGTGAAGTTGATGCGCGTGGGACTGATCCCTCGCAGGGTGATGTACGAATACCCCGACCCGCCCACCCCCGCCTCGGCGTACGCGTTGATCGACGGCGTGTCGCGCAGCAGGAGCGGGATGTCCTGCCCGTAGTAGTCCTTCTCGATGGTTTCCTTGTCGACGTCGGACTTGGTGACCGGCGTCGTCTCCTCGGCGCGGATCCCGGAGACGATGATGGCCTCACGCAGGACGGGCTTCGCGTCGTCCTCAACGAGGAGCGCGAAGAGAAGCAGCAATGCGGTCATGAAGTTCCTTCTGCCTTTCCCTACGCCGGTCTCAACCGGATCAGGTTCAAGGGTGTGATCTCAGGCCGTAAAACGGCCACCCCTAGGCTTCCTACAACGGGCGGGAGTCTAACGCACTTTCGACACGTGGATCGTCTTCCCCTCGATCTTGTAGGTGAAACCGTTGTCCTTCAGCATCGAATCGAAGGCCTGATCCCACGGGACGTTGTGCCAGTTCACCGATACCTTCCCCTGCACGGCCGCATCCATCCGCATCTCCATTCCGGTAATCTTTCCGAACGTGCCGATGACGTCGCGCAGGTCGGCATCCTCGAGGGTGAGGCTGATTGGGTCGCCGGTGTATTTCGAGTCGGCATCGGCCGTCGTGTGATCGCGCGGCGTGACGAACAGCGTGCTTCTCTGGACGACCTCCCCTTCCCGCTGGATGGTGACGTCGACGGCGACGCGATCGCCCTGGTCGGGTCGAACCTCGAAAGCGACGTCGAGGCCCGGGCCGGTGATGCTCGCTCTTTGCCACGGCTTGACGGTCACCGTGCCGTCGGCGACGACCTGCTGCGTCTTGTTCTCGCTGACCGTCCCCTGCAGCACGATCGATTCTCCGGCTCGCGTCGCGATGATCTTGATGGCGTAGGGCCCGCGGTTCTTCTTCGTCCCGGCGAATGCGCGATCGCTCCCGACGATGCCCGCGGCAACGGTGAAGAGAACGAGCGCCGCGGCGGCCATGACGGTGACGCGCCGAGGCGAGAGTGCGTGAGCCTTGAGAGTGGGGTAGTTCATGACGTGATCCATCCTTTCTTTCAGTTTGGCGGTGGCCATGCAGGAGACTCCCGGCAGCCGCGGGACGATCGCCGCATGGCAGAACTTTGCGAGGGCGGCGAGGTAGGTCTCGCGCTCGTCGGCGGAGGCCGCAACCACCTCGTCGCAGGCCCGCTCCCGTTCGATCACGGTGACCCGTTGCGCAATCCAGATCAGCGGATGGAACCAGAAGAGGGCGCAGATGACCGATTCGATGCGCGCGATGAGGTTGTCGTGCCTGGCCACGTGCGCGCACTCGTGGCAGAGCAGCGATTCCAGCTCATCGTCCGACAGATCGTCGCAGCCCGCCGCGGGGAGAACGAGAAGCGGCCGGAAGGTGCGCAGGACCGCCGGCGCCTCCGGCAGCGCGGAGCGGGCGATGTCGATGCTCCGGCGGACTCCGACCCGCCGCCGCGCGCGAGCGAGCGCCTCGACTTCGCGCGGGCGGGGCGGGAGGGCGGTACGGACCGACAGCGAGATCAGCCGATGGCGCGTCAGCGCGAAGCGGAGGATGAGCGCGAGCGCGACCAAGAGCCAGATCGCGACGGCGACGCGCGGCCAGACCGAGGCCCGGGCCATCGCCGCCGGCGTGACTCGAAACGCGCCGCCGAGGGCCTGCAGCGAGATGGGGAGCGCGACGGGTGAAGGCAGCAACGAGCTCAACAATGAAGTCAGCAGGGAGCCGGGAATGGCGAACTTCACGATCCCGATGAGCGCCAGCGAGAAGCGCGCGCCGGCGGTGAGACGGTTCCGCATCAGGAAGATGACGGCGAGGACGAGAACGAGGAACGCCGTCGAGCTCCAGAGATGCGAGAGGAGCGCGGGAAGGACCCTCATTTGCGGCTCCGCTCTTCCAATGCCTTGAGGTCCTCGAGGGTCAGCTTGCCCGTCTCCAGCAGCCGGGCCACCACCGGCTCGGCCGAGCCGCCGAAGAGATCGAGGAACTCGTCGATGAGGCGCCGGTAGACCGACTTGCGCGTGATCAGCGGCTCGAAGAGAAACGCGTTGCCGATCTTGCGCGTGCGGCGGACGGCCTTCTTTTCCTCCAGGCGGGCGAAGATGGTCTGCACCGTGGTGTACGCCGGCCGCTTCCGCTCCTGAATGGCGTCCTGGACCTCGCGCACCGACGCTTCGCGGAGCTTCCAGAGGATCTCCATGATCTCCAGCTCGAACTTGCTGAGGTTGATGGGCATCGCTTCCTCCTAACCGTGTCGGCGTAAATACTACATATGTAGTAGGAAAGAGTCAAGGAGTGCGGGCGTCCTCGCCCGCACCGACCGGGCGTCCCGCCCGGGCGCGTGCCATGGCTCGGAACGTCGCCGGGCGGGACGCCCGGCGAGTGCGGCCGGGACGGCCGCACTCCACGCTAGTGAAACGTGAGCGTGGCGCTGCTCCCCACCGTCACGTTGTCCGCCACGGCGACGGGGTCCTTCGGATCCTTGGTCATCGCGTTGCCGTCGGAGTCGATGCGCGCTTCGAGGCGGACTTTCGACGGCAGCGGCTGGCCCATCATCGAGTCGGCGGACGACAGTTCGACGGTCAGGGGGAACGCCGACAGCGGCAGTCGCTTGACGGCGGCGGGGGGGCCGGCGGTGACGCCGGCGGCGCGGGCGATGACGAAGATGACGCCCTGCGGGGGCGGGGTGACGCCCGGGGCGATCTGCAAGGTGACGTGGAGGGCTGCGTCCGCGCCTTCAATGGGCGGGTGGTCGGGGGGGAGGGCGGCGGGCTGCGCCTTCGCCTGCTCGCGCATCTTTGCCAGGACGTCGGCGAGGCGGGCCTCCTGCTCCGGATTCTCTTTCTGCGCGGCCTTGATGGTCGCTGCGGCGTCGTCGCTCTTGCCGGCCGAGGTCTGCGACCAGGCGAGGGCGACGTAGGCGTCGAGGAACTTCGGGTCGCTCTTGATGGCCTGCTTCAGCATCGACGTCGCGCTGTCGGTCTGCCCCATGGCCATGCGCACCAGCGACTGGTACGTCAGCGCCTGCGCGTCGTTCGGCGCGCGCTGCAGGACGTACTGCGTCTGCTCGAAGACGCCCATCAGGTTCTCGCGGTCGAGGTAGGCGCGCGCGAGCTGATTGCGCAGGACGAGATCATCAGGCCGCTGCGCCACCGCAGCCTCGATGCCCTTCACCTCGGCGTCGGCCTGCGGCTGCGCCGCCTGCATCGGCGCCGCCTGCTGCGGGCCGGCGGCCTCGCGCGGCTGCGCCTTCTGAGTCACGAACCAACCGATGCCCACCAGCACCAGCACCGATCCGACGCCCCAGGCGAAGCCCTTCATCGCGGCCTGCTTGTCGCCGGATGCCGATGTAGGACGGGCTTCAGCGCGTCTTGCCGCCGGCGCGCGCCGATCGATCTGCCGCAGGACGTTCGCCGCATCGGCCTCGAGGCGCTCTTTCTCGTCGCCTTCGAGGTCGACCTCGCGGAGCCGCTGCACGAGGGCGTCGCGCTTGGCCTCGAGATCGCGAAGGTCGGCGTCGCCGCTTTCCTTGCGGCGGCGCATGAAGCCGAGGAAAAGCGCGCCGATGATGATTCCCGCGACGAGCATCGCGCCCGCACTGGCCCAATCGGTCATGGTTTCTGCACCATGTCGCGCACGCGAGCGAGGTAGGGATCGTTGGCCGTTGGCTGTTGGCCGTTGGCCGTTGGCCGTTGCTCGAGTTTCTTCGCCTTGCTGACCACGATGACCACGCCGATGGCCACTGCCAGAATCGGCAGGATCCACACCACGGCGGCGACGCCGTTGAACTTCGGCTTGAGCAGCACGAACTGGCCGTACGAGCGCTCGAAGTAGCTGAGAATCTGTTCCTGCGTGTAGCCGCGCGAGAGGAGCTCGCGCACCTGACCCCTCATGTTGACGGCCATCTCCGCGGGGGAATCGGAGACCGACAGTCCCTGGCACACCGGGCAGCGGAGCAGCGCCCCGACCTGCTGCGTCCGCAGGTGCAACTGTTCGCCGGTGAGCGGGGTCCCCTGCGGCTTGCCGACGAACTGCTCGGCGTCGGGCACTTTGAGCTGCAGCGCGAGAACGAGGAGGAACGCGATCATTGCATGGCCTTCCGGAGGTTCTTCTCGATGTCCTCGGCCGACATCGGGCCGGCGAACTTCGCCACGATGATGCCGTTCTTGTCGAGGAAGTACGTCTCGGGCACGCCGCCGACGCCGTAGGCGATGGCGGTCTTGCCCGCCTGATCGACCAGGGTCGGATAGGCCCAGCCGCGCTGCTCGAGGAAGCTGCGGATCTTGCTCTCCTCATCCTGGAAGACCACGCCGAGGTATTGGACGCGGTCGCCGGCCATCTGGGCGTTGGCGGTGAGCACGGGATGCTCGTCCCAGCAGGGGCGGCACCAGGTGGCCCAGAAGTTCAGCACCACCGGCTTGCCGCGATAGCGCGTCAGGTCGATGGTCTCGTCCGATCCGACCGCCTTCAGCGCGAAGCCGGGAGCCGGCGAGCCGATGAGCGGCGAGTCGATATGCGCGGGGTCGTTGCCCAGTCCCATGAAGAGGATGGCCACGATGGCCGCGACGATGATCAGGCCGACGATGAGGACGGTGCGGTTCATGAGCGTATGAGTGTAGCGGCGGGCGCTTCGCCCGCCGAGGCGGCCGGAGCGGCCGCCACCACACTCATCACCACGGCGCGGTGTGGAATCAGCGCCACCAACCCCCCCAAGCCCATCAGCAGCACGGCGATCCAGATCCACGACACCATCGGCGTGTTGATCACCACGAAGCCGGCGCTCTGCTGATCGGGGGCGATGTTCATGATGGAGATGTACAGATCGCTGAGGATGGTGGAGTGCACCGCGGGTGTGCCGATCGGCTCGCGCATCGCGGCGTACTGGTTCATGCGGGGATCCATGGTCGTCACCGGCTTGCCGTCCTTGGTGACGTTGAAGTGCGCGATGGTCGACTGGCGGTGCGGCTCGGCGCGCTCTTCGATGCCGGTGAAGGTGATGGAGTAGCCGGCCGCCTGCGCGGTCTGGCCGCGCTTGAGGGTCATCTCCTGGCTGGTGCGCTGCGTGGAGCTGACGGCGATGGCCACCAGCACGATCGTGGCGCCGGCGTGCACGATGTACGAGCCGAAGCGGCGCCGCCCGCGGCGGAGCTGCGCGTCGACCAGCGCCTCGCCGAACGAGCCGCCGCGTTTCATCCGCTGCACCAGCGGGAGCCACATCTGGGCGAGCGTGACGTGCACGGCGTAGCCGCCGAAGAAGAGCGTCACCAGCGTCCACGGATTGCGGACTCCGAGCAACGCGCCGATGACGGCGACCACTACGCCCGCGCCGATCGGCGGGACGAGCGCGCGCACCATCTCGCGCTTCGTCGCCCGCCCCCACGGCAGCGCGGGGCCGACGCCGATGAGGAACAGCAGCGCGGCGCCCATCGGGACGGCCATGGCGTCGAAGTAGGGGCGCCCCACGCTCATCTGCTTGCCCTTCACCGCCTCGACGATCAGCGGGAAGCAGGTGCCGACGAGGACCGTGAACGTCAGGACGACGAAGATCAGGTTGTTCACCAGGAACATCCCCTCGCGGCTGACGGCGCTCTCGATGTTGCCGTCGGACTCCAGGGAGTCGATGCGCAGCGCGAGCAGGACCACCGAGGCGATCAGCGTCACGGCGAGGAACACCAGGATGGTCGGGCCGATGGAGCTCTGAGTGAACGAGTGGACGGAGTTGAACACGCCGGAGCGAGTCATGAACGTGCCGAGAATGGTCAGGAGGAAGCTGGCCTGCACCAGCGTCACCGTCCATCCCTTGAGGATCCCGCGACGTTCCATGACCACGGCGCTGTGCAGCGCGGCGGTCGCCGTCAGCCAGGGCAGAAGGGACGCATTTTCAACGGGATCCCAGGCCCAGTAGCCGCCCCAGCCGAGGACTTCGTACGCCCACCAGCCGCCCAGCATGATGGCGATGGTGAGAAAGATCCACGGCAGCAGCAGCGACGCGCGCAGCGGCCGGAGGAACGAGTGGCCGAGGCGCTTCCGCAGCAGTGCGGCCATGGCGAAGCCGAACGGAATGGTCATCCCCACGTAGCCGAGGTAGAGCATCGGCGGGTGGATGATCATCAGCACGTGGTTCTGCAGCAGCGGATTCGGTCCGGGCCCGTTCAGCGGAGGATTGGGCACCGTCAGGAACGGATTGGCCGGACCGGCGATGAGGAAGGCGAAGAACGCGCCGCATCCCAGCCAGGTGCCGATGGCGTACGGCATGTACTCCTCGTGCTTGCCGATGTTCAGCCGCGTCGCGCCGGCGATGTAGATGCCGAGGATGAAGCCCCAGAAAAGGATCGAGCCTTCCAGCGACGACCAGAGGCTGACGATGGTCACCCACAGCGGCACGTCGCGCGATCCGACCTGCGCGACGTATTGCACGGAGAAATCGTGGGTGATCAGAGCGTACTCCATGACCACGGTGGCCAGGAGCATCAGGGCGGCGAAGGCATACGCGAAGCGCCGCGCCCACTTCAGCCCCTCGGGCGACTGTTTCTGCCCGGCGGCGAAGCCGATGAAGGCGCCGGCGGCCGAGACGAGCACCGAGGCGAGGATGAGGAAACGTCCGAGGGAGGCGGTCATGTGGGGTCCTTGTCGTCATCCCGAGCGCAGCGAGGGATCTCCGGTTGCGCAGCTTGAGATCCTTCGCCGTCTGCGCGGCTCAGGATGACGGGCGTGTTTGCGGTCATGATTTGTCCAGCCCCTCGGTCGACCGCATCAGCTTCTCCAGCTCTTTCCGGTCGACCGGGTGGCCGGCTTCGGGGGCCTTGTATTCGTTGCTGTGGGAGACCATCAGGCGGTTGCACTGGAAGTAGCCGCCGCGGGTCATCGTCCCTTCCACCACCACGCCGATGTTCTCGCGGAACATCTGCGGCGGCACGCCGCTGGACTTGACGTGCACGATCTTGCCGGCGTCGTGGACGTCGAACTCCAGACCGGACACGCCCTGATGATTTCTGATCGAGCCTTTGGAGACCATCCCCCCGAGGCGGATCGTGGCGCCGTAGGCCTTGTCGCCGGCGGCGTGGAGATCGGTCGGCGTCCAGTAGTAGACGAGATTCTTGTTGATGCCGCCCCAGGCGATGACGATCAACGCCGCCGCGGCGACGGCGAGGGCGCCGATCATAAAGAGGCGGGTCTTGCGGCGCATCTGTTGGGTTGCATTCATTGCGACCTCCTCTGTTCGTAGCGCAGGCGCCAAATCAGGCTGATGCCGTAGATGAGAAAGACGGCCGTGGTCACGCTGTACGCGGCGACCACGAAGCTCCAACCGCCGGTAATCGTTCCTTGTGTCATGCCGGTTCTCCAACCGTTTCCAGCGGCGGCGGCGCCAGTTCATGTTCCAGCCGCAGCGCCGAGATGCGCGCGCGCAGCATGATGAAGGCGGTCATCAGCAGCAGGATACCGAAGGCGTTCGCGCGCAGCGGAATCCAGAACGGCTTCGACACGGTATCCGGACTCGACTGCTGCTGGTGCAGCGAGTTCCACCACTTGACCGAGAAGTAGACGATGGGGACGTCGACGAAGGCGATGATGGTGGCCACCGCCGACCAGATGCCCCGCTTGACCGGGTCATCGACGAACTTCCGCAGCGCCAGGATGCCGAGGAAGGCGAACAACAGGACGGCGGTGGTGGTCAGCCGTGGGTCCCAGTCCCACCACACGCCCCACGTCGGCTTGGCCCAGATCGCCCCCTGGCAGCAGAGAAGAAAAGCGAAGACGACGCCGGTCTCGATCGAGCCCTCCATCCGCGCGTCCCACTTGAAGTCGGTGCGGAAAAGGAAGACTACGGCGCAGACGAAGGCGATGGTCATCGCCAGCAGCGCGGACCAGGCGGTGGGAACGTGGACGTACATGATCCGCTGCGTCTCGCCCATGAACTGCTCGGGCGGCGCGACGAAGAGGCCGAAGTAGGAGCCGGCGAGGATGAAGGCCACGCCGATGCCGAGGAGGATCTTCGGCTTGGACGAGTCGGAGAGATCGTCGCCGCCGAGGAAGATGCTGACGGCGGCGAGGCCGGCCAGAAACGCGATGAGCGTGCGGACGCCGCTCGGGATCCCGAGGGAAAGATCGGCGTGCAGATACTGCTCGCCGGCCGTGACGATGAGGCCGCAATACACGGCGACCGCCAGCAGAGCGATACCCAGGGGAAACGCACGGTTCATTGGACCTTCCTAATCTTCCACGACTCGACCGAAAAGAAGTCCGCACAGGGACCAATAAATTGCATCGAAGGCGATGAGTAATTTTATCCACGCCGCCGACTGATTCATCGGGTCTCCGAGGACGATCAGCGACGTGGCCTTGACCGACGCCAAAAGCGCCGGAACGATCAGAGGAAAAAGGAGTAACGGGAGCAGGGTCTGCTTCGAGCGGACCTGGGCGGTCATCGCCGCGTACAGCGTTCCGGGCGCCGACAGGCCGGCCGTGCCGAGGGCGATGACGAGGAGCAGCGACCCGAGGCGCAGCGTCCCCGCGTCGTAGAGGATCACCATCACCGGGACGAGCGCGCTTCCGAGCAGCACGAGCTGCAGCCAGTTGGCGATCGCCTTGCCGTAGTAAAGCGCGCGCGGGTTCGCCGGCAGCAGCAGCAGCCCTTCGAGCGCGCGGTTCTCCATCTCCGCGTGGAAGCTCTCCGCGAGGGTGAGCGTCGAGGAAAGAAGAAGGCCGAGCCAGAGGAAGCCGGCGGAGAACTGCCGCAGGATCTCGGCGTTCGGCCCGACGGCGAAGCTGAACAGCAGCAGCGCCGACGCGCCGAAGACGAAGACCGCCATCAGTTGCGCGCGCGTGCGCCACTGGAGGAGGAGCTCTTTGCGCAGGGCGGCGATCAGCATGGAACGCCGGCCTCCGGCCGGCTGGCTTGGCGGCGTCCCGCCGCCGGGACGGCGGCGTTCCCGGGGACCACCCGTCCTGCCTCGAGGAACAGCGCCGCATCCGCAAGCCCCGTACCCCGCTCCACTTGGTGCGTGGCCATCAACACGGTCGTGCCGCGCGCCTTCAGCTCGCGCACCACTTCGTCCACCAGCGCGAATCCCTCGGGGTCGAGTTGGCCGTACGGTTCGTCGAGCAGCGCGATCTTCGGCTCTTGCATCAGGACGCGGGCGAACGACAAGCGCTTGCGCATGCCGGCGGAGAAGGTGGCTACGACGTCATCGGCACGGGCCGCGAGATTGACTCTCTCGAGCGCCGCATCGACGCCGCCCGTGCCGAGGAATCGCGCCGCGATGGTCAGGTTCTCTCGCGCCGTCAACGATTCGTACAAGTACGTTTGATGGCTCAGCAGGGCGACTGCTTTCCGGACGTCGTAGCGGTCGCGAACGAGGTCGAATCCGAGGACGCTGGCGCTCCCGAGATCGGGGCGGATGGCGGTCGCGAGCGTGCGGAAAAGGGTCGACTTCCCCGACCCGTTCCTGCCGGCGACCATCAGCACGCTGCCGGCCGGGACGGTGAACGAGACGTCCACCAGCGCCCACCGCCGGCCGTAGCGGCGGGCGAGGTTTTTGGCGTCGATGGCGGGCTCGGTCACGGGCGGTATCATGCCGCAAATGCGCAAACTCGCACTGGTGTTGGTCATCACAGCCTGCACCTCCTCGCCATCACGAGTTCCACCGACGCCTGCACCGGCTGAAGCCGGTGCCCACACAGAAACCTACGGTTTCACGCTCGATGAAGAGGTGCGCGTGCTGCGGATGGAGGACCGCCGCGAGTACGACGCAGCGTTCGCCGACGCCTGGATTCACAACGGCAACGCGCTGCATCGCGCCCGGATGGCGCTGGCCCTGGGACGGGTCGGGCCGCACACCTTCGACGACGCCAACGGCAACGGCGTGCGCGACGGCGGCGAACGACAGGTGGGCGTGACTGAGCTGGTCTTCCTGGTCGGCGATCCCGATCCGAAGGTGCGCGCCAACGCGGCCTTCGCGCTGGGGCAGATCGGCGACCTGCACGGCCTCGACGCGCTGATGCAGTTCGCCGGCGACGCGAACGGCGAGGTGGCGGCGGAGGCGGTCGAGGCGCTGTCGAAGCTCGCCGCGAAGATCCCGCTGGCGCGTTACGCGCCGTTCACCGAGGGCGCGAAGCCGGAGGGAGTGCGGGTGCGGGCGATCCGCTACCTGTTCCGCTTCCGCGCCGACGACGCCTCGGCCATCGCCATGAATGCCCTCGGATCGCCGTCGCCGGACATCCGCGAAGCCGCCGCGTACTCGCTGGCGCGCTACCCGTACGCCGCGGCGCGCCCGCGGCTGGAGCTGCTCATCAACGACCCCGACACGCAAACGCGCGCCTACGTGATGTCCGCCCTCGGGCGCATCGCGGCGCCGGAATCGCTGCCATTGCTGATCGCCGCGCTCTCCGACGCGCAACCGTGGGTGCGCACCAACGCGGTGGTGGCCATCGCGCGCTTGGCGGCGAAGGATGCCCACACGCTCGAGCGGCCGTCGATGACGGAAGACGCGATGCGCGTGGTCGACATGACCGAGGATCCCGACCACGGCGTGAGCGCGGCATCGATCGACGCGCTCGGCTGGTACGCGGCGAAGAATCAGATCGCCCGCCAGCGTCTCCTCGCGCTGGCCTCGAACGGCTCGCGGTGGCTGCGCGAGCTGGCCGCCGGCGGCATCGCCAAGCACCTCGGCGACCCGAAGCTGCTGCCGGCGGACCTCTCCGGCTGGGCGAAGGTGCGCGTGCTGGAAGCGGCGACCGGGGTTTCGGACACTCTGCGTTCGGCCTACGCGAAGGATCCCGACCCGATGGTGCGCGCGCAGGCCATCACTACCATTGCCGACGATAAGATCGGCGCCAACCTCGTGCTGATCCGCGCGGGGCTCGACGATCCCGATCCCATCGTGCGCGGCTATAGTAATGAAAAATATAGCAAGTCGACGGCCGCCGACCGCGTCGCGCTGCTCACGGCGGCCGAGGAGCGCGCGCGCAAGGACACGCAGAACGACGCGCGCGTCGCCGCCGTCCGGGCCCTCGGCGACATCGACGCGCCGTCGCGCGAGCCATTCCTGCGCGGGCTGCTGGCCGACGCCGACCCTGTCGTCCGCCGCATCGCCGCCGACCTCATCGAACAGAAACTGAAGCTCCCCCGCCCGCAGTTCACGCCGCTGCCGGTCGAGCGCAGCGACTACGCGGAGATCGTGGAGTGGTCGCGCCACCCGCACGCCGCGACCATCCGCATGACGCGGGGCACCGTCGAGGTCGCGCTGCTGACGCAGGAGGCGCCGGTCACCGCGTGGAACTTCGCGCGGCTGGCGCAGGACCACTACTTCGACAACACGACGTTCATGCGCGTGGTGCCGAACTTCGTCATCCAGGGCGGCGACCCGCGCAACGACATGGAGGGTGGTCCCGGCTACGCCATCCGCGACGAGATCAATCTGCAGAAGTACACCCGCGCCGCCGTCGGCATGGCGCTCTCCGGCCCCGACACCGGCGGCTCGCAGTTCTTCATCACGCATTCGCCCCAGCCGCACCTCGACGGCGGCTACACCATCTTCGGCCGCGCCGGGGAAGGGATGGCGGGGGTGGTGGATGAGACGGAGCGGGGGGATAAGGTGGAGTCGGTCGTGGTTCGTTAGATGTCAATCCTCGCAGGCCGCTTCTTCCAACTCATCGGCATGATCCTCCTCCCCATCGGGCTGCTGGTGGGGCTGGTACAGGGCAACATCGCGCTCGAGGTGCGGCTGCTGTTCATCGGCGGCGGGTCTTTTCTTGTTGGATGGCTGATGGCGCGGAAGAAGTAGTCGCGAGGTCTCGGAGTATCGCGGTCTCGGTGTGGGTGTGACTCCGAGACCACGAGACCGCGAGACCCCGCAACCTCGATATGAAACCAATCGTCGTTCTCACCGCACAGTTCCCGGCCGTCGCGCGAGAAATCCTCTCCGGCCTTGCCGACCTCATCGAGCATCCCACCGAGCAGGAGCGCTCCGAGGAAGAGATGATCGCCATCCTCGGCGAGGCCGACGGGGCGATCACGCTGCTGAGCGATCCGATCACCCGGCGCGTCCTGGCGTCGAATCCCAACCTCCGCATCGTGGCGAACTTCGCGGTCGGCACGAACAACGTCGACGTCGAGGCGGCGCGCGAGCTGGGGGTGATCGTCACCAACACGCCGGGCGTGCTCACCGAGGCCACCGCGGACCTCACCATGGCGCTCATCCTCGCCGTCACTCGCCGGGTCATCGAAGGCGACGCCGAGGTACGGCGCACGCTGCGGTGCGAATGGGAGCCGCTGCACCTCCTCGGCACCTCACTGCAGGGAAAGCGCCTCGGCATCATCGGCATGGGGCGCATCGGATCCGCGGTGGCGCAGCGGGCCCGCGCGTTCGGGATGGACGTCAGCGGCACGCGCCGCGGCGAGCCGGTGGACGAGCTGCTGGCGTCGAGCGACATCGTCTCCATCCACGCGCCGCTCACGCGCGAGACCCGCCATCTCATCGATCGTCAGGCGCTGGCGAAGATGAAAGCGGGCGCCTATCTGATCAACACCGCGCGCGGTCCGATCGTGGACGAAGCGGCGCTCTGCGACGCACTGGAGAGCGGCCGCCTCCGCGGTGCGGGCCTCGATGTCTACGAGGACGAGCCGCGCGTCAGCGCGAGGCTCGCAGCAATGCCCAATGTCGTGGTGCTCCCGCACATCGGCTCGGCCACCGAGGAGGCGCGTAACGCGATGGCGCGCATCGCGGCGACGGAGGTGGCAAGATTCCTGCGGCAAGAACCGCCGTTGCACGCGGTACCCTGGAAGACATGACCCGACTGCATCGCGCCGACGCCGTTCTCATCGTCATCGACGTCCAGGAGAAGCTGATGCCGGTCATCGATGGCCACGAGGAGGTCGCGCGCAACATCGACCGCCTGGTGCGCGGCTGCAGGGTCCTCGACATCGCGCCGCTGCTCACCGAGCAGTACGTGAAAGGCCTCGGCCCCACGATTCCCTCGATCCGCAAAGCGTTCGAAGAGACCTTCGGCTACGAGCCGATCGAGAAGAACTGCTTCTCCGGCTTCGGCTGCGCCGAGTTCGTCACCGCGCTGCGGCTGCTGCAGAAGAAGCAGGCCATCGTCTGCGGCATCGAGACGCACGTCTGCGTGTACCAGACGGTCGTCGATCTGCTGGCCAACGGCTACGAGGTGACGGTCGTCGCCGACGCGGTCGGCTCGCGCGCCGCGTCGAACAAGGACGTGGCGCTGCGGCGCATGGTGTCCGAGGGGGCGAAGCTCAGCTCGACGGAGATGGCGCTGTTCGAGATGCTAGTGACGTCCGGGACGGATGAGTTCCGGGAGATCTCGCGGCTGGTGCGGTGACGAGCCGCCGAAGTCAATCGCACTTCTCGGGTGGCCCCGGCAGCCCCTCGCAGGTCTTACGGTAGGGCTTGTCGGCGCCGATATAGTTTCGCCATTCCTCGCAGGTCAGATTCCGATTGGCCGTGCGGCAGGCCTCAGCCTCGAGATGATCCTGGTCCAAGTCCCACAGGACGATCTTGTCCGGACCCGCTGAGGCCAGCCGCTTCCCATCCGGACTGAAGGCGACGCCATAGACAATGTTCTTGTACCCCTCAAGCGTGGCCAGCCACTTGCGGCTGTCCACGTCCCACAGGATCACGGTGTGGTCCTGACTCGCGGAGGCCAGCCGTTTCCCATCCGGGCTGAAAGCGACGCCAAAGACCCGGCCCTTGTGCCCCTCCAGCGTGGCCAGCGGCTTGAGGCTGTCCACGTCCCACAGGATCACGGTCTGGTCCCAACTCGCCGAGGCAAGCCGCTTCCCGTCCGGGCTAAAGGCGACGCCATAGACCTCGTCCTTGTGCCCCTGCAGCGTGGCCAGCGGCTTGCGGCTGTCCACATCCCACAGGATCACGGTCTGGTCC
>JBBPII010000004.1:333337-396574 GCA_038040385.1 Candidatus Gilichinskyi gelida
CTGACTCGCCGAGGCCAGCCGCTTCCCGTCCGGGCTGAAGGCGACGCCATAGACCGCCCCGTACTTGTGCCCCTCCAGCGTGGCCAGCGGCTTGCGGCTGTCCACATCCCACAGGATCACGGTCTGGTCCTGACTCGCCGAGGCCAGCCGCTTCCCGTCCGGGCTGAAGGCGACGCCATAGACCCCGTACTTGTGCCCCTCCAGCGTGGCCAGCGGCTTGCGGCTGGCCACGTCCCGCAGGATCACGGTCTTGTCCCAACTCGCCGAGGCCAGCCGCTTCCCGTCCGGGCTGAAGGCGACGCCAGTGACCCTGTACTTGTGCCCCTCCAGCGTGGCCGGCGGATTGCGGCGGCCCACGTCCCACAGGATCACGGTGTTGTCATCACTCGCCGAGGCCAGCCGCTTCCCGTCCGGGCTGAAGGCGACGCTAGAGACCCGGCCCTTGTGCCCCTCCAGCTTTGCCATCGACTTGCGGCTGTCCACGTCCCACAGGATCACGGTCTTGTCATCACTCGCCGAGGCCAGCCGCTTCCCGTCCGGGCTGAAGGCCACGCCATAAACCCGGCGCTTGTGACCCTCCAATGTGGCCAGCAGCTTGTGGCTGTCCACGTCCCACACGACCACGGTCTTGTCCGAACTCGCCGAGGCCAGCCGCTTCCCGTCCGGGCTGAAGACGACGCCATAGACCTCGTACTTGTGCCCCTCCAGTGTGGCCAACGGTGTGCGGCTGTCCACGTCCCACAGGATCACTGTCTTGTCCTCACTCGCCGAGGCCAGCCGCTTCCCGTCCGGGCTGAAGGCGACGCCCCGGACCGCGTTCTTGTACCCCTCCAGTGTGGCCAGCAGCTTGCGGCTGTCCACGTCCCACAGGATCACGGTCCGGTCCTGACTCGCCGAGGCCAGCCGCTTCCCGTCCGGGCTGAAGGCGACGCCATAGACCCCGTACTTGTGCCCCTCCAGCGTGACCAGCGGCTTGCGGCTGTCCACGTCCCACAGGATCACGGTGCTGTCATCACTCGCCGAGGCCAGCCGCTTCCCGTCCGGGCTGAAGGCGACGCCCCGGACTGTGGACTTGTGCCCCTCCAGCGTGGCCAGCGGCTTGCGGCTGTCCACGTCCCACAGGATCACGGTGTTGTCATAACTCGCCGAGGCCAGCCGCTTCCCGTCCGGGCTGAAGGCAATGCCATAGACCGAGCCCTTGTGCCCCTCCAGCGTGGCCAGCGGCTTGTGGCTATCCACGTCCCACAGGATCACGGTCTTGTCCGAACTCGCCGAGGCCAGCCGCTTCCCGTCCGGGCTGAAGGCGACGCCATAGACCGCATCCTTGTGCCCCGGCAGAAACGCGGATAGCTGCGGGTGGCTCACGAAGCGGCGCAGCAGCCCAGCCTGAGCATCAAGCGTCGGAGCGGCCCGAACCGCTTCCAGGTTGACCAGAAGGGATGCATCGTAGTTGACATCCTGAAGCGGATCAGCATTGGCCATCAGTCGCGTGCTCTCCGCCTCGTGAAGCAGCTTTGCGGCTTTCCACATCGACCACCCGGCAAGCCCGGCGAGAACAATGACTACGAACGCTCCTGCTGCCACGAGCGCCGCATTGCGCCGGTTGCGCCGCTGCTGTTCGAGCGCCGCCCGTTCCCGCGCCTTCGCCGACTCCTCTAACTCGCGGGCGCGGCGGCTGTCACGGCTCTCCTTGACCACGCGGGCCAGCACGTCATGGGTCAGCTCCAGCCGGCGCATGCTCTGCCGCTCGTCCACGCGCAGCAGGCGGCGGCGGATCAGCGCATCGAGCGCATCGGAGGTGATGCCGGGCAGAGCCAGAGCGTCCTCCATGTCGTGGCTATCGCGGTAGCCACGGTCGGTGATGAGCTGGTCCTCGACGAAGGCCCGCACGCGCGGGTCAAGGCCGGCCATGCCGCGCTCGTAGAAGCCGGAGAGGATCTCGCGGTCGGCGCCTTCCAGCAGAGCGGGCGTGATGTGCTCGAGCGTCGCTTGCTGGCGCTTGTGGTTCAGCTCACTGCATACGACGCTGAGCAGCGCTGGATCGATCTCGATCCTGGGGAAGTCCGACGGATCGACCGGCGGGCTTGGCTCGTTCTTCCAGGCCAGCCGGATGATCCGCCGCGCGACGTCGTCGTCGACCAGGCGCCCGCCCGCGCAGGTGATCACCTCGTAGGCCTGCGCGCCGCTCATCGCCAGCAGGCGAAAGCGGTTGTACATGAGGGAGGGCATCCGCTCCTTGAGCCCTTCCATCTCGGCCAGGAAGTCTTCGCGAAAGCTCAGCACCAGCTTGACCGTCGAGCGCTTGAAGTCGAAGCGTCTGGCCTCCGTCGGCTCGGCCTCCAGCGCCGCCCGGACCGCGTCGGGCGGCCGGTTCTCCACCAGGTCGCCCAGCTCGGCGAGGAAGGCGGCCGACCGGGCCCGGGACTCTTCGTTCCCCTGACCGAGGGTGAAGATCTCCTCGAACTGATCGAACGCGATCACCGGAGTCACCGGGCGGTTGCGCTCGCTCCAGAATTCCGCGTCGCGCCGGTGGAAGAACGACCACTGGCTTTCATCTTCGGCAGGGTGAGCGGCCTGGACGCGGTCGGCATCGCACGCCGCCTGCAGCGCGCGAAAGATCTGCTCCCGCAACGCCGGAGCCGCCTCGGCATGGTCGAGCCGCACGTAGACCGGCAGGCAGTCCTCCTCGCGCAGCAAGGGAAACAGCCCGGCCTTCAAAAGCGACGTCTTGCCCAGCCCGGAGCGGCCGAACACCACCGTCAGCGGCTCGCGGCGGACCAGGCGCAGCAGCTCGCCGGACTCCGCCGCCCGGCCGTGAAAGTACTCGCGGTCCGCCTCGTCGAAGGGATCGAGCCCGGGCCAGGGGTTGTCGCGGCTCAGGGCTTGGCGTTGCAGCTCTACCATCCAGCGCTCACGCCGCCCGCTGCCGGCGGTGGAAGTCGCGCACGAGCCCTACGAGCAGCTCGGCGACGTCGGGCGTGACCTTTCCGTCCGGCAAGCTCCTGCCTTGCGCTCTCTTGAAGGAGTCAGGCAGAAGGGCGCGATCGATGCGAGTGTCGTCGATCACCACGGGGACGATGTAAGCCTCGCCCGGTGCCATCCCCCGGGCGAAGTCGTCCGCGTCGTTCCACTCCCGCCAGAAGTACCGACGCCGGTTCTCATCGCTCAGGGTCTGGCGCGAGATGACCGGCAGGAACAGCGCGCATCGCTCCAGGCCGCGCCGGATGCTGCGCGCCCAGTCATCTCCCATCTGCAGGGCATTCTTGTCGAACCACACCTCCAGGCCGGCCGAGCGCAGGCCCTCGGCCAATCGGCCGGCGGCTTCGATGTCATCGCTGGCGTAGCTCAGAAAAATCGCGCCGTTTGGGATGCTCCTTCCGCCCGTTCCTGCCTCCCGTACCACGGGCTCCGTGCTCTGCGCTGCCACCGGATGTGCGGCGTGCCAGCGCGCCGCCAGCTCCGTGACGAACTGCGCCGCGGTCAACGGGACCACCCGGGTGTCGGGGCTGAAGCTCTCGAGGAACTCCGCCAGCCTGGCGTCATGCGCAATCTGATCGCCCACCAGCACATCCCAACGCCGGCGCTTCTGCGACAGCTCGAGGTTCCTCGCGGTGCGCAGGAAGAAGCGCGCAAGCCAGTCCCCGAAGCTGCAACCGAGAATGAGCAGATGGTTGCCGCGCAGCTCGTCGAAGAGCGTCTTGGGTTGCCGCTGCTTGTCCTGCATGGCATGCAGGAACTCGAGCAAGTCGTCGTCGCAGATGGCGTAGTCGGGGGAAGCCGACGACCGCCCCAGCAGATGAAACACCACCGGCTGCCGGAGCTCGGCCTTTGGACAGGCGAGGTCGCGGACGGTGTTCGGCGAATAGGAGATCTGTTGTGCGCCGCCGATCGCGTCCGAAAGCAGCGAGTCGAAGGTCAGCGAGATGAACAGGTCGAAGCCAGGGATTCCGGCGAGCGTCCGCAGCGATTCAGAGGGTGTCAGCGCGGCGTTGCGCAGCATTCTGTGGATCTGGGCGTAGAGCTCCTCCCGCTCTCCTCGCCTGCGCAGGTGCATGGAAACGACGTCGTTGAGACCGAAGCCCTCGGGAAGGTCCGCGGTGGTCAGCTTCAGATCGCCCGCCAGCCGCTGCGCGATCCAGCGATCGAGGGGCACGTCGCGGTCGTCTTCCCGAACCGTGACCAGCTCCGAACCGATGACCGGAATGACGGTGCGGTCCTGGATGTAGTCCAGGAGGTTGTCCCAGAATCCCTCCTGCAAGTCGGGCATGGCCGCACGCTCCTTGGACCCCTCGCTGGCGTGGCTGAGTTTTGGGTTTCTTTAATTATAGTGTCAGGAACGGTCTATGCTCGTCGCTGCCGATGACTCTAGAAAGTGCGTACGCAACAAAAGGAGATCCCGATGCGTGTCGTTTTGATCGTGGCCATCATCTCTTTTGCCGCCGTGGGCTGCAGTTGCAATTACCCGATGACGAGCACATTCGGCACACCGGACGCTTTCGCGGCGCCGCCCGACCCGGTCCCGTACAACCCGGCCTTCCCGCCGTTCGTCACGTTCCTCAATTCCATCGGCGTCGCCACCGCGAATATGACCTCGTTCGACACGCTGACGGCCGATCTGCACGTGGTGGCCACGCTGCGTCATGGCTTGCGCGGCTGCTTCGTCGGCGCAACGCAATTGACCCTCTGCTTCAACGCCCGCGCCCTGCCCGGCACCCCGAAGAATGACGGCGTGGTGATCTACAACACCGACCTGACGAACAACACGTTTCAGGTCATCTACAACAGCGCCATCGCGCCGACCCTCGTCCCGACCTGGACCGCCAACACGAACGCGACACTCTGCATCGATCTGACCGCGCAGATGTTGAGCAACCAGATCGGCGACATGCTCCAGTTCCGAGTGCAGGACGACACGGCGGTCGATTCGATCACGATGACGCTTAATTAGCGCGCGCTGCCGCACTCCAGACATGGAGATGAGGCCCAGACCTTCGTCCATGTGCACGAGGTCGCCGTGCGATGAGCTCGAAGTACGTGCTTGAAGGCAGAGAACTTGCTCTATTAGCAGGTGTGACGAAGCACGAGAAGCGCATTCTGGTCGTCGATGACGACTCCGCGATTCGCGCTCTGCTCATGACCATTCTTCGGCGCCGGGGGCTGGCCGCGGACGCCGCCGCCGACGGCGCCGAAGCGCTCGAGCGGCTGGCGCGCTGCAACTACTGCGTGATGCTGCTCGATCTTATGATGCCGCGGCAGAGCGGCTGGGACGTTCTCGGCGAGATCGCCCGCTGGCCGCTCGAGCGCCGCCCGATCATCATCGTGCTCACCGCCGGCTCCGAGCCGCGCAGCCTCGACCCGACGCTGGTCGCCGGCACGGTGCGCAAGCCGTTCGACGTAGACATGCTCATCGACACCGTTTCGGCATGCATCCGTAGCGCCCCGGCGCGCGCGCAGCTCGAGGATTGTCCTCAGGCCGACACCGATCCTCCGCCCACCACCCGGCAGAACGTCAATTGAAGAAGGAAGGCTCAAGATGTCCGCCACTCAAGTCCGCGTTCTCATCATCGAAGACAACGATGCCCTCCGCGTGATGATGTTCACCATCCTTCGCCACCAGCCGCTCGGCGTCGACACCGCGCAGAACGCCGACGATGCGATGGAGAAGGTGCGCACCTGCGACTACGCAATGATCGTCATCGACATGGACCTCGCCGCCGGCGGGAGCCACTCGTTTCTGGAGAGCTTCCGTCTGGAGCGCCCCGAAGCGACGACGTTCATCCTCGCGGTGCGCGATCCGGCGCGCGACCTGATCCTGGAGCCCGAGCTGGTCAGCGCGACCATGAACAAGCCGATCGAGATCGATACGCTCGCCGATGTGGTGCGCGAATGCGCGTTGGTCGTGCCGCCGCCCGCCGACCCCCTCCCCTGCCCGCCGGCCGAGAGCGAAGGCCGGCCGCGATTCGACGGGGACCAGAGCTGGCCGAATTGACGGCCCTCACCCGGCCCTTCGCTACGCTCAGGGCCACCCTCTCCCGCAAGCGGGAGAGGGGCCAGGTTGTCCTTCTCCCGCGTGAGCGGGAGAAGGTGCCCGAAGGGCGGATGAGGGTCGTGCATAATCCGCGCTCGCATGACGCCGCGCCGCAAGGGCATCCTCCTCATCGCCGGCGCCGCGCTGCTCTGGTCCACCGGCGGCATCGGCATCAAAGCCGTCGCCGACTCTGCGTTCAAAGTCACCTTCTACCGCTCGCTCTTCGCCGCCGTCGCGCTGATGCTCGTCCTCGGGCGGGATGTGTGGGGGCAAAGGCGGTGGAAATCCACGCCGGCATTCCTCGGCGCCGTCTTCTGCTACGCCGCGTGCCTCACCACCTTCGTCATGGCCACGAAGTGGACCACCGCGGCGAACGCCATCTTCCTGCAGTACGCGGGCGTGGTGTGGGTGCTGCTGCTCTCGCCGCTGGTGCTCCACGAGCCGATGCGGGCGCGCGATGCCATCGCCGTCGCCGCGGCCTTCTGCGGCATGGCGCTCTTCTTCGTCGGCCGCTTCGAGGCCCGCGGCATGGCCGGCAACGCCATGGCCCTTCTGTCCAGCGTCTTCTTCGCCGCGCTGATCCTCGCCCTGCGCCGCGAGAACCGCGCGGCGCAGGCGGCGGTGATCTGGGGCAATGTCCTCTGCGCCGCGGCGATGCTGCCGATGGTGGCAGGCGACCTGGCGCTCGCGCCCAAGTCGCTCGCCGTCCTCGCGTTCCTCGGCGTTTTTCAGATCTCCGTCGCGTACGCGCTGTTCGTGCGCGGCCTGGCCTCGGTGACGGCGACACAGGCGTCGCTCACCGGCATGCTCGAGCCAGTGGCCAATCCGATCTGGGTCTTTCTCTTCCTCGGCGAGCGGCCGTCGGTCTACGCCGTGGCGGGCGGCGTGGTGGTCCTCGCCGCCATCGCCTGGCACAGCATGGCTGGGGAGCCGGCAACGGAGATGCCGGCCCCCGACTGATTACGGATTCGGAACCGCCGTGGCGAATTGCACCGAGGGGTCGTTGGTGACGTTGTCGGTCGTCGCGCCATAGACGATGGCGCTGCCGGCGGAAATGGTGATGCGCACCTTCTGATTGGCACCGATCTGTATCCCGAAGAGGGTCCCGGTGTCGACCTGCTCGAACCAGTTCGGCTGGTACGTCCTCGGCGCGGCGGCGACGATCTGTCCCGCGGTGTTTTCCAGTTGTAGGACCAGCGTGGCGCCCGATGAAAGGGAGCGGACGCCGATGTTCAGCCGGGTGCGCGCCGGTTCGATCGGCGTGACCAGAAAGCCCTGCGTCCCCGCGCTGAGGATCCGCGAGCCGGCGCCCGTGAAATCGGGGCTCACCAGGTCCTCGAAGAACCCGGCCGTGCCGGCGGAGCCGGCGTCGTTGAAGATGCGGGTCAGGAAGATCGGTAGCTGCGCGCCGGCCGGCATCACGATGTCGATGCTGCCCAGGCCCGCCTGGCCCATGGCGGCGACGACATCGGGATACGCGACCACCTCGCCCGGCCCGACGGTAAACGACGACGACGGATCGTTCAGCGATCCGGAGGTACCCGCGCGGTGGAAGATTAGCCGGCCGCTCATCGTCGCGGTTGTCGACGGACTGAGCAACTGGACGGAGGTCTTGAAGTTCGACCCGAAGCCTCCGGTGGTGGAGCCAACGACAGGAAGGTATCCGGTGACGACGTCGCCAACCGCGGAGCCGTTTCCGACCAGGCCGAGCTTGTCGTGAAAGGTGTTTCCCGCGGATACCGTTCCCGAGGTGGCGTCGCCGCTGAGCACGACGTATCCCTCCGATCCGGTTCCGGCCTCGGCCAGGGCGTTGCCGCAACTGGCGATGCGCGTGATGGCGATCAGGTCGCCCGCCTGCACGCCGACGACCGGCGAGATCGTCACGAACTGCACCGGGCGGCCGGCGTTGGTGTCGAACGGCCCGCGCTCCGCGAACATGGTCAAAGTGTTCCCCGAACGACGGAAGAACTTGATCTTCGCCACGCCGTTACAGGTGGCGTTCCAGCCGAAGCTCGCCGTGGTGATGTTTCCCGAGCCGGTGGCGGGGTTTTCGAGGCTGACGTCGGTCTGGGGTGTGGGAAAATTCGCGTCGCTGGTGTTCAAGTTCGCCGGCAGGACGCCGACGCTGACCTGGGCGACCGCTGCGCCGGCGACGACCAATGAAACGAGCAGGAAAACGAAATACGGCTTTCTCATAAGCTCTCCTAGCCCGCATCTTGCACAACGGAGGCCTTCGTGTCCGTGATGGACCTCATAGAACCGGCCACCGGAGAGCGTCTGGCGTCGATCCCCAAGGGGACCGCCGAAGATGCCGACCGCGCCGCGCGCGCCGCGGAGCGCGCCTTCGCCTCCGGGCCGTGGCGGTCGATGAACACGCGCGACCGCGGGCGGGTGCTCTTCCGCCTGGCGGGGCTCATTCGCGATCACGCCGAGGAGCTGGCGCGCGCGGAGACCCGAAACGTCGGCAAGCCGATCCGCGACGCGCGCGACGAAGTCGGTCTCGCCGCGAACTGCTTCGAGTACTACGGCGGCGCGACGAACAAAGTGGGCGGGCAGACCATCCCCGGCGCCGCGCCGGGGGTGCTGATGACCTTCCGCGAGCCGGTCGGCGTCTGCGGGATCATCGTGCCGTGGAACTTCCCCCTTGCCATTGCCGCGTGGAAGACCGCTCCCGCGCTGGCCATGGGCAACACCGTGGTGCTCAAGCCGGCCGAGCAGACGCCGCTCACCGCGCTGCGCCTCGCCGAGCTGGCGCTCGAGGCTGGAGTGCCGGAGGGGGTGTTCACCGTCGTCACCGGGCCTGGATCGGTGGTCGGAGAGGCGCTCATCCGGCACCCATTAGTACGAAAAGTATCATTTACCGGATCGACGGAAGTCGGCGCGCGGGTGATGCAGCTCGCGGCGAACGACATCAAGCGCGTGAGTCTCGAGCTCGGCGGCAAGTCCGCCATCATCGTCTTCGCCGACTCCGACTTCGATCGCGCCGTGGAATCTGCGACCTCGTCGTCGCTCGGGAACGCGGGGCAGGACTGCTGCGCCCGCAGCCGCGTACTGGTGGAGCGCTCGCTCTACGACCGCTTCGCCCCTGCGCTGGTCCGCGCGTTCGAGAAGGTGAAGGTCGGCGATCCGCTCGACGAGGCGACGGAGATGGGACCGCTGGTCACCGCCGCGCACTGCGCGCGCGTCAAGTCGTACGTCGACATCGGAAAGAGCGAAGGGGCGACGCTGGCCACCGGCGGCCGCGGCGAGGGCTGTTTTCTCGATCCGACCCTCTTCCTCGACGCGACGCCGGAGATGCGCATCGTGCGCGAGGAGATCTTCGGTCCGGTCGTGGCGGTGATGCCCTTCGACGACGAGGCCGACGCCATCCGCCTGGCCAACGACAGCGATTACGGCCTCTCCGGCTCGATCTGGACGCGCGACATCGGCCGCGCCCTCCGCGTCGCGCGGGCCGTGCAGACCGGCAATCTCTCCATCAACTCCGGCAGCAGCGTGCACCTCGAGGCGCCGTTCGGAGGGGTGAAAAAAAGCGGGATCGGGCGGGAGTTGGGGATGGCGGCGTTGGATCATTACACGGAGTGGAAGACGGTGTATATCGATGTGAGGTAGGGTTGCGAGGTTTCGCGGTTGCGGGGTTGCGCAGTCACACCCACCCCGCAACCTCGCAACCGCGAAACCTCGCAACCACACCATGCAGAGCCGAATCGACACGGACGAGCTCAAACGCCTGGTCGCCGACGACGAGATCGACACGATCATCGCCGCGTTTCCCGACATGTACGGGCGGCTGGTCGGGAAGCGCATCGTCGGACGGTTCTTCGTCGACGAGGTGATGACGCACGGGATGCACGCCTGCGACTATCTGCTCGCCTGCGACATGGAGATGACGCCCGTGCCCGGCTACGCCTTCACCAGTTGGGCGAAGGGGTACGGCGACTTCCGCCCCATCCCCGACTTCAACACTCTGCGCGTCGCGTCGTGGCTGCCGAAGACGGCGCTGGTAATCTGCGACGTCTACCACGACACCCGCCACGAGCTGGTGCCGCTCGCGCCGCGCAGCATTCTCCGCCGCCAGCTCGCGCGCGCCGAGGAGCGCGGCTTCACGGCCATGGCGGCGTCGGAGCTCGAGCTGTACGTCTTCAAGGACTCCTACGACCGCGTGGCCGAGAAGGGCTTCATCAACCTGGCGACCATCGGTCGGGTCATCGAGGACTACCACATTCTGCAAGGGACGAAAGAGGAGCCGCTGATCGGTGCCATCCGCGCGCACCTGGAGCGCTCCGGCGTGCCGGTCGAGTCGTCGAAAGGCGAATGGGGGCCGGGGCAGCAGGAGATCGGCCTCCGCTACGCCGAGGCGTTGGAGATGGCCGACCGTCACGTGATCTACAAGCACGCGGCGAAGGAGATCGCCTGGCAGCAGGGGCTGGCCGTCACGTTCATGGCCAAGTGGAACGAGCAGTTCGCCGGCTCGAGCTGCCACATCCACATGAGCCTGTGGGACGCCAAGGGGAAGAAGGCCATGTTCGACGGCGACGAGCAGCTCGGCGCCATCAAGTGCTCCACCACCTTCCGCTACTTCCTCGGCGGATGGATCAAGCACCTCCGCGAGCTCTTCGCGTTCTACGCGCCGTACCCGGCGTCGTACAAACGCTACGTCGCCGGCTCGTTCGCGCCGACGGGCATCGCCTGGAGCTACGACAACCGCACCGCCGGATTCCGCATCGTGGGGCACGGCTCGTCGCTGCGCATCGAATGCCGCGCGCCGGGCGCCGACGCCAATCCCTACCTCGCCTTCGCCGCCGCCATCGCCGCGGGACTCGACGGCATCGAGAATCGCATCGAGCCGCCGCCGGCCTTCGAGGGCGACGTCTACGGCGCGCAAGACCTGCCGCAGGTGCCGCAGTCGCTCAACGAGGCCATCCACGCCCTCGGCGAGAGCCCGTGGGCCCGCGCGGCGTTCGGCGAAGACGTGATCGACCACTACCTCCACTTCTTCCGCACCGAGCAGCGGAAGTTCGATTCTGCGGTCACGGATTGGGAGCGACGGCGATATTTCGAAATGGCGTAAGGACGATGCGACTAAACGACAAAGTAGCCCTCATCACCGGCGGCGGCTCCGGCATCGGCAAAGCGAGCTGCCTCCTTTTCGCCCGCGAAGGCGCGAAGGTCGTCGTCGTCGATCTGAAGAAAGAGACCGCCGAGGCGACGGCGAAGGAGATCCGCGACGCGGGCGGCGACGCGCGTGCATTCGCGGCCGACGTCTCCAAACCGAAGGACGCCGAGGGGATGGTGCGCTTCGCGGAGGAGAGCTATGGGCGGCTGAACGTCGTGTTCAACAACGCCGGCATCTTTCACAACGACGACAACTCGGTCACCAACACGGCCGAGGACATCTGGGACCTGGTCATCGACGTCAATCTCAAGGGCGTGTTCCTAGGATGCCAGTACGCCATCCCCGCCCTGCAGCGCGCCGGCGGCGGCTCGATCATCAACACCGCCTCCTTCGTGGCCATCCTCGGCGCGGCGGTGCCGCAGATCGCCTATACCGCCAGCAAAGGCGGCGTTCTGGCGATGACGCGCGAGATCGCCGTGGAGTTCGCGCGGCAGAACATCCGCGCCAACGCGCTCTGCCCCGGGCCGGTGGAGACGCCGCTGCTCGCCGAGCTGCTCGCCGATCCGGCGCGCCGACAGCGGCGGCTGGTGCACATCCCGCCCGGCCGCTTCGCGCGCCCCGAGGAGATCGCCAACGCCGCGCTCTTCCTGGCCAGCGACGAATCGTCGTACGTCAACGGCTCGACGTTCCTCGTCGACGGCGGCATCACCGCGGCGTACATCACGCCGGAGTGATTCGGCGCACCAGGCCAAATCTGGGAACGAAACGAAACTGCCTCCCGGCGCACTACTAAGCGGGGGTCGCTTCAAATGAAACGGTTCGTCATGACCATTGCAGCTCTTTCTTTGGCCGCAACGCTGGCCAACGCGCAGACGCCGACGGCCACTCCCGTTGCGGGAAACCCAGACTGGTCTCGTACGGGCAACAGCACGCCGCCGAGCAACGTGATCGGGACGTTTTTCTCATCGCCAATGTACTTCTACACGGATGGTCTGTTGCGGATGCGAATCAACAGCAATTTGACCAGTACCGTGAACACATTCACCAGGCCACGCAACGGCTACGTCGGCATCGGGGAAAACATCGGCCAACTCTGGTCGATCGTGAACCCGGGGCCGTTTTCGCTACTGCACCTGAACGGCCCGAACGGTGGGCAGCAATTTGGCTACCGACCGTGGATGCAAACCGGCATCAGTCTTACGTCGAACGATGACTTTGCATACATCGGTCACAAGCAGAACACGCCCCCCGGCGGAAACGTCCTCGACATCACCGATCTGGTCATCGCGTGGGGCGACAACGCCACTGCCGGCGTGGGACCCGACATGATGAAGTTCGTCTTCACCTCCGGCAACGGTTCGTCGGGCAACGACCTCATCGGCGACAGTCTCGACGGCCGCGAGATCATGCGCCTCACCGGATGGGGCAACGTCGGCATCGGGCCTCGCTTCAACAACACACCCGCCGGTCAACCACAGTCGCAGTTGCACATCAACTCCGAGAACAACGCCAACGCGACCCTGCAGCTCACCGTGCAGAACCTGGGACAAACCGCCGCCGACGGACTGCGCCTCAGCGTAGACAACGTCACGGGCAACGCGCGCATCGATCAACAGGAGCGCGCGAATCTCCTCTTCTTCACCAACACGTCGTCGACGGGCGGCGAACGGATGCGCATCACCAGCGTGGCCACACCGGGCACGATCAATCCTGGGGCCTTCACTCTCGACGAGACGCGCGTGGCAATCAGTCACCGGCCCGGCCAGTTGACACAGCCGCTCTCCCTCCTGCACATCGGCGAGAACACCGGGCCGTTTCAGGACGGATGGCGCCGGTGGATGGACGTGGGGACGCTCGCCAGTCAGGGCTCAGACCACATTTTCGTCGGACTCAAACAGCGCCTGCCGATCAACCCGCTGATCCCCGATCGCTTCGATGCCGTGATCGCTTGGGGCGACAATCCGGCGAATCCTTCGGCCCCGCTCACCGGTCCCGACTACCTCCGTTTCATCTTCACGTCGACCACGGCAAGCGGGTTTGATCCCCTTGCCGCGTCGTTGGACGGCCACGAGGTCATGCGCATCACGCCGGGAGGTCAGGTCGGCATCGGTGATTACGACGTCACCAATCCCTGCCCCGGACTGAGTTGCATCGGTGCCCGGCTGGACATCGACGGCGACTTGCGTATCCGGACCCTCAACAAGAACAACAACCTGACCCAAGTGCTCGTCGCTGACCCGAACGATCGCAATCGCGTTCTATGGAGGGACGCCACCACTCTGAGCTCTGCTATCGTCGGAGACCCTGCTGAGGACTGGGTACGCGCCGGCGGGAACATGGTTCCTTTCGTTCTGGCGGACAACGTGGGCGTCGGCACATCAAGTCCGTTGGCGCGATTGCACGTCGTGCAGAACGTGGCGGCGCCGACCGGCGACCAGTTCGCTCTGAGAGTGCAGAACTCATCCACGGTCTCGAACGGCCACAGGATTGGACTCGAGGTACAGAACAGCGGTCCGATGGGCGGTCCCAGAGACGACGTCGGAATCTGGGTGAGGACTGTGAATGGGAATCCGAACCCTCACGCAAACATGGCGGCGGTCCTCGACGGCAACGTCGTCATCGGAAGTCTGTCGGTCGGTAATCAGGAGATCGGCACTCAGGGACGCTACGTCCTTTCCATGCGGGACGGTTCTGCGCCGATCACTCCGTTGAGCGCCTATCAGGGTATTCAGCTTTGGTCGCAGGGGGGAGAACTGCGAGTGAGGGACAGCTCCATGAACATCACCACGCTGTCTCCCCACAACTTCAGCCTGTTCGCGCGCAGCGAGCCGATGGCGTGGAGCTACTACGGCGAGAATCGCGAGTTGAACAAGAAGATCGGCGTGGACATGTTGCGGGTGATTCGGGTGGTCGAGCGGATGTCCGGGGAGACGCTTGCCCATATTCAGGACATCGACGACGGTTCTTCGCGCGACGATGCCGGCTTCGTGCGCGACTCGTCCTCCGGCCTGATCGGCGAACTTCGCGCTGAGTTGACGATCGCGAACGAGAGAATCTCGGCACTGGAAGCCCAGATCGCCGAGGTGAGAGCGATGCTGGCGAAGGTTGCAGGGCAGTAGAGACGGGCGTCAGGACGGGCCGGCGATGCCATCGCCGGCCGCCGTCTGCGTAACCGCGCGGCGTACATCACGCCGGAGTGATTAGTGCCCGTGGCTGGGGCACGAATCGCCGCAGAAATACCAGTGCCCGTCTTTCGCCGCCAGCCTGAGATCGCCAACGCCGCGCTCTTCCTGGCCAGCGACGAATCGTCGTACGTCAACGGCTCGACGTTCCTCGTCGACGGCGGCATCACCGCGGCGTACATCACGCCGGAGTGATCAGTGAATCGGGCAGGTCTGGCCGCAGAAGTACCAGTGCCCGTCTTTCGCGGCGATCCAGGCCCGCTTCGCCGCCTCCCACTCCTGCGTAATCAGCGCGCGCATTTCCAGCAGCGAGAACGGATCCTCGGCGAAGCAGGAGTGCGCGAGGAACTCGCAGTTGAGCGCCGTGGCGTCGATGACATCGATGCCGGCGAGCGCGCGCACCTGACCTTCGATGAGACCGACCCGCGGACCGTTGACCTGGCGTGACAGCAGTAACGCCCTGTCCTTGCTCGAGGCGTAGAGCGTCACGTGCGGCCGGGGCGAGTCGGGCGACTCGCGCAACGCCTGCGCCAGCACCATCACCTCTTCCTCGCCGAGGTCGGCGGCCGCGAGCACGACCTCGTGCAGCTTCGGCGTGAGCGCCGGGATGGGACGCGGCCTGCCGTTCTCGCTGAGCGCGTTCTGGAAAACGTAATTGCCCATGCTGTGGACGATGACGTGGACTTCGTCCGCGCCGCTCTGCGTGGCGAGGAGATTGAGGAAAATACGGAGGTAAACCGCCGACTCCCGCGCCCGCGCGCGGTCGTTGCGATACGCGACGACGCCGGTCACGCCTCCTTTCGCCGGCCAACTGAAGAGGATCGGCGCGCCGTCGAAGCCGAGGTCGAACGTCAACTCCGCGGCGCGTAGCGCGGCTTCTTTGAACGTGTTGTTGAAGCCGTGGATGAAGACGAAGACCTCGCGGCGACGTGATGCGGCGACCTTCCGCTGGATCGACGCGAAGTAGACGTCGCGCGAGAGCGGACGCACCTCCTTGAGCACCATGTCTTTATTTGGATTCGGGGCGAAGATGATATCGATGATGGGCGACTCGACCTTGCCGCACTTGTGCGTCGGCGGAATGGTGACGTGCAGCGTCCCGAATTCGAGTGCGCGCGCGTTGTCGTAGCCGTAGAAGGTCTCCGCCCGCGTGGAGCCGCTGCGGCCGCGATTCGTCGCGTAATAGAGCGTGACCGGCTGGATCGTTCCAAGCGGTTTCTGGCAAGGCAGCTCGTGATCCGGAGCCATGGCGGCGGTCGGCGCCGCCTCGACACGCGTAGGTGACACGTCGCGCGGTACCCCGCGTGGTGGCGACGGAGCAGGAATGGGAACCGGCGGGGGCGGCGGTGGCGGAGCCGCTTCCACCGGCGGACCTCCGGAGGGCGGCGACGGAGCGCCAACGGTCTGGCATCCGGCGAATGCGATCAACGCGACGAGCGCGCACGCCCACAGCAGTGTTACCCTCGGCATCATGTCCTCCGATCCCCGCTCGCACGCGCGCGCCGCCGTCCTCGCCACCACGCTCAGCTTCGACCCGCGGCCGCTCGACCCCTTCCTGCTCCTTCGCGTTCCCGCCATCGTGCGGTATGTCACATCGAGTACCGAATCGGCGCCGGCGCAGACGCGATCCCATTCAGCACCTCGATGTTGTGCATCACGTCGCGGCTCTCGCGCAACGCGACCACGGCGACGAACGTCAGTCTAGCAGCGGAACGCCGGCGTCTCGCCGGCTGGCCGGGCGCCGTCTCGGCGCCCAACGGGCGGCGGCGTTCCTATCGCGCCGCGCGGATCTCGATCGAGCCGTTGGTGGTGGCGCACGAGTTCAACGATACTTCCGTACACTCATACGACATGAACCTCACTGTCCATTCTGCGATCGCGACCTTCGGCGCTGCGGCGAAGCAGAAGCTGGCTAACTTAGCGGCAACCGGCCAACCCGAAGACCAACTCCGAGCGCCATTTGAACGACTGCTGGCCGACATGGCGGAAATCGCCGACATTCCGCGTACAAAGGTTGTCGCCGTCGGCGAATCGTCGCTCAGCGAACTGAAAACGCGGCCCGACTACGCCGTCACGGTTCACAACGCGCTGGTCGGTTTCGCGGAGTTGAAAGCGCCGGGGAAAGGAGCGAATCCGGCGAGGTTCCGAGATCCGCACGACAAGGTGCAGTGGGAGAAACTGCGCTCACTGCCAAATGTGCTCTACACCGACGGAAATGCCTTCAGCCTTTGGCAGGATGGCGAGTTGGTGGGTGCGGTCGTCACGCTCCTCGGCGATATTGAAAGCTCCGGCGACAAACTGCAAGCACCGCCGGGCCTTGCGGCGCTCTTCGAGAAGTTTCTGCGATGGGAGCCGATCCCGCCACGAAATGCAAAGGAACTCGCGCACACGACCGCGCGTCTCTGTCGTTTCCTGCGCGACGAAGTAACCGAGCAACTCGCGCTCGGCAACGAGGCTCTGACCACGCTTGCCGCCGACTGGCGCAAGCTGCTCTTCCCAGAGGCAACGGATGAACGCTTCGCCGACGGTTACGCCCAGGCCGTCACGTTTGGGTTGCTCATGGCGCGAGCAAAGGAGATCCCGCTCAGCGCCGGCCTCCAGCACGCCGCGACGGAGCTGACGAAATCAAACTCGCTTATCGGCTCTGCGCTCCGCCTACTCACGGACAACGCCGAGAACCAGTCCACGCTAAAGACCTCGCTGGGGACGCTCACCCGCGTGCTCGACGCCGTGAATTGGTCAAAAGTCAGCAAAGGTCGGCCGGACGCGTGGCTCTACTTCTACGAGGACTTCCTGGAAATCTACGACAACGATCTGCGCAAGCTCACCGGTTCCTACTACACGCCGCCGGAAGTCGTTGGCACGATGGTCCGCCTCGTCGATGACGTGCTGCGCACCGACCGCTTCAGGCTTCACGCCGGTCTCGCCTCGCCGACGGTGACGCTCGCAGATCCGGCCACCGGCACTGGCACCTTCCTGCTCGGCGTGCTGCGTAAGATCGCCGAGACAGTCCAGGCGGATGAAGGGGCGGGCTCCGTGCGCGGCGCGATCGACGCGGCGGTGAAACGTCTGATCGCTTTCGAGATGCAGCTCGGGCCATTCGCCGTCGCGCAGCTCCGCATCCTCGCCGAGATCGTCGAGCTCACAGGGATGGTGCCGGCAGAGCCCGTGCGGATGTTTGTCACGGACACGCTGAGCAATCCCGCAGACGATGAGGACTGGATTCCCGGCATGCTCGCGCCCATCGCGCAATCGCGGAAGGCGGCGAACAAGATCAAGCGCGACGAGCCAATCACGGTCGTGCTCGGGAATCCCCCCTACAAAGAAAAGGCGAAGGGCCGCGGGGGCTGGATCGAGGGCCAAACCGCGGCGGCGGAGAAATCTGCGCCGCTCGCCGAGTGGATGCCGCCGCGCGAGTGGGGTGTGGGTGCGCACAGCAAGCACCTGCGAAATCTCTACGTCTACTTCTGGCGCTGGGCGACGTGGAAGGTCTTCGATCATCATCCCGCGAACCGCGCCGGTATCGTCTGCTTCATCACCGTCGCCGGCTTTCTCAGCGGCCCGGGCTTTCAAAAGATGCGCGACTACCTCCGGCGTACCTGCGACGACATTTGGGTCATCGACTGCTCGCCCGAGGGACATCAGCCCGAGGTCGCAACGCGTATCTTTCAAGGCGTGCAGCAGCCAGTCTGCATCGTGCTCGCCTCACGCTCGGCTAAAAGCGCCCCGAGCGTGCCGGCGACTGTACGCTTTCACTCGCTGCCGACCGGCCATCGCGCGGAGAAGTTCATGGCGCTCGCCGGACTGCGGTTCAACGCGAGTGTGTGGCTCGACTGTCCAAGCGACTGGCGCGCACCGTTTCTTCCGGCGTCGACCGGCGCGTGGGCAACGTATCCTAGAATCGAAGACCTCTTCATCTATAACGGTTCCGGAGCGATGCCGGGACGTACATGGATCATTGCACCGGATGCGGAGTCACTGGAACGGCGCTGGCACAAGCTCGTCCACGCATCAGCGGAGGAGAAGGAAGTCCTATTCCATCCGCATGAGCTCAAGAACGGGCTCGGCGATCGGCACAGCAAGCGTGTGGTACGTGATGGTCTTCCCGGTTATGAAGCGCGACTAAAGTCGGTCGCTGATGAGCGTGGCGTTTGCGTTCCCCCGGCTCGCTACGGCTACCGCTCCCTCGATCGGCAATGGATCATCCCCGATAATCGGCTGATCAATCGCCCGAATCCTGAGCTGTGGAAAGGACGCTCTGAGCGCCAGATCTTTCTGACCGCTCTTATGCGCCACTCACCGTCGTCAGGGCCCGCAATCACAATCACCGGGCTGGTTCCCGACCACGATCATTACAAAGGTTCGTTCGCCGGCCGCGTTTTCCCGCTCTGGGACGATGCCACCGCAAGCAGGGCGAATCTCCCGCCGAAACTGCTGCCCTTCCTTGCGCAACGTTTCGACCGCACCGTCGCAGCCGAAGATTTCATCGCCTACATTGCCGCGACAGCCGCGCATTCGACGTTTACCGCGCGCTTTCAAGACGACCTGTCCACGCCCGGCCTGCGCATCCCCATCACCGCCGATGCGGCGTTGTTCGCCGAAGCGGCAGCTCTTGGGCGTACGGTCATCTGGTTACACACTTTCGGCGAGCGCATGCCTGATCCGGACCAAGGACGCCCTGCCCAACCCCCGCGCCTGCCGGAGGAAAAAAGGCCGCGGATCCCCGCCGCGGGAGCAATCCCGCAAGATCCCGCAGCGATGCCAGACGAGATCGACTACGACGCTGCGACGAAACGGCTGCTCATCGGCACCGGGTTCGTGGAGAACGTCGAGCCCGCGGTTTGGCGCTACGAGGTCTCGGGCAAGCAGGTGCTGCTGCAGTGGTTCAGCTATCGGAAAAAGAACCGCGAGCGTCCGATCATCGGCAACCGCCGTCCGCCTTCGCCGCTCGGCAATATCCAGCCCGACCACTGGCTTGCCGAATACACAACAGAACTGATCAACGTGCTCAACGTCCTCGGCTGGCTCGTCGAGCTCGAACCGCAGCAGGCGTCGCTGCTGGAGCGAATCTGCACCGGGCCTTTGATCAGCGACGCGGACATGCGGGTCGCCGGAGCACTCGAGGTGCCGGCCTCCACGAAACGAGGGCCGGGTTCAAAAACAACGCCCACCCTCTTCGACACGTAATGATGCGGAACCGCCGCTAGCGCGCCGCGAGAATCTCGATCGAACCGTTCGTGGTCCGCAGCCGCAGCTCCGGCCCTCCGCCGTTGATGTCGCCGCGCAGCGAGTGGCGCCCCGCCTTGGTGGTGCTGATCGGCAGCTCCGTGTTGATCGAGCCGTTGGTGGTCGATGCGTCGACGTGCGCGGCGAACGTCGGCGGCGCGGAGAGAGAGATGCGGCCGTTGGTGGTCGACAGGCGCATGGCCTTCCCCGGCGTCACATGGAGCAGCTCGGCGCGGATGGCGCCGTTGGTGGTCGCCGCCTCGATGTCGCCTGCGCAGCGCGCCAGGCTGATGCGGCCGTTGGTGGTCTCGATGCGATGCGAGCCGCGGATGTCGCTGACCTCGATGCCGCCATTGGTGTTGTCGAGGTCGAGACTCATCGTGCGCGGCACGTCCACCTCGTAGGTGACCGAGGCGTTGACGCGGCCGCCGCCGAACATCCAGTCGAGAAAGTCGAGGCCGTCGCCGCGCTTGGGGTAGCGGGTGATGACCCGCAGCCCGCCGTCGGACGGCACGATCTCGATCTTCAGGTCGGCCATCGCCTCCTTCGCGCTCTGGGCTCCCGAGGCGTGCACTTTCTTCTGGGCCTGGATGCGGACGCGCGGCTGGTCCCAGGCGCGGATGGTGATGTTGCCGTTGACGTTGGCCAGGGACACGCGCGCGCCCGGCCGGACGTCGAAGGTGCGGTCGAACTTCTCTTCGAGCGTGGTGGCGGAGGCGGTGAGGGCGGTGAGGGAGAGAGCGGCGGCGATGGCGAGTCTTCGCATGCGAGCTAATACGCGCGGCGGGCGGCGAGGTTTACAACCGGTACAATCCGCGCCGTGAATCGCAGCCGTGCCACGGCGCTCCTGTTCGCGCTCCTCGCCGCGATCCTGGCCGCGGTGGTGGTGCAGAACCGCGGGATGCGGCCGAAACCGGCCTCCGCGCCCCCTGCCGAATTCTCCGCCGCCCGCGCCTTCGCCGCGGAGAGCGAGATCCTCGGCGGCGACCTCCCCCATCCCGTCGGCAGCGCGGCGCACGCCGCGGTGCGTGACCGGCTGGCCGCGCATCTCCGCGCCCTCGGCTACGACGTCGCCATCCAGCGCGCCTTCGCCTGCACCGCGCACGTGGTCTGCGCGCCGGTGGAGAACGTCATCGCCCGCACCGCCGGCGACGCGAGGCCCGACGCCCTCCTGGTCGCCGCGCACTACGACTCCGTCGCCTCCGGGCCCGGCGCCTCCGACGACGGCCTCGGCGTGGCGACCGTAGTGGAGACGGCGCGCGCGCTGCGCGGCGAGCGCTTTCGCAATCCGATCGTCTTTCTGATCACGGACGCCGAGGAGGTGGGGCTGATCGGCGCGGAAGCGTTCGTGGCCGACGCGGATCTCTCGAAGGGCGTGGCGGCGGTGATCAACGTCGAGGCTCGCGGCACCAACGGCGCGAGCACCATGTTCGAGACCAGCGGGCGAAACCGGTGGCTGATCCGCGCGCTGGCGCACACGCTGCCGCGGCCGGCCACGACGTCGCTGTTCGCCAGCATCTACGACATGCTGCCGAACGACACCGACCTCACCGTCTTCAAGCGCGCCGGCCTGGCGGGGGTGAACTTCGCCAACATCGGCGGCGTGCAGCGGTACCACACCCGGCTGGACAATCTGGCGCACGTCTCGCTGCCGACCCTGCAGCAGCACGGCGGCCATGCGCTGGCCTCGGCGCGCGCTCTGGCCAACGCCGACCTTCGCCAGACCAGCGACGCGAACGCCGTCTGGTTCGACGTCCTCTCCTTCTTCATCCTCTGGTGGCCGCAGCGGTGGTCGCTGTGGATGGCGATCGTGGCGCTGGTCATCCTGCTAATCGTGGTGGTGCTCCGCTTCCACGATCGGGCCATGCCGGGGGGCGGCGCGACGCTCGGCGTGCTCTCGTTTTTCCTCTCGGTGCTGTTGACGTTTGCGATCGCCATCGGCGCGAGCTGGCTGGCGGGCCTGCGCGGGCGCGCGCTGTACGCGGCGCAGCCCGGCCCGGCGACGGCGGCGATGTGGCTGATCGGCATTGGGATTCCGATCGCCATCGCCCGCCGCTTCCACGAGCACGCGAAATTCGACGGCCTGTACCTCGGGCAGGCGATTTGCTGGAGCGTGATCGGCATCGTGCTGACCCTGGTCCTCCCCGGCGCGAGCTACCTCGCCGTCATCCTGGCGATGACTTGCGCGCTGCTCGGCGTGGTGCGCGCCACGGTGGGCGCCGACAAGGCGGTGGTGTCGATCCTCACCGCCGGCGTCGCTGCGGTCCTCTTCTTCCCGCTCGCCGTGACGCTCTACGACGCCCTCGGCCGCCCCTCCCTCCCCGTCATTGCCACGGTGGTGGCGCTGGTGACCACCACCTTCGCCCCGATGATCGCCACCGCCCCTCCGCTGCGCCGCGCGCTGGGCAGCGCGTTCATCGTCACCACTATAGTATTCGTTACTATAGCTAACTTTGTCCCCCCCTACACTTCCGACTCGCCGCGGCACATCAACCTCCGCTACTACCAGGATGGGCCGCCGCGCTGGCTCGCCGACAGCGTCACCCCGCAGATGGCGCGCGCCGTCAACTTCGAGGTGGTGCGCCCGCGGATGTTCGAGTGGCTGGCGTCGCCGCCCGCGCCGTACGTAGCCGCCGCCCCGCCCCTTGGCGCGCCGCCGCCCGAGTTCCGCGTGGTGAGCGACGAGGGGGGCGGCGGCCGGCGCAAGCTCACGCTGCACATCCGCTCGGCCCGCAACGCCGCGCGCGTCGGCATCCTCTTCCGCACCCCCGCCCTGCTGTCGCTTCGCGTCAACGGCGTCACCCCTCCCCCGCCTTCCCAGCGCTTCCGCAACTTCCTCGCGCCGCAGTGGCATCAGGCCTCGGTGCGCGGGGCCTCCGAAGCGCTGGTGGAGATCACCCTGGGACGCGACGCGCCGATCGACGCGGTAATCTCCGACACCACATACGGCCTCCCGCCCTCCGGCGCCGCGCTGGCCGGCGCGCGCGACGCATCGCTCGCCGTGCCGGTGCAGGATGGCGACACGACGACCGTGGTGCGACGCCTGCGCATCTGATGAGTGGAGCGCCGGCGTCCTCGCCGGCTGGCCGGGCGCCGTCCCGGCGCCCTTCGCAAACGGCGGCGGGACGCCGCCGCGCCAGCCGCCGGGACGGCGGCGCTCCGTTGCTACCATCCGCTGAAATGAAACGGCCCGCCGGGCGGCGGGCCTGATTCGTCACTTCTTCTTTTTCGAGGGCGCCTTTTTCTTCGGCTTCTCCTCCGATTTTTCTTTCTTCGGAGCTGCCTTCTTGGCGGGCGCTTTCTTCTTCTTCGGCTTTTCTTCCTCGGCTGATTCCTGCTCGTCGTCGGCCGGCTCCGCATCCTTCTTCGAGGCGGCCTTCTTCGCCTTGACCGGCTCTTCGGCCTTCTCCTCGGTCTTCATCAGCTCGTAGCCGACGAACTCGATGATGGCCGTCTCGGCGGCGTCGCCGCGGCGCGGACCGATCTTGATGATCCGGGTGTAGCCGCCGGGACGATCGGCGAAGCGCGGCCCGAGGGTGTCGAACAGCTTGGCGACGAGCGTCTCGTCAGCGACCACGCGGAAGACCTGCCGCCGGTTGTGGACGTTGTCGGTCTTGCCGATGGTGATGAGGCGCTCGATCTGCGGGCGCAGCTCCTTCGCCTTCGGCAGGGTGGTGATGATGCGTTCCCTGTCGATGAGCGAGGAGAGCTGGTTGCGGAACAGCGCGTTGCGATGCGCGCTGGTGCGACCGAGTTTGCGATTCACCATTCCATGACGCATGTTTGCAGTCCTTTAGTCGCGCATCTCGGCGCGGGCGCCCTTGGTCATGCCGAACGAGAGGCCGAGCGAGGCAAGAACGTCTTTGATCTCGTCGAGCGACTTGCGGCCGAAGTTCTTGGTCGACAGCATCTCGCGCTCGGTGCGCTGCACCAGATCGCCGAGGGTGCGGATGTTGGCGTTCTTGAGGCAGTTCGCGGAGCGGACCGAGAGGTCGAGCTCTTCGATCGGCTTGGACAGCATCTCGGCCATGCGGGGATCGACTTCCGGCGCCGCCATCTCTTCCGCTTCCTCACCGCGCGCTTCGAAGGTGCTGAAGATGCGGAGGTGGTCGCCGAGGAGATCGGCGGCCAGGCCGACCGCTTCCTGCGGCGAGACCGCGCCGTTGGTCCACACTTCGAGCACCAGCTTGTCGTAGTCGGTCATCTGGCCGACGCGGGCGCCTTCCACGTGATAATTCACGCGGCGGACGGGCGAGTGGATGGAGTCGATGGGGATGTAGCCCAGCGGGAGGTCGGTGTCCGCGTTGCGGTCGGCGACCTGGTAGCCGCGGCCGCGCTTGAGGCGGGCCTCCAGCTTGAGCGAGCCTTCCTTCGACAGGGTGGCGATGTGCGCCGTCTGGTCGAGGATCTCGAGGTCGGAGTCCTGTTCGAAGTCGGCGGCGGTGACCACACCGGGGCCCTTCTTCTCCAGGTACAGCGTCTTGGGCCCTTCACCGTGCAGCTTGAAGGGGATCTGTTTGAGGTTGAGAACGACGTCGGTCATGTCCTCGACCACGCCGGTGAGCGACGAGAACTCGTGCAGCACGCCCTCGACGCGGACGGCGGTGATCGCCGCTCCCTCGATGGACGAGAGGAGCACGCGCCGCAGCGCGTTGCCGATGGTAGTGCCGAAGCCGCGCTCGAACGGCTGGGCGGTGAAACGCCCGTAGTTCGGCGTGAGAGTCTCGGCATCGTATTCGAGCTTTTTCGGTTTCTGAAAATCTGACCACAACATTTGCGCGGCCTCCTGCTTCTCTTGTGTAGTGGCGGGCGCTCTCGCCCGCCATCGGCGGCCGAAGCGACCGCCGCTACACGACATTTACTTCGAGTAGAGTTCGACGATGAGCTGTTCCTGAATCGGCAGGCGGATGTCTTCGCGTTTCGGGACATCGAGCACCGTGCCGCGGAACTGCTCGGGATTGAGCTCCAGCCAAGCGGGAATCCCGCGCCCGCTTGCTGTTTCGACGGCCTGCCGGATCTGATCGTTCTTACGGCTCTTCTCGCGAACCTGGATCACATCGCCCTTGCGGGCCTGGTAGGAGGGGATGTTGATCTTCTTGCCGTTGACTTCGACGTGCCCGTGGCGCACGAGCTGGCGGGCCTGCGCGCGCGAGGCGGCGAAGCCGAGCGAGTAGACGACGTTGTCGAGCCGCAGCTCGAGCTGGCGCAACAGCGATTCACCGGTGATGCCGCTCTGCTGCGCGGCGCGCTGGAAGTAGAGCCGGAACTGGCGCTCCAGCAAGCCGTAGATGCGTTTGACCTTCTGCTTCTCGCGGAGCTGAATGCCGTAGCCGAGCACCTTGGAGCGCCGGCGGCCGTGCTGGCCGGGCGCGTAGTTGCGGCGCTCGATGGCGCATTTGTCCTTGAAGCAGCGATCGCCCTTCAAGAAGAGTTTCATGCCCTCTCGCCGGCAGAGCCGGCAAACGGGATCCGAGTAACGAGCCACTTGACCTCCTGTTTCGTTCGGACCCGCTCCACCATGGAGCGTTCCGCATACGCCAGCTGCTGCATGACGTAACTTGATTCCTCGTTCGCCGTTGGCCGTTGACCGTTGGCCGAAGTCTTCATCTCGGTCAACGGCCAACAGCCAACGGTCAACTTCTCAGACCCGGCGGCGCTTCGGCGGGCGGCAGCCGTTGTGCGGGATGGGCGTGACGTCCTTGATCGACTTGATGTCGAGTCCGGACGCGGCCAGGGCGCGGATGGCGGACTCGCGTCCGGCGCCGGGGCCCTTGACCTTCACGTCCACCGAGCGGACGCCGTGCTCCTGCGCGAGCTGCGCCGCGTTCTGCGCCGCCACCTGCGCGGCGAACGGCGTCCCCTTGCGGGAGCCCTTGAATCCGATCCGCCCGGCGCTGGACCAGGAGAGGGTGTTCCCCATCGGATCGGCGATGGCCACGATGGTGTTGTTGAAACTGGCGACGATCGATGCCACGCCGTGCGGCACGTTCTTCTTTTCTTTCTTCTTCGTTCCGGCGCGGCGCGCGCCTGCCTTCGGTGCTCGTGCAGTTGCCATATCGTTCTCCGTTGACCGTTGGCCGTTCGCCGTCGCCTCTTCGGTCAACGGTCAACGGCCAACAGCGAACTATTTCTTGGTCGCTTTCTTCTTGCCGGCGACGGCGCCCTTGCGCGGACCCTTGCGGGTGCGGGCGTTGGTGTGCGTCCGCTGGCCGCGGGTGGGGAGGCCGCGGCGGTGGCGCATGCCGCGGTAGCAGTTGATCTCCATCAACCGCTTGATGTCCATGCCGACGTCCTTGCGGAGGTCGCCCTCGACCTTCCCCTCGTCGGTGATGATCTGGCGGATCTTCCGCACATCATCCTCGCTGAGGTCCTTGACCCGGATGTCGCGGTTGACGCCCGCCGACGAAAGGATGGTTTTCGAGCGCGAGCGCCCGATGCCGAAGATGTATGTCAGGCCGATCTCGACCCGCTTGTTGAGTGGAAGGTCAACTCCTGCGATGCGTGCCATTCTTTATCCCTGTCTCTGCTTGTGTTTCGGGTTCTCGCAAATGATGCGGATGACGCCCTGACGGCGCACGATCTTGCACTTCGCGCAAATCTTCTTGACCGATGAACGTACTTTCATGACTTTCTCGACTCACTTGTACCGATAGGTGATGCGACCTCGGGTCAGGTCGTACGGCGACAGCTCGACCAGAACTTTGTCTCCCGGAAGGATGCGGATGAAGTGTTTGCGCATCTTGCCGGAGATGTGCGCCAGCACTTTGTGCTTGTTCTCCAGCTCGACCTGAAACATCGCGTTCGGCAATGTCTCCAGGACCGTGCCGGTCACTTCAATCGCTTCTTCTTTTTCCGACATGCTTCCTTTATTTACCTAAAACCATTGGGCCATTCCCGGTGATGGCTACCGAATACTCGAAATGCGCCGCCAGACTCCCGTCGACGGTCCGCGCGGTCCAACGATCGTTGTCGGTCCGCACGTCCTCGATCATCCCGTCCTTGCCGGCCCGCTCGATCCGCGACCGCAGCTTCGGCCCGATCTCGCAGAGCATCGGCTCGATGGCGAAGACCATCCCCTCCCGCAGCTCGATCCCCCGTCCCCGCTTGCCGTAGTTGTAGACCTGCGGGTCCTCGTGCATCCGGCGCCCGATGCCGTGCCCGACGAAGTTGCGGATGACGTGGAAGCCGCGCGATTCCGCGTGTTCCTGCACCGCCGCCCCGATGTCGCCCAGGTGGCGGCCGGGACGCATCTCCTCGACCGCCAGGTCGAGGCATTCCTTCGTCGTCTGCACCAGCTCCTCGGCCCGCGGAGTCGCCTTCCCGACCGGGACGGTGATCGCGGAGTCGCCGACGAAACCATCGAGGATCGACCCGAAGTCGAGCCCGATGACGTCGCCGTCCTGCATCCGGGCCCGGTTGGGGATGCCGTGGACGATGACGTCGTTGGTCGAGGCGCAGAGCACCGCCGGGTAGGGCGGAAGGCCCATTGGCGCGTAGCCCTTGAACGGCGATTTCGCGCCGCGGCGGGCCAGCTCCTCCTCGGCCACAGCATTGAGCTGCGCCGTCGTCGCCCCCGGCTTGGCCATCCCGCGAAGGATCTCCAGGATCTCCAGGACCACGCGGTTGGCGCGGTCCATGACCGCGATCTCATCGCGGTTCTTGAGGATCGGACCCTTCATCCGGTCGAGCATCAGTTGAGGGACTTCTCGATTCGTTCAAAGACCTCATCGACGGGACCAACCCCGTCGACTTCACGCAATTTGCTCTTCGACTTGTAAAACGTGGCGACCGGAACCGTCTGCCGATGGAATGCTTCCAGCCGTTTGCGAATGGCGGTTTCGTTGTCGTCCGGACGAGCGGTCAGCTCCGCGCCGTCGCGATCGCACAGCGTATCGTTGGCGGGAGGAGCGGTTTCCAGGTGGTAGATCGCCCCGCAATTCGGACACGAACGGCGAAGCGCGATCCGCTTCACGATGACTTCGTCAGGGACCAAAAGTTGAAGAACCCGGAGACCATGGTCACCATTCCCGACGATGGAATCGAGCTTTTCGGCCTGCACCACCGTGCGGGGGAAGCCGTCGAGGATGAAGCCCTTTCCGGCGTCCGACTTGGACAGCCGGTCGCGGATGATGCCGACCATCAGATCGTCCGGCACCAGCGCGCCGGAGGCCATGATGGGGGCCGCCTCACGGCCGAGCTCGGTGCCGTCGGCGATGGCGTCGCGCAACATATCGCCGGTGGAAATGTGCGGCACGCCGTGAAGCGACGCCAGCCGCTTGGCCTGTGTTCCCTTCCCGCTTCCAGGCGGGCCGATGAAGATCAGCCGCATCAGCCGCGCGCCCTCCGGCCCGTCATGCTGAGCCGCGCAGACGGCGAAGCATCTCCGAATGCGACGCAGCGCATTTTGAGATCCTTCCCCCTCGCCTTGCTCGGCGTCAGGATGACGGAACGCATCAGCCGCGACGCCCTCGGATCCGGCCGCGCTTCATGAACCCGTCGTAGTGACGCATCACGAGCTGCGACTCGATCTGCTGGATGGTGTCCATGGCCACGCCGACCACGATCAGCAGCGAGGTGCCGCCGAAGTAGAAGTTGAAGCCCATCCCTTCCGTGAACCAGATCGGGAGGTAGCGGTCCAACCAGGCGCCGATGCCGAACGGCAACTGCGTGACGTGCACGCCGGCGATGAGGAACTCCGGCAGGATGCAGACCGCCGCCAAATAGATCGAGCCGACGAAGGTGATGCGAGTCAGCACGCGGTCGATGTAGTCGGAGGTCTTCCGGCCCGGGCGGATGCCGGGGATGAAGCCGCCGTACTTGCGCATGTTGTCCGCGGTGTCGACCGGATTGAAGACGATCGAGGTGTAGAAGTAGCCGAAGAAAATGATCCCCACCACCTGCAGCAGGTAGTAGAGCGGCTCGCCGACGCGCAACTGGTTGCCGATGGCCGTGGCCCACGGCGCCTTGATGGCCTGCGCGATGGTCTGGGGGATGACCAGGATCGACGAGGCGAAGATGACCGGGATGACCCCCGCGGTGTTCACGCGCAGCGGCAGGTAGGTGTTCGAGCCGCCGTACACCTTCCGGCCGACGACGCGTTTGGCGTACTGCACCGGAATGCGGCGCTGCGCGCGCTCCATGAACACCACGAAAGCGATGACCGCCACCATGAAGACCAGCAGGCCGAGCATGGCGAAGAGGTTGCGCTGGCCGGTGCGGATGTCCTCGATCAGACCGAAGGTGGCCTGCGGCAGATTGACCACGATGCCGGCGAAGATGATCAACGAGATGCCGTTGCCGATGCCGCGCTCCGAGATCTGCTCACCGAGCCACATGATGAAGGCGGTGCCGGTGGTCAGGGTCAGCACGGTCATGATCGGGAAGCCGATCCCCCACAGCGCGTCCTGCACGCCGGTGGGAACCAGCGGCGCGCCGCCCGGAGCGGTCTGCGACTTGAGCCAGAAAGCGACGCCGAGCGACTGCACGATGGACAACGCGATGGTGCCGTAGCGCGTGTACTGGTTGATCTTGCGCCGCCCCATCTCCCCTTCCTTCGAGAGCTTCTCGAGGTACGGCCAGACCACCGTGAGGAGCTGGAGGATGATCGACGCGGAGATGTACGGCATGATGCCGAGGGCGAAGACCGAGAGGCGGCGGAGCGCGCCGCCGGAGAAGAGGTCCAGGAAGCCGAACACCCCTCCCTGCATGGCCTTGAAGAACTCCGCCAACGCCACGGGATCGACGCCCGGCGTGGGGATGTGCGATCCGAGGCGGTAGACGGCGAGCAGGGCGAAGGTGAACATCACCCGCTTGCGCAGGTCTTCGATTGCCCAGATGTTGCGGAGTGTTTCGAGGAGGTTCAACTTACGCGATCTCCTGGCAGGAGCCCCCTGCCGCTTCGATTTGCTTGCGTGCCGACGCCGAGAACTTCGCGGCATGCACGGTCAGCTTCTTGGAGAGCTTGCCGTCGCCCAGGATCTTGATCCCGTCGTTCCTGCCCTTGACCAGGCCGGCCTTCCGCAGCGTGGCCTCGTCGACGGTGGCGCCGTTGTCGAAACGCTCCAGCTCGGAGACGTTCACCACGGCGTGCTCTTTCTTGAAGATGTTGGTGAAGCCGCGCTTCGGGAGGCGGCGGTGCAGCGGCATCTGGCCGCCTTCGAATCCGCGCATACGGGAGAATCCGGAGCGCGACTTCTGCCCCTTCTCACCGCGGCCGGCAGTCTTGCCGTGTCCCGATCCGGGACCGCGGCCGACGCGCTTCTTAGCGTGGCGTGCGCCTTTTTTTGGTTTGAGATTGCTGAGTTCCATCGTCGTTACTCCACGACTTCGACTAGATGTGGGATTTTCGCGATCATGCCGCGGACGTCCGGCGTGTCGCGGCGCTCGGCGACGCGGTGCATCTTGCCCAGTCCCAGCGCCTTGAGCGTCTCGCGCATCTCGCGCGGGCATCCGATGCCGCTGCGCACCTGGCGCACGCGGAGAGTCTTGGCCTTGGCGGCCTGTTTCTTCGCCGGGCTCATGCCGCACCCTCTTCCTCGGTGCCGCGCAGCGCCAGGTACTGCTTCTCGCTGCGGAGCTGCTCGAGAGCGTCGAAGGTGGCCTTCACCACGTTGTGGGGGTTGGCCGTGCCGAGCGACTTGGTCAGGATGTTCTGGATGCCTGCCGACTCCAGGATGGCGCGCACCGGACCGCCGGCGATGACGCCGGTGCCGTCCGAGGCGGGCTTGAGCAGCACCTTGCCGGCGCCGTAGTGGCCGACCGCGGCGTGCGGGATGGTGGTACCGCTCATGGAGATGGAGATCATGTTCTTCTTGGCGATCTCGATCCCCTTCTTGATGGCGGCCGGCACTTCCTTCGCCTTGCCGGAGCCGTAGCCGACGCGGCCCTTGCCGTCGCCGACGACCACCAGCGCGCTGAAGCTGAAGTTCTTGCCGCCCTTGACGACCTTGGTGACGCGGTTGATGTGGACGACCTTGTCGATCATCCCGCTCTCGGAACGGTCATCGCTGCGGCGGTCGCCGCGCGGTCCGCCCTGTCCCCGTTGCATTGGACGCTGCATTGGCTCTCCTAGAATTTCAGACCGTTTTCACGCGCCGCATCCGCGAGCGCCTTGATGTTGCCGTGGTAGAGGTATCCGCCGCGGTCGAAGACCACCTGCGTGACGCCCTTCTCTTTCGCCTTCTTGGCGATGAGCGCGCCGAGCGCCTTCGCCGCCGCGGCGTTGGCGCCCTTGGTCGACGAGTCCTTGTCGCGGCTGGAGGCGGAGGCGATCGTCTTGCCGGAGGCGTCGTCGATCACCTGCGCGTAGATGTGCTTGAGGCTCTTGAACACCGCCAGCCGCGGACGATCCGCCGTGCCGGTGATCTTGCTCCGGATCCGCTCGCGGACCCGGCCTCGGGAAACGACTCTTTCTTTTGCCCTGTCCATGATTACTTACCTGCCGCCTTGCCTGCCTTGCGACGAATCACTTCATCGCTGTACTTGACGCCTTTGCCCTTGTAGGGATCCGGCTTGCGGAGCGAGCGGATCTCGGCCGCGGTCTGTCCGACTTTCTGCTTGTCGATGCCGGTGACCACCACGTGGCCGCTCTTGGCGTCGACGGTGATCTCGATCCCCTCGGGGATGGCGAAGCGCACCGGGTGCGAGTAGCCGAGCTGGAAGACCACTTCCTTCCCCTTGACCTCGGCGCGGTAGCCGACGCCGACGATGTCGAGCTCGCGCTTGAAGCCCTCGCTCACACCGCGGACGTTGTTGGCCACCAGGGCGCGAACCAGTCCGTGGAAGGCGCGGCTCTTCTTCTCTTCGTCGCCGCGGGTGAACGACACGACGTTGTTCTCCACCTTCACGCCGATGCCGGGGACGAGGACGGTGGAGAGGGTGCCTTTCGGCCCCTTGACGGTCACCGCCTCGCCAACCTGCTTCACCTCGACGCCTTTCGGCAGCTCGATCGGCTTATTTCCAATTCGCGACATGGGAACGTTTCTCCTTACCAGACCTGGCAGAGGACCTCGCCGCCGACGCCGCTCTTGATGGCTTCGTGGCCGGCCAGCACGCCCTTGGAGGTCGAGACGATGGCCAGGCCGAGGCCGCCGAGGACCTGCGGGATCTCCTGCTTGTTGCGGTAAACGCGGCGACCGGGACGGGAGATCCGCTCGATGCCATGGATGACCGGCTCGCCCTCGGGCGAGTACTTCAGGTCGATCCGCAGCGTGGCCTGGATCTTCTCCTTATCGGTGACCGCGTAATTGCGGATGAACCCCTCGGACTTGAGGATCCGGGCGATCTCCACTTTGAGTTTCGACGCGGGAAGCTCCACGCGCTCGTGGTGCGACTGAATCCCATTACGGATTCTGGTCAACATGTCTGCTACAGGATCAGTCATCGACATACTTGATTCCTCGTCCTACCAGCTCGCCTTGGTCACGCCGGGGATGTATCCGCCGAGCGAGAGCAACCGAAAGCAGATGCGGCAAAGTTGAAATTTACGCAGGAAGCCGCGCGGGCGCCCGCAGACCTTGCAGCGGTTCTTCTTCCGGGACTTGAATTTCGGCGTCCGCTGCGCCTTGACGATCATTGCCGTTCTTGCCATGTGTGTCCTTTATCGCCCGAAGGGCATCCCGAGCTCGCGCAACAGAAAGCGCGCCTGCTCGTCGTTCTTCGCCGTGGTGACGATGGTGATGTTCATCCCCTTGGACTTGTCGACCTTGGCCACGTCGATCTCCGGGAAGATCACGTGGTCGCGGATGCCGAGGGTGTAGTTGCCGCGCCCGTCGAAGGACTTGGTCGGCACGCCGCGGAAGTCGCGCACCCGCGGCAGGGCGACGTTGATCAGGCGATCGAGGAACTCGTACATCTTCTCGCCGCGCAGGGTGACCCGCGCGCCGATCGATTGCCCCTCGCGCAGTTTGAAGCTGGCGATCGACTTCTTGGCCTTGGTCACCACCGGCTTCTGCCCGGTGATGGTGGCCAGCTCCTCGACGGCGGTGTCGAGGAGCTTGATGTTCGAGATCGCCTCGCCGACGCCCATGTTCAGGACGACCTTGTCGATCTTCGGCACGGCCATCGGGTTCTTGATGCCGAATTCATCCTGAATCCGCTTGCGGACTTCTTTCTGGTATCGCTCTTTCAGTCTTGCGGCCATCGCTACATCTCCGTTTTGCACTTCTTGCAGTACCGCGTGCTGCCGCCCTCGGTGTGATGCTTGCCGGTGCGGGTCGGCTCGCCGCAGCTCGGGCAGACCACCTGGAGCTTGGAGAGCTTGATCGGCGTCTCGCGCTCCAGGATGCCTCCCTTGACGTTGCGCTGCGGGTTGGCCTTGGTGTGCTTCTTCCCGAGGTTCACCCGCTCCACGATGGCCGTCCCCTTGGCCGGATTCACGCGCAGCACTTTCCCCTTCTTGCCGCGGTCCTTGCCCGACAGGACGAGGACCGTGTCGTTCTTCTTGACGTGCGGCTTGATGAACGTCTGTTCCTTCAGCTTGACTGTTCTTCCGTACATTTCCCGTTGTCCCTCAGATCACTTCCGGCGCCAGCGAGATGATCTTCATGAACTTCCGCTCGCGCAGCTCGCGGGCCACCGGTCCGAAGACGCGGGTGCCCACCGGCTCGTTCTGGTCGTTGATCAGCACGGCCGCGTTGTCGTCGAACTTGATGTACGACCCGTCGCGGCGCCGCAGCTCTTTGACGGTGCGGACGATGACCGCTCTGACCACCGCCCCCTTCTTGACCGTGCCGTCCGGCGACGCTTCCTTGACCGAGGCGGTGATCACGTCGCCGATGTACGCGTACTGGCCGGCCGTGGAGCCGCCGCGCATCTTGATGCAGGCGATCTTCTTGGCGCCGGTATTGTCGGCGACGTTCAGGATTGTGCGCATCTGAATCATGACTAGCTCGCCTTCTCCAGGACTTCCTTGACCGCCCAATGTTTTCGCTTCGACAGCGGGCGGGTCTCTTCGATGACCACTCGGTCGCCGACGTTGAGCGGATCGTTGGCGTGCGCCAGGAACTTGCTGGTCCGCCGGATGTACTTCTGATACATCCCGTGCTTGGTGATGTTCTCCACCGCAACCACCACCGTCTTCTGCATCTTGTTGGAGACGACCACACCGACTTTGGTGCGCTCGACCGCCTTCTTCTTCGTTTCTTCGGTTGCCATGGGCTACGCCCTCGCCTTTTCGTTCAACAGGGTCTTGATCCGCGCGATCTCGCGGCGCACCTGGCGCATCCTGGCCGGCGATTCCATCCGGCCGGTGGCGCGCTGGAAGCGCAGCTTGTAAAGCTGCTCGGAGAGCTCGCGCTCCTTGGTGTGCAGCTCGTCGACGCTCTTCTCGCGCAGTGCGGAAGCCTTGATCGCTTTCACTGTCCGACCTCCATCTCCTCACGGCTGACGAAACGGGTCTTGATCGGCAGCTTGTGCGCCGCCAGGCGGAACGCCTCCTCGGCGATCTCCCGGGTCACGCCCTCCATCTCATAGAGGATGCGAGCCGGCTTGATCACGCACACCCACTCTTCCGGAGCACCTTTGCCCTTCCCCATTCGGGTCTCGAGCGGTTTCTTGGTGATCGGCTTGTCGGGGAAGATGCGGATCCAGATCTTCCCGCCGCGCTTGACGTGGCGGGTCATGGCGATACGGGCGGCTTCGATCTGCCGCGCGGTCACCCACCCCGCCTCCAGCGCCTGCAGGCCGAAATCCCCGAAGGAGATCTTCTGCCCGCGCGTGGCCAGCCCGCGGCGACGGCCGCGCTGCTGTTTTCTGAACTTCACTTTCTTCGGCATCATCATGATGTCGTATCTCCTGTCAGGTGTAGCGGCGGTCGCTTCGGCCGCCGGCGCCCGAAGCGGGCGCCGCTACACTTACTGCGGTCTCCGTCGGCTGCGTGCCTTGGCCATCTCGCCCTTGAAGATCCACACCTTCACGCCGATGATTCCGTACGTCGTGTGCGCCAGCGCCAGGCCGTAGTCGATGTCGGCCTTGAGGGTGTGCAGCGGGAGGCGTCCGTCCTGGTACCACTCGGAGCGGGCGATCTCGGCGCCGTTGAGGCGTCCGCCCACCCGGACCTTGATCCCCTTGGCGCCGAAGCGGAAGGCCGACTCCATGGCCTTCTTCATGGCGCGGCGGAAGGCGATGCGGCGCTCGAGCTGGGTGGCGATGTTCTCGGCCACCAGCTGGGCGTCGAGCTCCGGACGCTGGATCTCCTGGATGTTGATGTAGACCTCGCCGTTGACGAGCTTCTGCAGCTCATCGCGGAGCTTGTCGACCTCGGCACCCTTGCGTCCGATGATGATGCCCGGCCGCGAGGTGTAGATGTTGATGCGCATCTTGTTCGCGGTGCGCTCGATGTCGATCTCCGAGACTCCGGCGTGGGAAAGACGCTTCTTCAGATCCTTGCGGAGCTTCAGATCGCGATGCAGCGTCTCGGCGTAGGTCTTCCCCGCGAACCAGCGGGAGTGCCACGTCTTGTTGAATCCGAGCCGAAATCCGTACGGGTTTACTTTCTGACCCAAGGTAGCCTCCGTTACTTCCGTGCGCGGGCCCGGCCCTTGCCGCCGCTCCGCTCGTTGATCGCTTTCACTTCATCCGACACGTGCACCGTGACGTGCGCCTGCCGCTTCTGGATCTGGTATGCCCGCCCCATCGGCGCCGGCCGCACCCGCTTCTCGCGCGGCCCTTCGTTGACGTAGATCTTCGCCACCACCAGGTCGTCGGTGTCGAGGTTCGCTTCCTTGTTCTCCGCGTTGGCCACGGCCGAGCGGACCAGCTTCGCCAGGTCGCGGGCGCACGACTTCCGCGTGAAGCGGAGGATCTGCAGCGCTTCCTCGACCTTCTTCCCGCGCACCAGGTCGACCACCAGTCGCACCTTCTGCGGCGAGGCTTTCAGGTACTTCAATGTCGCAGTTGCTTGCATCGTGGTGACCTCTTACTTGCTGGGCGCGGCAGGAGCGGCGGCCGGAACGCCGGCGGGCTTCACCGTCTTCTCCACCTTCTTGCCGCTGTGCCCCTTGAACGTGCGGGTGAGGGCGAACTCGCCGAGCTTGTGACCGACCATGTTCTCGGAGATGTAGACCGGGACGAACTTGCGGCCGTTGTGCACCGCGAGGGTGTGTCCCACCATGTCGGGGACGATGGTCGAGCGGCGCGACCAGGTCTTGATGACCTTCTTGTCGCGCTCGCGATTCATCGCTTCCACCTTCTTCATGAGGTGGTCGTCAACGAACGGCCCTTTTTTCTGTGAACGCATTACTTGGTTCTCCGCTTGACGATGAACTTCGTGGTGCGCTTGTTTCTGCGCGTCTTGTAGCCCTTGGCCGGCTGGCCCCACGGCGACACTGGATGGCGTCCGCCCGAGGTCTTTCCTTCACCGCCGCCCAGCGGGTGGTCGACCGGATTCATCGACACGCCGCGGTTGTGCGGCTTCTTGCCCATGTGGCGGGTGCGTCCGGCCTTGCCGAGGGAGATGTTCTCGTGCTCGCCGTTGCCGACCTGCCCGATGGTGGCGTAGCAGCGGATGTGAACCTTCCGCATCTCGCCGGAGGGGAGGCGGAGGGTGGCCCAATCGGCTTCGCGCGCCATGAGCTGGGCGAACGTTCCGGCCGAGCGCACCATCTGGCCGCCCTTCCCTTCCTTCAGCTCGATGTTGTGAATGGTCGTGCCGAGGGGGATCTTCGACAGCGGAAGGGAGTTGCCGACCAGGATGTCGGCCTCGGGGCCGGACGTGATGGTCGATCCGACCGCCAGACCGTCGGGCGCCAGGATGTAGCGCTTCTCGCCGTCCGCGTAGTGCAGAAGAGCGATGCGCGCCGAGCGGTTCGGGTCGTACTCGATTGCCGCGACCTTGGCCGGGATGCCGTGCTTGTTGCGCTTGAAGTCGATGTCGCGATAGCGCTGCTTGTGGCCGCCGCCGATGAAGCGCGAGGTGATGCGGCCGCCGGAGTTGCGTCCGCCGGTCTTCGGCTTCCCTTTGGTCAGGGCCTTCTCCGGCCGGGTCTTGGTGATCGCATCGAACGACGCGTGCGACTGGAACCGGATGCCGGGGCTGGTCGGTTTATAGCTTCTGCTTGCCATGGTGTTTACACGCCCTCAATGAAGTCGGGGGCTTTCTCCCCTTCTTTCAATCTCACGTACGCCTTCCGCCAGTCGCGGCGCTTGCCGGAAGAGCGGCCCATCCGCTTGATCTTGCCGCGGACGTTGAAGAGACGGACTTCGTCGACCTTGACCTTGAACAGCATCTCGACGGCATTCTTGACCTGAATCTTGTTTGCCTTGGGGTCGACCTCGAAGGCGATGACGTTGGTGCCTTCCTCGCGCATGGTGGTCGACTTCTCCGTCACCAGCGGACGGCGGATGATCTGGTTCGCGTTCATGACTCCAGCGCCTCCGTCAGCCGCTGCAGCGCGTCCTGGCTGAGCACGATGTACCGGCTGTTGACCACGTCGTAGACGTTGACGTGCAGCGCGTCGACGAGCAGCAGCTTCGGGTTGTTCCGCGCCGCGAGGGCCAGGTTGGTGTTGTCGGCGGAATCGACGAGCAGCGCTTTGCCCTCGACGCCGATCTTGTTGACCTTCTCGGCCAGGGCCTTCGACTTCGGCTCGTCGACCGAGAGGTCGTTGAGAAGGACGAGCTTCCCTTCCTTCACCCGCTGCGAGAGCGCCGACTTCAGCGCCGCCTTCTTCTCCTGCGCGTTCATCTTGTAGGAGTAGTCGCGGGGAGTAGGGCCGAAGACCGTGCCGCCGTGGCGGTGAATCGGCGGACGGTTACCGCCCTGACGGGCGCGCCCCGTGCCCTTCTGGCGGAACGGCTTCTTGCCGGAGCCGGCCACTTCGGAGCGGTTCTTGACCTTGTGCGTCCCCTGCCGGAGCGAGGCGAGGTAGTTGCGCACCGCCTCATGAATGAGGTGCTCCTTGTAGGGGTAGCCGAAGATGTCGTCGGACAGCTCGAAGGAGCCGACCTTCTTGTTGTTCCAGTCTTTGATGTCGATGGTAGGCATCGTCATTCACCCCGCTTCCCGTTCCTCGAGAAGCGCACGACCACCAGGCCGTTGCGCCCGCCCGGCACGGCGCCGCGGATGTAGAGGAGGTTGTTTTCCGCGTCCACTTTGGCCACCCGGAGGTTCTTGACCGTGACCTGGTTACCGCCCATCCGCCCGCCCATGCGCATGCCCTTCATGACCCGCGACGGAAAGGCCGAGGCGCCGATCGATCCGGGAGCGCGATGGAACATCGAGCCGTGGGTGGCCCGGCCGCCGCGGAAGTGGTGGCGCTTGACCACGCCCTGAAAGCCCTTCCCCTTCGACTGGCCGACCACGTCGATCGAGTCGCCGGGCTTGAACATGTCGACCTGCACGCGGTCGCCGACGTTCGCGTCGCCCGAGTACTCGAACTCGCAGAGGGTCCGCACCGGGGGGATGCCGGCCTTCTCGAAATGGCCGCGCAACGCGCTGGTCACGCGGCGGTTGGAGACCTTCTCCACCAGCCCGACCTGCACCGCGTCGTAGCCGTCTTTTTCAGCCGTCTTCTTCTGCACCACGAGGCAAGGGCCGGCCTGGATGACGGTGACCGGCACCAGCGCGCCGTCCTCGGCGAACACCTGGGTCATCCCGACCTTCTTGCCAATGATTCCTTCGATTGCCATTGTCTTCACCCAGCTCTTAGCTGTTAGCTGTTAGCTATTAGCTGTTAGGTCTGCGCTCGTCGCTGTCAGTGTTCCTGACAGCTAGGAGCTAAGAGCTAACAGCTACTTCCCGTACGCCTTGATCTCCACATCCACACCCGCCGGCAGCTCGAGCTTCATGAGCGCGTCGACGGTCTGCGTCGTCGGCTCGAGGATGTCGAGCAGCCGCTTGTGCGTCCGCATCTCGAACTGCTCGCGCGACTTCTTGTCGACGTGCGGGCTGCGGAGCACGGTGTACCGCGAGATCTGCGTCGGCAGTGGGATCGGTCCCGCCACCTTCGCCCCCGTCCGCTTCGCCGTGTCGACGATCTCGTAGGTCGATTGATCGAGTACGCGGTAGTCGTACGCCTTGAGTCGGATGCGGATCTTTTCGTTCATCATGGTCGTGTCTTCCTCAAAGAACATGTGTAGCGGCGGCCGCTCCGGCCGCCGTGGGCGGGCGAGAGCGCCCGCCCCTACACTCCCTTACTCCAGAATGTCCGTCACCGTGCCGGCGCCGACGGTTCGGCCGCCCTCACGGATGGCGAAGCGAAGGCCCTTCTCCATGGCGATGGGGTGGATGAGCTGGATGGTCAGCGAGGTGTTGTCGCCCGGCATGACCATCTCCGCCCCCGCCGACAGCTCCGCGACACCGGTGATGTCGGTGGTGCGGAAGTAGAACTGCGGACGGTAGCCGTTGAAGAACGGGGTGTGGCGGCCGCCCTCTTCCTTGGTCAGGATGTAGACCTCGGCCTTGAACTTGGTGTGGGGGGTGATGGAGCCCGGCTTGGCGCAAACCTGACCGCGCTCGACGTCCTTGCGCTCCACGCCGCGCAGCAGCAGGCCGACATTGTCGCCCGCCTGCCCCTGATCGAGCAGCTTGCGGAACATCTCGACGCCGGTGACGACCTTCTTCTGCGTCGGACGAATGCCGACGATCTCGATCTCTTCGCCGACCTTGACGATCCCGCGCTCGATACGGCCGGTGACGACCGTGCCGCGGCCGGAGATGGAGAAGATGTCCTCGACCGGCATCAGGAACGGCTTGTCGACGGCGCGCTCCGGAATGGGGATGTAGGTGTCGACCGCGTCCATGAGCTCCATGATCTTCCCGCCCCACTCCGATTTAGGGTCGCCGCTCTCGAGCGCCTTGAGCGCGGAGATGCGGATGATGGGGAGCTCGTCGCCGGGGAAGTCATAGCTGGAGAGCAGCTCGCGGACTTCGAGCTCCACGAGGTCGAGCAGCTCGGGATCGTCGACCATGTCGACCTTGTTGAGGGCGACGACGATGTAGGGGACGCCGACCTGACGCGCCAGCAGGATGTGCTCGCGGGTCTGGGGCATGGGGCCGTCGGCGGCGGAGACGACGAGGATGGCGCCGTCCATCTGCGCGGCGCCGGTGATCATGTTCTTGATGTAGTCGGCGTGGCCCGGGCAGTCGACGTGCGCGTAGTGGCGCTTGGACGTCGAGTACTCGACGTGCGCGGTGGCGATGGTGATGCCGCGCTCGCGCTCTTCGGGTGCCTTGTCGATCTGATCGAAGGCCACGAACGTCGCCGTGCCCTGCGCGGCGAGGATCTTGGTGATCGCCGCGGTCAGCGTCGTCTTGCCGTGGTCGACGTGGCCGATGGTTCCAACGTTCACGTGCGGTTTGCTGCGATCGAATTTCTCTTTAGCCATGTGTCACTAACCTCCGTAGCTGCGAGCTGAGCTCGTTCTTATCCTGCAACTTTGGCAATTACTTCATCGGCGACGCTCTTCGGCGCCGGCTCGTACGCAAAGAACTGCATGGTGTAGCTGGCGCGCCCCTGCGACATCGAGCGGAGCTGCGTCGCGTATCCGAACATCTCCGAGAGCGGCACATGGGCCCGGATGGCCTTCGCCCCGCCGCGCTCTTCCATCTGCTGGATCTTGCCGCGGCGCCGCGAGAGGTCGCCCATGACGTCGCCCGCATAATCCTCGGGCGTCACCACTTCGACGTCCATGATCGGTTCCTTGATGATCGGACCGGCCTTGCGGGCGGCTTCCTGGAAGGCCATGGAGCCGGCGATCTTGAAGGCCATTTCGCTGGAGTCGACGTCGTGGTACGAGCCGTCGTACAGAATGGCGCGCACCCCGGTCATCGGATATCCAGCCAGAATGCCCTTCTCCATCGCTTCCTTGATGCCCTGCTCGGTCGGCTTGATGAACTCCCTCGGCACGCTGCCGCCGACCGTCTCGTTGACGAACTCGAAGTCCTTCTCCGTGATCGGCTCGAGGCGGATCTTGACGTCGCCGAACTGCCCCTTGCCGCCCGACTGGCGGACGAAGCGGCCGTGCGCCTGCGCCGTGCGGGTGATGGCCTCGCGGTAGGCGACCTGCGGCTTGCCGACGTTGGCGCCGACGCCGAACTCGCGCACCATGCGGTCGACGATGATCTCCAGGTGCAGCTCGCCCATCCCGCGGATGATGGTCTGGTTGGTCTCCGGGTCCGTGTGGACCTTGAAGGTGGGGTCTTCCTGCATCAGCTTGGCGAGGGCCACGCCCATCTTTTCCTGATCGGCCTTGGTCTTCGGCTCGATGGCCACGGCGATGACCGGCTCGGGGAAGTTCATCGTCTCCAGGACGATGGGATCGTCGCGGTCGGAGATGGTGTCGCCGGTGGTCACGTTGCGCAGACCGACCGCGGCGCCGATGTCGCCGGCCCACACTTCCTTGATCTCTTCGCGCTTGTTGGCGTGCATCTGCAGCAGGCGCCCGATGCGCTCGGTGTTCCCCTTGGTCGAGTTGGCCACCGTGGTGCCCTGCTCGACGCTGCCGGAGTAGACACGGAAGAAGGCGAGCTGGCCGACGAAGGGGTCGGTCATGATCTTGAAGATCAGGGCGCTGAACGGCGCCTTGTCGTCCGCCGGGCGCTCGATGAACGACTCGTCGTCGGGATTGATCCCCTTGACCGGCGGGATGTCGATCGGTGACGGCAGGTAGTCGACGACCGCGTCGAGCAGCGGCTGCACGCCCTTGTTCTTGAACGCCGATCCGCAGAGGACGGGGGTGATCTTCTGGGCGATGGTGGCCTCGCGGAGGGCGGCCTTCAGCTCGCCGATCTCCAGGGCCTCGCCGCCGAGGTACTTCTCGAGGAGCTCGTCGTGCTGCTCGGCGATCGACTCCACCATCTTCTCGCGGTAGTGCTCCGCCTCTTCGCGCATGTCGGCGGGGATCTCTTCGATGTCGTACTTCGCGCCGAGGGCCTCGTCGCGGAAGACGAGGGCCTTCATCTGCACCAGGTCGATGACGCCCTTGAACTGGTCTTCGGCGCCGATGGGGAGCTGCAGAGGCACGGCGTTCTTGCCGAGCTTCTGGCGGATCTGGTTCACCACGGCGATGAAGTTCGCGCCGATGCGGTCCATCTTGTTGACGAAGGCGATGCGCGGCACGCCGTACCGGTCGGCCTGGCGCCACACGGTCTCCGACTGCGGCTCTACGCCGCCGACGGCGCAGAACACGCCGACCGCGCCGTCGAGGACGCGCAGGGAGCGCTCCACTTCCATGGTGAAGTCGACGTGGCCCGGGGTATCGATGATGTTGACGCGGATGTCGCCCCAGAACGCCGTGGTGGCCGCCGAGGTGATGGTGATGCCGCGCTCCTGCTCCTGGACCATCCAGTCCATGATCGCGGTCCCCTCGTGCACCTCGCCGATCTTGTGCGTGCGGCCGGTGTAATAGAGGATGCGCTCGGTAGTCGTCGTCTTACCGGCATCGATGTGAGCCATGATGCCGATGTTTCGCGTCTTCGCGAGTGATACCTGACGTGGCATGGTGTTTTTTTCTTCCACAACAGACGCACGCGACGCGAAGCGCGCCGAGGGCGTCAAGGTTTGATTTGTTCATGTTCCCGTTGCTCGGTCCGGAACCGCAGAACAAGAGGCTTCTGTGTTATCCGGTCGAGACGGAGCTACGGAAAGCTCGAGGTTACTGAAAACTGCGACGAACGACGTACTGCGAAACTACCAACGGTAATGCGCGAATGCCTTGTTGGCCTCCGCCATCTTGTGCGTGTCTTCTCTCTTCTTGATCGCGTTGCCGCGATTGTTGGCGGCATCCATGATCTCGCCCGCCAGCTTGTCCTGCATGGTCTTCTCGCCACGCGCCACGGCGTAGCTGATCAGCCAGCGGATGGCCAGGGCGGTGCGGCGGGCGGGCCGCACTTCGACCGGAACCTGATAGTTCGATCCGCCGACGCGGCGGCTCTTCACTTCGAGCGCCGGCTTGACGTTGTCGACCGCCTTCTTGAAGAGCTTGAGCGGATCGTCCTTGGCCCGGTCTTCGACCTTGCGCAGAGCGCTGTAGAACACGCGCTCGGCGACCGACTTCTTCCCCTGGCTCATCAACGAGTTGATGAACTTCGTCACCAACTGGCTGTTGTAGACAGGGTCGGGGAGGATCTCGCGCTTCGGAACTTCACGACGACGTGGCATCTTGGGCTAACCCTTCTTCGGTCGCTTGGCGCCGTACTTCGAACGGCCCTGCATGCGCTTGGCGACGCCGACGGTGTCGAGCGTGCCGCGGATGATGTGATAACGGACGCCCGGCAGATCCTTCACACGCCCTCCGCGAATGAGCACGATCGAGTGCTCCTGGAGGTTGTGGCCGACGCCGGGGATGTAGGTGGTGACTTCGACGCCGTTGGTCAGGCGGACGCGCGCCACCTTGCGGAGCGCGGAGTTCGGCTTCTTCGGCGTGGAGGTGTAAACACGCGTGCAAACCCCACGCTTCTGGGGGCTCGACTGCAGCGCCGGCGACTTGGTTTTGTACGCCACTTTCGCGCGGCCCTGGCTGACGAGTTGGTTGATGGTCGGCATTCAGTACGGTTCCTATTGAGACACCTACAGCGAAATAGAACTTCCCGGAGGGGAAAACCGGCGCACTCTACGCGGCGGTCGAGGGCTTGTCAAGCCCGGAATCGACCTAACGCGCTGTCCGGAAAGGCTATTCCGGGCCGTTCGCCGTTGACGGTTGGCCGTTGGCCGAGCGCTTCAGTCAACGGTCAACAGCCAACGGCGAACGCTACACTGCAACCGTGCGCTACGCCCTCGCGTCCGCCATTTTCGTCGCCGCAGCCGCCACGATCGCGCTGTCCGGACGGCTCGACGGCGACTTCCGCATCGACGAGGCCCACAAGATCAGCGAGACCGCCGATCTCTCCCCCTCAGCATGGCAGCACAGGCGCGTCGAGCGCGCCAATCCGCCGGTCGGAAAGTGGATCTTCGCCCTCGCCGCACCTCAGGTCCCCTACGACCCCGCGTTCACCGAGCGCGCCGCGCGCGGGGAGCGCATCCCGCCGCCGCACCTCCAGGCCGCCTACCGGCGGGCGCTGCGGCCGGTACGGATGGTCTCCCTGGTGGCGACGGCGCTGACGGCAGCGCTGATTTTCGTGCTTTCGGACTCCCTGCTGGCCTCGCTGCTCTACTTCTTCAGCTTCCTGACCCAGACCTTCGCCGCGACGGCCGTCTTCGACCCGCTGCTGACGCTGTTCGTCGTCGCCGCCGCGGTCCCGCTCGCCAGGAAGGTGACGTGGCCGCGAACGGTCGCGGCCACTGTCCTCGCCGCGCTCGCCATCGACATCCGCCTCAGCGGCGCGCTCGCGCTCGCCGGCGTGCTCACTCTCCTGCTCGTGCGGCGAAAGTTCTTCCACGCAGCGGCCGCGACCGGCATCTCGCTCGTGCTCGCGGTCGCCATGAACCCCTTCTTCTTTTTCACGCAACTCCATGACCTGCAAGTACTTCTGGCCGCGACCGGCGAGCACCGGCTGAGCGCCGGCGAAAAACTGCGGTTCGTCTCGGAGTACGCGTTCGGCGACTTTGCCGGCATCGCGATTCTGATCGGAATCGTCTTCGCGCCGTTCGGAGTGCGGCCGTCCCGGCCGCATTCGCCGGGCGGGACGCCCGCACTCCTCGCCTGGTGCGCGACCATCGTCGTCCTTTTCACAGCCTGGCTGCCGGTCGGGTACCCTCGGTACGTGCTGGTCATCATCCCCGCGCTGGCCGTTGCGGCGGCGCACGGCTACCGCCACGGCGTGGTCGCGGCGGGCCACTTGGCGTCGGGCCGCCGCCGCAGCGCGAACACCGGACCGACGCGTTCGACCACCTCGTATGACGGCAACGGGCGGAACGAGAGCACGTAGTCGTTCCGGATCACCCACTGCGGGCGCTCCTTCGGGAAGGGATTTCCCCGTAGCCGGGCCATGGCGTTGAGCTCTACGCCGCCGTTGATGGCCTCCGCCGGCACGCCGCGCACGATCAAACCTCGCCACGCAGCGTCGCGGGCGCGATTCCAGCGGAAGTAGTCGCGCACCGCCCAGACGTCGAAGATCGCGACGCCCACCAGCAGCGCGATCGCCACCCGCTTGCGCGAGCCGCGCGCGATGAGCGGCAGGACGAAGGCCAGCGGCCAGGCCGCGTCGAGCGCGTAGCGGTCGAACCAGACGGCGGAGAAGGCGAGGAGGAGCGTTGCGGTGGCGATCTGGATGACGGCCAGGTGCTTCCAATTCTCAATCAACACCGCGACCACCACTCCGCCGGCGACGGCGGCGAACATGGTCAGAGCGAACCGCGCGGCGTAGCCGAGGTGCAGCGGGAGCGGGTAGCCGAGGACGTGCGTGTCGAAAAGCGTCGGCGGGCCGAGTCCGAGATTGACGAAGACATTCCCGAAGAACTGCTCGGAGGTCAGCAGCGGGTTCCATTTCGGGATGGCGAAGCCGACGCTGATGAACAGCAGCGCGCGGAGGACGAAGACGCCGGCGATCGTCCCCGCCACCCACCAACTCCGGATGCGCGTCGCGGCGAGCGCGACGAGCGGAATCAGGAAGATCGCGGCGGACGAGAAATCGTCGAAGAGGTACTTGCCGGCGTTCGCCGCGACCTCCGCCGCCGCGCCGCGCGTGGCCAGCGAGTGGTAGCCGAACTCGCCGTGCCCCAAAACGGGGAAGGAGACGGCGAAGACCAGCAGCGGTGCCGCTGCGATGGCGGCCAGCTTTTTCTCCCGCCGCGCGAGAAGGACGACCAGCGGCGCGATGGCGTTGACCACGCCTGTCTGCCGCACGAAGATCGAGGCGGCGGCGGCGAGTGCGCCGAGGGCGATCCATGTGGGACGGGTTCTCAACCCGTCCGCCGTCCCGGCGGCGGCCGCTACGCGGCCGCGGACGGGTTGAGAACCCATCCCACATATCTCCTCGATGCCGCGCAGGAACGCGGCCATCGCCGCCACGGAGAGGAAGAGGAACGGGACGTGGGTCATGTAGGTCGCCGACGACCAGAAGAAAATCGGGTGGAAGATCAGCGCGGCGGCGGCGAGGAAGCGCTCGCCGCGCGTGAGCGGCAGGCGGCGCAGCAGGGCGTGAAAGACGATGATGGTCGCCGCGGCGAGGACGAGCGTCGACGCGCGCAGGACGTTGAACGACTCGCCGAAGACCAGCGTCCAGAGCGCCCCCCACGTCACCTGCAGGTAGAGCGACGTCGCGGTGAACGGGGTGAACTGAAAGTGCCCGCTCCTGGCGAAGGCCCAGGTGGCGAGCGCGAAGTCCCAGTCGTCGTCGAGCGGGAAGTCGCCGCGCGGGTCGACCAGCATCATCGCCGCGGCGAAGATCGCCATCAGCAGCCAGACGTCGCGCTTCATCGCTGCCGCCGCATCAGGGTGATGGTGTACCCCACCCCGCCCCACTCCCCTACTCTCGCGTAATCCGTCGCGATCAGGCGCGCCAGATCGCGGTCGTAGTCCTCGCCGAAGCCGCGCGCGCCGTATTCGGACACGGAGCGCGAGGTGAGGGCAACGAAGTCGGGCGGGTGGGCGCGCCACTCGCGGATGACGTCCCTCTCGATGCGCGGATCGCCGGTCTCGGGCGGCGTGAAGAGGTAGCGGCGCAGCGGCGTCCGCCGTCCGCTGAAGTAATTGATGGAGACCCCCTCGGGCACCACCGCGAGCGTGCCCAGCGGCGCGGCGCGGAGTGCGTCGAGCATGCCGCTGACCGCCGCGGCGCGATCAATGTTGGTGTCGAGGTACGCACCGAACGGGGTTTGCACGCGAACGGCTGGTTGGCGCGCGCGGTCCACCTGCAGCCAGAGCGCGTTCGCCGCCACGCCGGCAAAGACGGCGAGCCAGAGCGCGCGTGCGCGCGGGTCGATGGTCAGGGCGAGGTAGACGAAGAGGACGATGGTCGGCAGGACGTAGGCGAAGCCGTTGAACGTCGGCGTGACGTGCAGTGCGATCCGAGCCGTCGAGGTGATGGACGCGCACCACAGCAGCGGCAGGCGCGTGTCGCGCGCGCGAATCACGAAGGGAATCAGCGCCAGATGCACCAGCGGCGCCGGCGCGAAGAGCATGTCGGCGGAGACGAAACAGAAGCCGGCGAAGAGCGCGAGCGCCATCGCCCGGCTCGGCCGCAGCGAGAGGACCGCCACGCCCGCCAACGCGAGGATGCCGAAGAGCATCTCGCTCCAGCCTCCCGCGGCGAGGCGCTGGTAAAAGCCGGCCGCCGCGCCGCCGGCGAGCTGCGTCGGGATCGGCGTGGCGACCAGGGTCACGATGGCGAACAGCGCCGCGCTCTTCCATCTCCGCTGCACCAGCGCGCAGGCGATGACCACGAATGCGAACTCGAGCTTCGTCGCGCAGGCCAGCGCGCCGGCGGCGATCGACCACTCGCTCCGCATGACCAGCAGCGCGACGTAGACGATGGTCAGCACCGCGCCGAAGGTCATGGCGTGCGCGTACGGGAAGAAGAAGTTGAAATTCGGCCGCCCGGCGACGCAGAGCGCGACGAATAGCAGCACCGAGGCCGCCGCCCCCGCCACCCCCGCCACCGTCCGCCCCAGCAGGTACATCGCCGCCGCGGCGATCGCCGCGAGCACGCCGCCGATGACTTCGTACAGCGCGAGCGAGCTGCCGAAGAGGCGCACGGCTAGGGCGAGCGTCCGCGGCGCGAGCGGCGGGTAGTTGTAGTCGATGTCTTCGTAGAGCCGCGCGCCGTGCGCGAGCTGCTCCGGGACATACAGATCGCGGCCGGCATCGATGATGGGGTCGAGCCAGCGGCCGTGTCCGAGAGCGATGAAGAGCGCGGCGAGGGCGATGAGGCCCGCGACGAGCGCGATCTCGTTCGCCGTTGGCCGTTGGCCGTTGGCCGTTTGTCCAGGTCCTCGGCCAACGGCCAACAGCCAACGGCGAACCATCGTCACACGATATTCTCACCCCATGTCCGATCCGGCGCGCTTCTTCGCCGCGGCGAGTCTCGTCTTCGGCGCGCTGCTGATCGCGCTCACGCCGCCGTTCCAGACGCCCGACGAGCCGGCGCACCTGTTCCGCGCGTGGTCGATCTCCGAGGGGACGCTGTTCGCGCGAGGCGGAGCGCGCGTGCCGCGCAGCGTGGTCGACGCCGCCGCCGCGGGGCTGGCGCGTCCGGCGTTCGCGCGCACGCCGCTCCGCCCAGAAGATCGCGTGTTCGTGGCCACGGTCGCCGACTCCTGGCGCCGGCCGCTCGGCTACACCGCGCCCAGCTACACGCCCCTCGGCTACGCGGCCTCGGCGTCGGCGATCCTTCTCGGCCGCGCGCTGTCGCTCTCGCCCGTCGCTCTCGTCTACCTCGGACGGCTGGCGAATCTCATCGCCTCGACGTTGATCCTCGCCGTCGCCATCCGCCGCGCGCCGTTCGGCCGCTGGGCCCTCGCGCTGCTGGCGCTCACGCCGATGGCCGTCTTCATGCGCGCCTCGCTCTCCACCGACGCGCTCACCATCGCCTGCGCGATCGCGCTGGTGGTGGAGATCCTCCGCGGCGAGGCGGCGTCGTCGATCGGGCTGTCGTTCGTCGTCGCGGCGATCAAGCCCGGCTACGCGATCCTCCCGCTGCTGGCCCTCGGCGTACCGCGGCTCCGCGCGCGCCGAGTCGTCCTGGCACTGATCATCGTGGCCATGCTCGCCGGCACGCTCGTGGCCTACCTCTGGATCCGCGAGGCCGGCGGGCCCGACGACCCATCCCTCGGCGTCGACGCGCCCGCCCGCGTCGCCGCCCTGCTGCACGCGCCGCTCGCCTACGCCGCGCGGCTGGCGGGCGAGCTCGCGAGCGTCGCGGGCCTCATGGCGGTGGAGCTCGTCGCCGACTTCGGTTGGCTTGACGCACCGGCGCCGCTGGCGTTCGCGCTGCTATGGATCGCGGCGCTGATCGGCATCGCGGTAGCGGACGGGCCGGCGTCCGGATTCAGCCGCGTCTGGTCGCTGGCTATATTTGTGGTCGCTATAGTGACGGTTACTACAGTGATGCATGTCGGCGCACCGGCCGGCGAGTTCCTCATCGGACTGCAGGGGCGCTACTTCCTCCCCTTCCTGCCGCTCGCGCTGCTGCCGCTGTGCGCCGTTCGCGCCAGCGAGCGGGCGAAGGCGCGCGCCGTCGCCGCGCTGACCGGCCTGGCGATGCTGCAGTCGGCGTGGACCCTCGCCGCGCGCTACTGGCTCTAGATGTGGGACGGACTCTCCAGTCCGTCCGGACGGGTTGGAGAACCCGTCCCACACTGGCTCTAGAAATCGACGACGCTGCCGCGCCCGAACCGCCGCGCCTTGTCGTAGAGAAACTGCGCGGCGGCCAGGTCCTCGATGGCGATGCCGAGCGACTTGAAGAGCGTGATCTCGTCGCGCGAGCGCCGCCCTTCGGCCCGACCAATGAGGATCTCGCCGAGCTCGGCGCGGATGTGCGCCGGTCCGGCGATTGCCCCCTCCCGCACCGCGGAGAGGTAATCGCCCGACTCGTTGAGCGTCGACTCGCGGCGGTCGACGAAGAGCGCTGCCGCGGCGACGGTGTCGGAGTCGAGCTCCCGCGCCGCGGCGATGCTCGAGCCGACGGCGTTGATGTGCGTGCCCGGCGCGATCCAGCTCCGGTGGATGACCGGCTCGCGTGAGCTGGTGGTGGTGGAGATGATGTCGGCGCTGCGCACGGCGTCTTCGATGGAGTCGACGACGCGGACGTTCGCAGTAGCAAGCGCCTCGGCTTTCGCCCTCGTGCGGCTGCAGATCCTCACCTCGACGATGTCGCGGACGACCGAAATGGCCGCCAGGTGCGAGCGCGCCTGCACGCCGGCGCCGATGATGGCGTGCACCTTCGCGTCCTCGCGCGCCAGGAGGCGCGTGGCCAGCGCGGAGACCGCGGCGGTGCGGATGGCGGTGATGGCCGAGGCGTTCATGACCGCCAGCAGCTCGCCCGTCTCGCCGCTGTGCAGCAGCACCCCGCCGAGGTGCGTGTCGAGGCCGCGCGCGGGATTGCCGGGAAAGAGGCAGATCTCCTTGAGGCCGAACGCCGGCTTGTCGCCGCCGCGATACGTGGGCATCAGTCCGAGAAAGCCGGACGCGCCTTCCGGGCGCACGATGCTGCGCAGCGGGTTGTGCACCTCGCCGCGCGCCGTCGCCGTCAGCGCCTCCGCCATCACCTCGATGCACTCCGGAAACGTGAGCAGCTCGGCGACGTCGTGCTCGGAGAGGACCAGCAGTTTCATGGTCCGGAGTTTATCCCGCGCGTCAGCGCGGGATCATGGGTAACACCGCGCTGCGATTGCCCACTCAGCGCGGTGGTTCCGATGATCCCGCGCTTCGCGCGGGATAAATTGGCTCATACAACCAAAAACGCTCGTCGGGATGCGCGAACGGTTCCCGCGTGGCGTGCAGCAGCTTGAACCCGTGCGCGGCAGGTTCGGGGATCTCCACGTTGAACAGCAGCAGCCAGCGCCCGCCGCGGAAGTGCTCCCGAGCCCGCTGCTCGGCCTCGGGGTAGGTCACGTACAGGCCGCGGTCGAACGTCTTGTCCCACAGGTTGAACGTCCCGACGCGGCCGGTGCCGGCGTACCAGAGCGGTCGGCGGAGCCAGGGGCAGACCGCGGAGGTCGCGGTCTCGCTGTGCGCGGCGATGGGGAGGTCCGCGAGTCCCGCGCCGTTGATGAAGGCGGCCATCTCCTTCGCGCCGGAGAAGGGCGCGAGGTAGTCGAGGCGCCAGAGCGTCGCGGTCGAGATCACCGACGCGATCAGCGACGCGGTGAGCAGCCCGATGGCAAATGTCCGCTCGCGCGACGGGGTCGCGATCCAGAGCACGAACAGGACGACCAGAAATACGAAGCCGGAGTGGCGCAGACCACCGATCCACTTGTACGTGAAGAGGTAGGCGAGGCCGGCGAGCGTGCCGAGGAGGATGAGCAGCGCGCCGTGGTCGCGGCGGATGGCGACGATCGCCGCGAGGACGATGACCGCGCCTGCGGCGATAGTCAGCGGATGGACCATGGTCGGGAAGAACGCGGCCGCCAGCGCGGAGGGGAAGGCGTTCGGCGTATAGCGCATGATCACGCCGCCGGCGATGGCGTCGGGCGGCGGGATGAGCTGCAGCGCCGCGGCCACGCCGCCGGCCAGCATCACCGCGGCGCCTTTGATCGCGGCCCGCCGGCCCTCGAGCAGATACGCGGCACCGATCGTCCCCGCGACGATCAGGCTGTGCGTGTTGGTGTTCGCCAGCAACGCGACCAGCGCGCCGAACAGCATCGGCCGCGCGAACCGCCGCTCGTACATCGCGGCGATGGCCACCAGCAGGAGGACGCTCAGCGCGTAGCTGCGCACGACCACCGCGTACTCGTACGCCAGGTAGTACGAGAAGACGAGCAGCACGCGCGTGACCAGCGGCAGCGACGCGCGCCGCAGCACGATCGCCGCGGTGGCCACGGCGATGGCCACGTGCAACACCGCCTGCGTGGCGTACGGCAGTCCGAGGCGGGCGAAGGGGACGAGGATGAAATGCCACAGCCCGGGCGTGCCGGAGAGGCCCATGCGATGAAAGAACGTGGCGAAGTCGGCATCGCGGGCGAGAAGCCAGCAGTCGGCCTCGTCGCGCCACGGCTCGTGGCGGAGCTCGATGACGGCGACGGCGATTGCGTAGGCGGCGAGGACGATGAAGAAAACGAGGTTGCGAAGTCTCGGAGTCGCGAGGTCTCGGCGGGGTGAGACCGCGCTCATGCGTCGCGATGCACCGTGTCGGGCGAGAACGCCGGCAGGCACACGGCGATGTACTCCGCGCCGTCGGCGCCGGGCGTCGAGTACTGCACCCACTCGCCGCGCGCGACGATCACCGCCTCGCCCGCCTGGACGTCCAGCGATCCGCTCCTGGTCGTCACCCGCAGCGCGCCGCGCAGGACGACGGTGTACTCGTCGAACTCCGGCGTTTGCCCCGGCTCCACCCACCCGCTCGGGCTGGTCATCCGCGCCACGCTGAGGTCACCCCTGCCCGAGTTGACGCGCCCGACGAATTCCTCGATGCGCTTCGGCTTGTTGCCGGCGGCGGCGATGACGGTCGGCTTCGGGATGTGCATGGCCATGGCTGGGCTCATTGTTGCATGCGTACGCTGCTCCTCGCACTCGCTCTGAGCGCCTCCCCCATCGCCTCCGCCGGCGATTTTTCCTGGCTCGTTCCCCTCAACGATCTGGGCACGGCTCCGTATCGCTTCGGCTACTTCGGCGGGCTATACGAGGAAGGCAGCAACGTGATGCCGGCGGAGCACTTTGCGGCGGGGCTCGCGGCGTCGTCGAGAATCCAGCCGCTGGACGCGGACGGCCGTCCGTCGCCCGACGGGAAGATCGTCTTCCTCGCCGTCGGCTTCGGCGAGACCGCGCGGATCATGCAGTCCTTCCAGTCGATCGCCGCGGCGGACCGCCGCGTCGAGCGCAACAAACTCGTCATGCTCAATGCGGCGCGCGACGGCGCCGACTTCCGCTTCTGGGCCGAGCGTCCCAGCGGCTTCCCGCGCTTCGACATCGTGGCGAACGACACGCTCGCTCCGGCCGGCGTCTCGCCGCAGCAGGTGCAGGTGGCGTGGCTGCAGATCATCAACGACCGCACAGGCGAGCCGCTGGGCGTGGCCAACGCCGACGCCTATCGCCTCAAGAGCCACATCGGCGAGACGTTGCGGGAGATGAAGCGACAATACCCGAATCTCCGGATCGCCTACCTCTCCAGCCGCGTCTACGGCGGCTACGCGCCGGCGGGTGGATTCAACCCCGAGCCGTTCGCGTTCGAGACCGGCTACGCCAACCGATGGGTGGTCACCGTTCAGATCGAGCAGGCGCGGATGGAGCATCCGGAGTGGCACAACGACCGCGTCGGGTTGATCGACTACCGCACCGGCATCGCGCCGTGGGTGGCGTGGGGTCCGTACCTCTGGGCCAACGGCGAGCAGGCGCGCGAGGACGGCCTGAGCTGGCTGCGCGGCGACTTCGAAGCGGACGGCGAGACGCTCTCGCCGAGCGGCGCGGTGAAGGGGGCGAAGCTGCTCTTCGATTTCCTGCTGCGCGAGCCGACGGCGAAGAACTGGTTCCGCTCAGGCCTCGAGCTGCCGGTGCGGCAGCGCCCCGCGCGGCACTAGTGGAGTGTATTGGCTGAATCGGGACCACCTGGCTTGGTCTCGACGCCATCTGGTCCCAATTCAGCCAATACACTCCACTAGACTACTCGCCGGCATGGGACGGCGGTCGCGGCAGAAAACCGAGCGCGCCAAAACGGTCGCGGCGCCGGCGGTGCGGGCGTGGGGCGGGCGGGAGTGGGGCATCGTCGCCGCGCTGGTCATCCTGACGCTCGCGGTCTTCGGGCCAGTCACCTCCCACTCATTTCTCAATTACGACGACGACCAGTTCGTCACCGGCAACGAGCCGGTGCTGCGCGGTCTCTCCGGCTCATCGATCTGGTGGGCGATCACCTCGGCGACGCTCGGCTGGTACCCGTTGACCTGGCTGTCGCACATGCTCGACGTCGAGCTGTGGGGCCTGCGCGCCGGGCCGCACCTGCTGATGAACGCGCTGTTGCACGCCGCAAACGCTTGCCTCCTCTTCGCGGCGATGCGGCGCCTGACGCGCGACGTCTGGCCGAGCGCGTTCGTCGCGGCGCTGTTCGCCGTCCATCCCGCGCACGTCGAGTCGGTAGCCTGGGTGGCGGAGCGGAAGGACACGCTCAGCACGTTCTTCGCGCTCCTCGCGCTCCTGCTCTACGCGCGCGCGCCGGAGCGAAAGAGCGGCGTCGCCGCGGCGATGGCGATGTCGCTCGCGGCGAAGCAGATGTACACCACGCTGCCGTTCGTTCTGCTCCTGCTCGACTTCTGGCCGCTCGAGCGGCTGAAGACGTTGAAGGACCTGCGCGACCGCGCGGCGGAAAAGTGGCCGCTCTTCGCGCTGACCGCCGCCGGCGTGGCCATCGCCTTTCTCGGCCAACACAACCTCCACGCCTTCAATCCCGTCCCGCTCTTCGGCCGCATGGCCAACGCCCTCGTCGCGTACGCGTGCTACGTGGCGAACTTCTTCGTTCCGATGAACCTCGCCATTCCCTATCCGCTCCGGGCCATCAGCGCGGCCGAAACGGTGATGGCGGGCGCGGTGGTGCTGGCCATCACCGCCTGCGCGGTGATCTTCGCCCGCCGCCTGCCGCCGCTCGCCGCCGGCTGGTTCTGGTTTCTCGGAACGCTGGTCCCCGTCATCGGCATCGTGCAGATCGGCGGGCAGTCGATGGCCGACCGCTACACGTATTTCTCGTACATCGGCCTGTCCATCGCGGTCGTCTTCGGCCTCCTGCAGCTCGCGCGCAGCATTCCGCGCGAGGTGCTCGCCGCGGCCGGCGTGATCATCATCGCCATCTACGCCGTCGTGGCATTTCGCCAAGTCGGCTACTGGAAGGACGCCGAGACGCTCTTCGCTCACGCCATCGCCGCGACCGGTGAGAACGCCATGGCCGAGTACAACCTCGGCCAAATCCTTGAATTTACGCAGCCCGACCGCTCGATCGAACACCTGCGCCGGTCGATCGATCTGACTGAGCCGCAGATCCGCGCCGGCGGCGTGCGGCCCGAATGGTTCCCGCAGGCCTACGTCGGCATGGCGACGGCGATGCTGGTGAAGGCGCGAACGATGCCGCCGGCCCCGGCGCGCGACGCCATGATCCGCGAGACGATCGCCCTCAACCAGCGCGCGCTGCAGCTCGACCCGGCGACGCCGCACGCGAAGAACAACATCGGCGTCGCGCATCAGATGCTCAGCGCGAAGTGAACTGCGCCACCGTTTCGGCGATCGAGCGGCGCACCGACTCGTCGCTCGACATCCTCGGCCGCCAGCCGAGGGCCTGCATGCGCGAGGTGTCGAGCCGCACTTTCGGCACGTCGCCCGGCCACCCGCGCGAGCCGCCGGTGTGCTCGATGGTCACCGCCGCCGGATCCAGCCCCATGGCCTCGATCGTCCACTCCGCGATCTGATTGACGGAGGTCCAATCGGACACCGCCAGGTTGTAGCAGTTGACCCGCTCCTTCGCATGCGCGTGGCCGAACATCATCCCGTCGAGGCAGTCCTCGACGTGCACGTACGGCTTGGACTGATGGCCGTCGCCGAGGACCTCCAGGCGCGTCGGGTCGCGCTGGAGCTTGAGGACGAAGTCGTGGATCACGCCGTGGGTCGGAAACCCGCCAACGATGTTCCCGAAGCGGAAGATCCAACTGCGGATGTCGTAGGCCGCGGCGAACGCGGCGATCAGCGTCTCGCAGGCGATCTTGCTCGCCGCGTACAGCGAGATCGGAAAAAGCGGCCCGTAGTCCTCGGGTGTTGGCAGCACGGCCGGCTCGCCGTAGATCGAGCCGCTGCTGGAGAAGATCAGCTCCCCCACGCCGGCGAGCCGCATCGCTTCGAGCAGGTTGTACGTGACCAGCGTGCCGCCCTTCAGATCGAAGTCGGTGTACGTGGTGCCGAAGCTGATGTCGCTGTTCGCCGCGAGATGCCACACGCGGTCGGGACGGAACTCCTGGAAGAGCGCGACGAGGCGGTCGCGGTCCAGCAGGTCGAGCTCGTGGAAGTGAAAGTTCGGATCGCCGAGCGACCGCGCGACGTACTCGCGCTTGCCGAGGAAGAAGTTGTCGATGCCGAGGACCTCGTGGCCCTCGCCGAGGAGGCGCGGGAGGAGGTTGGTGGCGATGAAGCCGGCGGCGCCGGTGACGACGATCTTCACGTCCCCGCGCCCTCCAGCGCCGCGCGCGTCCTGGCCAGCTCTTCCGGCGTGCCGATGTCGTAGAAGTCGTGGTCGACGACCTCGCACGCCAACCGCCGCGCCGCGGCGAGCGCCGGGAAGACGCTCTCCTCGTACGAGCCGCGCTCGGGAAGGAGCTCGAAGATGGCCGCGTCCATCAGCGAGAAGCCAGCGTCGATGAACGGCAGCTCGGGGGCGCCCTTGTCGAAGCGGACCACGCGGTCGCCGTCCACGTCCGTGTTGCCGGCGGTGATCCGCTCGTAGACGGCGAGCGCCGGCTCCGGATGTTCGCGCACGAACCGATCGTAGTCGAAGCGGCGCAGCACATCGCCGTAGGTGACCAGGAAACGGTCGCCGAGGAGATCGCGCGCCTGCCGCAACGCCCCGCCGGTGCCGAGCGGCTCGCGCTCCCGCGAGTAGGCGACGCGATCGCCAAAGTGGTCCTCGATGATCTGCGATTGATGGCCGGTCAACAGGATGACCTCGAAACCGCGAAACGATTCGACGACGTAATCGAGGAACGGACGGCCGGCGACGGGGATCATCGCCTTCGGCAGCTCGCGGGTGAGATCGCCAAGGCGGGTACCGAGGCCGCCGCAAAGAATGGCGACTTTCATGGGAGTTGCCTGTTGCCTGTTGCCCGTTCCCCGCCGGCAACCGGCAACTGGCCACTGGCAACTGTCCTGGCTCGCCACAACCGCTTGAACGTCCACACCGTCGAGTTCCACCGTTGCAGCGTCGACGCGCCGATGCGCTCGCGGTAGTCGATCGGCACATCGGTGACGAGAAATCCCTTGCGGTGCGGGATGACGATCATGTCCACCGGCAGCGCCGGGCCGTTGGGGTCCCAGTCCACGCGGTCGATCATCGACTTGCGGTAGGCGCGCATGCCGCTGTGCACGTCCGTCGTCTTCAGGCCGTGCAGCAGGCGCGCGGTCCAGGCGAAGACGCGGTTGGCGAGGTAGTTCGCGAACGGCATGGCTTTGGGCCGCTTCGCCAGGCGGGTGGCGTTGACCAGGTCCCATCCCTGCTCGATCAGCGCGACGAGCTTCGGGATCTCCTCGACCGGATAGGTGTCGTCGCAATCGAGGGTGACGACGACGTCGCCACCCGCGTCGCGAACCGCGCGATCCATCGCCGGGCCGTAACCTTTGGGCGGGAACTGCTTGAAGACGCGACAGCCGAGCTCCGTGGCAATCTCCGCGGTGCGGTCGCGCGAGGAGTCGACGAGGAAGATCTCCGCATCGGGAACGACGCGGCGGATGTCGGCGACGACCTTGGCCACCGCGCGCTCCTCGTTGAGCGTGATCATCGACACCGTCACCTTCATCGTTTCCGCCGCGCCTCGAAGATCATCTGAAACGCCAACGCGCCGGGCCACAGCCGAGCCACCGCGCGCTCGATCGGGTACGCCGTCTTCAGATACAGCTTGTACGGCCGCGAGGCGAGCAGCGCTTCCGGGTCCACCGGCCCGCCGCCGCGCCGGCGCACGAGAAGTTTTTTCGCCAACGGGACGAACGGCCGCACCAGTCCGGGATTGTACGTGCGCCGTTCGATCTCCAGTCCCGCGGCGTCGAGCAACCGCAGCGCGCTCTTTCGGGTGAAGAAGCGGAGATGGGTCTGATCGAGGACCCCGGTCTCTTCGTACTCGAACGATCCGAAGAGGTGCGCGAGCCGCACCGACCACAGCCCGACGTTCGGCAGCGACACCATGACCGAGCCGTCGTCCTTCAGCAGGTCGAGGTACGAGCGCAGCACGCCGAGGGGCCATGGGAGGTGCTCGAGCACGTCGGCGAAGATGATGGTGTCGAAGCGCCGCCCCCCCACCGCCCCGCGCACGTCGTCGAGCTTCGTCAGATCGGCGTGGACCACCTGCTGGACGCGCTGCCGCGCCACGGCCACCGCGTCGCCGCTCGACTCGATGCCCATCACCCGGTTCGCCCGCTGCTGGATGTACTGCGAGGTGGTGGCGAAGCCGCAGCCGACGTCGAGCACGTCGCGGCCGCTGCGGTCGCCCCAGAGGCGGAGCAGGCCCCAGTTGACGTCCTCGAAGTACTGGTACGTTTGGGGTTCAAACATGAGTTACGTTCGCCGTTGGCCGTTGGCCGTTGGCCGTCCGATCGACCGCAATCCACGGCCAACGGCAGGCGCGAAAGCGCCGTACGGCCAACGGCGAACCCTTCAACGCAGTTCCTCAGCCATCCGCAACGCTCGTTCAACGCACACATCACTATTGATGTAGTCGAACTGCGCGAACCGGCCCAGAAGGCGCAGGCCGGCGGCGGCGACCGCCTCGCGCATCGCGGTGACGTTCTCCCGGTAGTCGAGATCGTAGACGGGGTAGCCGTAGACGAAGCGGACGACCTTTCGATAGACGATGGTCTTCCGGTCGAGGAGGCCCATCAGCTCGATGTCGCGGATGACGCGGTCGAGGACCTGTTCGTCGCTCAGCTCCCAGACGCCGTCGCCGTCGTTCGCGGTGATCTCCGCCATGACCGAGAACGACCCCGGCGGCACGCATTTCTCGCTGAAGGCTCGGGGGAACGACAGGCGGTGGAAGACGATCTCCGGATCGGGCACATACAGCGCGGTCCACGGATAGCCGCGGTCTTCGTTGACGCCGAGCACCACGTTGATCAGCGAGTTGTAGCGCAGCTTCGCCGCCGCGTCGTGTACTTCGCCCGGTGCGTCGCGCCAGACCTTTAACAGCTCGTGAATCGGCATTGTGGAGACGAGTTCGTCATACACGCGATCGTTCACGCGCCAACGATCCCCGTCGCGACGGACATCGCCCACCACGAACGACGAACGAACATCGCCCCGAACCCGTTTAGCGAATCCCTGCACGATCCGCTCGAACCCGCCTTCGATCGGATAGAAAAAGTTCAACTGATGCAAATACCCCTCGGTCGGGATTCCGATCGCCGACTTGAGCACGTCCTCCATCGGCGGCTTCGGGATGCGCGACACGAACTCCAGCCCGAGCTTCTGCGGGTCGTAGTTCCAGATCTTGCGGTTGTAAGGGATGAAGTACTTGTCGGAGATCCCCTCGCCGAACGTTTTGTACGACCACTCGGCGAGGTTGTGCGCCTCGTCGTCGGCGTACGGATTGACGATGTAGCCGAGGATGCAGTCGAAGTTGTCCTGCGGCGGCAGCGAGGCGAGATCGTTCTCGAAGGGATACTTCACCAGCCGCCCCTTGAACCAGATCTTGTTGTCGCGGCGCTTCTGATGGACGTTGTCGCCGAGGACCTCGACCATCAGCGCCAGCACCTCTTTGTTCTTGCTGAACATGATGTGCGGGCCGGCGGCGTCGAAGGTGAAGCCGTCTTCGACGATCGTTCCGCAGAGGCCGCCGATGCGCGGGCGCTTCTCGAGCACTTCCACGTTTTCGCCGAGGTGCGCTGCCAGTGCGATTCCGGAGATGCCGCCGCCGAGGATGCCGATGGAGCGCTGCGTCAAACCGTCTCCTGGGCCAACGTTCGAACGAACTCCGGCAGGTCGGCGCAGATGCGGTCGGCCTTCTTTGCGCCGCGGCGGTGCTTGGAGTGCTCATAGTCGATGAGGGCGGTGCGGCAACCGGCGCGGGTGCCGCACTCCAGGTCGGTGTCGGAGTCGCCGGCGAACCATGACTGCGTGAGGTCGACGTCGTGATACCGCGCCGCGTGCTGCACGAAGTACGGACTCGGCTTGCGGCAGGCGCAGAGATCTTCCGCGCGATGGAAGCAGTAGAAGAATTCGGTGATGGGAACGGAGCCGAGCTGGCGCAGCACCTCCTCGTGCACGGCGTGCAGCGACGCCTGCGTGGTCTTCCCTTTCGCCGCGTCAGGCTGGTTGGTGACCACGAAAACCAGCCAGCCGTTCGACGCCGCGAGCGTCATCGCTTCGACCGCGCCCGGCAGGATGCGGACCTGCTCCAGCCGCAGCGGCGCACCCCATTCGCCGTCGTCGTGCTGGACCAGCGCGTCGATCACGCCGTCGCGATCGAGGAACAGGGCGCGATTCACCACAACCTCGGCACGTGCGTTCGCGGCGGCGCGACGGCGTCGAGCGAAACGCCCGCCGGTGGCGGAGGCACTCGTGAGTGGTCCATAGGTTTCGCCAGCCTAATCGGCAGCCATAGCTCGCGCAAGACCGGGCGGTAATTGCGGCGGATGAGCTCCGCCTGGCCGGGGTGCGTGGCCAGCCAGGCGCGCGTGGGGATGGAGAGGATCACCGCGTCGGGCGGGCGGGCGGCGATGTCGTACGGCTCGAAGATCCCGCGCGCCTCGAGGGTGCGGACGATCTGCGCCAGGAACCAGTAGCGGTAGGCCGGCTCGCGCCGGATGGCGTAGCCGACGCCATCGAATACGCGCGCACCGGGGGTCGTGAGGCGGTGGGCTTCGCGCATGACCAGGTCCTGGTAGTCGAGATCGTCCTCCTTGCCGCGGAAGACCGAGGCGAAGGCGCTCACCGCTATAGTAACCGTTACTATAGCGGTGATCTCCCGCCATCGGCCCCGCGCGAGGAGCAGGTCGCAGACGTGCGCCACGAACGGCAGCGCCAGCAGGATGATGATCATGAAGTGGTAGTGGTAGATGAACTTCATCGAGGCGATGAAGGCGATGTTCGCCACCTGCAGGATGGCCAGAATGAACAGGTCGTCGCGCTTCCGCAGCGCGAACAGGAGCCCGATCGCGCCGGCGATGAAGATCACGATCGTCCCGACGTCCACCGCCGCGAGGTCGAATCCCCCGCCCACCAGCCCGAACGGTGCCGCGAGGCGCCGGATCATCGGCAACGCCGGCTCGCCGGTGAGCCGGTCGGCGAGATAGTTCTCGGTCCAGACGCGGCGGAAGGCGATGGCGGCGCTGTTTGTGGCGAGGAAGTACGTGGCGCAGGCGGCGAACGCGGCCGCGGCACCGGCGAGGACCGATGTGGGACGGGCTCTCCAGCCCGTCCGGCGGGTTAGAGAACCCGCCCCACATAACAGGATCAGCGGCCCGAGCCGGATGTTCGCGAATCCCGCCAAACAGAGCACCACGCCCGCGGCGAAGCCGTTCCCGCGCTGAAGCAGAAAGAGTCCCGCCACGAAGAGCGCGCAGCCGAGGACGTCGACGCGGTATTCGATGGCGCCGAGCGTGAAGAGCGTCGAGCAGAGCGCGCAGAGCAGCGCGATCGACGCCGCCAGCCGGCTGGCGCCGGCGCGGCGCATCCATTTCGCCAGCAGGACGAAGGTGACGATCCACAGCGGCACCTGCGCCCACCGCATCGCCAGGATGGCGCTGACTCCAGGGCTCGTGGTCAGGGCCGCCACCGGCGCGAAGATGAACCACTGCAGCGGCGTGTGGTGCTCCCAGAAATCGCGGTACGGGACGAGCCCGCGCGCGACCCAGTCGGTCGCCCGGAAGTACTCGATCTCGTCCCAGGCGATGGGATGCAACCGTCCGAGCGGAAGCAGCCGCAGCGCGCCGGCGATGCCGATGAGCCACGCCACCAACGCGACTCTCCGCCGCTCGACCTGCATGCTTCAGTTTATTCTGAGGCCTATGTCGCTCGATCCGAGCATCTTCGTCGTCGTTCCGGCGTACAACGAGGCCGAGGCGATCGGCGGCGTGCTCGAAGAACTGCGGCGCACCGCGGCGACCATCGTCGTCGTCGACGACTGCTCGACCGACGACACTGTGGCGATCGCCCGCGCGGCCGGCGCGACCGTCCTGCGCCACGCCGTCAATCGCGGCCAGGGCGCCGCGCTGCAGACCGGCCTCCGGTACGCACTCCTCCAGGGCGCCAAGATCATCGTCACCTTCGACAGCGACGGCCAGCACGACGCCGCCGATCTCGCCGCGCTGGTCGCCCCCATCCGCGCCGGCCGCGCCGAGTTCGTCCTCGGCTCGCGCTTTCTCGAACCGCGCAGCACGATTCCCCCCGCCCGGCGCTTTCTGCTGAAGCTCGCCGTCGTCTTCACCCGCCTCACCTCCGGGTTGCGCGTCACCGACGCGCACAACGGGCTGCGCGCATTGTCGCGCCGCGCGGCGTCGTCGATCGACATCAAGCTCGATCGGATGGCGCACGCCAGCGAGTTGATGGATCAGATTCGCCGCGGCGGGCTGCCCTACGCCGAGGTGGCGGTGAGCGTTCGCTATACTCCGTACGCGCGGCGCAAGGGGCAGCGAGGCGTCCACGCGCTGCGCGTCGCATTCGACTATCTCGTCGGCAGGTGGGTGCGGTGACCAACTTCCAGACCATCGGCCTCACCGTCGCGGCGATCCTCGTCGCCGCCACTTTCGCCGCCGCCGGCGCGCGCGCCATCAACCGCCGCGCCGCCTTCGCCTGGATCGCAGTGTGGATCGCCGCCGCCGTGGCCATCGCCCGCCCGGCGCTGACGATGACCGTCGCCCACTTCCTCGGCATCGGCCGCGGCGCCGACCTCGTCTTCTACTGCGCGATCCTCTTCATGCTGATCGCTTTCTTCTACGTCTACGTGCGATTCAAACGCCTGGAGCGCGAGATCACGACGATCGTTCGTCATCTCGCTCTACGCGATGAGGAAGCGGCCGAAGCTGCGTCAGCCGAAAAAGCGCGCTGACCAGGCGCGTCGGGAACAGCAACAGCAGGTGCTCGCCGAACAGGCGCAGGCGCGCCCGGCGGGAGATCGCGCTGCCGAAATGTCTTCGCTTGACCTCGATGGTGGCCCGGATGGCCCGCCGCACGTCCGCACGCGTGAGGCTCGGGTGATATCGGTAGCGCGTGAGCGGCTCGGCATGGTTCGCGAAGCGCGCGCCGCGACCGGCGAGGCGGCACCAGAGATCGTAGTCTTCGGCGGCGCCGCTCTGCGCATACCCCCCGGCCGCGATGATCGCCGCTTTGCGGAACATGACGGCCGGATGCGCGATGGCGTTGTAACGCTGCAGCGCGTCGACGATCTCCGCGTGCGCCATCGGATAGCTGCGCGTGGCGACCGGCCGGCCGTTCTCGGCGACGACGAGCAGCTGCGAGCCGGCGACGGTCAGCAGCGGATCGCCGTCGAACATCGCGACCTGTTTTGCCAGCCGGTCGGACTCGGCGATGTCGTCAGCGTCGAGGCGAGCGATGAGCGGCGCGGCGGCGCGCCAGACGGCGAAGTTCAGCGCCGTACCGAGTCCACGCGTTGGATTGACGAGGTGCCGCAGGCGTGCGTCGGAGGCCAGCGGCGCGCTGCCCGGCGTGTCCTCGACGATGAGGATCTCGAGGTCGCTGAGGGTCTGGCCGAGGATGCTGTCGATCGCCTCCCGCAGCCATTGCCGGTTCGGGTCATGGATCGGAATGATGACCGAGACGCGCGGCACGGCTCACCTGCAGACGGCGATCAGAACTTCCGCCTCGCCGCGCGCCGGCAGCGGCCGCGGCCAGTGGCGAGGGCGGGTGTCGAAGCGTTCGGGGGGAGCATGGCCGCCGGGCGATTATGGCAGCAAAAAGAAAAAGGCCGTTGGGTTTGAGCCCAACGGCCTTTCATATTATCCCGGCGGCGTCCTACTTTCCCACGCAGTTGCCCGCGCAGTATCATCGGCGATGCGGAGCTTAACTGCCGTGTTCGGAATGGGAACGGGTGTGACCTCCGCTCTATGACCACCGGAAACTTGAGTTCTGGTGTAAGAGAAAAAAATTGAATATGGGTTGCGTCGGAGGGCACGCTGCAGAAAGCATCAAATCAAGGCATTTATGGTCAAGTCAAACGACCGATTAGTACTGGTCAGCTGAGGGCCTCGCGGCGCCTTACACATCCAGCCTATCAACGTGGTGGTCTACCACGGGTCTTCAGGGAGAACTCATCTTGTGGTTGGCTTCTCGCTTATATGCTTTCAGCGATTATCCTTTCCCGACTTAGCTACCCAGCGATGCCCTTGGCAGGACAACTGGTACACTAGAGGTCAGTGCTTCCCGGTCCTCTCGTACTAAGGAAACCTCCACTCAATTCTCCTCCGCCCACAACAGATAGGGACCGAACTGTCTCGCGACGTTCTAAACCCAGCTCACGTACCGCTTTAAT
>JBBPII010000005.1:0-89145 GCA_038040385.1 Candidatus Gilichinskyi gelida
TCGGGTCAATGCAGGTGGGATACGTCAACGTCGACATCAGCCCGAGGTCGTTGTAGCTGTAGGACTGCCTGAAGTTCTGCAGGAGAACGGTGCCGGCTTTGATCTCCGTCGTTTTCTCCTTCACGCCACCGTGGTTGAAGTACTTGTACTGCTCCTTCACGGTGACGTCGCCACCGCCGCCCGCCGGCTGATAGTTGTGCCGCAGCGCCTCGGTCAGGCGGCCCTGCGTGTAGTTCGTGGTATCGGTCGCCGTACCAAACGTGAATTGCTTCGCCAGGCGTGCGGTCTCCGGGCTTCGGGTCAGGATCTGATGGATCTTGGTGAGGCGCTCGGCCGCGTCGTATTCGTACTTCAGATCGAAGTCGGAATTCGTCGCTCCGACGAGCTTGCGCCCGGCATGCCCTCGGGCGTCGTAGCCGTCGTAACTGGTCAACCCGCTTTCGGGGTGCTGTTCGCTGGTGAGAAAACCGCGCTTGTCGTAGACGAACGTTCGCGGCTGCGTGGTGTTGTCGGCCACCATCGATACCCCTGTGAGCCTATCGGCGGGATCGTAGGTGTACGTCGTCGTACTGTTGGTCCCCGGCTCCTCGATCTTCTGCAGTCTCTTCTGCCGATCGTAGGTCTCGGTGGTGACAGCGCTCGCCGCGCCGCCGATGCCACCGAACGACACGGTCCGCGTCACCTTGCTGCCTCCAACGTAGGCGATGTTTGTCGTCTTGTTGTCGGGTGTGGTCACGACCTTCGGCCGCCCGAACGCGTCGAAACTGGAGAAGACGGTGAAGTGGGCGGGGGTGGTCTCCCATTCGGAGACCTTCTCGGTCCATCCCGACGGCGTGTAGACCGTTTCGCGGGCGGAGGTGATCGTACCGGGGAGCAGTTTCTCCTCCCGCACTGGGCGCCCGAAGTCGTCGAAGATAGTGGTGGCCCGCTGCTGGCCGGCCGAGGCGGATGTCGTCGTGACGGTGGCCTTGGCCCTCGCCGTGGTTGTCGCCTCGGTGTAGCTGATGGAGGTGGCCGCCAGCCCGGTGGGAGGAGTGACGTCCGTCAGACGGCCAAGGACATCATAGAGATACGAAGTGGACTGTCCAGTGACGTCCTTGCTCTCCTTGACCAGCCCGGTGGAGGCATCAATGACGTTGTTAAGACTATAGAAGTTTGGATTGATCTGGCCGGGCTGGTAGAGGTAACGAGACTTCTCACGTGACCCGAATGCATAGGTATGCTCGATTGAATACGCAGGTGATGACGGGAGTGTCGCTGCGCAGGCATCGTCCGTCGTAGTCGAAGCATCGTTGCCGCCACCGTAGTAGTCTTCCCGCGTCACGTTACCGGCGGCGTTCTTGGTGAAGGCCACGATCACGTCGTTCATCGCCGCGCTGATAGAGCTGCTGCCTGAGCCGCCGTTCAACGTTCGAGTGCGTTCCAGGAAGCCGGTCGTCGCGTTGAAGCAAAACCGTGAAGCGACCGTCACGTTTGCGGGAGGTCCCGCGGTTCCCGTGCACTGCGCGAGCTCAGTCGTCCGTTCGTTCGCTCCGTCGTCGACGGTGCAGCGTTCCGGATACGTGTTCAGCAGCCAAGTGTCCGTAAGCGTTCGTGTCGGATAGTTGATGAGCGTGGTCCGATGGTTGGCGGCCGGGAAGTTGCCGGAGGTCGACGACTGCCGGTAGTGGCCGAAATCGTCGAAGCGATAGCGAGTGACGCTTTCGTACTCGCACGTGCCGCCGCAGTCGGCCCTGTCGTCGCCGTGATAGATGAGGCGGGTCTTCTCACGGGAGTTGATCTCCCGCACCGCCTCCCAGTCGGTGTCCGATTCGTACGCAACCCACTCGGAACGTACGCGCGTGCCTCCATTGACCCGGTACTTGTCAGTCCTCGGTTCATCAGGCCCCGTCGCGAGGGATGGGGGCGTGCCAGTGTAGGTCTCCTGCGACAGATAGCGCGTTACCCCACCGACTACTTTGGATTCGGCGCGGCTGAAAGGGAGGGCGTACTCGTCATCCTTGAAGCTCGTCTCGGGGATGATGCACGGATTGGTCGTGGCCTCCCAGGTGGAAAAGTAGTGGACACTTGTGACCTGCTCGGGCGAGGTGACGGAAACCACCAATTGTTCCGGTCGGGCGGAATAAGGGACCTGAAATTGATCGACGCAGCTCATGACGCCGCTCGCCACCCGGCCGTACGTCCACTTGCTGGTGTTGGCGGGAGCGCGGTCGGCGGCCATCATGCGCCGCTCCTTGACGACGACCGATCGCCGGAACCTCTCCTCTGAGCCGGCATAAAAGGGGTAGTTCAGGTAGTCCCATTCCAGCCATCCCTTGGTCGGGAGTTGAATGCCCTTCAAGTGGCCGTTCAGGGCATGGACAAAGGTCAGATTGGCATCGATGGAGTAGTACGGCGAGCCGCTCAGCGCCATCGAGTAGACCTGCGAGACGCCGTTCGCCAGAGGGAGCGTGACCTCTGTGAGGAGGGGGACGTTCCAGGTTCCGGTGAAGTTGTTACACGAACTGTTACTATCGTCAAAGAGTCCGGGAGTCATCACCTCTTGGTCGTAGGTCATCCTCCATGTGGCCGTCGCGGTGTTGAATGCCGACAAGTCGATGTGGTCGAGGAGGATCGAATATGGGGAAACGGCGGCAATGAAATAGACCTTTTGCGACCGCAAGCCGTCGGAGAGGGTCCAGATCTCCGGGTATGCGGGGTTCGGAGGCGCTGCGAGCGCGGAACTGTAGTCGATCGTTACGCTGTTGCCGAAACGATCGCTGATCGCGGTCAGACGCCACACCTCAGTGCCGGGGGGCCAGAGTCCGTTGGCGACGCGATTCAACTGCTTGAACACTTGCTTCGTACCGTCTGGAAACTCGACGGTGCGGTCATTCAGACCCTCGGTCATACGAAGATAGGATCCGTCGCGGGTGTAAGAACGATCGGGATCCGTCGAGGCTTGAGCGTCGTGGAGTCGGGGATGGAACGCGTGGAGCGCGCCGTCCGGGCTCTCGTAATTCCAGAAGTCGCTCCCCGGGAGTGGATCCTGATTCGGCGGAAACAACCTGCCCATGGAGAGCAGCCAGCCGATGCCGGCGTTCGAGCGGCGGTTGGGATATGTCCGTTTTCTCCATCCACAGGACATCTGCTCGTCCATCGGCTCATCCCAGACATTCCCGCTATAGACGAGCGTCAGCCCGTATTCGAGGTTGCCGTTGACCCGATAGCGCTGGCCGATGGGGATGGTCACCGTGAGGTTCCCGTTGAACAGGTTGATGTTGTCGAGCCCGTTCATCTGGTACGTCTTGCCGAGGTCGAACCCTCGAGAGGTATTGGGATGCTGCTGAGCGGGCAGCGTGAGCGCGAGAGCGGCGAGCGCCAGGCTGAAGGCGAGCGTCGAGCGATGGCGGATCATCAGCGTGCCCCCGCCAGAATGGATGCGTCGATCTTCAGTTCCAGAAGATCGAGCCTCGACGAATCGATGATGAAGAGTGTTCCACCGGGCGTGAATGCACGCGGCACGTCCGCGCCGCTCAACAGAGGCCGGAGACGCGAGAGGTCAATGGCGGTCTCGCCGTCCACCTTCGAGTCGCCGTCGGTCGACTCGCCATCGCGCGCCTGGAGCGTCCAGGCGCCGCCCGGCGACACGTATAGAAAATCAACGATCGATCGCGAGTAGACGAAGCGGCTGATCCCTCCTGTCATGTCACGCTTGAAGTCGCGTCGTTCCAGCGCCGAACGATGCACGGGAAACCCCGGAGTGGACGCCACGGCATACCGCCCGGTCCGAAGGTCCGCCACAATCCAGAGCGCGTTCCAAGTCACCGGTGAATCGAGGGCATACGACACCGATCCGTCCATGTCCGCATCGGCGACTACCGTCGACCAGCGATGCACGACGGCGTAGTAGGTCTTTGGCTCGAAGCCCGCTCCGAAGAACAGCACTTGCGCGCCGGGCGTGATGCCGGTGGCTGTGATCGCCGATGGCGCCACGCTCACGCCGGGCCCAGCCGCCGCCGCTCCACGGGAGGCTCCCGCCGCGCCGACGGTCAGGATGAAGAATGTTACGAGGGTAGTTCGTCGCATGGTGCCCCTTTTGACCATCGCTATTGAAGGCTCAACAGCACGAGAATCTCACCCACCCCACCCTCCAGCGGCTCGAGCGCCTTGCCGATCAGACTACCAGGACGGTGGAACTTGACCCCCCCGATATCGATCGGTTCGGACCGCATCGCCACCCCCGGCTTGTCGCTCGTCACCAGAAGGTCGCCGGCGCGGATCGATCCTCGGCCGGCGTCGACGCGCACCATCACACGGCCGGTCGTGGCGATCATCGCCTTCGACGGTGAGGCCACGCCCAGGAGGACTCCCGGGCGGGCGGAAACGACGCCGGCCACGGACGTGTCGTACGCGGTGCTCGACGGCATCACAGCGTTGCGCTGGTCCGGATCGACCACCACCACCGTGCCGGGGGCCATCGATTCCGTGACCGGAACCCACTCGGCGAGGTCCTGAAAGACGGCGTTGATGACGCGGGCCCCCGTGATGTCGCCGCTGACGTTGACGTTGCCCTGCACGTCGAGCGCGGCGGTCGGGGTGACCACCCCGCCGATGCCAACCTTGCCCGACTGATCGATGATCACCGGCGCGGCGGCCACGCTGGTCAGCGACTTCCGCATGACCAGCCGGGGAATGCCGGCGGCGGGCAGTCCGCCCGCCGGATGCTCCCAGATCTCATAACCGTTGGCCGCGATCCCGTTCGAGGCCACCGCCGATGCGGTGTTGGCGGACCACCGGTATTCGCCGCCTCCCGGACCACGATTCGACAGCTCGAGCGACGCCAGCGCCGGCGTGGTGTCGTTCGGCGGCGTCTGCGCGATGCGCATCGCCCCCAGGACGTCGAAGGTGTAGAACGACTGCGGATCGAGCAGTCTGCCGATCGCCGCTTTGCCGCTCACGTACATGTCGGCCCGCGTCCCCTGGAGGCCATCCCCGACGCTGGACACCGCTTTGACGAAGAAGGTCTCCTTGCCCTCGGCCGTCGACCAGGCCCGGAAGTGCGCCTGGTCGCCCCGGTGGTAGTGGATCCACGAGTCGAAGTTGATGTTGTTTTGCGCGTAATAACCGGAGGTGTAGGCCTGGAACTTGGTCAGCGGCGGGGAGCCGTTCTCTTCGCCGGTCCAGGCGTTGAAGAAGACCACGCGCGCAGCGCTCCCTCCCGCCGCGTCGCGCGGATTCAAGATCGTCACGTCGTGGACGGTGTTCGTGGCGATGGTGGGGGTCTCGAAGTAATCCGACCGGCCGCTCAGAAAGCTGCTCGGCGCCATCCGGATCCCACCGTCGGAGCCGACGCGCATGATCTCCTGGTCCGCGGAGTTGTAGACCCCGAACGCCGAGGCGGCGGTCGTGCCTCCCGTCTTTGCCACTACCCACGGCGATGCGGTTCGCGATGCGGCCAGCACCCCGACCGTGGAGTACAGCGGCACTGTTCCGGTGAGGTAGACGTCGCCGGCCGTTCCAGTAACGAAATCTAGCGCGGTCGGAGGCGCGGGTTTGAGGGCCCCTGACTGCGCCGAAACGCCCGACGACGGCTCTGGCGCTCCGGCCGCCGCCGTTCCCGGATCGACCGGCGTTCCCGGCGCGACCCAATACCCGTCGACGTCGACGCCGACATACGACTCGGGCGGCACGGCGACCTCGAGGTGTCCGTCGAGCGGTACGGGAACCGTGGAGGGGTGGGTGATCGGCTTCGACCCAGCCGGCATCGTGCGGCCGTAGGTCGTCAGCCGAATCGAGTAGGAGGTGGCGTACGGCGGCAAGATTCTTCCACAGCGCGTTGCCCGTACGTTGATCCGCCGCGAGAACTCCTCGGCGCTGTTCGCCGCCCGCTTGACGTGGGTATCGAGGATCCGGCACGGCGCGATGGCCACGAATCGCGACCCGGGCAAGGCGGCGGCCTTCTGTTCGGCATCCGCGGCCTCCAGCGCCGAAGATGAAGCGAGAACAACGATCAACACGAATCTTCCGATCTTGCTCACGGGCAATCCCTCCGTCGGCCGCAGCGCGGTGCAGAGCGACCGGTGCGCGAGCTCATCGCGCCATCCGCATCCCAGCCGTGGCCTCGGCCTTCTATGACGTATTTGAACCGGACAACGTCTACCCAGAGGAGTGACTCAGAGCTCGATTTCCCCACCCAGCCGATGAAAAAATAGTTTGCGGCTCACGGCCACTCGATCCACCGATCCTCGAGCAGGGTCCGCTTCCCCCGCCGTCTCGCGTCGGAGAACGCCGGAGATGAGACCAAAGGCGACGAGGAGCCCCCGGCCCCCCCGTCCGGCCCGGTTCTGACCATGCCTAGCCGGTAATCCGGCGCACGACCGCCGCGGCTCGTTCGGCCGCCGCCGCCGCATCCCCCTCGCCGATGGCGCGCACGATCGCGCTGCCGACCACGATCGCGGCGCAGCGGCCACGCAGAGCCTCGTAATGTTCGGGCCGCGAGATTCCGAAGCCGACGGCGAGCGGCCTGGTCACCAGCGCGCGGACCTGGTCAAGGCGGGTCAGCAGCGCGGGATCGAGCTCGCTGCGCGTGCCGGTGACGCCGGTGGTGGAGACGTAATAGACGAAATGGTCGCTGGCACGACTGATGGCGGCGACGCGCGCGTCGCTCGAGGTCGGGGCCAGGAGGAAGACCGCGCCGAGGTCGCGCGCGCGGAAGGCGGGCTTGACCTCCGCGGCCCGCTCGGCGGGGAGGTCGGTGAGGAGGACGTCGTCGACGCCGGCGTCCGCCGCGTCGTCCGCGAAGCGCGCGATGCCATAGCGCAGGACGGGATTGAGGTACGAGAAGGCGATCAACGGGACATCGCTCCTCTCGCGCACGGCACGCGCGATGCCCATGACGTCGCTCAGCGTCGTGCCGTTTTTCAGCGCGCGCTGCGCGGCGGCCTGGATGACGGGGCCGTCGGCGATCGGATCGGAGAATGGGACGCCCAGCTCAATGGCATCGGCGCCCGCGCCGGCCAGCGCCAGGATGATGTCGGCGGTGGGGCCGTCGCCGCAGGTGACGTAGGCGATGAGACCGCAGCGCTGCTCCCGGCGGAGGCGCTTGAAAAGCGCCTTAACGCGATTCAAGCGCTGCCACCTGCGGGACATCCTTGTCCCCCCGCCCACTCAAATTCACCACCACGACACCCTGCATGCGATTGCGCATCAGCCATCCGAGGGCGTGCGACGACTCGAGCGCGGGGATGATGCCCTCGCACTCGCTGAGGCGATGAAAAGCCTCCAGCGCGAGGTCGTCGCTGCAGTCGTGATACTCGATGCGCCCCATCGCCTGCAGGTAGGCGTGCTCGGGGCCGATCGACGGGTAGTCGAGGCCCGCGGAGATGGAGTGCGTCTCGGCGATCTGGCCGAATTCGTCCTGCAGCACCATGGAGCGCGTGCCGTGCAGGATGCCGAGGGCGCCGCCGCTGAAACGCGCGGCGTGCTCGCCGAGCTTCGGGCCCCGGCCGCCGGCCTCCACGCCGATCAGGCGGATGGAGTCGTGCTTCAGCATCTCGTGGAAAAGGCCGATGGCGTTCGAGCCGCCGCCGACGCAGGCCACCGCGGCGTCGGGCAGCCCGCCGGTGCGCTTGCGCAACTGCCCGAGCGCCTCGCGGCCGATGACGGACTGAAAGTCGCGCACGATCATCGGATAGGGGTGCGGGCCGAGGACCGAGCCGATGATGTAGTGCGTGGTGCGGACGTTGGTGACCCAGTCGCGGATGGCCTCGTTGATGGCGTCCTTGAGGGTGCGGCTGCCGCTGGAGACGGGGACGACCTCCGCACCGAGGAGGCGCATGCGAAAGACGTTGAGCTCCTGCCGCGCCATGTCCACCTCGCCCATGTAGACGACGCAGCCGAGGCCGAGGAGGGCGCAGGCGGTGGCGGTGGCGACGCCGTGCTGGCCGGCCCCGGTCTCGGCGATGATCCGCCGCTTCCCCATCCGCTTGGCGATGAGGGCCTGCCCGATGGCGTTGTTGATCTTGTGCGCGCCGGTGTGGTTGAGGTCTTCGCGCTTGAGGAAGAGCCGGAAGCCGCCGCCGCACAGCTCCGCGAACTTCGGCGTTTCAGTCAGCGCGGTGGGACGGCCGACGAAGTCGGCGAGGATGGCGTCGAGCTCGCGGCGGAACTGGCGGTCGCGCCGCACGGCGCGGTACGCGCGCTCGAACTCCTCGAGCGCGGCCATGAGCGTTTCCGGGACGTACTTGCCGCCGAACTCGCCGAAGTAACCATGCTTGTCGGGAAGGGCGGTCATGCGCGCGGCCTCACCCTCTCGAAAAGGCGCGCCAGTTTGGCGTGATCCTTGACGCCCGGCTCGCCGGACTCGACGCCGCTGGAGACGTCGATGGCGTCGGGGCGGACGAGGCTGATGGCGGCGACGACGTTCTCGGCATTGAGGCCGCCGGAGAGGAAGAACGGCTTGTGCCGTTCGTAGGTGGCCATTAGCGACCAGTCGAAACGGCGGCCGGTGCCGCCGATGCGTCGCTCGTCGTAGGTGTCGAAGAGCAGCCACGCCGCGCTGGGCGTGGTGCGGGTGTCGGGGAGGGTGTCGCCGACGCGGAGGGTCTTGATGATCGGCGTGTCGAGGCCGCGGATCTCGTCGTCGCCCTCACCGCCGTGGAGCTGGAAGAGATCGAGGCCGACGATGGAGGCGATCTCCGCCATGTACTCCGCGGAGGCGTCGTGAAAGACGCCGACGAGCTTCGGCGCGTGGCCCGCGTCGCGCACTCTTGCGGCGACGGCGGCAGCGCGTTCCGGCTCGATGAAGCGCGGTGAGGCGGGGACGAAGATCAGGCCGAGAAAGTCGGTGCCGAGTCGCGAGGCCTCGACGGCGTCTTCTTCGCGAGTCAGTCCGCAGATCTTGATTTTGATCATGACAGCAGCCGCCGCACCGCCGCGGCGCGGTCATTCTGTCGCAACAGCGACTCGCCGACCAAGAAGGCGTGGAAGCCGGAGCCGCGCAGATGGTCAATGTCTTGACGACTCTTGATGCCGCTTTCCGCGACCCGCATCACGTTCGGCGGCATGAGCTTGGAGAGCCGCTCGGAGGTGCCGAGATCGACGCCGAAATCGCGCAGGTTGCGATTGTTGACGCCGATGAGCCGCGCCCCTCCGCCCACCGCCCGCTCCAGCTCGCGCTCGTCGTGCACCTCGACCAGCGCGTCGCAGGTGAATTGATCGAGGCAAGCGATGAAGGCGCGGATCTGGCCGGCGTCGAGGAGCGACGCCAGGAGCAGGATGGCGCTGGCGCCGGCGGCGACGCCGCGGACGAGCTGCGCCTCGTCGACGATGAAGTCCTTCATCAGCACCGGCAGGCCGCTCGCCGTCGCGGCGCGGGCGATCCAGTCGCGCGAGCCGTGAAACCAGTCGCGCTCGGTGACGACCGAGATCGCCGCAGCACCGCCCGCCTTGTACTCGCGGGCGATCGCCTCGACGTCGGGGTTCTCGACGATCGTCCCGGCGCTGGGGGACGCGGCCTTGATCTCCGCGATGATGCTGATGCCATTCCGGGAGATCGCCGACGTCAGCGCGTAGGGAGGGCGGTTGCGCGCCGCGATCTCCGCCGCCGGGCGGTCGGGCGGGGGCTCTTCCGCAAGACGCTCGCGCGTGCGGGCGACGATGTTCTCGAGGAAGTCGCTCACGGACGGCCCTCACCCGGCGCTTCGCGCCACCCTCTCCCGCTCACGCGGGAGAGGGGCAACACCGCCCCCTTCTCCCGCTGGCGGGAGAAGGTGCCGCGAAGCGGCGGATGAGGGTCATGCCAGCTCATTGCTCACCGCGATCAACTGCTCCAGCTTCTCCATCGCCTTCCCCGACCCGATCGACGCGCGGGCCAGGGCGACACCGTCGCGAATCGTCGCAACCGCGCCCGCGACGTACAACGCGGCGCCGGCGTTGGCCACCACGATGTCGGCGCGCGCGCCGGGCTCGCCGCCGAGGATCTCGCGGGCGATGCGCGCGTTCTCGGCGATGTCGCCGCCGGCGACGTCGCTGAGGGCGTGCATGTCGACGTCGATGTCCTGAGGCGAAAGCTCATAAGTCCGCCGCGCGCCGTTCACCACCTCGCAGACGCGCGTGGGCGCGGAGACGGAGATCTCGTCGAGCCCGTCCCGGCTGTGGACGACCATGGCATGCACCGCGCCGAGGGCCAGGAGGACGTCGCCGAGGAGCTCGACGAGGTGGTCGGAGTACACCCCGATGATCTGGCGCTTGGCAAACGCCGGGTTGGTCAGCGGACCGAGGACGTTGAACATCGTCCGCACGCCGAGCTCGCGCCGCACGCCGGCCACCGCCCCCATCGCCGGATGGAGCTTCGGAGCGAAGAGGAACGAGATGCCGGTGCGGCGGAGGACTTCGCTCATGCGCGGCGCGTCGAGGTCGATGAAGACGCCGAGCTCCTTGAGCACGTCGGCGCTGCCGCAGGCCGACGACACGGCGCGGTTGCCGTGCTTGGCCACGCTCGCGCCGCCGCCGGCGGCGACGATGGCCGCGACGGTGGAGACGTTGAACGTGCCGCGGCCGTCGCCGCCCGTGCCGCAGGTGTCGACGATGCGATCGGCGTCGACGCTCAGCGGCGTGACGCGCGCGCGCATGGCCAGCGCCGCGCCGGTGATCTCCTCCGCCGTTTCCCCCTTCATCCGCAGCGCCACCAGCAGCGCGCTCTTCTGCACGTCCGACGCTTTCCCATCCATCATTTCGCCGAACACCTCGGCCATCTCGGCGCGATCGAGGTCGCGGAGGTCGATCACCTTCCGGATCGCGGCCTCGATCATTGCGGAATCTCCCGATGCAGGAAGTTGGCGATGAGGCGGTCGCCACCGACGGTGCCGTACGACTCGGGATGGAACTGGATGCCGTACAGCGGCCGCTCGCGGTGGGAGATGGCCATCACCACGCCGTCGTCGGTCTCGGCGTCGACGCGGAAGACGTCCGGAAGCGAGTGGCGCTCGACGATCAGCGAGTGGTAGCGCGCCGTGCGCATCGGCGTGGGGCAGCCGGCGAAGAGTCCCTCCCCGCCATGGCGAATCTCGGTGACCTTGCCGTGCACCGGCGCGCTGCCGCGCACGATGCGCGCGCCGAAGGCCTCGCCGAGCGCCTGGTGCCCGAGGCAGACGCCGAGGAGGGGGATGGAATCGTTGAGGCGGATGAGGTCGAGGATGCGGCCGGCGCGGTCGGGCGTGCCCGGTCCCGGCGAGATGACGATGGCGCACGGCTGCTGCTCGATCACAGCCTGGGGGTCGAAGCGGTCGTTGCGGACGACCTGCAGGTCGGTGCCGCTCAACCGCTCGATCTGTTGCACGAGGTTGTAGGTGAAGGAGTCGTAGTTGTCGATGACGGTGATCATCGAGCAGTTCCGAGTTGCGGGTTGCGAGTTACGAGAGAGGAAGGACTAGAGCCAAAGACACGAGGCGACGCGGCGGGTCGACTCGTTCTCCTGGAGGAGGGCTCTCATGGCCGGCGGAGAATAACACGCTTCGGCGCGACCATGCGGTAGCTGGCCTCCACGAGCTGCCCGACAAGCTTCCAGTCGGTTTTTCCGTCCGCCCAGAGGCTGATCCACTTGCCGCGGCCGTACGGCGTGGCGAAGAAACGTGCGTCGGCGGCGAAGATCCCTGCATCGAGCGGATCGATGCGCACCGCGATCGCCGGCCGTCCGCCGGAGGATTCGAATGCGGCGAAGCACTTCTTGCGGATATTGAAGACGGGATGGCCGAAGCCCATTTCCTCGGTGGCCTCGGGAAGACCGAGGCAGATCTTCCGGAGGCGTTCGAGAGGCGTGGACATGAGTTGTCAGTTGTCGGTTATCACGCGACGACAACCGACACCTACTCCCGAAACGGCAACAGCTCCCCCGGCTCCTCCCCCTGCATGGTCAAGCGCAGCTTCGACGACTCGATGGGCACCGCCTCGATCTGCGTCATGGCGGCGAGCTCTTTGCCGCTGCCGGCCATGCGCTGCATCTCCTCCCCCTTCGGCCAGAGGCGCGAGTCGATGGAGCGGATCACACCGTTGTACTTCTCGACCGTCTTGGCGAGCGTCGCGCCGAGGTCGGAGAAGAGCTCCATGACTTTGACGAAGCGGTTGAACAGCTCGACGCCCGCGTCGTGCATCTTCTTGGCGTTCTCCTCGGTGCGCTCGGCTTTCCACCCCGCTTCGACGGCGCGCAGCAGCGGCAGGAGGATCGCGGCGGAGGCGAGATAGACGCGGCGCTGCGCGGCGAAGTCGAAGAGCGTCGGGTCGGTGGTCAGCGCGGCGGAGAGGAAGTGCTCGCCGGGGACGAACAGGATGACGAAGTCGACGGTCTCGCCGATCGACGCGTGGTACTCGCGGCGGCTGAGCGAGTCGATGTGGCGGCGGACGGTCTTGGCGTGCTGGTCGAGCGCGTCGGCGCGGCGCTTCTCGTCGGTCTCGTTCGCGGCGATGGTGTACTCGCTCAGCGGAACCTTGGCGTCGACGGCGATCACCCGCTTGTTCGGCAGGCGGACGATGAGGTCGGGACGCACGCGGCGCCCCTCGTCGGTGGCGAAGGTGCGCTGCGTGTCGAAGTCGCAGAACTCGCTCATCCCCGCCAGCTCGACGCATCGCTTGAGCGACGACTCGCCCCACGAGCCGCGCACGGTCGGCGACTGCAGCGCGTTCGCCAGCCGCGACGCCTCGCGCTGCGCCGACTCCTGCGCCGTCAGCAGCGAGCGGATCTGCTCCTGCAGGCCGCCGTAGGCCTCGACCCGCGCCCGCTCGCTCTTGTTCACTTCGCCGCGGTACTGGTCGAGCATCTCGCGGACCGGCGTGAGCATCGTCTCGATCTCCGCCGTTTTCGTCCCCAGCGTGCCGTCGACCTGGGTCTTGTTCATCTGCACCAGCGACTCGCCGACCCGGGCGAACGCGCGCTGGGCCAGGGCCAGGAACTTGTCCTGATCGACCGCCGCCAGCCGCGCCTCGGCGGCGCCGATGGCGCGCTGGGCGCGGCTGTGGGCGACGAACCATCCGAGGAGAAAGGCCAGCGCGCCGACGAGAACCGTTATGAGCATTGATTAATGATACGGTTTTTTAGCACGCCAGCAGTTCGATCATTCGTTCCACTTCCGTCTCATCGTTGTAGAAGTGCGGCGAGAAACGGAGCAGCCCTTCGCGCGGGGCGCAGACCACGCCGTTCTCCTCCAGGTAGCGATGCCACTGCAGAAGGGTGCGCTCTACGCCTGGTGGAGTGGCGCCCACAATGGCCGACGCGATCGGCTTCGGCGACGCCACCTCCCATCCGATCGCTTCCAGCCGCTCCGCGAGGCGGGCGGCGATCGCCAACGCGCGCCCGGCGATGGTCTCCATGCCGATCTCCAGCAGGAGGTCGATCGCGGCGCGTAAACCATACACGCCGCTGCTGTTGAGCGAGCCGGCCTCGAAGCGGCGGGCGTCGGGGAGGAGGTCGGTGGAGGTGAGGATGAACTTCCCGCGGCGGTCGATGTTGCTCCACCCGTTCTCGATGACGTCGAGCTTGTCGCGATGCTCGGCCGCCACGTAAAAGATCGCCGCCCCCTCGGAGCCGCACATCCACTTGTGGCCGTCGGCGGCCAGGAAGGCGATGTTGGCGCGGCGGACGTCGATGGGGAGGACGCCGACGGATTGGATGGCGTCGACGCAAAATAGTACTTTTCGTACTATACAGAGATCGCCGATGGCGTCGAGGTCCGCCGTAAAGCCGTTGTGAAAGGCCACCGACGACACGGTGACCACGCGCGTCCGCTCGTCGATCAGCGGCGCGATGGCCTCCACCGTCGGCAGCGGCGCCAGGCGCACTTCCACGCCGCGCCGCTCGACGTGCTTCCATGGCGTCCAGTTCGACGGGAACTCCAGGGCGGTGGTGACGACGTTGTCCCCCTCCCGCCAGCGCAGTCCCTCCGCCACGAACGAGATCCCCTCCGAGGTGTTCTTGAGGATGGCGATCTCGCGAGGCTCGGCGCCGATCAGCCGCGCCGCCGAGGCGCGGAGATGCTCGTACTCCGCGTACCACTCGCGCCAGTGGAGGGCGCCGAACTCGCGCTGATCGCGCGCAAAGCGCTCCATCGCCTCATACGCGCGCACCGACAGCGGTCCGACCGCGGCGTGGTTGAAGTAGACGAGATTCTTCGTGACGGGGAAGAGCTCTCTAAAAGCTGCGGAGCTCATGGACATAGGCCTCGTAGTTTCTGCGCATCTCGTTCAGCGAGTCGCCGCCGAATTTCTCGCGCATCGCATTCGCCAGCACGATGGCCAGCATCGCCTCGCACACCACGCCGCACGCCGCGACGGCGGTGACGTCGCTCCGCTCCCACTGCGAGCGGTGCGCCTCGCGCGTCTCGATGTCCACCGACGGCAATCCGCGCCGCAGGGTGGAGATCGGCTTCATGTAGGCGCGGACGACGACGTCCTGCCCGTTGGTGATGCCCCCCTCCAGCCCCCCCGCCCGGTTGGTGATGCGGTGGTAGCGCTTCTCTTCATCGAAATAGATTGCGTCGTGCACCTCGGAGCCGACGCGGCGCGCGGCGGCGACGGCGTCGCCGAGAGCCACGGCCTTGACGGCGTGGATGGAGAGGATGGCCTGGCCGATGCGTCCGTCGAGCTTCTCGTTCCACTGCACGTACGAGCCGAGACCGACGGGGACGTTGTGCGCGGCGATGACGATGGTGCCGCCCAAGGTCTCGCCGGCTTCGCGTGCGCGGTCCACTTCGGCGACCATCGCCGTTTCCTGTTCCCGATCGACGGCGCGCAGCGGCGACTGGTCGTCGACGGCGCACAGCTCGTCCCATGACGGGGAGGCATCCGGATCGCCGGCCGCGCCGACGGAGACGACGCCGGAGCGGATGTCGATGTCGAAGTGGCGCAGCAGTTCCTTGGCCATGGCGCCGGCGGCGACGCGCGAGGCGGTTTCGCGCGCCGAGGCGCGCTCGAGGATGTCGCGCAGGTCGCGGCGGCCGTACTTCATTCCGCCGACGAGGTCCGCATGTCCTGGCCGCGGCGCGTGCACCCGCCGCTTCTCCGCCTCGGCGGCGTCGACCTCCCACGGATCCATCGCCCCACGCCAATTCTCGAAGTCGAGATTGCGCACCACGATGGCGACCGGCGACCCGAGCGTCTCCCCACCCCGCACCCCGCCCACGATCTCCACCTCGTCGCGCTCGATTTTCATCCGCCCACCCCGCCCGTACCCATGCTGGCGCCGGGCGAGATCGCGGTTGATCCGGTTCCTATCGAGCCGAACGCCGGCAGGCATTCCCGTCACGATGATCGTGAGCTGCGGGCCGTGTGATTCGCCGGCGGTGAGGAAGGTGAACTGCATGGACTAACTCTATCCCGAGCGTAAGGAAGGACTGTTATCCTCCGCCCGGCATGTACCCCACCCTCCTCAAGGTCGGCTCGTTCGAGATCACCACCTTCGGGCTGATGATGTTCCTCGCCTTCGTGGTGGGCGGTTGGGTGCTCAGCAGGCAGTTCCGGCGCTACGGACTGAGCGACGATGCGGCGTCGTCGATGGTGATGGCGGCGGCGATCGGCGGGATCATCGGCGCGAAGATCTACTACGCCATCCTCCTCCGCGACTGGCACCTTCTCTTCACCCGTGCCGGGCTGGTCTGGTACGGCGGTCTGATCGGCGGCACAGTTGCCTGCAGCCTTTACCTGCGCGCCCAGCGTATCGACTACTTCAAGGCCGTCGATGCCGCCTCCCCCGCTCTCGCCATCGGCTACTGTCTCGGACGCATCGGCTGCTTCCTCGTCGGCGACGACTACGGCCGCCCTACCGACTCCTGGATCGGTGTCGCCTTCCCCAAAGGCGCGCCGCCGACCACCGCCGAAGAGCTGCGGAACTTCGGAGTGAAGATCGACCCGTCCGTCCCCGACTACACCCTCCTGCGCGTCCACCCAACGCAGCTCTACGAGTCCGCCGCCGCGCTGGTGATGTTCTTCATCCTCATGCGCGCCGCGCGCAAACCGCACCCCAAAGGACGCGTCTTCGGCCTGTTCCTGATCCTCATGGGCATCGAGCGCTTCCTCGTCGAGATCGTGCGCGCCAAGGACGACCGCTTCCTCGGGCCGTTCACTGTGGCGCAGTTGATCAGCGTGATTCTGGTGGTAGTGGGCGCGTGGCTGATGTTCATCCTGAGCGCGAAGCGCGAAGGATCTTTGGTTCGATAGGCAGGTGAGTGCCTATGTGTACGTCGTGAGCAACAAGAGCCACACCATCTACGTGGGCTCGACCGAAGATCTCCTGCTGCGCGTCCGTCAACACAAAGAAAAACGGATCAAGAAGGCGTTCACGGCGCGGTACCACTTCACACGTCTCGTGTACTTCGAGGTGGCGTCCGATATCGTCGCCGCTCGGGACCGCGAGACGGAGATCAAGGGGTGGACTCGCGCGAAGAAGGTCGCGCTCATTCAATCAGTGAATCCGCGATGGATGGATTTGACCCCGCGGTTGAGCGATCTGTCCTTCGTACGGTGAGCCCTGCCGGTCGAGCCGAAGATCCTTCGGCCTTCGGCCTCAGGATTGGATCGTCGCGGTCGCTCTTTCCAGCGCGGCCTTTTGATCGCTGATGAACCGGAACACGTCCACCTTCCCCGCGGCATCGAGATGCTGCGACACCTCGAAGAGCTGGACCGAGAGCAGCGTGTTGAGGCCCTCGTCGAGCACGGCTTTGCGGCGCTCGAAGGGCAGCTCGGAGATGTTGGCGATGAGCATGTTCTCGTCGAAGCGGCCGTACTGATCGAAGAAAACGCCGCTCCAGAGGTCGTCGCTCTCCGCCTGCGTGAGCGCGGTCATGAAGATGTCGCGGGCCTGCTCCTCCCCTACCGCGTTCATCAGCGCGGCGTAGAGGCGGCCGAACATGTCGTTGTACGTGGAGATCACCTTCAGCAGCTCCGGCGAGTCCTCGACGTCGAGAAAGACCGGGCGGGAGGATTTCTCTTCCGGCGCGGTCTCGATCAGGCGCGCCGAGACGAGCTGGAAGAGGATGCGGGTGACCTCGAACTCCGTGAGCTCCGACTTCCCGATCAGCTCGCGCACCCCCAGCTGCCCGTCGATCTTGTTGTAGACCTCCACCTCGTGGTCGCTCATGTCGAGCTCGCGGAAGTTCGGCACGGCGCCCGGCACCTTCATGAACACCACCTCGAGGCTTGGAACCTTCTCGCGGATGCGCGCCGACTCGTCGAGGCGGCGGATGCCTTCCATAATCATCCCCGCGGTGTTGATGGACAGCACGATGCGCTCGTTGGCCAGCTCGTCGACGCCGTCGCTGAAGACGAACGTTCCGTCCTTCCATCCGAAGAGCGAGTAGAGGATCTCCAGCGCCTGGTTCTTCACCCCCCACCAGAGGTCTTTCGGCGAGATGGCCCCCATCTGCACCAGCAGCTTGCCGTGGCGGGTGGTGGCGGTGACGCGGCGCTTCGACTCCTCGTACTGCGCCGCGGTGATCTTGCCGTTGCGGAGGAGGAACTGGCCGAGGGAGTGCTCGGGGGAGTTCGAGGTGGCGAAGATGATCTCGCCGTCCTTCCAATGGACCGATCGCTCGAGTTGTTGGCGGCGCAGCGACAGCTTCCCCGTGCCGCGGATCATGGAGACGAAGCTCAGCACATCCGGCAACTGGATGCGCGCGAGATCGCCCTGAAGGATTGGTGCGTCGGGCATGAGACCGGCGGGATTATAGCTAGCAGCTTGCAGCAGGCAGCGGGCAGCTTGATGACGTTCTGCGAGCTGCTCGCTGCTAGCTGCGAGCCCTCATCGCTCGAGGAACGATCTCCCGCACCAGTTCAACCGTCCGATCGATCTCCTCATCCGTGGTGAAGCGCGAAAGCGAGAAGCGGATCGTGCTCCGGGCCTCGTCGGCCGTAAGGCCCATGGCCAGAAGGACATGGCTCGGCTCGACGCGGCCCGAGGAGCAGGCGGCGCCGGTGGAGACAGCGACGCCGTTCAGATCCAATCCGATGACGATCCCCTCGGCGTCCGCATCGCGGAAGGTGACGCTCGAGGTATTCGGCACGCGCTGCGCGTCCGCGCCGTTGATGGTGACTTCGATCGTCGATCCGACGGACCGTTCCAGCCGGTCGCGCAACGCGCGGACCCGTTCGCGATCGCCGTCGGCGCGCGCCAGCTCCGCGGCGACGCCGAACGCCGCGGCGAGCGGCACGTTCTCCGTTCCCGCGCGGCGGCGGCGCTCCTGCGCGCCGCCGAAGAGGTGGCGATCGAGCACCAGCCCGGTCCGGACGTACAGCGCGCCGATGCCTTTCGGCGCGTGCAGCTTGTGCGCGGAGAGGGCGACGGTGTCCGCGCCGAGGGTGCGGACGTCGACGTCGATCTTCCCCGCCGCCTGCACAGCGTCGCAGTGGAGGTGGATTCCGCGCTCGCGGCAGACGCGAGCCACCTCGGCCACCGGCTGCACGACGCCGGTCTCGTTGTTGGCGAGCATCATGGCCACCAGGCGGGTGTCGTCGCGGAGGGCGTCGATGACCGCCGCCGCCGGAACCTGCCCGCTGCGCGACGGCGGCACGACGGTCACCGCATGGCCGCGCCGCTCCAGCTCGGCCACCGGCTCGAGCACCGACGGATGTTCGATGCCGGTTGTGACAAGGTGTTGACCGCCGCGCCCCGCGACAGCGCCGAAGATGGCCGAATTGTTAGACTCCGTTCCGCCGCTGGTGAAAACGATCTCCCGCGCTGCCGCGCCGATCAGCAGCGCGACCGACTCGCGGGCATCCTCGATGCGCCGGCGCGCCGTCTGGCCTTCCTTATGAATGGAGGATGCATTGCCGTACACATCACGCAAGGACTCCCGCAGCGTCTCCAGCACCGCGGGATGCAGCGCCGTGGTCGCGTTGTTGTCGAGATAAATCCGAGGCTCTGACATGAAAAAGACGATGCTCGTGGTGCTCGCTCTGATGTTCGCTGCTACGAACGTCCTGGCGCAGGCGAACAATTCTGGCACGGGCGAGCAAACGGCGAAGGCCAAAGACGACAAGGCCCCGAAACAGGACCCCGGCATCCGCAAGCTTTCCCGCCGCGAGCGCAAAGAGCGAATCAAGAACCTCGGCGAGAAGTACCGGCAGTTCCTCTCCGACGTCGAGCCGATCATGCAGCCCTCCGAGCTCGACACCTTCCTCATGCTGGAGACCGATCCGCAGCGCGAGATCTACATGACCGAGTTCTGGCGCCGCCGCGACGTGGCGCAGGGAACCACCAACCACGCCTACCAGGACGAGTACTACGACCGCCTGGAGATGGTGAAGACCGAATTCAAGAACGCGTCGTCCGACCGCGGGCGCATCTTCCTCATCCACGGCCAGCCCACCGACCGCCTCAAGATCAGTTGCGCGCGCTATCTGGTGCCCATCGAGGTCTGGAAGTACTACTTCATCCCCAACTTCGGCCACGACGTCCGCTTCCTCTTCTACACGCCGCGCAACGGGGTCGACTTCCGGCTGTGGGACGCCCTGATGCCCGACGCCATCCAACAGCTCGTCTCCACCGACGCCAGCGTCGGCGTGGGCAGCGAGGCGGCCGGCGCCGGGGCCGTCTTCGGGCGCATCAATCCGTACACCTCGATGACCAATGTGGAGATGGACTGCCAGTACGGCGACGAGCTGATGAAGGCCATCTACGCGACGCAGATGAACAAGATGCAGATGATCCGCATCTTCGAGCCGCCGGCGATCAACGAGGAGGACGTGCACAAGATCCTCCGCTCGGTCGTCCTCGCCGATCCGAGCGCAGCGAAGCTCCCCGCCGAGTTCAGCGTGCAGTACCCCGCCAAGCAGGGAGGCCGCACCGACGCCGAGATGACCATCCTCATCCCCCGCGCGCAGGTGGCGGCCAAGGACGTCAACGGGACGAAGCTCTACAGCCTCGATGTCACCGGCGAAGTGCTCAAGAACGATCAGCTCTTCGAGAACTACCGCTACCGATTCGATTACCCCGGCGACATCGAAAGCGAGAAGCTCGCCGTGGTCCTCGACCGCTTCCTCCGCCCCGCCGACTACAAGGCGCGCATCCGGGTGCGCGACGCCAACTCCGGCGCCGAGGCCATCATCGAGAAGGACATCACCGTCCCCGAGCTGTTCGACACGCCCGAGCAGCAGAAGCAGAAGGAGGCGGCGACGACCGCGGTCGCCGCGCTGAAGGACGACATCGACTCCAACACCACGCGGCTGCGCATCGTGCCGCTCTCCGACGAGTTGCTCCACGGCGTCCAGCACATCGAGACCATCGCCGTCGGCATCGACATCGCCGCGGTCGAGTTCTACCTCGACGGCAAGAAGGTCATGACCAAAAGGCAGCCGCCGTACACCCTCGACCTCGACTTCGGCGAAGTGCCGCAGGTGCGGCGCATCCGTGCCGTCGCATTGAACGTGAAGGGCGACCCGCTCACCGGCGATGAGGTCAACATCAACACCGGCAACGACCCGTTCCGGGTGCGCATCGTCTCGCCGCGCGTGGCCTTCAAGCTGCGCGGAAGAACGCGCGTGGAGATGTCGGTCGCCCTGCCGGAGGGGAAGAAGCTCGACCACCTCGAGCTCTATCTGAATCAGACGCGCCTGGCCACGCTGTACGGGCCGCCGTACGTGCAGACCATCGAAATACCGGCGACCGAGGGCGTCGGCTATCTGCGCGCCGTGGCCATGCTGAAAGAAGATCCGACGCCGCCGGTCGAAGACCTGGTGATGATCAACTCGCCGCAGTTCATGGAGGAGGTCAACGTCCACCTGGTGGAGCTGCCGACGACGGTCACCCGCAACGGCCGCCCGATCAACAATCTGGTGGAAAACGCGTTCAAGGTGCTCGACGAAGGGAAGCCGGCGAAGGTGGCGAAGTTCGAGCACGTCACCAACCTCCCCCTCGCCATCGGACTGGCCATCGACACCTCCGGCTCCATGCAGACGCGCATGACCGAGGCGCAGAAGGCGGCATCGTCGTTCTTCGCCAACGTGATGCGGGCCGGCGACCGCGCGTTCCTGGTGTCGTTCGACTCCCAGGCGCAGCTCGTCCAGCGGTGGTCGACGAAGCTGTCGGACGTCAACGCCGGGCTGGCCAAGCTGCGCGCCGAGGAGTCGACCGCGCTGTACGACGCCATCGTCTACTCGCTCTACAACTTCCTCGGTATCAAGGGGCAGAAGGCGTTGGTGCTCGTCACCGACGGGAAGGACACCTCGTCGAAGTTCTCTTTCGATCAGGCGCTGGAGTACGCCCGCCGTGCCGCGGTCCCCATCTACGCCATCGGCATCGGGATCGGCGGCGCGGAAGTCGACACCCGGTACAAGCTCGGCCGCTTCTGCTCCGAGACCGGCGGCAACGTCTACTACATCCAGCAGGCCACCGATCTCCATCGCGTCTACGGCGTGATCCAGAACGAGCTCCGCTCGCAATACATCCTCGGCATCTACCCGCCCGAAGGCGTCAAGCCGGGATCGAAGTGGCGCGAAGTCACCGTGCAGGCGAGCGAGGGGAAGGCGAAGACGATACGGGGGTACTACCCGTGAGGTTGCGGGGTTGCGCAGTTACGCGGTGCTCGCGCCTGAGGCTTGGCCGCTGCGCAACTCCGCAACCTCGAAACCCCGCAACCTCATGACTCGCGCTTTGACGATCGCTCTGGCGCTGCTCGCGCTGGCGCCCACAGCCCTCCCCCTCCCCCAGCTCTCGCGCGCCGAGCGGAAGGAGCGCGTCAAGAACCTGCCGGAGAAGTACCGGCAGTTCCTGCTCGACGTCGAGCCGATCATTCAGAAGGGCGAAGAGGCAGCGTTTCTGGCGCTCGACTCCGACGCGCAGCGCGAGGTGTTCATCGACGCCTTCTGGCAGCGCCGCGCGCCGCCCGGACTTTCCGGCGAGGTGTACCGCGCGCGCTACTACGCGCTGATCGAAGAGGCGGCGAAGAAGTACCGGCGCCACACCGACCGCTACGTCGTCCAGGTCGTCAACGGCGAGCCGCAAGACATCTTCGATCCCGACTGCCGGAAACTGCTACAGCCAATCCAGATATGGCACTACGTGCGGCTGGCGAACGGATCGACCGGCGACGTCTTCTTCTACATTCCGCGCGACCGCATCGATTACGTGCTGTGGCAGCCGGTGGCGCGCGGGCAGGTTCAGGCGTGGGAGGAGTTGCTGACGCACGGCGGACTGCAGGAAGGGGCGGTGGCCGTCTTCTTCGGCCGCCCGTTCGGTCGGTTCGGAATGCCCCTGAAGCCGCTGATCGAGAGCGATTGCAAGGACCCCGACCGGCTCCGCGCCGCGATCGAGAACGCCGAGATCGCACGGGCCACGGCTTCTAAGGTCTTTCAGGCGGCGCCGGTGGCCGAGGAGCCGATGAAGCTCCTGCTGAAGTCGATGGTGCTGGCCGATCCGAAGGCGCCGAAGTTCACCGCGGAGATGACCGTCCGCTTCCCGCGCCGCGACGGCAACCGCACCGACGCCGAGGTCACCATCCTCGTCCCGCGCTCGAAGCTCGCCATCAGCGACGTCGCCGGCACGAAGACATACCGGATCGACGTCACCGGCGAAGTCCTCAAGAACGAGGAGTTCTTCGAAAAGTATCGCTATCGATTCGACTTCCCCGCGGACATCAAGGCCGACATGCTGCCGGTGGTCATCGATCGCTTGCTGCCGCGCGGCACGTTCACGCTGCGGGTCAAGGTTGCCGACGCCGAGTCGCACGCGGAGGCGATCGTAGAGAAGGAGATCGAAGTGCCGGACGTGGGTGTAGGCGCGCCCGCTCCCGGGCGCGCTCCGGTGGCCGAAGCGGCCACCACTACACTTCGCATCATCCCTCTCCCTGACCAGATCCTCAGCGGCCTGCAGCACATCGACACCATCGCCGCCGGCGCGGACATCGCCGCCGTGGAGTTCTTCCTCGACGGTCGGAAGATCATGACCAAACGCCAGGCGCCCTACACGCTCGATCTCGACCTCGGCGAGGTGCCGCAGGTGCGCCGCGTCCGCGCGCTGGCCGTCAACGCCAAAGGCGAGCCGCTCACCGGCGACGAGATCGAAGTCAACAGCGGCACCGATCCGTTCCGCGTGCGCATCATCTGGCCGCGCGTCTCGGTCCGGCTGAAGGGACGGACGCGCGTGGAGATGGCGGTCAGCATCCCCGAGGGAAAGACCCTCGCCGCGCTGCAGCTCTTCTACAACGACACGCCCGTCGCCACGCTCTTCGACCCGCCGTTCGTGCAGACCCTCGACATCCCTGCCACCGCGGGCGTCGGCTACCTCCGCGCGGTGGCCACGCTGGCCGGCGATCCGTCGCCGCCGGTCGAGGACACCGTGGTGATCAACACGCCGCAGTTCATGGAGGAGGTGAACGTCCACCTCATCGAGCTGCCGACGACAGTGACGCGCAACAACCGTCCGGTGAACGATCTCGACGCCGGCGCGTTCACCGTCCTCGACGACGGGAAGCCGGTGAAGATCGCGAAGTTCGAGCACGTCACCAACCTCCCGCTGTCGCTCGGCCTGGCCATCGATACCTCCGGCTCCATGCAGCCGCGCATGGCCGAGGCGCAGAAGGCCGCCGCGCAGTTCTTCCACAGCACGCTGAAGCCGGGCGACCGCGCGTTCCTGGTCTCCTTCGACGTGCGGACGGATACGGTGCAGAAATGGTCGTCGAGTCTCGCCGACATCACCGCCGGCCTGGCCAAGCTGCGCGCCGAGGAGTCGACCGCGCTGTACGACGCGGTGGTCTACTCGCTCTACAACTTCCACGGCGTCAAGGGGCAGAAGGCGCTCGTCCTGATCACCGACGGCAAGGACACCGCGTCGAAGTTCACGTTTGACCAGGCGCTGGAGTACGCGCGCCGCGCCTCGGTGCCCATCTACGCGATCGGGATCGGCATCGGCGCGACGGAGGTCGATACGCGCTTCAAGCTCGGACGCCTCTGCACCGAGACCGGCGGCAACATCTTCTACATCCAGCAGACCGCGGACCTCGACCGCGTCTACGCCGGCATCCAGTCCGAGCTGCGCTCGCAGTACATCCTCGGCATCTACCCGCCCGAGGGCGTCAAGCCCGGCTCGAAGTGGCGCGAGGTCACAGTGCAGGTTAGCGAAGGGAAGGCGAAGACGATTCGCGGCTATTACCCTTGACGTCGACCGCGCGCTCGACCCGCCCGAATCGGTCCAGCATCTGTTCGTACATGTGGTCGACCTTCTCGTGCAGATGCGCGATCTCCAGCTCGGCCTTGATGTTGACCTCGTACTCGATGTTGCCGCGGATGCGATCCTTCTCCGCTTGGCGGTTCTGGCTGATCAGCACGAAACACGACAGGAAAATCGCCTCCAGCGACACGATCATGGTGAGGAGGCCGAACGGATAGGGGTCGTACTGCCGGACGCCGAGGGGGACGGTGTTGATGAGAATCCAGATGACGAACCAGAGCGCGTTGAGGAGAAGGAAGGGCATGCTGCCGCTGAACCAGGCGATCCAGTCGGCGGCCTTCTGCAGGGGCGTAAGAAGCTCCTCGGCTTCTTCATTGACGTTGCGGGAGACGCGCGTCCGCAGCAGCTCGTCGGCCCGGCGCGTCATCTGGCTCATCGCCGCCAGGAGCCTGAGCGCGGCGGCCGGCGTCTTCTGAAACAGCAGCAGCAGGTCTTCACGGTCGAGGACCAGCAGTTCCGCATCGGCGAGGGCGATGGCGGTGGCGGTCCGCGCGCCGCGATCGAGAAGGGCGAGCTCGCCGAACATCTCGCCCGGGCCGGCGACCGTCAGCACGATCTTCTGACCGACGGTGTCTTTGATGTACAGCTCCATCTCGCCGCTGCGCACGATGAAGAGCGAGTCGCCGGGCTCGCCGGTGCGGAAGAGCGTCTCCCCCGCCGGAACCTCGATGCTCTCGATGACGCCGGCCAGACGCTCGCGATCCTCATCCTGCAGGTGTTCAAAGATCTCCAGTTCCGCCAGCACCGCTGGATTACACGGCATTCAACCTCCTCAGCTCTCGCGCCAGGCCAGCCAGGACGTGCATCGCCACCGGCGGATGACGCACCACGAATCGTTCGAATGCCTGGAATGCAAGAATGAGAAGAACGGACTCCGTCACCGCTCGAGCCATCACTGGCGTCTTGGCGAAGAGATCGCCGAAGCTCGCGCCGCTTTCTAGCGGACGCCTTCGGCCGCCTTCGTCGACGACAAGCGCTCCTCGCTCGATCATGAATAGGGCACTCGTCATTCGGTCAAATGATAGCTCTCCCCCGCCGCAACCCGTGAAGCTGTCTCCAGACATCTTGACGCGCCTTTGTGGGGGCATCATGATGCTTTGAATGCGCACGACGCTCACACTGGATGACGACCTCGAAAAAGAGCTCCGCGACTCAGCGAGGCGTGAGGGAAGGTCGTTCAAAGAGATCGTCAACGAAACCCTTCGGCGCGGCTTGACCGCCGGGGCGCCGCCGGGCCGACGAGCCCGACGTTTCCGTGTTCATCCCAAAGCGTGCGGGTTCCGCGCCGGCATCGATCTCACGAAGTTGAACCAGTTATTGGACGAACTGGAGATCGAGCGTGCCGGCCTCGTCGCCATTCGCGACCGGTGACGCGGTGATCATTCCCGACATCAATCTCCTCGTTTACGCATACAACTCGGACGCGCCCGATCATCGGAAGGCCCGTCTCTGGTGGGAGGACGCGCTTTCGGCTCAACGAGTTGTCGGCCTGTCATGGATCGTTCTCCTCGGTTTTATTCGGATCATGAGCAGCCGTCGGATCCTGACTGCTCCTTTGACGATGGCCGAGGCAGGCGCCCACATCCGGTCATGGCTGGAGCAACCGCCGGCGCGGATCATCCATCCCGGACCTCACCATCTCGATCTCATTGAGGATCTGGCGCTTCACGCTGGCGCCGCAGGCGAGTTGACGACCGATCTTCATCTTGCCGCGCTGGCGATCGAGCACCAGGCGGAGTTGCACTCCAATGACGCGGACTTCAGCCGGTTTCCGGGACTCCGCTGGCGCAATCCCTTGCGCTGAGGCACAACCCGGCGTAAACAGTCGATCAGTCACTCCCGTCAAACAATCCATTAGGAGGAAACAGAAGGTGAAACGCCTGTTCGTGATTGCCATCCTGATCGTTCTTTCCCTGGCCAACATTGCCGAGGCCCGGCGCGTGAAACGCGTCGTGGTGCGCGGTCCGCGGGTCCGCGTGACTGTGCGGCCCGGCTTCCCCATCCGCCGCGCGCTTCCCAACGTCGTGGTTCGACCGCGCGCCGTCGTTCGCGTCGCGCCGCGCGTCTACTTGGCGCCGGTGGTCTTCACCGCCGCCGTCGTCGCGTCGCTTCCCGCCTCCGATTGGAAGCGGAGCGAGAATCTCGCCCGCGATGACGGCTGGACCGACTTCACCATGGACGTCGACCGCCGCGGCAAACGCCTCCTCCTGCAGATCGACGAAGGCGCGGCGCAGATCAGCTTCGCCGAAGTGGTCTTCGAGAACGGCGAGACGCAGGTCGTGGACTTCAACGACCGCGCCCACGCCCGCGGCGTCTACTCGCTGCTCGACTTCAAGGACGGCCGGAAGGTCGACCACGTGAGGATCGTGGCCAAGGCGGCGGGGGACGAGACGGAGATCACGCTGCACCTCGTTGGGTAGCTGAAACGAGGTCTCGCGGTATCGCGGTTACGGGGTCTCGCGGCGTCGGGGTCTTGGAGCGCGATCGCCGCGAGACCTCGCAACGCGCAACTTCCGCATGGCCTTGTGATCGAAGCCTCTCAACTGGATGCGTCCGGCGAGATCGGCGAGATTCTTCTTCTTAAGCGTCTTCATCGCGCCTCATCTCTCATCGCGCACCGCGAGACCCCGCTACCCCGCCACTCCATCCTTCCGCTCCTGCGCCACCCGCTCCCTCTCCGCGGCGCGCTCGGCGCGGCGCTGGTTCGCCTCGTCCTTGATGCGCTGGCCGATCTCGCAGCCGGTGACCGTCGTCGCCAGGCCGCCCTCGGCGGTCTCGCGCAGGCCGCGCGGCATCGCGCGGCCGATGCGCACCATGGCCTCCACGATCTCGTCCATGGGGATGACCGACTCCACGCCGGCCAGCGCGAGCTGCGCGGCGGTCAGGCCGTGCACGGCGAAGAGCGCGTTGCGCTTCACGCAGGGGACTTCCACCAGCCCGCCGACCGGATCGCAGACCAAGCCGAGGGTGTTCTTCAGCGCCATGGCGGCGGCGTGGATCGACTCCCGCGTCGTGCCGCCCATCATGTAGGCCACCGCGGCGGCGCCCATCGACGACGCCACGCCGACCTCGTTCTGGCAGCCGCCGGCGGCGCCGGAGATGTTCGCCGACAGCGCGATGATCGAGCCGACGCCGCCGGCCACCACCAGCGCGCGCACGGTCTTCTCCGGATCGACGTGCCGCTCTTCCTCGAGCGCCAGCAGCATGCCGGGGACGACGCCCCCCGCGCCGGCGGTCGGCGCGGCGACGATCACCCCCATGCGCGAGTTCTCCCCCATCACCGCCAGCGCGTACAGCTCGGCCTTGACCGTCAGCGGATCGAGGAATGTCTTCCCGGCCTGGAACGCCTCGTTGAGCTTCTTCGCCTCGTCGCCGACCAGCTTGCCCATGGAGATGCCGCCGCCCTTGCCGCGCTCGACGCAGTCGCGCATCACCGCGCGGCGCTTGCGCAGCGCCTCGAGGATCTGCTCGCGGGGAACGGCGTGCTCCTGCTCGTCGGCTTCGAGGAAAACTTCGGCCAGGTCGCGGTCAGCGGCGAGTTGTTCGAGATGTTTGAAGGATTCGATCATGGGACAACTGACAACCGACAACCCTCGTCACGGAATTCTGTCCAAATACTGCGCGCGCGCCACGTCGCCGATCGAGCAGATCCGCTGCAGCGCGGCCGCCGACAGCGGCGAGTCGACGTCGATCTGCATGAAGGCGTCCTTGCCGCGTTGCTTGCGCGAGCACGACAACGACGCGATGTTGATCCCTTCCTCAGCGATGATCTTGGTCGCCTCGGAGATCATGCCCGGGCGGTCGCGATAGAAGAGCAGCAGCGTCGGCGAGTCACCCTTGAAGCGGGTCTGGAATCCGTTGATCTTGAACACTTCGATGACGCCGCCACCGATCGACGAGCCGGCGATCTCCGCCGTCCGCGTCTTACCCTCGATCTCGATGCGCACGGTATTGGGGTGAACGTCGCCGAGGTCTTCCTCGCTGAAGGTGATGTCGACGCCCATTTGCTCGGCGATGCGGATGGCCTCCGGGATGCGCGGATCGTCGACGTTGAGGCCGATGGAGCCCCCGGTGAGGGCGAAGTCGGAGCCGTGGCCGCGGTACGTCGCGGCGAGCGGCGGATGGAGGAAGAAATGGACGGCGACGGGATCTTCGTCGAGGATCTCGCGCGCCACGCGTCCCAGGCGCGCGGTCCCCGCGGTATGCGAGCTCGACGGTCCGACCATTACTGGGCCCATCACGTCGAGGATCGACACTTTTCGGTCGTGGCGAATGGTCATGCGTTGCTTTACACTCCGCGCGCAAATTCAAATGACAAATAAGCCTACCATTCTGGTCGTCGACGACGACGCCCCCATCGTGACCCTGATGCGAAGCCTCCTGCGCGAATTCGGATTCGACCCGGTCACCGCCCTGAGCGGCGCCGAGGCGATCGAGACCGCCCGCGCCCACCCTCCCGCCCTCGTCCTGCTCGACAAGAACATGCCCGGCATGAGCGGCGCGGACGTCGCCCGCGCGCTGCGCGCCGATCCGGCGTTCGAGCGCCTGCCGATCCTGATCCTCAGCGGCGAGCCGATGTCGAAGGCGGAGCTCGCAGAGATGCAGGCAGACGGCGCGGTGATGAAGCCGTTCGACGTGACGGCGCTGGTGGAGGAGATTCGAAAATACGTGGTTGCGGGGTAGCGCGGTCTCGCGGTCTCGCAGCGGCAGAGCCTGGGACGCGAGCACCGCAAGACCCCGAGACCGCGAGACCCCGCAACCTCTGTTATAAATTGCCGCCATGCCCGACCTCAACATCGACCAGATCGTCCGCGTCGCGGTCTTCGGTGACGGCGAGGCGAAAGCCGGCGCCCGCCGCACCATCCACCTCGAGGCCCGCAAGCGCGGCGCGGTCTCCTCATCCATCTTTCCGCTCTACGCGGCCATCGGCCGCGGCGAGGTGACGCGCCGCTTCACCGTTCCCGCCTTCAACATCCGCGCGCTGACCTACGACTCCGCGCGCGCGCTTTTCCGCGCCGCGATGCGCCACGACGTCGGCGCGTTCATCTTCGAGATCGCCCGTTCCGAGATCGGCTACACCGAGCAGCGCCCCGGCGAGTACGCGGCGTGCGTGCTTGCCGCCGCGCTGCGGGAGCGATTCGAAGGGCCGGTATTCATCCAGGGCGATCACTTCCAGGCCAGCGCGAAGAAGTGGGTGACGCCGGACGGGAAAGCGGCGGAGATCAAGGCGCTGGAGTCGCTGATCGACGAGGCCATCGCCGCCGAGTTCCACAACATCGACATCGACACCTCCACGCTGGTCGACCTCGGCTTCCCCACGCGCGACGAGCAGCAGCGCGCGAACTACGAGGGGACCGCGCATTTCACCAAATACATCCGCGCGCGCGAGCCGAAAGGCGTCACCGTTTCGGTGGGCGGCGAGATTGGCGAAGTGGGCAAGTACAACACCCAGCCCGACGAGGTCCGCGCCTACGTCGACGGTCTTCTCCGCCTCCTCGAGGGGGCGACCGGCATCAGCAAGATCTCCGTGCAGACCGGCACCTCGCACGGCGGCGTGCCGATGGCCGACGGCTCCATCGCGCAGGCCAAGATCGACTTCGAGGTGCTGCGCGAAACGACGAGGATCTGCCGCGGCGAGTACGGCATCGCCGGCTCGGTGCAGCACGGAGCGTCGACCCTGCCGGAGTCGGTGTTCAACAAGTTCCCGGAGTCCGACGCCGTGGAGATCCACCTCGCCACCGGCTTCCAGAACATGATCCTCGACGCCCGCACCCTGCCGCAGGCGATGAAGGACGAGATCCGCGACTTCTGCTTCGCCAACTGCACCGACGAGCGCAAGGGCGGCGAGACCGACGAGCAGTTCGTGTACAAGACGCGCAAGAAGGCCCTCGGCCCGTTCAAGCGCCGCCTCTGGGACCTCCCCCCCGCCGCCAAGCAGCCGATCATCGACGAGCTGGAGGCGAAGTTCGAGTTCCTGATGGAGAAACTCGCCGTGTTCGGCACGAAGGACCTAGTGAGGACGCACGTGCCGGTCGCCGGCGGCGCGCTTCCCGCCTACACCGCCGCCTCGGCGGAGCTGACGGCAGCGGCCACGGTGGATCCGAACGAAGGGGAATGACGGGGAATGTTGAACGTTGAATGCACATGATTACCATTCAACATTAAACATTTAACATTCAACATTCCCGCCCCCCATGTCCCCTGAACTCCATCTCGGTCGCTATCAAGACCTCGCCCGCGCCGTAGCCGAGCGTCTGAGCGCCTCGCCCCATCAAGAGGTAATCGTCAACTCCGCCGGGCTCGCCAACGCCATCACCGCCGAGCTCTTGCGCGGGCGGGAGGGGGTGGCGGGGCTGCGGCTGCAGACCATCGACGCCTTCGCCCGGCGGCTGCTCAACGACGCGGGCGAATACCCGCGCGTCGCGGGCGACGCGGAGCGCCGCCTGGCCATGCGCGCGGCGGTGCGGACCATCGACGATCCGCTGATGGAGAGCCGCGGCATGGCGGCGATGCTCGAGCGCTCCTACCGCGACGTGCGCGACAGCGGCATGTCCCTCGATCAATTCGACGCCCGCCGCCCGCGGACGAAGCTCGCGTTGCGCGCATGGCGGGAGTACGAGCGGTTGATCGCCCAACTGGGCGCCATCGACCCCGCGGATCTCCTCGCCCGCGCCGCCCAACTGGCGCTCAAAGCCAAGCCGCAAATCGTCGCCGGCTTCTACGATATGACCGGCGCGCAGTTGCGCCTGATTCAGGCCCTCCCACTCGAAGCGATCTATGTCCCCGCCGGCGACGCGCCGGCTTACGCCTTCGCCACCCCGTTCGTAAAAAACTTCTCAGCACTCAGCACTCAGAACTCAGCACTGATTCACATCAAAGCGCCGGCGACGACAGTCCTGCAGCACGACAACCGCGTCGAAGAGCTGCGCTCCGTCTGCGCGGATGTTGCGGGGCGGCTCGCCGAGGGGGTTGCGCCGCGGAGCATCGGCATCGTGGCCCGCACGCTCGAGCCGTACGACGACCATCTCCTCAATCGCTTTGCCGCGGAGCACGGCTTCACCACCGCGGCCGAGGACACCACGCCGCTCGGCGCGCACCGCATCGGCCGCGGCGTGGCCACCCTGCTCAGCCTGCGCGAGGACGACTTCCCGCGCAACGCGGTGATCGAGCTGCTGCGCGACGGATTCCAGGCGAAGCGGCGGGTGAAGATCGACGAGATCGACGCCGCCACGCGCCGCGCGCACGTCGCCGGCGGACCGAGCGATTCCCTGCGCCACCTCGCGGCGAAGCCGTTCGTCGACGACTACCTCGTCGTCGTCGCCGAGTTGGAGACGCTCGCGCCCGGCGGCGCGATGAGCGGCCGCGAAGCCGCGGCGCTCCTACGCAGTCTCAGCCGGCACTTCGAGATCGAGACCGAGAGCGACGGCGCCGCCGCAGACGCTATCGACGAGGTTGCGGCGCTCTTCAGCCGCGCCGCCAAATGGCGCTTCGACATCCCCGCGATCCTAGACGCCCTCGAACAGCAACAACTGCGAGCTGCAAGCTGCGAGCTGCCAGCCGTGTGGGCGGGCGACATCATGCGCTTTCGCGGCCGCTCGTTCGAGCACCTCTTCGCCATCCGCATGCAGGACGAGCTCTTCCCGCAGCGCCGCGTCGAAGACCCGCTCCTTCCCGACGCCGACCGCCGCGCCCTCGGCCTGCGCGAAATCGGCGACGGCCGCGACGAGGAGCGCCTCCTCTTCCAGCTCCTCCTCGACGGCGCCGCGACGTCGATCCAATTCTCGTTCGCCGGGAGCGATGGCTTCGGGAAGGTGTTGCGGAAGTCGGCGTTCCTGCGCGACTTCGGCGCGCCGTTGGCCGTTGACCGTTGGCCGTTGACCGAACCCCTCGGCCAACGGCCAACGGCCAACGGCGAACGTCAACTGCAGTTGCTCGCCAAATCCGGCACCAACTCCGTCTTCGACGGCTACCTCTTCGCCGAAGGCGACGACCCCGTTGTCCGGGCGCGGCTAGCGGCGGCGCTGCAGTCGGTGTCGCCGACGCAGCTCGAGGACTTCGGCGAATGCCCGCAGAAGTTCCTCCTCAAGCACGTCCTCGGCGCGCGCGACATCGAGGATCCCGAGCACGAACTGCAGATGAACGCGCGCGACAAGGGGAAAGTCGACCACGGCATCCTCGAGCGCTTCTATCGCGAGGTGTCGGAGGACGACATCGAGCGTGCCGCCGAGTGGCTGCCGCGACTCGAGCCGTCGCTCGGGGAGCGCATCGAGGCGCTGGTCGACGAGACCTACGACGCCCTCGAGCGCGACGCGCCGCCGTTCAACCCCACCATGCGCCAGATCGAGCGGGGCGCCACGCGGCGCATCCTGCGCGAGTTCCTGGCGCGCGACCTCGCCGACCTGCACGCCACCGGGCTGCGTCCAAAGGAATTCGAGTATCGCTGCGAGACGCGGCTCGACGTAGGCGGCGTTTCGCTGCGCGTCGAGGGATGGATCGACCGCATCGACACCGACGGCGCCCACCGCTACCGTGTCGTCGATTACAAGGGCGGCAAGGCCACCCGGCACAAGGACCTGCCGAAGAAGGTCGATCGCGGCGTGCGGCTGCAACTGCCGCTCTACGCGATGGCCGTGGCGCAGTTCTTCGGCACCGACGACGTCAGCGGCGCGATCAAGCCGCTGGTGTTCCCCGAGGCCAAGCCGGACAAGTTCATGTTCCACCTGGCGGGGCGGGAGGAGGCGTTGCGCGCGACGCTCGCCCTCTTCGCCGGCGCGATTCTCGACGGCCATTTCCCCGCCTTTCCCGCCGACACGGACAAGGACTTCAACGCCTGCAAGTACTGTCCTGTGAGCCACTCCTGCCGCACCCGGCACGATCTGGCCGAAAAGTACGCCGTGGTCCGTCACGGCGATCCGCGCACGCTCCTCGGAGGCGGATCATGAACGTGCAGCAGCAGTCGTTCACGTTCGGTATTCCGGCACCCCGCGTCGAAACACGCCGAAATCTCGTCATCGAAGCAGGCGCCGGCACTGGCAAGACCACCGCGATCGTCGCCGAAGTCCTGAAGCTGCTCCTCGGCAACGAGGATCTCGCGCCGGATCGCATCGTGCTGATGACGTTCACCGAAAAAGCGGCGGGCGAGATTGCCGATCGCATCCATCAGGCGCTCACCGAAATCGCCGACGGGCTGAAGCCCGTCCACCATTGGCCTGTCGACTCACCGAATCCGCTCGTCATCGTCACGCCGGAGATGCGCGACGCGGCCGCCAAGCAGCTCGCGCGCGTCGACTCCCTCCGCTCGCAGACCATCCACTCCTTCTGCCAGATGCTGCTGCGGCAGTTCCCGATCGAGGCGGGACTCGACCCGCAATTCACCATTGTCGAGGGCTTCGAGCGCTCGCGGCTCTACGGCGAGCTGTACGACGCCTGGATCGACGAGGAGACGCGCGTCCATCCGACCGACGAGGCCAGGCGCGACTGGGAAGTGTTGATCGAGCACGCCGGCTACCTCTTCCTCATCCGCGACCTCGTCTTCGAGCTGCTCGACCGGCGCGACCTGTTGCTCGATCCGTCGTACGACATCGGCTCGATTGCGCTGATCGAAGACGACGTCGCGGACGGCATCCGAGTGATGCGCATCGAAGGCGGCGACCGGCCGATGGCGCGGTACTTCCGCGCGAACGAGCCGCCGCGCGGCAACCTCGAGGCCTGGATCGACTATTTGAAGCCGGTCACCGATGAGGTCCGCGACACCGACCTCCCGCGCGGCAGGAAGAACGATGCGATCAGCGCCGCGCTGAAGATCCTGCGCGGCAGCGACAAGAAAGGCGACTGCGTCGTCGACCGTCTGACCAGCCATCGCGCGGCGATCTCGCTGCTGGCCATGACCCGCCGCTTCATCGCCTTTCTCGACGTTGAGAAGTGGAAGCGCGGCGTGGTCGACTTCGACGATCTCCTCCTCCGCACCCTCGCCCTGCTCGACGACGAGACGGTCCTCGAGCGCGTGCGGCGGCAGTTCGACACCATCTTCGTCGACGAGTTCCAGGACACCGATCGCGTGCAGGCGCGGATCATCGAGCGCCTGGCGCGCGACCGCGGCGGCGCCTTCGTCCCGGGACGGACGGTGGTGGTCGGCGATCCGAAGCAGTCGATCTACGGCTTCCGCCGAGCCGATCCCGAAACGTACGATAGTTTCACCCGCGCTCTTCTTACCGCCGGCGCCGAGCGCAGCCTGCTCCTGGATCAGTACCGCAGCGAGCCGCCGCTGCTCGACGCCATCAACGACCTCTTCGCTCGGATCTTCGAGCCGATCGCGCCGGACCCGAACGTGTTTTCGCCGCCGTACCACGCGCTGCGCGCGGCGCGCAGCGGCGGTGAGGGGCCGCCGTTCATCGTCCTCACCTGCCCCACCGAGGACAAATACCTATCCGAGGCCGAGGCCATCGCGGCGTGGATCAAGGAGAACAGCGACGGCGACCTGCGCCGCTTCGCCGTCCTCCTCCGCCGCATGACGAAGCTCGACGACTACCTCGACGTCTTCGACCGCCACGACATCGACTACGTCCTCCCGCCAACGCGGCTTTTCCTCGACCGCCCCGCCGCGGTCGACCTTGTCGCCGTCCTGCGCGCCATCGCGTATCCGTTCGATCGCGGCGCGGAGGCGTCGGCGGCGCGGTCGCCATACTTTGCGTTGACGGACTTGGAGATCGTGGCCAATCCCGACGGGCTGAAGCCCGTCTTACATCAGTTCCGGGAGGCCGCGCGCCACCTCACCGTTTCGGACACGATCGATTTGGTGGTCGACACCTGCGGCATCGAGCGCGTTTACGCCGCGGCGGCGGATCGCAATCGGGCCATGCGGCACCTCGAGCATCTCCGCGGCATCGCCTTTCAGTACGACCAGAGTGTCGGCGGCTCGCTGCGGCAATTCGTCGACGAGATCGGCCGGCGGCGCCGCGGGGAACCCGACGAGATGGAGCCGTCGCTGCTCGACGACGCGTCGAACGGCGTTCGCATCCTCACCGTGCACGGGGCGAAGGGGCTGGAGTTCGATACCGTCATCCTCCCCGACCTCGAGTTCCGGCTGCAGCCGCAGGAGCTGTACGTCGTCGACGAGCCGCGGCTGCTGGTCATGTCCGGGCAGGTGTCGACGCTCTCCACGTTCGCCGCGAAGGACATCGGCAGCCAGCGCGAGGAGGCGGAGACGCGGCGGCTGTTCTACGTCGCCGTGACGCGCGCGAAGTCGCGGGTGGTGTTCGTGACCAACGAGAAGGCGATGAACGTAGGCTTCGCGAAATACGTGAAGGAGCACTGTGTAGGTGCCGGCTTCAGCCGGCACACCGACCGGCTGAAGCCGGTCGCTACACCACGGAAGCGGCTGGCCGACGCGGAGCTCGAGGCCCGCCTCGCCTCATCGCCGATCATCCCGTGGCAGGCGCCCGAGTGTGAACCGACCGCCCGACGGGCTGAAGCCCGTCCTACATTGCGCGCCCGCGGCGCGGGCATCCTCCTCCACCGCTTCCTCGAGCGATGGGACGGCTCCGCGCCGCCGGAGCCGCTGCTCGCTCTCCTCGGGCGCGAGCACGGCTGCGACGACGACACGCTCGCGCTGGTCCGCCGGCGCGTGACGACGCTGGCGCGTTCCGAAACCTTCAAAAAAATCGCCGCGGCGGAGGTCGTCGGCCGCGAGCTGCCGATCGCCTTCCTCGACGCCGCGGGCAACGTCGTCGAGCAGCGCGTCGACCGGCTGATCCGCATCGGCGGCGAGGACGTCGTCGTCGACTACAAGAGCGGCGACCCGGATGACGCGCGCCTGGAGCGCGACCGCGCGCAGATCGAGGAGTATTGCCGCGCCGTGGCCCGGATCACCGGCCGGCCGTGCCGCGGCATGCTGTGGTACATCGACGCCGAAGCCGATCGCGCGGTCGACGTGTAACATCGCGCGCGCATGCCGCTGTATCGAGTCGCGCTCCTCTCCTTCATCGCCATCATCACCATGGTCAACCCGCTGGCGGTGGTCCCCTCGTTCATCGCCTTGACCGAGGGGACGTCGCGGCGGACAAGAGCGAGCATCGCGTTGCTGGCGGGTATCTCCTGCGTCGCGGTGCTCACCGTCTTTCTCCTGGCGGGCAACTACATCTTCAAATTCTTCGGCATCACCGTGCCGGCGTTCCAGATCATGGGGGGCATCCTCTTCCTGACCAACGCGCTGCGCATCCTGGTCACGGACGAGCGCCGCGCGCTCAACGTCGGCGGCGAGAAGCGGATGGAGGACAGCGACGTGGAGAAGGCGGAGATCGACCCCACGTCGATCGCCGTGGTGCCGCTCGCGGTTCCCATGCTCTCCGGCCCGGGCGCGATCACCTCGGTCATGGTGCTGGTCAATCTCTACCCGGAGATCGAGCAGAAGATGGCCGTGATCGTGGCCATCGCCGCCGTCGGCGCGTTGTCGTATCTGGTGCTGCTCGCCGCGCTGCCGATCTCGCGCGTCATCGGCCCGCGCGGCCGCGCCGTCTTCACCAAGATCATGTCGCTGCTCCTCGGCGCGATCGGCATCCAGTTCATCATCAATGGCTTGAAGCCCGTCCTAATCGATATCATGCGAGCGTCGTAGACGTTCGCCGTTGACTGTTGGCCGTTGGCCGACTCGGCGAACGGTCAACGGCCAACAGCGAACGATGTTCATCGGTCACAACGCCGTCGCCTTCGCCGCCAAGAAGACCGCGCCGCGCACGAGCCTCGGCGTCCTGATGGGGGCGGCCATGCTGCCGGATCTGATCTGGCCGATCTACCTGCTGGCCGGCGTCGAGCACGTGCGCATCCACAAAGGCGACACGTCCTTCACGCCGCTCCAGTTCATCGACTACCCCTGGACGCACAGCCTGGTGATGGCGGCGGCGTGGTCGGTCCTGGCAGCGGTCGTCTACTGGATCATCGCGCGCTACGGGCGCGGCGCGCTCGTCGTCGGCGTCTGCGTCTTCAGCCACTGGGTGCTCGACTGGATCACCCATCGCCCCGACCTCCCGCTCTATCCCGGCGGGCCGAAAGTCGGACTGGGACTCTGGAACCATCCCATTGCCACGATTGCGGTGGAATCGGCGATGTTCGCCGTCGGCATCCTCATCTACCGCGACACGACCACGCCGCGCGATCGCATCGGCTCCATCGGCATGTGGGCCTTCATCATCTTCATCGCCGCGTTCTACATCTACAACGCATCGGCCACGCCGCCGCCCAACGAGCGGGTGCTCGCCTGGGGCGCGCTGAGCGGCTGGCTGCTGCCGCTGTGGGCGTGGTGGTTCGACCGGCATCGCGAACCGGCCGCGGCGTGAACGTCCTCTTCCTGGTAAATCCGCGCGCGGGCGCGAGGCGCCGGCGCGACGTCGAGGCACTCATCCGCGCGTCGTGCGGCGAATGGAACGCGCAGATTCTTCCCTGCGACGCGCTCGATGAGGTGATCTCGCGCGCGATCGCCGAGCGCGTCGACGCCGTGTACGCCGTCGGCGGCGACGGGACGGTGCACGAGGTGGCGAAGCGGCTGATCGGCACGCCGGTGGCCCTCGGCGTCCTCCCCATCGGCTCCGGCAACGGCTTCGCCCGCCACCTCGGACTGCCGATGAACCCCCGCGCCTCGCTGCGCGCCTGCCGCGGCATGCGCATCGAGAGCATCGATACCGCCACCGTCAACGGCGCACCGTTCGTCGGGACGATGGGACTCGGGTTCGACGCCTGGATCGCCGACGCTTTCGCAAACGCCGGCGCGCGCGGCTTCGCCACGTATGTCCGCGTCGGCCTGCGCGGTTTCGCCGGCTATGCGTCGGAGGAGTACGCGATCGCGATCGATGGGACATGGACGAAGAGACGGGCGCTGGTCGTCGCGGTGGCGAACGCCAGCCAGTACGGCAACAACGCGCGCATCGCGCCGCTGGCGTCGCTGCAGGACGGCATGCTCGACGTCACCGTGGTCGAGCGCGCCACGTTCCTCACCGCCCCGCTGCTGATGGCGCGCCTCTTCGCCGGGCGGCTCCATCGCGCGCGCGGCGTGGTCACCATGCGCGGGCGGCGGGTGGAGATCGTGCGCGACAGCGCCGGCCCGGCGCACCTCGACGGCGAGCCGATGACGCTGCCGGAATCGCTGACCGTGGAGATCGTGCCGCGATCGCTCCGGGTGGTGGTGCCGGATGCGGCGGTGGGGCTTTGAGTTTATCCTGACGCCTGCGGCGTCAGGATAAACTGGAGACCAGCTCCTCGATCCGCCGCTCCAGCTCGTCCCGCGTCTCCCGGAACCGCTCCCACCCATCGCCGGCGCCGAACGACGGATCCTCGATGGGCCAGTGCTCGATGCGCCCCGCGCCAGGCCAAAGCGGGCAATCCTGCGCGGCGGAGTCGCAGACAGTCACCACCACGTCGAACGGCTGGTCGATGAACTGCGCGGCCGATTTCGACTCGGCGTCGCGCCGCCGTTTGCAGAGTCGAGTGGAAACTCGCGATCGGATCTCCAAGACCCTCGTTCTCGATGTCGGCACGGAGAAACCTCGCACCTGAAATCCTAGGAACGCGCGTGGCGATGAATCGAGACCATCGACCTTCAGCATGCACCTGCGTCCGCCAGCCTCTCTCTAGTGGCCAACGATAGGAAATCGCGTTGTCAACTGCTCGCGCAGCGACACCCTCCCGAAATTGCTCATCGTGACCTCACCTTATTCAAAGCAGGTAGCTCGTCTTTCGCATTTGCCGCAAAAACTCTCGTAATTCATCAATTTCGAGCACCTCGACCTGACGCATGACACCAAGTTTCTCCTCGACGCTACCTGCAGCGTCGAACTGCGTCTTCAAAATTACCAACCCCAGCCACTTTGTTTCGTAATGCTCGATTTGCTCTGCTAAGTGCATCGCATGCTGGTAAATGCGCACTGACGCGCTGCAAACGACCAGCCAGAGAGCGGCTGCGCCCAATAGCACATCTAGACCGTGTGGCAAACAGCATGAGATCCAATTCCACGCAACAATGAGAAGTTGGCCTGATGCAAGCACCAGTGCCATAAAGAGCGACCAACGCGAGAGCGCCTCAACCCAGCCGTCGCGTCGCATCAGCTCCTGGCGTTTGAGGTTGAAATAGGCAAGCTGCTTGTGGAACCGGAGATCCATGTAGGCGCGAAGAGTCTCCTCAGCCGCCTCCGGTTCGCCATACGGTGAAATATCGTGATAAAATTCCAGAACTTCGCCGTCCGCGAAGGAGTTCATTGTGCCTTCTGCGCTGACGGCTTGTGATTCAAAGCGGGCCCATCGCTGAGTTCGCTCCGCCTCAAACGCGTCACGATTTGACATCGCCTGTGAAAGTAGCCGGCCGTCAAGCAGCAGCTGAAACTGCCATTGGCGAATCTGTTCCGTCATAAAGCGCGCCGTGAGCCACTTCGTTCGTGTTCTACTGAACCATGGCCCGAGCGCCAGAACAATTGAGCCAAGAGCGGCCGCCTCGAATAAAGCGATCAGACTTAGCGGCATGCTGTGCCCGAGCGCCCCTACCATGAGTTTAATCACAATACCGCTCAGAGCGACACCGCCAAGTATTAGCGACACCATCCCAGTTCGCCGCAATACCCTATGCTCGGCATTTGCGACACCGTCGTAATAGCCGAATAGATTGCTCGTTTTCTCGTAGCCAAAAGCCGCACGCATGTGCGGCATCGCTGCAAGGTATGGCTCACCCGGGCTGAGATCGGAATTGTGCTCGAACTCAAGCCCCGGTCCGGCGTCGCGACGGTTCCTCTCAGGCGTCATGTGAGATCACTGCTCCTGCCAGCATAGTCGGCTGGCTCACGAGTCGTGGAGCTGGCAACCAACCAGAGCGAACGACACCCAGGACCATCACCTTTCGGACGTGCGCAAGCTCTGGCGTTCAAACCTCTCATACGCTTCACCGAATGGCGCCACGCTTTAACCCGCTTTCGATATACCGCTGTACTATCGCTTCGTGCACCGCCTCCGCCACATCGATATAGCTCTCCCTATCGAACTTGTGATGTATGCTCTCAGGCGCAGTCTTTAACCAGAAGTCATCATGTATACCGTTCTCGACCATGAGAACCAGCGGCTTGTCCAAAGCCAACGCCATGCCCTTTTCTTCCATCGTCCACACGCTCGGCGTCCAGCGATACTCGTCTTCACGGTGGCGCCCTCGCTTGACGTTACTAAGGCGCACTTGCATTTCTTTGGTAAGAATGCCCAAGTACACGGCGCTGCGGCCTATCTGAGCGCGAACTCGCTTGATGACGTTACTCTTGTCGCCGGGATGTGACCGGAAGCCGGTCACAACCGTGAAGCCCGATTGCCTCAGTAGCTCCTCCATGTGTTTGAAATATATTTCGCCTGACTGGACGCTATAGGATATGAACACAACCTTTCCCTCAATGTCGTCGGCGAGCGTGCGAAACTCGGAATAGAGCGTGTGAAGGTACCTGCTGCGAGCCTCCCAAGCGACCTTCTCAGGAAAACCGCCTTGCTTGCGGGCAGCGATCGCCTCGTGAACGGCGGTTGCCTCGGCTTCGCGGATCATTCGGGTTATCGACAGTTTAATCAGCGGAGCCGCCTAGCCGCACGCCGTGACATTGGTCTAGGGAAAGTGGCCTCCAATGCCAGCGATCTCAGCGACTTGTCTCTAAACACGCCTCGGATGAATGCCATGAGGCGCGCGTCGTCGCCGGCACGGTCGTCCGCGAGATGCACCAGGAGATCGATCCAGATCCGGCCTGTGTTTGCGATCGCGCGTGAGTAAAGCTGCAGAATATTGAAACCCACGCGCTTTAGCTGACTCGTGACTAGCTGCAACGTATCGGATTGATCGGCAGCGTTCACGCGAATATGTCTGTACCCCGTGTTTCGATAGAAAATCGTCGCGTCCACTACTCCCCAGCGCGCATCTGCCGCCAGCATTACCAAGGGGCGCGGATCGTGCGCGCGTGCCTTCTGTGACGCCGTCAGCCTTTGGGCGAAATGCAGCTCGATCTCATCCAGCACCGCGCGCGGCAATTCGCACAACCCGTGCGCGCGGAGCAGGATGTCATGCCGTGAATCGGCGCTGACGGTTGCTCGGAGAAGCGGATTTCGCGTTATGCGCAGTATCGGCTTGCCGTCTGGGAAGAACACGATATCCTTGATGAATAGACATAGCAGACGGGCATGTAGCTCTCTGAGGCGTCGGGCTGGAAAATCGAGTCGTTCCTGCCGTGTGAGGTCGAATTCGGACTCATACGCGGACGTGTCTATATCCAAGTCAACACGAAGTTCGGCGTGATGGAACTGAGTTGATGCACGACATCCGATGACATCGATCTGAAGGTCCGCTAATGCCGCCGTTAAATCGGCTAGGAGACCGAGACGGTCATGAAACCGCGCGGCCAAATGCCAGAGTTCCCGGCTGTTAGGCATGTACGCTGAGATGGACATTTGCTTCGGGCGTTGGAGTACCTTGAGATCGCCATGGTGAGTCCAACACACCAGCTTGGCTCCCGTGTGCCACCCGAGCGCAGCACGCATGGCAAACGGTATCCGGATTTCCTTGCCCATGATGGGTTGTGCCACGTCGAAGAGTCTCACTAATGACACTCCGCACTGGCCAAATGCCTGCGCTTAGCGACTTGCAGAGCCTGTCGCCTTAATGAGGCTCTGTCCGACCACGGTGAAGTGACACACTCGAATTTCTTTGTGAGCAGCCAGGCAAAAACGCTCATACATTTTCCCTATCCGACATCAGCGGTGCCGGCCGCCCCCCCACCTCGCTCGCTAATATCATCGCTTGCGACTCTTCCCCCTGGATTATCTTCGGTTTTAGATTGGTAAGCGTTAGCACACTCTTTCCAACGAGATGCTGAAAACTGGCAGAGCTGCCTATGCGAGCCACAACAGTACGTGTGACATCGCCTCCCGCCAAGAGTAAACGGACGTACCCGCCCTTGTTGCTGGGCGGGCTATCGACCCCCACGACGAGGAGTGCCGCGATCTCGCAGCTCAGGAGAGCGTCGAGGGTGAGTACAATGGGCGGCTGCTCGGTAGCTGACATACCGGGCTTGAGACTCTCTCTCGAGGCCTCGACCACGGCCTCCACTCGGGACGGCTCCACGCGGTCGACCAGCCGCTCGTAGGGCAGAACCGCACGATCCTCCAAGTCCTCGGCGATCCTATCCCAGGTCAGCGCCGGCAGATCGAACATTCGGGCCACCCGAACTCCCCAATCAGGGAGGATCGGCTGCAAGAGCGTAGCGAGGATTCGGAAGGCGTTCAGCGCTGCTGTGCAGGCCGTCGCTGCCCCGGCGGCATCCTCTTTGACCGTCTGCCAGGGTGCATGTTCCTGCAGAAAGACATTGATCTCGTCCGCCATCTCAGCGATAAGCCGCACGGCCTGGCTGAACTCACGCTTCGCGTACAGCGTACCGACCTCTCCACAGCGTTGCCGGATTCGCGTCACGATCGCGCGACCGTTGGCATCGAGCCGGCCAAGGCGCCCGCCGCAGCTCTTGTGCAGGATGGCGAGCGTTCTGCTGGGGATATTGGCCAGCTTGCCCACGAGGTCGCTGTTGACCCGCTGGACGAAGTCATCGAAATTTAGGTCGAGATCCTCGACTCGCGCATTGAGTTTCGCCGCGTAGTAGTAGCGCAGATACTGCGGGTCAAGCTGTTCCAGGTACGTCGATGCGTTGATGAACGTGCCGCGCGTCTTTGACATCTTCTCGCCGTCCACGGTGAGAAAACCGTGCACCGCTAGTTCCGACGGCGTGCGAAAGCCTGATCCCATCAGCGTGGCAGGCCAGAAAAGGGCATGGAAGTAGATGATGTCTTTGCCGATGATGTGGACGACCTCGCTCTCATTCTCGCGGCGCCAGTAGGCGTCGAAGTCCGCATCGCGGTTGCGGCACCAGGCGAGCGTGGTCGCCATGTAGCCGACCGGGGCGTCGAGCCAGACGTAGAAGTACTTGCCCGGGTAATCGGGGATCTCGAAGCCGAAGTATGGGGCATCGCGGGAAATATCCCAGTCCTGTAGGCCCGCCTCGAACCACTCCTTGAGCTTGTTCGCAACCTCCTCCTGGACGTGGCCCGCGCGCAGCCACTGCTGCAGACGATCGGTAAAATCGCTCAGGCGGAAGAACAGATGCATAGACTTGCGCCACTCAGGCGCGGAGTGACAGCGCGCGCAGTACGGGTCAATGAGATCGCGAGGCGTATACGTCTTCGAACAGACCTCGCAGGCGTCTCCGTACTGATCGTCCGCTCCACAATTCGGGCACTTACCGCGAATGTAGCGGTCCGGCAGAAACATCTCGTCGCTCGGGCAGTACGCCTGCTCGATCTCGCGCCTCACGATGTGGCCGTTCCTGCTGAGTGCCCGATACATTTCTTCGGAGAGCTCGCGGTTCTCCGAAGAGTGTGTGCTGTGGTAGAGATCGAACTCGATCCCGAAGCCGGCGAAATCGCGCCGGTGCTCGTGCCAGACACGCTCGATCAGCTCCTCAGGCGTAATACCCTCCGTCCAGGCTCGCATCATGATGGGCGTACCGTGGGTATCGTCGGCACAGAAATAGACGACGTCCCGCCCTCGCAGCCGCCAGTACCGCACCCAGATGTCGGCCTGGATGTATTCGACGAGATGGCCGATATGGATCGGGCCGTTCGCGTACGGTAGACCGCAGGTTACGAGGAGCTTCTTCAAGACACGCGGCTCCCGTTCGGAACCGCAACCTCTCGAGAAACCGCTGTGAGGAGGAGCGCGTTGAAGCGGGAATCGCAAACCGCAAGTGGATGGAGCTTCGTCGCAATAACGACTTGCGTTCCCGGTGACACTCCCGCGATCCTGCTGGTAGGGGCCAATGCCTCGACGCGTTCGTCGATCTGCACGGTAATCACCGTCAGATGAGGCAACGACGCGAGCGGATGGATCTCAACCGTAGTGCCTACTCGCAAGTCGAGGCGCACAAAATCCTCAATGTCAATGAGCGGCTTCATGTCGTGGGCTCCTGAAACGAAACCAGTTCGGCCGTTCCGCCGCAGAAACGCTCTGTCAGTTCCGCTAGGAGCCAAGCTCCGGTAAGAAGATCCTGCGGCGGGATCTCGCGATTCCCCTGAAGGAAGAAAGCGATGTCGTGAGATGTTGCGTCGACCTTCGTGAAATCACCCTGGAGAACCTCCATCCGGCAGATGATGCGACCATCCGGATCGACATACGCGTACTCGCCCGAACAGGACTTCGGTTCGCTCTCGCCCAAAGGGATGAAAACGTCCGTGGATTCAACGGGCCGCAGAGTGATTGGCGTCTTCAACTTCGCCAAGTCATGCGCGCCGATGGAAAGCAGAGTCTTTGCGGATACGATGTTGTAGCAATCGACGACAGTGCCGGCCGCGGTGAAGTCTTGATGCCGCCGGACGTATCGCAACAATTTTTCAGGGGCCGATGGTTCATTAGCGACGTCGAATAGCCTGTGAATGCGCTCATATTCGTGTAGGGTCGGATCGGAAGAGAGTGACCGATTCTTCCAATGTGCCGACAGGTGCCGCCCGACCGATCGACGGTAGTCGGCCAAGACCGCGTTTGCCGGGGAGTTGGTAACATCTCGAGCCAGGACTACCGCGGTCGACAATCCGAGTCTGAGCAAGTCTGGTGAGACGTTCAACATCCAGAAAGACCTTTCTGCACCATTGTGGCAGAGATCAGATCTTGAATGGCTGCTCCCACGGAAACATGTCGCGACCGTAGTGGCCATACGAAGCTGTCAGGCAGTAGCTCCATCCCTTCGGTTCTCGCAACCCCAGTCGCTCGATGATTGCCTTCGGCGACAGCGGCGAACGATCGTTCGCGTCGTTCAGGTTCAAGGCGTCTTTGACCGCGTTCGCGATGTCCACACCCGCATCGGTGATGGCGGTGAACATCTCTGGCTTGTGCTGGCCGATTCCGTACGCCAGGCTGACCGTACACTCTCGGGCTCCTTGGATCTTGTTTTGGACGACGGCCTTGGCTATGTGCCGGCACATGTACGCGGCACTGCGATCAACCTTCGTTGGATCCTTCCCCGAATACGCGCCACCGCCTACCGGAACGCGCGGTCCATACGCGTCGATTACAATCTTGCGGCCAACCACACCGGCGTCACCGGTCGGCCCGCCAACGACGAATCGCCCCGTGCCGTTGATTCGAATGTCATCCACTTTCTTGCCAATGACGGGTGTAACGACCTGATCACGCAGTTGCTGCTCCATCTCCTTGACGGTGATCTTCGGCGAATGCTGCGCGGCAATGATGACGCTTCGGACGACTCCGGCGGCATCGAGCGAGACTTGTGTTTTGCAGTCAGAGCGAAGCCAATCCAAGGTCTGATTGAGACGAAGCTCGCGCAGCTTCCGGCAAAGATCGCGCGCGAGCACCCACTCCAGCGGCATCAACTCAGGCGTCTCATCCGTGGCGTAGCCGACCATGATTCCTTGATCGCCCGCGCCGCCTTGGTCGATGCCCGTCCCTGCTTCCTTCGTTTTTTCAGTGCGTGTTTTGTCGCCCTTTCCGATATCTTTCGATTGCGCCCGGATATGGTTGATGACGGTCAACTCTCCGTTCACTTGCTCCGCATCCTCGTCGCCGTACCCGCCGTTCCAGATGTCACCGTAACCAACTTCTTTCCAGACCTTGCGGGCGAGCTTGATGATGTCGAGGTCCCCCTGGATTTCGGGCGTGAGCTTCACTTCGCCTGACACGATGAGGAGGTTGTCTTTTACGAGGCATTCAATTGCCGTGCGGACACCAAGAAGTACCGCATTTAGCGGATCCTGTGGCGGCTTGTCCTTGTCCTGTTTCGCCGCTCCAGCTAGCACCTCATCCAAAATCCGATCCGCAACCTGATCGCAGAACTTGTCAGGGTGACCCTCCGACACGTGTTCCGCAGTTCTGGCAAACCGTTGGCTCATTCTTTTTGCTCCTCGGCGCAGTTGCGCTTCCGTTGTCGTGCGAGTATCCAGAATTCGTGGAGGTCAAGCTTCAAGGCAGAGGCGCGTTACAAACCTCCGGCGGCCACGGCTGTCAACGTGGTGGTTGCTGCCTTCTCGTATATGGAGTGTCGCGAGCGACCATTTTCCTACCCCCATCCGCAAAGTTTTACATCGTTCATTCGATCTCTGGATCAGCGCGTCCCTGCGAGATGATATCGGGGAGAGACCTTTTGAGCTGCCGTCGCCTTCAAGCGTTCCGATCGCGTGAATCGATCACTGTTGAGCTGCGCAACAAAAACGAGAAACAGGAGAGCACTCAAGCGCAGGCAGCGCGTCGCGAAAGCCCACCCGGCCGTTGAGATGCACGAGAACTGGGATCGTGGCTCGGCGACTTGACCTGTACCGGAGTCCTCCTGCGCCCTTTCTTTTGCAGAACTATCTGGATACTACCCATGGTGACAGTGATCGTTCGCGGGCGGCGCCAGATCCTGACGCCTGCGGCGTCAGGATAAACTGGAGACCAGCTCCTCGATCCGCCCTGCCAGCTCCTCCCGCGTCTCCCGAAACCGCTCCAGCGCATTGTCGCCGAACGAGGGATCCTCGATCGGCCAGTGCTCGATGCGCGCCGCGCCCGGCCAGAGCGGACAATCCTGCGCGGCGGAGTCGCAGACTGTCACTACCACATCGAACGGCTGGTCGATGAACTGCGCGGCCGATTTCGACTCCGCGTCCTGGATGTCGACGCCTACCTCGGCCATGGCCCGGATGGCCAGCGGATGCACCCACCCCGCCGGCCGCGAGCCGGCGGAGACAGCGTCCACCGCGTCGCCATGAAAGTTGCGCGCGATCGCCTCGGCCATCTGGCTGCGCGCGGCGTTGCCGGTGCACAAGAAGAGGATGCGTTTCACGGCGCCAGGCGATCGATCACCCAGTCCTTCGCATCGGCCCGGAGCCGGTAGGAGAACCGGTCGTGGAGCCGGTCGACCCGTCCCTGCCAGAACTCGAAGAACAGCGGGATGACCCGGTAGCCGCCCCAGTGCGGCGGACGGGGGATCGGACGGTCGCGGTAAGTCGTCGACAGCTCCTCGAACTTCGTGTCGAGGATGGCGCGGCCGCCGCAGACGATCTGGCTCTGGTCCGAGCACCACGCGCCGAGCTGGCTGCCGCGCGGGCGCGTGGCGAAGTAGACGTCCGACTCCTCCTCGTTGACCTTCACCGCCACGCCCTCGACCCGCACCTGCCGCTCGAGCGGCTGCCACCAGAAGCAGAGCGCCGCGCGCGGGTTGTCGTGGATCTGCTGCCCCTTGCGGCTGCTGTAGTTGGTGTAGAAGACGAAGCCGCGCTTGTCGAAGCCTTTCAGCAGGCAGACCCGGGCGCTGACTTCGCCGTCGAGATTCGACGTCGCCACGGTCATCGCCTCCGGCAGCGCCTCGGCGGGGATCGCCGCCCGCGCGGCCTCGAACCATCGTTCGAACTGCACGAACGGATCGGGATCGAGGTCGGAATCGAGAATCGGTGTCTGCGTCATGCCGGCGGGAACCACTGGTAGAGGAAAAAGTACACCAGAACGCCCGTCACGGAAACGTACATCCAGAGCGGAAAGGTCCAGCGCGCCACGCGGCGGTGCTGGGGGACGCGCATCCGGAGGCCGTTGATCACCGTCCAGATCGCCAGCGGGACGATGGTGACGGCGAGGATGGTGTGAGAGATGAGGATGCTGAAGTAAAGCGGGCGCGGCCATCCGGTCGCGGTGAAGTGCGTGACCATCCCCTGCCGCAGGACGTGGTTGAGGACGTAGCACGCGAGAAAGACGACCGCCAGGATGCAGGCCAGGAGCATGAAGCGGCGGTGGAGCTGGATCTGCCGCCGGCGCATGAAGACGTAGCCGGTCATCAGGCAGGCGCCGCAGGTGGCGTTGAGCGAGGCGTTGACGGCGGGGAGAACGTCGACCAGGGTCACGCCGGCATCTTAGTGGAATTCGAGGCCACCCTCTCCCGTTGCGGCCCCCATCAGCGATTCAGTGATTTGCCAGGCGAGACGAGAAGGTTGCTTTGAATCTCCGACGGGCAGCACAGAAAGGAGATTCACCCAATGCGTACGACTGGAAATGTGAAGTGGTTCAACGACGCCAAAGGCTTCGGTTTCATCACCAGCGAGAACGGGGACGACGTGTTCGTCCACTTTTCCGCGATCCAGGGCGCGGGCTTCCGCTCGCTTCCTGAAGGCGCCGCCGTCGAGTTCGATTTGGTCCAGGGCCCCAAAGGCCTCCAGGCCGCGAACGTCGTCAAGGCGTAAGCCAATCAGCCAAAGCAGTTGACGAAGGGCAGGAGCGATCCTGCCCTTTTTGCGCCTATTGCGCGACTTGATGCGCTCGCATCAAACTTGCTAGCATCATGCATCATGCCCAGGACAACGATCGACATCGATGCACCGGTCCTCGAAGAACTGAAGAAAATTCAGGAAAGGGAAGGCACTTCCCTCGGGGCGGTGGCCAGCAGTCTTCTCGCCGACGCGTTGGCCGCGCGTAAAACGCCGGCGGTGCCGCGCCGGTTCCGCTGGAACACCCGTTCGATGCAACCGCGCGTTTCCATGGACGACAAAGAGGCGGTGTGGGCGATCCTCGACGAGCCAAATGACCCGCCTCGCGAATGAGCTACGCGATCGACGTCAACCTGCTGCTCTACGCGTCAGACGCCGATGCGCCGCGCCATGACGCCGCCATCCGCTTCCTGAAAGAAACTTCCGCGCGTCGGGAACTGCTCGGCATTCCGTATCCGGTGGCGCTCGGATATCTCCGGATCGCCACGCATCCTCGGATCTTTCGGCACCCGCTCACACCGGAGGAGGCGCTGGCGAATCTCGACACACTCGCTGCCCTTCCAAACGTTCGCTTCCTTTCGGAGCGGGAAGGATTCTTCGACGAATATCGGGAGATCACGGCGTCGCTGACCGCGCGGGAAAACGTCGTTCCCGATGCCCACATCGCCACGATCCTCCGGCAGCACGACATCCGCGTTCTCTACACCAGCGATCGCGATTTTCGCCGCTTCGAGTTTCTCGACGTCCGCGACCCCTTCACTCCCGCAGCAGGTCGCTGATCGTCGCCGCGACATGCTCCGGCGCGTCGTCGTTCAGCGCGCCGTAGTACTCGCGGATCGTGCCGTTTTTGTCGGCGACGATCAGTTTCGAGCTGTGCAATAGCGGCTCGTTGCCGGGCTGCGGCGGCCCGCCTGCGGCGAGCTTGAATCCGTTGACGGACAGATCGACGATGGCCGCTTTGTCGCCGGTGAGGAACGTCCAGCGCGGGTCATTGCGGAAGCGCGAGGCGTAGTCGCGCAGGATGGCGGGGGTGTCGCGGTCGGGGTCGACGCTGATGGAGACGAAGCGCACCTTCGCATCCTTGCTCACCTTCGGCGTCAGCCGGCGCATGGTGGCGGTCATCATCGGACAGGTCCCCGCGCAGTTGGTGAAGATGAAGTCGTAGACCGTGACGTAGCCGCGGTTCGCGTCGAGGCGCACCGTCTTGCCGCTCTCGTCGACCAGCGCGGCATTCGGCACCGGGAAGAGCTTCGGGAGGTCCGATTCGTGGGTGCAGGCGGCTGTGAGGAGCGCGGCGGCGAAGGCGAGACGGCGGATCATCCGAAAACGAGGAAGACCATGGCGATGACGAGGTAGAGGTTGGAGGTCAGGAACAGCCGCCGCGCATTGCGTGTGGTGCGGCTCGCGGCGAAGACGATGCTCATCGCCAGGAGCGCCGCACTGGCGACGACGGCCCCGGCGCCCACCAGCGCGCTGACGCCGACCAGCAACACGCTGTAGAAAATCGCCTGGCGCGCGGTGGCGCGGCCGTCGGCGTCGCGCACGGCGAGCATGGCGAATCCGGCGCGGCCGTAGTCCTCGCGGTAGATCCAACTGATGGCCATGAAATGCGGCAACTGCCAGAGAAAGACGATGGCGAAGGCGATCCAGCCTGGGATCCCGAGGTGGCCGGTGGCGGCGGTCCAGCCCATGAGCGGCGGGATGGCGCCGGGGATCGCGCCGATGAGGGTGCAGATGGTCGAGACGCGCTTGAGCGGCGTGTAGACGAAGATGTAGCTGGTGAGGGTGAGCGCGCCGAGGGCCGCGGTGAGCCAGTTCACGGCGAGGCCCAGATACACTGTACCGATCAGTGATATAGCTGAGGAGAACAGCAGCGCGGCGCGCGGCTTGATGCGGCCGTCGGGTAGCGGGCGGAAGCGGGTGCGGTGCATCTTTGCGTCATGCTCGCGCTCGACGTACTGATTCAGCGCGTTCGTCCCCGCCGCTACCAGCGCCGTGCCCACCAGGGTGTTGACGAGCAGCATCCAATTCATCGGATGCGATCCCATGGCGAAGCCCGCCGCTGTAGTAACCAATACCATAGCGACGATGCGGGCCTTGGAGAGCTCCAGGTAATCGGCCAACGACCGACGGCCAACGGTCAACGGAATCGCCGTCATGCCGCCACCTCGCTCCCCAGAAGTGATCCCGGTTGCTTGCGGCTCGAGCGCCAGCCGACGGTGCGGGCGGTCAGCGCGAGGACCAGGGAGAGGGCGAAGGTCGCGGCGCCGGTCACCACGTGCAGGCTGGTGATCATCGGCCGGCGGCCGCTCCAGATGGTCGCGCCGCCGAGAAAGATCTGCATGGCGACGACCACGAGGAGCAGCGTCGCAAGCTGCCGCAGCGGATGGTGCGCGGCGTACCGGCGGAGGCGGACGAATGTGGCGACCGACGCGGCGAGCACGACCACCGCGCCGCAGCGGTGGATGAAGTTGATGACGACCGGCAGCTCCGCGAGCGGCGGGACGATCCGTCCGAACGAGAGCGGGAAGTCAGGAATGGCCAGGCCGGCGCCGAAGTGGCGGACCATCGCGCCGGCGAAGATCTGCAGGAAGACGATCGCCACCAGGGCGTTCGTCGTCGCGATCGGCGCCGCACCGCGCTCCACGCCGCGCAGGTCGCGATAGAACCGCGAGGCGAAGAAGGCGATGGCCACCGCCAGCGCGAAGGCGATCTCCGCCACCAGCGCGTGGGAGATGGAGACCGGCTTCGGAAGCAGCAGTTTCACCGTCAAACCGCCGATGAGCGCCTGGACCACGGTCGTCCCGAAGAGCGCCCACCCCAGCGGCTTGCGCAGCCAGAACGCTTGGATCAGCGTCAGGATGCCGAAGACGCCGGCCACGATCCGGTGCCCGTGCTCGTAGAAGATCCCGCCGATCATCGGCGGAAAGAGCATGCCGTACGACAGCGGCCAGTCAGGGACCGCCAGACCCGATCCGGTGGAGGTCACTTGCGCGCCGGCGAAGAGGAGGAACACCGCCCAGGCGGCGACGAGCTTCGTGAAGCGCCGAAGCCAGACCGACGTCTCGCCGGAGTACCGGACCGCGTTGTTTTTCGAATTGATCATGAACCGATGGAGACTTTCGCCGTTGGCTCTTTCGCCAGCCAGGCATCGAAGTCGGCCTTCTTGTCGACGTGGATCTCGCCGCGCATGCGGTAGTGGCCGAGGCCGCAGAGCTGCGCGCAGGCGATCTCCCAGCGGTCGCCGTTGTTCGTCCTGATCGGCTTGAAGTGAATGTTCACGTCGAGGCCGGGGATGGCATCCTGCTCGGCGCGCATCACCGGCAACTTGAAGCTATGAATGACGTCCTTGGAGCTGACTTTGACGATCGTGTCGCGGTCGAGCTCCACGTGAAACTGATTGAGGGTGACGACGTCGTCCTGCGCCCGCGGGTCGGTGAGGTCGAGGCCGAGCGGGTTGGACGACGTGGTGAGCTTGACGTTGCGGCGGCCGAAAACGCCGTCGGCGCCGGGATAGTGGACGTTCCAGGCGAACTGTTCGGCCACCACGTGGACCTCCAGCGGATTCTTCTCCTTGCCGGGCGGCTTGGTCCAGCGATACCAGGCGGGAATGGAGAACGCCACCAGCAAGACCACTTCGACGATCGCTATACCGCCCTCGGCGTACGTCGACACATGCGACTGCGCGCCGTGATAGCTGGCCTGCGGGTTGCGCTTGGCGTTGAAGCGCCACAGTGCGTACACGAAGTACGCGCCCCAAACGACGAACAGGATGAGCATCAGCCAGTGCACGATGCCGAGGAGGCGATCGAGCTCCGCGCCGTGCTCCGACGCGTCGATGGGCATCCACTGTCCGAGAAACTTCTCCATCAGTTCACTCCCCCGTCGATGACTCGGAACGACTCACGCCGGCGCCGCAACGCGCGCGATCGGCGCCAGAAGGTGAAGAAAAGGCCGACGAACCCGAGCTGCACGAACCCCACGATCCCCAGCATGAACAGCATGGCGTTGTCGGAGCCCTTGGTCATCAGGGAATCGGGATTGCCGTAGCAGACGGGGCAGGCGGATGCCGTGGGCGCCGCGAGGAACGCGAGGAGGAGGAGCAGCGCGAGGAGGGGTTTCGCGGTTGCGCGGTTGCGCGGTTGCGCAGCGCTCCGCTTCGCCTGCCGCGCAACCCCGCAACCTCGCAACCTCGCAACCCAACTCATAGGTTCCTCAACTTTCGCACCGCGACCATCCCATACCCCACCAGCGCCGCCGCGGAAACCACGAACACCACCGCCAGCGTCAGCGCCGCGCTGCTGCGCGTGGCCGACCATTCGCGGAATCCCCACAACGCGACGAAGAGCGACAGGCCGAACGACGCGATGATGAAGATGATGTGGAAGATCCGCAGGGACATCGATCATCTCCCGAACATGTCGTAGTTGTTGTGCGTGGGGCCCCACAGGAGCACGGCGAAGAAGAACACCGTCAGGATCAGGACGCCAAAGATCACCTTCCGCTCCGTCAGCAGGTGCATGAAGAAGCCGGCGACCAGGAAACCCTTGATCGTCGCGATGATCAGCGCCACCACGATCGCCGTGTGCACCGGAAGCTCGAACTTGTAGCAGGCCACGACGGTGACGATGGTCAGCACCGCCAGGCCGATGAAGACGCTGATGTAGACCCGCATCTCCTTGCGGATCTCTTCGGGCGTGTACCCGTGATGGGCCTGCTCGTGCGCGGGAGGCGTCGGTTCGGCGGCAGCGTGCTCAGTCAATCGAGTCCTCCTACATCAGATACAGGCTGGGGAAAAGGAAGATCCACACCAGGTCGACGAAGTGCCAGTAGAGGCCGACGACCTCGATGCGGTTGATGTACCGCTCCCGCTCGGTCTGCCACATCTTGTGGCCGAAGAAGAGGAAGTAGGCGAAGACCACCATCCCACCGATGACGTGCAGCCCATGCAGGCCGGTCAGCGTGAAGTAGATGGCCATGAAGGTGTTCGTGCTCGGGAAGCGGTGCTGGTGGAACTCGTGCGAGTACTCGATCCCCTTGAAGACCAGGAAGAGCGCCGCCAGGAAGAGCGTCGCGCCGATGTAGATCCGCCCCAACTTCAGATTGCCGAGCCGCAGATACGACCAGGCCATGATCACCGTGACGCTCGAGGCGATCAGCACGAAGGTGTTGATGGTCGCCGCGGTCACGCTGAGGAACTCCCAGCCGCGCGGCCAGTGCGCGGCGCTGGTGCGCAGCAGGATGTACGACGAGAAGAGCGCGCCGAAGAGCATGACCTCCGACGCCAGGAAGAGCCAGATGCCGAACTTGGCGTTGTACAGCCCGGTGTCCGGCCGCGGATGGACGTTGTACGGGATCTCCAGCTCGTGATGTGCGGCGTGCGCGTGCGCGTCGGCCATTGCTAGATCTCCCTCTGCGCGACGGCCGTCGCGGGAATCACGCCGCCGATCACCGCGGGCGGCGGGGCGGGGGTGTCAGGCACATGCTGCGGGATGAAGCCGGCCGGATCGCCGGGCACGCTGTACTCGTACGGCCCGCGGTAGACCACCGGCGCGCGCGCGAAATTGCCGTGGCCGAGAGGCGGCGAGGTGGTCGCGGCCCAATCGAGTGTCGTGGCCTGCCACGGATTGGAGTCGACGGTGCGCTTGCCGCGCAGGCCCTGGAAGGCGTTCCAGAAGAAGTTGATGATGAAGGGAACCTGCGCGAAGAGCAGCCCCACCGCGCAGATCGACATGAACGGGTTGGTCTGCTCGGCGATGGTCTTGGCGTGCGCGTACTGAGCGCCGCCGTCGTACAGCCTGCGCGACACGCCCGCCAGTCCCTGCGCGAACATCGGCATGAAGATGCCGTTGATGCAGACGAACGAGACCCAGAAGTGCACCTTCCCCCAGAACTCGTTCAGCCTCCGCCCGGTGAACTTCGGGAAGTAGTAGTAGACCCCGGCCAGCAAGGCAAAGATCGTCCCCGGCGCGACGACGTAATGGAAGTGGCCGATGACGTAGTAGGTGTCGTGGAGGTGGATGTCCGCGCTGGCCAGGCCGAGCGGCAGTCCGGTGAGCCCGCCGATGCCGAACATCGGCAGGAAGGCCAGGGCGAAGAGCATCGGGGTGTTGAATCGGATCGAGCCGCCCCACAACGAGATGAAGAGGGCGCTCAGGATGATCACCGACGGGATGGAGATGATCATCGTGGTGGTCTGGAAGAAGGCGCTGATGGTGGTCCCCATACCGGTGAGGAACATGTGGTGCGCCCACACCACGAAGGACATGAATCCGAGGAAGACCAACGCACCGACCAGCGAGCGGTAGCCCCACAGCGGCTTGCGGGTGTTGTTGGCGATGATCTCCGAGACGATGCCCATCGCCGGCAGGATCAGCACGTACACCTCGGGATGCGCCAGGAACCAGAAGAGGTGCTGCCACAGCAGCGGGTTGCCCCCGCCGGCGTTCTTCAGGATCTCGCCGCTGACCACCAGTCCGCTGGGGAGGAAGAAGCTCGTCCCGGCCAGGCGGTCCATGAGCTGCAGCACCGCGGCCGCCTCGAGCGGCGGGAAGGCCAGCAGCAGCAGGAACGAGGTCACCAGCTGGGTCCAGACGAAGAAGGGGAAGCGCATCAGCGTCATCCCCTTCACCCGGAGCTGCAGGATGGTGACGATGAAGTTGATCGATCCGAGGAGCGATGAGGTGATGAGAAACACCATTCCGAAGAGCCAGAAGGTCTGGCCCATGGTGGCGATGTCGGAAAGAGGCGGATACGACGTCCAGCCGGAGTTGGCGGCGCCGCCGGGGACGAAGAAGCTCGCCAGCATGATCAGGCCGCCCGGGACGTAGCACCAGTAGCTGACCATGTTGAGCTTGGGGAAGGCCATGTCCGGCGCGCCGATCATCAGCGGGGTGACGTAGTTGCCGAAGGCGCCGACGGCGAGCGGCACCACCCCGAGGAAGATCATGATCGTGCCGTGCATGGCGCCGAGCTGGTTGTAGGCCTCGGGGAGCAGCACGCCGCCCGGTGCCCGCCCCTCGCCGAGCACCTTCATGATGCTGAAGGCGTGGCCCGGCCATCCGAGCTGCAGGCGCATCAGGATCATCAGGCCGAAGCCCATCAGCAGGAAGCAGAGCGCCGTGAAGCCGTACTGCAGGCCGATCACTTTGTGGTCGGTGGAGAAGAGCCAGCGGCGGTACCACGGCAGCACGTGCCCGTGAAGCAGCTTGTGGCGATCCTCCTCGCGCATGACGCGCTCGGCTTCGAGAAGCGCTTTGCGCGCTTCATCGGCGTAGAGCCATTGGTTGCCTACCCTGATTTGTCGTCTGAGGCCCACGCTTCCTCCTCGTCATCCTGAGCGAAGCGAAGGATCTCAGTATGCCTCGCCTGAGATCCTTCGCCGTCTTCGCGGCTCAGGATGACGTCATCCCTTGAAAGTGAAATTCACCGTCTTCGCCTCTTTCGGCGCGACGGTGATGTTCTGCTCCTGCTGTCCGTACTTCTCGTGCCAGGCGACGATGGTGTAGCTGCCCGGCGGGAGGTTGCCGATGTTGAAGGTGCCGTTCATCCCCGACACGCCGTGATACGGGTGCGGGAGGACGACCATGTACGACTTCATCCAGCCGTGGACGTCGCACTTGATCTTGAAGGGGGTCATCTCCGGTTTGTCGAACTTCTTGGTGGTGGTCATCGGCACCGGCTGCCCTTCGTTGAACGCGGAGTTCACGACCGGCATGGCGTGCACGTTGTGCAGCGTAGCGTCGCTGTTCTTGATCTGCAGCGGCTGGCCTGCCTGCACCGCCTGGACGTGCGGGTGGTACTGGCAGCCCCTCTGATCGAGGACCGCGGGGGTCGTGGGCGCTGGCCCGGCCGGCGCGTTCTTGATGAAGACGATGACGTTGGCCAGCTCGCCTGCCGCCCCGACGATCACTTCCTCGTCGGTCGCCGGCGTCGGATGCTGCGACTGACAGTACGGATCGGCGTTCATCCGGATGGCCGGCATCTTCGGCGGAGCGCTCTCGAACTTCACCAGCCCGGTGAGGGTCGCCGCATCGGCCACGGCCGGCGCGGCCGCCGCCGCGGGTGCCGTCGCGGCGGTGCCGCCCTCGGCCGCGGTGGTCGTGGTCTGCGCTTCCTGATCGTCTTCGCCTTCGTCTTCGGCTTTCGAGATCTCTTTCCCCTTGCCGCAGGCGAGGGCCATGGCGAAGGTGGTGGCCAACAGGATCGATAGGAACTTCTTCATGGTCATCGAATTCTCCTGAGCTAGCGGCTTGCAGCTAGCAGCTTGCAGTTGGTTTTCATCGCTTCTCCACGCTTGCCGCTAGCTGCGAGCTGCTAGCTGCTTGCCCCGTCTTCGCCGGCGCGGGCGCCGCTGGAATCGAAGGTGTCACCGTCACGGCGGGCACTTCCCCGCCCGGCGACGCGGCGCGCATCTGGGTGATGCCGATGCTCCAGATGTAGTCGCGCAGGTAGTCGGTCAGCGCGACCGCGTCGGACATCGTCCGCTTCAGCTCTTTCTCGTCGTTCTTGAACAGCGGCAGCAGAGCCGACTTATACGACGCGAACTGCGGCATGTCGATGGCCAGCGCCAGCGGCGACTGGAACCCGCCCGTGGCGGCGTCGCGCGGGAAGTTGGCCGGCATGCGCGTGCCGGGGATCATCTCGTTGGGGCGGCGGATCCAGTCGGCGATCCACTCGTGGCGCAGGCGCAGCCGCGAGAGGGTGAGATTCGGCGCCAGCGAGGTGGTTTCGGCGACGTTCGGCACCGGCGGGTTCTCAGGATTGACCGGCGCGGTCTGGTGGCACTGCGCGCAGCGCAGCATGGCGAACACTTGCCTGCCGATGGCCACGTTCTGCGCCGGAGGCGTCAATCCGTGCGCGGTATCCCACTGCGCCGCCCTCCCCTCCTCGGCGAAGTACGTCACCAGCGTATTCGCCTCCTTGTCGTCGAAGTGGAAGGTCGGCATGCGCACCGACAGCCACGGCCGGATCTTCATCACCGTCGGGTCTTTCAGGAAGTTGAAGAGGAAGGGCGACTGCGCGCGCGCCCCTTCCGGGGAGAGATCGGGCGGGAGGAAGTTCTCGTCGGCGATGGTGGCCTTGATGGCGCGGCCGGTGCCGTCGACCACATGGCATCCGCGGCAGTTGTGCTGCGAGACGCGCTTCCGCCCCTCTTCCATCAGGCGCGAGTGGGAGTCCTGCGCGGCGAGACGGTTCTGCGCCACGAGGTCTTTGGTCAGGCCGAGGACCACCGTGGTGATGAGCTGGGCCTCATCCTGCGACAGGTGGAAGTTCGGCATCTTCAGCTTGTCGTTGTACGGCTTGGTGCGCTCGTCGTCGTAGATGCGCGGATTGCGCACCTTGTTGTAGATCCACGACGGCACGCTGTGCTGGATGTGCTCGTGCTTGCCGTCTTGCTCGGCGACGTACTCGTGCGCGAAGCCGAAGTCGAACAGGTGCAGCGACTTCGAGCCCTCGATGGTCAGCTCGGTGCCGATGGGCTTGAGCCCCTCGAATCCCTTGATGTTGTGGCAGGAGTAGCAGCCGTACTTTTCGATCGAGCGCTGCCCGAGGTAGACGAGCTGCTCCTGCATCGGCATCGACCGCAGCCGCGCCTCGGCGTCGCGGTCGGTCAGGGTGTTGATGAGATAGCCCTTGGCCAGGGCGTGCACGGCCTTCGGGTCGGCCGGGCGGACGGGCATCTGCATGAACTGCGGCTTCTGCTGGGTGACGAGATACGCGGTGACGTCGGCGGCTTCCTGATCGGTCAGCCGCAGCGACGGCATCGGCGCGTCGGCGTAGTACGCCTTCGGATTCTTGACCCAGTTGTAGATCCAGCCGGGATGCGTCTTGGATCCGATGCCGGTGAAGTTGAAGCCGTAATTGCGCTCGATGGGGTAGTCGTCGCGGCGCGCGAGGCGGACCTTCCCGCTCTTCTCGTCCTTGATCGTCTCGCTCTCGATGTGGCATGCCAGGCAGCCGACGCTCTGCACGATCTTCTGTCCGCGCGCCGCGTCGCCCGCGGCCGGCGGGGCCTGCCAGACGCGGTGCGTCGACTTGGCGAACAGGTAGCTGACGATGGCGTGGACCTCGGCGTCCTGAAACTTGATGTTCTGGGCGATCTCCGCCGCGGGGACGACGTGCGGGTCAATCATGTTCCGCTGGTAGAAGAAGGACGGCATGCGCGTGGTGGAGCGGAACTTGTGCGGCTCGGCGATCCAGCGGGTCGCCCACTCCGGCGTGGTCTTCTCCGCGATGCCGTTGAGGTCGGGCCCCGGCTTGCGGAGATTGGTGAAGCGCCAGTTGTTGATCTTGTGGCAGGCGTAGCAGCCGTACAGCTCGACGGTGGCCATGGCCTTGGTGATGCGGTCGCCCTTGTCGACCACCACCTGCCCGCTGTGGCACTTGAGACAACCGGCCTCGTAGTACTGCCGCGGATGCATCGGCGTCTCGAGGAAGGGATTCTGCTGCCAGCCCCACCTGCGCTTCTCGAAATCGCGCTCGAGCGGGAAGAAGCCAAGGGTCAGCATCGAGACGCCGGACCAGCGGCGCTGCATCTTGGGATTGGGCGGCACGTGCCCGGCGCGGCCGAACTCCGTGGCCCGGTCCTGCCCGCGATGGCACGAGGTGCAGCCGAACTCCAACAGAGGGTGCGGCGACGACGATCCGACGAAGGTGTCGAGCCGCGGGTGCGTGCGCCACGGATTGAGGGTGTCGTACGGCGCGTCCTCGATACGCTTGAGCCGCGCGATCTCACCCTCGGCGTCAGCGCGCTTCTCAACGGGGATCTGGAAGGCGTCGAGTTTCTGCTGGATGTCCTGGCTCAGGCGCGCGGCCTCTTTTTTCGACTCGAAGCCCGGCGTGTCGATGGAGCGATGACAGGTCTGACAACGGTCGACCCGCGGGACGTGCATGTAGTTCACGTCGACGAAGAGATCCGAGAGCACCACCTGGTCGATTTTCAGCGTGGGGTTGACGAAGTCGAGCATCGGGAGGTTGAGGATCCAGTTGGTCGATCCCCTCTGATTGTTCACCAGCTCCAACTGTTTCTTATACAGGTCCACCGATGCGTTCAGCTCTTTCTTCCGATCCTCGGCGTCCTTGACGCTCTTGAGCCACTGGTCGACGCGCGCCTTCGAGCCGTCGCGCCGGCGGGTGACGTCCTGCAGGCGAAGCAGGAGGTCGTTGACGTGCCGGTCCTGCCGCCGGTACTCGGCCTGCTGCGCCGCCGCGTCTTCGCGATGCTGCACCACCGAGAGCTCGGCGACGTAACGCTGCGCGTCGAGGTTGGCCTTGGCGAAGCGGTAGTCCTGGTCCGCCGCGTAGTGCTTCCCTTCCCAGGTGTCGAGGTCCTTCTGCGCCAGGAGGTACTGCTGGCGGTTGCGGGCGATCTCCACCTCGCTCTGCTTCGTCTTCTCGTCGAGCGCGGCGAGCTGTTTCTTGTTCTCCGCCGTGTCCGCCGCCTTGATCTCCCCTTCGATCCGCTCGCGCTGCATGCGCATGAACTCGCGCTGGAACCACTTCCATCCGCGGATGTAGTCGTAGCCGACCATGATCCCGGTCACCAGAAGGAGAGCGAGGCTCGATAGCGCGAAGATCCAGTTCAGTGAACGGATCGAGTAGTTGTGCGGAATGGGTTCTTGGGGCTTCATTTTGGTTCGCCGTTGGCCGTTGGCCGTTGGCCGTAGCGCGCCTCACGCTCGGTCAACGGCCAACAGTCAACGGTCAACTCAGACATTAAAGAAGATTTCCTGTATGTGCACGATGTACTTCAAATTGAACAGCCACCGCAGGACCATCTTGATCGGCAGCGAGAGCATCACCAGGAACAGCATCGCGCCGACGTAGAACCGCGGAGCTCCCATCTTGAGGTAGAAGCGGCGGAACGGCCCCTTCGCCATCAGTGGCGGCAGAGCGATGTAGCCGAGCACCAGCGCGATCCCGGGCAGCTCCCGGATGATCCAGAGGCGCGGCAGGGTCATGCCGAGCATCTTCACCCAGATCAGCTCCGAGAGGTCGACGTTGACCAGCGGAACGAGCTTGTTGGGGTCCCAGTACTCGTAGGGGCCGAAGAAGTTCCAGTTGGGGCCGCGGAGGAACGTGCCGGTGATGATCAGGAACGACCAGAGCACCAGGAACCCGTACAGGAAGATCCCGATCTCCCATTTCCGCTCGCGGAACGAGTAGTAGCCGTTCCCTTTCGGGTTGGTGTCGATGTAGGGGATGGCCATCAGTCCGACGATGATCATCGTCGGCAGGACCACGCCCGCCAGCCACGGATCGAAGTAGACCAGCATCTCCTGCAGGCCGAGGAAGTACCACGGCGCCTTGGCAGGGTTCGGGGAGGTGGTCGGATTCGCCGCTTCTTCCAGCGGCGCGCGCAGCACGACCGACCAGACGATCATCACGATCGACAGCAGGATCATGCAGAGCATCTCGGTGTAGACCAGGTCGGGCCAGACGAAGAGCTTCTCGTTGGTCTCGGTCTTCTCCCACGGGATCCCGCCGGCGGCCATCTGCTGATCGTTGAGGTAGGCCTTCCGCAGCGCGATCCAGGTGAAGATGCCGAGAAGGAAGATCATGGCCACGATGGGGACGTTGTCCCCCTTCGCGGCGATGAGGAAGAAGTTCGGATCGAGCATGGAGACGGCGAAAGCGATCGCGCCGATGATGAAGAGGCGCAGCCCGATCTTCTTGTCCCACAGCCGCGGCCCCAGCGCGGCCAGCGCGAAGAGCAGAAACAGGTAGGCGATGCCGAGGTAGAGAAGAGGGAGGATGAAGATCCCGGCGAGGAGAAGTAGAAGGCCGAAGGCGAGAAAGCCATAGCCGGCCTTCGACTTGAAGCGGCCGCCGAGCAGGTTGAAGTAGACGATGAAGATGAAGATCGCGCTAAGGAGCACGAATGAGATCGATGCCTCCGACAGGGCGTTGACGAAGTCCTTGAGGAAGGTCATACCCTCACCCGGCCTTCGGCCACCCTCTCCCGCTCACGCGGGAGAGGGCCCAGGAAAGTCCTTCTCCCGCTTGCGGGAGAAGGTGCCCGAAGGGCGGATGAGGGTCGCGGCGTCATAGCGGACCCGAAATGCCCCCGTCTTTACGCACCCGCCAGAAGTGGATGGCCATCAGGAATCCCGCGGCCAGCGGGATCACCATGCAGTGCAGCACATAGAAGCGCAGCAGCGTCGCGGCGCCGATACTTCGCCCCCCAATGAGGGCGAAGCGGGCGTCGTCGCCCGCGTGGATCAGCGCGACGTCCCCGAGTTTTATCAGCCCCGACATCGGGCCCTCGTTTCCCGCACCGGGTGTGGCGCGCGCCATGTTCGAGCCGACCGTGATGGCCCAGATCGCCAGCTGGTCCCACGGCAGCAGATATCCGGTGAACGACAGCAGCAGGGTCAGCACCAGCAGGATGACGCCGACGTTCCAGTTGAACTCGCGGGGCGGCTTGTACGATCCGGTCATGAAGACCCGGAACATGTGCAGCCAGACGGCGATGACCATGGCGTGTGCGCCCCAGCGGTGCATCTCGCGCATGATCCCGAAGGGCGCCTGCTCGCGCAGGTCCAGGATGTCGGTAAATGCGTATTCAATTGTTGGACGGTAATAGAACATGAGAAGTAGTCCCGTTACCGTCTCGACCAGGAAGAGGAAGAACGACGTCCCCCCCATGCACCAGGTGTAGCTCATCCGCACGCCGGAGCGCCGCACCTTGACCGGATGCAGGTGCAGGATCAGCGAGCCGAGGACCGCCAGCACCCGCTTGCGGTTGGTGTTGGGGATGCCGACCCGGAAGATGGACTTCCAGATTTGGGAGTTGACTATGCCTTCCTGCAGGGCCTTTAAGTTCGCCATCTCTCCTCACGTTCGCCGTTGGCTGTTGGCCGTTGGCCGTCTTCGGTCAACAGTCAACGGTCAACGGCGAACTACACCTTGATGAACGACTCCGGATCCACCCACTCCCCCCGCTCCTGATGGAACTGTCTTGACTTGTCGACGACCACCTGCCCGTCGGCGGGGTCGATGAAGATCTTGGCGCGCTCGAGGGGGCGGGGGGCAGGCCCCTCGAAGTTCACGCCGGTCTTGTAGTAGCCGCTGCCGTGGCAGGGGCACTTGAATTTGTTCTGTGAGGCCAGCCAGTTGGGGGTGCATCCGAGGTGGGTACAGACCGTGATGAGGGCGTACATGACGTCCTCGGTGCGCACGATCCAGATGCCGAATTTGTCCTTCCACCGCTCGTCGACCTCGCCGATCGAGTAGTCCGAGGCGAAACCGGCCTTGAACTTCTGCACCGGCTCGAAGAGGACGTTGGGGAACATGAAGCGCCCCAGGACGCTCGCCAGCCCGCCCAAGGCGGCGGCGAGGAAGGCCCAAGCGGCGGTCAGGACGATCGGAAAGGCGCGGCGGGTGACCTCTCCCTGTTCGCGGATGTCGGCCGCGGCGCTCCCGGCGAGGGGCGTCTTGGGGGTTACCTGATATGGCGTGATTTCTTCCGGCATCCGAGCTTGTGAAAGCAGCGAACAAGCGCCCGCAAGTGCGCGCCTACTATCCGCAAATCAAGGACTTCTGTCAACGGAATTGGTGACGCGAAACACGTTAGCCGTCGACACGGCGTAGGGGCGCGCAGCAGCGCGCCCGCAGCCCCCGCCGGAGTGCCGGGCGCGCTGCTGCGCGCCCCTACCGGCTGTCACGGCTCGGCTGCGGAAGCGCATCCTTTGCCGCCGCCTGCACGCGCAAACTCGGGTCGGACGCCGCGATTCGCTGCAGCTCCGGCACCGCTTCCTTCCCCGCCAGCCGGACGTACGCCGACATGGCCACGATCATGGCGTCTTCCTTCTGGTCCTCGCGCATGCCGCTGACCCGGTCGAGCCGCGAGCGGTCGAGCATCTCCCGCAGCACCGGAAGTGCGCGGCGGTCGCCGAAGCGCGACAGCGCCACGGCCGCGTTCCAGCGAACGTCGGCACTCTGGTCCTCGAGGCCTTTGACCAGCGCGGGGATGGCGCTCGGATCACCGATCGCGCCCAGCGCGTAGAGGGCCGCCTTGCGGATGTCTTTCTCGTCGTCGCCTGCCGCGGCGGCGACGCGCGGCACCGCGGCGGGGTCGCGCAACTCGCCCAGCGCCATCAGCGCGTAGAGGCGGTTGTCGGTATCGAGGTCGTTCAGGCCGTCGAGCAGCAGCGGCGTGGCCCGGCGGTCACCGAGATTGCCGAGGACCATGCTCAGATAGCGGCGGATGCGCGGGTCGTCGTGCTTCGACCCGGCGTAGAGAGCGGCCACCTGCTGCTCGAGGTTCGGGTACTTCTTCGCCTCGCCGCGCTTGAGCGACTTGGAGAGCTGATACGCCGCCTGCCACCGCTCGTGCTTGCTCCCCGAACGGATCTCGTTGAGGTAGTCGGGGATGGACTGCTGGTCAGTGGCCAGGCGTCCGAAGAGGAAGAAGATGGCGACGGCAACGATCACCACGCCGAGGGGGAAGAGGACGAATTGGAAGAGGATGGTTCGGGGCGACTCGCGCGGGATGTCGGGCTGCGGAACCGTCATCGGCCCGTCATCACCACAAAATCAGGCAGGTACCCCTTGAGCTGCGTCGGGGCCTCGGGCACCACGATCGCGTCCTTGTCGCAGACCGACTCGCACAGCCGGCAGGCCACGCACTTCGCCTTCTCAACGAAGGCGATCTTGTAGTGGTTGGCCACCGTTTCGTCCTCCGCGTCGATCATGCGGATGCACTCGAACGGGCAGATGTCGACGCAGAACTCGCATCCGGTGCAGAGCTCCTTGATGACCTCGGCTTTGGGGATCTCTTTCGGCTTGACGCGGGGGATGTAGTCGCCGTGCTGGTTCTGGATGGCGTCGACCGGGCAGTAAATGCCGCAGACCGAGCAGTCGATGCAGCGCTCGCCATGGATGTAGTACTGCCCGCGGAGCGCTCCCCAGATGGTGTTGGTGGGGCACTTCACCTCGCAGACGCCACACCCGATACATTTGTCGGTGATGAAGTGGGGCATGTCGGGCTGTCAGTTTACCTTAACCACTATCGCGCGTTCGTTCATGTAGACCGGAGTGATGCGGCGCACGCGGCGAATCAGTTCCAGCTCCGGCGCGGCGCGCTCACCGATCCAGAGGAACGTGCCCGAGGGCAAGTCGCTTCCCGTGCGCGCTACAGCCCGCCAGCCGGGGTGCTGCGCCTGCTCGGGCGGAAAGGCGATCGCCGGGCGCTGCGCGATCGTCTCCAGGTACAGGTAGCCACTGGCCACGACCGGCTGATCCGCGGGGACGTTGCGCGCCAGCCACTCCGCGGCGGCGTGGTAATCGTCCGGCGGACGGTGCGCGTGATCGGCGATGCCGATCGCGGTCCACAGCGCGAAGGCCACGCCCAGCGCGATGAGCACCACCCGCCTCCCCGACGCCGCGAGCCAGAGCGCCAGCGGCGCGATGGCCACGGCCTCGAATCGCAGCGGAACGTAGACGCCGAGGACGATGGCCAGTGCGAGCGGGACCAGCGTCCACAACGCCGGGCGGATCGGCTTCATCGCGGCGATGAGCAGCGCCGCGATGGCGATGGCCAACAGGAGCGGCGGGCGCGCGAAGAGCGCGTCGGGGTACGCCCACCGGCTCATCCAGCCGATCGCCTCCCGCGGCTGATGGAACGCAAGCCAGAGCGCCGGGATGTACAGGACGACCGCGGCGGCGAGCGCGCGCACGTGCGGGATGAGCAGGACCAGGAACAGCGCGCCGTAGTAATGGCTGTATGCGGCGAGCAGCAGCGCCGCTGCCGCCAGGAGCGGCCGCTGGTACGCCAGGGCGATGACGCCGAGGGTGACGAACATCGCGCAGAGCGCGTACGGGCGCGCGTCGACCGAGTAGAGCACCGCCGGCGGGAAGACGGCGATCAGCGCCGCCGCAGCGAATCGCGTCTCCCCCAACCGCTTCGCCGCGAGGATGGCGACGATCCCCACGGTGGCGAACAGCAGCGAGAGACCCCGCGCCACCGGCAGCGGCGGGTTGCCCGTCAACTGTAGTAACCAGTAATACAGCGGCGGGCCGGAGTCGAACCGCAGCGCGTCGAGAATCCCGCCGAACGATTTCGCGGAGAGCCACCGCGTGAACAGCTCGTCGAAGAACGGCTGGCGCAGGAAGAGAAGCGCTGCGCGCGGGATGAGGAAGAGAAGGAGGATGGACGCGGAAACCGCGCGTTTCACACCGCGAGGAGCTCGGAAATCGTCTTGATCAGGTGCGACGACTGGATCGGCTTGGAGATGTACGCGTTCGCCCCCAGCGCCAGCCCCCGTTCGCGATCCTCCTCCGCCCCCTCGGTGGTGATGATGATGATGGGGATGGTCTTCAGTTGCGCGTTCTGCCGCACCAGGGAGACCAGCTTGAGGCCGTCCATCACCGGCATGTTGATGTCGGTGAGGATCAGATCGATCTTGTCGGAGCCGGAGAGCTTCTTCAGGGCGTCGACGCCGTCGACGGCCTCGATGATCTTGGCGTTCTTGAAGCGTTTGAGCGAAAACGAGATCAACTGACGCATGGTCGGCGAGTCTTCGACGACCAGGAAGTTCGCGTTCTCCAGTGCCACTATCCGCGCCTCGCTCTCACGATGTGGTGGTGGTCAGCAGGTCGAGGAAGCTCTGGATGGTGTTCAGCTTGCGCTCGGACTGCGAGTAGAGTTTCGACGAGAAGATGGCCGTTGCGGCGTGCGCCGCCAGCAGTGAGAACAGCTCGTAGTCGACCGCCGAGAACGAGTCCTTCTGCTGCAACAGCCGGTAGATGGAGATCAGCCCGATGACGTGCTCCTTGATCTTGAGAGGGACGGCGGCGAGCGGCTTCTCGATGGTCACCTTCCCGCTTCCCTCCACGTCCTGATTGATGTAGTAGCTCTCGCCGGTCTTGGCCACCTCGCCGAGGATGCCCTCGCCGAGGCGCGCGGAGATGGTCTGGATGCCGGGCATGACGTCCTCGCCTTCGCAGGCGATGGTCTTCAGCTCGTTGGTCTTCTCGTCGAGGAGGAGGATGGCGAACGACTCCGCACCGATCAGGTTGATGACGATCTCCTGAACGATCTGGATCACTTCGCGAAAGTCGAGCGTGGAGTGGAGCTGGTAGCTGGCGACGTAGAGGTTGGCCAGGTTGTTGTTCTGCTCCTCGACCTCGATGTAGCGGTTGGCGAAGTCCTTGTTCTCTTCCTCGACCTCGCGGAAGCGCTGGGCGATGCGGCGGTTCTCGTCGGTGAGCTGCTGGATCTCGGCGCGGAGACGGGTCACCTCCTCCGAGGAGCCGGGAGTGTGCTCGGTCTCCAGGGCGGCGATGCGGTAGCGCAGTTTCTGGTTCTCTCGGAGCAGCTCTTCGGTGAATTCCTTGCCCTTGTTGAACAGCTCGAGGAACTTCTCTGCTCGGGATTCTTCCGTCATTTTTTCGGAGTCTCGCGCTGCGAATCGGACTCTCGCGACTCTAACATACCTGTCAGCCCGCGCAGAGACGGTGGATGGCGTCGGGGATTTGTCCGAGCGGGAGCACGCGCTCCACCGCTCCGGTCTTGATCGCCTCGTTCGGCATTCCGAAGATGATGGCCGTCTCCGCCGACTCGGCGATGGTGCGTCCGCCGCGGGCGCGCACGCGCTTGATGGCCTGCGCGCCGTCGTCGCCCATGCCGGTCATGATCACCGCCACCATCCGCTCCGCGCACGACTCCGCCGCGCTGCTGAAGAGCCGGTCGACGGACGGCGCATAGAGGTCGTTGGAGCTCGACGGGAACACCCGCGCGATCAATCCCTCGCTGACCCGCCGCACCTCGGTCTGCAATCCGCCCGGGGCGATGTACACCGAGCCGCCCTCCAGCAGCATGCCGTCGTCGGCTTCGCGGACCTCGTAGTGCGTCAGCCGGTTGACGCGCTCGGCGAAGAGGCGGGTGAACGCCGGCGGCATGTGCTGCGCCACCACCATCGGCACCGGCAGCAGCGGCAGCGTTTGAAAGAGATGCTGGAGCGCCGGCGGCCCGCCGGTCGAGCATCCGATGGCCACCAGGTCGATCCCCCCAACGCACGTCTCGGCCGGCGCGGCGGGAAGCGCGGCGGCGTCCCCCTCGTCTTCCGCCACGCGGCGGCGGAGGTTATCCATCCGCAGCTCGACGACCTGCATCACCTTGCCGATTAGGTCCTTCTGGATCTCCTCCAGTCGTGGAGAAACCCGGCCGCCCGGTTTGGCGATGAAATCGAGCGCCCCCAGCTCCAGCGCTTTGAACACGCTGCGGTCGCTGGAGCGGGAGGAGACGGCGATGACCGCGGTCGGGAGGTTGTGCATCAGCCAGCGGAGAAAGGCGAAGCCGTCCATCACCGGCATCTCCAGGTCGAGGGTCACCACATCGGGGCGATGACGCATCACCTGCTTGATGCCGTCCTCGCCGTTGACGGCGGTGGCCACGACTTTGATGTCGGGGTGCGACTCCAGCATCCGCGAGATGGTGACGCGGTTGTAGGCGGAATCGTCGATGACCAGGACACGGATCATGGACCGGGCGATGGTATCAGCGCGCGATAGCATGTGGCCGAATGACGGTGATCGCGCTCTTTGCCTCCGCGCTGGCGGCGTCGGCCGCTCTGGTGGGATTCCTCCGGCGCTGGGCGGTGCGGAAGGCAATTCTCGACCACCCGAACGAGCGGAGCTCGCACGACGTGCCGAAGCCGCGCGGGGGCGGGATGGCCATCGTGCTCATCACCCTCGCCGGGAGCGCGTACTGGATGACGCCGCGCGCCGCCGTCGCCGCCGCCGCCGCGCTGGTGATCGCCGCCGTGAGCTTCGCCGACGATCTACGCCACCTCCCCGCCACTCTTCGCCTCGCCGTGCAGATCCTCGCTGCGCTGGCAGTCGCGCTGCTCTTCGTGCCCCTGGTCTGGGTGCCGCTGGCGGTGGTCTGGATCGTGGGGCTGACCAACGCCTACAACTTCATGGACGGCATCGACGGCATCGCCGGCGGGCAGGCGGTCGTCGCCGGGCTGGCGTGGGGATGGCTCGGGACGGCGGCCGGGCAGCCGCTGCCGGCGGTCATCGGCCTGCTCATCGCCGGAAGCAGCGCCGGATTTCTGCTGCACAACTGGCAGCCGGCACGCATCTTCATGGGCGACGTCGGTTCCGCGTTCCTCGGATTCACCTTCGCCTCGCTGGCAGTCATGGCATGGCCGAACCTGAAGCTCGCCGCCGCCGGCGTGTTGGTGGTCTGGCCCTTCGTCGCCGACGCGGCGTTCACGTTCGTCCGCCGCGCCCGCCGCCGCGAACGGCTGATGGAGGCGCACAAGTCGCACGTCTACCAGCGGCTGAACCAGCGCGGGCTCTCGCACGCCGCGGTGGCGTCGATCTACATCGCGTTGGCCGCGGCAGGCGCGGCGGCAGCCATCGTGTACCTGGAGCGCGCGACGGGTTAGAGCGTCCCTCACATGGCGATGCCGTTCGCGTTGAACATCGACATCAGTCCCGCTTTGTCCACCGCCTTGGAGCAGGCCTCGCGCGCGTCGACGACGTTGCGCTTCACCAGGTCGAGCAGGCTGTCGTTCATCAGACACATCCCCTGTTTCCGCGACGTCTGCACCACCGACGGGATCTGAAAGACCTTCGCCTCCCGGATCAGGTTGGCCACCGGCGCCGTGCCGAACATGACCTCCAGCGCCGGCACGCGTCCGCCGCCGGTCTTCTTGCAGAGCATCTGGCTGATCACGCCCTTCAGGCTGGAGGCCAGCATGACGCGAATCTGCTCCTGCCGGTCGGCCGGGAACTGATCGATGATGCGGTCCACCGTCGACGCCGCCGACGAGGTGTGCAGCGTGGCGAAAACGAGATGGCCAGTTTCGGCGGTCTCGATGGCGATGCTGACCGTCTCCAGGTCGCGGAGCTCTCCCACCTGCACGACGTCGGGATCCTCGCGCAGCGCGGCGCGGAGCGCGTCCTTGAAGGAGTCCGTGTGCTCCCCGATCTGCCGCTGGTTGACCAGGCACTTCTTGTTCTCGTGGACGAACTCGATGGGGTCTTCGATGGTGATGACGTGGTCCGACCGATGGCGGTTGATGTAGTCGATCAGCGCGGAAAGCGTCGTCGATTTCCCGGAGCCGGTCGGCCCGGTGACCAGCACCAGCCCCTTCGAGAGGAAGCAGAGATCGAGGATCTCCTTCGACAGCCCCATTTCCTCCGCGGTGATGATCCGGCTGGGAATGACGCGGACGGCGCCCATTCCCTTGCGGTCCATGAAGAAGTTGCATCGAAAGCGCGAGACCCCATCGATCTCGTACGCGAAATCGGTGTCGCGGCGGCGGCTGAATTCCTCACGGTTGCGCTCCGGAGCAATCGTCGTCAGGACGCGCTCCACCTCGGCCGGGCTGAGCACCGCGCGTCCCGGCATCGGTGTCATGTCGCCGTCAAGGCGGACCATCGGAACGGAACCGGCGGAGAGGTGGAGATCGGAGGCCTTCATCTCGAAGAGCTGCAGAAGCAGCGAGTCCATCTCCGCTGTCGGCGGCGTGTCGGACGTCACCAGCGTCAGCCGGGGCGGCGGCGTCTCCGCCGCTGTGATGAAAAACGACGCCCGCGACGGCGCACCGTCCTTCAACTCGGCGACCACTCGAATGGCACCCAGCTCGCCGTGCCTGACCGTCCACTCGGCGCGGCCGTTCGCCAGCGCGACCTGCGCCTCGGGCGACACCACCGGCCCCATGATCCGCTGGATCATCTGCGGTGTCATCGGAGGGCCTTGCAGTTCCTCCTCGCCGCCCACGGTGACGATGATCATCTTGCGCGCGGCGGTGAGATGAAGCTCGTGTCCGCCGGCGCCAGCGGTTTTGCGCAGAAGTGCTTCGAGTGACATAGCGGACTGACCTCGGTCGCGAACCATCGCAAGCGAAGACCAGGAGGCCAGGTCACGCAAGCACTTGTATTAAGAGGACTTCGCTGAAAGACGGCCGATGCGTCACCTGTTCAGAAGCTGGATGGCGTCTACTTTTGATAGACCATATCGTTCTTCAGATGCCGCAGCTTGAACTGCGTGGAGAGCGAGATCAGCGACTCGGAGTGCCCCAGCAGCAGGTAGCCCCCCTCGACCAGCCGGTTGTAGAAATTGCTGACCACGATCTTCTTCGAGGCGTCGTCGAAGTAGATGATCACGTTGCGGCAGAAGATGATGTCCACATGGCCGAGGAGCGAGACGCGCGGCTCGTCGTAGAGGTTGAGGCGGCCGAACGAGATGCGGTTGCGGATCTCGTCGTTGATGCGCCAGGAGCCGTCGGGATCGCGCCCGAAGTACTTCTCGCGCACCGTCGGATCGGTGGCCCGGAAGGCGTTCTCACGGTAAAGCCCGCGGCGCGCCTTGGCCAGCACGGCCTGATTGATGTCGCTGGCGAAGATCTCGAAAAGGGCGTGCGAGTAGAGGCCGCGCTCCTCCAGGAGCATGGCGATGGAGTAGGGCTCTTCGCCGGAGGAGCAGCCGGCCGACCAGATGCGGATTTTTCGTACTTGTTTACGTGATAATATATCAGGAACGATTTCTTCGGTGAACGCGGCGAGTTGCGCCGGCTCGCGGAAAAAATACGTCTCGTTGGTGGTCACCAGGTCGTAGATCTGGTCGAACTCGTTCTCCGCGCGGGGGTCGTATTGGAGGAAGTAGTAGTACTTCTGGAACGAGTCGAAGTTCAGCTCCCGCGCGCGCGGCGAGAGACGCTTCTGCAGCAGGTACTTGGACGAGTCGGCGAACCACATCCCCGTCCGCTTGTAGATCGCGTCCCGCAGCAACCTGAAAACGTCGTCAGGCAGCTCGATGTGGTGGTTCAGGGACAGAAATGTCGACATGGCGACGCGCTCGTCACCCTTTCATGGCCTGGAGAATCGCCGCGATGACTACTTCCCGCCTGCTGTCCGCGGTCCGCCACGCCTCCTCCAGCAGCCGGCGGAACAGGTTCTTGTGCCGGACGAAGAGATCCGAGACGTCGTCGAGGATGGCGTCGTTTTCCAGCGCCTTGAAGAGCGGGGGAAACGAGGAGAGGTCGGGGAGCTTGTCCAGGGCCAGCACCGCCGACTGCTGTACGTAGGTGTCGGGGTCCTCCAGCGCGATGTGCAGCGCCGGGAGGGCGATGCGATCGCCGCGCAGCCCCACGGCCGTCGCCGCGGCGGCGCGGATGCGCCAATCGTGATCGTTGAGCGCGAACATCAGGTAGTCGAAGACTTCGTCGCCGGGGATTCGCGCCAGCGCCAGGATCGCCGCGCGGCGAATCTCCAGGTCGATGTCATATGCGGCGCGGAACAGAACGTCCTTCACCCCCTCGGTTTCCGACTTGCCGAGGGCCTCGATGGCGGCGATCCGCACCGGCGGGAGGTCGTGCTCCAGGTGGTGCATCAGCGGCTGCAGGCCGCCGGCGTGACGGTACTCGCCGAGGGCCTGCGCGGCGGCGGTGCGGATCCAGACGTCGCCGTCTTCGAGTGAACTGATCAGCGGCTCGACGCCTTTCTCCGGCCGCAGCCGCACGATGGCGTTGATCGCTGCCAGGCGCACGCCGGTGGCCTCGTCGGCCAGCGAGAGCACGAGCTGGTCGGCGAAGCGCTCCTCGCCGAACTTGCCCATCAGCGAGATCGCTTTCTGGCGGATCACCGGATCGCTGTCCTTCGACGCCAGGAGCAGCTCGTCGTGATAGCCCTCCCCCTGCACGTTGACGAACACCGACAGCGCGTTGAGCTTCACCGGGATCGACGGCGCTTGCAGCAGCCGGCGGATCTTCGACAGCACCTCGCCCTTCATCTCGGGGTACGCGGCGACGAGGGCGGAGATGGAGTTGACCGCGGCCTGTTGGGAGGCGATATCGGCGTCGTCGAGCTCGGCCAGGAGGTAGTCGATCGATCGCGGATCGGTGATCTCGCCGAGGGTCTCGATGGCCAGGCGGCGGATCATCGGATTCTCGTGGTCGAGGAACGGGAGGATGTTGGGGATGGCCTCGTTGCCGCCGATGGCGTTGAGGGTCCGCAGCAGCAGGGCCACCACTTCATCCTCCTCGGCGTTGCGCAGCGACTCGAGGATGGCGCCCACGGCGCCGCGGCCAAAGTCGATCAGCGCCTGCGCGGCGGTCTCCGCGGTGTCGGGCTGATCGAGGTAGGTCATCAGCACCGGCAGCGCGCGCTCGTCGCCCGACCATCCGAGGAACTTGATGATGAAGGCCCTGACGTCGCGCTTCGACGTGCTGCGAAGGTGCTCGATCAGTGGCGGCACTTTTTCTTTGGGGAACGACTCGCGGAACTTCCGCTGCACGAGCTGCCGCTCCATCTGCTCCACGACTTTCGGCTTGTTCGCCTCGGCGATCCGCACCAGCGCCCGCAGCGCGGTCAGGTTGAGCTTTTCCTCCTCGGTGATGATCTTGAGAAGGAACGAGACGGTGCCGACATCGGCGATCTTGCCGATCGCTTCCAGCACCGGCTTGCGGAGCGACTTCTCCCCGTACAGCGGCAGGACGTGCGGCAGCGCAGCGCGGTCGCCGATCTCCCCCAGGGCCTCGATGGCGTGGAACTTCAGCCAGAGGTCCTCGCTGCCGAGGACCTGGATGAGATGCGGCAGCGCGTTCGCGTCGCGGTACTTGCCAATCGAGGAGACCACTGATGAGGCGACGTTGATGTCTTTCTCATGCGCGAGGATGTCGATGAGGATGTCGAATCCGGCGCGGCTGCGAAGGTCGCCGAGCAGGTTGACCAGCGAGAGGCGGACGTCGACGTCTTGCTCGCCGCGCAGGCGGCTGACGATCGGCTCGATGGCCGCCGCGCCGATGCGCATCAGCGCCTCGGTCGACGAATTGCGCTTCCCGGCGTTCTCCGCGTCGGAGAGCGCGCCGAGGAGGCCGTCGATCACTTCGGGCTGCGGATCGCCGACGAAGCCGTCGACGATGGTCTTGCGCACACGCCAGTCCTTGTCGCCGAGGAGCTCGAACATCAGCGGCAGATCGCGCCGGTCGGTGGAGTGCGCGACGAGGTAGGCGGCCTTTTGGCGAGCGTCCGGATCGGACGAGCGGGCCTGCTCGATCAGTTGTGGGTCGGCGTTCATTACGTTCCCGTTCTCAACTTCTCCATCTCCTCACGTTTCATCTGCACGAACTGCTGGAGCGTCTCGCTGAAGATCTCGGTGTCGCGGCGGATGCGCATGGGGACGCGCGACTCGTAATACTGCCGGCCCTCTTCGATCTCCGGGCGGAGGAGGTCGAAGAAGTTGTTGTCGCGGATGCCCTCGTCGACCTTCGAGGGGTGATAGATGACGATGTCGCTGAGGATGAGCCGCGCCAGGCGCCGCGCCTCGGCGTACTCCTGAGACTCCACCGGCATCTCCTCGGGCACGGTGATGTCGGGGAAGAACTTGTGGATGATCTGCCGGAACTCGCGCTCGGGGATGGCCTCTTCGATGTACTCGTCGGCGCCGTAGAGGTTCGTCGGGTTGGCGCGGAATCGGTTGGCGCGAAACAGGGCGCCGATCAGGATCACCCGGGCGTGCGACACCCGCGGATCGCTCTTGATCTCCTCCGACACTTCGACGCCGAGCTTTCCCTTGAGGTAGACGTTGACGATGGCCAGATCGGCCTGCGCGCGGCGGATGAAGTCGAGGGCCGGCTCGCCGGTCTCGAAGAGCGTGACTTCGAAGCCGAGCTTCCGGAGACGGTCGGCCAGGAAGGTGCGGAAAGGGCGGGGCTCGTCGGCGATGACGGCGATGCGACGGCGCATCGGTGTAGGGGCGGCCGCTCCCGGCCGCCCGGCGCCCCCTTCGGCTACGCTCAGGGCAGGCTTCGCGGGCGCCGCTACACTCGGCTTCAGCACCATCTGGTGACGGCAGGCGGGGCAGGCGACGCGCACCGCGCGCGTCAGCGGCACGTCGATTGCCGCGCGAAACCGCGCTCCGCATTGCCGGCAGGTGAGGTCCATCAGGCGAGTAGCTTGTCCAAATCGAGGAGGATCGTCAACGCGCCGGCGTGGCGGAAAACGCCGCGAATGGCGTCGGTCAGCTCGCTGCTGTGCACGACCGGGTGCGGCTCCACGGCCGCGGCGTCGAGCTTGACCACGCGCAAGACGCGATCCACCTCGAATCCGAGGGTCTCGCCGTTGCGCTCGACGACGATGATGCGCGGGTCGGTGCCGTCGGCGGCGCGCGGGTGGTGCAGCTTGGCCCGCACGTCGACCTGGGTCACGATCAGACCGCGCAGGGAAATGATGCCGACCACGCTGCGGTCGGCGTTCGGGACGCGCGTCGCCGCGCGCGGCGTGACGATCTCGATGATGTGATCGATGTTGACGGCGTAGTGCTCGCCGGCGAGGGCGAAGGTGAGGACCTCCACTTCGGCCGCTGCGGTGGTCTGCACGGCTTCCTTGATGAAGCCTTCTTTTTTCTTGCCGGCCGTTTCTTTGAAGCGTTCGAGTTTCTCGGGGTCGCGGGGTGGCGGTTGCTGGGTTGCTGGGTTGCTGGGTTGCTCCGCGACTGCGGGCTGCTGGCTGCTAGCTGCAAGCTGCTCGATGCCAGCCTTCTTCGCCTTCTTCCGAATCTTCACCAGATCAACCATGCGCGACCTCCTCGTGCGGGGGGAGGCGGTGCTCGCGGGCGGCGGAGGCGACGCGCGCGGCGTCGATCGACTCCGCGTCGTCGCCGAAGGCGTCGAGCAGGGCGGTCGTCGCCAGGGTATTGATCAGTCTGGGGATGCCGCCGCTGACGGCGTGGATGCGCTCCATCGCCGCGCGGCCGAACGGGTTGCGCACGCCGCCGGCGACGCGGATGCGATGCTCGATGTACTCGACGGTCTCCGCCAACGACAGCGGCCCCAGGCTGTAGCGGAGGCCGATGCGCTGCCGCAGCGGCGCGTAGTGCGAGCGGTCCAGCCGCCCTTCCAGCTCCGGCTGCCCGATCAGCAGCACCGACAGGAGGTTCTGGTCGTCGAGCTGGAAGTTGGTCAGGAGGCGGATCTCGTCGAAGGTCGCCTTGCTGGGGATGAGCTGCGCCTCGTCGATGATCAGCACCGGCTCCCGTTTCGCCTCGTACAGCTCGAACAATTTGCTGTGGATCTGGTCCAGCAGCTCGTTTCGGTAGCGTGACGGCGCGAGACCGAGCCCCGCGGCGATGGAGCGGAGAAGTTGCGCCGGCGTGAGCCGCGGGTTGATCAGCAAGACGACCGGTCGAGCGTCGCCGATGCGGTCGATGAGCGCGCGCGAGAGCGTCGTCTTCCCCGACCCGATGTCGCCCACCAGCAGCGCCAGCTCCTTCTCGTCGACCGCGTACTCCAGCCTTGCCAGCGCTTCTTTGTGCTGGGGCGACTCGAACAAGAACGCGGGGTCGGGCGTCTTGCCGAAGGGCTTGGCAGTGAAGCCGAAGAAGTCTTCAAACATGCGCGTGCGCCCGTGTCTCCCGCGCCCGCCCCCCAAACGCCTCGATCAGCGACCCGACGTCGATTACCAGCACGATCTCCCCCTCACCCACTTCCGTCGCGCCGGCGATGCCGGGGATGGTCTTCAAGCGCTCGCCGATCGACTTGATCACCACCTCCTGCTGACGCACCAGCGCATCGACCAGGATGCCGGCGACTTTTTCCCCGGAGCGCGTGACCACCACGAACCACTTGGTGTCGGCCGTCTCCTCGCGGTGCACGCTGGCGTTGAACGCGTCGCCGAGGCGGAGCAGCGGGAGGGTGTAATCGCGGAGAGTGAAGACTTCACGGCGCTCGACGGTGCGGATGTCGCGCGAGTAGATGCGCAGTGATTCCTCCACCGAGGTCAGGGGAATGGCGAACTGCTCGTCGCCGGCGCGGACGATCAGCGCCTGGATGATGGCCAGGGTGATCGGCAGCATGATGCGGAAGGTCGCCCCTTCCCCCACCGTCGACATGATCTCGATCGATCCCTTCAGCTCCTGCAGGTTCTTCTTCACCACGTCGAGGCCCACGCCGCGGCCGGAGATCTCGCTCACCTCGCGCGCCGTGGAGAACCCCGGCGTGAAAAGAAGCTCGTACGCCCGCGCCGGCTCGAGCGGCTCGTCGCCTACCAGCCCGCGCTTGGCCGCGGCGCGGCGCACGGCCTCGGGGTCGATGCCGCGGCCGTCGTCGCTGACGTCGATGACCACGGAGTTCCCCTGCTGGTAGGCGGTGAGCGTCACCCGTCCGATGGCCGGCTTCCCCTTCTTCTGCCGCTCCTCGGCCGACTCGATGCCGTGGTCGAGCGCGTTGCGGATGATGTGCATCAGCGGATCGGTCAGTTCCTCGACCATCACCTTGTCGAGCTCCGTGTCTTCGCCGCGCAGCACCAGCTCGATCTCCTTGTTCAATTCGCGCGCGACCTTCCGCACCGTGCGCGAGAGCTTCGAGTAGATCTGCCCCACCGGCACCATGCGCGTCTCGATGACCGACTTCTGCAGCTCGTTGAGCTTGCGGTCGAGATTGCGCGCGATCTTGGTCAGCTCGTGCACGGTGAGGCGCGCCTGCTGCTGCTCGACGGCGCGGGTGAGCGTGTCGAGCTGGGTCTTCTCCACAATCAACTCGCCCACGATGTTCATGACGTGATCGAGCTTGGCGATGTCGACGCGCACGGTCTGCGAGATTGAGCGCAGCGACAAATCCTCTTCCGACGACTCCGACGGCAGCGTGATATCCGCCGCCGCGGGCGCCGCCGCGCGGCGCAGCGAGATCACGCGCGCCTCCGGCGCCAGCGCCGAGACCGCCGCGTCGTTCAGCGTCGAGCCGTAGAGCAATCGAAAGGCGATGCCGTTGCCGCCGCTGTTGTCCATCGCCGGCAGGGTCGAGATCACCTCGCCCGACTCGCTCAGCCCCGCGCTCAGCGCGCGTAGCTTCTCGTCGAAGTCGGCGAACTCGAACCGCACCTCCACCGACAGGATGTGCTTCCCGGCGCGGACGTTTTCCAGCAGCCGGTGCTCCTCGTACTCGGTGAGCGACTTCTTGGTCTGCTCGTCGAGGGTCAGTTCGGCGAAGGGGTCACCCCCCTTCTGCTGCGGCTGATTGGTGACCACATGGTGGATGCGCCGGGCCAGGGCGTTGATGTCGACGAGCTGTCCGAGGGAGGGGTCGTTGATGCTGATGACCAGCCGGTTGAGCGAGTCGACGGCATCGTAGAGGAGATCGATCAGCTCTTTGTTGATGGAGATTTTCCCCATCCGCAGCTTGTCGAGCATGTCCTCGAGGTTGTGCGAGACCTCGGAGATCTCGACGAATCCGAGCATGCCGGCCAGTCCCTTGAGCGAGTGCACCTCGCGAAAGATCTTGTTGATGACCTCGGGCCGGACGGCGGCGCCCTGCGCCTCCAGGTCCACCAGGTCGCGCGAGAGGGTGTCGAGGAGCTCCTCCGCCTCGCTGGTGAATTCCTCCCGTGCGCGATCGTCGTCTTTCGGCATTGGACCTGCGGCGAATGATACCCCGCCGCTCCCCGTCATCCTGAGCCGCGCAGACGGCGAAGGATCTCAGAATGCGCAACTTGAGATCCTTCGCTGCGCTCAGGATGACGACGAGGCAGTATCCTTGCGGCCCATGAGCCGATCACTGTTCGCCAAACTGCATCGTCGTTTCGGTCAGCGGATCACCGGTGAGGAGCGCCGCCGGCGCGCCGACGCGCACTACGCGCGGCTGCGCGAAGCGATGCCGGTGGGACTGGTCGACGGGCCACGTCTCGCCGCCGCCCGGACCGCGCGTCTGGCGGTGATCGGCGGCGGCTTCGCCGGCTGCAGCGCGGCGTGGTTCGCGGCGCGCGCCGGCATGGCCGTGACGCTCATCGAGCCGCGCGCGGCCGGCGGCCGCGTGTGGTCGCGCACCGACCTCGTGGAAGGGCGCATCCTCGAAGCGGGCGGGGAGCTGATCGGCACCAACCATCCGATGTGGATGGCGTTCGCACGGCACTTCGGACTGGCGCTCAGCGCGATCTCCACCGAGGACCAGTACGCTGCGGCGGGACTATCGATGCCGCTCATCCTGAACGGGCGGAACGTCTCGGACGAGGAACAGAAGGTCGTCTACGACGAGATGGACGGCGTCCTCCGCGCATGGGCCAAGGACTCCGAAGCGGTCACCTCACCGTGGAAGCCGTGGACGACGCCGGACGCCGCGAAGCTCGACGGCGAAACGCTCGACGCGCACATCCCGGACGGCATCAGCGAGCTGACCAAGGCGGCCATCCGGACCGAGTTCGAGATGAACAACACCATCCCGGCATCGGATCAGAGCTGGCTGGCGAACCTCGCCCAGATCGCCGCCGGCGGCGGCTACGAGTATTTCGAAGAGTCGGAAGTCTTCCGCTGCGCGGCCGGAAACCAGGCGCTGGCGAAGAGCCTCGCCGCGAAGCTGAGCGTCGACAAGCATCGGGCCACGAACATCCGCACCGGCGAGCGCATCTTCATCGACCTGGATGGCGGCGAGCGCGAAGGTCCGTTCGACTACGTCGTCGTCGCCGTGCCGGCGGTGGCGATGGAGAAGCTGACCATCGACGGCGCCGGTTTCCCGCTCCGCGCCGTCGGCCACGGGCCGGCGGTGAAGTATCTCTCCGGCGTGGAGCGTCGCTTCTGGATTGGCGAAGGGCTGGCGCCGAGCGCGATGTCCGATCAGCTCGGGATGACTTGGGAGGGGACGGACAACCAGATGGACACCGCGCGCTTCGACCTCAGCGTCTTCGCCGGCGGCCGCACGGCGAAAGCGGCCATCGACGCCGGCGGCGGCGCCGCGTACTTTGCGCCGCGCATCAAGGCTCTGTTCCCGGGCTACCACACCTACCACGCCGAGTTCGTGAACTGGCCCCGCCGCATCGGCATGGGCTACTCCACCCCCCGCCCCGGCGAAGTGACCACCACGCAGAAGTCGTACGCGGAGCTCATCGGCGGCCGCATCGCCGTCGCCGGTGAGCACACGTCGCCGGCGTGGTTCGGTTACATGGAAGGGGCGCTGCAGTCGGGACTGGTCGCCGCGGTGCGCATCGCGCAGCAGGCGGGGATCACCATTCCGCCGGAGTTCGGGAGCTTCAAGGCGGTATGAGGAATCGTACGAAGCGCCATTCGCCGCGCCCCGGGCGCAGTCGCGCGATCGAAGCGGCTCAAATCGATCGCGTAGCGGGACTCAACCACCTGAGGCTTGCTCGCGAATGCGCGGAGCTCGATCGCGCCGAAGAACAGGCATTGGCTGACGAAGGCTTTGCAGGAGAAGGCGGACTACTCGATTACTGAGCTGGAAGACGTGAGAATGTCGCACCGCCTTAATACTCGATGAAGGTCTTCATAGCTAACTTCGGCCGCGAGAATCATCTCTGGAGTGCGTGTTTAACCCGGTCGACCGTGGCAACTCTCGAAGGTAAACAGGTTCGGCCGCTCCGTCTCGCAGGTAATCGTGAAGAGTACGTTCAGTTGTCCGTCGCCGCTAGATAAGGACGTCGCCGCCGAAGAAGAAGCGACGCGCAGGACGCTAGAACATATTGTTGAACAGCGTCTCCCAGAAGTCCTCATCATCGTCCACATTGAAAGATTTCCGGAGCGACGCCGCGATCTTCAAGCGGTTCGAAACTAGGTGCTCGTGGAAGGTCGTGTCTTTGTGTTCATCGGCGAACACCTTCTGCGCCTTGCGAATGGCCTTGAAGACATGCTTGTGAACGTCGCGGACGCCCGACACGTACTCCCAGAAGTCGCGACCGACGAGGTAGTCGAACCACTCAGGGTGTCCCATCCGTGACGCGACAAGTTCTGGTTTGTTGTTCAGGTTCGAGTACCGGCCGTACGTGATGCCGATGAAGATGTTTGCTCCCGTCGCCTCATGAATGCGCGGAAACTTGTCAATCATTGCGTTCGCATGGTCTTGGTTCATCGTCCACGGACCAGACTTCACGCTGAACAGGTGGCGCTTGCCTTCGATGACCATATTGCAGTCGACCGGAGTCCAGAGTTCGCTTGAAGCCGCGCCACCCCGAACACGAGAAGACCGTTCCGTCGTCTTCTCGTCCGGGATGCAACTCCCAAAGAGAGGAAGGATTCTGTCTTCGGCGAATTTGCCGAAAGCGGTGTCGTCGCCATGAAACGCTTTCGCGAGCTGAAGTCGTTCGGCGACTTCGAACGGACTAAAAATGTTGTAGACCGGGGCCGTGATTAGAAGCAGGAAAGGGTTGAAGTTCGTCTTCGAAATGTCGTCAAAGTCCTGGGTCAGACTCTCGAAGCGCCGGTCGAGAAGGTCTTTCGTCTCCGACACGATCTCGTTAAAGATGGCTGCCGGGAGTTTGGTTGCTAGTTCGTTCCGCTTGAATCGCGGTGTTCTGTCTGCCGGCACGATCCTAGAGTGGCGTTGCGGTCAAGTCCGAAAACAGCGGGACCGACGATGGCCGGGATCGCGAGCGTTTCACGCCCGCGAGCGAGCGAATTCGGACCGACGGATCCATCGCGTTTGCGTAACGGGGGAGGTTGTCATCGAGGACATCGTCAGACCAGACAAACACGGTGCCGCGCTTAAACCACTGCCGCGTGCGGACGTGGGAGTGAAGGTAAACGATGCGCGTGGCCGCCTGTTCGATAGGTTGGGCCGTAACGTGTGACTCGGCAGCGATTCTGACCTCTTTCGCGAGACAGTGACCGGCCACGAATCCGAGCGTCACGGGGACCGCATTACCGACCTGGGCGTATTGTTCTTGCGGCGTACCGTAAAACTCCCAGTCCTTCGGGAACTCCTGTATTAGCGCACATTCGCGCAGGGTGAGCGCGCGTACTTCGTCTGGATGGCAAAGGGCGGTGCTCGCGTGGTTGGGCATCGTCAGGATCGTCGGGGCCGGTAGACTATGGCTAAGCCTGCGCCACCATCCCGACCGCCCACCCTTTGCATGCCACGCGCGCCCCATCGATTCCTTTTGGAGTTTGGGAGGAAGGCTGCGCCAGTTACCACCCGGTGGGATCATCGAAAGGAATTGCCTTTTCCTCGGACTAAAATCGAGGATGGCCGAATCGTCGCACTCTATCCCCCTGATCGCATCGCCAAGCGTGCTGTAAGGCGCAAGGCCATCGCCGGTGCCATGCGTCGGCATCGGGAAGTCAACGACCCTACCGAAGCGGTTTCCGATGAAAAGGACTCGCTCCCTTAGCTGGGGTGCGCCGTAGTTGACGGCATTGACCTCGAAGATATCGAGGCGATACGGCGCACCCGGTATCGAACGCAGATCGTCGGCGAAAAGTCGGACGACCGAGCCGGGTTGCTCCTGGGGTTTGAGCGGGACGCCGCCGTTGGTTGGACGGTCCGCGATCGGCCGATGGTTGATCGCCGCCGAAAGCAACCCTCGCACGTTTTCCATCAAAAAAAACTTCGGCTGAAACGCGACCACAAACCGGAGGAAATGCCAGATCAACGTCCCTCGCGGATCTTGCACGGTACGGCGTCGGCCCGTGGTGCTATAGCTCTGGCAGGGCGGCCCCCCGACCAGGAGGTCTAGGTCTCCCGGCGCGAGGTTGAGGTCTCGCATGACCTGGTATGGGTCGAGCTCGCGGATGTCCGTTTCATACACGCGCAAGTCGCGCCGCTTGGTCCGTCCCGCGTCGCGGTTGGTCCGGATGGTTTCGCAGAATGAGTGCTGTGACTCGACGGCGGCTAGGGTCTCAAACTCGTCAGTTTTCTCGAGCCCGATATCAAGGCCCATTGCGCCGGAGAACAGCGAGACGACTTTGAGCGGTTGCGCCTTCGACCTACTGCCTGCTCGTCGGCTCACGGTCCAGAAAGTTACTCCTAAAATGTCGCCGCGTAAACATGTTGTTTTTGCTGCACGATAATCAGTATGCATAATAAACTCCCTTTCCCGCTATCTTGGCTGACGAAATTTGCGGCACATCGGAATCATCTTTGCTCTCGCCCCTGTTCGGGCGAGGAGCGTGGAGAAGTCACTTCGCGAGACACTCCCCCTGGGGGAGTTCGTTGGCGTTACTCCAGCGCGGTCACGCCTCATGAGGGCCGTCCGAGGTCGAGGCAACCTTACGACCGAACAACGTCTCCGCTTCGCGCTGGTGCGCGCTGGCGTGTCGGGCTGGTCGCTCCACCCAAAGGGACTGCCCGGCAATCCGGACTTCGTCTTCGCCGCGCAAATGCTGGCCGTGTTCGTCGATGGGTGTTTTTGGCATGGCTGTCCCTCGTGCGGACATGTACCAAGCACGAACAAGTCGTTCTGGTCGGAAAAGCTCACTCGAAATCGAGACCGTGACACCCGAAACGCTACCCTCTTGCGCGGTCTTGGGTTTACGGTGATGCGTTTCTGGGAGCACGAACTTCGAGACAACTTGGGGCGCTGTGTCAACAACCTACGCCATGGCGTCGAGTCCGGACGCGCATGAGTCATCGCGCCGTTCTCCCGTGGCGAACCGCACTCCGCGCAAGCTGTATCGAGCCATCGCGTGTAGGCCCGCCTGGCGTGCGCTGTCTTCGGTGCGGTACGGCGCGGCGTCTGGTGATGGATGTCGATGTCGCAGGCATTGGCTCACGATGATATGTGGTGAGCGCCCGGTCTACTTGGCGCAGAAAACAGAGCACAGCGGGAAGACGTTCCGCCTCTGAACGAACAGGCGCAACTCCCCTCGGATCATCCGAGAGTCCACAGCGAGGAGACCGCCGCCTCAAAAAATTGAGCATCGCCGGATCTGTTGGCGCGCGCCACGTCAGACTTTATTCGTGGGTTTGGAAAAGGGATGATTTCGAAGATCGGTGTCTGAGGAAGGACGCCGTGCTCAACTCGTCGCCTCAGCCATCACGCCACCTTGAGCAGCCGCCGCAACTTCTCGATCAGGTCCCCGGTCTGGAACGGCTTGACCAAGTACTCCTCGGCGCCGAGGGCTTCGGCGCGGCGGCGGTCCTCGTCGGTCGACTCGGTGGAGATGACCATGATGGGGATCGACTTGTAGACGGGGTGGTTCTTCAGGAAGCTGACCAGCTCGAGACCGTTGATGTCCGGCATGTTGATGTCGGTGAGGATGGCGTCGAACTTGTGATGCGGGAGGGTCTTGAGGGCCTCGAAGCCGCTGGCCGCCTCGACGATCTCCAGGTCATAGGCTTCGCTGCCCGACTCGAGGATGGTCGTCAGGTACGCCCGCATGGACGAGGAGTCTTCGACGACGAGGATTTTCATTGCGTCAGGGCCGCGCCTTCTCCGCCGAGAGCACCGCGTTGCCGAATGCGTATCCGGCCTGGGAGAGGAAAATCTCGAGTCCCGTCATGCCGTCGATCGGCGCGTGATGCTCGGCGTTGTCGCCGTAGAGGATACCAATGGCGCGGTTGACGTGCATGATTGGAAGCGCCACTACCTCGGTCGGTAGCAATCCTCCCAATCGATCGATCATCGTCTCGTTCGCCGGCGTGCGCCGCATCTTCCCGCGGTGCGCCTGCCCCGACGCCGCCACGTCGCTCAGCAGCGACGCCTCCCCGCGCGGCAGCCGCAGCGCCTTCACCCGCGCGTTCATCTCCTCCCCGCCGCCGGTCGCGCCGAAACCGCCCACACCGGCGAAATCGCTGTCGCTGACCACGAACAGCGCGCCGCGGTCGAGGTACTCGGCCGAGAGGCGGAGGATCGTCTCCGACACCTCGCCGATGTCGTTCGGGTTCGACAACTCGTTGATCAGTTGCTTCAGCACGCCGAAACTGCGCTCGACGTTCTCCGTCTCCGCCGCCTCATAGAACTTCTTCCCCGCATCGGCGCCGAGGCCGCCGCTCGAGTGCTCCCACTGCTTGAAGGCCCGCTCGGCGAAGAGCACCAGCTCGTCGGCGAAGAGACTCAGCTCTTCCTCCGCCAGCCCCGGCTGCAACCGCGCCGGCGACGGTTTGGTGAGGTACAGATCGGCGCCGCGCCGCAGCAGATCGTGGCGGCGGCGCAGGTCGGCCTCGTCGTCGATCATCACCACCGGCAGCCGCGGGTTCTTCCGCTTGAGCTGTTGCAGCAGGTTCACGGAGTTGTCGACGATCTCCAGGTAGGTGACGAAGAAACTGTTGGCGCGGAACAGGTCGCCGATGGCCACGCGGACGTCGTCGAGCGACCCGAATTGCGCGATCTTCACGCCGGCCTTGCCGAAGGCGCGGCGGGCGGCGACGCGGATGAGCGGGTTGCGCTCGAACAGCACGACGTTGCGGAACGTCGCCTCGGGACTCTCGACTTCGAACAGCCCTCCGGCGACTTTGAACTGCCCGCTGATGGCCTGCTTGTCGCGGGGCGGCTGGGGGCGCGGGACGGGCGGCGGGGGCGGTGGCTCGTCGTCGGGGATCGGCGCGAAGGCCGGCTCCGGCGTCGGAAACGGGACGACGTTGTCCTCTGGAGCCGCGGCGGCCTTCAGGCCGAGGTTGAGCGACGGCGTCGGTGGCGGCTCGGTGGGAGCGGAGCCGCGCAGCAGCGCCTTCCCCGCCTTGAGCGACTCCTCGAGCCCGCGCAGCGGCTTGAGCTTCTCGCCGTCGGTGGTGCCGATCAGCTTCTGGGGCGACAGCCCCCCTTCCTTGAACAGCGCCTCGGGGTCGTACTCGACGTCGACGTCGGTCACCCGCTCGCTGAGGATGAAGTTGAACTCCCCTTCCCGGCTGGTCAGCAGCGGGGTGACCACGTTGAGGACGCGGTTGCGGATGGCGTCCGCCAGATCCTCCGCGGCGATGACGTTGAGATCGAGGGCTGCGGTGCCGAACGGAATGCCGCTCTCCTCCATCTGCCGCAGCGTCGCCGCGGCCGCCGGCGGGATGGCCATCGACTTCTCCAGCCAGGCGACCAGATCGGGGTGGTCGGGCGACGAGGCGTTGACGATCAACCCGTGGCGAAAGAGCACGGTGTGGCGGCCGCGATCGTCGACGATCTCCAGAACGCCGGTGCGGCGGCTGAGATAAACGATCTGGATGATGTCGGTGAGGCTGAGGTCCTCGAGGCGCCCGAGGAGACTCATACGCGCACCCTGTTCGCCGTTGGCCGTTGGCCGTTGGCCGAAAACGCCTCACGGCCAACGGCCAACGGCAAACGGCGAACCATCTCGCTCACGAGGCCAGATTGTAGCGTTTCAGAATGCCATCCAAGATCCCGTTGATGAATTGCGACGACTTCTGCGTGCCGAATTTCTTGGCGATCTCGATGGCCTCGTCGATGATCACCAGCTTCGGCGTGTCGTTCTCGTGCATGAATTCGTAGACCGACATGCGGATGATGTTGCGGTCCACGACCGCCATGCGCGTGAGGCGCCAGTTGTCGGCTTGGGCGGTGATCATCTCGTCGATCTGGCCCAGGTGGTCGAGCGTGCCGCGGAAGATGCGGGTGGCGAACTCGCGGGTGTTCGGCTTCGACTTCTGGAGATCTTCGAACGTGTCGACGATGGCGTCGGGCGAATTGCCGGAGAGATCGTGCTGATAGAGCATCTGCAGCGCCAGCTCGCGCGCTTTTCGTCTGGCACCCATCGTCAATGCTCCTCGGTGCGAAGTGCGCGCCACAAGTTTGCCATCTCGATGGCCGCCAGCGCCGCCTCCCACCCCTTGTTGCCGCTCCCCGGTGAGGAGCGCTCCGCCGCCTGCTCCGCGGTGTTGCAGGTGATCACGCCGAAGGCGACGGGAAACTGCGCGTCGACCGCCACGCGCGAAAGCTCGTTGGTGACCTGTGCGGAGATGAAATCGAAGTGCGGCGTCTCGCCGCGGAGAAGGCATCCGAGGGCCACGATGGCGTCGGCGCCGCCGCCGGCGATGACCTTGCGCGCCACGGCGGGGATCTCGAACGCGCCGGGAACGCGAATGACCGCCACGTCGTCCCCCTTCGCCCCGTGACGCGCCAGGCAGTCGAGCGCCCCGCGCAGCAAGCCGTCGACGAATTCTTCGTTGAAGCGGCTGGCGATCACGCCGAAGCGGAGGCCTTCGGCGTTGTGGTCACCTTCGAAAGAGCGGGGCATCGCGGAGGCGGATTATAGGCGGCGTATCATCTCGGCATGAAACTGAAGATCGTCTTGGAACCGAGTGACGAGGGAGGCTACACCGCGTACGTTCCCGCGCTCCCGGGCTGCATCAGCGAAGGAGACGATCGCGACGAGGCGATGAAAAACATCCGCGAGGCGATCGAGCTCTACCTCGAGCCCGTCGATCAGGACTTCGGTGCGACGGAAGGGGCGGAGATCGAGGAAGTAGTTGTTTGACGAAGGTTCCTTCGCTCATCAGAAGATCACCGTACCTGCGCATAAGCCAGTCAAGCGATCGACCCTCGCAAAAATCTTGAAAGACGCCGAGATCGACGTCGCCGCTTTTATTGCGCTGATCCGATAGGCAACGCTCGCTACTCGCCGGTCCGCGCCACCACCGACGGCCGCGCGTCGTCGCGCTCCTCGAAGAACTGCAACAGCCCCTCGTAGATGGTCTGCGCGACGCGCTGGCGATACTTCGCGGTCTTCATCAGCGCGCGGTCTTTCGGGTTGCCGAGGTTGCAGATCTCGAGGAGGACGCGGGTGGGGACGAGGTTGTAGCGGATGATCGCCGGCACCCATTCGCGGCCGCCGCGCACCACGTTGTCGCGCACGGGATTGAACGGATGCACCTTCAGATCGTTCTCGGCGAACGCGCCGATGATCGATTCCGCCAGCTCGCGCGACAGCCCCTCGGCGGCGAGCGACTCCTTCTCCGAGTGCCGCACGACCGGGCTCTCGCGCACCTCGGCGCGCGCGAGGTAGATCCCGTCCGTCTTCTGGTACGAGCCGGTGACGAAGCGCTCGCCGGGGACGTAGGCCATCGCGCCGCGCAGCGACGGATGCAGCGAATCGGCGTGAATGGAGATGAAGACCACCTTCTCGCGCGCGATGCTCTTGCGCATGGCGCGGCGGAAGAGGGAGTTGGCGAGATACCAGCGGAGATTGACGCCGACGACTGCGTCCTCCAGGACGTACTTCGGCGACGTGAGCACGACGTGATCGGTCTGCGCGTCGAGCTCGTCTTCGCCGGCGACCGCGTAGCCGATGGCCTTCGACTTCGTCGTCGCCGCCACGGTGGCCGCCGACTTGTTCTCCAGCAGCTTCTTCAAGCGGCACATCACGTCGTAGACGTAGCTCGCCTCATACACATCGTCGTTCACGGAGCCGGGATCGCGGCCGCCGTGGCCGGCGTCGAGAATCACGTGCACGCCGGAGAGGCCGGCGGCGCGGGCGCGACGCGCAGCCTTGGCGCTGGCGCGCTTGGAGTACTCGGCGGCCAGGCGCGTCGGATCGTCGGGCGGCAGGTACTCCGGCAACAGCAGCGACATGGGGATCTTCACGGCGTAGCCGACCGGGATCCTGGCCACGTCGTCGATGCCGTTGAAGCTCACGATGCGCTCGACGACGTCGCCGACGTCGGCGGCGTAGACGCGGCCCGTGAAGCGGATGGCCACCGACGAATAGAGCGCCTCGCCCCGCTGCAGCCGATAGACGGCGTACGGTTCGGCGGCGTTCCGGTCGTACGTCAGCGACGGTTGCCCCACAGCCACTGCTTCAGCAGCAGTCGCCGTCGCAGCATCAACATCCGCTGGCGTGCGCTCATCCGGATCGTCCTCCGATTTCCGAACCTCGGCTGTCTTCGGTGCATTCGTTCCCTCCACGCCGCCGCGGAACGCCGCGGCGAGCAAGTCCTTCGGAATGAGGATCACGTCACCTTTGCGGGTCGAGAGTCCCTGAGTGGGGTTTGCCCTGCGGATGGCCACGTAGTTCGCGCCGTTGCCGGTGAACCACTCGGCGATGTTCCACAGCGACTCCCCCTCCACGCCGCTGGTGCCGACCACCACGTGACGCCATCCGGCGTCGGTCATGCGGTCGGCGGGAAAGAGCGTACCGGCGATCTGCCGCTGCAGTTGGGGACGAAGGAGGGAGAACGGGATGCGGACGCGCTGCTCGGCGGAGAGCGTCTCGCCGGCGTCGTTGAACGCGGCGATGTCTTTCCAACGCTCGGCGTCGCCGGTGACACGCCTGGCGAGGCGCGTCCAGGCGTCGCCGTCATGCGGCGCGACAACGATGTCGAGGGTGTAGTCGGCGCTGAGCGACGCGCGGAGCTCGGGCGTCACTCGGGACGTGGCGATGGTTTTCGGGAGGGGGGCGGCGGAAAGGACCGCTGAAATGTGGAACCCAATGAGCCACACCCACCACTTGCGCACGGCGGAATTGTAACGCAGATCGGTTACGCTCTCGGCGTGCGCCCGTTCCTGTCACGACTTCGACTCCGCCGCCGCGGTCCCCGGCTCAAAGTGCGGCCCAGCGTTCCGTCGCTGCACGAGCTGGCGAAGGACGCCGCCGCGCTTTTGGTGGCGAACGTCGGCCGCGCCACGGCGTTCAACGTCGTGGTCTCCATCCGCGTCCGCGCCTCGGCATTCCAATTCGACGCAATCGAGTCCATCGAGCCGCACGCGGAGGCGCCGCTGCTGCATCAGTCGAGCGCGGGATTCAAGTTCGAGACGGCATCGCCGAGCACGAACTGGTTTCGCATCGTCCTGCGCACCGTGGTGCGCGACGCCGGCACCGACCTTCGCATCCCGCTTGCCGTCCGCTACAAGGATGGCGCAGGGCGGGAGCGGTTGCGGAAGCAGACGCTCCACTGCGACGAAGACTTGCGGTTGCGCGTGACCAACGGGTGAGGACGTGTAGGGGCGGGGGGGGGGGGGGCCCCCCCACCCCCCCCCCCAGCCGCGGCAGGGGCCGGAGCAGGCCCAGCACCCGCCCCAGCGCGGCCCGCGCGCCGGACACCCGGGGCAACAACCACCCC
>JBBPII010000005.1:89155-355410 GCA_038040385.1 Candidatus Gilichinskyi gelida
CGCGCAGCAGCGCGCCCGCAGCTCCCGTGGGTGCCGGGCGCGCTGCTGCGCGCCCCTACGAGACCGGCGGCGCCTCGCGCCAATGTCCCGTCTCCCGCTCGAAAAACCCCGCGGCGCGGAACAGCGCGCTCTCGCCGAAATGCGGGGCCATGATCTGCAGCGACAGCGGGAGGCGCTGGCGCGAGAAGCCGGAGGGGACGGCGATGGCGGGGATGCCGACCAGGTTCGCCGGCGCGGTGAAGATGTCGCTCAGATACATCGACAACGGGTCGCCGGTCTTCGCCCCGATGCGGAACGCCGCCTCGGGCGTGGTGGGCGTCAGGAGGTAGTCGAAGCGGCGGAACGCCGCGGCGAAATCGCCGCGCATCCGCTCCCGCACGGCCTGCGCGCGCCCATAGTACGAATCGTAATATCCCGCCGAGAGGGCGAACGTGCCGAGCATGATGCGCCGCTTGACCTCGTCGCCGAAGCCCTCGCCGCGCGACTGGAAGTACAGCTCGCGCAAGGTGCGGGCGCGCGCGCTACGATGGCCGTACCGCACGCCGTCGAAGCGCGACAGGTTCGCGCTCGCCTCGGCGTTGGCGACGATGTAGTAGATGGCGATGGCGTAGCCGATGGTCGGCACGCTGGCGTCTTCCACCGTCGCACCGCCGGCGCGCAGGACGTCGAGCGCCGCGTCGAAGTTCGAGCGCACTTCGCCATCGAGCTTCTCCACCGCCTCGCGCACCACGCCGAAACGGAGCCCGCGCACGCCGGCGTCAACGTCGGCGGCGTAGTCGCCGACCGGCTCGGTGCTCGACGTGGAGTCGAGCGGATCGTGCCCCGCGATCACGCCGAGGAGGTCCGCGCACTCGCGCACGGTCTTGGTCACGATGCCGATCTGATCGAGCCCCGAGGCGAACGCCACCAGGCCGTTGCGGCTCACCCGCCCATAAGTGGGCTTCAATCCGACGACGCCGCAGAACGCGGCGGGCTGGCGCACGGAGCCGCCTGTCTCCGATCCGAGCGCAGCGGGGACCATGCGCGCCGCCACCGCCGCGGCCGAGCCGCCGGAGGAGCCGCCAGCGACGCAGTCGAGGTTCCAGGGATTGCGTGTGACGCCGAACGCGGAGTGCTCGGTGGACGAGCCCATGGCGAATTCGTCGAGGTTGGTCTTGGCGACGATGGACCAGCCGGAGGCGCGGAGCCGCGCGACGGCGGTGGCGTCGAACGGCGAGACGAAATCCGGCAGGATGCGCGACCCGCAGGTGGTCGGCATGTCGGTGGTGACGATGTTGTCCTTCACGGCGATGGGCGTGCCCGCCGGCGCGTTCTCGTTCACGCGCAGGACGGCGTTGAGGCGCGGGTTGAGCTCGGCGATGGCGCGAAGCGAGGCGCCGACCAGCTCGCGCGGATCACTCACCGATCACCTTCGGCACGACGAAGTAGCCGTTGTCCCATTCCGGCGCGTTGCGCGCGGGGTCGGCGGGCTGGGAGGCGATGGTGTCGTCGCGGAGGGGGGTCGGACAGTCTGAAGCCTGTCCCACATTGGCTTCGAGCTCCACTTCCGCGAGCTGATCGATGTAGGTGAGGATCTTGGTCATCTCCGAGGCCATGCGGTCGAGGGCCGCGTCGTCGAAGGCGAGATGGGCGAGATCGGCGATGCGCTTCGCCTCGTCGCGGGTGATTTTCATGGGAGCGGAGTTTACCGCGCGCTTCGGATCATCTCCGCGAACCGGTGCGCCAGCTCGGCGTCGAATTGCGAGCCGGCGCCGCGAGTGAGGATCGACAGCGCTTTTTCCGGCGACTCGGGCGGCTGGTAGTTGTCGTCGGCGATCATCATCTCGTATGCGTCGCAGATCTGGATGATGCGCGCCATGCGCGGGATCTCTTCTCCGTGCAGGGCGTTTGGGTAGCCGCGGCCGTCGAAGCGCTCGTGGTGACAAAGGACCGCGCGCGCGACCTCGGCGCCGAGGAGCGGCTCGACGATGGCGGCACCAACCTGCACGTGCTCCTGCAGGATGCTCATCTCGTCCTGCGAGATGTCGCGCTTGCGATAGAGACGGTCGTAGTCGAGCAGGCGCATCCCGCAGTCGTGCACCAGCGCCACCACACGCGCGGTGTCCACCTCGGCCGGCGTGAGGGCGATGAATCGTGCGAAGGCCTCCACCCGCGCGACCACAGAGTCCGAATGCCGGCGCAGCTCGGGGTAGTGCGAGAAGTCGGGCTCCAGCAGCTTCTCCGCGATGCGCCACCGCGCGCTTTGCGCGGCGCCGCGGATCATGGAGTGCTCGATGGCGAGCTGCAATTGGGCGTGAAAGGCGGCGAGCATCTCGTGCGCCGCGCGATCGGGATTCGCGGCAAAGGCCACCGTGAGGTAGATGCCTCGCAGAGAGCCGGCGGCGATCGGCGCGGTGAATACCTTCTGCATCTGCGCCGGCGCGATGGCCGGGCTGCTGGTTCCGAACGGATGCTGCACATTGGTGCGGAGGACGCCGCCGCCTTCGCCGCGCTTGGTCAGCCACATGTTCAGCTTCGACTGCAGGAAGTTCATCCCCTCGTCGGTGACCGTGGAGCGGGCCGCCACTTCCTGGATCCCGCCCATGTGGCCGAAAGCGGAGAGCGAGGCGACGGTCGCGCCGGGGACGAGCAGCATGGCGCGGAGGACGTCGCGCGCGGCGATCACTTCCGCCTCGCCGAGCGACTCCCACGGCGACGTCTCGAGCATCAGCTCCGCGGCGGCGCGCGCCTCGAGGATCATGGTCGGCACGCGCGGCACATAGCTCTTCGCGAGCTGCGCCGGAGACGGCGGCGCGGCAGGCCGCAACGGCGGCGCCGCGAGGGGAGCCGGGCGAGGGGCGGCGGCCGGGCCGGGGGCGGCAGAGGACGAGGCGTCAACCGACCCGTGCGTCGCCACCAGCACCGTCGATTGCGGCGAGTCCGACAGCGTGATGAAGCGCTGTCCGAAAACGTTCTTGTTGGTGAACAGTTCGGCAATGCGGTCGGCGATGAGCTGCGCCTTCGGCAGGTCGTTCTTGTCGAAGAGCGCCTTCGCGCTCTTGTCGCGCATGTCGATCACGCCGACGAGCTTCCCGCGCAGGTAGACGGGTGCGGCGAGAAGCCGGTCGGTCGCCGCTTCGTAGAGCATCTCCGAGAAGCGCGGCTCGACGGTCAGGCCGTTGACGATGAACGCCGTCCGACCGCGGCCGCAGCGGTCGATGAGCGGGTGATCCTTGTCGGCGCTTTCGGCGAGCCCGCCGCGGAAGCCGTACTGCGTCACCAGCTCGAAGCGCCCTGCGCCGTCCTGGAGATAGAGCGCCGCCTTGGTGGCCTTCAGCTCGACCGCACAGTCATAAAGGATTTCCTTCAGTTTTGACTGAAGTTCCTGGACCTCAGGATGCACGCGCAGAGTGTAAACCCAGCGATCAGTCCTCCCGCACAGACGGCGAGCAGCATTCCGATGTCGCCCGGGTCGTGGATGGGACGAAACTCCGACTTCCCGTCGCGCAGCTCGATGTAACCGATGGCTTGCGACCGCGCCCCGCCCCCTCCCCCGCCCCGCTCCGCCGCGCCGCGTCCCAGCCCGCCCCCTCCGAAGCCCCACTGCACGCGGGCCACGGGGATGATGGTGGTGCCGTCGCGCTCGACGGGCTCGCCGAAGACCTGCTTGGCGTTCGCGTTGACGTGGATGATGTCGGCGATGCGCTCGACGAAGGATTTGTCGTTCATGCAGAAGCTCGCAGCTCGCAGCTCGCAGCTTGCGGCATGTTACGCCACTGCTAGCTGCTAGCTGCGAGCTCTGAGCATCTCCACGATCTCGCTCTCGCTCGGAAATCTCCCCGCATCATGCTTGGAGAAGATCGTCTCGCCGTCCACGCTGACCACGAAGATGCCGCCGCTGCCGCGGACGAGCTTCGACTCCATCCCCAGCTGCTTCTTGATCTCAGCCGCCAGACTGGAGGCTCGCGGGAGGTAGTTTCAGACCCCGCAGTAGTCGATTCGTATGTTCATCAGACCGTCTTCACCAGGATCGCCGTGACGTTGTCCAATCCCCCGCGCTCGTTGGCGATGTCGATCAGGTCCTGACACGCCTTCTCCAGGTCGTTTCCGCTCTCGCTGACCACGCGGAGGATCTCGTCTTCGGGAACCATGCCGGTGAGCCCGTCGCTGCAGAGGAGGTAGACGTCGCCGGACTGGCTCTGCACCTCCGAGGCGTCGGGGGTGACCGAGAGCGCGCCGCCGAGGGCGCGGGTGATCACGTTGCGCAGAGGGTGTTTCTCCGCCTCGGCCTCGGTGAGCATCCCCGCCTGCACCTGTTCGAAGACCCACGAGTGGTCGTTGGTCAGGCGCGACAGCTCGCCTGCGCGGATGAGATAGGCGCGCGAGTCACCGACATGGGCCACCGACATCGTGCTGTCGTCGGCGAGGCAGGCCACGACGGTGGTCCCCATGCCGCGGAGGCGGGCGTCCTTCCGCATCGCTTCCAGCACGCGGGTGTTGGCCAGCCGCAGCGCGGCCATGAGGCGGTTGGTGGCGCGGCCGAAGTGCTCGTCGTAGGCGTGCGGCCAGGTGCCGTCGTCTTCCTTGGTGTGGACGATGAACTCGGAGATGGCGTCGACGGCGATCTTGGAGGCGATCTCGCCGGCCGCGTGGCCTCCCATGCCATCGGCGACCAGGAAGAGCTTGGCCTCGTCAGCGACGAGGAACGAGTCCTCGTTGTGCTGCCGCTGCCGCCCGACGTGGGTCAGACCGATTGCTTTGAGATCCATTCGCAACGTCAGCCCTTCTTGAAAAGGGTAAACCCCTTTCCGCTCTCCTTCCCCTCCGGCCTTCCCTGGCGAATCTCGGCCAGGGCGGACTGTATCTCGATGTTGTCCGGGTCCCACTTCAGCGCTTCGTCGAGGTAGCGCTCGGCTTTTGCCGACAGCCCGGCGCGCTTGCAGATGAGGCCCGCATCCTTGAGAAACAACGCATTGACCGGCTCGCGCTGCAGCGCGGTTTCGATGGCCTGCACCGCCTGGCGGGTGAACGCCGGGATGCGGTGGGCGGTAAGAGCCAGGTAGTGAAACCCCTTGGCGTCGGCAGGGTTGTGCTTGACCGCCATGTCGAAGTTCTCGTAGGCGGTGCGCATGTCGCCTTCCTTGAACGCCTTCACTCCCTTGGCCATGTACGCCTTGGCCACTTGGGTGAAGTCGGCGGCACCCCTGGACGTGCCGGAGCTGAGCTCGGAGTCGTGCTGCTTGCGCTTGACGGGATTGGTGAGGACGTTGACCGCTTCGGTGAGGGTCTGGAAGAGGCGCTCGGCGCCGGCTTTGTCGCCCCCCTTGTAGCGGTCGGGGTGCTGCTCCCGCGCCAGCTTCCGAAAGCGGTCGCGGATCTCCTGCTCGGACGCGGAGCGCTCAACCCCGAGCACTTCGTAATAGTTGACCTTCATTCAGGACTTTTGGCTTCGCTGGGCGAAAAACCTGCGCGCGGCCGCGCGAACGACTTCGCTCACGCCCTTGTCGCTCCTCAAGTTTTTCAAATCTCGTAAGGTTAATCGATTGATCAACGGCAGGACAACCCCGATCGGCGCCTTCGGATTGCGTACCAGCGCGGCCGCGATGTTGTACTTCGAGCTCCAGTCGCGGCGGACGCCGATGAGCCGCAGAACCTCTTCCTCGATGCTGCGCATGCCGGCGATCTGCTCCACCTCGCTTTGCGACATGCGCGGGTTGCGCATCACCGCCGCGGCGATCAGCCGGTTGTGGTCCCGGATCAGAATCATCCGCTCGGTTTTCCCCCCCTTGAATGCGAGCTGCACCTTCTCGGAGATGGTCATCAGCAGGATCCTGGTGAAAATCGATTGCTTCTTCGGGTCCCGCAGCTCACTCTCCGGAACCTCCGGCGGCTTCTGCGCGATCTTCGCGGCGTCCTCCTCGGCGGCCTTGGCCAGAAGATCGGCGATGGCGTCGTTGGAAAGCTGGAGGTCGGCCTCCTCTTCGTCCAGGATGCGCTCGGCCTCGATGCGGGCCTTCTTGTCGAAGAACTCCTCGCGCGTCTCGAGCGCGCGCCGCCGCGCCTCGACCGACAGATGCGGATTTGCCAGCAGCGCGTCGAGGATCTGCGGCGCGCGGAGGATGCGCGCCTGGTTGATGACCACGATCTCCTGCACCGCGGCGTCGGCGCGACCGGCCAGCTCGACGATGGCGTCGTCGGGAACGGCGCGGTTGCGGATCAGCCCCTCGAGGATCGCCGCGTCCTGCGAGGCGCGCATGAGAAGGACCAGATGGTCCGGCATGGCGTTCTCGTCGGAGGCGAAGCCGTACACGATGCGCGACGGGATATCGGCCAGCGACGTATGCGCCATCGGCGCGATTTTCGTGTCCTGCTGCACCGCGAGATAGGCGAGAACGGGGACCAGCTCCGCCTGCGGCAGCGGCAGGAACCCCCCCGCGATCATTTCCACCGTCTCGCGGGGAAACACTCCCTCGGCGAGGCGCTGGATGATGATGGCCGCGGAAAGCTCGGTGGGAACGACGCTGCTCATGTGCTGTTGCGCGTTTCCGACTGAAGCTCCTGCAGCGCCTCGCGGTCGAACACGCGGTCCTTGACCACCTGACCCCGCCGGCCGAGGGGTGGGAGAGGGATGTCGTTGAGCGTCAGCACCAGCCCGCCGGCGTTTCCGACGAGCCGGAAGCGGAACGATTCCTTCGCCTCGAACGTACGATGGTCGCCGCGGTGCAAGCGCTCGTCGAGGACGTTCTTGCCGTCGACGTCGAGCGTCACCTCGGAGTCCTGCTCGACGTCGATGGTCAGCCTCAGGACGTCGTCGACCGCCGTCTCGGGGGCGGGCGGCGGGATGGCCACCACCGGTTTCGGCGCGACGACGCCGGCGGCCGCGGTATCGACGCGGGCCTCCTCGGCGCGCGCATCGCGTTTGTGCTTGAAGGCCCAGAGGCTGGCGGCGACCAGCGCGGCGACGATCACCACCAGGATGTACACGTTGCGGTCGATGCGGGCGTACGCAGGCGGGATGCTCTTGCGGTCGCGAAGCTGCTGCTCGCGCTCGCGGGCCTGATCGCGGTCGCGAGGCAGCGGCGCCGCCTGCGGCTGGACCAGACGGTCGAGGTGCGTCGACTTCTCGATGCGGTCGTCGCCCGCCGCCGCGAAGTTGTAGCGGTTGACGATCTCCTCGGCGTTGAGGCCGAGATAGCGCGAGTACTCGCGGACGAAGCCGCGGGTGAAGACCGGCGCCGGGAGGGTGCGGTGGTCGTTGCGCTCGATGGCCTCGAGGAAGCGCTTGCTGATCTTCGTGGCGTCCGAGATTTCCTTCAGCGAGATGCCGCGGATCTCCCGCTCGCGGCGCAGCTCTTCCCCGAACGACGCCAGTTCGGAGTAGCGCTGCTGTGGCTCTTCAGGCATGACCGGTCAATTCTAGTCAATTACCGCCGGCCGCAGACGCTCGATGCAGCGGCGCAAGTAAACGGACGTCGAAGGATTTCCGTGAATCGAACGGAGATCGTGGGCCCTCAGAAACCGCAGCTGCGACGCCGCGATGGACCGCGGCGTCAGCGGGTTCATCACCAGCGCTCTGCGTACGGCGTAACGCGACGACCACTTGCGGTCGGCCGCCAGCATGAGCAGCTTCTCGGCCGAGGCGCGGTCGCTAGTGGCCACCAGAACCAGGTCGTCTTCGCGAACCCGCTGATTGAGCAGCAGCGCGGCGAAGACCTTCGGCTCGGGGTCGAAGAGGAACACTTTGATCAGCGCGGGGCTGCAGCGTTTGGCGGACGCAATTTTTTCGCCGAGGCTCAGCTTTCCGACCCGGAGCAGCAATTGCGTTTCGAGAGCCCGCCGAACCGGCGGGGGGACGCGGACATCGATCGAGAGACGCACCATGTCCGGCCAGTGGAGATAGTGGACGAGCTTCACCGCGTGCGCTTGCGGCGTGCTTCGATGGGCCACCAGCCGGAGGCGGATGGAGTAGAACGCCGTGAGCCGGTGGCTTTGGGCGATGATCTGGCAGAGCTGCGGCGTGACGTACGCGTTGGCGAGGACGGCGAGCGCCTCCTCCTCGGTGAGCGTATTTGCGCCCGCCGCGACGAAGAGGTCCAGATCGCGGCGAGGGAACGATCGAATGTCGCTAACCTGCCGCGTCGCCATGAGCTTCACGCCGCAACTCTCGGGGGTCGAAAGGTTATTTCGATGTGGTAGGCTTCCCCGCAATGCGGGCGGGGGGTGCCGTGCGCGAGAACGACCGCCTCGGAGCAAATGCTGTCGAGATAGCCATTGTAGTCGTGGTCGCCATTGGTGCGACGCTGATCCCGCTCACGGCCAGCAGAACCACGCTCGACTCATTCCGCTTGCCGAAAGAGCTGGCGTTTCGCGCCGAAGCAATCACGCTCCTTGTTCTTGCCGTGTGGTGGGCGCTGTCGAAGCGGCGCTCGTGGCATTTCGAATGGCGCCGCGCCGAGATGACCCTGCCGCTGATCATCATCGCTTGGTCGGCGCTGACGGCGTTGACCTCGACGAACCGAGCCCTGAGCGCAGGCAGTCTTCTCACGATCGTCGCGGCGGCGGTGATCTTCATCGCGACCATGGCCGCTGCGCAATCAGTTCGCATCGTGATCGTCGACGTGGTGATGATCGCCTGCTGTGTGAACGCGATCGTCGTCATGCTGCAGGAGGCAAAGATCTGGAATCCGTTCAAGTTCGGGGAAGAGGCGACGGCGCACCTTTCCAGCACCGCTTTCATCGGGAACCCGAACGACGTCGGAACGTTTCTACTCGTACCGGCGCTCGCCGCGGCCACGATGGTCGTGGTGACACGAGGAGCGCGCCGCTGGATCTATGCTGCGGCGACCGTCGTGCTGCTGGGAGGCATTGTGGCAAGCGCAACGCGAACGGCGATCATCGCCTATGGATTGTCGGTGCTCGTGCTCGCATTCGGCCGCTCGTGGCGCGCAGCGCTCGCCATCGTGGCGTTGGTGGTCGTCATCGTCTTCATCGCCACGTCGTCGCGCACGACGCTCGGTCGCAGTTTACGCACCCTCCCGCAAGCGGCACGTGAAGGACGCTACGACGTCCTCTTCTCGGAGCGACTGCCGCTTTTCCTCAGCGCAATCGAAATGGTGCGCGACCACCCGCTGGTCGGAGTCGGACCGGGATGCTTCGCTTTCCACCACATGCGTTACCGGCTGAAAATCCAGCGAGAGTATCCGCCGCAGTGGACGAAGGGCTGGCCGCAGAACGCCAGCCAAACACATAATGACCACCTGCAGATCGCTGCGGAAGAAGGTTTGCCCGGCTACGCGCTGTTTCTCGGCGCGCTGGGGGTGGGGCTGGCGGCGGCACAGCGGGCCCGGCGGCGCGACCGGGAGGAAGATGATCGGCGCCTGGAGGCGGCGTTCGCGCGTGTGTTTCTTCCCCCGTTCGTCGCGGGGGTGGCGGTCCTCGCTCTCGCGCAATTTCCTCTGGAGATCGCGGCGCCAAGGCTGATGCTCCTCACCTTCGGCGGGCTCTGCGTCCGGTGGTCGCGACCCAATGCGTAACCTGTTGCGCGCCGCGCTCGCGGCGCTGGCGGTCGCCGGCGGTGCCGGCGCGGCGTACCGGCTCTGTGTCCTCCCCTACCGCTGCGACCAGGAGCTGCAAACCCTCATGCGGCGCACATACCGGGCGGCCGATCTGGTCGGTAGCCCTGAGGGAGCCATTTTGGCCCGCCGGAATCTCGAGCGGCTCGCCGCGGTCCGCGGCGCCTGCACCCACGACGTCACCTGGATGATGCTGACCGCGGCCAACGAACGCTTCCTCGACCAGTTGCAACAGGCGGTCGATCATTACACGGAAGCGCTCCGTTTTCATCAGCGGCCGGAGATCTATTACAACCGCGGCATGACCCTGCTGTCGATGGGGCGTGTCGATGAGGCGATAACCGATCTGGCAGTCGCCGCGCGATTCACACCGCAGATCCTCGACCTGCTCGACCCTGAGACTCGGCGCAGGGTCGGCACCGCGGCAGGCCTGCCGTGATCGTATAATCCGCCGGCCGTTGCCCATAATTCACCGCCCGATCGGAGACATCACTTGAAAGTTCTCATCACAGGGGGATCCGGATTCATCGGGTCACACCTCGCCGAAGCGTATCTGGAACGTGGAGACGAGGTGTGCGTCATCGATGATCTCTCCACCGGCAGCATCGACAACATCGCACACTTCAAGCGCCACCCGCGTTTCCACTACACGGTCGACTCGGTACAGAACCAGCCGGTGCTCGCCGAACTGGTCGATACCTGCGACGTCGTGTTCCACCTCGCGGCGGCCGTCGGCGTGAAGCTGATCGTGGAAAGCCCCGTCCGAACGATCGAGACGAACATTCGCGGGACCGAGGTGGTGCTGGCGGCGGCGAACAAGAAGAAGAAGAAAGTGCTGATCACATCGACGTCGGAGGTTTACGGACTCAGCGAGCAGGTTCCGTTCCGCGAAGACGGCAATCTGGTCATGGGAGCGACCACGAAGGGGCGCTGGAGCTATGCATGCTCCAAGGCCATCGACGAGTTTCTAGCTCTCGCCTACTGGCGGGAGAAGAAACTGCCGACCGTCGTGGTCCGTCTCTTCAATACCGTCGGGCCGCGCCAGACGGGCCAGTACGGCATGGTCATTCCGACCCTGGTGAAGCAGGCGCTCTCCGGCCGGCCCTTGACGGTGTACGGCAACGGCCAGCAGACACGCTGCTTCGCATATGTGCGCGACGTCGTCCAGGCGCTGATCAAGCTCATGGACCACGACGACGCGGTCGGCCACGTGTTCAACATCGGGTCCACCGAGGAGGTATCGATCGCCGAGCTCGCGGAGCGCATTCGCTCGGTGACCGGCTCAGAATCCGAGATCGTCTACATCCCATACAGCGAAGCGTACGAGGAAGGATTCGAAGACATGCCGCGCCGGGTTCCCGACATCACCAAGGTGCAGCAGCTCATTGGATTCAAGCCGACGACGTCGCTCGACGGCATCATCCGCGAGGTGGTCAGCTACTTCACGGCAAGCAGAACCGTGGAAGCGCCCCCCCTTGATTTCGCACAGAACATCGAATAACTTGGCTTCCACGCCATATGTCCACCCCCCTTTTTTCGTCTATGGCAATGGTCACTGCCATTGCGTTTGCGATCGCCGCAATCGTGACGCCCATGGTGCGCGCGATCGCGCGCCGAGCCGGCGCGGTTGCGCAGCCGAAGAGCGATCGCTGGCACACTAAACCGACGGCGATGTTCGGCGGCGCGGCGATTTTCATCGCCGTGGTCACCTCGGTGCTCCTGTTCGTGCCGCATTCCCGTGACCGTTGGACGGTCATCGCCGCGAGCGCGGCGCTGTTCGCAGTGGGGATGGTGGATGACATCCTGCAGATCAAGCCGTATCAAAAACTGATCGGGCAACTGCTCGGCGCGTCGGGCGTGGTTTATCTGGGACTGGTCCTTCCGTGGACCGGCTCGTTCGCGCTGAACATGATGATCACGTTCCTCTGGCTGATCGGGATCACCAACGCGGTCAACATGCTCGACAACATGGATGGGCTGGCGGCGGGTGTGTCGGCCATCGCAGCGTTTTTTCTCGCCCTGAATTTCTACATCAACGGTCAGACCGGCGAAGCGCTGATGCTGTGCGCCTTCGCCGGGGCGCTGCTCGGTTTTCTGCTGTACAACCACCATCGAGCCTCGATCTTCATGGGCGACTGCGGCTCGATGTTCGTCGGCTTCTTTCTGTCCAGCTCCGCACTGCTGGCGAGTTTCGGCGGCGGCGGCCGTTCACGCAGCGTTGTCGCCGTCCTTGCGGTTCCCGTCCTTGTCCTGGTGATCCCGATCTTCGATACGACGTTCGTCACGCTGATGCGGAAGATGGCGGGACGGGCGGCATCGCAGGGAGGACGCGATCACACCTCGCACCGCTTGGTGGCGCTCGGTCTGTCGGAGCGATCCGCGGTGTGGATGCTCTACGCCTTCGCCCTGCTCGCCGGCACACTGGCGATGATCGTCCGGCAGGTGCCACTCGATGTGAGCGTCGCCACGATCATCGGCTTCGTCGTCGTTCTGACGTTCCTCGGCGTCCACCTCGGGCGCGTTCGGGTGTACGAGGAGACCGAGATCGCCGCCGCGCGCGAGAAGCCGATCGTGGCCTTCCTCGTCGACCTCTCCCACAAGCGGCGCGTTTTCGAAGTCGCGCTCGACGTCGTCCTCATCGTGCTGGCCTACTACGCCACGCACGTACTCCTCTTCGGACCGGTTTCCAATGCCCAGCAATGGGCGCTCTTTCTGAAAACCGTCCCGGCGGTCGTGTTCGTGCAACTGGCGACGTTCCTCGCCACCGGCGTCTATCGCGGCATCTGGCGCTATGCCAGCCTGGCCGACGTGGCGGTGTACGCACGCGCCGTGGTGTTCGGCGAGGTGGCCACGATCCTGACGGTGGTCTTCTTGTTCCACCACATGGCCTTCGTGCGTTCCATCTTCGTTCTGGATGCGTTGATCCTCATGACGCTCGTCACCACCAGCCGGTTCGCGTTCCGGCTCCTTCGCAAGCTCTTTCCCGCACCGCATTCTCGAACCGGACGGCGAGTGCTCATCTACGGGGCCGGCGATGCGGGGGAACTGCTCTATCGCGAATTGAACAACAACCCCGCGCTGAACTCGGTCGCGGTCGGATTCATCGACGACGACCCTCGGAAAACCGGCAAGCTGTTGCACGGGCTGCGCGTGTATGGCGGAAACGGATCAATCGGCGACATTTGCCGGTCACAGCGCGTCGAGGCGGTCGTCCTTTCCACCTGGAAGCTCACCCTCGCCCGGGTACGTGAAGTGGCGATGCAGTGCGCAGCGGAGGGCGTCGCCGTGGAACGGATGGACATCGGAATCCGCCCGCTCAGCGAGCAGGAGCTGTCCTGGGTCCTCCCGTCCGATGCCGAGCCGGCGCACGACTCGCGTTCTCCGATCATGGTGATGCGGGACGCCCAGACACCGGTAGCCGGCCGCCCCGCACCCGCTCTACGCCCCAATCACTGACCGGCCTGCCCGCAGCCATCGAGCAGTTCGTCATACACGTCCAGCGTGGCGCCGATCACCCGCTCCAGTGCAAAGTCGGAGAGGACTCTCTCGCGCGCGCGCTGTCCCATGCCGGCCCGGCGCGCGGGCTCGTCGAGCAATCCGATGATCGCGCCGGCGAGCGCGTGCGCGTCGCGCGGCGGCACCAGCAATCCGGTTTCCCCATTCACCACGATGTCGCGGCATCCGGGCGTGTCGGTGGTGATCGCTGCCACTCCCGATGACGCCGCTTCGATCAGCACCTTCGGAACCCCTTCCCGGTAGTACGTCGGCAGCACGAAGAGCGAGGCCCTCCGGAGGATTTCGGACATGTCGTCGCGCCGCCCCCACACCTCGACCGCCTGGTCATCACGCCACTGCTCCAGTTGCTCGGCGGTGATCGACTCGGGGTTATCGGGGTCGATCTCGCCGACGATCGCGAATCGCGCGCTCCTTCCGGACCGCTTGACTGCGTGCGCCGCTTCCACGAACTCCCCCACTCCTTTGCTCGCCAGCAGACGCGAAGCAAAAACGACCAGCGGCGGGGCTTCCGCATCCTGGCCGCCGGGGGCGAAAAGCGCCGTATCGACACCCGATCCGCGAATGAGGACCGCCGCCTCGGGAGCCACCCATCCCCGGCGCATGAACAGCTCGCGATCCTCGACGTTCTGGAAAATGATCCGCATGCGCGGATGGCGAAGCAGTCGTCCGAAGACCAGGGTGATCGCGCGGCCGAGAAGGCTGCGTGCGCGCTGCTCGTCGAACGCGTATCCCAGCCCCGTCATCGCATTCACGACGGCGGGCACGCGCACGATCCGCGCCGCGATCGTGCCATAGAGGACGGCCTTGACGGCGATGTGATGGACGAGATCGGGCCGAACGCCACGATAGAGGCGGACCAGGTTGGGCACGGACCGCAGTTCGCTCCACACGCGCGTCTTGCGGTGTACCACGACCTCGTGCCAGGGAAAGCCGTGATGGTGGATTCGCTCGAGCAAGCGTCCGCGCGGAGTTGCCACGTGAACGTCATGGCCGGCCTCGCGCGCTGCGATCGCCAGCGGCAGACGGTGCGTGACGAAGAACGCCGCCTCAGCCGCAACGAACAGAATCCGCTTCGGCGGGCGAGGCGACGGCGAACCGCTCATGCGCCGGAATACCCCTTCATGGGTGCTCTGCAGCTCCAGAATCGAGAGTCACCGCGGCAGACGCCGACTGCTCGTCGCTCGTCTCGGACTGTCCCAGCCGCCGCCCGAACGCAAGCGACAGCAGAGCCACCGTCGCCACCAGCATCTCGCGATGCCGGAACAGCGTCCCGTAATTGCTGACGGCATACGCCAGCGCAACGCTGATGCCCGCGCTCGCGAGGATCAAATACCAGACGAAGGAATCGCGCCACGCGCCCCGTCGCAGAGCGGCGACGAGCAGCGCCGCCGTCACCACCATCATCAGGTCGAAAAGCAGCGTGTCGGCCTCGGCAAACCACCATAACCCGCGCCCCCCTCCGATGGAGACGAGTCCGAGCCTGACCGCGACGGTGCGAGGCAGCAGGAGCGCGGCGAACCCCGAAAGCAAGCGTCCGCTGGTCGATTCCGGCATGGGGTCAGGAGACTGTTCGGCCAGTTCCGAGATCGCCGGCTGCGGAGCGCTCCTTGGCGGCGGAGCGCTCTTTGCGATCTCCGTCTTGGGCACGGATGGCCGGACCGGCACTGACCGCGGCAGCTCAGTCGGCGGCTGCGGCTTCGATCCGGGCTTTGGAGGAGCGGCGACCACCGCCTTGGAAGGTTCCGGCCGCGGTTTCTCCGGAGTGACAGTCGTTTGAGCCTTTGGCGGCGGGTGCGCCGCGGCGCGCTCCTTGTTCACGACCACCCCGCCGGCGCGGATACGCGTTCCGGCCGCGCGATACCGATCGAAGGTCTCGCGCGCGGTATCGATCACCCCCACGGCCGCGACAATCCGCCGCGAAAACGACACCGTCGTCCGCGACGAAGGGCGCAGCACGTCCCGCAGCGGGGGAGGAAGGTACGGTCCCGCGCCGGCGACGATCAGTTGAGTCATCACGATCACCAGGGCGGTCACCGCTGCGACGCGGGCAGCGATCTCGCGAGCGGACCCGCGCACCGCGACGATCGCCGCCAGGGGAACAAAAGCGGCCCCCAGTCCGATGATCGCGTAGTACCACCGAACTCCGGCGATTGCGTAGGTCGTGACGGCGATCAGAACGGCGATGGCGACGAGGCGTGCGATTCGCCGCGTCCGGCTCCCGGCCTGAGACCACCCCTCGCGGAACTCGTCGATGCAGAAGGCGAAGAGCACCACCAGAAAGCAGAAGAACGCGTCTTTCATGGGCTGCAGCGACCAGAGGACCCACGAGGGAAGATAGCTGATGGTGGCCACCGGGATCGCGGTGATCCCGGGCTGAACGCCGTGCCGCCCGGCCCACCACGAGATCAGCAGCGCCGTTCCCAAGTACGCGAAGAGATTGAGCAGCAGCGCGACCGAAGGGACGGCGCCGAACAGCCAGGTGAAGAGCGCGAGGACCTTCACGAAGACGACCGAGGGGATCATCGCGTGCGCCTGCAGAATGTCAGGCGGAGCGTCCCCGACCTCGCGCGCCAGGGTGAAAAACGTGATCCCATCGACCCCGAAGAACCAGAAACCCTCTCCGAGCTGGAGCGATCTGCCGAACGGCAAGCGCAGATACGAGACCCAGAAGAGCGCCTGGCCTACGAACGCGCGCAGGACGAAGCCTCCTGCGACGAGCGCCCGGAGAAGAGGCGGGTGAGCATCCATCAGCCGCCACAGGCGCCAGAGGCCAAGGCCGGCGAGGGTGAGACTCACCAAGTGCAGGATCGAGAGGAACACGCGTTGTATGGAGATCTTACGATGGATGGGGGGAAAGAAAGAGCGCCGCTTGCGGCGGCGCTCTTTTCGAATGCCGAAAAAAGAAGCGAATTCTACTGCTTCGAGCTGGCGATGTTGGTCAGGATGCCGACGTTGGCGCCGTTGTTGGAGAAGTAGTTGTCGCCATAACTGGCGACCACGGCAGGAGCGGTGGCGCTGAAGCCGGCCGTCGCGTTGTTGAGAACCGTGCACCGGCTCAGACGAATGGTCGAATTCGCCGCGGCGAGAGCTCCGCGAACATCCCCGACGAGCTGGCAGTTGTCCGCATTGACTTGCGCGCTGCCGAAGGTTTCGATCGCCGCGCCGGTAAAGCCGAAGATGCCCGTATTGGCGACCGTGACGAGTGCGTTGTCGCCGGCGAAGATTCCGTCGCCGAGTCCGCCGCCGCTGTCCTTGAGGGTCGAGTCATTGATCAGCGCCCGAACCGTCGACGGTGCTGCGAGCGCCTGAATGGCGACGGCGCTGCCGGCCACGTCCTCAATGGTGACGCGCTCCATCTGCAGATCGCAATTCGTGCTGGTCAGATTGATGTCCACGCCGCGGCCCGGAGCGCCGCGCTGACCGGAGATGAACACGTCTTCAAGATGCACCGAACGGGCGGCGGTAACGCGAATGCCGCGCAGACCGGTTCCCGCTCCGTTGATCATGATCCGCCGCAGCTTCACGGTGATTCCCGCGCCGTTGATAAGCACACCATTGACACCACTGTTGAGGATCGACGACACGAAGCTCGATCCATCGATGGTCATCGACTTCGTGATCGTCACCCCGCCGAAACCGCCCGGGTCCAGAACGCTGATCTCCCCGCCGGACGCGGTCTTGCTGATCGCGCCCGCGAACGTCTTGCAGGGCGCCGTGCGGCTGCATGGGTTCACGTCGTCGCCGACGCCCGAGACCCAGGTGCGTGTCGCCTGCGCCTGTGCTACGGACGCCAGCGCCATGAGACCGATGAGGGTAAACACAAAGATAAGACGACGATTCATATGATCTCCTCTGACTCGAAAACGAGTCTTAAAAAGCGGCGCCCCCGCCGCAAAAACTGGGATCAACTCATGCCAAAGTTAGCTGCGAATTTCGTGATGGAACGCAGAGTATAAGCGCGATCCTTTTGGGACGCAAACTATGTGACGCCCATCACATCAGCGGCGTCTCCGGCTCTCCGGCCGCGATGCGCTGCAGTGCTTCTTCGAGCCCTCGGATGCTCCCGGAGATCTCGTTGCGTTCGAGAACATGGGCGCGGAGGCGGCGCCCCAGGGCCCGAAGTTGTTCGGGCTGCCGCAGCGCGCGGACGGTGGCTTCAGCCAGATTCTCCGGATCGTAGAACGACTCGATCGCCCCACCGGTGCGGGCGCGGATCTCATCGGGCGGCATCCGTCCGTGCTGGTTCCAGAAGAGCATCGGGAAGGCGTAGCCGGCGACTTCGATGCTGGCGTAGGCGATCATCGGGCCGAACGAGGTCATCCACACCACGGACAGGCCGTCTTCACGCAGTGTCTTCTCGATGTTCGCCGTGTGGCCGCGGAAGACGACGTTCTCGCGAACGCCGAGCTCGCGCAGTTCTTTTTCGTAAAGCGCCGGATTGCCGCGGCCGTAGAGCCACAGCTCCGCATCGACCTGCTGCCGCAGCAGCGCAAACGCGCGAAAGATGCCGGAGATCGGCCGGTCGGGCGCCAGGCGAATGAAGACGCCGATCCGGTACGTCTCTTCGATCCGCGCCGATTTCGACAGATCGGCGGTGCCGCTCAGATCGATGGCCAGAGGGAAGAGGATCGTCTCCGCGCCACGGCAGGGTGCGTCGGCGTACTCCTCGCGCAGGGAGGGATCGAACTGCACGAAGCGATACGTGCGGCCGGGATCGCAGTCTGCGTAAGGGTTGAACGCGTACTGAAACCGGTGGCTCATGAGATAGACCACCACGCGGCGGTTGTCGCGCAGGAGCGGCTGCAGCAGATAGTAATTCTCGATCTGCACGGCATTGATGACGTCGAAATGGTCGAGGAGATCGCCGAGCGCGAGCCGCGCGTGCCGGCGGTAAAGCGCCTCGATCGGACGCCGGAACAGGAGAAAGAGCGGCCGCGCGCGGCGCTGCACTCGGCCGAGCCAGAGCGGCAGCCGGGTATGAATCGGGATGCCGAGGGCGCGGATGCGATCGTAGTAATAGTCGCGCGGCGTGATGCGGCGCTTGGTCAGCAACTCGACGTCGAACCGCTCGCGATCGATCCCCTTCAGCACTTCGTACGTGAATCGCTCCGCGCCGCTCTGGAACAGATGGCCGATGACGAACAGCAGGCGGGGCTTTTTCGGCGTCATGGGTTGGCCGCCCGCCTCCGCGAAATCCGTTCCACCCACACGGCCATAGCGACGTTGACGAGCATGGTCACCACGTACGTGCCGACCGTGACCCACGCCGCGCCGAACATCCCGTAGCGTGGAACGACGAGATAGTTGAGCACCACGGTCGCCACGCCGATCGCCAGGGTGGTCATCGCCGCCTGGAGAAAAAGCCCTCGCGCGATCCACTGGCTGGCCATGACGATGGAGATGGTCATGCCGATCGCTCCGATCAGCAGGATCCGCAACAACGGCACGGCAGGAAGGAAGTCGCGCCCGAAGATGATCCCCACCACCGTCGGCGCGGCGAAGTACGCGACGACGATGATCATCATGACGAGCCCGAGGACCTCCAGCAGGAGCCGCCGCTGTTTCGGCCACGCCTGGTCCGGCCCATGCTTGGCCACCAGCGAATACGCGACCGCGCTGACAGCCAGCGGAATGATCTGCAGCCCGGTCATCAACTGAACCGCAAGCTGGTAGTACGCGGTCTCCCCCGCCGAACGGAAGTGGTTCAGGATCAGCACGTTCGCCTGGGTAAAAAGGTACGTCCCGATGGCGTTGAGGTGGAGCTGCGCGCCGCCGTGCAGGAGCCGCCGCACGCTCTCGCGCGCCACTACCAGCCGCCCGGTCCGCCGCAGCAGATAGCCGGCGCTGATGGCGACGGTCAGCGCCTGCGCGATGAGCAGCGCCCCCAGCGCGCCGCGCACGCGAAGGTGGAAGACGCCGAGCGCCGCGAACGTCAGCAGCAGCGTCGCCGTCGCTCCCGCCGCCTGCGCGAGGTTCATCACCGGCAGTCGATCGATCGCCATCAGAATCCCGTTCCCGTTCTCGATCCACAACATGAACGGCAGAGCGGCGAACGCCACCCCCAGCACCCCGGGGGTGAGGTGGTGGAACATCCCGCCGTCGGTAGCGAGATACCCGGTGAGGACCACGGCGTATCCGATCAGCGCCGCGGTCCCCAGAATGGCCAGCGCCGATCCGACCACGCGCGTCAACCATTCGTCGCTCGGCGCGGTGGTGGCGATATGGATGATCACCTGTCCCAGGCTGAGGTGCCCGAACGTGGCGAACATCGTCACCCAGCCGACCGCGGCGACGAAGACGCCACGGCCTTCCGGGCCGAGGTAGCGCGCGGTGATGACGCTGGTGATCAGCATGGCGAGGACCCAATAAATTTTGGCGCCGCTCGTCTGCGCGACGAGCCACCACGACTCACGCACGATTGACCGCCTCCACGACGCGCTCGAGCTGCTCGGCGGTGAGGTGCGGTCCCATCGGGAGGCTGATGACTTCGCGTGCCATCGCGGAGGCCACGGGCCACTCCGCCGCGCGGTGATTCCATTCCGCGTACGCCGGCTGTGCGAAGGGAGGAATTGGATAGTGAATGAGCGTGCCGATTCCCGCTTCGGTGAGGCGCGCCTGGAGCCGATCGCGCTGCTGCGACCGGATGACGAAGAGGTGCCATACCGGGCGTGCCCACTGGGGGACGAACGGCAGGACCACGTCTTCGCGCCGGATCTCCCCGAGGTATCGCTCGGCGACCGCCGCGCGGCGCGCGTTCCACTGGTCGAGCAGCGGAAGTTTGGCCCGCAGCACCGCCGCCTGCATCTCGTCGAGGCGGCAATTGAAGCCCTTCTCGAGGTTGTGGTACTTGATCTCCGAGCCGTAGTTGGCGAGCGTGCGAACTCGGCGAGCCAGGTCGGGATCGCTCGTGGTCACCGCGCCGGCGTCGCCCAGGGCGCCGAGGTTTTTCCCGGGATAAAAACTCCACGCCGCGGCATCCGCGAGCGCGCCGGCGCGACGGCCGCGCAACTCCGCCCCATGAGCTTGTGCGCAATCCTCGAACGTTTTCACGCCGTGACGGTGCGCCACCGCATTGATGGCGTCCATGTCGGCGGGCTGGCCGTACAGATGCACCGCCAGCACGACCTTCGTTCGAGGCGTGATGGCGTGCTCGAGTCGCTCGGGATCGAGGTTGTACGTTCTCTCGTCGGGTTCGACCGGTACGGGAGTGGCGCCGGCGTAGCTCACCGCGAGCCATGTGGCGATGTAAGTGTTCGACGGAACGATGACCTCGTCGCCCGGACCGACGCCCCACGCGCGCAGCACGAGATGGAGGGCATCGAGGCCGTTGCTGACGCCGACGCAATGCGCGGCGCCGCAATACGCGGCGAATTCCTCCTCGAAGGCGCGCACCTCGCGCCCGAGGATGTACCAGCCGCTGGAGAGGACGCGTTGAACGGCCGCGTCGAGCTCCTCTTTCAGCTCCAGGTAGGCCTGTTTGAGGTCAAGGAACGGAACTTCCGTGTTTTTCGCGAATGAAGTCGTCATAGTTGCGAAGATAGTCGCGTTCATCGTACGGCATGGAGGCGAGAACGAGCGACACGGCGCCCGACGAGAAGCCCACCACCTCCGCCCAGACCATGGCTGGAACGTACAGGCCGAAATACGCCCGATTGAGCGCCACCGTCCTGCGAGTCGTTCCGTCGTCGATGATCACCTCGAATGCCCCCATCACCGAAACGATGAACTGCTGCAGCCGGTGATGGGCGTGGCCTCCGCGCGACTCGCCCCCCGGAACGTCGTAGAGGTAGAACACGCGGGCGATGTCGAAAGGGATCTCACGCGAGCCGTGAACGGGCGTGATGTTGCCCTGCGGCAGTTGAATCCTCGGCAGGGGGATGATCCGGCAGTCATCGACGGTGGTCTTCATGGTTCTCTGAGCCGCCGGAAAAGGTCGTAGTCGCGGATGTAGTCGTCTTCGTCGTACGGCGCGGAGGCGAGGATCAGGCAGACCGAGTTGGTCGAGAAGTTCTCGACGTGCCGCCAGATCATGCGCGGCACCAGCAATCCGCAGTACGAGCGGTTCAGGGGCACCACGCGGCGCTCGCGCCCGTCGTCGAGCACGACGTCGAAGCTGCCGGAGAGCGAGACCAGCAACTCGTCGAGGGTCCGATAGGCATGTCCGCCCCGCACCTCCCCTCCCGGAACGTCGTAGATCCAGTACGCCCGCCGGATGCGGAAGGGGACATGCCGCTCCCCTTCGATGAAGGTGAGGTTGCCCCGGGGATCGAGGATTCTCGGCAGGTCGACGATTCTGCAGTCGGCGACGCCGATCGCGGCTGAGGATTCGGTCACCGGGGACGTATACGAAATCCGGGTAGGGCCGTCAACCGGTAACGCCCGCTAGTTTCCCGACGGCTCGCTCAATGCGGAGAGATCCAGCGGGCGGTCGATGAGTCTAGGCCACCAGAGTGTTGCAACCGTCCGGTTTCGCTCGATCGCAGCCTCGCGAACGAAGAACCCGCCGTCAGAGGCCAACTCGAGCAGCGCGATCTCTCGGTGCATATCGAACAACCGCCGGGTTTGACGCGTCGATGGGTCTGCCTCCATGACGCTGGCGCCTCTGGCGAAATAGATCCGCCGCCCGTCGCTGCTCCATCGTACCCTCCAGCCATCGCCATGGATCGCCTGTTTGGCGAGCTGACCGGAAGGCGGAAAGTCCGCAACGTAAACGCTGTATTCAGTGCCGCGCTTTGCAACGAATGCCACATGCCTGCCGTCGGATGAGAAGCGAGCGGACTCGCCTTCATCCTCCTGCGTGGCTACGAGCGGCTTGGAATGCTGCGGATCGTCGACGGGGGCGTACCAAAGATTCCCGTCGCGGTTCTGCCACCGCTGAAACAGGAGAAACCGGCCGTCGGGAGAGACGTCGCGTGGGGCGACGACATCTTTCGACAAGAGCACGGCCCGAGGATTCTTGACGCCCGGTCGAAGTTCGATGGCGTAGATGTTCGCCCAACTGGTCCCCGCATCGGCGTAGTAGACGAGGCGATCGTCGGGAGAGAACAGCGGGGAGCTCGGCTCTCCATACTCGGTGACGAGCCGAACGCGCTCACGCCCGTCGAGCGGATATAGCCAGAGACTCAGTTCATCACCCTCGACCCCGCGACCGACAACCGCAAGTTGATTCGTCGCGCGACCGACGGCGACGTAAAGGATGCCCTCCGGTTCCGAGATGATCGTTCGAATCCTGCCATGAGGCGTCATGTGATAGACGGGTGGAATTCCGAGCGGCGGTGTTACGAGCAGTGTCGACGAGGAAGCCGAAAATCCGGTCTCGCCAGTCAGGGTATTGGCCCACACAGGCGCTGCCACAGCCCGCTCTGGTCCCGAAAATCGCAGTTCCCGCAGGTCGAAGGGCCGCGCGAACAGCGTATGCCCCCGGACATACAGCAACTGCCCATTCGCATATTGCACGCGTGACGGGATCGCGAAAAGCGTGCGCATGGCTCGGGTGCGTAATGAAAGGACGGCCAGGACCCGAGTCACAGTCTGGTCGAGAGTCTTACGGGTGATCGTGAAGAGCAATTGGTCACCGTCGGGCAAGAAGGAAGGGAGGGAATGCGCGACCTCGCCGGGCTGCAACCGCGTCAGCACCTCGGGTTCTCCCGTTCCCTTAACCCTCAACAATCCCTTCCGCGAGCCGAGAACGACCACGCCGTCGCCGTTCACGGTGCCCTTCACCGCTTCGCCGGCATATCCGACTCGCTCAGGCGCGTCGCCGGTGATGCTGATCTTCATGAGATCCACTTTGGAGACGAAAAAGATGGACCGGCTGTCGCTGTTCCAAAAGAAACTGGTGTAATTGCCTTCACTCGCGGGCAGCGGACGTGTACTCCGGTCGCTGACCGAGTGCACGAACAGCATCCGCCGCATGGATGGAATCGAGCGAGCGAGGAAGACGATCTGCGTTCCATCGGGCGATACGTCGCCTCCAAACGCGGTGTCATAAACGCCTCCTAGCGCCGGTGGGATCTCGAATGTGACGGGCGGCGACGCGATGACCGGCGGCGTTGCCGGACGGGAACGTCCGATCCACCATAGAAGCGTCCCGATTCCGACAAGCAGAACCGACCAAAACAGTGTCGCGTAGCGCCGCGCGGCTGCGCGTGGCGGCCCTGTGTGGTTCGTAACGGCGTCGCCTCGCCCGATGTCTTCGGCTTCATCCGAGCTCGACGCAGAGATCAACGTTGATACGTCGACACCGCTCGGTGCCTCCTCATGGCCAGGCAGACTCTGTCCAACCGCCGTTTCAGGGGGTACGTTCCCTTGTTGGAGTTTTGCGTTGTAAGCCTCGGCGGCCGCTCGGAAGTCCTCCTGCGCCACTCCCAACTCCGCGCATAGAACGGGAAACGTACTGACATACGGACGGGTAGGAGGTCTGTCCGTCCTCATCCAATATCGAACGGTCCGAGGAGTAACTTTCAGTCGCTCGGCCAACTCCTCCACCCGCAATCCCTGCTCCTCGAGTCTTTTGTGGAGAAGCTCAGCGGCACCCTCATTCCAGAACCCGACCAGTCGACTCATCTCGAAAGTCTTTCCGGACGTTTCCGAACTCTTCCGCTACCGGGAAGGAGACTTCCGTTCATCGGCTCGACATGCCTCGGCTCTCGGACCAATCATGAGTGTATTCCGGAGAGCCATGAGGGTGCAATGCTATATGTGCGGCGACAAGGCGCCGGACTGGTCACTTCTTCTATAAGGATTGCCTCGTGATCGCTCACAACTCGCAGGTCGGAGGAAGCATGAAAGCCAATCGGATGGTAGTTGTTGCGATCGGCGCTCTCGCGGTCAGTCAAGTCCTGCGGTATTACATATTGCTTCCATGATATCCTTCAGTTTCTACTGCTCCACGTGAGGTGATGCATGCTTCAACCCGTTATTCACCAGCTACTCTTCGGCACTCTGCCGCGCCGAACAATCTCTGCACTTTTCTTCGTGGGGACGTTCCTAATCGGCGCGAGGTTTGCGCTTGCGCAAACGCCTGAAGTGGCGCCTCCGGCTGCCGCGTCAGCCGCGCGGGTAGCTGCAGCGCGCGTAGCTGATGTCAGTCAAGCACCTGTGGCCGACGCGGAAGTGGAAGAGTACTTTCGCAACAAAGTCGCGATTGCTCACGCGGGGAAGGGTGTCGCGCTGAAGGCCGTCCACCGCACGCCCGCCGCCGACGTCGTAGTGGCTGAGATCCAGAATGAATGGTTGACATATGCAGTGCGCGTCCGGTCGTCCGACGCTCTGGCGGACGCTCACAACGCGCCGGCAATCGGGTCCGAGGCGGTCGATGCGGCGGTGTCGTCATTCGTGCGTCTGAAGCCGGTCGACCGCATTCGGCTCGGCGCCACTCTGCGCACCTTTGGGATGACGTTGTCGGATGTTTACGCAGCACCGACCGCACCGTACTTCAACAACGGGCGCGGACTCGTTTTCAATCGACGAGACCGCCGGTTTTTGCTGGTTGTGCGTGGAGTTCGCGACCGATCGAGCAACACGTGCTTCAAAGCTGCCATCGACATCTCGACGGCCGACGTGCTGTCGAACGCATCCATGCCTTGCACATTGGAGTAACGCGACATGCGGCTCATTGGACCGAAGCCTCATCTTCTTTTCGCCGCATTGCTGTTGACGCAGGCCGTTCCGGCGCTAGCCGCAATCACGGTCTCTGGAACGATTCAAAGAACGTTTCCGGCTGATCAGTGCGGCAGCATTTCAGGCTGTACATGCGCGACACCAACGCAGACGACTGCCGTCCGCTACGCAACTGTCGAGATCCGCAGCACGGCGAACGTCAGTCTGGCCACAACTTCGACCGCGTCCAACGGCACGTTCTCCGTCTCAGTGGCAGCGTTGTCGGCGGGTTCCACTTTTCGACTCATCGTATGGGCCGAGACTGCGGCCGCCGTCGTCAGCGACAACGGCACCGGCAGCCTCGTCGGTGTGCAGTTCTCGTTCTCCACCGCGAACATCGGGACAGTGACGATCGATCAGACAATTGACACCAATGTGCCTCTTATCCGAGGGGCCCTGCATGTGATGGACAATGCCGTGAAAGCCTATCAATACGCAGCGGCTCGCGGATTGGCGATGTCACAGGCCGAGATATACATCAATGCGAGCGGTACGTTCTATAACTCTTCGACCAACAATCTGTACGTCGCCACGTCGGAGATCTGGCACGACGGTCTGGTCCACGAGTACGGGCACTTCATCGATGACCTCATGAGTCCATTTCGCGGCCCGGGTGGTCTGAGTAGTCATTCTGTCTGCGACCGATACGACTCAGCTGCCGCGGGTGCTTTTGGCGAAGGGTGGGGCAACTACATCATCTCAGCGGTGACCGGACATACGTTCTTTTGGGGCCGGTGGTGCAGTGTCGAATCCGGACCATGCAGCGAGAAAGCGCAGAACATCGAAGGAAACGTCGCTGCGGTCCTGTGGGATCTGCACGACCCCGCGAACGAGTCGTTCGATACGATTGCGAACGAGTATCAACGCGTATGGGACGTCATGGACGGCTTCCAATTCACGAACGCGAACCTGTCGAGCTACATGGCCGACTATGCCGACACGCGCGCGAATACGATCGAGTGTCAATACACCGGCCAGAAGTGCGTGACCGACACTGTGAAGCCGTCCGTGACGTCATTCACGGTCAGTCCCCTTTCCATCGTTACCGGCAGCTCGATCACTGCTTCGTACACAGTCTCGGATGCAGGGAGCGGGTTGAGCCGCGTCGAACTGTGGCGCGCGCCGGACGCGGGTAATGCTCCCGGGACGTGGGCGCAGATCACATTCAGGACGTTGTCCGGCAATGGTCCGAGCAGCGGGACGTTCAACGACCTACCGCCCCAGACGGGGACTTTCTGGTATGGACTGCACGTGCTCGACCAAGCCGGCAATCTGGCGCTCGAGCCTAACCCACCCGGGCCCATTCGGGTCGTCGTGAGCGCACAGCCGCAGCAGTGTACCTACGCGATTACTCCGACGTCCCTCGTCGTGGGCGGATCCACCGGCACCGGCTCCGTTCAGGTGACCGGAAGCCCGAGCGGGTGCAGCGGAAGCTGGACCGCGGGAAGCTCCGATGGCTGGCTGACATTAACCGGTACGACCGGTGGCAGCAGTTCCGGTTCGTGGCAGGTGGCGTATTCGTACAGCACGAACCCGAGCACGACATCGACCCGGAACGGCACGATTTCATTCTCCGGTTCGTTCCCGTCCGGAGGGACATTCACACTCACTCAGAACCCGTCGAACCCTGCTGCGTGCAGTTACACGATTGCCCCCTCGTCGGCCTCCGGCGCCGGCGGCGGCGGGACCGGGAGCGTTCAGGTGACCGGAAGCCCGAGCGGGTGCAGCGGAAGCTGGACCGCGGGAAGCTCCGATGGCTGGCTGACATTAACCGGTACGACCGGTGGCAGCAGTTCCGGTTCGTGGCAGGTGGCGTATTCGTACAGCACGAACCCGAGCACGACATCGACCCGGAACGGCACGATTTCATTCTCCGGTTCGTTCCCGTCCGGAGGGACATTCACACTCACCCAGAGCCCGTCGAATCCTGGTGCGTGCAGTTACACGATTGCCCCCTCGTCGGCCTCCGGCGCGGGCGGCGGCGGGACCGGGAGCGTTCAAGTCACCGGAACTCCGGGCGGCTGCACGGGAAGCTGGAGCGCGTCGAGTACCATGAGTTGGCTGACCTTGACTGGCACGTCGGGCGGTGTTGGCTCTGGATCGTGGCAAGTGGGTTATTCGTACAGTGCGAACCCGAGTACGACTTCGACCCGCTCGGCCAACATTGCCTTCACCGGATCGTTCCCCTCCGGGGGCACGTTCACCCTCACCCAAAGCGCGGGACCGGCCAACCTTCCCAACCTCACGCCCTACCAGCCGGCCGGATGGTCAGACAAGATCGTCGTCTCGAAGGCTCCCGGGACGAACACCAATGACACCTCGTTCTCGCCCAGCGATACGCTGTACGTCGACTGGGCCGAGGCGAACCTCGGCGCCGCGGCGACATCATCGCTCCACTACATCGAGCTGCGGGTCGACGGTGTTCTCGTCGATTACTGGTATGTGGATGCCGGTTTTCTCAACGGCTACTACGCAGCCGTTCCCGACTACGTCCTCGGTACGCTGACGCCCGGTAGCCATACCATTACGCTCATCGCCGACTCGACCAATGCGGTTGCCGAATCAGACGAAACTGACAACCAGTACACGCGAACGATCGTCATCGGCGGCGCCGCCATACCCATCCCTGATTTCAACGCCGACGGCAAGGCCGACATCATCTGGCGCCACAACGGCACGGGGACCAACTACGCCTGGTTCATGAGCGGCGCGGTGCAGATCGGTGCGAACTACATTCCCGCCGTCGCGGACACGAACTGGCGAATCATCGGCGTTGGCGACTTCAACGCCGACGGCAAGACCGACATCGCCTGGCGAAACCTCGCGACAGGTATCGATTACCTCTGGTACATGAATGGCGTCGTGCAGTCGACCGCCACCTATCTGCCGACTGAATCGGACCTCAACTGGAACGCCGTGGGCGTCGCGGATTTCAATGGCGACGGCGCGCCTGACATCCTCTGGCGTCACGCCGTCACCGGCCAGAATCGGATCTGGCTGATGAACAATGCGGTTCTCTCCAGCGTCGTCACGCTCGAAGCGATCGCCGACTCACAATGGAGGATCGAAGGCGCCGCGGACATGAACGGCGACGGCAGCCGGGACATCGTCTGGCGCCATTACGGCACCGGGACGAACTACGTCTGGTTCATGACCGGCACGGCGCACACGTCGTCGGGCTATCTCGCGGCCGTTCCCGACACGAGCTGGGAGATCGAAGCGCTGGCCGATTACGACGGGAATGGATCGACCGACATCGTCTGGAGGCAGTACACCACCGGCACCAACTACATCTGGTTCATGAACGGGACCGCCCAGACCGGCGCGGCGTACCTGCCGGCCGTGCCGGACTCGCTCTGGAGGATCAGCGGGCCTCGGTGAAGCGGAACGCCACGGTAAGATAGCCCCGCTTGAACGCCGGCGAAACCAACCGTTATCCGGATGTCTTCATCCACTCCACGGCTCTCGTCGACGCCGACGCGATCGGCCGCGGCACGCGCATCTGGGCCTTCTGCAACCTCCTGGCCGGATCGACGATCGGCGCCGATTGCCAGATCTGCGACCGCGTCTTCATCGAGACGGGAGTGGTGCTGGGGAACGGTGTCACGGTGAAGTGCGGTGTATCCATCTGGACCGGCATCACCATCGATGACGGCGTCTTCGTCGGGCCCGACGTGGTCTTCACCAACGATGCGCGGCCGCGGTCGCGGCGCCACCTGTCGGAGTACTCGCAGACTCGGGTCCGCCGCTACGCGTCGCTCGGCGGCGGCGCCGTGATCCTTCCGGGCATCACCATCGGCGAATACGCGCTGGTGGGAAGCGGCGCGGTCGTCACGCGCGACGTGCCGTCCTACGCCTTGGTGGCCGGCAATCCGGCGCGCCGGCGCGGATGGGTCTGCGTCTGCGCGGCGTCGCTCGAAGGAGAGGTCTGCGGCACGTGCGGGCGGCGGTACCTGCTCTCGGAGGAAGGGCCGCGGCTGGTCAGCGGAAGCCCTGACCCCGCGACCGACTGAGAGAACGATTCCGGGTAGGGAAAAGTCAGGCTCGTGTCTCTCCTCCATGTGGCGATGTCGCAATTGGCGTCGCCGTGGGTCAAATCCCACTACAGCCGAGGTGATGACGTGAAGACGAACAAACCACGTGATTGGACGGGTCTGCTGGCGCGCATCAAACGGAGAGACTCCGGGGAGGATGCCGCGGAGCTTGGCCCGGTCATCGCGCAGGATGTCGCGGTGGCGGCAGCGGAAGCGAATCCCGTGGGCGTCTGGGGCTATCCCGACACCTTCAGCTTCAATCCCGGCGAGACGATGCGTCTGCACGTCTCCTCCTCGAGCAAGTTCGCCGGAGTTCGCATCTACAGACTCACCGACTGGAAGCCGGGCGGTTGGACGAGCGCACCGCTGCGCGAGATCCCCCCGGTGGAGATCGCCCAGGCGTTCTTCAAGCCGAACAATCCCGAGGTCAGCGGAGTGGAGGACTGGAACTGGCCTCAGAACATCAACGTACCGATCGACGGCGCCTGGCCGACGGGCATCTACGTGGCGGAAATCGGCGCCTACCCGTCGAAGAACGCGCCGAACCCGACCACGACGGCGTGGGCCGAATTCGTCATCAAGAATCCGCAGCCCGGCACGGGCGCTCGCATCCTCTACAAGCTGAACCTGAACACCGTACAGGCCTACAACCTCGGCATGCAGGACTCGTTTCCCACCACCATCCCGCCGTTCGACGTCGATCTCTACAACAACGTCGACGTGAGCCCGCGCCACGCGCTGCCGGCCGGCTACAAGATAACGTACCGGCGCCCGGTCTGGATGTGGGCCTGGAACAACAAGTCGGTCACCTACGACTACCCGATGCTCAAATGGCTCGCCGCGCAGGGCTACGAGGCCGATTTCTGCACCGACGTCGACCTTCATCTCGACACCAACCAGGACATGCTCTCCAGGTACAAGCTCCTGCTCAGCATGGGCCACGACGAGTATTGGAGCGAGCCGATGCGGGCGCACTGCGTTGCGTTCCGCGACGGCGGCGGCGACATCGCCTTTCTCAGCGGCAACACCGTCTGCTGGCGCGTTCATTTTCAGGACGTCGATCCCGCTCTCGGCATTCCGACTTCCTACGTCTGCGACAAAGGCCCTACCCCCTTGTGCGACACCGACGGTCCCGACGCCTGGTGGAAATGCGATCCGGTGAATCGGGAGAACGGGCTGGTCGGAGTGGGGACCCGCAATTGCGCCATCCGCCTCGACATTCCGAGCGGCCCGTTTTCGCTCACCAAGCCTCCCAGTCCCGGATTCAAGATTCAGAATGCCGATCATTGGGTTCTGAAGGACACCGGCCTCCTCAACGGCGACAACGTGGGGGTCGGCAACGTGAACGACAAGCAGGGGAACTCGATCATCGAGAACCTCATCGGATACGAGGGAGGTGGCGCGCGCATCGAGTTCAACCCCGACGGAAGCGCCCGTGCCACGTTCACCGACGGCACGCCGCAGAACTTCGTAATCCTCGGCGTCGCGGAGACCGCGCCGTACGAGTCCGCGTGCGCCCGCTCGCAGGAAGGCAACGCCTGGTGGGCGTTCAGCCGGGAAGACAGTGGCCCGGGGAGGGTCGTGAACGGCGTCTACGCGGCGACCATGGGCGTTTACGAATCGAACGGGATCGTTTTCACCGGATCGACCGTTCATTGGGCGAACATTCTCAATGAGTGGGACACCGACGGCGGCGCGTTTCGCGACGTTCCGCAGCAGTGGCACGGCCAGCCGCAGAACGACCCACAAGGCCACCCCATCCTCGGAAACCAGTATTTGCACCGCATCACGCGAAACGTCATCGATGCCGCGTTGAATGATCAGCCAGGTGGAACCGGTGGTGGTGGAACCGGTGGCGGTGGAACCGGTGGTGGTGGAACCGGTGGTGGTGGAACCGGTGGTGGTGGAACCGGTGGTGGTGGAACCGGTGGTGGTGGTACAGGCGGTGGGGGAACCGGCGGCGGCGGAACCGGTGGTGGCGGCGAAATCGTGGTTGGTGCCGTGGCCGCGGTTGCCGTCGGCGACTTGAACGGCGACGGCAAGGCGGACCTCATTCTGCAGGTCGAGGCAAGCGGAGACACGAGCTATTCGCTGTTGGACGGTATCGCGCAGGCCGGCGGCGGATCGATTGCCGCGGGCGAGGGAAAGCGCCGGCGCGTCGTCGGCATCGGCAGCCTCACCGCCGCCGACAGTTTGGACATGCTCGTGCAGGACAAGGACGATGGCCACCTCGAGTGCTGGTCGCTCGAGTTCACGCCGAACGACAAAAAGGTTCGACGCACGAACTCCGAACGGCTCGCCGATGACCCGGGCGATACGCTCTGGAGGGCTGTCGCGCTGCTCGATTTGAACGGCGACGGACGGCCCGATCTCCTCTTCCAGAATCAGCAGGACGGCTCGCTTTTCTTCTGGATCCTGGACGGCATCACGCTCATCGAATCCGGGCCCCTGGCGCCGGACTTCGTTCCGGGCGACCTCACGTGGCGCGTCGTCGCGGCACTCGATCTCAACGGAGACGGGAAGGACGACCTGCTGTTCCAGAACGAGACGGACGGCTCGCTGTTCTTCTGGCTCATCGACGGCGTGGAGCGCGTCGACTCCGGGCCGATCGACCCGGGCGACGCCGGCCTCTCCTGGCCGGTCGTCGGCTCGGGCGATGTCGACGGCGATGGAGTGAAAGAAATCGTCTTTCAGAATCGCGATACGGGCGCTATGGAGTACCGCGCGATCCAGGACTTCACGTTAGTGAGCCTTCCCCCGGCGTAGCTAGCGAATGATCTTCCAGGTCTGATCCGGCACCTGCGGGATGAACCCGGCGCCGACGATGGCGAACTTGTTCATCAGATAAATGTAGTTGTCGCCGGTGCTGGTGTTGCGCCACAGGATGTCGGTGCGCCCGTCGCCGTCGTAGTCGCCGTTCGCCACGATCGTCCAATTGAGATCCGAGACGGTATTCACGTAACCGGTCTCCAGGATGGACGTTCCGTTCATGCGGTAGAGGTAATTCTCGCCGGTGAGGCTGTGCCGCCAGAGAATGTCGGCCTTCCCGTCGCCGTCGAAGTCGCTGGTGGTAACCACCTTCCAGTTCGCGTCGGCGATGGTGTTGATCACTCCCTGGGAAGAGACGGTATGTCCGTTCATCAGGTAGAGGTAGTTCATGCCCGTAGTGTTATGGCGCCACATGATGTCGGCCTTCCCGTCACCGTCGAAATCGCCGGAGCTGACGACCTTCCAGGAGAGGTCGGGCACCTGCTGAATGAAGCCGGGGGTCTGGATGGTGAAGCCGTTCATCAGGTACAGATAGTTGTCGCCGGTGACCGCGTGCCGCCAGAGGATGTCGGCCTTCCCGTCGCCGTTGTAGTCGGCGACGCCGGCGATCTGCCAGTCGAGATCCGCGATCTGGTTCACGTAGCCGGTCTGCAGAATGACCGGGCCGTCCATCAGATAGAGGTAGTTCTCGCCGGTCAGATCGTGATGCCAGAGAATGTCGGCCTTGCCGTTGCCGTCGAAGTCGGCCAGCGCCGCGACCTTCCAGTTGTCGTCCTGGATGACGTTGATGGTTCCCTGCGCCGACACGGTGAACGAATTCATGGTGTAGAGGTAATTGAGGCCCGTGCCGTCCTGCCGCCACATGATGTCCGACTTCCCATCGCCGGCGAAGTCATTCTTCTTCACGCCACAGACTCCGCCGGGATACACGGCGCGCGCCGCGTTCTGATCCCACGTCTGGATCGTGAATCCGAGCGCGGTGATGGCGGTGGCGGTCATGATCGCGTTCGAGCTGCAATCCTCTACAGAGGGATTGCACGGGTTGGGGTTGTTCAGGTGATTGCGGTTCGCGTGGCGCCAGCCGATCCCGTGCCCGATCTCGTGGGTCGTGACGGTGGCGAAGGCCGGGTGCGTGCCGGGGAAACCGTCCTGATAGACGATGTCCTCGTCGCTGATGCTCACCCAATTGTTGATGCTGTCGAACGTATGAACGCCATTGGCGCTACCGAACGTCGTGGCGACGACGCCCGAGCCCGTCCACGTTCCCGCGACGTTTCCACCCGGATCGTTGAAAACGACCGTGTTGACACCATCGGACGAATTCTTGAGGTTCGGCGTCGTGCCGCCGTACGTGATGTTCACCGCCGAGCCGCAGTCGTCGGTCCAGGCGGCAAGAGCGCTTTGAATGACGCTGACCCCGCCGTCGGCCAGCCCGGAGATGTTGTTCGCCGAGTTTTTGTAGAAGTTCACTCCGGCGTTCATCGTCGCTGTCTGCCAGCGGGCGGGATAGAAGTTCACTCCATCGGTGAACTGCGAGACGTAGGTATTGCTGGTGTAGGGAGCCACCGACGGTGCCGGAACGAGCGCCGTGGCATGGACCGTTCCGCCGGCGGACGCCGCCGTCGAGGGTTGGAGGAAGTAATCAGCGGCGGCGACGTGGCCCCCGCGCACCGTTTCCTCGATGAATCGAAGAAATCCCTGCTCGCCTCGAATGCGCTCCCGATGAACGGCACCGCTGCGCTCCCATCCGACGATGTCGTCGCCGTCCCTGACGAGAGCGCGCGCGCCACGGTCAGTCACGGCGTACTTGAACTTTCCCAGGACCATGTCGGTCGTGGTCCAGTGTCCCGCGCCGTCACGCGTCAGGAAGAGAGCAACTCGATCGCCGGCGCGGAAGTGCGAAGCTCCCTCGACGTGAGTGAATCGCGCGCCGACCGCTCCCCCCCAGGACGCGATCTCGATCGTCGCTGACCCGCCGGCCGACCCTTTCAAGGTGCGCTCGAGGCGCAGCGTGTAAATCGTTTCCACGTCGCCGGAGGCGGCGAACTGCATACGCGATGATTCGATTTTTCCCGAGACGATCACCGGCGATTTCGCGATGAGCTCGGCATCGTCAGGAACGATGAACGTGGTGGCCAACGAAGTTGAGCAGATGACGCTCAGAAAAGCGGCGACGACATACGCACTGCGTGCCATGAGATCTCCCTTGGTGGATGGACCAGTTGTGACTGCTTGGACGATCTTAGGTCGGAACCACCAAGGGGGCGGTGATCTTCCTCACCGAACGCGCTCTACCGCGGGCCGGACATCCTCCACGCCCAACGACCACTCGCCGCTGCTTGTGACGACGCACGACGGCTCCATGCTCGTGATCTGCCTCAAGAGCGTCGGCGCGAACGCGCGACGGCGAAGCGTCCGCCCCTGACGGCCAGGCCTCTACGCCACCTCGGGCGCAACGAGATGCACGGCCGGCGCCGTCGCGAGGATCGGAAGCGCGCGGTCGAAACGCGTGTGCGCGCGCCGGACGACCTCGGGGATGTGCGTGGGGGCGGTGATGAATAGCAGCGCGACGTCGGAGAGGCGCTCATCCTGAAGGGCGACGACTTCGGCCGACATGCCGGGGATGAACTGCCCCGCGGTCCCCGGGGTGTCGTCGATGACGAAGGGGACATCGTCGCGCCGGACGTCGAGCATGTTCAGCAGCGCCTGTCCCTTCGATCCGGCGCCGTAGGCGACCACGCGGCCGTGATGCCCGCTCAGGTAGCGCGCCACTGTGGCACGCTGCGTTTCCCACTCGTCGAAAAAAGTCCGGAGCGTCGCGGGCGAGTCGAGCGAACAGGCGCGCTCGAAGCGGATCACCTCGTCGCTCGCCGCGCTGCCGCGCGCGGCGCGCTCGCGCCCGATGAACGCCACGATCGAGCCGCCGTCCATGCTGGAGAAAGTAACGTCGACGACGGTGAGCCCCTCGGATTCCGCCAGCGCGCGCATCGTGGACACGGTGAAGAAGCAGACGTGCTGGAACGTCATCGATTGATACTGGTTGTTCATCAACTGCAGTCGCAGGTACGGAACCTCGATGACCGCGGTGCCGCCGGCAGCGAGGAGCGTGGCGAGCCCGCGCATGAACGAGCGCGGCTCGAAGACGTGCTCCAGCGTGTGTCGCGAGATGACCAGGTCAGCGCCGCCGAACCGGTCCCGAAGCCGCTGCGCGGAGCGCTCGTCGAAATAGTCGCGAACGACTTCGTAGCCATGCTCGGCCGCCGCCTCCGGATCGGCGGAAGGATCGAGGCCGATCGGCCGCCGCCCGCGACGCTTCAGCTCCGCCAGCACGGCGCCGTCGTTGGACCCGATCTCGAGGACGTAGCCCTCCGACGGAACCCCGTTGCGCGATTCGGCGAGATCGAGAAACGAGCGCATGTATTCACGCACCGTCGGCGACATCGAGTACGTCGGCTGGTAATGCGCGTACACGCGCTCGACGAGCTGCGGAATCGCGTCGTCATACGCCTGCTGCACCAGACCGCACCGGCCGCAGACCGCGATGGCGTTCGGGAACCGCGCTGCCTGGCGCGCCGCGTCCGCGCTCGCTTCGAGGTAACCGGCGACCGGCTGATCGCCGAAATGGTGAACGATTTCCAGTGCCGTGGCTTCACACAGACGGCAGGCGCGCGGCGGCCGCGACGCGGAGGCGGTCGAAAGAGTCATGGGAAAGCCATTCTACCGAACGACGACCTACGACGCGGCGACCGCCGCGGGCCGCGCGGCCTCCAACCAGGCCTGGAACATGAGCACGGTCCAGATGTAGTGCTGCCACTCGCCGCGTCCGGCGAGGTGCTCGCGCCACTTCTGCAGGATCTGATCGGCATCGAAGAAGCCGTCCGCGCGCAGCTTCCGTTCATCGAGGAGCGATTCGGCCCAGTCGCGCAACGGTTCGCGCAGCCAGCGATCGATCGGAATCCCGAATCCCATCTTCGGTCGCTCCACCAGATCCTCGGGAATGTATTGCTTCAACAGACGCCGGAGGATCCACTTGCCGCGGTTTCCGCGGATCTTCATCTCCAGCGGGAGCGACCAGGCGAATTCGACGAGACGATGATCGAGCAGCGGTTCCCGCGCCTCGAGACTCACCGCCATGCTGGCGCGGTCGACTTTCACCAGAATGTCGTCCGGCAGATAAGAGATCTGGTCGAAATACATCATCCGCTCGGTGTGGTCGCGCAGGAAATGGCCCGCGTCGCCCGCGGTAACGGCCAGCGGCAACTCACGCGCGGCGGGCACCACGTTCGTCCATTGGGAGACCACTTGGTGATAAAGCGTGTCGGGGTCATTGGTCCTGAGCGCCGCGGCGAGTTTGTGCAGCCGCTCGCCGGCGCGGTCGCGCCGGAGACGCCGCGGGGCGACGCCGCGCTCCACATCGAAAATCCTGTCCCAGACGGATAGCGGCACCCCCTTCAACGCGCCGCTGATCAGCGGCCGCAGCCTGGCTGGTATCCGCTGCACCCTCCCCCAGGCCTGCCTGCCGAGAAAATAGCGGTGGTAACCGCCAAACAGCTCATCGCCGCCGTCGCCGGAGAGGCTGACGGTGACCCGCTCCCGCGCCAGGCGCGACACCAGGTACGTCGGAATCTGCGAGGAATCGGCGAACGGCTCGTCGTAGATGTGAGGCAGGAGCGGAACGACGTCCAGCGCCTCGCGCGGCGTGACGTAAAGCTCGGTGTGATCCGTTCCGAGGTGGCGTGCGACGGCCGCAGCGTAGCGCGCCTCGTCGTAGCTCTCTTCGGTGAAGCCGATGGAGAACGTCTTCACCGGCGAGGTGTTTTGCTGCTGCATGATCGCCGTCACCATCGACGAGTCGATACCACCGGAGAGAAACACGCCCAGTGGGACGTCGGAAATCATGCGAAGCCGTACGGCGTCATGCAGCAGCGCGTCGAGTCGAGAAAGCGCCTCCTCTTCGCTGCCTCGGAAGCGAGTGGCGGTCTGCCGCTCGGCGACCTCGGCGACCGACCAGTACGCCTTCGGTCCCGGGTCGCCGGTCGTGGAGATACTGAGAATCGTTCCCGCTGGCAGTTTCCGGGCGTTGCGATAGATCGTGTACGGCGATGGAACGTAGGCGTAGCGCGTGTACAGCGCGAGCGCGTCGCGATCAATGTCGGGATCGAAGCCGGGGTACGCGAGGAACGACTTCAGCTCCGACCCGAAGAGCAGCGTTCCGCCCGCGAATCCGTAGTACATCGGCTTCACGCCCATGCGATCGCGGATCAGATGCAGCACCTGCTCGCGCCGATCCCACAACGCCATGGCGAACATTCCGATGAACCGCTTCACTGAGTCTTCGACGCCCCATCGTTCGAAACAGGCGAGCAGTACTTCGGTATCGGAATGACCGCGCCAGGCGGGAGCCGCGCCTGACGATTCGAGCTCCGCGCGCAGCGCCGCGAAGTTGTACACCTCGCCGTTGAACATCAGGACAAAGCGCCCGCTCGCCGACTCCATGGGCTGATGTCCGGCGGGCGTGAGGTCGATGATCGCCAGCCGGCGAAAGCCGAAGGCGACGCCGCATCGCTCGTCGACGAACTGCCCGGCGTCGTCCGGTCCGCGATGAACGATGCATCGGCTCATGGCCGACGCGGCGGCCTTCAGCTCATCGCGATGGCCCGAACGGCGGAGGAAAAGGCCGGTGATTCCACACATGAAATCAGGCGCGGACTCCCACCGCGCACCAGTACGGCTGTGCATCGCTGAAGCGGATGTCTTTCAGCCCCGCGGCGATCATCATTTCCTCGATCTGCCGGCGCGTGAAGCGTTGTTCGAGTTTGGTGCCGAAGCGGTCGAGCGCGTCGGTGCGCATCGAGTAGAAGCTGCGCCTCCGGTAGATGCTCAGCGGAAAAGATCTCACCGGCACGCCGAGGCGCTCGAGAAGGCGCGCCGTGCGCGCGAGCGGCCAGTAAATCGCCGCGGCGATCGCCTGCGTCGCCGCGATGCGCATCATTCGCGGCATCCTGGAGATCAGCAGACGGCCGGCGTCGCTCACACGCCAGATCCGGCCGTACCACCACGGCTGGTTGTCGAAGGCGTAATAGAGATAGACCAGAAACGGTGCGCCCGGCTTCAGCTTCGCGACGCAGTCGCGCAGCCCCGCGGCGGTGTCGGGGACGTGGTGGAGCACGCCGAGCGAGTAGCCGAAGTCCATCGATGCATCCGCGATCGGCATGTCGCTGACCGAGGCGCGATGAAGCTCGCAATTGGGCACGTCGCGCAGCGCGAGCCGCGCGACGTCCAGCGCGGCGCTCGGCTCGATGCAGTGCAGCTTGCCGACTCGCGCCGCCACGCCTCTAGCCCATCGACCGCTGCCGCATCCGAGGTCGAACCCTTCCGCGTCGGGCGGAAGGTCCTGCCACGGAAAGATGCGAAAGTACCCGTCGAACTGCCGGCGGTACTCCTCCCCGGTGAGCGCGGTCTGGTCATAGTGCGACCACTCCTCGCCGAATCCGCGCACCACCTCGAGGTCGATGTTCTGTGGCTCGCTCATTCGCTCAGCGCGGCCAGCTTTCGAGCGGCAAAGGCGAGCTCCGCCGCGCGAGTATCGCTCGCCGCCTCCTTGTCCGCGCCGATCGCCAGATACTCTGCGCGATGCGCCGATCCGCCCAGGAGGTGGTCGAGACGAGCACCGACGTAAGCGCGAGCCACCCGCCGATACACCTTCTCGTTGAACCGCGGTGGAACGGGGGACGTCGCCGGCACAAGGTATGGAGCGGCGATGGGAGGAGCAGGTTCGACGCCCGCTGAAATCATTCGCGTCATGACAAGCTCACCAAACGATGCGCGCATATCGGCGAGCACCCATCCGGGCAGTCGATAGTACGACCAAACCGGAGTGCCGCGCGACGGTACCGGCGGCCCTCCGCCCACGTGAACATAGTGGGGCGTTCCGTCGCTCTTCCTCGTAAAAATCACGGGCTCCGCGTAGAACGCGTCGAAGTAGATCCAATCGTTTCGCTCCTTAGACCATACCCGACAGACCGTGTGAGGAGAGAAACTCCTCCCGGCATCATACAGAGCAAAGAGTTCCACTTTTCCGAAGCGTCGCGCGGCGATGGTCGCGGCAGCTCCATTGATCTGATCGCAGAAACCGAGGCCGGAGAGCAACGACGGCCATCCCTTGGGCAGGTGATCGAGCTGTTGTTGGTTCAGGCCACTGTGCTGAACGACGGAAACGATGGTTGCGATTGCCTGCTCATCCGAATCCGCCTCGGAAGGCCTGATTCGCCGAGCGATCTGTCCGGCGAGCGACGTCTGCACGTACGCTCCCACCACCTTGGAGGCCAATTGCTGCGCGCGATTGCGTTTAGCGGCAGGATTCATCAGAAAGGGGGCGGAAGTAAGCGCGACCGCTCGTACCAAACTGACGGGCGGCGTGATGAAAAGTGCTGCGGCGACGAGTAGAAGGAGGGCGGCCAGGGACGCGAGGACGATGCGTAGAGGCATGTGCCGAAGGAATTCCAAAAACCAATGTTATCTTCAGCGGCTCGCTGAACGGGAAACAATGGGTGACAAGTATTCGTGCTCATAAGGTGAAACCCGCCTTACGACCGTCGTCGTAGAACATCTTCACCGTGTCCAGCGAGTAATCGCTCAGGTCTTTCCCTACCAGCGCAAGCTTCTTGAGGATGTCGTTGGTGACGGTGATGATGTGGCAGCCGATGTCGTCGGCCTGGAAGATGTTGAGCAACTCGCGCGGGCTGGCCCAGATCAGTTCCGCCCCGGGCGCGACGCGCAGCATCTCCACCGCGGCGGCCATCAGCGGAACCGGATCGCGTCCCGTATCGGCGATGCGGCCTGCGAACACCGAGATGCAGGAGGGGGCCCCGGCGCGTACGGCGTCGACGACGGTGCCAACCTGATCCAGGGTCAGGATGGCCGTGACGTTGAGCTTCACCCCGTCGTTGGAGAGGCGGCCGATCAGTTCGGCGGCGGGCTCGCGGCGGGTGTTGGTCACTGGCACCTTGACGTAAACGTTCGCCCCCCAGGTGGTGATCTCGCGAGCCTGCCGTTCCATCTCCTCGAATTCGTCGGAGAAGACCTCGAACGAGATATGCCGGTCCGGGATGGCCTCCACGATCGATCTGGCGAACGCGCGGTAGTCGGTGAGTCCCGCCTTGTGCATCAGGGTCGGATTGGTGGTGAAGCCTTTGATGTACGGCTTGGCGTACATCTCCAGCATCCCCTCCTTCTCCGCGCCGTCGGCGAAGAGCTTGACCCTCAAGTCCTCGACCCTCTTCATGGCGTCGATTCCCACTTGGTCTGCGCCGCTTTCAGTTTCGGATGTGACACCAGGAGATGCCACACCACCGCTTGAAACGCCTCGGTGTGCGGCGTGACGTTCTGCGGATTGACGGTGGGGACGATGACGCAGGCGTCGGCCACTCTGGCGGTGTGCCCTCCGTCGCGGCCGACCACGCCGCAGATTCCCGCCCCCACCTCCTTCGCGTACTGCAGCGCGGTTACGAGATTGGGGCTGACATTCTTCTCCACGTTGCCGCCGCCGACGGAGAAGACGAACACCATGTCTTCGGCGCGCAGGCGGCTGACCTTCAGCCACTCGATGAACACCGAGGCCCACCCCTCGTCGTTGGTGCGCGCGGTCAGCTCACTGACGTTGTCGGTCGGGGCGTAAGCTTCGATGCCGCAGATCTTGCGGAAGTCGTTCACCGCATGCGAGCAATTCGCCGCGCTGCCTCCCACACCGAGCAGGAACAGGCGGCCGCCTCGGCGGCGGAGGTCGGCGAGCAGCTCGGCCGTCCGCTCGATCGACGCCACGTCGAGGCGGTTGATGATCTCCGCCGCCTCGCGGAGGTGTTGTTCGGTATAGCTCATCGTCAGTCCAGCAGCACTTTCGTTCCCTCGAAGTCGAAACGGAAGCGCACTTCCTCCAGCCCGGCGTGGGCCATGGCCTGCCGCACGCTCTTGCGGTCTTCGGCATAAAACAGCAGGAAGCCTCCGCCACCCGCCCCCACCAGTTTGCCGCCGACGGCACCCTTCGAGCGCCCGAGCTCGTACCACTCGTCGATCTGCGGATTGCTCATCTGCGTCGAGCGGCGTTTCTTCCGCTCCCAGTGCTCGTGCATCAATTCACCGAAGAGACGACAGTTGCCCGACTCCAGCGCGCGCTGGCTGCGGTAGCCGAGATCCTTCACGTAGTGCAGGTTCGAGAGCATCTCGTCATCGAGCTGCTGTGAACGGTCGTTCTGTTCCTTGAGGATCGTGCCCGCGCTCCGGGAGAAGCCGGTGAAAAAGAGGAGGAGGTTGTCCTCCAGGTCGAAGAGGGTGTCCATGCTGATGGCCAGCGGACGCGCCGCGACGCTGCCGTCCGCGTTGAAGTCGAAGCAGGTCAGCCCGCCGTACGCGGCAATGTACTGGTCCTGTTTGCCCACCGGTTCGTGCAGCCGGTCGATCTCGATCTCGCACGCCAGCCGCGCCACCTCGCTGGCGTGCAGCGGGCGGCGGCGGTGGGCGTACAGGGCCTTGATCAGCGCGGTGGTGAAGCTGCCGGAGGAACCCAGCCCGGTGCCGGCCGGAATGTCCGCCAGGGTGGTGATCTCGATCTGAGGAGTGCGCAGATTCTGCATGCGCAGCGCCTCGCGGATGATCGGATGGCGGATCTCGTCGACGGTCTGTACGTGCTCGATGTCGGAGTATTTGACGTGGATGCTCGGCGCGAACGGCCGGGTCACGGTGACGTAGACGTAGCGGTCGATGGCCGCCGCGATCAGGAAGCCGCCGAACGACTCGTAGTACGACGGCAGATCGGTGCTGCCGCCGCCGAGGGTGATTCGCAGAGGGCTGCGGGTGATGATCATCGGGAGGACTGAGCCACCACGGGAGCGAAAACGCCGTGTTCCAGCGCCCAGCGGTAGGTCGAGCGAAGCCCTTCGCGCAGAGGGATGCCGGCGCGCCAGCCGAGCGACTGGATCCGCGAGACCTCGAGCAGCTTGCGCGGCGCACCGTCGGGTTTCGAGCGGTCGAAGACGATCGAGCCTCGGAAGCCGGTGGTCTCCGCCATCGCCTGCGCCAGCTCGGAGATGGTGACGTCGTCGCCGGTGCCGACGTTCACCAGCTCCGGCTCCTCGTAGACCTGCATCAACAGATAGAGAGCGTCGGCGAGGTCGTCCACGTGGAGGAACTCGCGCCGCGGCGCGCCGCTCCCCCACACCACCACCTCACCCGCCCCCGCGGCTGCCGCCTGATGGAAACGCCGCATCATGCCCGGGATGACGTGCGAGTGATCGGGATGGAAGTTGTCGCCCGGCCCGTAGAGGTTCGCTGGCATGGCGGAGATGAATCGCTTCCCGTACTGGCGGTGATAGTGCTCGCAAAGCTTGAGGCCCGCGATCTTGGCGATCGCATACCCTTCGTTGGTCGGCTCGAGCGGTCCGGTGAGGAGCGACTCCTCCCTCATCGGCTGCGGCGCCTCCCTCGGATAGACGCAGGAACTGCCGAGGAAGAGCAGCTTGTCAGCCGCCGACTCCGCGGCGGCGTGAATGACGTTCGCCGCGATGACCAGGTTCTCGTAGAGGAAGTCCGCCTGCTGTGTGGCATTGGCCATGATCCCCCCGACACGGGCGGCGGCCACGAAGACGAATTCCGGCTTCTCGCTGCGGAAAAAGGCGTGCACGGCCCGTTGATCGAGAAGATCAAGCTCGGCGCGCGCGGGGGTGAGAACGTTCGCGTGCCCCTCCCTTCGCAGCTTGCGGACGAGGGCCGAGCCCACCAGCCCCCCCTGTCCGGCCACGAGGATGCGGCTGTCCTCCCGCATCACGGCGTCGTCCCCTGTGCCACGGCCGGCTGCAAGCGCGCTTCGCGTTTGGCGAGGTCGGCGTCCGCATCGACCATCAGGTCGACCAGCTCTTCAAAACTGGTGGAGGGGATCCATCCGAGCTTTTCTTTCGCTTTCGAAGCGTCGCCGAGGAGAGAGTCCACCTCGGTGGGGCGGAGGTAGCGCGGGTCGATCTCCACGTGCGTCGCGCCGGTGGCGGCATCGACGCCGCGCTCCTGCAGTCCCGCGCCGCGCCACTCGAGCGCGATGCCGGCGCGGGCAAATGCGCGGGTGCACATCTCGCGCACCGTATACGTGCGGCCGGTGGCGATGACGAAGTCCTCCGGCTCGTCCTGCTGCAGCATCCGCCACATGGCGTCGACGTAGTCCTTGGCATATCCCCAGTCGCGGTGCGCGTCGAGGTTGCCGAGGTAAAGGCGGTCCTGCAGTCCGGCCCTGATGCGGCCGACCGCGCGCGTGATCTTGCGCGAGACGAACGTCTCCCCGCGACGCGGCGACTCGTGGTTAAAGAGAATGCCGTTCACCGCGAAGAGGCCGTAGGCCTCCCGGTAGTTCACGGTCATCCAGAACGCGTAAACCTTCGCCACACCGTACGGGCTGCGCGGATGGAACGGCGTGGTCTCGCGCTGCGGCGTCTCCTCCACTTTGCCGAACATCTCTGACGAGGAGGCCTGATAGATGCGCGGGCGGATCTGGAGCTCGCGGACCGCTTCCAGCAGCCGCGTCGCGCCGAGGCCGGTCACTTCGCCGGTGTACTCGGGCGTGTCGAACGAGACTTTCACGTGGCTCTGCGCGCCGAGGTTGTAGATCTCCTGCGCGTCGGCGATGCGGAGGATGCGATTGAGCGATGAGGCGTCGTTGAGATCGCCGTAATGGAGGATGAGGCGGCGGTCGCTCTCGTGGGGGTCCTGATAGATCTTGTCGATGCGCGCGGTGTTGAACGACGACGAGCGGCGGATGACACCGTGCACCTCGTAGCCCTTGGCCAGCAGCAGTTCAGCCAGGTAGGAGCCATCCTGCCCGGTGATGCCGGTAACCAGCGCGCGTTTCATGCGCGCACCACCACCGGCCCGCCCGGCCTCCGCTCGACGATGTTCCGCGTATCGATCACCAGCTTCGCGTCGCGGTAGAGCCCCTGCTCCTTGAACGCCGAATGCGGGGTGGAGATGAAGACCGCGTCGTACTTCGAAAGCTCTTCGGCCGTGCACGGAACGGATCGCAGCTCGAGCTGGTGCTTCCGTCCCTTCCGCGCCGCGGGAATGAAGGGGTCGCAGTAGGAGACGATCGCGCCGCGCTCCTGCAGCAATTCGATGATCTCGAACGACGGCGACTCGCGATCGTCGTCGATGTCGGGCTTGTACGAGAGGCCGAGAACGACCACCGTCGCGCCGACGATGCTCTTCCCGGTCTGGTTCACCGCCTCCACCGTCCGGTCGACGACGTAGCGCGGCATCGAGGTGTTGATCTCCCCCGCCAGCTCGATGAAACGCGCCCACGTGCCATGCTCGGCAGCCTTCCATGTGAGATAGAACGGATCGAGCGGAATGCAGTGACCCCCCAGTCCCGGCCCGGGATAGAACGGCATGAAGCCGAACGGCTTGGTCTTTGCCGCCTCGATCACCTCCCAGATGTCGATGCCCATCCGGTCGAAGACGATCTTCAGCTCGTTCACCAGCGCGATGTTCACCGCGCGGAAGATGTTTTCCAGCAGCTTGGCCGACTCCGCCACCTCCGCGCTGGAGACGGGCACCACGCGGTCGACCACAGACGCGTACAGCGCCTCGGCCGCGCGCAGCGACGGCGCATCGACGCCGCCCACCACCTTGGGGATGTTCCGGGCGTCGAACTGCTCGTTACCGGGATCCTCCCGCTCCGGGGAGAAGGCGAGGAAGAAATCGGTGCCGCAGACCAGCCCCCGCTTCTCGAATCGAGGGAGCAGCTCTTCGCGCGTGGTGCCGGGATAGGTCGTCGACTCGAGCACAACGAGCTGTCCGCCGCGAAGGTTCGCGGCGATCGCTTCGGCGGTCATGCGGATGTACTTGAGGTCGGGGTCGCGATGCGTCCCGAGCGGCGTGGGGACGCAGACCAGGATGGCGTCGCAGTCGGCGAGGCGCGAGAAGTCGGTGGTGGCCGCCGCGCGCTTGGCGCGAAATGCCTTTCTGATCCGTTCGGCGCCGATGTGGCGGATGTACGACTCGCCGCGCGCGAGCGCATCGGTCTTCTTTTCGTCGACGTCGAATCCGACGACGTTGAATCCCGCCTCCTCGAAGAGCAACACCAGCGGCAGCCCGACGTAGCCGAGCCCGATCACGCCGACCCGCGCGGTGCGCGCACGAATCGACTCCAGAAGCGCTTCGAGCGTTTGATTCTCTGTCGCTAGCATGCGAAGTACTCTTTGTACCACTCCACGAATCGTCCGATGCCGGCCTCGAGCGGCGTTCCCGGACGGACCCCCACCGCCCCCTCCAGTGCGCTGACGTCGGCCATGGTGGAGACGACGTCGCCCGGCTGCATCGGCAGAAGGTCGAGTTTCGCCTCTCTTCCCAGGCAGCGCTCCAGCACCGCGATGCAGTCCAGCAGCGGCACGGGACGATTGTTGCCGATGTTGAAGACGCGGTACGGCGCGTAGCTGGTGGCCGGATCCGGATCGTCGCCGCTCCAGTTCGGGTCGGAGGCGGCGGGGGCGTCGAGGATGCGCATCACCCCCTCCACGATGTCGTCGATGTAGGTGAAGTCGCGGATCATCCGTCCCTCGTTGAATACCGGAATCGGCTCCCCCGCCAGGATGCCGCGGGTGAATTTGAACAGTGCCATGTCGGGGCGGCCCCACGGTCCGTACACGGTGAAAAAGCGGAGCCCGGTGACCGGGAATCGGAACAGGTGCGCGTAGGCGTGCGCCATCAGTTCGTTCGCCTTCTTCGTCGCGGCGTAGAGCGACACGGGGTGATCGACGTTCTGGTGCTCGGAGAACGGCTGGCGCGTGTTCGCGCCGTACACGGAGCTCGTCGAGGCGAAGACCAGATGGTCGGCGCCGTTGTGGCGGCAGCCCTCGAGGATGTTGAGGAACCCGGTGACGTTGCTGTCCGTGTAGGCGTGCGGGTTGACCAGCGAGTAGCGCACGCCGGCCTGCGCGGCGAGATGGACGATGCGGCGCGGCTTCTCCGCCGCAAAGAGAGCGCGCATCGCCTCGGTGTCGCCGACGTCGGCGCGCACGAAGCGGAACCGCGAGCCGCGCAGCCGCGCCAGCCGCGCTTCCTTGAGCGAGACGTCGTAATAGTCATTGAGGTTGTCGAGGCCCAGGACCTCGTCGCCGCGGTCGAGCAGCGCCCGCGCCACGTGATACCCGATGAAGCCGGCCGCGCCGGTGACCAGGATCATGCGGTGCTCTTTTCCGCGGACTCGCCGGCCGGTGCGGGCCCGAGCTCCGACACCTCGCGGGTCAACCGTTCGATTTCCTTGCTCAGCAGGTCGTACTCGTCGAGCTTGCGACGCAGGAACGAGGAGGTCACGCTCACTTTTTCTTCGATCCCCCTCGGCGTCAGGATGTAGAGATAGCCCGCCTTGTGATTGCTGTTGCGGAAGTTGCGCGCCTTGACCCACCCCTTCTCGATGAGCGCCTTGAGGCAATAGTTGACCTTGCCGACGCTCACGCCGAGCTGGCGCGCCAGCTCGCGCTGCGAGGCGTCGGGGTGCTCGGCCAGGTGCTTCAGAAGCCGGTAGCGAACCTCGTGGCTGAGAGTGGTGGGCATAACGTTCCGTTCAACCGTTGAACGGAACGGCATTGAAACACGACCGGCGCCGTAGATGCAACGCGATCAGCGGTTTCACGCTCTCCGGAACCACTCCATCGTCGCCGGCAGCCCCTGCCGCAACGCGGCCGGCGGCGGCAGCCCAGCCAGCGCGCGCAGCCTGCCTCCGTCGAGAACGCTGCGCATCTGCTCGCCCGCCTTGGCCGGAGCGTGAACGGGCGGCTTCGTCCCCATCAGCTCGTAGAGACGATTGATCGACGTCTCCACGCCGGTGCCGACGTTGAACGATCCCTGCCACGCCGCCTCCGCCGCCGCCACGTTCGCGGCCACCACGTCGTCGACGTAGACGAAGTCGCGCGTCTGCTCGCCGCTGCCGTTGATGGTCACTGCCTCGCCGCGCAGCAGACGCCCGGCGAAAATCGCGATGACCCCGGCCTCCCCCTTCGCGTTCTGCCGCGGCCCGTAGACGTTCGCGTAACGCAACGCGACCGACGACAGCCCGTGTACGGTGCGGAAGAAGTGCAGGTAGTGCTCGACCGCCAGCTTCGCGCAGCCGTACGGCGACAGCGGCGCGACCGGATGCTCTTCGTCTTGCGGCGCGCGCACCGGCTCGCCGTAGATCGCGCCGCCGCTCGAAGCGAAAATGAAGCGCTTGACCGCCGCGTCCACCGAGGCCTGCAGCAGCCGCACGCTCCCCACGACGTTCACCTCGGCGTCAAACGACGGGTCGGCCACCGAGTGGCGCACGTCCATCTGCGCAGCGTGATGGTTCACGACGTCGGGCTGCAACTCGAGGATTACCTCGCGGAGGCGGACGTCGCGGATGTCGAATTCGCGCAGCGTTGCCCTCGGGCTGGTGTTGCGGCGATCGCCGGTGGAGAGGTTGTCGATCACCGTGACCCGCCAGCCGCGCGCGAGGTAGGCATCGACGATGTGTGAGCCGATGAAGCCGGCGCCGCCGGTGACGACGACGTGCATCGCCCTCACCCGGCCTTCGGCCACCCTCTCCCGCTCACGCGGGAGAGGGGCCAGCTAATCCCCTCTCCCGCGTGCGGGAGAGGGTGGCGCGAAGCGCCGGGTGAGGGTCGCGCCACTAGGCGATGACCCCCGGCGAATGCTCGAGCACCCGCAGTAGATACTCGCCGTACGTGCTCTTCTTCAGCCGCTCCGCTTCGCGGCGCACCTCGTCGGCGGAGATCAATCCGAGGAAGTACGCGACCTCCTCGGGGCAGGCAATCTTCAGCCCCTGCCGCAGTTCGACCTGCTCGACGAAGTTGGCCGCACCGAGGAGCGACTCCTGCGTGCCGGTGTCGAACCAGGCGAAGCCGCGGCCGAGGGTCTCCACCTCGAGCTGTCCGCTCTCCAGGTAGCGGCGATTGAGGTCGGTGATCTCCAACTCCCCGCGCGCGGAGGGTTTGAGCGACGCGGCGAGGTCGCAGACGCGCGCGTCGTAGAAGTACAGTCCCGTCACTGCATAGCTCGACTTCGGCGACGCCGGCTTCTCTTCGATGCTGACGGCGCGGGCGTGCTCGTCGAACTCCACCACGCCGTAGCGCTCCGGATCCTGCACGCGGTAGGCGAACACCGTTGCCCCCTGCGTGCGCCCGCTGGCGCGGAGCAGCGCCTCCGGCAATCCGTGTCCGTAGAAGATGTTGTCGCCGAGGATCAGGCAGCTCGGGCTGCCAGCGATGAACTCGCGCCCGATGATGAACGCCTGCGCCAGACCGCCGGGATGCGGCTGCTGCGCATACTCCAGCCGGATGCCCCAGCGCGCTCCGTCGCCGAGCAGCCGCCGGAACAGCGGCTGATCCTCCGGCGTGGTGATGATGAGGATCTCGGTGACCCCCGCCAGCATCAGCGTGGTCAGCGGGTAGTACACCATCGGCTTGTCGTAGACCGGGAGTAACTGCTTCGAAACAACCGACGTGATGGGGTGGAGACGCGTCCCCGATCCGCCGGCGAGAATGATTCCTTTGCGAGTGCTCATGCCTTCCGTGCCGTCCGATAGATTGCTCCAACGATAGCACCGAAAAGAAAGCCTCCGACGTGCGCCCACCAGGCGATTCCCGCCGCCTCCTGCGTCCGTTGCGCCGAGGCCAGGGCGAGGAATCCGTTGAAGAACTGCATGGCGAACCACACCGGCAGGAACAGCGTCGCGCGGATCTCCGCCATCGCCCAATAGACCACCAGCGGGAAGAGGGTGATGATCCGCGCGCGCGGCCGCAGGACCAGAAACGCCCCCAGTACGCCGGCGATGCTCCCCGACGCGCCGATCGACGGCACCGCCGAGTGCGGGAAGAGCAGAGTGTGCGTCAGACTCCCGACCGCGCCGCAAAGAACGAAGAAGCCGAGGTAGCGGAGATGGCCCAGCGTCTCCTCGATCGCCCCGCCGAAGACCCAGAGATAAATCATGTTGCCCAGGAGATGGACGACGCCCCCATGCAGGAAGAGCGAGGTGACGAGCGTGATGGCCACCTCCCATGGCGCGTAGCCGAACGCCGACAGATTGATCATTCGCGCCGGGATGAATCCGAAGATGTTGATGAGCGACTCGGTCCGCGGGCCGAGGAAAAGCAGGACGACGAAGACCACCACGTTGGCCGCAACGATCGCGCGGTTGACCACCGGGGTGGTGTGGGTCGGGAGGGTGTGGCGGAGGGGGATCATGACGTGCGCTTGTCATCCTGAGCCGCGAAGACGGCGAAGGATCTCCCGCGATCAGGCGACTACTGCTCCGTAGGCGGGGGATCCTTCGCCGCGCTGCGCCGGCTCAGGATGACACAGCCGCGGCAATCTCTCTTACAACCTCCGCCTGCTGATCCCTCGTCAGCTCGGGAAAGATCGGGATGGCCAGCGTCTGCTCCGCGGCGAGCTCAGAATTCGGGTACGGCTCGCTCGCGCAGGGGACGTCCGAAAAGCACTCCTGCTGCGGGAGGGTCAGCGGGTAGTAGACCTCGCAGCCGATGCCGGCCCCTTTGAGGTGCTCCATCACCCGGTCGCGCGTTTCCCGGCCGTCGGTGAAGCGGACGACGTACTGGTTGTAGATGTGGCGGCGCCGCGGCAGCTCGCGCGGGAGCACCACCCGCCCTCCCACCCCCGCCTCGGCGAAGAGCTCCGCGTACGTCGCGGCGTTGCGGCGCCGACCCTCGGCCCATCGATCGAGATGCGGCAGCTTGACGCTGAGGATCGCGGCCTGCAGCGCGTCGATGCGGAAGTTGCCGCCGACGTAGCGGTGGAAGTACTTCGGCCGCATGCCGTGAACGCGAAAGTCGGCGAGCTTCTCAGCCAAGGCGGCGTCGTCGGTGGTGACGGCGCCGGCGTCGCCGAACGCCCCGAGGTTCTTGGAGGGGAAGAACGAGAAGCAGCCCATCAGGGCAAGCGCGCCGGCGCGACGGCCGTCGAATTCCGCCCCCACCGCCTGCGCGGCATCCTCGATGACCGCGATCCCGTGCTTGTGCCCGATGCGGTTGATCTCGTCCATCGCCGCGATCTGCCCGTACAGATGGACGGGCATGATGGCGCGCGTGCGCGCCGTGATCCGCGACTCGATGGCCCGGACGTCGATGTTGTAGTCGGCGAGATCGATGTCGACGAAGACCGGCGTGGCGCCGAGGCGATGCACCACGCCGCCGGTGGCGAAGAACGAGTACGCGGGAACGATCACCTCGTCTTCCGGGCCGATGCCGAGGACCATCAGCGCGACGAGCAGCGCGTCGGTGCCGGAGGAGACGCCGATGCAGTGCTTGGAATGGCAATAGGCGGCGAAATCGCGCTCGAAGTCCTCGACGCGCTTGCCGAGGATGAAGTGCTGCGACTCGTAGACCTCGGAGGTGACGCGGAGGACTTCGTCGCGGATCGAGGCGTACTGCTGCTTGAGATCGAGAAGCGGGATGGGCATCGCGCGCGGAGTTTAGACGAGGCCAGCAGCTCGCAGCTAGCAGTTCGCAGTAGACGATTCTTCGCAGGCGCCCGTAATTCACGACGACAGATCGCTGCAAGCCGCTAGCTGCTAGCCGCGAACAATCCAAAGGAGAAAACACCCATGAGCATCAAACGCATCATCACCTCGGCCGCGATCGCGCTTCTTCCGATCGCCGCCGGCGCGGCGACCTTCGTCGTCCCGGCAGCCGGCACCGGCGCCGGCGTCAACAACAGCCAGTGGCAGACGGAGCTCACCCTCCACAGCACCAGCAGCATCGCCATGACCGCCACGCTCACCTTCCACGACCGCAACGGCGCCGCGGAGACAGCCTCGGTGACCATCGCGCCGCGCGCGACCGTCGCCATCGCCGACGTGGTCAAGACGCGCTTCCACCGCGAGGGCGCCACCGGCGCCATCGAGATCGTCGTCGGCGACGCCTTCGCCCGGAAGCTGGCCATCGCCTCGCGCACGTTCAACGTCTCGGAGAGCGGCGAGTTCGGGCAGGACATCCCCGCGGTGAACGTCGAGGACGCGGCCGCCGCCGGCGAGACGGTGGTCCTTGCCGCGCCGTCGAACGTCGCCGAGAACCGCTTCAATGCCGGCCTTTACGCGGCGACTGCCGCCGCCATCCGCTGGGAGCTGGTGCGCGCCGACGGCAGCGTGGCCAAGACGGTGGAGTCGACCTACGCGGCCGGAACGCAGACGCAGTACAACGTGGCGGTCGAAGCGATCTTCGGCGTCGCTCCCGCGGACAACGACGCCGTCCTCGCCGTGGTCACCAAGGGCACGGTCATCGGATACGGCAGCTCGATCAACAACCGCACCGGCGACCCGACCTTCGTCCCCGGCGTGGAGACGCTCTCCGACATCCGCGTGCAGTTCGCCGGCGTCGACTCCGATTTCGACAACGCGGTGAACATCGCCGACGCCGATCACGACGGCGTGCTCGACGCGCCGCTCACCATCTACGCCTCGTCCACCTGGCCGAACACGTTCCGGATGATCGTCAACGGCGGCGCGGCGTCCTACGAGCTGGTCACCCCGAACGCGGACATCATCCTCACCCAGGACGGCTACGTGGTCTGGAGTCCGGGCTTCGCCAACATCCCGGCCACCGGCACGCTGAAGATCCGCGTGACCGTGGACGGCGTCAGCGACGTGATCACCATCCCCATCAACTTCAAGTAGCGCGATGGAGCGCCGGCGTCCTCGCCGGCTGGCCCGCAGGCGTCCACGCCTGCGGCGGCGAGACGCCGCCGAGCCAGCCGCCGGGACGGCGGCGCTCCTTCATCCGAAGGTCACGCGCGCGAAGCGCCGCTTCCCCACTTTCAGCAAAACCGACTTCCCGCGCGCCGCGTCGATGGTGGCGCGCGGGTCGTCGATTTTGCGGTCGTCGACGAGCACCCCACCCTGCGCCACCAGCCGCTGCGCTTCCTTATGGGTCGGGGCCAGCCCAGCGGAAACGATCACCTTGGTCACGAACTGCGGCGCTTCGGTCGACGGCAGCGACACTTCGTCGATGTCCGTCGGCGCATGCCGCTCGCTGAAGACGCGCGCGAATTCCTTCTCCGCCGCCTCCGCCGCCTCGGCGGTGTGGAACTCGCCGATGATCAGCTTGGCCAGCTTCCGCTTGGCGTCCATCGGGTGCGCGGTGCGTTTCAGCTCTTCGATCTCCGCCGGCGTGAGATCGGTGCAGAGCACGAAGTACTTCCACATCAGCTCATCGGAGATGGACATCACCTTGCCGAAGATCTGATCGGGCGGCTCGGTGATGCCGATGTAGTTGCCGAGCGACTTCGACATCTTCTCCACGCCGACCAACCCTTCGAGCAGCGGCATGGTGATGACCACCTGCGGCTCCAGGCCGTACTCGCGCATCAGGTCGCGGCCCACCAGCAGGTTGAAGAGCTGGTCGGTGCCACCCATCTCCACGTCCGCCTTGAGGGCGACGGAGTCGTAGGCCTGCGCCAGCGGGTAGAGCAGCTCGTGGATGGCGATCGGCTGGTGGGCGTCGAAGCGTTTGCGGAAGTCGTCGCGCTCCAGGATGCGCGCCAGGGTGTACTTCGCCGCCAGTTTGATCATCCCCTCCGCGCCGAGCGGCGACAGCCATTCGGAGTTGAAGCGCACCTCGGTCTTCACCGGATCGAGGATCTTGAACACCTGCTGCTTGTACGTCTCGGCGTTCTGCTCGATCTCCGCGCGGGTGAGCGGTGGGCGGGTGACTTTCTTGCCGGTGGGGTCGCCGATCATGCCGGTGAAGTCGCCGATGACGAACACCACGCGGTGCCCGAGCTGCTGGAAGTGCCTCATCTTGCGGATGACGACCGTGTGGCCGAGGTGGATGTCGGGCGCGGTGGGATCGAAGCCGACTTTGACTGTCAACGGCTTGCCGCGGGCGATCTTCGACCGCAGATCGTTGCGCTCGATGAGGTCGACGGTGCCCTTGCCGAGGAACACGAGTTGTTCGTCGAGGGTCATGCGGCGTGCATTGTAATTGTCGCGGGGGCTTGCCCCACTTTCGGCGCGCGACCATTGTCCCCGCCATGCGCGGCCGCTACGATGCCACCGTGCCCTTCCGCCAGATCCTGCAGCGCGAATTCGCCCGCCGCCGCGCCGCGAACGCCCGCTATTCGCTCCGCGCCTTCTCCCGCGCCCTCGGCATCGACCACTCGACGCTGTCGCAGATCCTGCGCGGCGCGCGGCGCGTCACGTCTCGGACGCTGCGCGCGCTCGGCGCGCGGCTCCGAATGAGCGCTGCCGCCATCGAGCTGCAGTGCGCCGCCGAGAACGAGTCGGCCATTCTGGGCGTCGTGGCCCGGCCCGATTTTCGCGCCGACTCGCGCTGGATCGCCGTTGTCCTCGGCATGCCGCTCGACGAGGTCAACGTCGCGCTGCAGACGCTCCTGCGTCGCCGCCAACTCATTCTGGGAGGTCGTCAATGGCGAACCCCGTGACCCGATGGCAGATCGTCGCCCGCGACCCCGAGGCGGTGACGGCGTTCTACCGCAAGCTGTTCGGATGGAACGTCCGCACCGACAACGCGCTCGGCTATCGCGTGCTGGAGTCCGGCGACGACCGCGGCATCGACGGCGGCGTCTGGCCCTCGCCGCCGGACGGCCACAATCTCGTGCAGCTCTTCGTGGAAGTCGACGACGTCGACGCCGCGATCGCCAGGGCGACCTCGCTCGGTGCCACGGTGATCGTGCCGAAGTCGGAGCTGCCCGACGGCGACACCATGGCCATCATGCTCGATCCCGCCGGCCTGTCGTTCGGCCTGGTGGCGACGCGAAACGTTTAGCTGAAGAGACGCGCGAAACGTCGCGCGGAAGTCTCAAACGGCGATGACCTGCTCGCGCGTGAATGGAGGCGTATCACGCGCGGCATATTTGCTTCGTCGAAGTGGCAGCGAACGGCGACGCGAATATTGGACTCCAGCGAAGGGAGATCGTCGGCTTCGGTGAAGATCGCCTCGCCGAGTGCACGAGCAACCAATCCCCCTTCCGCCGCTTCTTCGACCAGAAAGATGATCTCGTTCATCCGATCCATTGTATCGGCTCAGTCGAGCTCGCGGCGCGGCGGTCAATGACCGGCGCCGCCGGCAGTCTCCAGGACTTCCCGCCCAAAGCGCTCCCAGAGTTGCAGCGAAACCATGGGTGCCTGCCGAAAGCTGAAAACGATGAACGACCCCAGGAACCGGCGCTCGCTCGTCACGCTGACATCCGGCCACGGAATGAACAGCGGAGGGTGGCCGACCCGGAACAGCGGCATGACCGCCAAGTACAACCCGGCGGGGTTGACGCCGACGGTCAGCACGCCGCTGTAACGCGCCATCCCTCCCATCCTCCCCGAACGCATGTGCCACGTGTGGCCGCTGAAGGGCATATCGCTTCGGTATCGCTGGGCCAGCGCCCTCCAGCCGCTGATTGCGCTGATGAAGAAGCCGATGAGAAGCCAGAACGCGATGAAACCAAACATTCCGACGGCCAGCACCAGCGCGCCGTCTGCCGACATCAGTCGAACTCGCGGCGCGGCGGCGTCTGCTCCGCCCCCACCCGCCCGGCGGCGATGTCCGCCTTGTGGTAGTTCTCGCCGCGCATCGGCGCGCCGGCCATGCGGCGCAGCATGGCGATCTGCCCGACGTGCGTGAAGGCGTCGGCGATCGGTCCCTGGAAGAGCTTCTCCGGCGCTTCGTGCAGCGGCGCGTCGGATGCGAAGTAGCCGTCGACGTCGCCGAGGCAACGGAAAAAGCGCTCGATCTCCTCGTCCCACGGCCGCGCCTCGGCATTGCGCCACGCCTGCTCCCCTTTCGCGATCGACAGCATCCACTCCAGCAGATCGCCGATGTGCGCGAGGATCTGCGCCGGCGTACGCGAGGTCTCGCTGGCCTTGAACGCCGCGAACTCCGGCGGCGCGCCGCGTACCGCTTTGCCGCCGCGGTAGGCGAGCGTTGCTAACGTATGTCTCAGGAACGCGCGCGTGTCGTTCATTAGCGCAATTCTAAGGAATTTGACACCGCGCCCATTCATCTTTAGAGTCGGTCCCCAATGTCGCACTTCGCCCACCACCACCATTCCATCTTGTAGGGGTGCTTCCCGCGCCCCGATCGGAAAAGGGGCGCCTGAGCGAAACATCAATCCTGTCAGCCAACGACCTCTTCTCCGATTCGGGGAAGAGGTTTTTGCTTATGGCTGCCAGACTGAGATATCCGACGGGCGTACGGCCGCTGCTGATCGACGAGACAGCGCGGCGGCGGCGAATCGAGACCCGCTTCATCGACGCCCTGGAGCGCGCCGGCTTCGCCGAGGTCGTGCTGCCGATCATCGATTACGTCGAGCCGTACGCCGCGCTGGTCGATCGCGACGCCACCCGGCAGAGTTACCGATTCGTCGACCGCGAGGGCGATCTCGTCGCCATCCGCTCCGACTTCACGCCGATGGTGGCCCGCGCCCTTGCGCCGGCGATGCGAGGCGACGAGCTCCCGCTACGCATCTTCTACCGCGGCGATGTGATCCGCTGCGAGGCCTCGCGCCTCGGCGTGAACCGTGAGCTGTTCCAGATCGGCGCGGAGCTGGTCGGCGACGGCTCGGTGGAAGCGGACATCGAGATGCTTCGCCTCGCCGCCGGCCTGGTGCGCGAGTTCAACGGCAAGCCGACCATCGTCTACAACGACGTCTCCATCGCCGCCACCCTCGGCGCGTCCGCCCGCGAGGCGCTCATCACCAAGCGGATCGATGCGACGACGCCGGCGATCGTGCGGAAGCTCATCGGCGGCCAGGCGACGCTCGACGACGTCGCGCCGTTCGCCCCCGAGTCCACGGCGCGGCTCGACGCCATCGCCGCCGCACTCGACCCCGAGGAGTTCGTCCTGCACCTCGACGACTTCGAGGAGGGCGCGGGCTACTACACCGGCCTCCGGTTCCGCGTCTACGGCAAGAGCCTCCTGGCGCAGGGCGGCCGCTACGACCAGCTCTACGCGCGCTTCGGCGCGCCCGCGCCGGCCATCGGCTTCACCTTCACCATCGAGGAGCTCGACTGATGCGCATCGCCATCCCGAAGGGCCGCCTGCAGGACCACGCCCTCGGCGTCTTCGCCGCGGCGGGCTTCGACGTGCCGGACGACGCGGACATCAAGACGCGCAAGCTGGTCTTCTCCCGCAGCGGCATCGAGTGGATCTTCGTCAAGGACTGCGACGTGCCGGTGTACGTCGAGCACGGCGCGGCCGACGCCGGCATCGCCGGGCTCGATCAGATACTCGAGCAAAATTGCACGGCGTATCAACCTCTCGAGTTCGACTTCGGCCGCTGCCGGATGATGCTCATCGCCGCGCCGGGCGCGCCGCCGCTGACGACCATCGCCACGAAGTACCCGCGCGTCACCCGGCAGTACCTGGACGCGCGCGGGCTGCGCGCGGAGATCGTCCCGCTCGGCGGCTCGGTGGAGCTGGCGGCGGTGCTCGCCCTGACCTCGCACGTCATCGATCTCGTGGAGACCGGCGAGACGGTGCGGGTGCACAAACTGGAGATGCAGGACCTGGTGGCGGAGATCTCGCCGCGGCTGATCGTCGGCAAGAACGTGTACCGGACGAACCCGAGGGAGATGCGCGAACTGATCGCGCGGGTGGAGGTAGGGGCGCGCAGCAGCGCGCCCGGCACCCTCGACGAAAGCTGCGGGCGCGCTGCCGCGCGCCCCTACACGCCCGGGATGACGAAGGAGCGAACATGAAAGCCAACTCCCCTGAAGCCGCCGCCGCCCTCCGCGCTCTCGAAGCGCGCCGCACCGAGTCGAACGCCGACGCGCTGCGCGTGGCGGACGCGATGATCGCCGGCGTGCGCGCGCGCGGCGATGCGTACGTCGCCGAGCAGATCGCCAGGTTCGATCGGGTGACAGTCGCGCCGGGCGACATCAAGATCGCGCCGCGCGAGGTCTCGATCGGCGAGGACATCGCCGCGGCTATCGACCTGGCCATCGAGCGCGTGGAGGCGTTTCACCGGCCGCAACTGCCGCAGTCGTACAGCTGGGAGGGCGTCGCGCACCGCGTGCGGCCCCTGCGCCGCGTGGCCTGCTACGTGCCGGGCGGCCGCGCGGTCTACATCTCCACACTGATCATGACCGCGGTGCCGGCGCGGATCGCGGGCGTCGGCGAGATCGTCGTCATCACCACCCCCGCCGCCGCGGAGCGCGACGAGCTGCACTCCGTCTGCAACCGCCTCGGCATTCGCGAAATCTACCGCTGCGGCGGCGCGGCGGGCGTCGCGGCGGCGGCGTTGGGGACGGCGTCGCTGGCGCGCGTCGACAAGATCGTCGGTCCCGGGAACGCGTACGTCACCGCGGCGAAGACGCGGCTGGTCGGCGAGGTGGGCATCGACATGACCGCCGGGCCGACGGAGCTGGTCGTCATCGCCGACGAGACCGCGGACGCCGCGCTGGTGCAGGCCGACCTCGACGCCCAGGCCGAGCACGGCGCCGACTCCGCCGTCATCTGCATCGCCGTGGGCCGGCCGCTCGACGTGCGCGCCACGCTGAACCTGGTCGCCGACTCGATCGACGAGGCCATCGCGCTGGTCGATCGCATCGCGCCGGAGCATGTCTCGATTCAAACCCGCGACCCGGAAGCCATCGCCGCGCGCCTGGAGAACTGCGGCGCGATTTTCTGCGGTCCCTTCTCCCCGGTCGCGGCGGGCGACTACATCGCCGGCCCGAACCACGTCCTGCCCACGGGGGGGACGGCGCGCTTCTTTTCCCCCCTCGGCGTCTACGACTTCGTCAAGCGCGCGAACGTCATCGCCCTCACCGCCGAACAGCTCACGGCCATCGCGCTCCACGGCGAACGTCTCGCCGAGCTCGAAGGATTGCCGAAACACGCCGCATCGATGGCCATCAGGAGGACCGCATGTCTCGCAGCGTCGTCGCCGCGATGACCGCCTACACGCTCGAGCTCCGTGAGGCGGAGATCAAGCTCAATCAGAACGAGTCGCCGTCCGACTGGCCGCGCGAGCTGAAGGAGACGGTGCTGGCGCGCGCTCTCACGCGGCCGTGGAACCGTTACCCGGAGTTCGAGGCCACCGAGCTGCGCACGGCGATCGCGCTCGCGAACGGCCTCGCGCCGGAGAACGTGCTGGTAGGCAACGGCTCGAACGAGCTCCTCGCCGCGGCCATCGGCGCGTACGTCGGGCCGGAGACGCCGGTGGTTTTCCCGCGGCCGACGTTCACGCTGTACGAAAAGCTGGTGACCATCGCCGGCGGGCTGGCCATACCGGTGGAGTTCGAGCCCGACAGCGGCCTCCTGCCGCTCGACGAGATGCTGCGCGTACTCACTCCGGACGCCGTGGTGATCCTCTGTTCCCCGAACAACCCGACCGGCGGCGTGCTGCCGCCCGACGGATTGGACGCTCTGCTGGCGACGGGCGCGATGGTGCTGTTCGACGAAGCGTACGGCGACTTCGAACAACCCTCATCCGCCCCTTCGCTACGCTCAGGGGCACCTTCTCCCACTGACGCGGGAGAAGGACAACCTGGCCCCTCTCCCGCTTGCGGGAGAGGGTGGCCCGAAGGGCCGGGTGAGGGTCTCCACCCCCGCCTCGTCACGTTCCGAACCTTCTCCAAGGCCTGGGGCCTCGCCGCGCTGCGCCTCGGATGGCTGGCGTCGACCGCCGAGAACTGCCGCGAGATCCGCAAGGTGAAGCTCCCCTACAGCCTCAACGTCATCAGCGAAACGGCGGCGATCGTGGCGCTGGAAAATCGCGCCGTGCGCGACGCGAACGTGGCGCGCATCGTCGCCGAACGGGCGCGCGTCGCCGCGGCGATGCGGGCCATTCCGGGCATCACCGTCTTCCCGTCGCAGGCGAACTTCATCACCTTCCGATGCAAGCCGATGTTCGAAGAGCTCTGCGCGCGCGGAATCCTCATCCGCGACGTCTCGTCGTATCCGCGGCTGGCGAACTGCCTCCGCGTGTCCATCGGATCGCCCGAGCAGAACGACCGCTTCCTGGAGGCACTCGAGTCATGCGCGTAGCCACCGTCACCCGCTCCACGAAGGAAACCAACGTCGCCGTCACCGCGAATCTCGACGGCGACGGCACCACCACTCGCATCGAGACGCCGGTCGGCTTCCTCTCGCACATGCTGGAGGTCATCGCCCGCCACGGTAGGGTCGACCTCGACGTCGTGGCCACCGGCGACACGCACATCGATTACCACCACACCGTCGAAGACGTCGGCCTGTGCCTGGGCGAGGCTTTCGCCAAGGCGCTCGGCGACAAGCGCGGCATCCGCCGCTTCGGCCACGCCTACGTGCCGCTCGACGAGGCGCTGGCACGGGTGGTTGTCGACTTCGCAGGGCGGCCGTACCTGGTCTTCGAAGTCCCCATCGATCGCGAGATGTTGTTGATCCACAAGGACTTCCCGTTCGCGCTGGTCGAGGAGTTCTTCAAGTCGTTCGCCAACAAATGCGCGTGCAACATCCACGTCGATCTGATCCGCGGCCGCAACGGACACCATGCCGCGGAAGCGATCTTCAAGGCCTTCGCCATCGCCCTGCGCGAAGCGAAGGCGGTGATAGGGACGGACGTGCCCAGCACGAAAGGAGTCATCTAGGTGTGTCATCCCGAGCGTAGCGAGGGACCTGGGGCCGCGGGCGGCGCGCCGCACACCCACCCAGGTCCCTCGCTACGCTCGGGATGACAAAGCGTTATGGAAACCACCCTCATCGACTCGCCGGTGGCGAACGTCGCCAACATCGCGCGCGCGCTGCGCGCGGCGGGCGCCGATCTGCGCGTGACGCGCGACGCCGAGGCCATCCGAGCCGCGCGGAAGCTCGTGCTGCCGGGCGTCGGCTCGTTCGTCGCGGCGATGAACTGGCTGGTCGAGAACCGCATCGACGCCGCGATCCGCGACGCGGTCGCGGGCGGCGCGGCGCTGCTCGGCATCTGCGTCGGGCACCAACTTCTCTTCGACGTCTCGCACGAGATGGGCACCACGCGCGGCCTCGGCCTGGTGCGCGGCGAGATCACAAAGTACGAGGGCGTGCTGCCCGTGCCGCAGATCGGCTGGAACCGCGTCACCTCGCGCGGCCCGCTGGTCGACGGCGGCGTCTACTACTTCGTCAACTCCTACGCCGCAACATCCACCCCGCACGAGATCGCCCGCGCCGACTACGGCGGCCCGTTCACCGCCGCGGTGCAGAACGGCCGGGTGTTCGGCGTGCAGTTTCATCCCGAGAAGTCGTCGTCCGCCGGGCTGCAGGTGTTGAGGAACTTCATCGCATGGACGTAATCCCCGCGCTCGACCTGCTGCAGGGACGCGCGGTGCGCCTCGAGCGCGGCGACTTCACGCGCGTAACGAACTACGGCGATCCGGAGAGGGTCCTCGACTCGCTCGACGCACCGCGTGGCTCGCGCCTGCATGTGGTCGATCTCGAAGCTTCGCGCAGCGGGCGGCCGGTGGAGACCGACGTCGTGCGCCGCCTCGCGCGGCGCGACCTGCGCGTGCAGGTGGGCGGGGGCATCCGATCCATCGACGATGCAAGGCACTGGATCGACTGCGGCGCGGAGAAGGTCGTGGTCGGCACCGTCGCCGCCGACTGTCCCGACGTCCTCCGCGCCATCGTCGCCGCCCTCGGCGCGACGCGCGTGATCGGCGCGGTCGACGTCCGCGACGGCGTGGTGCGCGTTGCCGGATGGGAGCGCGATGCCCGCCGTTCGCTTGCCGAGGTGCTCGCAGCCGTGGCCGGCGTGGGAATCGAGGAAGTGCTGGTGACCGACATCGCGCGCGACGGTGTGATGTGCGGTCCGTCGTTCTCGACCTACCGCGCGCTCCCGCCAAACCTGCGCGTCATCGCCTCGGGCGGCGTGACGACAATCAGCGACGTCGTCTCGCTCGCGCGCATCGGAAACGTCAGCGGCTGCGTGATCGGCAAGGCGCTGCTCGACGGCCGGCTCTCGCTGGCCGAGGCGCGCGCGCGGGTGGCGACGCCGAACGCGATCCCGGAGCGCGTCATCCCCTGCCTCGACGTGCGCGACGGCCGGGTGGTCAAGGGCGTGAACTTCGTCAACATCCGCGACGCGGGCGATCCGGTCGAGTGCGCGACGCGCTACGAGGCCGAGGGCGCCGACGAGCTGGTGATCCTCGACATCTCCGCGACCGACGCGGGTCGCGACACCGCGCTGGAGACCGTCCGCCGCGTGGCCGAGGCGCTCTTCATCCCTCTCACCGTCGGCGGCGGCGTGCGGACCATCGAGGACTTCCGCGCGCTGCTGCGCGCCGGCGCGGACCGCGTGGCCATCAACACCGCGGCGATCCGCGATCCGCAGCTCATCGCCGACTGCGCGCGCGAGTTCGGCGTGCAGGCGGTGGTGCTCTCGTGCGACGCAAAATGTAGGACGGGCTTCAGCCCGTCATTCGAGGTGATGGTCCGCAGCGGCAAGGAGCCGACGGGCGTCGACGCGGTCGACTGGTGCAGGCGCGCCGAAGGCCTCGGGGCGGGGGAGATCCTGCTGACATCCGTCGATCGCGACGGCACCAATCGCGGCTTCGACATCGCCCTGCTGCGCGCCGTCTCCAGCGCGGTGAAGATCGGCGTCATCGCCTCCGGCGGCGCCGGCGCGCTCGAGCACTTTCGCGACGCCATCGAGTCCGGCGGCGCGCGCGCGGTGCTCGCCGCGTCGCTGTTTCACGACCGGCGGCTGTCGATCGGGGAGGTGAAAGAGTTTCTGGCGAAGGAAGGGATACCGGTGCGACTGTCATCCCGAGCGTGAGCGAGGGATCGGTGTGGGCGGGAGGCGCGATCAGCGCACCACCCGCCCACACCGGTCCCTCGCTCACGCTCGGGATGACAAAGGGAGAACTATGAATCTGATACCCGCCATCATCCAGGACGCCCGCACCGGCGAGGTGCTGACCCTCGCCTACATGAACGACGAAGCGCTGCGCCGCACGCGCGAGACGGGCGAGACGTGGCTGTGGTCGCGCTCGCGCAATGAGCTGTGGCACAAGGGCGCGACCTCCGGCAACACGCAGCGCGTGGTGAGCATCGTCGAGGATTGCGACCGCGACGCGCTAGTCGTCAGCGTGATCCCCCACGGCCCCGCTTGCCACACCGGCGCGCGCTCATGCTTCGATGGCGTCCCCCGCCGCACGCTCGACCGCGTCCTCGACGTCCTCCGCGACCGCCGCGAGAAACGTCCCCAGGGGTCGTACTCCGCGTCGCTCTTCACCGCCGGGCGCGCGAAGATCCTCAAGAAGATCAACGAGGAGGCCACGGAGGTGGTGATGGCCGCGTCGCACGAGCCGCGCGAACGGCTGGTGTCCGAGATCGCCGACCTCGTCTTTCACCTCTCGGTGCTGATGGTGAATGAGTCGATTGATTGGACCGACGTGGAAGACGAGCTACGGGGACGGGAGCGGTGACTGAGTGACTGGGGGGCAGAGCTTCACTTTTCACTTTCGCTACGAGAAGTAGAAAAAGTGAAAAGTGAAGCTCTGACCCCATATGATTCCTGACCCATGCGCCGCATCCTGCTGGTCCTCCTTTTCGTGGCCGCGCCGCTCGCAGCGGCGCAGAAACAGGTCGACATCGTCATCGTCCACGGCACGGTCCTCACCATGGCCGGGCCGAACATCGATGACGGCGCGGTGGCCATCGACCGCGGCGCGATCGTGGCCGTCGGTTCCTCCTCGAAGATCGCCAAGGACTACGCCGGCAAGCAGACCCTCAACGCGCGCGGCATGGCGGTGCTCCCCGGCTTCGTCAACACCCACACCCACGCCCCGATGGTGCTGTTCCGCGGCATCGCCGACGACCGCGACCTCATGGACTGGCTGCAGCACTACATCTTCCCCGCCGAGGCGAAGAACGTCACCGCCGACTTCGTGAAGTGGGGGATGCGGCTGGCGGCGGCGGAGATGATCCGCTCGGGGACCACCACCTTCACCGACATGTACTACTTCGAGAGCGATGTCGCCGCCGAGGCCAAGCGCGCCGGATTGCGCGCGGTGGTCGGCGAGACGCTCATCGACTTCCCGGCGCCCGACAACAAGACGTGGGACGGCGCGATCGCCTACATCCGCGAATTCGTCAAACGCTGGCAGGGCGATCCGCTCATCACCCCCGCGCTGGCGCCGCACGCGCCGTACACCGTGTCGAAGGAGCACCTGCAGCAGGTGCGCGCGCTGGCCACCGAGCTGCGCGTGCCGATCCTCATCCACGTCTCCGAGACGCGGAACGAGCTCCAGCAGGTCGCCGAGAAGACATCGACGACACCCGGCAAGTACCTCGACTCCCTCGGCTTCCTCGGACACGACGTCGTCGCCGCGCACGGCGTCTGGCTCAACGACGACGAGATCAAGATCTTCGCCGAGAAGCGCGTCGGCGTGGCGCACTGCCCGGAGAGCAACATGATGCTCGCCTCCGGCGCGGCGCCGGTGGTCGCGCTGCGCGCCGCCGGCGTCAACGTCGGCCTCGGCACGGACGGTCCGGCCGGCTCGAACAACAATCTCGACATGGTGGAGGAGATGGCCAGCGCCGCGCGGCTGCAGAAGGTGTCGCGCAACGATCCGAAGGCGCTCAGCGCGCGCGACGTCCTGGAGATGGCCACCATCGCCGGCGCGCGGGTCCTCGGCCTCGACGACAAGATCGGCACGCTCGAAGCCGGCAAGCGCGCCGACGTCATCGTCATCGATCTCCAGCAGCCGAAGTCGCAGCCCGTCTACGCCGTCGAATCGGCCATCGTCTACGCGGCGTCCGGGAGCTCCGTGGTGACCACGATCTGCGACGGCAAGATCCTGATGCGCGGCGGCAAAGTGCTGACCGTCGACGTCCCCGCCGCCGTGGCCAAGGCGAAGGAGTATCGGGATCAGGTTTTGAAAAGCCTCCGGTAGGGGCGCCCAGCAGGGCGCCCGGCACCCCCGTTCGAACCAACACCACCGGAGTACCGGGCGCGCTGCCGCGCGCCCCTACGGACGTTGTACGATCACCGCCATGCGCAAACTTCTCCTCACACTTCTGCTCGCGGCTACCGCCCTCCCCGCACTATCCCTCCCCTTCATCGAGAACGACTACGCGAAGGCGCTGGCCCGCGCGAAGGCGAAGAACCTCCCGATCTTCGTCGACGCCTGGGCCCCGTGGTGACACACCTGCCGCTCGATGAAGGCTTACGTCTTCACGGACAAGAGCCTCGAGCGGTACGCCGGACAGTTCGTCTGGCTCGCCATCGACACTGAGAACTCGAAGAACACCGCATTCCTGGCGAAGTACCCCATCCGCGTGTGGCCGAGTCTTCTGGTCATCGATCCGAAGAAAGAGTCGGTGGCGCTGAAGTACGCCGGCGGCGCGACGGTGCCGCAGTTGCGCAAACTGCTCGATGACGGGCGCCGCGCGGTGATGGGCACCGGCGCGCGCACTGCCTCGGACGAGGCGATCGCCCGCGCGGACAGACTGGCCAACGACAACAAGCCCGCCGAGGCGGCGGTGGCGTATCGCGAGGCGATCGCTGCAGCGCCGAAGTCGTGGCGCAGCCTCGGCCGCGCCGCGGAGTCGCTCGTTTTCTCGCTGACCATGGCCCGCGACAACTCGCGCTGCGTGGAGGAAGCGCTGGTGCTCTACCCGCGCGTCAAGGGCACCTACTCCGCCGCGAACGTCGCCGCGGTCGGCTTGGGATGCGCGACGGAGCTGAAGGAGGACGACCCGCGCCGCGCGAACGCCATCGCCGCGCTGGAGACGGCGACGCGCGAGACGCTGGAGGACAAGTCGATTCCGCTCTCCGGCGACGACAAGTCGGGGCTGTACGAGTCGCTGGTCTCCGCGCGCGAGGAGCTGAAGGACGAGGCGGGCGCGCACGCCCTGCGCGTGCAGTGGGTGGCGCTGTTGGAAGCGGAAGCGGGGAAGGCGAAGACGCCGGAGCAGCGGGCAGTGTACGACTCGCACCGCGTGAGCGCCTATCTCGCGCTGAAGCAGCCGGAGAAGCTCATCCCTATGCTCGAGCAGTCGGAGCGCGACTTTCCGAAGGACTACAACCCGCCGTCGCGCCTCTCGCTGGCGTACAAGGCCATGGGCAAGTACGACGAGGCGCTCGCGGCGACGGAGCGCGCGCTGGCCCGCGCGTACGGCCCGCGCAAGATCGGCATCTATCGCAACCGCTCGGACATCTTCGCCCTCAAAGGCGACAAAGAGAGCGCGAAGAAGACGCTGGAAGAGGCGATCCGCTACGCCGAGGCGCTGCCGAAGGAGCAGCGGAGCGACACAGTGATCGCGTCGATGAAAAAGAAGCTGGAGACGATGTGACGTGTGGAGCGGCGGCCTTCAGGCCGCCGCCCCTTTGCGCCCTCAGTGCTTGACCGGCCGCGGACGCCCGCTCTTGACGTCCACCGTCGCCGTGTTGCTGAACACCGGCTGGCCGCAGTTGCCGGTCACGCGCACCCAGTACTGCGTCCTGGTCATCAGCGGTCCGCTGGTGAACGAGGCCGAATCGGTGCCGCGCGGCTTGGAGGTCTCGCCGGTCGCTCCCTCGAACCATTGATAGTGCAGCGGCGCGGTGCCGGCGCCGCCCACCGTCAGCGTCGCCGTGGTGCCGAGGAAGATGCTCTTGCTCGCCGGCTGGGTGGCAATGGACGGATTGACGCAGGCGGCAGAGACGGTAACCGTCACCGCATTGCTGTCGATGGGACTACCGCACTGGCCGCTGACGCGGACGAAATACGTGGTGGTCGCCGCCGGCTGCTGCGCCAGCGTGGGATTCGTCGCCCCGCTGATCGCCGACCCGTTCGGCGGCGTGCCGATGAACCACTGGAATGTGAGGCCGGTTCCGTTCGCTGTCGCCGACAGGTTCGTCGTTGCCCCCGGCGCGATGGTGAGCGGGTTGGCCGTGGCCACGGCACCGCTCGGATTGACGCACTGGGCAACGACGGTGACGGTGATGGTGTCGCTGTCGACCGGTCCGCCGCACTGACCATTCACCCGGACCCAGAAGGTGGTGGTCTGCGTCGGGTTGGCGCTGAACTGGAAGGAGGTCGCTCCCGGAACAGGATTCGAAGTATTGCCCTTCGTCCCGAAGAACCACTGATACGTGAGACCCGTGCCGAAGGCGTTGACTCGGAGGGTGGTGGTGGCCCCTGCCGTGATCGTGGACGGTAATGCAAACGCCGACGAGATCTCGACGTTCTGACAGGCGACGGTCACCGTGACCACGTTGCTGTTGACCGGCCCGCCGCAGGCGTTGGTGGCCTTGGCGAAGAACTTTGTGGTGGAGTCGAAGCCCGACACGGTGATCTGGACCCCCGTCGCGCCGTTGAGGATCTGGCCCGGCGGGTCGCCGGTGTACCACTGGATTTGGGGGTTCGTTCCGTTCGCGCTCGCCGTCAGGACTGACTGTCCGCCCGGACTGATGCTAGGCGGATTCGCGGAGGCCGTGACGGTGGTGGTCGGCTGGCAGGTTTGCACGGTGACGGTGACTGAAGAAGCGCTGTTTTGCGCCGGGCCGCACGTGCCGGAGGCGCGAACCCAGTAATTCGTCGTGACCGTCGGACTGACAGTCAACGGCGAGCCGGTACCGACTTGGGTGGAGGTGTCCCCCGGCGAGCCGGTGAACCACGTATATGTCACGCCGGTGCCGGTTGCCGAAGCCGAGAGCTGCGAACTGGCGCCCGAAGCGATGCTCGGTGGATTTGCCTGCGCTGTTGGAACCCCGACATTCGTACACGTGACGCCCGGACTCGGGTTGTACATCGTCTGGACCGCGTCGATGTCCCACGACATGAGGTTCGCACCGAAGGGAGAACTGGCATTGGCGACGGACATCATCACTGCTGTCCCCGCGTTCGGTGTGCCCTCGTTGGAGTGCCGGATCCCGAGCCCGTGACCAATCTCGTGGCACGCCACCTGGTTGAAGAGAGTCTGATTCGACGTGAATCCGACTTTGAATGAAACCGTAACCTGCACCATCTGCGCGAATGTGCCGCCGTCGAAGGTGAAGGACGGGCTCGAAAAGCCGGTGTTGGCGCAACCGACGGCCGCGCCGCCGCAAGCCCCGGTGCCTGCGTTGTCATCGAACTTGATCTGTGAACTGCCGGAGCCGGTTCCCAGATTGACGTTCGACAGTGGATTGCTGTTCCAGGCGGCCATTCCCGCGTCGACGCCCGTCGGACCATTGACCCCGCCGCTCTGCGAGCCAACCAGCGTGAAGCTGACGCTGCCGCCACCACCGGGCTGATCGAAGATGTCCTTCCATTTGGCACCGCAGGCTCCCGCAAAGCCGCCGATTCCCGAGGCGTAGTCACACGCATGGAACCCAGAGCCATTCACGTTGGCTTTGACCTTCGGCTGCCAGACGACCGTCGACTCATCCACCAGATAGTCTGTGTCCCCCACCCCACCGCACGCTTCGTCGCGAACGAACTGAAGGAACTTCTCCTCGGCGCGGATCACCTCATGGTGGGGAGTCCCTGCCGCGGTCCATCCGAAGACGGCTTCGTCGCCCTGGCCGCGCATCAACAGTCGTTTGCCGTGCGCATCGCGCACAAAATTGAACTTGCCGATTCCCATGCTCCAGGTCCGGAAGTCGCCTTGTTTGTTGACGTCGAGAAAGACGAGCGCTCGCTCGCCCGGGGCGTAGGACGGCGCGCCGGGAAAGATGATGCCTTCAGTCCCGATCATCCCGCCCGGCTCAGCGACGCGCAACTCCTGGAGAGGGACTTCTCCCTTGATCACCTCGTCCACGCGAAAGAGGTAGACGGTATTGATCATGCGCTCGTCGACGCGCTCGGCGTACGAGCCCTGCGCAGTGGCGATCACGATCGCCTTCGCCGCACGCACCAGCTCGCGGTCGGTAGGCACGATGAACGACGCGGCGAACGCGTTGCCCGCGACCAGAAGCGTGCACACAAATATAGATGCGGAATGGAGTTTCCTCACCGAAGACCCCCCTCTCTCGGACGAAGCGATGATTGTAGAACTTTGGGCCGGGTACTTTGTAATCCAGCTCACGCCGGGCGCCGGCGGGGGCGGATCAGGAGCATAGTGACGAGCACCCCCCCAAGCGTTACAAACGTCACCATTCGCCCGATCACGAAGGACCTCGGGAGGTAAACGAGCCGGACGTCGTGACGTCCCTGCGGAACGAAAAGGCCGAGGAGCGCGGCGTCGGCGGGGTAGTGCCGCACCCGGCGGCCGTCGACGTAGACGCGCCACCCCTCCCACGCCGGCTCGGAGACGACGATCCAGCCGTCGGCGCGCATGTCGGCGTCGATCCGCAGGTCGTTGCCGCTGCGCCGGATGCGGGTGACGGCGCCGACGCGGTTGTCGCGATCGTGCTTCGCGATCGGAGCCTCGATCCAGGCCCGCTCGCGGAAGTCGGCGACGGCGGGCAACTCCTTCAGCGCGTCGGCCGCGCTGGCACCGAGGACCACGAAGTCGGGGACGAAGGCGCGGGGAAGGACGCGCGTGTTCTCCAGCAGCTTCGCGCCGCGCTGCCGGGCAACCTCGCGCCACCCCTCCGGCGGAACGACCTTGTCGGAGGCGATGGCGAATCGGACATTGAGCAGCGACAGGAACGGCCGCGCGAGGTCGTCCACCCGGTTGAACCACACCGGCTGATGGATGGCCCAGGCGCCGTAGGTGTCGAAGTAGCGCTGGAAGGTCATGGCCTCGTAGCCGCGCACGTCTTCCAGCTCGTACAGCGCGCTGGTGCCGGGGATGAACGCGTGCGCGCGGCCGGTGATGCGGAAAGGCTCGCTGACGGCGCGCAGCGGCTCGAGGATGGGGATGGGCGGATACGCCGCCGACCGCGGCAGCGTGGGATAGATGTCGCCCGCGCTGACGAGGCGTTGCGCGAGAAGGACGACCAGCATCAGCGGCGCGAGGAGGCGCGGCCAGAGGATGGCCAGAATCGCAGCGACACCGATGCCGGCGATCTCGCCGAAGTACGCGTAGACGCCCCACTCCGGGAAGGAGTCGTAGATGACGTCCAGGCGCTGGACCAGCACCGCGCCGCCGGCGAAGGCGAGCGTCGCGACCGCGAGCGTCCAGCCGAAGGCGCCGTCGCCGATGCGCACGGCGTGCTCGATGCCGAGGACGGCGAGGATGACCAGCGCGAGCGCGGCGGCGAAGGAGAAGCGCTCGTTGAGGGTGAGGTCGAACAGGGGCAGTTTCTGCAGCGCGTTCGACAGCGGCATCCATCCCGACCGCGCCGCGATCCCGAAGAGGGCGAGGCCGGCGAAGAACCAGGTGTCGCGCGAACGGACGCGAATCAGCGCATACGCGGCCGCGGCGAAGACGATGCTGCCGACCGCCGCGCTGTCGAGCGGCATGAACGGCGTCCCCTTGCGCTTCCAATGGCGCCCGTGCAGGAAAGGGAAGAAGTCCGCAAGCACTCTCGCCTTGGCCTCGGCGTTCGATACGCCGTGCGGCATGGTCCGCCACCCGCCGGCGCGGAAGGCGTGCTCCATCGTCTGCGGCGCGGCTTCGATGATCGGCAGGATGTAGATGGCGCAGAGGAGAAGGGCGATGACGCCCGCGGCGAGGGCATATAGGACGGCAGCGTAGGGGCGCGCGGCAGCGCGCCCGGCACCCCCGGAGTCGCGGGCGCCCTGCCGGGCGCCCCTACGAAACTGGCATGCCAGCTCGTATATCCCATACAGCGCGCCCGCAAACACGGCGTGAAGGGCTGTCTCGGGATGGCCAGCCAGGACGAGCAGAGTCAGGGCGACGGTGAGGATCGCCGCCGAGCGGACGCCGGGCGCGCGGACGCAGCGCCGGGTGCCGAGGAGCACCAACGGAAAAAACGACCACGACGCGCCGATGGACCAGAGGACGAAGAACGCCATCGGCATGGCGTACATCCAGCCGGCGGCGGCGATCAGGGCGACCGGCTCGCGGCACCCCAGCTCGCGGGCGAAGAGAAACACGCCGAGGCCGGCGATGAAGAAGGTGATCGCGGCGCTGAAGGTGAGGCCCTGGGCCACCGGCAGGAGGCACGCCAGCAGCGTGAACGGACTGTACGCCGCCGGCTGCGCGGCCGCCGCGAGCACGGTGCCGGAGAGCATGAACGGATTCCACAGCGGCCACTGGCCGTGCGCGAGCGCGAACTGCACCGCCTTCCGCCACGGGATCATCTGCGCGTAGAGGTCGGAGAGGATGCCGTTGTGCGGCCGCGGCACGCCGAGCGGCCCGCGCATGTCGCGCAGCGGCTCGGTGATGTACGGCAGGTCGACCGGCGCGTAGACGCCGCCGGTCAGCAAGGCGCGGCCGGTGAAGAGCATCGGGAGAAGGATCAGGAGGAGGGCGTCTTTTCGGGAGAGGGGGGAGATGAAGCGGTCCGCGAGCCAGAGGAGGGCGAGCGCGGTGAGGATGTAGAGAATGAGAGACACCGCGGAATGTTAAGTGAATTTCGAATTCACCTCCCGGCCGCCCGCCTCTTCCCCACCCCCGCCACCGTCACGTTCGCCGTCACGCTGTTCGTGTTTCCGCACTGGCCGGCGATGCGCACCCAGAACTGCGCGGGAGCGGTGATGGGGCCGGTGGTCAGCGATGGGGAACTCCCGCCCATGGGTCGGTTGAAGTCGAGCACCGGACCTTCGTACCACTGGTACGTGAGCGCGGTGCCGGTGGCGGCGACGCTCAGGACGGCGCTCTTGCCGGCGGCGACCGACGCATCCTGCGGCTGCGCGGTGATCAGCGGCGGCGTGCAACTGGCGACGATGCCGACCGGCACGTCGTCGCTGTCGATCGTTCCACAGAGATTGGAGGCGCGCACCCAGAACGACGTGGGGACGAACAGCGGCGGCGTCACCAGCAACGGCGAGTTGCCATTGGGCATCGGGTGGGAGGTGTCGCCGCGCCGTCCCTCGAACCAGAGGATCGACAGCGGCTGCGAGCCGTTGATGCCGGCGTAGAGGGTGGCGGAGCTGCCGGCGACGATATTGGCAGCGCCGGGGTGGGCGGTGATGATCGGCGCGGTGCAGGGGCGAATGATGACGATCACCGTCTCGCTGTTGGCGAACGCGCCGCAGCCGTTCGACGCGCGCATCCAGTACGTCGTGGTGACCGACGGAGTGACGTCGATCGACGCGGTCGTCATCCCCGCCACGGGCGACGTGGTGGCACCGCTGACGCCGCGGTACCACTGGAACGCCGTCGCGCCGGTGGCGGTCGCCGTCAGCGTGACCTTCGTCCCCTCCACCACCTCGGCGTTGGCGGAGATCGAATCGACGGTCACCGCCGGGCAACCGTTGACGGTCACCGTCGCGGCGGCGCTGTCGACGGATGGGTCGCATCCGTTGGAGATGCGGCACCAGTACACCGTGGTCACCGCCGGCTGCACGCCGATCGACGCGCTCGTCGCGCCGGCCACCGGGTTGGCGGTGTTGCCGCGCGCGCCGGTGTACCACTGGAAGCGCAGCGGCGCGTCGCCGATGGCGCTCACGCTCAGCGTCACCGGCTGCGCGGCGAGCACCACCGACTGCGGCTGCCCGGTGATCGTCGGCGGCTTGCAGGGATCGGGCGTCACGGCGGTGCCGTAGACGGCGGCGATGGCATCGCGATCCCACTGCTGGAGGTTCGAGCCGTACGGATCGGCGTTGAAGTTGACGCTGGAATACATGATTGCCGACACGGAGTCTGCGTGGCGCAGACCGAGCGTGTGGCCCAGCTCGTGAGTGACCAAGTGGTCGAACCCGTTGCCGGAGAGGCCGGCGCCGAAGATGCCGTTCTGCAGGACGAGATCGGCCTCGAAGATGGTGTAGAAACGCTCGCCGCCGAAAGCGTGGGTGTCGGCGAGCGAGGCGTCGTCGAACCAGCCACCGCCGATGCCGAGGACGTCGCCGCCGGCGCCGGTGAACGCTCCCGCGATCTCCTCGGCAGGATCGTTGAAGAAGATGCCGTTGGTGCCGTCGCCCACGTTGCCGGCAAATCCGGCGGCGCCGACCGAGGTCGTGCCGCCGTAGGTGTAGACGATGTTCGAGCCGCCGTCGCTGGTCCACGCCGACAGCGCCCGCTGCGCGGCGACCACTCCCCCGCCGACCGCGCCCGGCTGCGTGCCGTGGCTGTAGAAGACGACCGGGGAGGGAAACCTGTTCCAGCGGATGCCGAGGTTGCCCTGCGCGCCGGGCCATTGCAGGACGTAGCTGCTCGGCAGCACCGCGGCGGGGATCACGGCGGCGGCGGTGACCTCGGCGACGACGTAGTCTTCCTTCGCCGTCCTGCCGCGCGCGACGTCGCGGACGAAGCCGAGGAACTTCTCGCCCGAGCGGGCCGGCTCGTCGTGCGCGGTGCCGTCGTAATTCCACCCGCAGAGCTGCGCGCGCAGGAGGCGGTCGCCGCGCACGGTGAACTTCCCCACCGCCATCGCCTTGGAGACCCATTCGCCGCGGGCGTTGGTGTCGAGGAAGAGGAGCACGCGCTCGCCCGGGGCGTAGGTCGGGCTGCCGGGGACGAGATAGCCGAGGGAGCCGATCTTTCCGCCCAACTCCGTGACGTGAATCGTCTCGCCGGCCGTGACGGCGCCCTTGATGGCCTCGTCGACGTGGAGCGCGGTGACGGTCTCGATCCACCCGCCGGGCGCGCGGCGGCCGGCGGACTCGCCGGCGGTGGCGGCGACGATCGCTTTCGCCGCCGTGACCAGATCGCGATCGGAGGGGACGAGGAAGGTGGCCGCGCGGGCGGAGGTCGCCATCAGGGCGACGAGGAGGAGGCGTTTCACGTTGGCGATGATTATCGCAGCAGGTGAGAACGGGGCCAGCGAAGATCGTCGGCGAATTGGTGAGAGTCGCTCAGCACTGAGAGAGAGATCACGCGCCCGCGACTGTCCGGTCCATCTTTTTTCCGCTCGGCAAGGTTGTGACGGACAACCTCCGCCGACCCCGAAGCGCAGGATAACGCATTCCAGTCGGCATGTCCATCATTCAATATTGGCGATATTGGCGACTCCGATAAGTTCCGGATCGCTGCCGATTGATGGACGGACGGTCATTGGCCGCGCGCGACGAGGCGCCGCCCGAACCAATACGCCCCGAACAGCGCCACCACGACCGCCAGCGCTACGAGAATCGTCGCCGCGGCGGAGAAGAGGTTCGGATAGCGGAGGCGGTTGAGCACCAGGATGGCTCCGACGATCAGGTAGAGCGCGATGCGCAGCGCATACAGCACCGGCGTGCTGCGCCGCGCACGGATGGAATCGCTCCAGAGGATCCAGAGCATGACGGTGAGGGCGGCGATGGCCATGCCGGCCGGGGGGATCATGGGAGCGGGAATGTTAATTCCTCGTACTCCTCCGGTTTGAATCCGAAAACGGCGCGCTTGCCCCGAATGACGATAGGCCGCCGAATCAGGTTCACGTCCTCCATCATCAACTCGATCGCTTCTTTCTTCGTCATCTTCCCGACGTCCAGCCCGCGCGCTTTGTACGATGGGCTGCGGGTGTTGACGAACTCGGCGAGGCGGCGCTCATCGATGAGGCGCTCGAGCAGCTCGCGCGACGGCGGGTCCTTCGCCAGATCGTGCTTGACCAGTTCGAAGCCCTCACCTTCCAGGTGAGCCACCGCGTTGCGGCAGCTCGTTCAACTGGGCTTGAGGTAGATGTCGAGGGGCTTGCTCATTTCTGGCGCACCCACCACGCCGCGGCGGTCGCGCCGCCGCCGGCGGGAGCCGGAAGCTGGCGCTGCGGCGCGTGCTCGGCGAGCATCTCCTGGACGTCGGGCGTGCAGCTTCCGCCGCAGTGGCCGGTGGTGGCGGTGGTGCGGGTGGCGATCTGGGTCAGCGTTTGCGCCCCCTCGCGGATGGCGCGCTCGATGGTCCTGTATTTGATGTTGTTGCAGCGGCAGACGGTCTTCAGGCCGCGCACGGCCGGATGCATCGTCTGCTCGTCATTTTCGCTCATCGCGGGCCCTAACGGTGGTGACCGGCGACGGCTTCCCGACTTGCGGACGCCGGCGCGGCGTCGATTTCGCCAGGGCCGACGGCAGCCTCAGCTTCGGCAGCGTGCGCGAGAGCGACTGCGACGACGGCGGCGCCGACCGCCGGCGGCCGATCTTGGGACTATTCACGTCATGGATCTTAATGGACGTGCGTCGCAGCGGGCGCCTTTTCTTCGCGCGGCGCGGGAGTCGCGGCCTTCTGCGCGAGCAGGAGGCCGCTGACCGCCAGCGTCCGTCCCGGCGCGCGCTCCAGCACCGACCGGAACGCCGCCTCGGCCTCGCCGGCGCGGCCGGCGGCCAGCAGTTGCTCCGCGAGCAGCTCCGCGGCCGGCTTCGGCACGATCGGCGGCCCGAACTCGAGCGGGATGGTGCTCTCCGTCTTCGCTGCCGCTTCCAGAATCGGGATGGCCTCGGCGCGCTTGCCGGCGGCGATGAGCTGCAGCGCGTCGGCCTGCTGCGCCATCACCGCGGCGCGGATGCGCCACGCGGGGTTCGAGGAGTTCCGCTCCGCGTACTCGGCCTGAAGGTCCTTCTCCACGCCGTGAAGGCGCATCACAGCCGCGTTCACCGCCGCCGCGTCGCCGCGCTGCGCCGCCGCGAGGGCGTCGGCGTACGCCAGTGTGAACTGCGCGCCCGGCGCCTTGATGTCCTTGGGGATGGTGAGTGCGTCGGCGGCGGTGAGCGCGTTGCCCGCCGCGACGTGATCGGCCACGATTTCGGCGTACCCCAGGAGGCGGTTCTTCGGCGTATCCATCTCTCCGCCGGCAACAAACTTTTCGGCGAACGCCGACGCACGGCAGGCGTCGAGCGACTGGCGCGCGTCGTCGTGACGCTTCTGCTGCAAGTACCCGTAGTGGAGCCACTGCGGATAGTGGCCGCAGGCAACGGTCGGCTTGGAGGCGGCGGCGCGCTCGCGGTTCACCACGTCGATGGCGCGGCGGTTGGCGTCGATGACGTCGTCCCACATCCCCATGGCGATGAAGATGTGCGAGGTCATGTGAAGCGCGTGCCCGGCGTTGGGGGCGACGCCGCCGTACAGCCGCGCGGCGCGCATGCCGAGCGGCGCGTGCGCCGGATCGTCGTAGCTGTGGATGAGGTAGTGCAGCACGCCGGGATGGCGGCGGTTCGCCGGGAAGACCTCTTCGAGCAGCGCCGCGGCGCGCATGTAGGTCGCGAAGTCGCGCCCTTCGTGCGCGGTGCCGAGGATGGCGACCGCGTAGAACGCGGTGGCGTCGACGTCGTCCGGATAGCGCGCGTGCAGCGCGCCCATGGCCTCGGCGTATTGGAAATCGCGGTCGTTCTTCGAGCCCTCGCCGTAGAGCACGTCGAGCGCGCGGAGGTAGTCGCGCTCGCGCTCCGTCCCGGCCTTCGCCAGCCGCTCGGCGGACGTCGCGCCGAGGCGCTGGAGCACGGCGCGCGCGGCAGCGGCGTCCTGCTGGAACCAGATGGGATGGGTGTGGGTCATCGCCTCGCCCCAGTAAGCCATGGCGAACGACGGATCGATCTGCTGCGCCTTGCGGAACGCCTTGGCGGCGGTCGGATACTCGAAGTTGTGGAGCAGCGCGAGGCCGCGGAGGAACGGCTCCTGCGCCCCCGGCGCGCCGGAGTTGGCGAAGGCAACTACGCCGACGTCGTCCTGCGCCGCCGCCAGGTTGAACGAGAGGAAGAGTGTAAGCAGCGTCACAGAAGAGCGCATGGGAGCGAATGGTAAGCGCCCCGCTCTCTGTCAGCAACGCTTATTAGGAGGAATTCCCATGCGCCTGCGCTCAGCGCTCGCCCTCGCTCTCGTCCTGTCCGCTCCCACCCTCTTCGCCAACACGATCACCGTCAACGGCCTCGGCGACGTCCTGGCCACCGACGGCGTCTGCACGCTGCGCGAGGCGTCCATCAACGCCAACAACAACGCCGCGACATGGCCCGACTGCGCCGCGGGCTCCGGCGCAGACGTCATCAACCTCCCCGCCGGCACCATCACCATGGCCATCCCCGGCGTGCAGGAGGATTCCTCGCTCACCGGCGACATCGACTTCCACGACTCGGTGACCATCAACGGCCACGCCGCCGGCACCACCATCGACATCAATCAGAAAGAGCGCGCCTTCGACTTCAACTCCACGGTCTTTCTGCCGCCGGTACCGGACCACCCGATCACCGTCGCCGTCAACAACCTCAACGTCATCAACGGTCAGGCCATCGGCGACGGCGGCGGCATCCAGGTCTATCGCCTGGTGACCGCAACCTTCACCAACGTGACGATCTCCAACTGCGTCACCAACAACGATGCGGGCGGCCTGAACGTCACCAGCGACTCGTCCACCACGCTGATCAACGTGACCGTCAGCGGCAATCACAACCCGTGGCTCGCGCCCGGTATCCGCACCGACAGCCCGATGACATTGATTGGCTGCACCATCACCGGCAACTACACCACCGGCGGAACGCCGACGCGCGGCCAGGGCATCGGCTCGTACGGTGTGACCACCATCAAGTACACGCTCATCGCCGGCAACGGCGGCGCGCCCGGCCAACCCGACACCGAGGGCTTCTTCACCAGCCTCGGATACAACATCGTCGGCAACTATGACGGGACGACGGGGACCATCACTCCCGGCCCCGAAGATCAAATTGGCGTCTCCGTGGCGGCGGTCAATCTCGCGCCGCTCGCGAACAACGGCGGACCGGTGAAGACGCACGCGCTCAACGCGGGAAGCGTCGCCATCGACAAGGGCAACAGCTTCGGCATCACCACCGACGCGCGCGGCAGCACGCGCCCGTGCGACCAGCCGGCCATCACGAACGCCGCCGGCGGCGACGGCGCCGACATCGGCGCGTTCGAAGTGCAGGGCACCTGCGCCGCGGCGAACGTCGCGCCGGATGCCGTCGACGACCCGGCGAGCGTCGCCGAGGACAGCGGGGCGAATCTGATCGACGTCCTGGCCAACGACACCGACGCGAACGGCGACACCCTCACCGTCACCGCCGTCACCCAGGGCGCGCACGGCTCGGTCGCCAACAACGGCACCTCGGTCAGCTACACGCCGGCCGCCGACTACTTCGGCCCCGACTCGTTCACCTACACCATCGATGACGGCAACGGCGAGAGCGACACGGCGACGGTGACGGTCACCGTGACCAACGTCAACGACCCGCCGGTCGTCGCCGGCGAGAACTACGCCATCGATCAGGACACCGTGCTCAACGTCGCGGCGCCCGGCCTCCTGGCCAACGACAGCGACATCGACGGCGACGCGCTCACCGCCGTCAGCTACAGCGGCGGCGTCACCGCGCACGGCGTCGTTGCCGGGAACGCGAACGGCGGCTTCAGCTACACGCCGAACGCGGGCTACGCCGGCAGCGACTCGTTCACCTATCGCGTCACCGACGGCACGGTCACCTCGGCTCCGGTCACGGTCAACATCACCATCAATGACACGCAGGGACCGGCGATCACCGCGTCGCTGGCGACCGGCCTGCTCTGGCCTCCGAACCACGATCTGATCAACGCCGGCTTCAGCGTCAGCGCAACCGACAACGGCGGCGGCGCCGTCGCCCTCGCCTACGCGGTCTACAGCGACGAGGATGACGTGACGCCCGCCGGCGGTGAGCAGTCGCCCGACGCGAAGGACGTCGCACCCTCGACGCTGCGCCTCCGCGCCGAGCGCAACGCCACCAGCGACGGCCGCGTCTACCTGGTCGTCGTCACCGCCACCGACGGCTCATCGAACGTCAGCCACCAATGCCTGACAGCGGTGGTGCCGAAGAGCCAGAGCGCCGCGAGCATCGCGTCGGTCAACGCGCAGGCGTCGGCCGCGAGCGCGGCGTGCAGCGCCGCGTTCGTGGTGGGGGATGGGCCGGTGGTGGGGCCGAAGCAGTAGGGGCGCGCGGCGGCGCGCCCACAGCTCCGGCGAAAAGGGTGCCGGGCGCGCTGCTGCGCGCCCCTACGTCAATACGCACCGGATCGCGATGCGGCGTGACCGACGGTCGCTGTGCGGCACTCACGCGGGGGCGAGCGCGCCGGGCGGCGGCGCGCTCGCTCTCCGCCGGCGAAGCGGAACGATCGAAAGATCCGCTTTCCTCGATCCGAAGATACGGGGCGTGCAATCGTCGGCCATCCCGCAAACATTACCCGATTCTTTATGCTGATGGCGCGCAGCTACAAGGCTTGCATGGCTCACGCGCCCCATGCCGCCGGTGGCCACACGTCAGGAGCCACGCCAGCAGCGGCGGCGAGCTCACCGAAGGCGCCGACCAGTTTCCGGAAGCTCCGGCAGCGCCGGTACGCGCACTCCAGGTTGAGATGCGCCGTTAGTGGTGCCTGGTCAACGGTTGGAGAATAGCTGGCGCCGCTTTGCATCCGTCGTTCCACTTCGCCTTTGGCATCGCGTGGCGTCTCGGGATCGGGATGCGAGGTGGCATCGATGTGAATCGCGGCCTTTCCCCGCATTGCTTCGATGCTAGCGAGAAACCATGCCTCGTACTCGCGATTAGCCATGACCACCGCGCAGGCCTTCCCGCCCGCAGCTTCCTTTGCCCATTCCTCGAGCGCCGGCGCCAACTCCTTCGGGCAATCGTCGTCGGCGTCGAAGATGACGAGTATCCCGGTGCAATCCTCGCGTAGCGCCGCGACACTCACGGCTGTCTGGAGAGAGTCCTTCTTCACGAGCTGCGTACGCCGCCTGCGGTGCGGCCGGGCCACCTCGAGCCCCCACGCCTGGGCTTCGTCCCGAAGCCGGCGGAGGAGCAACGGCACAGCAGCCTCATCGCCTTGTCCCTCGACGATGGGCTGGATCATCATGCGAATTCCTCGAATAGACTCCCTTGCCGGGCTCCCGCGGGATCGTCATCGAACAGCGGCGCAGGCTCGAGCGCGCTCGACCGCAGCAGCTCGCCAGCGCCCATCAAATGCTGCTGGAGCGCTTTTCGCGTGGCATCAGAGACTGGCGCGACCCGAGTTGCCCCCTCGGTCCACTCCACAAGGCGCAAATGACGATCCGTGATCCATTTAGCGTCGAGCAGCTCGGGACTGTGGGTTGTAATGACGACCTGCATGTGTCTCGATGCGTGGTGCAGCAGATCGAGAATCGATTCCAGTGCGCCAGGGTGTATCGTCGCCTCAGGCTCCTCGACTGCAATGAGCGAGGGCACAGGCCTCTGGAACACCGCTGCCAACAGTCCGATCGCTCGGAGCGTTCCATCCGACATGCTGAAACCCTCGAACTTCAGGCGCTTCTTCTCGCCCCACTCTTGTGTAAATTCGAGCGAAAGGCTCTTTCCGTGCTTCTTGACGTGCACTCGTGTCGTGTTGGGAACGATCGTCGAGAGAATGTCGGAAATACGCTGAAAGTCGTCGTCCGACTGGCGCTCGATCTCTTTGAGCACGCTCGTGACGTTGCCGCCATCGGACTTGAGGCTTGTGCCGCTGTCCGGTTCCTGCATCTCGCGCAGTTTGCCGGGCTCGATCGAGTACACGCGCATCGCGGCAAGCGTGCGGAGTACTGGTGCGAACTTCGCCTCGCCACCGACCAAAGGCAAGCTGAGTGAAGCGGGGTCGAGAGATGGTTTCATGCCGCCAACGTTGGATATGAACTCCGTTCCGACGCGGTCAAACCACGATCTGGATTTGTCTTCGCCGGTGACCGAACACTGTTCTCGTACCACCGCGAAGCCGTAGTCCCGAAGAGCCTTCACCTCGAAAGCATAGAAACCGGCTCTGCTTCTGCCGTTCATCGATCCGAAATTGACACGTACACCGAAGTTTGGCGGATAACTTTGGCCCGAGGAACGGTTGCGCACGGCCGAGATGCCGCCAGCCCTGTCGAACACAGCTTGAAGGGGCGTAGCCATCGCCTCGGCGAGGAAGGAGAAGACACTGACGAGATTGCTCTTGCCTGAGCCATTTCGCCCGACGAAGATGGTCGGGTTGTCGAACGTGATGCGCTCGGCGGGAATGCTGCGATATCGCTTCAGGATCAGTTGTTTGATCGCTGGTTCCATGTGCTTCATCTCATCGTCGCCGCCAGCATACAGAAGGAAGTGTCATCCGCATCTCCGGATCGACGATCCGTTGCTCTCCAGCCGGCCCTCGCGGATCAGGCCATTGATGATCGATCTCGACGTATCGTCGATCACCGGTCCGGTCCGGAGGAACCCCAACCAGCGCGCAAAGTCGCGGATGGCGTCTTCCCTCTCCTTCCAGGCTCGCCCTTCGAGGGAAGCGAGGAACTGGTCCTTCAGGAAGTCACGCTTGTAGTCCTCGATCCTCCGCCCGTCGAGCGCCAGCCCGTCGCCGGCGTTGGCAATCACGCCGCGCCTCACGGCCGTTCGGAGTGCGTTGTCGAGGATCTCGTGGATGCGGCTACCCGCCCGCTCGTAGCCCAAGTCCCTCGCCAGCTCCCGGATCGCCGAATCACGGTCGCGGATCTCGCCGTCGCTGAAGAGCTGGCGAATCATGCAGACCAGCTCGTCGCGGTCGAGTTGTTCGGGATCGACCTGTTGTTTGAGACCCTGGCTGTTCCGCTCGGACGGGTCCGCTTCCGCGGGATCTAGAAAAGAACTTTGTTGACGTGAATCGCGCCCGGCGGCCCGATGTGCGCGCTGATCGACCGGCGCTGGCTCCGCCTCGGCGACTTCCGAGGGCGGCTCTCCCAAGACTTCGAGTAGTTCCGCGATGACGGCGAAGTGCCCTTCGGGCGGTTCGGTGAATACGATCGGCTTGTAGTCAGGATTGATCGGCTTCAGGGTGATCTTCGAGTGAACCAGCACCCCGTCGATTTCGACCTTCTCACTCTGATAGCGTTTGACTGTGTAGTTTGCGCCGGACTCCGGGTCAGCATCCTTGTGCAACTTGACTAGGACGGTCTTCCCTTGGCGCGTGCCGGTCACAGGAAATGCGAAGAGGCACCATGCGCCGTCGGGGATGACGGGCTCCATCGACTTGCCGACGACCTGGGCGACGAACATGCCCGGGCGCAGACGGCGCTTCGTGTCGACGGCAACCCACTCCCAGTCGTCATCCTCGACCTGCTGCGGATCGCTGAAGGCGCCGGCGGCCGCCTTGAGCGGGACCAGTGGCACGCAGGTGAGGTAACGCTCTTCCGGTTTTGGGTGAACCGTGCGCGGCCGGAACGGAACCACATCTGCTGTCGCAGCTTTGGCGCCGTCCGTCTGGAACGCTCCCGGCCAGCCGCCGTGCTGCTCGATGACCTCGTCGATCTCCTTCATCAGGCGGATCGTCTCTTGGAGGGCGACGACAATCCTGTGGTAGTGGGCGATGTCGTCCTTCGTGAGGGTGCGACCCTTGCGGTCCTTCAGCCACTTCCGTCTGCCGCACGCGAGAGGCTCACGCCCGGCCCGCGAGAACGCGCCTGAGGATCTTCCCCGAGGGCGACCGCGGGATGGCATCGATCACCTCGACATGCCGCAGTTTCTTGTACGGCGCGACGCGGCCGGCGACGAACGATTGGATCTCTTCCGCCGTAGTGTCGGAGCGGAGGACGACGAAGGCCTTCGGGACCTGGCCGGCTTCTTCGTCGGCGATCGGGATCACGGCGGCGTCGGCGATGCATGGGTGCGTGAGGAGGAGGGCTTCGAGCTCGGCGGGGGCGATTTGCATCCCCTTGTACTTGATCAGCTCCTTCACGCGGTCGACGATGAAGAAGCGGCCGCGCGCGTCGGCGTACCCGACGTCGCCGGTGTGCAGCCAGCCGTCCGCGTCGATCATCGCCGCGGTGGCGTCAGGCCGATTGAGATAGCCCTTCATCACCTGCGGTCCGCGAACGCAGATCTCTCCTTCCTCGTCGGGGCCCAGCTCCGATCCCGTGGCGAGATCGACGATCTTCGATTCGGTGTTCGGCACCGCCTCTCCGACGCCCGCCATCTCCCCCACCCGCGTGACATGCGTGCACGGTGAGGCCTCGGTCATTCCGTAGCCCTGCGTCACCGCGCAGCCGAGGCGCTTCGCCGCCGCCTCGGCCACCTCGACGCTCAGCGGCGCGGCGCCGGAGAAGAGTCTTTTCACGGCGCTGAGGTCGTAGTCATCGACAAGCGGGCTTCTGGCGAACGCCAGCATGATCGGCGGAACGACGTACGCGTACGTGACGCGATGCTTCTCCAGCGTTTGCAGACATTGCTGTAGATCGAAGCGCGGCATGGTGACGATGGTCCCGCCAACGTAGAAGGTGAGGTTCATGATCACGACCATGCCGTAGATGTGAAAGAACGGCAGAACGCCGAGCGTGACCTCGCCTTCGCGCAAGCCGAAGACCGCTTCGCACTGCAGGATGTTGGAGACTAGGTTGCGGTGGGTGAGCATCACGCCCTTCGGCATCCCCGTGGTGCCGCTGGAGTACGGCATGGCCACGACGTCGTTCCGCGCGTCGATGGCCACGGGCGGCACGTCGCCCCCCGCCGTCAGCAGCGAATCGAACGGCGTCGCGCCCGGCGCTTCACCGAAGACGAAGACTTCGCGGAGGCCGGTTTCCTTGGCCGCCTCCAGCGCTTTGTCGAGAAATGGCGGCGCGGTGACGATGTAGCTCGCTCCCGCGTCCTTCAACTGCCGGCTCAGCTCTTCGACCGTGTAGAGCGGATTGACGGTGGTGACGATCCCGCCGAGGAGCGACACGGCGTGGAAGGCGATTGCGTACTCAGGGCAGTTGCCGCTGAAGATGGCGAAGACGTCGCCCTTGCGGAAGCCGCGCCGCGCGAGCGACACCGCCGCACCTCGCACGGCATCGGCCCATCCGGCGTAGGTGAGCACCCGGCCATTCGAGCTGTCGATCAGCGCCGGCCTTTCTCCCCACGACGCCGCGCGCTCGAGGAGAAACGGAGTAAGCGCGATGTCGGGGATGGTGAGCGGATCCTCTGGAGCGCGGAAGATCATGGTGAGTGGCCCAATGGTAACTCGGGCCGGTGATAGAGTTCGCCCTTTGGAGGTGCAGCATGTCCGTTCTGCGTGTGACGTCAGTCCTGGCCCTCTACATGCTCGCAATCACGACGGGCTGCGGCAAGCGCTCCGAGGTCGCTTCTTCCTCAACGACGGAAACCAGCGCGACCGTTCAGACCAGCGCATCAACGACCGCGGCGGCCCCCGCTTCCAATACCGGGACCGCTGCCGCGACCGCAGTCGCTGCCACGCCGCCGGTTACGGTCATCGCCAGCGGAAACTACTCCGGTAACGCGGCCATCCGAGCCGATCTGCTGGAGGTCCGCCGTGTCAGCGGAGGCGCCCTGCTCGTGAAATGGCGGGTGGTCAACACGTCGCCGGACAAGCCGGCTGGTTACGACTTCGGTTGGGGCGATGTGTATTACGTCGACCCCGCGGAGAACAAGAAGTACGGCTACCTCACCGACAGCGAAGGAAACAGAATCCTCGATATCTGGTGGGGCACGCTCCAGCCGGGAGAGGAGAAGGCGAATTGGGCCAAATTCCCGGCCCCGCCGGCGACCTCCAACAAGATCAGCATCACCCTCCCGAAGTTCCCACCGTTCGAGGATGCACCGGTGTCCTGATGCGTCGTTTCGCAGCCCTGGTGTTGATCGCGCTTGCTGCGCCGTTCGCAGCGGCACAGAAGTACAAGGAGAGCGATCCGATTCCACCCGGCGCCTCAGGAAAGATCCTTGCGATCCGCGGCGAAGTGCTGGAGATCCGCGGGCTCTCATCCGCCGTAACCGGAAAGGCGGAATCGCTTGCGGCGGCCCTCTCGGATCTCGGCGCGACGCGCGTCGGCACGGAGGTTCACATCGCGCTGGCGAGCGACGTTCTCTTCGACTTCGACAAGGCCGTCCTCCGTCCCGAAGCGGCGCCCGCGCTGGAAAAAGTCGCTCTCGTCATTCAATCGTTCGAGCATCCCCAGGTCACTGTGGAGGGACACTCGGACAACGTCGGCGCGGATGCCTACAACCAGGAATTGTCCGAACGCCGCGCCAGGGCCGTGCAGTCGTGGCTGGCCACGCACAAAGTCACTGCGCCGATGACAACCCGAGGGTGGGGCGAATCGAAGCCCGTCGTCCCGAACACCAATCCTGACGGAACCGACAATCCAGCCAATCGCCAGAAGAACCGGCGCGTCGAGATCGTGGTGAAGACAGGGTGACGGTTACTCCTGGACCCGCCCGCGAGATCTCGGTCTTAAAAGCGCGTGAAAACCGGATTACGCGTTCGGCATAGTTCCCCACGCGTCGCTGCGCGCCCGTGTCCCGAAGGGCATAGTTCAGGCGGCGAAAGGGTCGACGATCTTCAGACCCGCCTTCTCGAAATCGGCGCGGTTGCGTGTGGCGATCATCAGACCGTGGACGAGGGCGGTGGCTGCGATGAGGCTGTCCTTGATCGGCATGGCACGGCCGGAGGCACGAAGAGCTGCAAGCAACTCCGCCCACCGCAGGCCGGTCTCTGCTTCCCACGGCAGACACAGGAGGCGCTGAACGCCCGCATCGAACCACCGCTCGAGCCTCGCTCGGCGCTTTCCCTTTGGTAGAAGAAGGATTCCGAAGCGAACCTCGCCGAGGATGATGGGATCGACGGCGATTTCCAGCTCGTTCTTCCGCAGCCACTCGACGACGCTCGGGTGCGGGGCCGGCTTCGTAGGCTCACTCAGAACGTTGGCGTCGACCAGATATCTCACAGTTCGTCGGTCGACTCGGATTCAATGGGGACGAAGAACCCTTTCTCCGGGCAGGCGAGCAGCCAATCGACGACGCCCTCGTTCGGCCGAGCTGTGCGCCGGAGGAGGCGGTACTCGCCACGATCGAGGCGTTCAACTTCGAACTCCTGCCCCGGTTCGATGCGGTCCTGCTGCCGGATCTCGGCCGGCAGCACGATCTGGCCCTTTGAGGACACCGTCGTCTTCATGAGCCCGTAAGATACTGTCTTACATCCCGCCGAGGCAAGCGCGGCCTTATAATCGACGCCCGCCATGATCGTCCGAGCTCTGCTCATTTTCGCGCTGGCGCTGCCTCTCTTTGCCGCCGATCCCGTGTGGATCGAATATGGACCGGAAGGGGCGATCGCACGGACGATCGTGACGAGCGGCGGAGGCTGTCCGGCGATCACCATCGACGGAGCCACCTCCGTCATGCGCACGCGCTCGCTCCCGGCGAAGGGCTACGAGGTCACGGCATGCGAGGCAGCGTTGCCGGCGGGCGTGCAGTCGGCGTCGATCGGCCACGCGAAGCTGGCCGTCGAAAAGCTCGGGCGCACGGCAAGGATCGCGCTCGTCGGCGACACCGGCTGCCGCTTGAAGATTGGGAATCCGCCGTCGATTCAGGACTGCTCCGATCCGAACGCGTGGCCGTTCGCGCAGGTGGCGGAGTCGATCGCGAAGTGGGATCCCGATCTGGTGCTCCACGTCGGCGACTACTATTACCGCGAGGCCGCCTGCAAAGGCACGAAGTGCACGCCGGCGCCCTACGACTGGAAGCGGTGGCACGAGGACTTCTTCAAGCCCGCTGCTCCGCTGCTGGAGAAGGCGCCCTGGGTGATGGTGCGCGGGAACCACGAGGAGTGCGCGCGGGCGGCCGAGGGGTGGTTTCGGTTCCTCGACCCGCGGCCTTACCTGTGGGAGAACGGCAAGACCTGCAAGTCGAATCTCGACGTCACGCCGCCGTACGTCGCCACCGTCGGCGACATGCAGTTCCTCCTGCTCGACACCTCGTCGGTCAAAGATAGTGACGACGCCGCCGCGGCCATGTACGCCAGGCAGCTCGAGCTCTACGGGAAGCTGAAGCCCGGCGCGTGGCTGATGCTGCACCATCCGGTCTGGGCGACCAGCTACGGCGATCTCGTTACACCGACGATGTGGCAGGCGTGGACCACCGCGGGCAGCGCGACCAGCCCCATCGCGTTCGTTCTCAGCGGCCACATCCATCTGCTCGAGCTGCTCTCGTTCTCCGACGGCCGTCCTCCCCTCGCGGTGGTCGGCAACGGCGGCACGGCTCTCGATTCGAAGGAAACGGATCCCACCGGCAGCCAGGCCGGCGGCCGCACCATCTCCGGCTTCGTGCAGAGCGGTTCGTTCGGCTTCATCGCCGCGACTCCGAGCGCCACCGGCTGGACGTTCGACCTTCGCAACGCAGACGGGTCGTCGAAGACGAAGTGTGCGATGACGGCGGCGGCCATCGTGTGCGACTAGGTACTTCGATGCTCTATCCCGGCGGGAGTGTCGACAAAGGCGATCCGCGGTACGAGACGCTGGTGCGCGGCTTCAATCTGCGCTGGGCCGGCAATCCTTCGTCGATCGCGATCTGCGGCGACGCGGAACAGGTCCGGCGCGTGGTGCAGCAGGCGGTCGAGCGGAACCTCCGCCTCACGGTGCGCAGCGGCGGCCACTGCTATGAGAATTTCGCGGTCGGCAACGACGGCGGGATCCTCGTAGACATGGCTCCGATGAACCGCGTCTACTACGACGATGACCGCGGCGCCTATTGCATCGAAGCCGGCGCCACGCTGTGGAACGTGATCTGGACGCTGTACAAGCAGTACGGCCGCGCGGTCCCGGGCGGCTCCTGCTACTCCGTCGGCGCCGGCGGCCACATTACGGGCGGCGGCTACGGGCTGTTGTCGCGCAAGTACGGCCTCATCGTCGACTGGCTCGACGCCGTGGAGATGGTGCACGTCACGCGCGACCGCCGCGCCGAGATCGTCATCGCGGGACGCGACGGTTCGAGCGACGAGCGCGACCTGCTCTGGGCCAATCAGGGCGGAGGCGGCGGGAACTTCGGCATCGTCACGCGATTCTGGTTCAACGACCTCCCGCCCGCTCCAACCGAGGCGTACCTCGTCAATCTGGCGTGGAACTGGAGCGATATCAAGCAGGAGGACTTCACGCAGCTCGTCGCGACCTACGGGCAGTTCCTGGAGCAAAACAGCGGCGTCGACAGCCCGTACGACGGCCTGTTCACGCTCCTGCACCTCACGCACAATGCCGCGTCGCAGATCGTGCTCACCGCGCAGTACGTCGGCGACGAGGCGAAGCGGCTCAGCGACGTCGTCGATTTCATGCACAGCAACGGCCTGCGTGTGCGACCGGTCCCGCAGACACACGCCATCGGCCGCCACTACTTCCCCCTCGGCACGATGAAGGTTCAACGTCTACCGTGGTTCTATGCCACGCAGACCCTCGACGGCTCCGGCGCCAATCAGCGCGGCAAATACAAGTTCGCGTACATGAAGAAGGCGTTTCCGCAGCAGCAGATCGACACGATGTGGAAATACCTGAACGACGATTTCGCGAATCCGCAGTCGCTCGTGCAGGTCGACTCGTATGGCTGCAAGGTGAATCGCGTGGCATCCGATGCCACCGCAACTCCGCAGCGCTCCTCGATCATGAAGCTGCAGTACCAGACCTATTGGGTTCCCGAGGAGCAGACGGAAGCGAACCTGCGCTGGATCAATGATTTCTATGTCGCGATGTACGGCGAAGCAGGTCCGCGTCCGGACGACGTGATGGACGGCTGCTACATCAATTACCCGGACATGGATTTGAGAGACTGGCAGTTCCTCTATTACCTCGACAATTACCCGCGGCTACAGCGGGTGAAAGCGGCGTGGGATGCACACAACGTGTTTCATCACGGACAGTCGATCGAATTGCCGGCGTAACCCGGTACGCTCGGATGTGACAGTCGATCTGACACCCTCGCGCGAGAGCCACTGTCACATTTCCTCGTGACAGTGCGCTGGTACATCCCTCCCCTCATTTGCGTCGCAATGCGCTGGCTCCCCGCACGTTGCCGCTCTTCCACGGGGCGGCCTAAGACCGGCCGCGACGGGAAGGTGGCGTCGATCTGACGATCGCGGTCGTGCCGGCATGAGGGCGAAGGACGGGCGGGGCGAAAGGAAGATGTGGCGGAGGCGAGAGCGGTGGTCCGACCTCGCGGTGAAGACGCCGGACACGACTTCGGTGCCCGATCCCGGGGGAATGGTTGCTGGTTCTGGACATGTTGCACACCGGAGATGGACAAGAACGGTTGGAACGTGGGCGAGGCCAAGCAGCAGTTCTGCGAGCTCTTGCGACGTACCGAGAGCGAGCCGCAACTGATCTATCGTCGGAATCGGCTCATTGCCGCGGTCGTGGCCGTGGATGAAACTAACGCCGACGCAATCAGGAAAAGGATGACAATCGGCGATCGATTGGAGGAAGCGCGAGAGCTTCTTCGCAGCGAGAACTATCGCCTCCCTCGGGCCCGCCGCCGGTCACGCGCCAACGTCTTCGCGAGGACACTCGATGCCGTGGCTGACAGACACAAACGTTCTCAGTGAGCTCGTCCGCCCCCGGCCCAATTCCGGAGTCCTTGAATGGGCGGCAGGCGTCGAGCAGATTTCCGTCAGCGTCGTGACGCTCGAAGAGATCCTGTTCGGCCTCGCCTGGAAGCCGAACGCCCGGGTACGCGCGTGGTTTGACCGCTTCTTTGCCGAGGCCTGCGATGTGGTGCCGATCACTCAGCCGATCGCGGAGCGCGCCGGAGTCATGCGCGGTGGGTTGCGCGCCAAGGGAATTACACGATCGCAGGCCGACACTCTCATTGCCGCCACCGCGCAGGTCCAGGGCCTCACTCTCGTTACGCGCAACGTTCGCGATTTCGAGGGATGTCGAATCGATCTGCTGAATCCGTTCGTGTGATCTCTGAACGGGGGCGTGCTCGAAAAGCGCACCCGCAACGGGTCGATGATCCAGCCGCCAACCCCGTCGACAGATCGCGCAAGCGCAGATATGTGAGTGTCCTCGGCGGTCTTCGGCCTGCAGAGCAGCAGCGTGGTCCCGTCTCGAAGCAGCGTCAGCGTGTCTGGAGGGCAGGCCTCCGTGCCTCACGCAGGAAAGCGCTCGATTACCCGCTCCCGTGCCGGTCCAGCCACCCCAGAATCTCCCGAATGCTCCCCGTCGCCAACGCCACGGAGGTATCGGCCGCGCCGTAGTAGAGGTTCAGCGTGTCGCCGTCGCGCCCGACGGTGGTGCCGCAGGGAAAGGTGACGTTCGCCACGTCGCCGCGCGTCTCGTACGCCGCTTCCGGTCCGAAGATCCACTCGTCGCCGCGCAGCAGGAGGCGCTCCGGTTGTTCGAGGTCGAAGAGCGCCACGCCCAGACGATAGAGATTCCCAGCCGCCGTGGACCGCACGCCGTGGTAGATCATCAGCCATCCGCGCTCGGTCTCGATGAGCGGTGGCGAGAGTCCGACCTTGTTCGCATCCCACCAGCCGCCGCGCCGGGCCTGCAGCATCATCCGGTGGCCGCCCCAGCTCCGGAGGTCGGGCGAGTACGAGATCCAGACGTGCGCTCCCGAATCAGCGATGGGGCGATGCACGAGAGCGAACATGCCTTTGACGCGGCGCGGCAGCAGCGCGGCGTCTTTGTCGTCGGGCTGCATCACCAGGCCGCAGCGCTCGAACGTCACGAAGTCGTCGGTGAGCGCCAATGAGACGCCCGGGCCGCCTTTGCCGAACGCGGTATAGGCGATCGCGTAACGGCCGATCTCCGGCACGAACGTGATGCGCGCGTCCTCGATCCCCCACAACTCCTCGGGGTGATTCTCCGGATCGGCGCGAAGCGTCGGCTCGGCGTCGATTTTCCAGTCGCTGACCCCGTCGACGGACCGCGCCGCGCAGAGATGGGAGTGCCCGCGGCGATCCTCGACCCTGCAGAGGAGCAGCGTGGTGCCGTCTTGAAGCAGCGTCGCGCCGGCGTTGAAGACCGTGTGCACGGGATACGGCCAGTCCGCCGCCGTGAGGATCGGGTTGCTGTGTTTACGTCGGAAAAGGACGTCGTACTGCTGGCCGCCCCTCACTGCGCCGTTCCCGCGCTCACCGCCATCAGTACCTCGGACGGTTCGGACACCGGGATCTGCATCGCGTTCCAGCGCACTTCATCGGCGCGCATGTCCATCAGCGCGAGCAGGAAGGACAGCGTCGACTCCGCCCCCTCGTTCTCGTTCATCCGGTCGTGGTGCAAGGCATCGCGGCAGCCACCTGAAAGCGGGTCATAGAGCGCCTGTTGCAGTTGGTTCTGGCCGAGGAACCAGGTGAACGCGCGGCGGGCGTGCTCGGCCCACCGTTGATCTCCAGTGGTTCGAAACGCGTGCATACACGCCGACACCGTGGCGCAGGCCTCGACCGGCTGCTGATCGAAGACGGCCGCCGTCATGCCGCGCTCGAAAAAGCCTCTCGTTCCGACCGGAGCGAAATAGCCGTCCGGCGTCTGCTGCACGGTCATCAGCCATTCGAGCGAGCGAATGCCGGTGGCGGTCATCGCCGGGTCTCCGGTCCACGAACCGGTGGCGATCAGCGCCTGCGGCAATCGGGCGTTGCAGTACGTGACCTGGTTCTCGTACCACGGCCAATCCGGCTGATTGGTGCGCCGGAAGAGACCGACCAGGCGCGCGGCGATCGCTCGCCCCGCCGCCTGCACGTTCCGGTCGCCGTCGAAGGCGCGAAGGTACTGCTCGATCCCCAGCAGGGCGAAGGCCCAGGCGCGCGGACTGCTGAAGCCGTCCACCGCGGGGAGCGCGGCGTGGAACAGCTCGCCGGCCAGGCTGTGCCGTCCCGGATCGGCCGAGCATCCGACCACCGTGCCGAGGGCCCACAACGCGCGGCCGTGGCTGTCCTCGGAGCCCTGCTCTTCCTGCCAGAGCCGGGAGTGCGACATGAAGTTCCTGAACCGTCCCAGCGGACGATTGAACGCGTGGCTGACGAATGCCAGGTAACGGGACGCCAGCGTGCGGACCTGTTTCGGATCGTCCAATCCCTCGTCCTCGAGCAGCGTCACCAACATCAAGGCGCGCGCGTTGTCGTCGACGCAGTAGCCCTCGTTGTAGCGCGGCACGTTGTATGTGGCGTGCTGCAGGATGCCGCAGTCGTCGGTCATGATCTCGACGTGGTCGAGGTTGACCTTCGGCAGTTCGGCGGGGCGTGCGGCGAGCGTGGTGGCGCGGAACGCCGTTCGACGCCGCGAGTCATGTTCGTTGCGGGCGCGCTCGAAAGTGCGGAGATAGGAGTGAGCGACGGCCGGCCAGAGCATGGCCCGGCCATGAGCGGCGGCGCGCCGGCGCAGTTCGAGGCGCTTCTCAGGATCGTCGAGCAGTCCCACGATCTCCGCGGCGATAGCCGGCGCGTCCTTCCAAGGGACGAGGATGCCGCGCCCGTCGGCGAGCAGCTCGCGCGCGTACGCGTACGGTGTGGAGATCACGGCCTTCCCCGCGCCGAGCGCGTAGGCCAGCGTCCCCGAGGTGATCTGTTCGGGGTTCAGGTACGGCGTGATGTAGATGTCGGCCGCGGCGAGAAACTCCGACAGCTCGGACTGGCTGACGAAACGGTTGTGGAAGATCACGTTGCCGTCGACTCCCAGCCGCTTGGCCCGATCCTCGAGCATCAAGCGGTACGTCTCGCCATGGCGCTCGATGATGTGCGGGTGCGTCGCGCCAAGGACGATGTACACGGCGTCGGGATAGTGCGAGAGGATGGCCGGAAGAGCGTCGATGACGTGCTCGATGCCTTTGTCGGGCGAGAGGAGGCCGAAGGTCAGGATGAGCGGCCGCCCTTCGACGCCGAGGCGGTTCTTACTGCCGGCGAACGGCACGTTCGGAATCCCGTGCGGGATGACGTCGATCTTCTCTTCGGCGACGCCGTGCACGTCGCGCAGAAGGTCCGCGCCGCCGGCGGTCATGACCACCAGGCGATCGGAGAGCGCGGTGAGCTCGTCCATCACCCGCCGCTGATGCAGGTTCGGCGTGGCCAGGATGGTGTGGAGGGTGGTGACGATCGGCATGCGCAGCTCGCGCAGCATGGTCAGGAGATGGCTTCCCGCTTTTCCGCCGAAGATCCCGTACTCGTGCTGCACGCAGATCACGTCGACGGCGTTCACGTTCAGGAAGTCGGCGGCGCGGGTGTAGGCGGCGACGTCGGTGTCGGCCAGCTCGAAACGGACCCGTCCCGGATAGGCGTGCTGGTGCCGGCCGTCGTTCATGGCCAGGACGAAGCAGTCGAGATCGGGCCCTGCGGCCGCGACGGCCTCGGCGAGGTCGGTGGTGAACGTGGCGATGCCGCACTGGCGCGGCAGGTGATTGCCGAGCAGCGCGACGCGCCGCATGCTTCTGTCATCCGTCATGGTTTCCCCTTGGTCAACAGCGCTCCTTCACGATTGCCGCCGCCTGCCGCTCGAGGCCTTCGCAGCAGGTGGTCCACCGCGAATCGAACCAGCCGTTTTCGCGGCCGTAGATGGTGACCGACTCGACCGGCCGGCCGTGCTCGTCGCAGCGCAGACGCGCGGCGCGCTCGAGGCGCTCGCGCAGGCGTTCCCGGACCGCTTGGGCGCGGTCTTCGATGATGATCCTCAATACGGGCCTCCGATCGGCGTCAACTTGCAGCGGCGAGAGGTGCGGTGGCGCGGCGCGGCGGCAGCATCATGTGCCAGCGCGCTACGACGTCGTCCGGAAGGACGAACTCGAACGTCTGGCTGCCGGAGCGCATCCGCAGGACTTTGCCGGCCGGCGGCGCGGTGCCGGTGGCCAGCTCGGTGTCGTATTCGATCTCCCGAACCCACTGCAGGTCGAGCGACGCCTGCATGTCGGAGTTCTCGTAGAAGAACGTCGAATGGGTCACCGCCAGGGCCACCGCGAGATGCCGGTTACCGTCGACGAATTCGCCGCGGCTGACCAGCCGCGATGAGCCGCGGCGCTGCGAATTGAGCTCCGCGATCCGGTCGGACCCGAAGCGGCGATAGAGATGCCATCCCAGAAAAGCGATGACCGCAACGGCAGAAATCGATAGCAAAACCATCATGAGCGTCTCCCCCGTTGCGAGCGGGAGAACGGCCTTCCGGCCGCCCTCCCGAGGCTCGCGCGTTCGATCAGAAGCGCGCGGTGGCCGGGTTGCGCGGCTTGGCCTCGCTGACCTTCAGCACCTGGCCGTGGACGTCGCGGCCGTCGAGACCGGTGATCGCGGCGCGCCCTTCTTCGGCGTTGCTGAATTCAACGAAGCCGAAGCCCTTCGACTCGCCGCTGGAGCGCTCGGTGGCGACGTTCGCCGAGATGAGCTTTCCGTACGGCACCGCGAGATCGTTGAGCTGCGCATCGGTGACCTGCTTCGAGAGATTTCCCACATGCAATTTCATTTGGAGCTCCTGGCCGGCCATGCCGGCAGTCCTCTCGTTCGCGAGGCGAGGCTTCGAGAGGAGGGGGGAAGCTAAGAGGGGTGAGTCCAGAGGTTCTGACTTAGTTCAGAAGGACTGAAGGGGCGAGGAAGTTTCCTCGACGTGGAGGCACCATACGCGCATTGGCCGTGAATGTATACGCGCAATACGCGCGTCGGAAGTCCGGTTACGCGCGCGTCTTCAGGGCCTGCATCTGACGGCTCAATAAATGCATCCCTACCAACGACTGCCCGCGCCTTGCGATCGCGACCGGTTGAAGCAACCAGGAGGCGATCATGACCGAACCGCTGAGCTTTCCATCTCGCGACATCGAGCCCCAACCGCGCGTCACCGACATTCAGAATTTCGCGCAGGACGTTTTCGACACCGTGCGCGAACCGCTGCTCGTTCTCGATGCCGCTCTGCGAGTGCGATCGGCAAACACCTCCTTCTATCAGACCTTTCACGTCTCGGCAGACGAAACCGAGAACCAGCTCATCTATGAGCTGGGCAACGGGCAGTGGGACATTCCGGACCTCCGCACCCTGCTCGAGGACATCGTGCCCAGAAGCTCCGTCTTCAACGATTTCGTCCTGGAGCACGATTTTCCCGACATCGGCCGGCGGGTCATGCTGCTCAACGCACGGAGGCTGCACGCCGAGCTCGTCCTGCTGGCCATGGAAGACGTCACCGAGCGGCGCCGGGCGCAACATCTGCTCGAGCAGATCGAAACGTATGCCCAGGATGTCGTCGACACGGTGCGCGAGCCGTTGTTGATGCTCGACAGCAGCCTGCGCGTCCACTCGGCGAACCGCGCGTTCTATCAGACCTTTCACGTCTCCTCGGAAGAGACCGAGAACCGGCTCATCTACGAGCTGGGCAACGGCCAGTGGGACATACCGGCTCTCCGCACGCTGCTCGAAGACATCGTTCCCAAGAGCTCGGTCTTCAACGACTTCGAGCTCGAACACGATTTCCCCGTCATCGGACGCCGGGTCATGCTGCTGAACGCCCGAAAGCTCCGTCAGGGCAGCCACGCCGAACTGCTGGTTCTGGCGATGGAGGACGTCACCGAGCGCCGGCGGGCCGAGGGCGAGGTGGCCAAGGCGAAGGAAGCGGCTGAGACCGCGAATCGGACCAAGAGTCTGTTCGTCGCCAACATGAGCCACGAGCTGCGGACACCGCTCAACGCCATTCTGGGCTTCTCCGAGATGCTCCAGGAGGAAGCCGTCGACAGGAACCTGCTGGACTTCAACGGCGACCTGCAAAAGATCTCCACCGCCGGCAAACACCTGCTGGGCCTCATCAACGACATCCTCGATCTGTCGAAGATCGAGGCCGGCAAGATGGAGCTGCACCTGGAGAGCTTCGAGATCTGCTCTTTGATCGCCGAGGTGGCATCGACGATCGAGATGCAGGTCGAGAAAAACGGCAACACGCTGTCGATCACCTGCATCCCGCCGGAGATCGGCGTCATGCGGGCCGACGTGAGCAAAGTGCGCCAGGGGCTGTTCAATCTCGTATCGAACGCGGCGAAATTCACGCACCACGGCCAGATCAGGATCGAAGCCGAGCGGCAGGTCATGGACGGCATCGACTGGATCCTGTTCCGCGTCTCCGACACCGGCATCGGGCTGAGTTCCGAGCAGATCGTCAGGCTCTTCCAGTCCTTCACCCAGGCGGACGCGTCGACCACGCGAAAGTTCGGCGGAACGGGTCTGGGTCTCGCCCTCACCCGCCGTTTCTGCCAGATGATGAGCGGCGACGTCACGGTCCACAGCGAGCTCGGCAAAGGGAGCGTCTTCACCATCAAGCTGCCCGCAACCGTCGACGAATCGATCGGCGAGTCCGCAGTTTCGATCGAGAACGGGCGCCGGACGCCGGCGCTTGCCGACGTCGCGGTGCCGAAAGACGCCGAACCGCTTCCTGCGGTCGGTACCTGCGTGCTGGTCATCGACGACGACCCTCTCCAGCGCGACCTGATGCAGCGCTACTTGCGCAAGGAAGGCTTCACGGTATGCACGGCGGGCGGCGGCGCGCAGGGATTGCGCATGGCCCGGCAACTACTGCCGGCAGCCATCACGCTCGACGTGATGATGCCGGAGGTGGACGGCTGGAGCGTGCTCTCCACTCTCAAAAACGACCCGGAGTTATGCGACATCCCGGTGGTCATGCTGACCATGGTGGACGACCCGCAGCGCGGTTTCTCCCTCGGCGCGTCGGATTACGCAACCAAGCCGGTCAACCGCCGGCGCCTCTCGCAGATCCTGAAAAAGTACACCTGCCGCAGGCCGCCGTGTCCCGTCCTGGTGGTCGATGACGACGCCTCGGCGCGCGCGCTCACGCGCGCCATGCTGGAGCACGAGGGGTGGGCAGTTTCCGAGGCCGGCAACGGAATCGAGGCCCTCAAGAGCATGGAACGGGATCGCCCGAGCCTCATCCTGCTCGAGCTGACGATGCCGAAGATGGATGGCTTCGCCTTCGCCGCCGAGGTCCGGCGCCATCCCGAATGGCGGTCCATCCCCATCGTGGTGGTGGCCGCGCACGACCTCACCAACGACGATCGCCGGCGGCTGAACGGGAACGTCGAGCACATCGTGCAGAAACAGGGCGATTCGCCTCAGTCGTTGTTGGAGCAGGTTCGCGATCTGCTGGCCGTCAGCAGCGCGGCCCGAGCGCCTCGCCAGCTCGCGGAGGTCTAAACGCCCATGACCACCATCCTCATCGTTGAAGACAACGAGATGAACCGCGTGATGTTGTCGCGGCGGCTGCAGCGCAAGGGCTACGAAGTCCTGATCGCCGTCGACGGAGAAATGGGCATCGACGTGGCCCGGTCCAAGGCCCCCGATCTGGTCCTGATGGACATGAGCCTTCCGGTGGTGGACGGTTGGGAAGCGACCCGGCGGATGAAGGCGGATGACGTCCTCAAGCACATTCCTGTCATCGCCCTGACGGCGCACGCCATGGCCAATGACCGCGACAAGGCGTTCGAAGCGGGCTGCGACGACTACGACACCAAGCCGATCGATCTGCCGCGCCTTCTCGCAAAAATCGAGGCTCTGCTGCCCCCTCCTTCATTGGTGCTGGTGTCATGAGCGCCTTGCTCCAACGCGAATCCGAACTGGTCAAAGACTCCGGGAAGACGAGCCTCTCGTCGCGGCTGCTCCACGATCTGCGGAGCCCTCTCAATCAGATCATCGGCTACTCGGAGATGATGACCGAGGAAGCGGAGGGACAGCACCGCGAGGACTTCGTGACCGACCTCCACAAAGTCCGTGCCGCGGGCTATCGGATGCTCGCGCTCATCGAGGAGAACTTCACGTCTGTAGGGGGGCTTCAGCCCGCTCGGCCGGCTGAAGCCGGCCGCTACACCGGTGTCGAATCGCCGCCGGAATCGGCGGCCGTCGCCGGGCCGGGCCTGCTGCTGGTGGTGGACGACGATGCCGCCAACCGGGACGTGCTCTCCCGCCGCCTCAAGAGGCAGGGCCACGAAGTCACGACGGCCAGCAACGGGAGCGATGCTCTGCGCCTGATGCGCGCGGCGGCCTTCGACCTGGTGCTGCTCGACATCATGATGCCGGACATGGACGGCTACCAGGTGCTGGGGAGCATCAAGGCCGACGCCCGGCTGCGCCACATCCCGGTCATCATGATCTCGGCGCTTCACGAAGTGCAGTCGGTGGGGCGCTGCATCGAAGCGGGGGCCGATGACTACCTGGCCAAGCCGTTCAACCCGACCCTGCTCAAGGCGCGCATCGGCGCCTCCCTGGAAAAAAAGCGCGGACGCGATCGGGAGACCGTCCTCTTCGAGCAGCTTCAGAGAAACTACAAACGGCTGCAGGAAGTCGAGAAGATGCGCGACGACATGCGCAACATGATCGTTCACGATCTCCGCACACCGCTCACGGCGGTGATCGCCGGCGTGGGGATGCTGGAAAAGCACGGCGCGCTGAACGAATCGCAGCGCGAGCTGATGGCCATTGCCGCCGGCGGCGGCAACACCCTGCTCGGCATGATCAACGATCTGCTCGACGTGGAGAAGATGGAATCGGGCTCCACCCAGCTCCAGTACGACGAGCTGTCGGCGGCCGCCCTCGTGGCCGGCGCGATCAGCCAGATCACCTCGCTCGCCGAAGATGGACAGACCACTCTGGTGACGGAGATCGTCTCCGGGCTGCCGCCCTTCCCCGGCGATGAGAAGAAGCTCAGTCGCACGCTCGTCAACCTCATCGCCAATGCCATCAGGTTCACACCGGCCGGCACCGTGACCATCGCCGCGTCGCTGGACGAGAGGGAAAACAACATCCGGTTCGCAATCCGCGATACGGGCAGCGGCATCCCGTCCGAGGCCTTCGGGCGGATCTTCGAAAAGTTCGGTCAGCTCGACTCGCGCAACCGGGTCGGCACCGGTCTGGGCCTCGCCTTCTGCAAGCTGGTGGTCGAGGCGCACGGCGGTGGCATCGAAGTCGAGAGCGCGCCGGGGGCGGGAAGCACCTTCTCATTCACCATTCCGCTGGTCGCGCACCGTGAGTGACGTGGCGGTCATGGCGAGGAATCGAATCCTCGTCGCCGAGGATGATGCGTCCATCCTGCGCCTGCTCACCGCCATCCTGCGCCGCGCCGGCTATGAGGTCGATACGGCGACCAACGGCCGCGACGCGATCGAGAGAATCGAGCGGACGCCGTACGACGCGATCGTGCTGGACTTGATGATGCCCGGATCGAGCGGCTTCGATGTACTGGCGCACCTGAAGTTCAGCGACCCGCAACACAAGTTCGTGATCATCATGTCCGCGGCCTCACCCCACATCGTGGCGAATGCGGTCAGCGCCAACGTGTTCGCCGCGCTGCACAAACCGTTCGAAATCGACGACCTGACCGCGGCCGTCAAGGCATGCATCGACGCGGGCGCTCTCACCGTGTCAGCCAGCGGGCGAACGCGAGCCACTGTGGCGTCTGAGCGATCAGGAATCGCAGCGGTTGCGAGACGATGATGAAGAGTCCGCCCCACAGAAAGGCGCGATGAACACGGCCGTTGCCAAGCCGGTCATAGACCAGGCAGGCAACGATGAACAGGTCCGTCAATCCGAGGAAGGCCAACGGTCCCGCGGCCGCAATCCCCGGAAGGCGGGCGATCGCCGGCGTGAGAATGCTGATCGTGGCCAGCAGCATGAGCCGCTTGTGAGCCGCGCTCCGGCGCCGAAGCCACAGCCCTGCTGCGATCAACGTCGCAAACACGACGAGATCGGCGACCGGAACGACCAGGAACACCAGAGAAGGCGGTCCGTTCGGCGGCGTGAAACCCCTCCTGGCGGAATCGATCGCGGCCATCAAGCCGATCACCACCATGACCACCGCCAGGACCGCACCGGCGACCCCGAGACGGCGGTGGATGTCGGTTCGACCGGCTGCCACCAACGTGACCTGGACCAGGAAGAGGATGATCCAGCAGGTGAACACAGCGCCGTGCACGTGGAAAAAGAGCGACAGCGTCCGCGCCTCGAAGAAGCCCTTCAGAAAGTACGTTCGCGAGAAGCCGGCGAATACGGTGAGAGCGGCGGCGACGGCCATCGCGGCAAAGAAAATGCGGTCGCGGCGCCAGCGAGGCGCACCCCCGCGCGTGACGACAGGAAGGTCCTCGGCGACTTCGGTTTCTGCGCTCATGGATCGGATGTGATCGGAGTATCGCCGATATCTGCCCGCGCGGTCGGGAAGTTGGCGGCGGTTTCGCTATTGCAAAGCGTACTCGTCAGCGAAAGGACGACCGTATGATCAGCATCCCGACTGAGCCGATTGGAAGCATTCCCCGCCCGCTCGAGCTGATCGACGCGGTCTCGAACGGCAACGCCGACGATCCGGCCCTCGACCCGATGTACGACGCGGCCATCCGCGACACCATCGCCCGCTTCGAGGAGACGGGGTCTCCGGTCATCACCGACGGCGAACAGCGGAAGTATCACAACTTCTGGACGTACTCGGTTCATGGACTGACGAACACCGCGCCGGACGGCTTCAAGATCCCCTTCTCGGCCGGGCATACCCGCCGGATGCCGCGGCTCACGGCCGGTCCCTTTCGCTACCGGCGCCAGGCCGACAGTTATCTCGAAGTCGCCCTCCGTTATGCGCACCTGCCGGTGAAGCAGGCCGTCATCTCCCCCTCGGCGCTCAGCCTCATGTACCCCGCCGGCGGAATCGACGGCTATTCGCGGGACCAGTTCATCGACGACCTTCTCATCGAGCACGAGACGGAGATCCGGCGGTGCCTGGCGAAGGGAGCGTACAAAGTGCAGATCGACTTCACCGAGGCGCGGCTGGCGGTCAAGATCGATCCGTCGGGTGATCTGCTCAACAGCTTCATCGACCTGAACAACCTGGCGCTGTCGCGCTTCTCCGCGGAGGACCGCGCGCGGATCGGCGTGCACACCTGTCCCGGCGGCGACCGCGATTCCACGCACAGCGCCGAAGTCGACTACGCCGATCTGCTCCCGAGCCTCTTTCAACTGAAGGTGGGGAACTTCTACATCGCGCTGGCCGGCGAGAAAGACCGCGTCCACGTCCTGAAGATCATCCGCAAGTTCCTCAAGCCGGATCAGCGGGTGTTCGTCGGCGTGGTGGCGCCGATCGATCCGCGCGTGGAGACTCCGGAAGTGGTGCGGGACCGCGTGCTGGAAGCCGCCGAGTACCTTCCGGTCGGGCAACTGGGGACCACGGACGATTGCGGCTTCTCCCCCTTCAGCGACGACACCTCGACCACGCGCGAGACCGCGTTCGCCAAGATTCGCGCGCGGGTCCTCGGCACAGCTCTGGCAGCGGCAAAGCTCGGAGGCCACTGACCGGTGCAACAACCGCACGACAACGAAGACGAGCTGCTTCGCTCGGTCGCCATTCAGAACGCGCAGAGCATTCTCCTCGCCCGCCAGCGCGCCGAGCAGGAGCTGGTCGCGGCGAAGGAAGCGCTGGAGTTGCGGACGGCGGAACTGGAGCGGGCGAATGCGCTCATCCGCACCATCGCCGAGAACGCCGCGTCATGCCTGTTGATGCTCGACGAGCGGGGCATCGCCACCTACATGAATCCGGCGGCGATCGAAGAGACCGGTTACGCGCTGGAGGAGTTCGCGAAGGCGCCCCTTCACGACGTTCTCCACGCGCCGGCCGAGCGCGGCGGTCATTCCGCCGCCACTTGTCCCATCCGCAACGCGCGCGAGCGCCTGCAGCCGCTCAAGCAACACCGCGACCTCTTCGTGAGAAAGGACGGCTCGACGTTCCCCGTCTCCTGCTCGCTTTCGCCCCTGCAGCGGGACGGCCGCCAGGCCGGCGCCGTCCTCGAGTTCCGCGATATCACCGACGAGCATCTCGCGCAGAAGGCGCTCGAAGACGCCAGCCGCAGGAAGGATCAATTCCTCGCCACCCTCTCCCACGAGCTGCGCACCCCGATGACGGCGGTCCTCGGCTGGGCGCGGATGCTCAAGCTGGGCCTCTCGGAAAGTGAAGCGCGCGAAGCGATCGACGCGATCGAAAAGAGCGCGGAGATCCAGGCCCAGCTCATCGATGACGTGCTGGACGTCTCGCGGGTCGCGGCGGGGAAGATGACGTTCAACCCCGTGCCGGTCGACGCCGGCGTCGTGCTGCGCGCGGCGATGACCACCGTCCACCCGGCCGCCGCGGCGAAGGGGATCGAGATCCTGGCCAGCATCCCGCCGCGCGTTCCCTGCGTGCTGGGCGACGAGGGACGCCTGCAGCAGGTCATCTGGAACCTCCTCTCGAATGCCGTGAAATTCACGCCGAGAGACGGCACCATCACCATCCGCATCGCGCCGGCCGGCGCCATCCTGCGCCTCACCGTGCAGGACACCGGCAAAGGGATCGAGCCCGGCTATCTCCCGCACGTCTTCGAGCCGTTCAGTCAGGAAGACGAGTCGATGACCCGGTCGCACGAAGGCATCGGCCTCGGGCTCTCGATCGTCCGGTCGCTGGTGGAGCTCCACGGCGGCCGCATCCGCGCCGCCAGCGAGGGGCCGGGACGAGGGGCGACGTTCACTGTCGAGCTACCAATCATCGAATCGACGCCTCCGGTCAAAGACGGCGCACCGAAGGCGACTCCCTCGATTGCTCCGCTCTCGGAAGGGGCCGGCCTGTCGAAGTTGAACGGCATGCGCGTTCTGGTGATCGACGACCAGGAATTCACGCGCAACCTCGTGGCGGCGATCCTCCGCCGCGCCGAGGCCGACGTCCACATGGCCAGCTCCGTCCGTGAGGGACTGGAGCAGTTCCGCACCGCCTCCGCCGACGTGGTGGTCTGCGATCTGGCCATGCCCGGGGAAGACGGCTTCGCGTTCATGCGTGCCGTCCGCGCGCTTCCGAATCCGTCGAACACAACGCCGGTCATCGCCCTCACCGCATTCGGACGGCCCGAGGACCGGCAGCACGCGCTGGCCGCGGGGTTCGATCAGTATCTGAAGAAACCGATCGACCCCGAGGAGCTCGCATCGACGGTGCTCGCCTGCCGACGTCGGAGCTGACGAGTTGATCCCGCGCGCCAGCGCGGGATCAACTGAAACGGCGTTACGCCGAGGCCCGCCTCAAGACGAACACGCCCGCGGCGGCGAAGAACAGCATGAGCATCGTCAGCGAGACGTAGTCGAGTGCCGGAATATCAGGCCCACGCGCACCCGGGGTGGGGACGTTGGAGGCGCATCCCCCGATCGTGTTGCCGCCGGAGCCCGCCATCGTCACCGCACCCGTCGCACCTGTTCCCGCCAGGATCCTGCCGGTCACGTTGGCACCGGACCCTACGGTGATGCTTGCATCCGCGATGACCGTTCCACGAAAGCTGACTCCGTTGAGGGTCGCGGAGGTGCCAACCCGCCAGTACACGTTGCAAGGGTCAGCCGTACCAATGACATTCGAGAGAGTGTTGGCGGTGAGCGCGCTATTCACGTTGAAAACGAAGATCCCTCCACCGTTGAGAGTAAGGGTTCCGCTGGACGCCAAATCGGCCGCTCCTCCCGCAAATGAATAGATGCCTGTGGTGAGCACCTGACCGTTCAGTTGCGCAGGGAGCACCGTACCGGGCCCCTGAGCGGCCAGAAAGTTGTACGCGGCGATGGCAGAAGTATGAGCCTGCTGCACGGTCAAATCATTCGTGAGGTGCAGGACAAACGGAGGAAGCACGGTGGAAGGTGGAAAGTTCGTAATCGAGGCAGTTGGAGAAGAACCGACGTCTCCATTGACGACGGTGCCCGAGCCGGTGGAGCCAGTCACCGCCGAGTTACCCAAGGCTCCAAATCGCTGCCATATGCCCGGTGGCGGTGCTGTCTGGGCCAGCGCAGAGAACGGGACGAAAAGAAATGCCGCGATCCCGACGATCGCGAGGAGGACGCTGTCCTTTCGCTTCATAGTGAATCTCCTTTCACAGACGAGAATGGTTATTCTACACTTCCGGCGGTTTTCAGAACTTGACTTCCTGACTGGCTGCCCTCACGTTGCACGATTCGCAGAGCCATCCGTGAGCGGTGAGCTTGAAGGGTGCGTCGTTCTCGTCACGGAAGAGCGTTCGGGTCTCGCGGCACCAGTCGCATCGTACTACGTGCGGGTTCCCGAAATCAGGGTTCGCCCGGAGGATGCCCGCGGCCACTTCTTTCTCATCGGCGAGCAGATCGTCGCTGCGAAGAACTCTGCCGGCCGTGTCTCGAACGATCTGTCTGGTCATGCGGTCCTCCGCGAATTGCCCGACCTGCGCTCGGACCGTTTGGAGTTCGTCCCGGGTACTGGAAGGGGGTCGCAGAGGGGCAAGGTGACGGTGAACGTCGCGCCGCGGTCAATGCCGGGACTCTCGACGCCCGCCGTCCCTCCGTGGAGCTTGACGATCTGCGCGACGATCGACAAACCGATTCCCAGTCCCGGCCTGTGACTGCCGCTCGGATCGGCCTGACGGTACAGCTCGAAGACGTGCGGCACGAAGCCGGCGTCGATGCCGGCGCCGGTATCGGTCACCGACAACCGCGCATCGTTGCCGTCCTGCTCGAGCCGGACGATGATTTCGCCTTCGTTGGGCGTGAACTTGATGGCGTTGCTCAATAGATTCCACACCACCTGCATCAAACGCACCTGATCGCCGCGCACCGGCGCGGGATCGAGCGCGAGTTGCAAGCGGACCTGGATCCCGCGCTCGGTCGCGCCGAGGGCGGTGATGGCCAGGGCCGACCGGACCACGGCCGCCAGATCGATGTCCACCATCTCCAGCCTCAACTTCTGCTCGCGAATCCGCGCCACGTCGAGCAGGTCTTCGATGAACACCCGCAGGAGGTTGGCGCTCTCGTCGATGCGAGCGAGGGCTTCACCGCTCATGTCCGGATCCCGGGTCGCCAATTGCACCCATCCGATGATCGAGGTCAGCGGCGTCCGCAGCTCGTGCGCGACGGTCCCCAGGAAGGCGTCCTTGTAGCGGTTCGCGCTCTCCGCCTCGCGGAACAGCAGGGCCGTATCGATGGCCACCGCCGCGCGCTGCGACAACTCCTCGGCGAGCTGCAGGTCGGCGGCTTCGTACCGCCGCCGCGACGAGGAAAACGTCATCGTGCCCAGCACCTTGTCGCGGACCATCAAAGGAACGCTGATCAATGACCGGACGCCCAGCGCCTCGATGAGCTGGGTGACCTTCGCCTCCGGCTGGCTCCCGGAGAGCTTGTATCCCGCGATATCGCTCAGAAGCACCGACTTGCGCAGCCGCAGCGCCTGCGGCGCGCCCGGCGCGCGCTCCGGTTCGCTGAACGCCACTTCCTGGAACTGCATCGCCAGATCGCGCAACACGGGGTTGGCGTGCGAGACCGTGAGGTGGCGGATGGAGCCGTCGTCGTTGACCAGATCGACGGCGCACCAGTCGGCAAACGCCGCCGTCGATAAATGAGTCAGAGACTTCAGGGTCGTCTCGTAGTCGAGCGACGACGCCAGCAGCACGCTGGCCTGCGACTGCATCGTCGCGGCATGGGTAGCCTCCTCAGCGACGATGACGCTCCGCTTCAACTCGTTGATGTCGAGGATGGCGACGATCGCGCCGTCGATTTTTCCTCCCCAGGTGCGGTAAGCGCGAATGCGCAGCAGGCGCCAGTTGCCCGCCGCGTCCTGGACTTCGACGTCGGCCGAGTCGGCCGTTTCCATGACCACCCCGGCGAGCTTCTCGAGATGCGGGATGTCGATGGCCGACCTCGCCTCGCGGAGGGGGCGCCCGATGGCGTCGGGACGCAGGCCGAGCAGCGTGCCGGCGGTGAGGTTGAACCGCCGGACAGCCAGGTCGAGGCCGACGAAGAGGATCGGGATCTCCACGGCGCTCAACAGGTTCTCGATGTCGTCGTTCATCAGCACCAGCCCCGCGTTGCGGAGCTGGAGCTCGTCGTTGAGCGTACTCAATTCCTCGTTCGCCGACTGGAGCTCTTCCTTGGCCGTCTCCAGCTCCTCGTTGGTGCTGCGCAGCTCCTCGTCGCTCGACTGCGCCTCCTCCGCCGCGGCGGAGGCCTCGCCGGACTCCCGCTCGCGATCGTCGAGGGCGGCGGCCAGCGCGTGACGCAGACCGTCGATCTCCGTCCGCTCGGCCGCGGACGGCGCGTTCGACGTCGCCGGCGCGGGAAGGCTGCGGAAGATGATCCAGCAGCGGCCGGCGGATGGAATCACTTCGAACGCCACGCCGCGGTGAAGGTCGCCATCCATCACCGGAATGTCGTTGCTGGCCACGGCGATCTGTTCGCGGACCGCGCGGCGGACGGCGGGCCGCAGCTCGGCCAGGATCTCGTGATGCCGGACCATGTGGAAGAGGTTGAGCGACGCGTCTCCCGGTTCCAGGGCGATGAAGGGAGCGATGTCGCCGCGCACGCGGGTGATCTCCATCTGCTGGTCGACGAGCACGCCGCATGGAGCGAGATGGGCGGCCAGGAATGTATCGTCCTCATCGGGCGGGACGCTTCCAGCGCGCCGCGCCTCCGGCGCGGAAGTCACCGCGGCGAGGCTCGACTGCGGTGACCGAGGGCCGACGTCGAACGTGGCCAGCGCGGCCGGTACGAGACGCTTGCGATAGATCAGCGGCTTGGTGGACACGGCGGTCAGCTCATTCGTCGTGGCCCGGAGATTCTCCGAGCTTCCCAGCATCAGGAATCCACCCAACGCGATCGCGTACTGCAGGAGGGCCACCGCTTTCTTCTGCAGCTCCGGGTCGAAATAGATCAGGACGTTGCAGCAGGTCACCAGATCGATTCTGGAGTACGGCGGATCGCGTGTCACATCGTGCTCGGCGAAGACGCAGAGATCCCGCAGTTCGGTGGCGATCTCGTAGCCGCCCGGCGCCGGCATGAAGAATCGCGCCAGCCGCTTCGGCGCCACGCCGCTCAGGGCGTGCGGCGAGTAGAGCGCGGCGCGCGCCTTCCTGAGCGACTGCTCATTGATGTCGGTCCCATAGATCACGATCTGCGCCGGGTTGGGACTGCCGTCGAGGAACTCGAGCAGGGTCATGGCCAGCGAGTACACCTCCTCGCCCGTCGAGCAGCCCGCCACCCAGATCCGCAGGCTGTCCTTGGCGCCGCGGTTCTGCACCAGCGCGGGAAAAACAGTCGTCTTGAGGGCCTCGAAACGCGCCGGCTCGCGAAAGAACGAGGTCACGCCGATCAGCAGATCCTGGTACAGCGTCTCGACGGCCGCGCCGTCTTTCTCGAGGGAATCGGCGTAGCTGCTCAAGCCGTCGTGATTCCCGAGCAGGACGCGCCTCAGGATGCGCCGCTCGATGGTGGCGCGTTTGAAGTGGCTGAAATCGACCGGATGGCTGACGCGCAGCAATTGAAGGACGCGGCCGAACGCCTCGTCGGCCGGCTGGCCCGGCCGGTCGTCTTCCGCCTGCGCGTCGCCGCGGGCGATGCTCACCAGCCGTTCGGCGATGCCGGCGGGCGGCAGTACGAAGTCCGCCGCCGCGGCGGCGGCACGCGGCATGACGTCGAATTTGGCGGTTTCGGGACTCTGAGCGAACGTCATCCCTCCGGCGTCGCGAATGGCCCGCAGCCCGAGGGCTCCGTCCGCGTCGTTGCCGGAAAGCACCACGCCGACCGCGTCGCGCTCGCGATCTTTCGCCAGCGAGAAGAAGAAACAATCCAGCGGCCGATGCGGCACCTTCGGCGATCGGGGCACCGCTCGCAGGACGTCGCCCTCGACGGTCAGCTCGGTATCGGGCGTGATCACGTAGACGTGGTCGCGCTCGATCCGCATCCCGTCGGCCACCTCTTGCACGGGAATCGCCGACGCGCCGGTGAGGATGTCGACCAGCATGCTGTCGTGGCGGGGATCGAGGTGCTGAATCAGCACGAAGGCCAGCCCGGTCTCGACCGGGATGGCGGAGACGAGATCGATGAAGGCGTCGAGACCTCCGGCCGATGCGCCGATTCCGACGACGCGGACGACGGCGGCCTCGCGGCCGGCGCGGTCGTCAGACAGGACCGACGGATCCTGTTTCAGCTTGGGCGGAGGGCTGGGCGCCATCAACTCGCATCCTTTCGGGATACCCGTCTGAGGATGTCGGCGGTCGAACGCGCGCGGCTGCCTGGAGCGGCAGCAACTCGTGCGCGCCTGTCGCGACCGGCTAGATCAGGCGTGTACGGAAGTAACGCGTTGGAGCATACGCCGATGTTTCCCAACAGGCAACGAGCCGATCCGTAGTTGTCTAAGCGGAAAGACCGTCGAGACGCATTTCCTCTTTGGCAATCACAGCCGCAATCGTTACCTAAGTGGCAAGGCATGTGCATCGCCCGCTGTCATGTACGGTCGCATCCTCCGCCAACTCCGCCAATCGAAGGGCCGCGCCCAGGCCGGCGTCGCCAGAAGCGTAGGGATCTCCCCGGCGCATCTGGCGAGGCTGGAAGCGAATCAGCGCGGGCTGTACGTCGAGGACTTCGTGCGCATCGCCGAGTCGCTCGGCGAGAAGCCTGGCAACCTCCTCCCCAACGACATCGGCGACATCGCCCGCCTCAAGCCGCTCATCGACCGGCTGGCGGCCGTATCCGCCGAGCGTCTCCCACTGCTCTCGACGATCATCGAAAAAATCATCCTGCTCACCGAAGACGTGCTGCTGGGCGTCGTACCTCGGCGCAAATCGCGGGCGGTGGCGCCAGGAAAAGGACGTAAGCCATGACACTCCTCTGGTTCGTCATCATCGGCGCCATCGCCGGCTGGCTCGCCGGCCAATTCATGCGAGGCAACGGCTTCGGTCTCCTCGGTGACATCATCGTCGGCGTGCTCGGCGCGTTCCTGGGATCCTGGCTGTTCGGAGCGACCGGGGTCGCGATCGGGCACGGCCTGCTCGGCACCCTGATCGCCGCCTTCATCGGCGCGGTGGTCCTGCTCTTCGTGGTGCGTCTGTTCACCGGCCGCCGCGCCGGGCGCAGGTTGTGGTCGTGAGCGCGCTCAAGATCGTGGCCATCGTGCTGATCGTGGCGGGCATCGCCGGATTGCTGGTTGGGCAATTCACCTACACCAAGAAAACCCACGAGGCGAAGCTCGGACCGATCGATCTCTCGGTGAAGGAAAAACGCACCGTCAACGTACCGCTCTGGGCGGGCATTGCCGCCATCGTCGCTGGCGCACTGCTCCTCGCCGTCCCGAAACGCGCCTAGACTCCAGCCTGCAAGCAAAGGAGGGGTTATGGATTCTCCCCGCAAGCGTTCCGTCGTTCTGGCCGTCGTTGCAGGCGTGGTCGTGATGTTCCTCGCCGGATACATTCCCGGCTGGCTGCAGGCCCGCCGCGCCGCTCAGGCTTCCGGAGAGTGCGCGGGGCGTCTGGCCGAATTGCAGGCCACCCTGGCGAAAACGCAGCTCGACCTCGAGATCGCCCGATTGCGCGGACGCCTTGGCGACGTGCTCCACGAGGCGAACGTGAACAACTTCGGCCTGGCCGCGCAGCAGGCCACGGCGTTCTTCGACGCGTTGCAAGCGGCCGCGGCCAGCCCTCAACTCGCCGCCGGCTCCGCGCGGCGGGGGGTCCTCGAGGCCAGTCTGGCGCGGCGAGACGAGATATCCGCCGACCTCGCCCGCGCGGACCAAGGCGTCAAGGCGAAGCTCGCGGAGATGTACGTGCAGTTCGGCCGCGCGATCGAGTGAAGAGGAGGGTTCCCCCTCCCCAATCCTGAGCGAAGCGAAGGATCTTCGGCTCGATTGTGCCCCGAAGCCCCGTTCTGCCGGTCGAGCCGAAGATCCTTCGCCTTCGGCTCAGGATTGGAGACGACGGTCGAGTGAAGAGGAGGGATTCCCCTCCCCTTCACCCGTCACATCAGCTCAGAACGTGTATCCCACCCGGGTGTAGACGAACCGTCCGTTCATGCCGAACGGCGCGTTGATCGGATAGGTGAACATTCCGTTGTTGCCCTGCGCGGTGAACGCGCCGTTTGCGTTGCGGACCTTGTTGCGGTCGGGGAAGGTGTCGAAGATGTTCTCCGCACCCGCGGCGAACGTGTACTGCCGCCACTTGTACGCCAGCTCCAGATCGCTGACCCATTCCTTGTCGTAGATCTGATCGTCGGCGGGGAGGATGGTGAAGCTGCAGTATTCGCCGTAGCGGCTCTGGCGCGCGGTCACATTCCATCCGGAACGGTTCCAGCTCTGCATCAGGCGCGCGTTGTCCTTCGGCTGCCCGCACTCGACGCGGCGGCGCTCGATGCGATCGAAGAGCACCTCGCCGAGGCCAGTGAGCTGCGACGGCGTGACCACCGCGCCGACCACCTTCGTCTCGTTGTTGCTGTACGCGGCGGAGAGGTCGAGCCGCCCGCCCAGCGCCGGGTGCTGGTAGTTGACGACCGCGTCGTAGCCATTGGTCTCGGTATCGATGGCGTTGGTGAAGAACCGCGCCGCGGTGGCGCCGAGCGGCTTGATGAGCGCCTGGACCGCCGCGCTGGTGAAGTTGCCGGAGAAGACGATGCGGTCATCGATGTCGATGTGGAAGTAGTCGAAGGTGACCTCGAGATCCGGCATGGGCTGCCACACCATTCCGGCGCTGAGGTTCTTCGACTTCTCGGCCTTCAGGTCCTGGGCGCCGAGGACGCGGGCGATCGCGCTGTTGACGCGGTAGGTGCCGGTCTCGAACGGCTCGACCAGGCCGGTGACCTGGTTCAGCAGGAAGTTGGTGCTGATGGCCGAGAAGTTCCCCTGGCTGAGCGACGGCGCGCGGAAGCCGGTGCTCGCGGCGCCGCGGAGAATGAACTGCTTCACCGGCGAGAAGCGAACCGTGAACTTGCCGTTGGTGGTGTTGCCGAAGTCGCTGAAGTTCTCGAACCGCCCGGCCAGGCCGAGGCGGAGCTTGGAGTGGACGTCGCCCTCCAGGTCGGCGTAGACCGCCTTGCTGTTGCGCGACACGTCGACTTCGTTCGACGGCTGGAAGCCGGGGAAGACCTGCGCGCCGGCCGGCGCGATGCTGCCGTCGCGGGCCCTGATGCCGCCCTGGATGTACGAGTTCCGCTCGCCGGCCTTCTGCTCGAAGCCGTCCTTGCGGACCTCGACGCCGAACGCCACGTTCAGCGGCCCGCTCATCATGCCGACCGCGTACTGCTTCGAGAGGTCGAGGTTGGCGGTGAGCTGATCGTCGCCGAGGGTGCCGGCGTAGAAGCGGGTCTGATTCGGCGGGAGCGTCGGTCCGAGCGAGGTGTTCAGCGAGTCGGTGACCCAGAAGTCGAACTTGTTCCGCCCGTAGCCGCCGCTGAGATCGTAGAACCAGCTCGACAGCTTCCCGCGCGCGCCGACGGTCAGCGACGTGTCGACGATCCTCGGCTGGATCAGCGGCAGGAAACCGATTGGATAGATCTGCGGCCAGTTCTGCACCTGCAGCGCGCGGCGGTAGTTGCCGCCGTGCGAGCCGTGACGGAGGCTGTGCCCGCCGAAGGCATAGAAGACCTGCTGGCCGTCGGCGGAGATCGGGATGTTCAGGTTGGCGAACGACATCAGGTCGCGCTCGTACGAATCGCCCCAGTGCGTGTTGGGCTGTGACACGACGTTTTTCCCCGCGTCGCCGGCCACGATCTGGTCGCGCGGATCGGGGCTGGCGCGATTGGTGTCGTAGCGGACGCGGTACTCGCCGGTGAAGAACAGGACGCCCTTGCCGATGCCCCACCCGCCGTTGACGCTGGTGTCGAGCATCTCGCCGTCGCTGTGCGTGGTCGACCCGACCTTGGCGTCGACGCGCAGCGGCTGCGGGTCGGACTTCAGCACCAGGTTGATGACGCCGGCGATGGCGTCAGAGCCGTACTGCGCGGCGGCGCCGTCGCGGAGGATCTCGATGTTCTCGATGGCCGACGCGGGGACGGCGTTGAGATCGACGCCGCTCGAGCCGCGGCCGACCGTGTTGTTCGCGTTGACCAGCGCGCTGGCGTGGCGGCGCTTGCCGTTGACCATGACCAGCAACTGGTCGGGGCCGAGGCCGCGCAGCGTCGCTGGACGGACGGAGTCGGTGCCGTCGCTGATGGTCGGGCGCGGGAAGTTGAACGACGGCGCGATCTTCTGAATGATCTGACTCACCTCCGTCGAGGGAGACGACTCGATCTGCGCCTGCGGGATCACGTCGACCGGAACGGCCTTCTCCTGCTCCGCGCCGATGGCGCGCGAGCCGACGGTGATCTGCTCGCCGAACGAGACGCGGAGCGTGAAGTTCGCCTCGCCGCCGCCGGCGTCCACCGTCGCCGAGCGGGTCTGGAATCCCGCCAGCGAGGCGGTGACTTTCATCGGTCCCTTGACGCGGTCCGATAGGATGGAAAGGACGTACCGCCCCTCGGCGTCGGTGACCGCGGTGACTCCGAAGTCATCCGCCGTGACGGTCACCCCCGGCAGCGGATCCCCCTCCGGCAACGTGACGCGGCCTCGGATGGTCGTCGTCTGCGCCGCGAGTGGCAGTGCGAAAAAGGACAGCAAGAAAAAGAACCGCCCGAGCTTCTGCATCGTCATCGTTCGTTCCCCCGTTTTTGGACGTAAGTGCAGAGGAGAGTACCGCGCAAGCGGGAGTTCTGTCACTTCGGTCCTGATAACATCCGCGAATGCATTTCATGAGGCGAAAAACCATGATCGCCGCCGTTGCGGCATTCGGCATCCTCAGCTTCCCTGCCGCCGCCGACGACCTCGCGGAAATCCGGCGCGAGGTCACCAAGCGGCACGACGAGGCGGTCAAGCGGCTGCAGGAATGGATCGCCCTCCCGGCCATCGCGGCCGAGGATCGCGGGTTTCCGGCCGGCGCGGAGCACATGGCGAAACTGCTGCGCGACGCGGGATTCCAGCAGGCGACGGTCATCAACACGGACGGCCAGCCGGGCGTTTTTGCCACGCTCGATGCAGGGGCGGCGAAGACCGTCGGGCTCTACTTCATGTACGACGTCAAGCAGTTCGACCCCGCGGAATGGACATCACCCCCGCTCGAGGGGCGGATGGTGGACAAGCCGGACGTCGGCAAGGTCATCATCGGGCGCGGCGCGGTCAATCAGAAGGGACCCGAGGCGGCGTTTCTGGCGGCGCTGCATGCCATCCGCGGCGCGGGAAAGAAGATGCCGGTGAACCTGGTGCTGGTAGCCGAGGGAGAAGAGGAAATCGGCTCGCCGCACATCGGGCAGCTCGTCCGCCGGCCCGAGGTGGATGCGGCGTTTCGCAAAACCGCCGGCGTGTTCATGCCGTCGGCGTCGCAGGATCTCGACGGCATCGTGACGGTGAGCCTCGGCGCGAAGGGCGTGGTCGAGCTCGAGCTGGTGTCGAGCGGAGAGAAGTGGGGACGCGGTCCGGCGAAGGACATCCACTCATCGCTCAAGGCCATGGTCGACAGCCCGGCGTGGCACTTGGTGAAGGCGCTCGATACGCTGGTCTCCGCCGACGGGAACACCATCACCATCGACGGCTATCCGAAGCCGCGACCGCTCAGCGCGGACGAGAAGGCGATGATCGCCGAGGCGGCGAAGCGGCGCAGCGAAGCGAAGTCGAAGAAGCAGCTCGGCGTGCAGCACTGGATCGACGATCTTCCGTGGTTGCAGGCCAACGAACGGCTCGAGTCGCAGCCGACGGTGAATATCGAAGGGCTGGTTGGCGGCTACACCGGGCCGGGCGGCAAGACCATCCTGCCGCACCGCGCCGTGGCCAAGATCGACATGCGGCTGGTACCCGACATGAAGATGGCGGACGCGGTTGCCGCGCTCAAGGCTCACCTTGCGAAGCGCGGTTTCGGCGACATCGATGTCAACGTGACCGGCGGCTACGATCCGACCAGCACCGCGGCCGCCGCGCCGCTGATCCAGTCGCAGGTGGCGGTGTTGAAGCGCGCCGGCCTCGATCCGTTGATGTGGCCGCGCAACGCCGGCTCGTATCCCGGCTACATCTTCACCGGCGATCCGCTGAAGCTCGCCTCCGGCCACTTCGGACTCGGCCACGGCGGAGGCGCGCACGCGCCGGACGAGTACTACGTCATCGAGTCGTCCAACCCGAAGGTGCAAGGCTTCGACGGCGCGGTGATGTCGTTCGTGGAGTACTTGTACGAGCTGGGGCGGTAGGCGACATCGGCGCGACTTTTTTTGCCATCGGTCAAAAATACAAGCGGTGATTTTTGACTGTAGGCCAAAACACCCGTACCATCGGCGGTATGGCGCCCCTCGAAAAGCGCTACCTGCTTCCACAGATTCGCGAAGATCTGGGGCGCAAGATGGTCTTCGTGGCCGGGCCGCGTCAGGTTGGCAAGACGACCCTTGCCTTCGCCATACCGGGTGCGCGCAAGGGCTACCTCAACTGGGACGTGCCGGAGCACCGCGAGAGAATCCTGAAGGGTGAGCTGCCGCCTGGAAATCTGTGGGTCTTCGACGAACTGCACAAATACCGCCGGTGGCGAAATTACCTCAAAGGGATCTACGACAGCCGGCGTCCACGACAGCGGATTCTCGTGACCGGAAGCGGCAGACTCGACCTCTACCGTTTCGGAGGAGACTCGCTTCAGGGCCGCTACCATATGCTCCATCTTCATCCCTTCTCGGTCGCCGAACAACGCATCCGCGATCGTGACACCTTCGACCAGCTCCTTCGTCTGGGAGGCTTTCCAGAGCCCTTCCTGGGGGGAAGCGAAGAGCAGGCGCGGCGCTGGTCGCGCGAGTATCGGACGCGACTGATTCGGGAAGACGTCGCTTCTCTCGAACGCATCCAGGACGTCGGCCATCTGGAGCTCCTCATGCTGAGGCTTCCCGAGCTTGTCGGATCTCCGCTGTCGATCAATGCGCTGCGAGAGGATCTTCAGGTCAGCCATAAGACGGCCTCCTCATGGATTCAGGCCCTGGAGCGGCTCTACGCCGTTTTCCGCTTGGCACCTTTCGGCGCACCGCGAATCCGCGCCGTCCGGAAGGAACAGAAGCACTACCACTTCGACTGGTCGATCGTGCCGGACGATGCCGCGCGATTCGAGAACCTCGTCGCATCCCATCTGTTGAAATGGGTTCATTTCGAGCAGGACGCCCGAGGCCGGGATGTTGAGCTTCGCTACTTCCGGGATGTCGACGGTCGCGAGGTTGACTTCGTGGTGACCGATCGAAGGAAGCCGCTGCTGATGGTGGAGTGCAAGTGGGCGGATGCGCCGATCGGCAACGGACTTCGATACCTGAAGGCGAAGTTTCCCGCCGGTGCCGCGTGGCAGATCTCGGCAGTCGGACGGAAGGACTATCAGAGCGCCGAAGGGATTCGCGTCACACAGGCGCTGAAGCTCTTGGAGACGCTCATCTGAAGCGGTGCTCGCGCCTCAGCGAATCCGCCCGCCGCGAAAATGGCGAATCGACTTGAAGTGGATGTCGAAATAGCTCGCGGCGGCGCGCAGCGCGCCGGCGACGATCCATTCATCCCGCTTGACGATTCCCTCCAGCGGCAGCCGCATGTGCGCCGGCAGTATGAACCGGCAGCGCCGGCAGAGCGCACTCCCTTCTGTTTTCTCCAGACTGCAACGCGGACAGCTCCTCCGTTTCGCCAGCTTCTCGACCTGTTGCCTGGACAGCATCGCAACCCCTCCCTCCCGTGATTCACGCAAAGACAAAAAGGCCGGGGAGCACCCGGCCTTTTTCGTACTGCACATGTTGTTGTGCAGGGCATCTTAGCGCGTCACGGCGCCGAATGTCGACCAACGACAAGAGCCGCTTTCGGCGGCCCGTTCAGGAGCGATAATTGCTGACATGTGTCACGGGGGTCCGATGCGCTCCGCGCTGATCATCATCGCCCTTACGCTGCCACCGGTCGCGGTGGCCGACGTATGGGATGAGGCGTACAGCCGCGGCCTCAACGCGATCAAGGCCGAGAACTACGGAGTGGCTGTCGGGGAACTGCAACGCGCCATCGCCGATGAGCCAAACGAATTCATCTCCGATCAGCAGCCGAAGAACGGGTGGACCGCCTACCTGCCGCACTACTTTCTCGGCATCGCAAAGTACAACGTCGGCGATCACAACGGCGCATTGCGCGAATGGAAGATCTCCGAGGAGCAGGGCGTGGTGCCGAAGAACCCCCACTACGCGCCGCAACTGCGCGACTGGATGGCGCGTGTGAGCGCGCCGGAAGCGAAAAAACAGACGGCAGCGCGGCCGATCCCTGCACCGCGGACGCCGCAGCCACAACCGGCTCCAATTCCCATTCCGACGCCGCAGCCGACCACCACGACACCCACGGCCCCAAGTTCCCTTCCCGCCGCGAACATCGCGTTCAACACTCCCGATCAAATCAATCTCGACGAGCATCGCGTGATCAAGCTGTTGCTCGATCTCCAGCGGCCGGCGAAGGAGCTCGAGCAGCAGCTTCACCATCGCCGCTGGCGGCATGGATGGAATGGCACGCGTCTGGCGCGTCGAGCCTCGCGACGTGATCGACGCAGCGTGCGCCCGTCTGACGCGCAATCTGACGCAAGCCGAGTGGACTCAATACATCGGAGCGGAGAAGTACTCGAAAACGTGCGAGCACGTTCGATGAGCACGGGCGACGCCGGATGAAGACGGCCGGCGCGAGCCGGTGCTAGTCTGCAAACCAGCGCCCGCCGATGAACACGATCTCCGCCGCTTCGCTGCCGCAGAATCATTACCTCCTTCCGAGCCGCAACCGATGATCAAAGAAGCAACGTCGAGTGAACTTCCGCCCGGCGGTCACCGCTACGACGCCTTCATCAGTTATGCGCACGAAGACCAGAAGGCGGCTGAATGGCTGAGCAGATTCCTGTCGACCTTTTGGGTTCCGTGGAAGAGGCGGCGGCGCGTCTTTCTGGACCACGACAGCCTGCCTGCGTCCGGCGGACTGTCACACAGCCTGAAGACGGCTTTGCAGCAGTCGCGATTCCTGATCGTCTGCTGTTCCGAAGATTCCGTCGATTCCACGTGGGTCGATTTGGAAATCAAGGAGTTTCTAACAACCCACTCGCCAAAGAACGTGCTTGCGTGCCGCATGGGGGCACGAAGGGAAGGAGCTTTTCTCCTACCCCAAGCTCTTCGCTCCGTCGAACAAATCCTCGAGGACGATCTTTACAAGCCGGATCTACGCGGCGATCCCGAGAGGTTGAAAGGGCAGGAACGAAGGAAGGTCACCCGCGATGCACTTTCGCTACTGGCCCCGATGGTGGGCCTCCCAGGCAAAGACGAACTGTTAGACCGACGAAAAAAAACCGTAATCTCATGCACGGCGCTGTTCCTTCTCATTGTTTCTGTCGCGGGTGGTTGGAAAGCCTGGGACAATCGCCCGGAGTCGCAAATCAACAAGATCCGGGCGGAAGCGCCTGACTTGGTGAGTGCCATAGCGGCTGCCCGTGCGCCCCAATCGGCCACTCCTCAGGCGACAGCCATCGCAGACCTTGCTGAGGACCGCCACTCCGTGAGCGGCGAGTGGCTGCGAACGCTGGTTCTTACCGGCCATTCAGACGACGCACTCGCGGCAGCACGGAAGATCCGCCGTGCAGACGCTCGATTCCGCGCGCTGATCGAGATCGCCGAACAGCAATCGACCGGAGGGGCGATCCGACATTATGTCGACCGATGGGGAGTGCCTTCGTGGGAGATCGTGCGAGAGCAGGCCGAAAGGAGCCCCAGTCCCGCCGCACACGGTCGTGCGACGCATGCAGCGAATGAGGCAGCCGAGACTGGGACCGAGGTGGTCCAGGCCGCGCGCAAAATCGAGGGCGCAGCGTCTGAATATGAAGTCATGGTCAGAGTTGCCGATGCGCTGGGGAAGATCGGGAAAGTCGTTGAGGCGAAGCAGGCCGCACTTGAAGCGGTCGAGGCGGCGCGCCACATCGAGGACGCAAGCTCTCGAGCTCGGGCACTGATCGAAGTCGTCGAGGCGTTGACCAGTGCTGAGCAGACGGATGATGCTGCGCAAATTGCGGCCGAGGCAGTTCGAGCAGCACAGAGCATCGACCACGCGGCCTCTCGTTCGAGTGCGCTGAGCTGGATTGCGGGAGCGTTGGCGGAGGCTGGCCAGAGCGTCGAAGCTTTCGAGGCCGCACGACAGATCGAGGACGCGGAGTCTCGGTCGGATGCGATCGTTGGCATCGTCGAAGGTCTCGTCAAAGCGGCCAAGTACGCCGAGGCTCACGTAGCCGCGCTCCAGATTGATGGCGCGGCCGACCGGGTGAAGGCGCTCGCCGCCGTGGTCCAAGTGCTCATCAAGGCAGGTAAGAACGACGAGGCGATGGAATTGGCAAATGAAGCGCTCAACGCGGCGGAGCGACTGCAATTCGACGTGCAAGGCCGGTTTACCGCCACTGCTCGCATCATCGAAGTGCTCGCCGCCGTTGGCAGGGCAGACAAGGCTCGGGAGATGCTGCGCGCCAGGAATCCAGCCGACCGTTCCCGTGCGTTAACCTGGATCGTCGAGGTTCTGGTCGCTGGAGGGCACCATGCCGAGGCGAGACGCGTGGCCGATGAGGCCGTAGCAGCAGCGCGGCAGATCGGGAACCCGGCCGATCGCCCGGAGGCGCTGATCGATGTCGCGAAAGCACTTGCCGAATCAGGTTCCGGTGACGAAGTGAGTCGGGTCGTTCACGAAGCACTCGCAGCAGCACATGGTGGGAGCTATCGCCAGATCGATGCGGTAGTCCGCTTGCTGAATCGAGCAGGGAAGAAGGAGGAAGCGAGACCAATCGCTCGCCGTGCGTTGGCGATGATCGGAAAACTCCCGCCCGGGAATGAACGAGCCTTGGCGCTGAACAGCATCGACGTCCCTGGCTTGGTGGTCACGTCCGGGATGAGTCCCGAAGTGCAGCGAATTGCTCGTGCCGCATTGGAAGCGACACGGCAGAGGAAGTTCGAGTGGGAGGCCAATCGCAGGTGGGCGCTGGTTGCCATTGTGGACGCGCTGGCTCGGGCCGGCAAAGGGGACGAAGCAGTTGAAGCAGCCGATCACGTCATCGATCCGGTGACGCGCATTCACGCACTCCTTCGGATTGCCGAGGAACTGGGCAGACGCCGCGACGACGGAAAAGCGAAGACGCTGATCAGCGCAGCGTTGCGTTTGGCGGGTCAACTGACGGCTGCTGCCGACAAATCTTCCGCCCTTTCCGAGGTAGCGAAAGGATTCGCCAAACTTCATCTGTTGCGCTCAGCCCGAGAAACGGCGGCATCTGCCTCAGCAGCCGACAAGCTCGCCGCTTACACCGTTATCCTGCGCGAATATGCCATCTGGGAGGATGCGGTGCTGAGGAAGCTGTTGGCATCTGAAGACCAAAGTGAACCCCTGCCCTTCCGCTGAGGAGATCGCCACGAACTTCGCAGTCACCATCGCCTTTGCGGTCGCGCGACATCAACGGCACTGAACATCTCCCCTGCGTTGTATCTGCCGTTCGGCAACCAAGCCATGCTGAGCCGACACCCCGCGATCGACCACGATAAGGTCGCGATTTCCGTGCGATGTCACTGCGAGACAGGGTCCGCTTCGAGTTGATCGCCCTTAGACGCCTCCTGCACGATCCATGTGCCGACGCGGAGAGCGTTTGCCACGACTGTCACCATCGGATTGAGGCCGAACCCGGTGGGCATGAAGCTCGAATCGACGACGAAGACATTCGGCGCGTCGTGCAAGCGGCAGTTGTGGTCCACGACTGAGCGAGCCGGATCATCTCCCATCCGGCACGTCCCCATCTGGTGATCCCCGATCAGCCGTAGGTTGCCTTCGTCGAATTTCACCGTAGCGCCGATCTTCTTGTAGCGCTCGAAGACAGCCGTCATTGGGGCCTCGGCGAGCCGGAACATCCGCTTTTCGGCGTCTCCGAACTTCCGCGTAATGCGCGCAACGGGAAATCCATACTCATCGACGTGGCGCGGATCGAGATCGACGCGGTTGGCCGGCATCGGGAGATCGTCACCCGTGATGCGCAATTCCATGGAGCGGTTGTAGCCCTCCATCCGCGCAAGTAAGTCGGCGCTGCCCGCGGTCGGACTGCGGTCGATGAACGTGATCGCGTTCTCGAGCGGATTCTTCTTGGCGGTGCTGACGAGCGTGCCGCCTTTGCACCAGGTGTCGTTTTCGTCCTTCAGAAAGTAATGTTCGAACGTCGTGACGTTTCCGGTGTGACCGAGCTCGCCGCGCAGCGTTCCCTGAAACTTCTCCGGCAACGTGCACGAGGCGGAGAGACCGAACAGGTGAAACATGACATTGCGCCCGAGTTGATCGTGGCTGTTGCCGAGGCCCGCCGGAGGTCCGGACATCAAGAGCAGGCGCGCCGATTGGACTGCGCCGCAGGAGACGATGATGAACCGGCCGCGCTGGAAGCGCGCGATGGGCTTGTCAGGGTCGCGTACATCGAGGTATCGCACGCCGCTCGCTCGGCGAATGCGTTCGTCGTAGACGACCTCGTACGCCCGCGCATCGGTGATGACTTCGGCGTTCGGGAGATCGCGCAACTCGATGAGCGTGCTCGCGCGGGTGCCCGATTTCGGGCCATTCTTTCCCCAGCAGAGATACTCGCCACAGTACCCGCACATGTTGCAGGCGTCGCGAACGCGTTCTGACCAGATTTGATCGGCGGCCTGCTTCCAGAACTCGGGCCGCTTGTTCCCATCCCACGCCTTCAGCGCGTCCGCGATCTTCTGACGCGTGGCGTATGTGCCCGAACCGGGAGCGACCATCGCGCTCGGCAGCGGAGCGGACGTGCACTTGGTCTTGTCGAACCCAAGTTTCACGGCTCGACCGACCGGCGTTTCCGGAAAAGGATCCGACGGAAATTTGAACTTCGGGAACCATTCGCGATCGTCATCCTTCAGGATTTTGCGAACGTCGGCGTACCACGGACTCTCGGCGATGCTCTTGTTGATTGCGTCGCGGTCGCCACACACCGCGAGAAGCGTCTCGGAAACGTTGAAGAACGGCATCATGTCGCGGTATGGCACAGGCCAATCCGCGACGTCGTAGCCCGCCGCGCGGAGTTGTTTTGCCTGATGGGTTTTCTCGAAGAACGTACCGAGACGGAAATCAATCGGCAGTGCGCGAAACGCCCACGCGCCCCAAATGACGGAGCCGCCGCCGAGCATGGAGGCGGACCAGCCCGCACCGAACGGCTCGGCTTCGACCACCGACGCATCCGTGCGCGACGTGTTGTAGTCGCCCCGCGGGCGGCGCTTCCATTCCGGCCGCGCAACGCGATACCGGTACTCGTCGTGGGAGGTCGGGTTGTATTTCGGTTTCTCGTCGTCGAGTGGCTTCGCCCAATCCGTCCCGACCTCCAGCACAACCACCTTGAATCCCGCTTTCGCCAAGAGCCAGGCGATCGTTCCGCCACCGCCGCTGCTTCCTACAACCACGAAATCTGCGTTGTCCATGACTTGCGTCTCGCTAGGAATAGTGTTTCGGCTTCGTCGTTGCCGGCGGGGAGCCGGCCGGCGGTGGGGGTACGTCAGTGGCGCTGACCTTGCCCGACTTCGCGACTTCATCGAGCAGCTTCGCGAATGCCTCGGTAGCGTCCTTCGCGTCCTTCGGCTCGAACTTGTTCCCCGGCCGCCGCGCCTCGCCGAGCTCGATCGGAAGCGCCTCCCGCCACGGCGACGGCTGAGATGTGCGCATGTTGAGGAGGACCGTCAAAACATCCTTCAGAAGCTGGCGCACGAACACGGAAGATTTGTGTGTCGCATCACTCCAGACAGAAGACGTGTCGTTGCGAAGCGCGTCTGCGAACGACATCCACTGCGCGGGAGTGCCCGGCGCGGCGGTACCTGCGGCGGCATCGAACAACCTCAGGTTGATGTCGTAGAACGTCGATCGAGCGATGGCTTCCCTCGTCACCGCATCGCGGTAGATGTTCTCGCTGCGCACGATCGCAAACACGGGTTGCGGATCGAGGCGTCGCGCGGCGCGCCACGCCGCAACATCAGGCAATGGTGAACGGGCAAGCGGGTTGGCGGCATGCGCCGTAAAGCGTGCGAGCAGATCGGCGTCGTCCGATTCGGCGATGAGAGCGTTCAGAGAATCCACGACGCCGAGGTTCTTCGCGTTCAAAGGCTTGGCGTTGGGCTCGCGCCACGGCACCGGCTGCGCCGGTTTGAACGCTTTCTTCTTGATCCAATCCTGTAGCGGCAGCAACACGTCGATCAGCGATTCGATGTGGGATTTCAACCGCCCCTCGATGACCATGCGTACGACCTCTCACCTGGGGGAGTGACGGGATCGCCTGAATCCCTACCTCTGCCGTAAATTGTCACAGCGCGCGAAGACAATCGCGACCAGCCCCAAGATCACGATCACCAGCATCGCGCGCCCCGCGTCGTGCGCGAATCACCACTGGCTCAAGCTCGGCAAGCCGCTTCCGAAGGCGGAGTTTTCGAGCATCGGCAGGCGGAGACGGTCGCGCAGAACCTCGCTCACGCGAGCAACGGTGTGTCTATGTCATTCGACGGCTACGGCGAGTGCTTCGTCGAAACGGGGAACATGCGAGCGGATTCGGCAGTGGGCGATTTCTACGCCGAGCCCGTGCCGAACGTCGCCGTCCGGCAGCCTTCGATCGCAGAGCACTTCGCGAAGGTGCTGTTCGATGAAGCAGTGGCTGCGTCGTTGGTTCTAAATGATGCGCTGATGAACCCCACACGCCGCGGCGACGAGCGCTGGCGCAGACACCCGTGCGTGTAGCCGAACCGGTGACCTCCCAAATTTGTGTTGAACAGGGCCGTCTAAGTCACTGAAAAATCGAGAGACGAACCGACGGAATTAGACGCAACTTAGACACTTTGCGGGGTCAGTCACGCTTGTCTCGATCGCGTAAATCGTTGAAGGGATTTGGTGGAGCTGATCGGGATCGAACCGACGACCTCCTGAATGCCATTCAGGCGCTCTCCCAATTGAGCTACAGCCCCACGCTTCGGGAAGGTACGGAAACTAACGCGACGAGCACGTCAAAATTCCGCGGGATTGTACACTCGGAGGCTCCCATGGCCACCGACAGCATCCGACCCGGCGTGGTCCTCGACGGCAAGTACGAGATCCTCAACCTCCTCGGGGCGGGTGGGATGGGGGAGGTCTTCAAAGCGCGGCATGTCCATCTCAACGTCTTCCGCTGCATCAAGGTGATGAAGCAGGGACTCCTCGCCGACGACGTCTATCGCAGCCGTTTCCTCCGCGAGGCGCAGCTCGCGACGCAGATCCACCACCCGAACATCGCCGTGGTCCACGACTTCTTTCTCGCCGAGCGGGGAAGCTACATGGTCACCGAGTTCATCGACGGCACCACCGTGCGGCAGTGGAGCAAGGCCTTCGGCCGCTTCCCCCTCCCGCTGGCCGCGGACGTCGGCGTGCAGGTGCTCGGTGGGCTCGACCACATCCACCGCCGCGGCCTCCTCCATCGCGACATCTCCGCGGACAACATCATGCTGTCGTACGAGCGCGACGACTCCCTCGCCGCCAAGATCATCGACCTCGGCATCGCCAAGGACGTCAACGTCGTCTCCACCGAGACCATGGCCGGCATGCTGGTCGGGAATCCGAAGTACATGTCGCCCGAGCAGCTCGGCGACCTCGGCGCCGGCGAGCAGGTCGACAACCGCGCCGATCTCTACTGCCTCGGCGTGGTCCTCTACGAGATGCTCCTCGGCGTGCCGCCGTTCCTCAGCGAGACGCCGCACGGCTACATCGTCAAACACCTCACCCAGGCCCCGCGCCCGTTCGCCGTCGTCGCTCCCGGCCTCGACTGGCCCGAGGGGTTGGAGGCGGTGATCTTCCGCGCGCTGGAGAAGGACCGCCGCAATCGCTACGCCGACGCGCGCGACTTCAGCGCCGCGCTGCAGCCGTTCCTCGGCGCGCCGCCGGGGTCGCTGTCGAAGACTTCGGTGGAGAGATTGCGGCGCCTGCCGGACAAGACGCTGGTGGAAAAGATGCCCGAGATGGCGACGGAGATCACCCCGGCGGCGCCGAGCGAAACGCAGACGGAGCGCGATTGGAGGAAGACCCTCGCCGAGGACTCCATCAGCGGCTATCGCGAGTACATCGAGCGGCATCCGCACGCGCCGGACACCACCGAGGCGAAGGCGCGGCTGTTCGAGCTCTCGCTGCTGGAGGACGTGCGCGAACGCGAGAAGGAGTCGGACCGCGACGCGCTGAAGCGGCTGGCGGAGGGACATCCGCCCGGCTCGTTGGTCGGCAACGCGGCACGCGACGCGCTCGCCCGCCTGCGCAACGCGCAGCAGGAGGCGCAGGCGGAGGACGACGACTTCCAGCGCGCGTGGGAGATCGGCACCTCGGCGACGTGGCGGGCGTTCATCGACAAGTACACGACGTCGCCTCGCGCGGTCCGCGCGCAGGAGTTCCTCGACGAGGCGGCGGCGTTCGAGGCGGCCGCCGCGACCGAGGTCGAAACCGGCGTGCGGCAGTTCCTCAAGCTGTGGCCGGACGGGCGGCATCATCTGGAAGCGGAGATCCGCCTGGTCGAGCTGAAGCAGCGCCTCGCCGGCGCCGCGTTCGCGCAGGCGTTGGCGTTCGACACCGCCGCGGCACTGCGCGACTTCCTGGCGCGCTTCCCATCGTCCTCGCACACCGAGGATGCGAAGCGCGCGCTGGCGGAGCGGCTTACGTTCGAGACCGCCGCGGCGGCCGACTCGCAGAACGCGTGGGAGAGCTACCTCGCGGCGTGGGGCGCGGACCGCCACGCGGACGAGGCGCGCGCGCGACTCGAGCGCGTCCGCGCCGGCGAGGAAGATGCGTTCCGCGCCGCCACGGATGCGAAGACCGCCGCGGCGTGGCAGGAGTTCCTGTCGATGTATCCCGACGGCCGGCGCAGCGCGAGGGCGGAGCGAAATCGCCGCGAGGCGGAGGCCTTCGAAGCCGCGCGAAGCGGGGGCGGACGCGCGGCGATGGAGAGCTACCTCCAAAACTATCCCGACGGATTGCTGATCAAAGAGGCGCGGCGGCTGGCGCGGCAGTTCGCCGACGATGACGACTTCGCGCACGCGCGCTCGCTCGACCGCCCCGCCGCCTGGTCGCTTTACCTCACGACGCATCCCGCCGGGGCGCACTCCGAGGAGGCGCGCGCGCGGCTTGCCGAGATCGAAGAGACCGCCTTCGCCGGCGTGATGGCGTCGAAGGACCCGAAGAGCGGCGCGGCGTTCCTGACTGACTTCCCCCACTCGCCGCGCCGCGAGCACGTCGCGCGGCTGGTCACCGATTGGACGGAAGCCGCGGCGCTTCGCAAGGCGCTCGACGCCGTCGCCCGCGGCGACACCGCCGAGGCGGAATCGCTGCTCCGCGGGATCGCCAATCCGGAACGGCGCAGCGAGTTGGCCGCCGCCCTCGATGCGCTCGCACGGCAGACCGCGACGGCGCGCCGACGCACGGAGCCCCGCGACTGGGACGCGGCGTGGGAAGCCGGCAGCGTCCCCGCGTGGGACCGCTATCTCGCGGATCACCCCGACTCGGAGCGCGCCGCCGAGGCGCGGCTGTGCCGCCAAGAGGCCGTCGATTTCGAGCTCGCCGTCACCACCGCCTCCGCGTCGATGTGGCGCGCGTTCCTGAAAGCATGGCCGGAGGGACGGCATCGCCTCGATGCCGAAGTGCGGCTGCGGGCAGCGCGTTAGCGTGGTGTAGCGGCGCTCGCTTCGGGCGCCGGCGGCCGGGAGCGGCCGCCGCTACACGGTCGCCTGCTAAACTCTAGCCTTGCGCGTCATTCTGGAAGGTAGTCTGCGGCACTTCACCGCGGGCGAGCTTCTCTCGCTCCTCGGCCAGAACAAGCACACCGGCACGCTCGACGCGAAGCTCGGTGACGCGCGCGCCCGCCTCGCCTTCCGCGACGGCCGCGTGGCGTGGGCCGAAGCCACCGGCGCGCGCGACCTCGGCGAGATCATCACCCTGCTCATGAGCTGGCGGGAGGGCGACTTCTGGTTCCTCGACGACGTCGCCATGCCCGAGGGCGTCACGCCGCTGGCCGTCGACATCGCCCCGCTCGTCGCCGCCGCGGATCAGCGCGCCGCCGAGGAAGAGCGGCTCCTCAAACTCTACCCGGACGAGCAGATGGCGTTCCGCGTGGTCGGCCAGCCGCAGGGCGACGTCAAGCTGCGCCCCGAGGAGTTCGCGGTCCTTTTCCAGATCGGCCCGGGGCGCACGCTGGCGCAACTGCGCGCCGACGCCAACCGTCCCGCCGTCGAGCTCTACGCCATCGTGGCCCGCCTCCAGGCGGCCAAGCTGATCGAAGTGGTCCAAGACCCTGAGGCCACGCAGAACACGCGGAAGATCCCGGTGCTGACGAACTTGAAGCCGCAGACTGACGCCAAGCAGGCGCCGATCGGTACGCTGACCGCCGACGACGGCACGATGCATCCGCTGCTCGAGGAAGTGACCACCATCGGCCGCACCGCGGCGAACGCCATCGCCCTGCCGGACGGCAGCGTCTCGTCGAAGCATGCGCGCGTGGTCCGCAGCGCCGAGGGCTTCGTCCTGGAGGACAGCGGAAGCAGCAACGGCACCTTCGTCAACAGCGAGAAAGTCGCCGGCAAGCGCGTGCTCGCCGACGGCGACACCGTCCGCTTCGGCAAGGTGTTGATGACGTTCAACGTAGCGGTGGAGACCGTCCGTAGAGACACCACGCAGCCGGAGCTGAAGGCATGATGCACTCTCACGACCTGATCATCATCGGCTCCGGCCCGGCGGGACTGGCGGCGTCGTCGCACGCGCAGGCGAACGGAATCTCCTACGCGCTGCTGGAGCGCACCGACCACCTCGCCGACACCATCGACGCCTACCAGGCGCGCAAGTACGTCATGGCCGAGCCGATGCTGATTCCGGCGCGAGGCGAGGTGCCGTTCGCCGCCGGCTCGCGCGAGTCGATCCTCGGCGCCTGGGAGGAGCACGTCCGCGAGCAGTCGCTCAACGTGGCGTTCAACGCCGAGGTGAAGGCGATCGTCCGCGAGGGGGAACGGTTCCGCATCCGCACCGCCGCCGGCGAGGAGTACGACGCCGCGAAAGTCATCCTGGCCATGGGGACGCAGGGGAACCCGCGCAAGCTCGGCGTCCCCGGCGAGGACCTGCCGCACGTCCGCTACCGCCTGGTCGATCCGGCGGAGCACCGCGATCAGGACATCCTCGTGGTCGGCGCGGGCGACTCGGCGCTGGAGATCGCCATCGCGCTTTCCGACGAGAACCACGTCGGGCTGGTCGTCCGCGGGCCGGAGATCGCGCGCGCGAACGACGTGCTGACCAAGGAAGTGCTCAGCCGGCAGGCGACCGGGCAACTGACGATCTACTACAACGCCGGCGTCAAGCAGGTCTATCCCGGCTACGCCGATCTCAGCGTGCGCGGCGACGTCACCCGCATCCCGGCGGAGCTGATCTTCCTCAAGCTCGGCGCCGACGCGCCGCGGAAGTTCTTCGAGTCGATCGGCATCCGATACAACGGCGACGGCAAAGACGCGCGCCCGCTGCTCAGCCCCGTGCACGAGTCGAGCGTGCCGGGACTCTTCCTCATCGGCGCGGCCAGCGGGCGCGATCTGATCAAGCTGGGGATGAATCAGGGCTACGAGGTCATCGAGCACCTGATGGGGCGCGAGGTCGAGCCGGCCGACGAGGCGGTGCTCGAGGAGCGGATGCCGTTCTGGGAAGGGACGGTGCGCGAGCGCATCCAGACCCTGCGCGACCGCGTGCCGCTGCTCGCCGCGGCCGACGAGCAGCAGCTCCGCGACACCTTCCTGGCGGCGCGCGTCCGCGAGTACCGCGACGGCGAGATCATCATCCGGCAGAACGACTACACCAACGACTTCCTCATCATCGCCGCCGGCCGCGTGGAGCTGTGGAAGCGGCCGGAGAAGGAGACGCATGATGTGAAGGTCGCCGAGCTGACCGCCGGCAATTTCTTCGGGGAGATGAGCCTCATCTCCGGCCGGCGCCGCACGGCGACGGCGCGCGCCATCGGCCCCACGCGGCTGATCGAGATCCCGCGCAAGGCGATCCTCAAGCTGCTGGCCAACGCGCCGCACGCGCGGGCGCTGGTCGATCAGGCATTCCTGCTGCGCGCCTTCGGCGGCTATCTCTTCCCCGACATCCCCTCCACCCTTCTCGGCGAGCTGGTCGACCGCAGCAACGTGGTCAACCTCGGCAAGGACGCCGCGGTCTTCCGCGAGGGCGATCAGGCCGACGCGTTCTATCTGATCCGCAACGGGATGGTGAAGGTGTCGAAGAAGTCGGGCGAGAAAGAGGTGGTGCTGTCCTACCTCGTGGCCGGCAACTTCTTCGGCGAGGCGGCGCTCTTCTCCGACATGCCGCGCACCAGCACCGTGACGACGATCTTCCCGTCGGACCTGATCAAGCTCTCCAAGCGCGACTTCAACAACTTTCTGGCCACCAATCCCGAGCTGCGCGAGGTACCGCGCAAGAAGCTCGAGGAGCGCCGCATCGCCGGGCTGATCGCCGACGCCACGCCGGGCGCCGGCAATCTGCTCGAGGACCTCATCCGGGAAGAAGTGGTGATGGGGACGCAGACGCTCATCATCGATGAGCACAAATGCATCCGCTGCGGCAACTGCGTCGACGCCTGCGAGGGCGTCCACACCGACGGCCAGGCCCGACTGTCGTTGACCGGGATCAAGTTCTACAACCTGCTGGCGCCCAACTCCTGCTGGCAGTGCGAGAACCCGCTCTGCATGCTCGACTGTCCCCCCGACGCCATCCAGCGCGACCCCCGCGGCGAGGTCTACATCAAGAGCAACTGCATCGGCTGCGGCAACTGCGAGCGCAACTGCCCCTACGACAACATCTTCATGGTGCACAAAGAGCCGAAGAAATCGCTCTTCAGCTGGGTGGCCGCGCTGTTCCGCAAGACGAAAGAGGAAGCGGAGCAGACCGTGGCCGTGAAGTGCGATCTCTGCCGCGAGATCAGCGGTGGGCCGGCGTGCGTGCGTTCGTGTCCGACGGGGGCGGCCATCAGGCTGACGCCGGAGGAGTATCGGGAGACGTTGGAGGAGATCGTGATCTCTCGAGGGGAAAGATGAAGGATGAACGATGAAAGATGAATTCGGATCCGTTCATCTTTCATCATTCATCTTTCATCTTTGAATCATGCCTGTCCCGCGCTCTGGTCCGACATGGCGAATCATTTTCGTGGTCTTGCTGATCGCGGTGACCGCGCTCTACTTCTGGTCCGCCCAGCGTGAATACCCTCATGGGGGTTCGCGAATCGGCATCGCCTACGGCATCGCCGGTTCGGCGCTGATTCTGCTCCTGGCGGCGTTCGGGATCCGGAAGCGGGCGTATCGCTCCACCTTCGGCACGCTCGAGCAGTGGATGCAGTCGCACATCTACCTCGGCATCCTCGCCGCGGTGATCCTGCTGTTCCACACCGGCTTCCGCTTCAATGACGGGATCGCGGTCGCCACGTTCGTGCTGGTTGGGATCGTGGTGGTGAGCGGCGCGGCGGGGTCGATTCTCTACGTCACCGTCCCGCGCCTGCTGACCGAGGTGGAGAGCAACCTGACCGTCGTCGAGATCAGCGACCAGCTCAACCAGCTCTCCCGGTCGATGGCGCGCATCGCGTCGGACAAGTCGCCGCCGTTTCAGCGCATTTACACGGAGCTGATCCACGAGTCGCAGCCGGGATGGCTGGCGGGGTGGCGGCTGCTCTTCACCCGCAGCCGCCGCAAGGCGCAGGTGGGCGGCGACTGGTCGAACCTCATCGGCCTGGTGGGCAAGGAAGAGCAGGACGACCTGCGGCAGATGCTCGTGGTGTCGCGGCAGCGCAAGGAGCTGCTGCTGCGCCTCATCTATCAGCAGCGCTACAAGAACGTGCTCGAGGCGTGGCTCTACCTGCACGTGCCGTTCACCATCGCCGCGATGGTGTTCGCCGTGGTGCACGTGGTGGCGGTGTTTTATTACAGGAAGGTCGGGTGAGCTTCGTCCTGCAGCGCGTCACCGCCCGCGGCCTGGTGCTGAACCAGGTCAGCGGCGACATGCTGCGCATCGGGCGAGGCACCAACGCCGACCTCCGCTCCGACAATCCGGCGGTCTCCCTCGAGCACGCCGTCATCCAGACCGACGCCGCCGGCTACGCCATCACCGACAAGGGCAGCATCACCGGCACGTACGTCAACCGCAAGCCGGTCGAGTCGGCGCGATTGTCGAAGGGCGACGTCATCGAGATCGGCAACCTGCGCGTGGAAGTGCAGCTCGCCGAGGCAGGACGCCCGCTGTTCCTCCGGGTGGTGCAAACGGCGGCGCGCAAAGCGGGCCTCGCCGAGGATGAAGAAGACGCGCTCCCCGCCCCGGTCGCCGGCGGCGGCGTACTCAGGGCGCCGAAGATCGACTACGCCGACGCCTTCCGCCTCCGCCGGCCGTACTTCACCAAGCTCTCGCTCGTCGCGCTGCTGACCATCGCCGCGCTGGCGGTGGTCGCGGAAGTCATCCGGCCGGAGCGGCAGACGATCTTCATGCCGGGCGGCGTGTCGTCGGCGCATTCCCGCGGCGGCGACAACGGAAAGTCGGTGGCCAAGGACTGCCGCGCGTGCCACGAGCCGTGGCGCGGTGTCACCGACCGGCGCTGCATCGCCTGCCATGCGCGTGCGCCGCACGCGGCGACCGAGGCGGCGGCGCCGCCGTGCATCTCCTGCCATCCCGAGCATCGCGACGCGCCGAAGCTGGCGCTGATGGACGACACGACGTGCGTCGGCTGCCACGCCGTTCTCCAGGCGCACGTGAAGCCGGGCGCGCGGGTCCGGCCGGCCATCGCGCAGATCGCGGTGTTCGGCGACCGGCACCCCGACTTCACCTTCCCGCCCGACCCCGACACGCTGCGCTTCAATCACAAGCTGCACCTTCGGCCGGCCGGCGTGTTCAACGGCGAAGGGCGCCGCGAGGTGCTGGAGTGCACCTCGTGCCACAAGCTGCTCGTGTCGGGCGAGACCATCGACCCGAAGCCGATCAAGTTCGCCGCCGACTGCCAGCGCTGCCACAAGCTGACCTTCGACCGCCGCTTTCCCACCGACGAGGTCCCGCACGGCGGCGATCCGGGCGTGGTCTACGGATTCGTCATCGGAATGTACAGCGGCAACCGAGAGCTGGCGGGAAAGTCGCCCGAGGAGATCCGCCGGATCCTGACGACGCGCCCGAGGTCGAACGACGACCGCTCGGCGGTCTACGCGGAGCAGGTGATCAAGGCCAAGTGCCAGCTCTGCCACGTCATCCGTCCCGCCGGCAACCGCCTCGCCGTCACGCCGCCCGTCCTGCAGACGCGCTGGCTCGGGCACATGCCGTTCGATCATGGCGGCAAGCACACCAGCGTGCGCTGCGAGAACTGTCACGAAGGCGCGCGGCAGAGCACGAATACTCAGGACGTCATGATGCCGTCGCGGAAGGACTGCGTCGCCTGTCACGGGGCGGGCGGCAAGTCGGCGACCACCTGCGTCACTTGTCACAGGTACCATGAGCGCTCGAAGTCGCTTCCGGCGAAAATGGTGCAGGCCGGACTGCTTTGAATGGGAGGGGATGGAGCGGAAATGCTGGGAACGATTCTTCTGGCTGCGATCGTGATCCTGCTGCTGGTGCTGCTGGTGCCGGTGGGGATGGCGGTCTATCAGCGGTTGCGCGTGAAGCCCGACGACCGGATCGCCGAGAAACGCGCCGCCGTGCAGCCGACCGCGAAGATGGCGGCCATCAACATCCCCCCGCCACCACCCCCCGCCACCTCACCCGCCCCCCGCACGCCCGAGCCGCCTCCTCCATCGGTGTCCAGGGAGACGGTCAACGTGCCGTTGGTTCACGACCGCTCGACCGACGAGCGCTCCGCCCCGCCGGAAGCCACGGAACTGGTGCAGTGGTACGGCATGCTGCTCTGCACCGCCGGCCCGCTGGAAGGGCAGCGCTTCATCGTCGAAGAGAACGGCGTCTACATCGGCCGCGACGCCACGCTGGCGCAGATCGTGGTGGCCGACTCGCGCGTCTCCAAGCGCCACGTCCGCATCCTGCCGCGCGACGGAAAAGTCCACGCCATCGATCAAGGCTCCACCAACGGCACATTCCTCGGCACCGCCGGCGGACAGCGCATCACCGAGGTGCAGCTCAAGAGGGGCGATACGATCGTCCTGGCGGACAACGCCGCCGCATTTCTCTACCAGATCTGAATGAAACGCTCGTGGCTCCCCTGCCTCGTCGTCGCGGCGCTCGCCGCTATGGGCGCCGGCAGACGCGCGACTGTGACGCCGCCCGCGTTCCAAACTTGTTTCGAGGGCGCGATCGGCGACGGGCCCGCGCCATCGTTCACCACGCTGACGCCTCTCGAAAGCGACACGATCGTGCGCGCGGCCGCCGCGGCGCTGAACGTGAACACCGCGACCATCGCCGTCGTCGACCGCGCCGGCCGCGTGCAGGCGTTGTTCCGCCAGCCGGCGGCAGGTGCGGCGAATGACGATCAGGCGGTCGGCGTGGCGCGCACCGCGGCGTTCTTCAGCCACAACATGGCGCCGCTGTCGTCGCGCACGGTGCGCTTCATCAGCGGGGTGCACTTCCCGCCCGGCGTGGTCAACGCCCCCAACGCCCCGCTCTACGGCATCGAGAACACCAACCGCGGCTGCGACCTCGGCATCCTCTTCAACAATTTCAAGGAGGTGCCGCCGGCGAAGTCGGTCAACGGCGGACGCGGCCCCGGCATCGTCACCGGCAAACTGCAACCCGACGACGGACCGTATCCGCAATTTCCGTTCGACCGCCCGGTCAACGCCGGCGGCATCCCGCTCTATCGCGGCGGGAAGCTGGTCGGCGGCATTGGCGTGGCGGGCATCGCCGGCGACCCGCAGCTCGCCGAGTTCGCCGCGGTCACCGGCGCGTTCGGCACGGCGGGCATCGCGCCGGTGCCGGCGTATCCGCTGCCCGAGCCGGGCAACGTCTTCATCGACGGCATCCGCCTCCCCTTCCTCGGCCCCGATCAGAAGCTGCGCTTCGACAGCAGCGGCGCGCCGGTCGGTCTGGAGCGGCCGGCGGGGACGTCGCCGGGAACGAGCGCCGGAACGCTCGTCGGCGGCACGTTTCCCGGGCGCTGCGCCGACAACGAATACCTCGCCGGCCCGAAGGGGGGAACGCTGACGCTGACGCAGGTCGACGCGATCGTGCAGCGGGCCATCGCCGCGGCGAAGCGCACGCGCGGCATCATCCGCTTGCCACTCAATTCGTACGCGCGGATGGTCATCGCCGTCGCCGACGTCAACGGCGACATCCTCGCCCTCTATCGGATGCCCGACGCCACGGTCTTCTCCATCGACGTCGCCGTGGCCAAGGCGCGCAACGTGGTCGCCTTCAGCACGCAGGGTCTGCCGGGCGTTACGGCCGGCATGGCGATCACCAACCGCACCATCGGCTTCGGCGCGCAGCCGCTGTTCCCGCCCGGCATCGACTCGTCCGATCCCGGACCGTTCTATCCGCTCTTTCAGAGCGACCTCGCCAATCCGTGTCAGCCGGGCAACGGAATCGTCTTCTTCCCCGGCGCGACGCCGCTCTACGCCAACGGCAAGCTGGTGGGCGGGCTGGGCGTGAGCGGCGACGGCGTGGAGCAGGACGATTACGTCACTTACCTCGCCGCCGGCGAGTTCCTCCCTGACCGGAAGATCTGGGCGGACCAGGTGAAGATCAAAGGCGTCCGTCTGCCGATGTTCAAGTTCCCGCGGCAGCCGGAGGGGGTGACGGAGTGCGGAGGGGGACCGTGCTCGTGACCACCGTCATCCTGAGCGAAGCGAAGGATCTCAGGTTGCGCGGCGGAGATCCTTCGCCGTCTGCGCGGCTCAGGATGACGGTGGTGATGCTGCTCCTGGCCACGCCCCTCTTTGCCACCGATCCAATCTTCACCGACCAAATCCCGTTCATCATCAGCGGGACGACGACCGCGCCCGCGGGCACGCCCGTCACCGTTGCCGTCGAATCGAAGGGCAGCGCGACCGGCACCGTCGGCGCGGGCGGCGCGTGGCAGGTGACGTGGACCGCGCCGCTGCCGACCGGCACCTACACCGTCACCACCACGATCGGTGGGGAGACCACCACAGGCCTTCTGCGCGTCCAGCTTCCCGGCATCCTGCAGCGGCAGTTCCCGTTCGAGACGCGCCGCGTGATCTACGGCATGCCGGAGCAGCCGCATCCCGAGAACTACCTGGAGATGACCGACCGCTGGCGCATCGTCCCGCCGCCGTACGAGCTGGACGAAAACTCGCGCGGGCGGTGGGACCCGTACAACAAGAACATCCTCAAGGGCGACTTCCCCGTCCGCGGCAGCAACGACCTCTTCTTCGTTCTCACCGGCGTCTCCGACACCCTCGCCGAGTCGCGCACTCTGCCGACGCCGTCGGGTGTCAGCACCGTCCGCCCCGGCAGCATCGAGTTCTTCGGCGATGACGACCAGAACGTCTTCAACCAGACCATCGCCGTCTCCGCCGAGGCTTTTCAGGGCGACACGGCGTTCAAGCCCGCGTCGCAGCGGCTGAAGGTGACGCTGATCGCCAACCTCAATCACCTGCGGGTCGAGGAGAACGCCGTCGTCAAGCCCGACGTGCGGCGCGGCACCAAGCGCTCCAACGGCTTCCTCGCCCTCCAGGAGATCTTCTACGAGCGGAAGCTGCGCGACCTCTCGCCGAACTACGACTCCCTCTCCATCCGCGTCGGCTCCCAGCCGTTCTCCAGCGACTTCCGCGGTTTCATCTTCAGCGACACCAACGCCGGCGTGCGCCTCTTCGGCAATTACGCCTCGAACCGCTTCCAGTACAACCTGGCCCTCTTCGACCGCCGGGAGAAAGACACCAACAGCGGCCTCAATACGCTGTGGGAGCGGCGCGGGCAGCAGGTGCTGGTGGCCAACGTCTACTGGCAGGACTTCATTCATAAAGGTTTTACGCAATCATTTAGCATCCATGCTTTTCATGACAAAAAATCGTTCAGATATGATCGCAACGGCATCCTGGTGCGCCCCGCGCCGGTCGGCGTCTTCACCCCGCACTCCATCGACGCCGTCTACCTCGGCGCGGCGGGTCTGGGCCACCTCGGCCGCATCAACCTCGATCACGCGCTCTACGTCGTCGCCGGCCGCGATTCCCTCAATCCCATCGCCGGCCCCGATCCGAAACTGAAGGACCGCGACTCGGTCCGCGTCAGCGCCGGCATGGCCGCGCTCGAGCTCTCCTACGACCGCGACTGGCTGCGCCCCCGCCTCGGATTCTTCTACGCCACCGGCGACCGCAACCCGCGCGACCGCGACGCCCACGGCTTCGACTCGATTTACGACGCCGCGAGCTTCGCCGGCGGCGGCTTCAGCTTCTTCAACCGCCTCGGCATCAAGCTCGCGGGCACCGGCGTCGCGCTGGTCGAGCGCGGCAGCCTCCTCCCGTCGCTCCGCAGCAGCAAGGACGAAGGGCAGCCGAACTTCGTCAACCCCGGCCTGCAGCTCGTCACCGCCGGTCTCGACGTCGACGTCACGCCGCGCCTCAAGGCCATCGTCACCGCCAACAGCATCCGCCTCGACACCACCAAACCCATCGAGGCGCTGCTCTTCCAGGGCAACATCCACAAGCACCTCGGCGAAGACATCAGCCTCGGCCTCCGCTACCGCCCGTTCCTCAGCAACAACGCCGTGGTGGTCGGCGGCGCCGCGGCGTTCATCCCGGGGCGGGGGTTCAAGGACATCTACGAAAAGGACAAGACGCTGTACCACGTCTTCACGAATGTCATCCTCACCTTTTGACTTCGGAACGCCGGCGTCCCCGCCGGCTGGCCAGCAGGCGTCCTCGCCTGCGCCCCCGCGGCGGCGGGACGCCGCCGGTCCAGCCGCCGGGACGGCGGCGCTCCTTCTCCTCGTCGCGCTTTCGATCGCGGCGCAATACAAGCCGTCGCAAACGCAGGCCGCGGCGGAGGAATTGTCGCGCGGCTGCCTCTCCTGCCACAAAAACATCGAGCCGATGCACGTCTCCCCCGCCGTGCGCCTCGGCTGCACGGACTGCCACGGCGGCAACGCCACCGCAACCACCAAAGAGGCCGCGCACGTCCAGCCCCGCCACCCGGAGATCTGGAAGACCTCCGCCAACCCGCCGCGCACGTACACCGCGCTGCTGCAGGAGTCGGCGGAGTTCGTGAAGTTCGTCAATCCCGGCGACCTCCGCGTGGCGCAGGAGACCTGCGGCGGCTGTCATCAGAAGGAAGTCAACGCCGTCCCGCGCAGCACCATGACCACCTCCTCGGTCTTCTGGGCCGCGGCGGCGTACGCGAACGGCATCCTCCCCACCAAGCGCGCCATCCTCGGCGAGAGTTACGACCGCGACGGCAAACCGCGCGCGGTGAAGCCCGCCACGCCGCCCACCCCCGAGCAGATCGCGCGCGGCGCGCTTGCCATGCTCATCCCCATGCCGCGGTGGGAGATCATGCAGCCCGGCGAGTACTTCCGGGCCTTCGAGCGCGGCGGCGTCGCGCAGGGCTCGTCGCCACCCGAGATCGGCAATCCGAGTCCGAACGAAGAAGCGGGCAAGCCCGACATCCGCCTCGGCAATCGTGGCCGCGGCACCGGGCTCCGCATCAGCCCCGGCCTCATCAACATCCACAAGACGCGGCTCAACGACCCGCACCTCTCGTTCCTCGGCACGAACGACCACCCCGGCGACTACCGCTCCAGCGGCTGCACCGCGTGCCACGTGGTGTACGCCAACGACCGCGATCCCGCGCACGCCGGGCCCTGGGCCGCGTTCGGCAATGATGGGAAGTCGCAGACCGCCGATCCAACAATCCCGAAGAGCGAGAAGGGGCATCCCATCCGCCACCAGTTCACGCGCGCGGTACCGACCAGCCAGTGCATGAGCTGCCACATGCACCAGCCGAACTCCTTCGTGAATACCTACCTCGGATACACGATGTGGGACTACGAGAGCGACGCGAAGCTCCTGTGGCCGAAGCAGCAGAAATATCCGACCGAAGCGGAGACGCGCGCCAGCCTCGACGCGAACCCCGAAGGCGCCGCGACGCGCGGATTGTGGAGCGATCCCGATTTCCTGGAGAAAGTCTCGAGCCTCAACGCAAAGGCGAAAAACACGCAGTTCGCCGACTACCACGGCCACGGCTGGAACTTCATGGCCGTCTACAAACGCGACCGCAAGGGCAACCTGCTCGACGCGGGAGGTAAGGTCGTCCCCTTCGACGATCCGGCCAAGTTCACGAAATCCGTGCACCTCAAGGACATCCATCTCGAGAGGGGGATGCACTGCGCCGATTGCCACTTCGCGCAGGACGAGCACGGCAACGGGCAGCTCTACGGCGAGTACGCGAACTCCATCGAGATCGAGTGCATCGATTGCCACGGCTCCGTCGACCGCGTGGCCACACTGCGCACATCAGGACCCGCGGCGCCGCCGGGCGGCAACGATCTCACGCTCGGCACGACCCCGGACGGGCGTCGTCGCTTTGCCTGGGTGAACGGTCGACTCTTCCAGCGCTCGATGGTCAATCCCGGCATGGAGTGGCAGGTCATCCAGGTCAAGGGCTCCACCACCGCCGCCAACGCGCACTCGCCGAAGCACATGGAGACCATGACTTGCTACGCCTGCCACACCTCGTGGATGACGTCGTGCTCCGGCTGCCATCTGCCGCAGGACGCGAACGCGAAGTCTGACGTGAAGCACTTCGAGGGCGACACCACGCGCAACTTCGCGTCGTACAACCCGCAGGTCATCCGCACCGACACCTTCATGCTCGGCGTCAACGGCACGACCAAAGGCCACAAGCTCGCGCCGGTGCGCTCGTCGAGCGCGCTGGTCATCAGCTCGACCAACGCTCTGAGACAGCGCATCTATATTCAGCAGCCGCCGATCTCCTCGCCCGGCTACAGCAGCCAGGCCTTCAACCCGCACGTGCCGCACACCGTCCGCACACGCGAGACGCAAGGCTGCAACAGTTGCCATCTGACGAAGGAGAACGACAACAACGCCTGGATGGCGCAGCTCCTCCTGCAGGGGACGAACTTCGTGAACTTCATCGGCCGCTACGCCTGGGTGGCGGAGGGATCGAACGGATTCGAGGCCGTGGCGGTGACGGAGTGGGACGAGCCGCAGGCGGTCATCGGCTCCTCACTGCATTCGATCGTCTATCCCGACTTCTTTCAACAGCACGCCGCGCGCAAGCTCGAGCTGCAGACCGCGCATCATCACCACGGCGACGCGCTCTCGCTTCAGCTCCGCGGCGAGTACCTCTTCGCCGCCAACGGCGAGGAGGGCTTCGAGGTTTACGACGTGGCAAACATCGACAACAAGGACTTCTCCGAGCGCATCGTCTCCGCGCCGGTGTCGCCGCGCGGACAGCGGACGTTCGTTCGCACCAAGTTCGCGACGTCGGTCGCGCTACCAACGACGATGCCGATGGCTTTTCGCAAACCATTTCCGGAAGAGCAACCGATTCATCCGCTGTATCGCTACGCCTACATCAGCGACCGCGAGGAAGGGCTGATCCTCGTCGACGTCTCGACGCTCACCGACGGCGACCCGTCGAACAATTTCCTCACCCGCGCCCTGACCTTCAATCCCGACGGCGCGCTGCGCGGCGCGGAGACGGTGACGGTGGCGGGACGCTACGCGTACGTGGGCACTACGCGCGGGCTTGTGGTTGTCGATATCGATCACCCGCTCGCGCCGCGGATCATTGCCACCTTTGTCATCCCGAGCGTGAGCGAGGGACCGGTGCGGGCGGGTGGCGCGCGACGTGAGCCTCCCGCCCACACCGATCCTTCGCTCACGCTCAGGATGACACCGCCGCGCTCCATCGCCATCCAGTTCCGCTACGCGTTCGTCACAGACGACACCGGCCTGCACGTCATCGACATCACCGACCCGGCGAAGCCGGCGCTCGTGGCCACCGTGCCGATCGACGGCGCGCGCAGCGTCTATGTCGCGCGCACCTACGCCTACGTCGCCGCGGGGGCGAAGGGGCTGGTGATCGTCGACATCGAGCGGCCGGACAAACCGCGCATCGATCAAGTGGTGACCGAGGGACTAAAAGATGTGAACGACGTCAAGGTCGCGTCGACCAATGCCAGCGCCTTCGCCTACGTTGCGGACGCCGAGGGGCTGAAGATCCTGCAGCTCACCTCGCCGGAGTGGACGCCGGCGTACGCCGGCTTCAGTCCGCGGCCGGCGCCGCGTCTCATCGCGCGGCGCAAGACGCACGGTCCAGCGCTGGCGATCTCCAAGGGCCTCGACCGCGATCGCGCCGTCGACGAGAGCGGCAACCAGGTCTCCATCTTCAACCGCATCGGCGCGCGCCCGATGACGCTGCCGGAAATGCAGCGGCTCTACCTGCGCGACGGAAAGGTATTCACGGTCCAATGAAACGTCTCGCTTGGCTCTTCCTCATCGCCGCGCCGCTCGCCGCGCAGCCGGGCCAATTCGCCGGCGTCGCCTCCTGCGCCAACTCCGGCTGCCACGGCTCCACCCTTCCGCTGCAGTCGAGCCGCGTCCTGCAGAACGAGTACTACACGTGGCTCAACAGCGACCGCCACGCCCGCGCCTACAACATCCTCTTCAATGCGCTCTCCGTCCGCATCGTCCGCAACATGCACCTGAAGAAGAAGGCCTATCAGGAGACGCTCTGTCTCGACTGCCACTCGACCAACGTTCCCGCATCCAAAGTGGCCGGCCGCATCGACCCCGAGGACGGCGTGCAGTGCGAGACCTGCCACGGCCCCGCGGGCGGCTGGCGCGGGGAGCACACCGAGGCCGGATGGACGCACGAGCAATCCGTCGCCCGCGGGATGATCGACCTGCGCGACCTCCGCGTCCGCGCCCACGGCTGCGATCGCTGCCACCTCGGCAGCGCGGAAAAAGACGTCGACCACGAGCTGATCGCCTCCGGGCACCCGCTGCTCGCCTTCGAGCTGGACAACTACACCGAGACCATGCCGGCGCACTGGACCCCGCGCAAGGAAACACACGGCGTGCCGGCGTGGGCGGTCGGGCAGGCCATGGCCTTCCGCGACTCGCTGGCCAACCTCGCCCGCCACGCGCGCGGCAACAAATGGCCGGAGTTTTCCGACATGAGCTGCGCGAATTGCCATCACGCGCTCGAAGGGAGCACCTGGCGGCAGGAGCGCGGCTGGACCGGCCGCGCCGGCCTGCCGGCGTGGAGCCCGAAGCAGTGGGCGGTGCTGCGCCTGGTGGTCGACCGCGCCGCCCCCTCGGCCCGCGCGCAGCTCGACGACGCCGTGCGCACCGTCGCCGCGCGCGTCGCGCGGATGAACGATCCGAGCGGCGTCGCCAGCGCCGCCGATGCGGCCAAGCGATCGATCGAGACCGCCCTCCCGCGCATCACCGCCCTCCCGTGGCGCGACGCCGACGTCCGCACCATGATGCGCACCATCACCGCCGACGATGCCGTGACCTACGACCTCCAGACCGCCCAGCAAGCTGCGCTCGCGCTGCAGAGCCTGGCGGCCGCCCTCACCCGCAACAACCCCGCGCTTCTCAAGAGCGCGATGACCCAAGCGCTCGACGCGCTGTTCGCCGAGGTGCAGACGAAGGACCGCTACGAGCCGGCGCGCTTCGCGCAGAAGCTGGCGGCATTGCGGACGACGCTGTAGGGTGTACCTTGTTCGACACATCCCTAATGGAGGATCAATGCACCGAAACACCGTGGTCATCGCCGCGACGCTCATCGCTTGTGCGGCTTCCGTCATCGCCGGGGACTCGACGAAGGAGCTCGTCGTCGACCTGAAGTTCGCACCACAGGAAGGGGTGCACGCCAGCTCGGCCGATCTCGCGCCGTCCATGATCGAGCGAACCGTCGCCCTGACGATCGAAGACGGCCGCGGGCAGGCAGATCCGCTCGTCATTGGCGACGGGACCAACGACGACGACAAGCCGTTTCCGATTCGCGCCAGCACGGAGCCGAAGCAATACGCGGCCGCGGCGGCGGAACAGATCGTGACCTCGTGGGGTCTCAAGACCGCGACTCCCGCCGATCGCCAGCTCGTCATCCGCCTGATGCGCTTCTATGTCAATGAAGGCAACAAGGCCCTCGGCTCGGTGTACGCCTCCGAGGTGAAGGTCACGTACAAGCTGAGCGACAAGAACGGCAAGGCGCTCGCCGAAGGCGCGGCGTCCGGCACGGCGCACCGCTACGGACGCGCGCGCAGCGCGCAGAACTGCAGCGAGGTGCTCAGCGACGCGTTCAAAGAAGCGGTGGCGAACACGCTCTCCGATTCAGTGCTGCAGAGTGCCTGGGCTTCCGGGAAAGGGACCGCAGCGTCGACCACGGCCTCCGCGCCGGCGAAGGAAAGCGTCGAGGAGCGCCTCAAGAAGCTCGACGACCTGCTGAAGAAGGGCCTCATCACCAAAGATGAGCACCAGAAGCGGCGCGCCGAGATCCTCAAGGAGATCTGAGTCACCGGCGCCGGGGTGTGGAGTAACGTAGGGCATAATGTATGGTATGAAAAAGACAACCCTCTATCTTCCGGACGAGTTGAAACAAGAGATCGAACTGGCTGCCGAAGTCGACGGATCCTCCGAGGCCGAAATCATGCGGGAAGCTCTCGAAGCGGCCATGAAGCGCCGTCTTCCGCCAAAGCCTCGCATCCCCCTCTTCGCGAAAGGCAGGTTTCCACGCGATCTCGCCGAAAAAGTGGACGAGTATCTCAAAGGCTTCGGCGAGTGATCCTTGTCGACACGAGCGGCCTGCTCGCCGCTTTGACTCCCGATCAACCGCGTCATCCCGAATGTGCCCGAGCGCTAGCGGATGCCCGTCCGCCTCGGATCATTTCGCCCTTCGTCGTCGCGGAGATGGACTACCTCGTTCAGCGCTTTGCCGGCGTGGAAGGCGAATTGGCATTTCTCAATGAAGTGGGCGCTGGCGTCTACCAACTCGCGCCGTTCAGTGCCGCGGATGTTGTCGCGGCCCGTGGGGTAATCGAGCGCTATCGCTCCTTGGGCATCGGCCTCTCCGACGCCTCCATCGTAGTCCTCGCGGAACGATACGGCACCTACGACATCTTCACTCTCGACGAGCGGCACTTTCGCGCCATGCGCCCGTTGACGAAACGGAGGAGCTTCCGGCTCCTTCCCGCCGACGCGTAACCCTCAACGCGGCAGCCGCACCACGAACGCCGCGCCCCGCCCCACCTCTCCCTCCACCTCGATCGTGCCGCGGTGGAGCAGGACGATGTGCTTGGCGATGGCCAGCCCCAGGCCGGTGCCGGCGACGTCTTGCGAGCGGCTCTTGTCGACGCGGTAGAGGCGGCGGAAGATCCGCTCGCGCTCCGACGGAGGGATACCTTCGCCGTGATCCGTGATGCGGATGGTCGCCGCGTCGCCGAGGTCGGCGACCTCGACGTCGATGGTGGTCGACGAGCCGCCGTACTTGATGGCGTTGTCGACCAGATTCGCCAGCGCCTGCTGGATGCGCATCGGGTCGGCGCTGGCGCGCACGCCGGGGCCGGTGACGACGAAACGCAGCTCCTTCTGCGCGGCGCGCTCGGCGAAGTCCTCGCAGACGTCGTCGACCAGCCGGCGCAGATCGACGTCCGTCCGCTCCAGACTGAGATCGCCCGCTTCGATGCTGCTCAGCTCCGCGAGATCGTTGACCAGGCGCTCCAGCCGGCGGATCTGCCGGGCCATGATGCGGCGAAGCTGCCGATCGTCCTCCGGCGCGGCGTGCCCCGCCTCGAACGTATCGACGGCCGAGCGGAGCGCGGCGAGCGGGGTGCGGGCCTCGTGCGAGAAGTCGGCGATGAACTCGCGGCGCATCTGCTCGAGCTCCTCCACGCGGGTGACGTCGATGAAGAGTGCCACCGCGGCGATGTCGCGCGACGGCAGCGGAAAGGCGCGCATCTCGATCGATCGCTCGCGCACCGTCAGCCGCTCGGCGGCCTCCTGCCGCGCCAGCGCGCCGTCGAAGCCGGCGAAGACCGCGGCGTGCCGGACGACCTCGCCGAGGGGACGGCCGGTGAAGCCGGCGTCGAGCGCGAAGAGCTCGATGAAGCGGCGGTTGGCCAGCACCACGCGGCGCTCCGCGTCGATGGCCAGCACCCCCTCCCCCATCCCGTTGAGGATGTGCTGCAGCATGGCCTGCTGCCATTCGGCAGCGGCCAAACGGCGCTCGAGATCGGAGCGGAGGCGATAGACGTGCGCTGCGATGGGATCGAGATCGCCGAACGAATCGACGTCGAGCGAGGCCACCGCCTGCGGGTCGGTGCGCTCGAGGCGGGCGGCGAGACGGCGCATGTCGCGACGCGTGCGCGCCAGCAGCGCGCCGAGGACGACGGCCAGCGCGGCGGCGGCGATCAGCAGGGCGATGGTCACGAGGGTGGATCGTAACGGTAGCCGAAGCCGACGACGGTGGCGATCCGGGCGGAGCCGATCTTCTTGCGCAGATTGCGGATGTGCGCGTCGACGGTGCGGGTCTCGATGTCGTCCGACATCTGCCACACCTCCGACAAGATCCGGTCGCGCGAGATCACCGAGCCGCGGTTGCGCAGCAGGAGCAGCAGCAGCTCGTACTCCTTCTTCGCCAGCTTCACCTCGTCGCCGCGGACGTAGACGCGGTGCGCCTTCTCGTCGATGCGCAGCTCGCCGTCGTCGTATCCGGACGTCTCGAGCGCGCCGCGGCTGCGGCGGAAGATGGCGCCGACGCGGGCGACCAGCTCGCGCATGCTGAACGGCTTGGTCAGATAGTCGTCCGCGCCGAGCTCCAGGCCGGTGACGCGGTCGCGCTCCGAGCCGCGCGCGGTCAGCATCAGGATGGGAATGGCCTTGGTCGTCGGATCGCGCCGCAGCTCGCGGCAGATGGTCAGGCCGTCGAGGTCGGGGAGGTTGAGGTCGAGGATCACGAAGTCGGCGCCGCCCTGCTGCACGGCGAGCAGCCCCTCCTGGCCGTTGGCGAAATGGACGACCTTGTAGCCCTCGCGCTCGAGGTTCAGGCGGATGGTGAAGGCGATGTCGGCATCGTCTTCGATGACGGTGATCCGTTTCATTCGTTTCCGGCGTGCTTGATGACTTTTCCTTCCACCAGGTAGACCACCATCTCGCAGATGTTGGTGGCGCCGTCAGCCATCCGCTCGAAATACTTGCCGATGAAGGTCAACCGGATGGCCGGCGCGATGTTGCGCGGATTCTCCAGCATGTACGTCAGCAGGGTGCGGAACGAGTCCTCGGTGAGCTGATCGACGACGTCATCGTGGGCGATGACGGCGCGCGCGAGCTGCGCGTCGCCGCGCACGAACGCGTCGAGCGCCTGGCGCACCATGGTCTGCGCGTCCTCGGCCAGATGCGGGAGCTGCACGATCGGCTTCAGCATCGGATCGCGGTTCAGCTCGATCACCCGCTCGCAGACGTCCTGCGCCAGGTCGGCGATGCGCTCCAGCTCCGGCGTGATCTTCATGACCGCGGCCACGAAGCGGAGATCGGTCGCCGCCGGCTGCATCTTGGCGATCAGCTCGATGGTCTTCTCGTCGATAGTCACCTCCATCCGGTCGATCTCATCGTCGTGGGCGATGACGTCGGCGGCCAGGTCGGTGTCGCGTTCCAGCAGCGCGCGGATGGAGCGGCTCATGGCGTCTTCCACCATGGCCCCCATTCTTAGAATGAGGTCCTTGAGGTCGTCTATGTCTCGATCGAAGTGTCTTTGCATATGTGGTCTCGCGGTCTCGGGGTCTCGGGGTCTCGCGGTCTCGGGGTCGTCGGATGCGCGGAGACCTCGCAACCCCCTATCCGAACCTCCCGGTCACGTAATCTTCCGTCATCTTCTCTTTCGGGTTCATGAAGATCTGCCGGGTGTCGCCGTATTCGATCAATTTGCCGAGCATGAAGAACGCGGTGCGGTCGGAGACGCGCGCGGCCTGCTGCATGTTGTGGGTGACGATAACGATGCTGTAGTTGTCCTTCAGCTCGTAGATCAGCTCTTCGATCTTCGACGTGGCGATGGGGTCGAGCGCCGACGCCGGCTCGTCCATCAGCAGGATCTCCGGGTCGACCGCCAGCGCGCGGGCGATGCAGAGCCGCTGTTGCTGTCCGCCCGACAGCGCCATCGCGCTCTCCTGCAGGCGGTCCTTCACCTCGTCCCACAGCGCGGCGCGGGTGAGCGAGCGCTCCACCGTCGCCTCCAGCTGCCGCTTGTTGCGCATCCCGCCGATGCGCAGGCCGTACGCCACGTTCTCGAAGATCGACTTCGGGAAGGGATTCGATTTCTGGAAGACCATGCCGACCCGGCGGCGCAGGGAGACGACGTCCGTGCCGGGCGCGTAGACGTCCTTCCCATCGATGGCGATGGTTCCTTCCGCGCGGGCCTCGGGGATGATGTCGTTCATCCGGTTGATGGAGCGGATGAAGGTCGATTTGCCGCAGCCGGAAGGACCGATCAGCGCGGTCACCTGCCGGTCGGGGATGTCGATGCTGACGCCGTGCAGCACTTTGGCGTCGCCGTAGTAGAAGTCGAAGTCGCGGACCGAGATCACGGCCGGTTCATCCTTTCCAGGCGCCGGACGGCGAGGCGGGCGATGATCGAAAGCGCCAGGATCATCATCACCAGCAGAAATGCTCCCGCCCACGCCTGGCGATGCCAGTCGTCGTACGGCGAGATGGCGTACGTGAAGACCTGCACCGTCAACGAAGCGATCGGCTGGCCGAGGTTGGTCGACCAGAAGCGATTGTTGAACGAGGTGAAGAGCAGCGGGGCCGTCTCCCCCGCCACGCGCGCCAGCGCCACCAGGATGCCGGTGAGGATGCCGGGAAGGGCGGCGGGGATGATGACGCCGAACACCGCGCGGCTGCGCGAGGCGCCGAGGGCCAGCGCCCCTTCGCGCAGCCCGGGCGGCACCAGCCGCAGCAGCTCCTCGGTGGTCCGGATCACGATCGGAATCATCAGCAGTCCGAGGGCGAAGCCGCCGGCGATGGCGCTGAAGCGCTTCACCGGCAGCACGGCCAGGCCGTAGGCGAAGATGCCGATCACGATCGACGGCACGCCGTTCATCACGTCGGCGGCGAAACGGACCGCCGACGAGAACTTCGAGCGCGGGTATTCGGAGAGGTGAATGCCGCAGATGCAGCCGACCGGCACGGCGAAGAGCGCCGCCAGGCCGATGAGGATCAGCGTCCCCACGATGGCGTTGGCCATTCCCCCGCCCTCTTCCCCTACCGGCTTCGGCATCTGGGTGAAGAAGGCGAGGTTGAGCGCGCCGGCGCCCTCCTTCACCACGTAGAAGAGGATCAGCGCCAGCGGGATGAGGGCGATGAGCACGGCCATGCCGCAGAGGGTCTCGAAGACCCGGGAGACGATCTTGCGCCGGCGCGCGCTCATACGTTCTTCATCCTCCAGATTAATAGTCGTGATAATCCATTGATTATAATTGTGATGATAAAGAGCAATAATCCGATCTCGATCAGGGCGTGCAGGTACAGCTCGTCCGCCGCCTCGGTGAACTCGTTGGCGATGACCGCCGCCATGGTGTACTGCGGCGCGTAGAGCGACAGCGACACCCGCGGGCTGTTGCCGATGACCATGGTCACCGCCATGGTCTCGCCGAGCGCGCGGCCGAAGCCGAGCATCACCGCGCCGAAGATGCCGCTCTTCCCGTAGCTCATGGCGACTTTGATCGCCTCCCAGCGCGTGGAGCCGAGCGCGTACGCCGCCTCGCGCTGCGTGCTGGGCACGTTCTTCAGGATCTCGCGCGCCACCGACGAGGTGAAGGGGATGACCATGATGGCCAGGATCAGCGCGGCGGCCATCATGCCGACCCCGAGCGCCGGCTTCGCGCCGAGCGCGATCTCGATCTTCCGCACGATCGGCACCAGGACGAAGATGCCCCACAGGCCGTAGACGATCGACGGGATCGCCGCCAGGAGCTCGGTGAGATACGAGAGCGGCTGCCGCAGCCATCGCGGCGACAACTCGGTGATGAAGATGGCGATGCCGAGGGCGATCGGCGTGGCCAGGGCCAGAGCGAGGACCGACGAGTAGAGCGTGCCCCAGATGAACGGCAGCGCGCCGAACTCGCCCGAAACCGGGTCCCAGACTTTCGTGGTCCAGAACGAGAGCCCGAACTTCCCGATCGAGAGCCACGACTGGCGCGTCAGCTCGAAGGCGATGCCGGCGACGATCAGCAGCACCAGCCCTGCGACGGCGCCGGTGGCGAGCCGGAAGCCGCGATCGTCGCCGCGCTTCACAGCGCGATGCGTCCCAGCGCCGCCATCTCCTTCTCCACCACCGGCTGCGGCAGCGGCGCGTATCCCAGTTCGGGAGCGAACTTCTGACCGTCGGTCAGCGCCCACTTCATGAAGTCGACCATGATCCGCGCGCGCTCTTTGTCGCTCGGATTCTGGTACAGCAGGATCCAGGTGAAGGACGAGATCGGATAGGCATCCTTCCCATCGGCGTTGGTGATGGAGACGCGGAAATCATCGGGGACCGCCACGCCGGCCGCCGCCGTGGTCACCGACTGCAGCGTCGCGTTGACGTGCTCGCCCGCCTTGTTCTGCACGGAGCCGAACAGGATGTTGTTGTGCGATGCGTAGATCAGCTCGACGTATCCGATGGCGCCGGGCGTCTGCCGCACCAGGCCGGCCACGCCTTCGTTGCCCTTCGCGCCGACGCCCGCAGGCCAATTGACCGAGGTCGCCACGCCGACTTTCTGCTGATACTCGGGCGAGACCTTGGAGAGGTAGTCGCACCAGATGTAGGTGGTCCCCGAGCCGTCCGAGCGATGCACGACCACGATGTCCGTCGCCGGCAGCTTCACGCCGGGATTGACTGCGGCGATCGCTCGATCGTTCCACTTGGTGATCTTGCCGAGGTAGACATCGGCTAGGAGCGGCCCGGTGAAGCGGAGGGTCTGCTCGAGCCCCTCGACGTTGTAGATCGGCACCACCGCACCGAGGACGGTGGGGAAGTGCATGATCGGTCCCGGCGCCGCCTTGAGCTGCTCGTCGGTCATGGGGCCGTCGGTCGCGCCGAAGAAAACGGTCTGCGCGCTGAGCTGCTTGATGCCACCGCCCGAGCCGATCGACTGGTAATTGATCCGGACGTTCGTGTGGCTCTTGCCGTACTCGTCGAACCACTTCGAATAGATGGGATACGGGAAGGTCGCGCCCGCGCCGTTGATCTGGATGGTCTGCCCCGCGGGCGCATCCGTCGCGGTGTTCGCCACCTCGGCCGGCTTGCACGACGCCAGAGCTAGCGCCAGGAGGATGTAAATGCCGTTCTTCATGACGGCGGATCGTAAAGAGCGGGTAAAGAGACGGAGCGCAGGGCGTGTAAATTCGGTGTGAATGGCCTCGCGACCCCCCCTCGCCCGCGTGAGTGGGAGAGGTTGCCCGAAGGGCGGGTGAGGGTGAAGAGCTAGGTGCCTTTTCGCCTCGGCGCCGGCGTGCCACGCAGAATGCCGTTGACGCTCAGATCTTCGTCTACGTCCGGCCAGTGAATGCCTTCGCCATCACCGATCAATTCCCAATTGGCGCGCTGAGCCGGTGAAGCGTCGAGCAAGCGGGGGTACCAAACTAACGGCGCGGAAATCTTGCGGCCATCGGCGAGGAACACAACAAGCTCGTTATCGGTGACGTCGATATTCGTGGCTCGAGGTTCGTAATCAAGTGCCAAAGTGCTCATTCCACGCCTCGAGAAATTGTTCGCGGTTGCGCGTCACGATTTGTCTGATCTCGTTCAGTTCGTGCGCCACGAAGCGTGTCGACCGCTCCAGATCTACCGGTGAAAGCCAGAACTTGGCCGAGCATCGTTCGCGACGGACGTGGACATGAGGAGGTTCCACGCCATCGTTGCTGTAAAAGAAGAAACGGTAACCACCGATCTTCGTGATGTTCGGCATGTCTCATATCTCGGCCCGAAGCTTAGCAGGCTACGAGCGCGTGAGGGTCTATTCCGCACCCGCTTCAGCGCCTCCGGTGACGTGGAGTGTGCAACTTCGTGGGACCAAAATGTGCCCACTGCTGCGCTCACGTCGGGTCGCACAACTACAACCGCTCGCCGTCCTTGACAGCGATTGCGCCCTCATCCGCCGCTTCGCGGCACCTTCTCCCGCTCACGCGGGAGAAGGACGGGAGTGTCGGGCGCGCTGCTGCGCGCCCCTACCGCACCCGCTTCAGCGCTTCCAGCTCCAGCGTCACCACCTCCCGCGGCAGCGGCGCGTAACCGAGCTCGGGGGCGAACTTCTGGCCGTCGGCGAGCGCCCATTTGATGAAGTCGACGAGCATCTTCGAGCGCTGCGCGTCCTTCGGCGACTCCTGCACCAGGAGCCAGGTGAACGACGAGATGGGGTAGACATTCTTCCCCGGCGCGTTGGTGATCGACACCCGGAAATCCTTCGGCATGTTCTTCGCCGCGGCGGCCGCGGCGTTGGACACCGTTTCCGTCGATGCCCGGACGTACTCGCCGGCCGCGTTCTGCACGGCGCCGTACGCGATCTTGTTCTGCACCGCGTAGATCAGCTCCACGTAGCCGATCGCGCCGGGCTGCTGCTTGACCAGCCCGGCCACCCCTTCGTTCCCCTTCCCGCCCACCCCCGCCGGCCAGTTCACCGACGTGGCCACGCCCACCTTCCGCTTCCACTCCGGCGAGACCTTCGCCAGGAAGTCGCAGAAGATGTAGCTGGTGCCGGAGCCGTCGGAGCGATGCACCACCGTGATGTCGTCGTCCGGCAGGGTGATGCCGGGGTTCACGTTGCGGATGGCCGGGTCGTTCCACTTGGTGATCTTGCCGAGGAAGATGTCGGCGAGGACCGCGGCGGGGAAGCGCAGCTCGGCGCTGACGCCGGGGATGTTGTAGACCGGCACCACCCCGCCGAGGACAGTCGGCACGTGGAGGATGCGGAAGCCGGCGGCGAGGATCTGATCGTTGGTCATCGGCCCGTCGGTGGCGCCGAAGAACACCGTGCCGGCGGAGAGCTGGCGGATGCCGCCGCCCGATCCGATGGACTGATAGTTGATCAACACGTTCGGGTGCAGCTTGTTGTACTCGGAGAACCACTTCGAATAGATCGGATACGGGAAGGTCGCGCCGGCGCCGTTGATCTGGACGTTCTGCGCGGATAGAGCGGTCGCGAGCAGCATCGCGGCTGCGAAGAAAAATCGCTTCATGTCGTTCTCCTTAGAAGTTGATGAACATCTTCAAGCCGTAGCGTGTGTCGCGGGGGCGGGCGGGCGTGAAGCCGCTCTGGCGGAGCGAGTCGTAGTCGAGCATCAGCGCCGCGGTCACCTTCTGAAGATTCGGGACCCAGTAGGCGATGCCGGCGATGTCGCGCTTGCGCTTCTGATCGGTGCCCTTGGTGGGCTTGGTCTCGTCGTGACGGAGGAGCAATTCCCAGCTTGGATTGAAGAGCTTCGGCGCGGCCCAGACGGCGAACCCGCTCCCCTCCACCGTCACGGCCGTCGGCGTGGTCTGGTCCTTCGTCGAGAGCAGCTCCACTCCGGCGTTGCCACGGGGGTGCTCGAAGGTCACCTGCCCGATCAGACGCTCGCGCTTCGCGTCTTTCTGAACGTTGTCCTCGATGGCGAAGCCGGTGACGCGCAGCCCCTTCCAGACGCCGCCGAGGGGGAACGGCCGCACCGTGCCGCGGATCTGAAATCCCTTTTCGTCGTTGACCTCGGCGCGGCTGTAGCCCTCGCCGTTGTAGAAGCCGCCGTGGACCTCGCCGTAGCCGCCGGGGAAGTTCCAGCGGCCGGAGAGGCCGGCGTCGGATGAGGTGATGTACCCCTCGCGCTCCGGAAACAGCGTCCCCTGCCACCGGTATCGGTAGATGCTTTCGGTGTAGTCGAGGTACGGCGTCTGCTGGATGCCGAAGCGCACCCACGATCCCTTGGTGGTCCAATCGTCGAGGTTGAGCTGCGCGTACGCGTACTTCAGTCGGAAGGTCAGCGAGCCGTTGAGCGAGCTGCCGCTGCCGCTCTCGCGGGTGACGTCAGGGGTGACGCGGAAGGCGATGCGGTGGTTGAGGTTACCGGTGACGTTGATGTAGGCGCGAGCGACGTTGAACGCGTCGTTGATGCGGTCGCCTTTGGTGTAGTCGGCAAAGATCGTCGCGCCGACCTTGAACGACGGCGTGTCGTCCGGGGGCGTGTAGCCTTCCGCGGGCGTCACCTGCGCGAACGCGCCTGCCGCCGCCACCGTGATGGTTGTCGCCATGAGCCACCTGCTGATGCTTCGTGTCATTTCGCTGGAGCCTCCTTGTTGGGCGCGATGCTAGGGCCGCGATGTGACGGAGGATCTCACGCGGTGTGAATTCGGAGTGAAAGTGGGATAGGCTCCCGGCACCCCAAAGCCCAGGTTGGCATCAACCCTGAACCCCGCATCGTCATCCCGTTCGGACGGAGCGAGAGGAAGCCAGCATGTTCGACGACGTCTTGATCGAATCCGCGGGGAAGGACAAGAAAAAAGGTGGCTGGGTCACTGCTCTGATCTCCGCGGCGCTGCACATCGTGATCATCGGCGCGGTCATCGCCGCGGGGTACTACGTCAAGGAGAATCCGGAAGTGATCCAGAAGCCGATTCAGGCCTTCATCACCTCCGCCCCACCCCCGCCGCCCCCTCCACCCCCCGCCGCGTCGAGCGGTTCGTCGACTCCCAAAGTGACGCCGGTGGAGACTCCGAAGGAACAGCCGAAGTTCCGCCAGCCGACCGAGACACCGAGGGAGGTGCCGCAGACCGCGCAGAGCACCGACACCGGACCCTCGCAGCCGGGCGGCGTGGTCGGTGGGCAGGAGGGCGGCGTGGTCGGCGGGGTGGTCGGAGGGGTGGTAGGCGGTGTGGTGGGTGGGACGCTCGGCGGCCAGCTCGGCGGGCAGCTCGGCGGCACGGGCGACAAGCCGATCCGCGTCGGCGGCAACGTCAGCGCGCCGGTGGCCATCCGCAAAGAGCCGGAGCCGCAGTACACCGACGTGGCGCGCAAGGCGCGCGTCGAAGGCGTGGTCATCCTCGAAGCGATCATCGACCGCAACGGCAACGTCACCGACGTCCGCGTGCTCAAGGCTCTCCCCCTCGGCTTGGACCAGTCCGCCCTGGATGCGGTCAGGCGCTGGAAATTCACCCCCGGAACCCTCAACGGGCAGCCCGTGCCCGTCATCTACAACCTCACGGTCAACTTCCGTCTGCAGTGACGAAGCGTTAGAGAGGAGAAGTACATGGAAGGGATGCAGAGTTTCACCATGATGGGGATGTGGGCGACGATGAACTGGGTCGCCAAGGGGGTGGTCATCGTCCTGCTGGCGATGTCGATCTGGTCGCTGACCATCGCCGCCGAGCGGTTGTGGCGCTTCCAAAAAGCGAAACGCGAGTCGCTCGAGATCGCCCTCAAGGTCACGCCGCTGCTCAAGCAGCACAAGCTCGAGGAGACCATCAACCTCATCAGCGACAAGAAGTACCGGCACAGCCACCTCGGCCGGGTCCTCCGCGCCGGTCTCACGGAGTTCCAGTACGAGACCTCCCAAACGCTGCCCGAGGACTTCGACCTGGTGGCCTCGGGGCAGCGGGCCATCGAGCGGGAGACGCTCATGACCACCGCGGAGATGAAGAAAGGGCTCGGCAATCTGGCCACCATCTCCACCACCGCGCCGTTCGTCGGCCTGTTCGGCACCGTGGCCGGCATCATCCACGCGTTCCAGGGCATGGCCATCAGCGGCTCCGGCGGCCTGGGCGCCGTGTCGGCCGGTATCGCCGAAGCGCTGGTCACCACCGCCCTCGGACTGTTCGTGGCCATTCCGGCCGTCTGGATGTACAACTACTTCCTGAACAAGGTCGAGCGCTTCCAGGTGGAGATGTCGAACTCCTCGTCGCAGCTCGTCGACTACTTCATCAAGAACGAGGCGCGCGTCCGCGCCGGCGCCGCGGCGCGGTAGGAGAAAGCGAATGGCATTCGGAGCCGGTGGCGGTAGTCCAGACGAAGTCAAAGGCGACATCAACGTCACCCCGCTGGTCGACGTCTGTCTGGTCCTCCTCATCATCTTCATGGTGGTCACGCCGATGCTGCAGTCGGGGGTCGACGTCCTCCTGCCGCAAGGTCCGCATTCGGAGAAGAAGCCGGGGAAGGAAGGCGATCTGACCATCTCCATCAAGAACGACGGCACGGTGTTCGTCGGTCAGGATTGGATCCCCGACCGCGACCTGCCCCGCTACCTCAAGGCGGAGCGCGACAAGAATCCAGCGCGCGCGGTGATGATCAAAGCCGACAAGCGCATCAACTTCGGAAAAGTGCGCATGGTGATGAAGGCGGCCAACGAGGCCGAATTCACCGCCGTCTCGTTCATGACCCAGAACCAGCAGGCCGGCGAGCAGATCGCGAAAGGAAAGACGTAATGTCATTCTCAGCAGGAGGCGCCGGCGTCAAAAGCGAGATCAACATCACGCCGCTGGTCGACGTCGTGCTCGTGCTGCTCATCATCTTCATGGTGGCCACGCCGATCCTGCAGATGGGACTGGACGTGGAAGTGCCGCCGAAAGTGGAGATCCAGGGCACCCCGCCGCCCGCCGAGCAGAACCAGCTGGTGGTCACCGTGAAGGCCGACGGCATCTACCTCAACACGCAGAAAGTCGGCTCGACGAAGGAGCTGGCCAACCTGATCGGCGCGCAGATGCAGGGCCGCTCCGCCGCGGAGAAGGTGGTCTTCATCAACGCCGAGGACCAGATACCGTTCGACCGCGCCGTGGAGGCCATGGACGCCGCGCACGAGGGCGGCGCGATGAAGGTAGGATTCCTGACGGACGCGCCGGCGAAGTGACCGCGAAGCGGTCATCCTGAGCCGCGGAGCGGCGAAGGATCTTCTGGCGGAGGCGCGTCGGAATCGAACCAACCCTTCGACGCTTCCGCGCCGAAACAACGGTTTTGAAGACCGCGGGAGCCACCAGACCCCATTCGCCTCCGGACGGGTAGCGCGGATGGGAACGCGTTGAATGCGCTTTTCATTCGACATTCAACATTCAACACTTAACATTCCCCGCGTGTCTCTACTCCTACCCGCGGCCGCCTTCGCCTTCGGCGCGATGATCGGCTCTTTCCTCAACGTCGTCATCCATCGCTACCCGCGCGAAGAATCGATCGTCTTCCCGCCCAGCCACTGCCCGGAGTGCGGCGCGGCGATCCGCTGGTACGACAACATTCCTTTGCTGAGCTTCGCAGTGCTGCTCGGGCGGTGCCGGACGTGCCGGCAGCCCATCTCCTGGCGCTACCCGCTCGTGGAGCTGGCCAACGCGCTCTTCTACCTCGCGATCTTCCTGCACACCGGGCCGCAGATCGCGTTCGTCTTTCTGGCGGCGTTCGTATCGATGCTCATCGTCCTGATCTACATCGACGCGGAGATCCAGATCCTCCCCGACGTCATCGACGTCCCCGGCATCGTCATCGGCCTCGCCGCCGGCGCGCTGGGGCTCTACGCCTCCGCGCCGATGCTCACCCTCAGCGAAACGTGGCTCGACGCCGCGCTCGGCGCGCTCCTCGGCGCATCGATCCTGCTGGCCATCATCGGTCTCTACTGGCTGGTGCGGCGGGTGGAGGGCATGGGGCAGGGCGACGTGAAGATGCTGGCCATGATCGGCGCGATGCTGGGATGGCGGGCGGTGCCGGCGGTGCTGCTGGTGGCCTCGATCAGCGGCGCGCTGATCGGCGTGCCGGTCGCCCTGCGCAGCGGGCGCGGGATGCAGCTCACGCTGCCGTTCGGCGTCTTCCTCGGCTTCGGCGCGTTGGTGGTGCTCTTCTTTGGCCATACACTCGCCGGATGGTATCTGTCGCTGATTCTCCGCTGAATCGTTCGGCGGCGCCTTCGTCAGGCGACACCGGGTTCCGGCGGGACGTGCGGCTCTTCCTGACCTGCCTGGCCGGCTTCCTGATCGCCATCAACTTTGCTCTTCTGCTCTTCCTGCGCACCAACCTGGCGCGCAGCGAAGTAGCCATCGACCGCACGCGGCAGATGACCGCGGACTTCGCCGCCGAAGCCGTCAATCGCGGTGCCGGCTCCTCGCTCGACACGCTCCTCGGCTTCCTGCGCGGACGGTTCGACATCGCCGGGCTGGAGATCGACACCCGCGACGGCCGCCGCATCGTCTCCGGCGCGCACAGCGGCGAGCTCGACGAAGTGACGCGCCTGGCCGGTCCGGGCACGCTGCGGCTGCGCTTCGACGCCGCGCCGCGCCGGATTGCACGGCGAAACTTCCTCATCACCGCAATCATCAGCATCGCCGCCACCAGCCTGGCGGGCGTCCTTCTTTTGCTCTACGTGCCGCGGATCACCGCCGAGCTCAAACGGCTGCACGAGATGGAGAAGACCCGCGCCGACGAGTTGGAGCGCGTCAGCGCCGCGCTCACCCGCAGCCTCACCTCTGGGCTCATCGCCATCGACGCGAACGGCGCCATCGTCGACGTCAATCACGCCGGCCGGGAGATTCTCCACATCCCCCACGACGCGCCGCTGGCGGGACGGACGCTGGAGGACGCCGTGCCTCTGCCCGGGTTCGTCGCCACGCTCCGCCGCGCCGTCGATGAGCGCGCCGCGCTGACCCGCGTGGAGATCCAAGACCGGAAGACGACGATCGGACTGACCACCGTGCCGCTGCGCAATGAGGCGGACGAGTTCCTCGGCTTTCTCGCCCTCTTCACCGATCTGACCCCGATCCGCAGCCTCGAGGCGCGGGTGCAGGAGATGACGACCCTGGCGCAGCTCGGCGAGATCTCCGCGGGCATCGCCCACGAGTTCCGCAGCTCGCTCTCCACGATCCTCGGATACATGAAGCTCGCGCGCCGCGGCGGCGTGGACGAGGTGGCCGAGGGACGGTTGCAGAGCGCGGAGAAGGAGGCGGCGCTCCTGCTGGCGGCCATCGAGCGGCTCTTGGCGTTCGCGCGCCCGGTGGAGCTCAACGCCGAGCCCGTGGACTTGAAGGAGCTGGTCACGGAGCAGGCACGGCAGCTCGCCGATCACGCGCCGGACGTCGCCTTCCGCGTCGAGGGCCCGCGCGTGGTGATCGACGGCGACCGCGTGCTCCTCGCCCGCGCGTTCGAGAACCTCCTGCGCAATGCGCTCGACGCCGTGCGGCAGAAGGGAAGCGGCTCAGTCGCCGTCACGATGGCGGCGGCGCCGCCGACGGTGATCATCGCCGACGACGGAGTAGGCTTCGATCCCGCCGAGACCGCGCGGCTCTTCCTCCCGTTTCAGTCCAACAAGCCGAACGGATTCGGGATGGGGCTGCCGCTGGCGAAGAAGATCGTCCTGCACCACGGCGGCACCCTGCGGTTGCAGGGCGAGCCCGGGAAAGGCGCCGTGGCTACGGTCGAATTCGCGGCCGAGGCGGCGAGCGCGCCTGCGGCGTAGCGGTGCAATCGCTGTTACTTTATGTAACAATTGTGCGCGGTTGCGGCTCACGGCGGAGCACGCCCGTGCGAACTAAGCTATTTTATGTGAGTCACTTGAGCCGGTTTCAAGCGTATGGCACCCGGCTCGCAGAAAGGAGCGTCCCGATGAACGCGCAGAACAGTCATCAAGCCGGCTACTCCCTCGCGGAAATGCTCACCGTGGTCGCCATCATCGGCACTCTGGCGCTGGTGAGCGTCCCGGCGTTCGTGAACTACTACAACTCGAACAAGGTGAAGACGTCGATGCGCGCCTTTACCAGCGACCTCCGCACCGCGCGCATGACCGCCATCTCCCGCGGGCGGGTGGTGAAGTTCAGCTACAAGACCGCGGCGGTGAGCGATCTCGCGGGGAAGCAGCCCGCCCCCGCTGAGCGCACCTACAACTTTTACGAAGGCAACCGCTCGCTGGGACCGATCACCCAGATCACATGGACCCCGATCACCGGCGCCGGCTCGAATCCCCCGAAGCCGGAGAAGATCCTCGACGACGTCACGTACTTTCCGCTCGACGGCGGCACCACACCGCAGACGTTCATCGACGAAGACGGCGTCGCCGACGGCTGGCTCGACGTCATTTTCTATCCTGACGGCCACGTGAAGCTGCCGGCCAACACCACGATGGGAACGATCACTCTGAAGACGGACCGCAAAGTCCCCAAGCCGCAGTACGCGATCCAGATCGGCCCCAGCGGCCGCGTGCTCGCCAGGTGAGGAATCGGCGCATGAAGAAGCAATCGGGTTACAGCCTCATCGAAGTATTGGTGGCCATCGCCATCACCAGCGTGGTCCTGCTGACGGTGGTCACGTTGTTCTACATGGGACGCCGCAACGTCTACAGCGGCAAGCAGACCACGGCGGCGGTGGCCATCGGCACGCGGATGCTCGAAGACCTCTCGGCCATGACCGGCGAGGACGTGTTGGACAACTTCGCCATCGACGACAACACCGCGCGGACCACGGTGAACCTGCAGGGCGTCTACGGCACCAGCATGGGCGGCGTCGAGGGACAGATGCAGTTCACCAACAGTCTCTCCCGCAACAGCTCGGCCTGCACCATCAACACGTCGACCGACCCTGCCGGGATCACCTGTACCAACGATCCCAATGGCTACATGGTGAACTGGCTGCGGATGGTCCTGCCGCACAAGAACCCCAACGAAGTCTTCGCTGTCCCGGAGCTGGGCATCATTCTCACTCCCCGCAATCCGGCCGTCGTAGCACAGCCATGGACGACGGCGCGCTTCACCAAGGTACGCGCCTATGTCTCATGGCAGGAGGGCCCGTCGCGCCGCCGCTACGCCTTCTTCGACACCACCAAAGTGACCCGGTAACAGGAGCCCGACATGACGGACCGCCGCATCGACCCCAAACGCTCGCAGCGAGGCTTCACGCTCGCCGAGATCCTGGTCACCACCGCGATCTTCGCCATCATCATGATCGCGGCGCTCGCCGTCTACGACAAGAGCAACCAGGTCTTCAAGCAGTCGACCGAGGCGGCCGACATGCAGCAGAGCACCCGCATCGGCTTCGACAAGCTGGTCGCCGATGTCCGCATGGCCGGCTTCGACTACAGCCGCGGCGGCATCCCCAGCGGCGACGGCCAGTTCAACCAGCCCGACGAGCAGATCGAATACGCCGGCGTCACCGCCCTCGCCTTCCGCGCCAACCTCGACTACAACAGCGACGCCCTTCACGGCAACGGCCTGGAGGACAATCCCGCCGCCGGCGAGGACTACACGCCGAAGAAGAGCGGCACCAAGATCTTCCCGTACGTGACCACCGGAAACGACGAGATCATCATTTACGCCCTCCGCTCCAACGACAACACCAAAAACACCGAGAGCCTCTCGTTCTGGGTGGACTACGACAAGCCGCGCAGCGCATTTCAGGGCAGCCCGACCAACGGCAAGGAGAAGCTGCTCAAGGTCAGCAGCGCGATCTGCTCCACCTGCGGCATCGACACCACCAACGCCAATCCGCCCTACACCCTCTATCGCATGAGCGTCGCCGACGTCCTGGCCGGCCAGCCCGGCACGCCGGTGGCGGAAAACATCCGCTCGCTCACCTTTCATTACTTCACCGACCGGCAGGGGAGCACCGCTCTCGCCGATCCTGACGTCGGAAGCGGGCCGGTGAACATCGAAAAAGGCCGCAACGGCGACGGCTCCGTCTTCCCCGCCGTCTTCAACATCAACAGCGTCGACGTCTACACCGGCGCCATCGGCGGCGCGGGGCAATTCGACGCCGGCAACGCGGCCACCGCCAACGTTGCGGATCGCTCGCAGCGGACGCTCATCAGCTCCGTCCGCGTCGACCTCATCGGCATGAACGCGCAGATGGACGGCGGCTACACGCATCCGACCGAGACCATCGCGGCGATCCAGAAGTACCGCCAGTACGATCTCCACGCGCTCGTCGTGCCCCGCAACCTCGGCCTGACCGGCTATCCCGAGCCGACCACCCACGCGCCCGGCCCGCCCACCATCACCGGCATGTGCAGCGGCTCCTGCGCCACCCCGATCCTGTGCTGGTCGGCGCCGACTACCGGCGGTGCGGTCCTCAAATACACTGTCAATTGGGGGCTGAGCGCGCTCGGACCGTGGGACACCTACGCGTTCGACGTCGTCGACCCGAGCGCCACCAGCCTCAACGTCCCGGACGACGTGGGGCCGCCGATCGATCCATCGAAAACCTGGTTCTATCAGATCATTGCGGTCAACGACAGCGGCGCCAGCCAGCCGAGCAACGCGTACAGCGTGGTGCCGAAGAACGCCACCAAGCCGCTGCCGCCGAACGATTTGAAGGCCACCACCACCGTGCGGCCCAACTCGTCCGATCCGACGGCCATCGACAACACCATCACCCTGACCTGGAGTCCGGCGACCGATAACGATGCGGCCGCCTCGAGCGTGACCTGCAGCGGCAGCGGCTGCAGCGGCTCCGCGGACAAGATCCCCCCTTCCGAGAAGATCCTCTATCAGATCTACCGTGGCACCGATCGTTTCTTCACCATCGACAAGGGCGTTCCCATTCTTTCGTTCGCATCGACCCAGCCGGCCGTGGCCTCGTCGATGACGTTCGCCGACGCGCCGGCCACCTCGGCGTACCCGCCGGGAACCTGCGTTCAGTACTACTACCGCATCATGGCCGCCGACCGCTGCATCGCCAGTGACACATACAACGTCAGCGGAGACAAAAACAGCTCGCTGAGCGTCGCCTATCCGGACGATTTGACCAACCAGCCGGGGGCCGACGGAATCGCACACGACGCCGGCGTGAAGGCCTCGGCGCCGGTCACACTGGGAGTCGATACGGTCAACTCGGCCTGCCCGAATCCCCCCTCGAAGAACTGCTCCGTCATCCTGCAGTGGCCGAAGGTGACGACCGACTCCAACAACAACCCTCTAGGGGTCGACCGCTACAAGATCATCCGCTCGCGCAAGAAGCTCACCGATCTGACCTGGGTGCTCGACACGACGATGGATGCCGCCAACGGCCGCCCGTACGTCAGCGTCGGCGGCTACTCGCAGACCAGCGCCGGCACCGCCAGCTACGAGGACACCACCGGCGCCGCCGAGGTGCCGGCGGGCGACGGCCGGCCGTGGTACTACCAGTACACCGTTGAAGCGGACGACTGCTCGGGCGGCGCCCCTTCGCCTGCCGTGGTCTACCCAACCGCCTGCTCGATCAATCCTGCGATCGTGCAGGCTGGCGCTCAGAACCCGGCGGCCTCCGGCGACTCGCCGGCTCAAGCGTGGGTCATGAGTGCCGGTGACAGCATCACCGTGACGCCTCCGGGAGCGGTCAGCGTGAAGAACGTTCAATTCGAGCTCACCACCTACCCAGGCGGTGTCGTTGTCGGCGGCTACCCGGTCACCATCAACTCGCCGGGACCGTACATCCTCACCTGGACCAATCTGACCGACCTGCAGGTTTATCTGGTGAAGATCACCGTCCTCCTGACGAATGGCTGCGAGGAAGTGCACGTCAAGTATGTGCAGGACCAGCAGGCCACGGCCTGCGCGGTGGGCAACGTCGTCGCCGTGACTCCCACCTCGGCGACCAGCGGTAGCACCACGACGGTCAACGAGACGTACACGATTCCTGTGACTGGTCCTGACGCCATCACCATCAGCGGCAAGCCGATCTCGATGACGTGGAACTTCCCCGACGTCGCGCATAACGACATGACGTTCAATGCCATCGTCTACACCTCGGGGGTTACATCGACGTCCGACAACTTCGCCGACTTCAGGGCCGGTACCAAGGCGCTGTTGTTCCCCGCCCACCCCGCGGGCACGGCGGCGGCCGGCGAGACATTCGCCGCCAATTCGACCGCCCTTGCCGCCGTCCCTGGAGGCAGCAACCTGACCATGACTCTGCGGTGGCAGTTCAAGAAGACCGACGGCGCGCTGCCGGCGTCGCCGAATCCGCTTCAGAAGCTCTGTATCGCCTACACCATCGCCGCCGAACCTGGCGTGACGAAGTTCTGCAACATCGTCGGGCAGGCCGGCACAACGGCCAACCCGAGCGCATGCGATTAGGGACGACCATGAAGAGACATCGACGGTTCAAACGGTTCCTCCGAAACTCACGCGGCTCCGCGCTGCTGGTCAGCCTGATGGTCATCGTCGGGCTCTCCATGCTCGGCCTCGGCTTCGTGGCCATCTCCGAGACGGAGACCGCCATCGCCAAGAACCAGCAGAACGTCCTGCAGACGCAGGCCATCGCCGAGGCGGGCGCCAAGGTGGTGGTGGAGTGGTTCCAGGACCCGGTGTGGGGGCAACTGAACGCCGCGCTGCCGGCGAACAACGTCGCGGTCAACCCGAACCTCAACGCCATCAAAGTCACGCGCGTCTTCCCGAACCCGGACGGGTACACCGGCGTCTACAAGCCGTTGACCACCATGCGGCTGTTCGACAAGCCGTATCGCCCGGATAAACAGCACCGCCTCTACGGCGACGAGAACACCGGCGACATCGTCATCAACAGCACCACCGACCTCACCACCATCAACAATTTCAACACCGCTCTGCTCGGCCCGAACCCCGACGACCGACGGACCGGAGAAGTCACGGAGATCCGGGTGTACGCGCCGCCGATCGTCGGCGGAACGCTGATCACAAACGGTGCGGCGACCAACCCCGACGGCACCCCACAGCAGTTCTGGTCGGGCGGTGAGCGCTACGGCGTCGCCACCATCAAAGTCACCGCCCAGCAGTTCCGCGACCCCAACCTCACCGGCGCTGCGAAGTACGCCGCGAGCAACATCCTCTCCACCCATAACGTCCGGCTGGTGGTCGGGGAGATTCCGCTGCCGATTCCCGGCGGCCCTATTCAATCGAACACCGCCATCTCCTTCGGCGGCGACTTCATCGTCCATTGGGGCAACGAAACCTCTACAGGCGACCTCGACAACAAGCGCAATCCGTCCTCGTTGCCGTGGGCGAACGCATACGACCGCCCGCACTTCGAGCACGGTTACGAGCCAGGACAAAGCATCTCGCAGGTCATCGTCGTCAACGGCGGCAGCGGCTACGCCGGCCTGCCGCTAGTCACCATTGGACCTCCGGCTGCCGGCGGCATTCAGGCGACCGCCAACGCCACCGTGAGCGGCGGCTCGGTCACCGCGATCACCATGATCACGCGTGGCTCCTTGTATTCGACCTCATTCCCGCCGACGGTGACCTTCGCCGGCGGCGGCGGTGCCGGCGCGGCGGCGACCGCGGTCGTCGGCGCCGAGGCGTGGCCCAGGCAGTCGGGAGCAACGTTCGACAACGCGAACTACTTCAACGAGCTGATCGACAAGACGTACGAGGATCCATGGTTCGGATCGCGCTGCGCGGGCGACAACACGCTCGACGGCGGCGGCGGCGCACCGCAGTGCTATCCGTACTCCATCACCTCGAACGACGCCTCCGCGTCGAACGCCACCTACTCGTTCCAGTACCAGGACATCAATCAGTGGTCTCAGAAGAAGAAGGTGCTCTTCCCCAGCATCAAGTACGATTTCTGGAAGCGCATCGCGCAGACTGGACGCGGCTATAAAGGCATCTACTACTTCAAGTACGACGGCAGCGGCGACTTCACCAAGTTCGGCGCCGGTGGCTCGAAGCCGATGGCCTACTGGGCGAACTCGCTGGTCGGCGGCTCGGGGAGCGAGCTGGGACCCGGGGTCTACTTCTTCGACACCAGGAACGGCAAGAACCCCCAACTCATGGTCGGGGCGGCGAAGAAAGCGGAGCTGACGCCGAGCGAGACATGGAACTCCGCCGACTACGGCGGCTCGTTCCTCATGGAGGGTTTCGTCTACGTCAACGCCGTGGAGTGGGGCAGCCAGGGCATGGGAAGCTCCGCCACGAAAGTGGACGCCAACTTCCCGGGCGAGGTCTACCGCGACATCGGTTACCCGGTCTGGAACAAGACGACCAGCGATTGGGAGCGCACCGGTTGCGCGGGACAAATCTGCCGTCGCGAGGCCGGCGACGGCAGACATAGCTTCGACGATCTCAACAACAACGGGAAGTTCGATGTCGTCACCCAGCCGGCGCCGGCGTGGACGTCCTACGACCCCGGCGCGACCAATCACGGCGCCGGCAGCACGTGGGTGGTCAAGACCTGGAAATCAAACCCGCAGGCGATCGCCGACTACGGCAATCCGTGCACCATACCCGCTGCCGCCTACAACGGGACCAATCCCGGGGCCAACGACTGCTCCGAGCCTCACGAGCCATACCTGAACATGATCTTTCCGGCGTCGGCAGGCGCTTCGATTCAGACGGGCTGGGAAGCGCCGGGCTCGCAGACGTTCCGGCCAAAGGAGAAATCAATCACCTGCGGCTCCGCGCCGGCGCAGACCGACTGCACCAGCAACGCCTACGACCTCGACGGCGCCCTGGTGCCTCTCGACACCATCCTTTACGGAATCCTCTTCAATGAGGGCGACTACAACTCGCAAGGCAACGCCACGTACTACGGCTCGGTCCTGATTCAAGGAGTGGTCGGCGGTACCGGTACGCCGGACATCTGGTTCGACGAAAAGCTCATCAAGGGCACGTGGGCGCCGCCGAACATGCCGCGTGTGGTCGTCTTCAACGAGCAGACGGACGAACAACAGCAGTAGCAATGGTGGAGTGCGGCCGTCCCCGGCCGCACTCGCCGGGCGTCTCGCCCGGCGACGGCTCCCGGAATCCCCACGCCCCCCCGGCAGTTCTACCGTTGTCTCGGGCAAAATCCGAAACTTCGCCCGCTCATCCCGCGTCCAAGTCGCGGTGCTGGAACAAAATGCCTGAATTCATCGTCAGAGTCGGCACGCCCGACGGCCACATCGCGGAACGTCAGGTTCAGGCCATGACCGCGCGTGCGGCGGAAGAGGAATTGCGCCGGCAGGGGATGCAGGTTTTCGCCGCCAAGCGCGGCAGTATCAAGGTACGCGATTTCCTCCCCCGCTCCAGCAAGGTCATCAGCATGGAGCGCTTCCTTCTGTTCAATCAGGAGCTGCTGGCGCTGGTGCGCGCCGGACTTCCCATCCTGCAGTCGTTCGACATCATGCTCGAGCGGCAGAAGGACGTCCGCTTCCGCGAAGTGCTCGCCGACATCCGCGACAAGATCAAGTCCGGCATGTCGCTTTCGGACGCCTTCGCCTCCTACGGCGACGCCTTCCCGCCGATCTATTCGACCTCCCTGCGCGCCGGTGAGCGCTCCGGCGACCTCGAAGGCGTTCTGAAGCGCTTCCTCCGCTACCAGAAGATCATCGTCAACCTGCGCAAGCGGGTCATCGGCGCGCTGATCTACCCCGTCGTGCTGATCGTCCTGTCGGTGGGGATGGTCGTCGTCATGCTGACCAAGGTCATCCCGAAGTTCGCCGAGTTCTACCAGGGCTTCGGCGCGGAGCTGCCGTGGTTCACCAAGCTGATGATCGGCGTGGCCACCACCCTCAATCACAACTTCCTATTCGTGACCATCGGCCTCGCCGCGGCAGTCATCCTCTTCCGGCGATGGGCCTCGACCACCGGCCGGGTGCTTTGGGATCGTTTCAAGCTGCACATCCCGCTGGTCGGCGGGATCCTGCACCGCTTCGCCATCATGCAGTTCACGCAGTCGCTCGGCACGCTTCTCTCAGGCGGCACGCCGATGGTGCCGTCGATCGAAATCGCCTCGCAGTCGGTGACCAATCAGGACATCTCGCGCAAGATCTCCGGCATCGTGCAGAACGTGCGGGAGGGAGAGCCGCTGTGGCGCTCGCTGGAGTCGACCGAGGCGGTCAGCGATCTCGCGGTGGAGATGATCAAAGTGGGCGAGTCGACCGGCGCGCTGACGGAAATGCTCGGCAATGTGAGCGAGTTCTACGATGAGGAAATCGAGGCGAGACTCACCCGCCTGGTGTCGGCGATCGAGCCGCTCATCCTGGTATTCATGGGCATCGTCATCGCCACCTTGCTTTACGCTTTCTACCTTCCATTGTTCCAGCTCACGTCGGTAGGACAGCAATGATTTCGTTCGCAGTTGACCGTTGGCAGTTGACCGAGATGCCGCCAACGGCCAACGGTCAACTGCCAACGGCGAACGTCTAAACGAACATGGCCATCGACCCTCGCTCGCTCTACAAGAACGCCGATCCGACCGGTGAGGCGACGCGTGCCCAGCGCCTGGCCGACCAGTACGGATTCGAGTACGTCACCCTCGAGCACTTCCAGATCGATCACGGCCTCTTCCGCGACGTGCCGCTGGACCTGATGATCCGCTATCAGTTCCTGCCGGAGAAGCGCGAGAACGGCCATATCGCGGTGGTGGTCGGCGACCCCACCGACGTCCTCAAGCTCGACGAGCTGGAGCTCCTCCTCGGCGCGCCGCTGAAGGTCAAGGTGGCCTCCCCCGCGGCGATCCGCGACAAGCTCCAGAAGTCGGAGTCGACGCAGCGCGTGCTCGACGAAGCCACCGAAGGCTTCCGCATGCAGCTGGTCGGCGAGGACGAAGAGGGCGAAGAGACCATCACCATCGACTCCATCACCCAGCAGGAGTCGTCGCCGATCATCAAGCTGGTCGACTCCATCGTCTTCAACGCCATCCAGCGCCGGGCCTCGGACATCCACATCGAGACCCGCGACAACGAGGTGGTGGTCAAGTACCGCATCGACGGCGTCCTCTACGAGGCCCTCGATCCGATCGACAAGCGCCATCACTCCACCATCATCAGCCGCATCAAGGTCATGTCGGAGCTCGACATCGCCGAGAAGCGCGTGCCGCAGGACGGCCGCTTCAAGCTTCGCCTCACCGGCCGCTCCATCGACTTCCGCGTCTCCATCGTTCCGACCGCCCACGGCGAGGACTGCGTCATCCGCATCCTCGACAAGGAGTCGATGAACAAGGAGTTCAAGAACCTCCGCCTCGACGTCCTCGGTTTCGACGGCGAGATGCTGGTCAAGTTCCGGAAGTTCATCAAAGAGCCGTACGGCATGGTGCTGGTCACCGGCCCCACCGGCTCGGGCAAGACCACCACGCTGTATGCAGCGCTCTCCGAGATCCAGTCCTCCGAGGACAAGATCATCACCATCGAGGACCCGGTCGAGTACCAGCTCCGCGGCATCACCCAGATTCCCGTTCACGAGAAGAAGGGACTGACCTTCGCCCGCGGACTGCGCGCCATCCTCCGCCACGACCCCGACAAGATCATGATCGGCGAGATCCGCGACGAGGAGACCGCCGCCATCGCCGTGCAGTCGGCGCTCACCGGCCACCTGGTCTTCACCACCGTCCACGCCAACAATGTCGTCGACGTTCTCGGCCGCTTCCTCAACATGAAGGTCGACCTCTACAACTTCGTCTCCGCCCTCAACTGCGTGCTGGCGCAGCGCCTGGTGCGCAAGATCTGCCAGGAGTGCAAGCACGAGGTGAAGTACGGCGACGCGTTCCTGATCGAGTCGGGCCTCAACCCCGCCGACTACCGCGACAAGCTCTTCTGGGAAGGCGCCGGCTGCCTGGAGTGCAACGGCACCGGATTCCACGGCCGCGCCGCGATCTCGGAACTTCTCGACCTTTCCGATCGTATTCGCGGCATGATTCTCGACCGCCGCCCCGCATCGGAGATCAAGAAAGCGGCGCATGACGAAGGGATGACCTTCCTTCGCGAATCGGCGCTGCAGAAGGTGGCGGTGGGGGAAACGACGCTTCGCGAGATCAATAAGGTGACATTCGTCGAATGAAAGCAGAAAGCAGAAAGCAGAAGGCAGAAATGGATCGGCGCAACCGGTCCGACGCTGCCTCCATTTCTGCTTTCTGCTTTCTGCTTTCTGCTTTCTAAACCATGGCCCGCTCCTTCCCCCCAGACGTCTTCGTCCTCGACTCCGACGGCCTCGTTCACGCCAGGCTGGCGCCGGGGAAGAAGGACCTCCAGGTGCAGCAGGCGAAGGCCCACCGGCTGCCGGCGGACACGTTCACGCCGGCCGTGGTCACGCCGGAGCTGACGAACGAAGCCGCGCTGGCCGAAACGCTGCGCCGGGTGAAGCTCGAGACGGGGCGCATCAGCAAGGCCTCGGTTCTCCTTCCGGACGGCTGGTTCCGGATGAACATCTTCGAGCTGCAGTCGCTACCCGAGCGGCAGGACGAGGCGGACGCCATGATCCGCTGGAGCCTCAAGCGCACCATGCCCATCGATCCGTCGGCCTTGCGCGTGGGGCACGAGATCCTCGGCCGCACCGCCGGCCATCCGCGCGTGCTGGTGATCAGCGCGGTGGAGAAGACGTTGGCGGCGATCGAGCGGGTATTCGACGCCGCCGGCATCGAAGTGGTGCTCATCGAGCCGATCGGGTTGAACATCTGGAACGCGGTGGCGGTGCGCGAGCAGGTCACCACGCGCGACCGCATCTTCTTCTACATCCGCGAGGGCGACTTCACCACCGCGGTGTTCCGCGGCAGCCAGCCGCTCTTCATCCGCTCGCGCAATCTCAACTCGCAGCGCACGCTGCACCAGGAAATCAAGCTGTCGGCTTCGTATCTCCGCGACACCCTCCGCACCGAGGCGATCGAGCATTGCTACGTCTCCGGCAACGCCGTTGACGCCGCTCTGGCCGCCGAGATCGGCGAGGAGTTCGGCGCGCCGGTGCGGCGGATCGCGCTGCGCGACTGCGTGGAGCAGGTGCCGGCCGAGGCCATGGCCTACGAGGCGGAGCTGACCGCCTGCACGGGAGTCTTCACCGGGTGAAAGCGATCCATCTCAATCTCGCTTCGCGGCCATACCGCAACGAGCGTCCGTTCATCGCCGTGGTGGTGGTCAGCTCCCTGCTGATCGCCTTCCTGACGCTGATGAACTTCGACTCCTGGTACCGCTATCGCGACGCCACGCAGTCGACGCGCGCCAAGATCGCCACGCTGGAGAAGCAGGCGGAGCAGGAGCGCGCGCGCGCCGACGCCGTCAACCAGAAGATCCGCGCCGTCGACGTACGGCTGCTCGCCAAGCAGACCCAGTTCGCCAACGCGCAGCTCGCGCAACGGGCGTTTTCGTGGAGTGAGCTGCTCGATCACCTGGAGCGCGTCCTCCCCGATTACGTCCGCCTCGACACCATCACCCCGGCCTTCGCGCCGAACGGGCTGGTGCATCTGACCCTGCGGTGCGTGGCGCGCGACAACGACGGTCTGGTGAATACGCTCAATCGCTTCAATCGCAACGAGCACTTCTCCAACGCCTTTCCCACCAACGAAGACCACGCCGACGAGGGGTACCTGTTCACGATCGGCGTCGACTACCGGCCGTCGGTGGCGAGGGTCGTCCAATGATGTGGCGCGACCACAAGATCCCGCTGATCGTCATCGCCGTTCTGCTGATCGGCAATATCTTCTTTTTCTTCACCTACCGGGTGCAGTACCAGAGCCGGCTCGGCGACCTCGACACCCGGCAGGCGGACGCGCAGCGGCGGCTGCAAGAGGCGCAGCGCAGCCGCAGCGCGGCCGAACAGCAACTGGCCAGCTATGACAAGGTGCGCGCCGATCTGCAGAACCTCTACGACGAACGGTGGTCGACGCAGACGCGCCGCTTCACCCTTCTGTTCGAAGAGGTCAAGCGCCTGGCCACCGCCAGCCGCTTCGATCCGCGCTCCTTCAACTTCTCCCGCACCGAGTCGACGCAGAGCGTCAACAAGGAGACCGGCATCGGCAGCACCGCGGTGAGCGTCTCCTTCACCGTGCAGGGGACCTACGAGCAGGTGCGGCGGCTGATCAACCTGCTCGAGCTGTCCGATCAATTCATCATCATCGACGGCCTGGGGCTGGCCGGCGGAAGCGACACGAAAATGCTGACCATGAACATCCGGCTGAAGACGCTCTTCCGCGACCCGGCGTCGTCGAGCACCGGCCGGCCGAATCAACAGATGTGATGGACTGGATGAGCTGGAAACCCTGGACTGCTCTCGCGCTGATTCTCATCGCCGTCTTCGCGATCTACACCTTCGCGTCGACGCAATCGCACCCCGGCGATCCGCTGACGGCGCAACCCGCGCCGCGCGTCGCCGGCGTGCGCACGGTCAGCGCGCCGGGCGTCGGCGCCCTGCACACCGACTGGCTGGAGACGCAGAGCGGGACGTACAGGAGCAGCCGCAACCTGTTCGCCTACAAGGAGCCGCCTCCTCCCCCTCCCCCCCCGCCTCCCGCGCTGCCGCCCGACAAGGACAAAGACGGCGTGCCGGATTTTCAGGACAACTGCGTGGCCGTGGCCAACCCCACCCAGGTGGACGTCGATCACAACGGGGTGGGGGACGACTGTCAGAATCCGCGGCCGATCCCGCCGCCTCCTCCCCCTCCGCCGCCCCCCCAACCGCCGGCGTTCACATTGAAGTACATCGGGACGTTCGGGCCGGCGGGCAATCCGATCGCCACCTTCTCCGGCAACGGCGAGATCGTCAACGTGCGGGTCGGCGAGACCATCGACGGGAAATTCATCCTCCGCAGCATCGGCATCGAGTCGGTGGAGATCGGCTACGTCGGCTTCCCGGCCGACGTGAAGACGCGCGTTCCGATCGGCGAATAAGTGTGACGAATCGACCGGTCGAGCGTCAGAAGAATTGGACTTGAACGAATGAAAAGACTATTGACCGCGGCAATCCTGGTGCTTCTCGTCGTGTCGTGCGCGAGTTACAACGCCTTCGAGCGTGGGCGCAAGGCGGAGAGGACCAAGGACTGGGATCATGCCGTTCTCGAGTATCAGAATGCGCTCGACGTCGATCCGGACAATATGCGCTACAGGATCTTTCTGCAGCGCGCCAAACTGGAGGCCTCGCGCGTCCACTTCGAGAGGGGCAAGTCTCTGCGCGCGGCGTCGTTGACCGTCACCGGCGGCGAGCAGTTGCGGCTGGCGCAGATGGCCGCGACCGAGTTGGAGATCACCGTGAGGCTCGATCCCACCAACCAGTTCGCGGCCACCGAGATGGGGAAGGCCGTGGCCACGATCAACGACGTGAACCAGGTGCTGAGCGGCGCCTCGATCGACGAGATCAAGAAGCGAGCGGCGAAGAACATCACCAAGTCGCAGCCGCCGCAGCTCAACCCCGCTTCCGATCAGCCGATCTCGCTGAACTTCCCGCACGAGACGCCGGTCAAAGAGATCTACAAGGCCCTCGGCAACGCCTTCGGCATCAACATCCTCTTCGACGCGGCCATCAAGGAAAGCGACCGCCTGGCCATCGAACTGAAGGACGTCACCGCGCAGGACGCGCTCGAGCGCGTGATGCAGGCCGCCAATCACTTCTACAAAGTGCTCGACGAGCACACCATCATCATCGTCCCCGACAACCCCCAGGCCCGCCGCGACTACGAGGACCTGGTCATCCGCACGTTCTATCTCTCGAACGGCGACGCCGAGCAGGTCACCAACGTGGTGCGCACCATGATCGAGGCGCGCAACGTCTTCCCGCTCAAGGCGCTCAATGCCATCACCATCCGCGATACCGCGGACAAGGTGCGCATCGCCGAGAAGATCATCGAGGCCAACGACAAGGCGAAGTCGGAAGTGGTGGTGGACGTCGAGCTGATCCAGCTCGATATCGATAAGTTCCGCAACCTCGGTTTCTTCGCCACGCTGAAGGGCGGCGTCGCGACGCCGATGACGCAGGTCACCGACTCCGCCGGCAAGGTCACCACAGGACCCCTCAATTCCGTGACGACGGAAACCTTCAGCGCTCTCACCAAGATCGGCAATTACAGCTTTACCGTGCCCACCGCCAGCTACGCCGCGGCGAAGTCCCTGAGCAACATCGAGCTGCTGGCCAACCCCGAGCTGCGCATTTCGGAGGGGGAGAAGGCCACCCTGCACATCGGCCAGCGAATCCCGGTGCCGGTGACCACCTTCACCACCGGAGTGCAGACCGGCACGTTCGGCAGTCTGCCCGCCACGTCCTATCAGTACCAGGACGTCGGCATCAAAGTGGCCATCGAGCCGCGCGTGCACCACAATCGCGAGGTCACTCTCAAGCTCACCGTGGAAGTCTCCAATCAGGGGGCGCCGGCACCGGGCACCGGTACGGAGAGCACGCCGGCGCAGCCGACGTTCATCACCCGCACCATCGAATCGACCATCCGCCTCAAGGACGGCGAAACGAACTTCCTCGCCGGCCTGATCCAGCAGAACGACGCGCAGGATGAACAGAAAACGCCGTTCCTCGGCGACCTTCCGTTCATCGGCCGTCTCTTCACCCAAACCAGCCGGAAGATCACCCGCACCGATCTGGTGCTGACCATGACCCCGCATATCATCCGCACCCCGGACATCACCGAAGATGACCTGGCGCCGATGTGGGTGGGAACGACGAACAACCTCACCTTCCGCGGCCTCTCGCCGCGGCTGGAATCGCGCACCACCGCCGATCCGTTCGGCGGCCGCGATCCGAATGCCGGCCTCCAGCTCGCTCCTGACGGCGAGCCGGGCAACTACATCCAGCGGGAGGTGCCGGCCCAGGCCCCCACCACCCGCCCCGTGCTGGCACCGCCATCGGGATTGCTCCCCAACGATCCGTTCCGCCGCCCGCAGCCGGCGCCGCCCGCCCAGCCGCCCCCGCAACCGCCGCCGGTGCCGGAGAGCCGCGGGGCGCGAAGCCAGAGCGTGGCGGAGCCGGTCGCGGTGAGCGACGACCAGAGCGGTCTCACGCCGCGCATCGGACCGCAGCCGATGCGGCTGAGTCTCAAGCCGGGCGAAGAGAAGATATGGACCATCGTCGGCATGGACCTCGACGGCCTCACCGCGACACAGATCCTGTTGCACTTCGACTCGCACACGCTCGACGTTTTCGAGGTGAGCTTCGGGCCGGCGATGCAGATCGACTTGAAGACGCCGCCGGTGGTGAACATCGACCGCGGCATGGGAACGATCAAGATCACCTCCTCCGACGGCGGACCGCTGCGCTTCAACAGCGGCGGCGACCTCGCCGCGCTGCGCGTGCGCGGCATCCTGAACGGCGAGACGTACCTGGTCCTGGAGAATCCCGATCTGAAGAACGGCAAGGGCAACATCGTCGCCTCCACCATCGCCGGAGGACACGCGAAGGTCGAATGAGCGTCAACCCCAACGTCATCCCGAGCGTAGCGAGGGACCTGGTGGCCCGGGTGGCGCGCCGCCCGTCCGCCAGGTCCCTCGCTGACGCTCGGGATGACGCCGGATTCACCGTCGCGGAGCTGATCACCGTGGCCGCGATCATCGGCATCCTGGCGTCGGTGGCCGTGCCGCTGGCGAACTTCGGCTTCCGGCGGCAGAAAGAGATCGAGCTGCGCGAACGGCTGCGAAAGATCACCAACGCCATCGACCAGTATCACGATCTCCGCGCTCAACCGGCGAATGCGCCGACCGGCATCAAGAAACCGCCCGACTTCGGTCAGGGGGCGTATCCGAAAGATCTCGAGGAGCTCAGCAAGCCGATCGAGCTGAACAACGGGAACTTCGTCCGCTTCCTCCGGGAGCGCGACCTGATCGACCCCATGACCCGTAAGAACGACTGGATCACGCTCGGCGTGAACGACGATCCCGACAAATCGGACTCCAACACCGAGCAGGTGTTCGAAGTCCATTCCCGCTCGACGGCGCTCTCGCTGGACGGCAAGACGCACTACAACGAATGGTAATCATGCAAACGATGAACGATGAACGCGGAACGATGAACGAGGAGACGATCGAACGAGCCGCTCATCGTTCATCGTTCATCGTTCATCGTTCGAAGCGGCAACGCGGCTTCACTCTCATCGAACTGATCGTCGTCGTCACCATCATCGGCATCCTCGCCGGCGTGGCCATCGCCAACGTCAAATTCGCCCAGCAGAAGGCGCGCGAGGCCGCGCTGCGCCACAACCTCTTCGAGATGCGCAAGGCCATCGACGACTATTACGCCGACAAGCAGAAGTACCCGCAGAACCTCGAAGAGCTGAAGACGGCGCACTACCTGCGCAACATCCCGAAGGACCCCATCACCATGCAGACCGATTGGGAAGAGGTGGCCGCCACCATCGATCCCACCGGCAGCGATCCCAACGCCCTCCCCGTCGACCCGACCGCCGCCGACACCGAGGGGGGACCGCCGGGGATCTTCGACGTCCACAGCACCGCACCCGGCAATGGACTCGATGGAACGCCGTTCAAGAGCTGGTAGGGCGGGGTTGCGAGGTCTCGGGGTCTCGGGGTCTCGGGGTGCTCGTGCCGTTCGGCTTTGCCACCGCGAGACCGTGAGACCGCGCAACCGCGCAACCTCCCAGTCCGGCTTCACTCTCGCCGGCGTCATCGTCCTCATGACGATCATGATGGTCTTCGTCGCCTACACCGTGCCTCGGCAGTGGTCGGCGATCCTGCAACGCGACCGCGAGCGGCAAACCATCTACGCCATGCAGCAATACGCCCGCGCCTGCCTGGAGTTCCAGCGGAAGAACCAGACTTATCCGGTCAATCCGAGCCAGTTGAAAGAGGCGCGCTCGCCGCGCCTCATCCGGGGTTTGGACGGAGAGCTGGTCGATCCGCTCACCGGCGAAGTCGACTGGCTGGTCATCCCGCAGGCCGCGGCCCAGGCCATCGGCCCCGGACCGCAACCGCCACCCACAGGAACCAACCCGCAGCCGCCGCCCGCCCTCCCCGGCATCCCGCTCAAGGACTACGCCGGCGGGCCCTTCGTCGGCGTGCGGCCACCCATCAGCGGCAAGAGCATGCTGGCCCTGAACGGAAACGAGACGTACGAGACGTGGAGCTACACCGCGATCGACCTGCAGCGGGATGTCACGCTGCGCGTCGCCGGCCTGCAAACTGTGTGGAAGTGACCGCAGGCTACAATCGCGGCAGATGGTCAGCCGCCACGTCCTCCCCTCCGGCCTCACGATCCTGATCGAGACGCTTCCCTACGTCCGCTCCGTGGCCCTCGGTTACTACCTCCGCAGCGGCTCGGCGGTGGAATCGGAGCAGCACAGCGGCGCCTCGCACTTCCTCGAGCATCTGGTCTTCAAGGGGACCGCGTCGCGCTCCACCAGCGACATCGCGGAGATCATCGACATCCTCGGCGGCGACGTCGACGCCTTCACCGGCAAGGAGTACACCTCCTTCTATGCGCACGTCCTCGACGAGCAGCTCGAAACGGCGCTCGACCTCCTCACCGACATCGTCGTCTCGCCGCGCTTCTCCGACCGGGACGTGGAGATGGAGCGGAGCGTCATCCTCGAAGAGATCAAGATGGTCGAGGACACCCCTGACGACCTGGTGCACGAGATGTTCGTCACCGCATTCTGGCCCGACCACCCGCTCGGCCGCCCCATCCTCGGCACCGAGGAGACCGTCAACCGGCTGGCGCGGGGACACATCCTGGAGCACTACGCGGAGACGTTCCATCCCGCGAACATGATCTTCGCCGCGTCGGGCAACGTGCGGCCGGAGCAGCTCATCCCGTTTCTGGAGCGCGCGTTTCCGTCCGACGCCGGCTCGCCCGTGCAGCGCCCGTGGAGCGCGCCCACGCCGACGCAGCACGTCATGCTGCGCGAGAAGCGCGAGCTCGAGCAGGTCCATCTCTGTCTCGGATCGCGCGGCTATCCCCAGCAGGACAACGCCCGCTACGCCGCCGCGCTCTTCAACTCCATCCTCGGCGGCGGCATGTCGTCGCGCCTCTTCCAGCGCATCCGCGAGAAAGAGGGCCTCGTCTACACCGTCCTCTCTTACCACAACGGCTATCTCAACGGCGGATACGAAGCCGTTTACGCCGCCTGCGTGCCGCGCAACCTGCGCCGCGTGTTGACCATTACCCTGGAGGAGATGAAGAAGATCAAAGCCGCCGGCGCCACCCCCGCCGAATTGAGCGCGGCGAAGCTGCACCTCAAGGGATCGATTCTCCTTTCGCTGGAGTCGACGGTCAGCCGGATGTCGGGCATCGCCCGGCAGGAGTACTACTTCGGACGCCAATACTCGCCCGACGAGATCATCCACGCCATCGAGGCCGTGACGCTGGAGGACATCCATCGCGTCGCAGAGACGGTCGTCGATCCGGAGTCGCTGTCGCTGACGTTGATCGGCAATCTCAAGTCGCCCGGGATTTCAATGGACGCGCTGCGCGAGGCCGTGGCGTAACTACTCCGCCTTCTTCGCCACCTCCGGCATTCCCTTCGACGACGTGTCGACGAACGCCACCTCGATGCCTTCTCCGATCCGATGCTGCAGCTCCGCGGCGTCCCAGTTCGCCAGCCGCACGCAGCCGTGCGACGACGCGTAGCCGATGGCGTCGGGGTCCTTGGTGCCGTGAATGCCGTAGTGCTCTTTCGAAAGCGCGATCCACACCACGCCCACCGGCGAGTTCGGGCCGGGGCTGAGGTGCGCGTCGGGAGCGTCGTCGGAGACCTCGTGATAGAGCTTCGGGTTGTAGTGGAAGTTTGGCTTGTCGACGATTTTGACCACCTTCAGCGTCTCGTCGGGGGAGGGATCGTATCCGGCGCCGACGGTGGTCGGCGCGTGGAAGACCAGGCTTCCTGCTGCGTCGTAGCCGTTGAGTGAATTGCCGGCGATGGAGACGACGATCTTCGCGATGTCATGCTGGTCGGAGGCGACCGGCGGCCGGACGTTCGGAACGTTGATCGTAGTTCCGGCGGCGAGCTGCGAGAAGTCGACATCGGGATTGAGCTGCTCGAGGAAATCTTCCGCGGAGTGAAACCGCTCCGCCAGCTTCTCTCGCAGCGACTCGTAGCACATGCATTTCAGGCTTTCCTGTTCGTACACGTCCTCGGGGATGCTGACGAATGGTCCCTCCACATCGTCCGGGGTCAGGGTGTAGCGGACAACGGGCGGCGCGTTCCCTGCCGCCTGCGCCAGCGAGAGGAACGTCGCCTGGTCGACGTCGCCGGTCGGCGCGAAGCCGTGCGCCTGCTGCCACCACCACACCGCAATCGCCGAGTTGCGCCCCCAGCGCCCGTCGATCACGCCGACCGAAAAGTGTGCGCGGTCGAGGAGGACCTGCGTCCGCAGCACCGAGGGACCCTTCATGTCGCCGCTGATCGGGATGTTGACCGGCGCACTGTTGATGGCGTCAACGCCAAGGCCCTTGAACGTCTCCTTCATACCGGTGACGAAGGCGACCTTCGGCTGCTCCGGCGCGGTCTGCAACGCAAGCTGCGCGATCTTCACCGCGCGGAACGACTGCAGCTCGCGCCACTTCGCGTCGAACCGCTCGCGCTCCCGCTGCTGCGCGACGTCCGGCGGATCGGGCTTGCCCAGCGGCGTGGAGACGTCGAAAGCGTCCTGGACCTTCGCCTTCGCCGTGTCGACTCTCTGCTTCGTCTCTTCTTTGGAACAAGCGGCGGCGATCAGCACTGCGGCCAAAACCATAACCCGTCGTGTCATACGGACCTCCAAAGCAAGGTTGAGGCCGCCCGGCGCCTGCTAGACTTTCCGCGCGAGTGATCACCTACCTCAAAGTCCGCAACCTCGCCATCGTCGAGGAGTTCGCCATCGAGCCGGGGGCAGGGCTGAACGTCCTGACCGGCGAGACGGGGGCGGGCAAATCGCTGCTCATCGACTCGCTCGAGCTGCTGCGGGGGGCGCGGAGCTCGTCGGAGATGATCCGCGCCGGCGCGGAGAAGATGACCGCCGAGGCGGTGTTTCATCTGCCGGCGGCGGCCGGCGCGGCGATCGAGGAGCTCGGCGTCGACCTAGAGCGCGCCGGCGACGGCATCGAATTGATCGTGAAGCGCGAGGTCGCCGCGAACGGGCGGGGACGGGTGCTCATCAACGGCTCGCCGCTCGCGGTGCGGGACCTCGGCGCGGCGATGGACGCCGTCCTGGAGATCCACGGCCAGCACGAGTCGCATGGCCGCGTGGCCGGGCAGGGATACCGCCAGCTCCTGGACGAATTCGCCGCAGACGCCGCGCTGCTCGACGCCACGCGCACGGCGCACCGCACGTGGCGCGAGGCGGCCGATCAGCTTCGCGAGCTGACCGACGCGCAGCGCGACCGCGCGCTGCGGCTCGACCTCCTGAAGTATCAGATCGACGAGATCGCCGCCGCGCGCCTCGATCCGCCCGAGGAAGACTCCCTGCGCGGCGAGCGCAGCATCCTGGCCAACGCGCGCGAGCTGGCCGAGGCGGCCAGCGGCGCGTTCAGCCTCATCGACGAGGACGAATCGTCCGCGCTCGCGCAGCTCGGGCGCGCCGCGCATCTCGTGCAGCCGCTCGCGCGCGAGATCGCCGGCCTTGGACAGATCGCCTCCGAGGTCCAGGAGGCGATCTATCGCCTGCAGGAAACGGCGCGCGCGCTGTCGCGGCTCGCCGACAGCGTCCGCCACGACCCCGCGCGCCTCGAGGAGATCGAGGACCGCCTGGCCACCATCGAGCGCTTGAAGAAAAAGTACGGCGGGTCGGCCGAAGCCGTCCTCGCGCACCTCGGCGCAATTCGGGACGAGCACGATCGCCTCAGCGACTACGAGGCGAACGTCGAGAAACTGCAGCGCATCGACGAGCAGCGCGCCGCCGCGTATCGCGCGGCGGCGGAGAAGCTGTCGGCCGCGCGCAACAAGGCGGCCAAAGCGTTCGAGAGCGCCATCCAGTCGGAGCTCGACGACCTGGCCATGGAGCGGACCACCGTGCGCGTCGTCGTCAGTGCGGCGGCGGCCGCTTCTGCCGCCGGAATCGACGACGTCGACATCCTCATCGCCCCGAACCGCGGCGAGGAGCCGAAACCGATGCAGCGCATCGCCTCGGGCGGCGAGCTGTCGCGCATTCAGCTCGCCATCGCCGCGGCGCTGTTCAAGTCCTCCCCCGCCGCGGCGGCGGCCACGCTGGTCTTCGACGAGATCGACGCCGGCATCGGCGGCCGCGTCGCCGAAGTCGTCGGGCGCAAGCTGCAGCAGCTCGCGGCGAAGAACCAGGTCATCTGCGTCACCCACCTCCCGCAGATCGCCAGCTTCGCGGCGACACACTTCTACGTCTGGAAAGAGGACGAGCGCGGCCAAACCCGCGCGCGCATCCGCCGCCTCGACGACGACGAGCAGCGTGTCGCGGAGATCGCCCGGATGCTCGGCGGCGAGTCCGTCCCCGCCTCGGCGGTCCTGCACGCGCGCGAGCTGCTCGACGGCGCGCGCGGACGTCCGGCGCGAGCGCGGCGATGAGACGCCTGCGCGTCGACGGCGAGCCGGACGATGAGGCGATCGCCGACATCGCCGCCGTGCTCCTCGGCGGCGGCGTCGCGCTGCTGCCCACCGACACGATCTACGGCCTGCACGCCGTCGCCGGCGACGACGCTGCGGTCGCACGCGTGGCGAAGCTCAAGGGACGCGGCGACGGGAAGCCTTTCGTGGTCATCGCCGCCTCGGCCGGACAGCTCCGCGAATTCGGAGCCTACGTCCCCGAGGCGCTCGAGAGCCTGTGGCCCGCTCCGCTGACGGCGATCCTGAGGCGCGGAGAGGGAACTCTCGCCGCGCGCGTGCCCGAACTGCCGTGGCTGCGCAGACTCCTGGAGCAGAGCGGGCCGCTGGTGTCGACGAGCGCGAACCGTTCGGGAAAGCCGCCGATTTCTTCGATCGATGAGCTGGAAAACCAAGTGGCGGAAGGCGTCGACTTCGCGCTCGACGCCGGGTTGGTAGAGGGGGAACCTTCTACCATTGTGGACTTTACCGGTGAGCCGCCGCAGATCCTGAGGGAAGGCGACCCACACTTTGCACAGAATCTGCGGAAAACGCTGCGGATTTCCCTGTGCAAAACGTGAAAAGGCGCAAAAAACCTGCGCTCCCGACCACTTTGCACAACGCGTTGGGCGAAATGGCCTAACTGTTTATCAAGTTGACACTTAGGTCCGACAGGCGCATCCGTGCACTCCTCTTTGTGCACCTCGGACAGGCGCCGTTTGAACTTTCCACAAAGAATTTTTCACCACGCGGTCCGGCGAGGGCGATTGGACGCCGCTAAAAAGCGCAAAACACGATAGTTACGGAACGGTGTCCGTCGGAGGTTGGGAATCGTCGTGACCTCTATTTGTCGGCGACGCAAAAGCGAGCCTTAAAAAACACAGTGGTTCACCTTGTGATCGGCGAAACGACGCATCAAGCGCACCGCCGCGAACATCGTGTATGGTGTTCCCCCAGGCTAGATGCAGCTCACCGTAGAAGTAGTCGCCACCGGGGATGGTCCTGCGGCCGGTTCGCCGGTCATCGTGCAGATCCGCGATGCGGCGCTGCAGGACGCCGCCGCGACCACGGTTGCCGAAGCGCGAACGCGCTCGCGGGCAGCTCGGCAGGGCGAGCCGCTAGCGCGCGTAGAGCTGTCGTATACGCAGGCGGGCGAACATCCATTCGTGTGGGTGCACGTCGACGTCGACAACAGCGGTGACGTCAGCGCCGGCGATTACCTGACGATGCAGTCGTATCCCGTCCGCGGCGAGACGACAATGCGTGTCGAAGTCAGGCTCGTGCAGTGACGTTCCGTCCTCGCGGCGCGACGAGCCAGTCTGCCACGGCCTGGGTGATCGGTTGGCCCGTGCGTTCCTCGATGAACAAGAACTCGCCGCCGGTGTTGATCTCCAGAAAGACGTAGTCGCCGTCCGGCGTGAGCCGGAAATCCGCGGCGCCGTACACGAGCCGCAGTCGCTGCATCATCGCCAGCAGGCGTTCCGCGATCTCCGCCGGGAGCTCGGAGGCTTCGGTGTGCGCCTGACCGAGGCTCATGCGGAAGTCGACTTCGTAATCGGTGCCCCGCGAGTCGATGGTCGCGGGGAAGATGCGGTCGTTCACCACCGTCACGCGCACGTCCGCAACCGCGGGAATGTACTCCTGAAAGATTACGGGCGCGAGGCGTACCTGATCGAGGATGTCCAGCTCCTCTTTCCGGACCAGCCGCGTCTCGCGCCAGACCGCATGAGTACACGAGAAGGTCTTGAAGATCGTCTTGCCGAGGCCGTTTGCGTCGATGAACCGTCGCGCCGCCTCGGGATCGTTCGTGACCAGCGTCCGCGGGATGCGCAACCCGACTTCGGAAGCGATGCGCAGTTGAAAAGCCTTCCGTCCCGCGACCTCATCGAGCGCCGGAGGATTCATCCAGGGCACGTCCAGTAGCTGCCACAGACCGTTCAGCGCTTCCTGCCACTCCTGATACGTGAACTGAAAGACCTGCTGATCGGACACGGCGCCGAGGTTGGGACTCTGCGGGCGCCTCCACCACGCGGATCGGGTATGGCCGAGATCGAGCGGCCCGTGGCCGTTCGTATAGAGGATTTGCGGCCGCGCCGCCGAGTCGTAGTCGAACGTCAGCGCGGCCCGCTCCGGCAAGTCCGCCAGATTCAGAAGCAGCGTCTCGTGACCCGCACGCCGTAACACGTCGAGGACGCGTACGGCGTGCGGGTCATCGGGATGAGAGACAGCGATGATCACGGCCGGCCCTCATCCCTGCGGGTCGTGCTCGTCGAGCAACTGGCTCAGCAGCGCTCGCGTCTGATCGTACTGTTGCTGCAGCGAGGTCACCGTCGCCTGCGCCTGGACGAGCGCATCGGCCAGTGCCTGCAGGTCGGCATCGAGCTGCGCCGCCTGATCCGCCGCCGCGGATGCGGCTGCCGGGTCGGCGCCCGGAGCCTGATGAGGCGCGCCGACGGCGAATGGAACGGCGCCACGGCCGGCTGCCGGGTTGACGAGAGGCCCGATGCCGGGGAACACCTGATCGCGCTTCACCGGATCGCCGGGCTTGATCGGATCGAGGCGCTTGATCGGATCGAGCGCCACTTCCTTCACCCGATCCTTGATCGCCTCTTTGAGCGTGTCGAGGACGATCTCTTTGCGCGTGTCGACGCGGATGTCCTTGATGCGCTCCTTGATGGTGTCGCTGATGCCGTCCTTGAGCACGTCTTTGACCGTCTCCTTGATCGTTACGCCGCCGCCGGGGCAGAGCGATCTGGCCGCCGCGATGTCACCGGGGCTGAGCCCGTTGCGCTGCCCGATGACGGCAGACGGGGGATTCGTCGGCACGATGGTATCCAGACCGTTCCGCGAGAAGGCAGTGCGCGGGTAGTGCATGATCGAGCCGTAGTCGTACGCCCCGATGTCGTCTCCGTCCGAGATGTGCTGGTTGAAGTTGTGCTCCAGGCCAGACTGGATGTTCGCGAAATTGATCCTGACGAAGGAGTCACGATCCTGGCGGCTCTGCTCGTGCCAGAGACCGACCACGTGTCCGATCTCGTGGATCGTGCTGCCCATCGTGCAACCGGGCGCGAGATTGACGAACTGCTGGCCGCCCTGGCGGCCCACCATCGACGAGCACCCGGTGGAGGGGCGGAACGTGATGAAGTCCGTCTCCGTGGTTCTGGGGGGGAAACGGAAGTTCGTGTTCGCTTCCCAGTGCGCAATCGCGCCCGTCACGCGCGCCTGATTCGGAAGTGCCGGGTCGATCGTGAACGGGATCCGGCAGTTGGGCCATCGGAACTGCGTCCCCGTGATGCCGACACCCTCGGTGAACCGGCCGCTCTGGAGGTCCGCGGTCGCTTGCTCGACGAGTTGAGCAGGGCCGAGGATGATGTCACCCTCGACGATCGCCTCTCCGTCGACGACGGAATACTGCACGGGCTTGATTCCGGATTGAAACTGGACTAACGCGGTCCCCACGTCGGAGCTCGAGCGAAATTCTCCCTGGCCGACGCCCGGCTTTTCGTCTCCGCCGTCACCTGCACCGCGCTTACGGCGACTGCTATCTTTTGTTGCCATAGACACCTCCTTTTCCTTTTGGACGGACACCCGGACTGATTTCCGAACTAACTCCCATAATTACGACCTGCAAGCGAGGGGCATCCTGAAGGACACCCTCTCTGACTGAGTGACGCGAAGGAGGATTTCGTTACAAAATCTTCAGCGTGCCGAGAGCGCGGCGCACACGCCGCGTGCGCCGCTGTCCTAGGCCCGACCGAAAACCCGCACTGCCAGCGTGGCGAGCCCAAGGAACGAGAAGAAGCCGCTGACGTCGGTAAAGGTGGTCACGAAGATCGACGACCCGATGGCCGGATCGAAGCCGAGCCGCTCCAGCGCCAGCGGCACCAGGCCGCCGGCCAGGCCGGCAATGACCATGTTGAACGTCATGGCCGTGAGCAGGATGGTGGCGATGATCCAGTCGCCCGTCCACAATCCGACGACGAGCATGGCCAGTACGCCGTTCGCCAGGCCGTTTCCGAAGCCGACCAGCACCTGCTTCATCACCGGACGCCACCTCGTCGACCAGTCGACCTCGCCGAGGGCCAGACCGCGCACGAAGACCGTGAGCGTCTGCGTCCCCGCGTTCCCGCCCATCCCTGCCACGATCGGCATGAAGACGGCCAGCGCCGCCCACTTCTCGATCGTCCCCTGGAACAGCCGCACCACCGACGCGGCGAGGAAGGCCGTCGCCAGGTTGATGGCCAGCCATGGGAAGCGCATGCGGAACGACTGCCCCGCGGAGGTGGTCACGCGCTCCTCGGCCGCGACGCCGGCGAGGTGCAGCAGGTCCTCTTCGGCCTGCTCCTGAATGACGTCGATGACGTCGTCCACGGTCACCACGCCGAGCAGCCGGTTTTGCAGGTCGACGACGGGGACCGACAGGAGATCGTATTTGGAGACGATCTGCGCGACCTCTTCCGGCGCGGCGTCGACCTGCACCCGCACCACGCTCTGCACCATGACGTCGCGGAGATGCGCCGTCGGATCGGCCAGGATCAGGCTGCGCAGTGAGAGGACGCCGGTGAGATGTCCCTCGCTGTCGATGCAGTAAACGTAGAAGAACGAATCCTTTCGCGGATATTGCCGGATGGACTCGATGGCCTCAGCCACGGTCATGTCCTCGTCGAGCGCGAGGTAGTTCGTGGTCATCAGCGAGCCGGCGGTTTCCTCTTCCCCTTCGAGCAGCGACTCGAGCTTCGCGCTCTGCGCCGCGCCGAGGAGGACCAGCACGCGCTGGCGCCGCTCTTCGTCGAGGGCGTCGAGGAGGTCGGCGGCATCGTCGGGGGCCGAGGAGTTGCAGATGGCGACGAGCGTCGCGTCGTCGAGATGCTCGAGGAGGTCGTGCAGGTCGGCGTCGTCGAGCTCGAGGAGCGCCCGCGCCGCCTTCCCCGATTCGATCAGCAGGGAGAGAACGCGATTGCGGTCCTCGTCGATGAGCAGCGGCAGCGCCGGCGCCAGATCGGCCGGCATGGTCTTGTCGATGACTTTCCGCAATTGCGGGTACGCGCCGTGACGCAGCAGCTTGGTCAGGAGCTGCTGGTACGACCGTGCGTTGGCGGTCGGCGCGGGCGGCGGCGCGGCGGTGCGAGGCACGAAGGCATCGTAGCCGATGCGCGCGCTACAATCGCGCCCATCATGACCGCCACCATCGAGCCCCAATCGCAGCCGGCGCGCACGGACGCCGTGGCGACGCAGCGCCAGTTCGTCAACTTCATGTTCTTCAAGGCCGACCGCGCGCTGCGGCGCGAATCAGCCGAGATGAAGCAGGAGGCGAAACGCGAATTCGCGCAGATCGTCCAGCGCTACACCGGGCCGATGATGCTCTTCCCCTACTCCACCGTCGGACTCAAGTCGACCGTCGACTTCATGCTCTGGCGCATCGGCTACGACCTCGATCCCTTCCAGCAGATGGCCGCCGACATCAACAAATCGATCCTCGGCCGCTACCTCGATGTCCCGGCGTCGTACTTCTCGATGACCAAGCACTCGCAGTACGTCGACGAGCACGTGCACGAGGGGCAGGAAGGGCGGCGGCTGCGCATCGTCCCCGGCAAGCGCCCGTTCCTCTTCGTCTACCCGTTCGTGAAGACGCGCGACTGGTACCTGCTGCCGATGGCCGAACGGCAGCGCATCATGAACGAGCACATCGCCATCGGGCACAAGTACCCGCGAGTGAAGATCAACACCACGTATTCGTTCGGACTGGACGATCAGGACTTCGTAGTGGCCTTCGAGGCGGAGTCGCCGGCGGAGTTCCTCGATCTGGTGCAGGACCTTCGCGAGACGGAGTCGTCGAAATACACCGCGCGCGACACCCCGATGTACACCTGCCGGCGGGCTACGATCGAGGAGATTCTCGACTCGCTAGCGTAGTGATCACCGCCACGGCGATCAATCCCCCGCCCATCGCCAGTAGCGCCGGCGCCAGGCCGTGGTGCTCCGCAATCACGCCCGCCAGGAGGTTGCCGAACGGCAGGAAGGCGAAGAAGGCAAAGGTGTACATCGACAGCACGCGGCCGCGCATGGCGTCGGGGATGCGCTGCTGGATCGATGTATTGCAGAGCGCGACGCCGACGACCATCGCCGCGCCGCACACCGCGAGCAGGACGACGACCGCGACGTGCGCGCGGACGAACGCCAGCGCGCCAAGGCCGGCGCCGAGCACGATGAGCGAGACCAGGATCGACGGCATCATCTTGCGCGGCGACGGCGTGAACATCGACAGCGCCGCCGATCCGGCCAGCGCTCCCGCGCCGATGCCGCCCATCAGCACGCCGAGGCCGTGGGCGTCGTCGTGCCCGTAGAGCGCGCGCGCCACCATCGGCATGATCGTCACGTACGGATAGCCGAACAGGCTCGCCGCGGCGACGATCGTCAGCATCAGCAGAACCACGCGATCGGCGCGCACGTAGCGGAATCCCTCCGCCAGCCGCGCCCACAGACGCGCCGTCGATTCGGGCGGCCGCTGGCGCCTGGTCACCCGCCCCAGCACCCAGATCAGCGGCAGGAACGAGACGGCGTTGAAGAGGAAGCACCAGAAGCTTCCCCATGCGGAGAGGGTCAGGCCGGCCAGCAGCGGCCCGATGACGCGCGAGAGGTTGAATTGCAGCGAGTTCATGGCTACGGCGTTGGGCAGGCGCGAGCGGTCGTCGAGGAGGTCGACGACCATGGCCTGGTACGCCGGCGCGGAAAACGAGATGGCCACGCCGACCACCAGCGAGGCCAGGATGATCTGCCAGACGCCGATGTGCCCGGTACGGATGGCCACGGCGAGAAAGAGCGCCGACAGCGCCTGCGCCCACTGCGAGGCGCTCACCACACGCCGACGGTCGAAGTGATCGGCGACCACCCCGCCCGGCAGCATTAGGAAGAGTGACGGAATGGAGCTGGTGAAGCCGACGAATCCGAGGAGGAAGGGGGAGTCGGTGAGGCGATAGACAAGCCATCCCTGCGCGATGGCTTGCATCCACGAGCCGATGTTGGAGATGAATTGCGTGGTCCAGAAGCGGCGGTAGTCTTTTTCTTGGAAGGCCTCGAACATTCAACGTCCGATCGTGTCATTCCGAGCGTAGCGAGGAATCGGTGTTGGAAGGGCGGCGCACAGAACGTCATCTTACGCACCAACCCACCCACACCGATCCCTCGCTCACGCTCGGGATGACACGAAACTTGTTCGTCGCTCGCTCTGCGCCCATAGGCGCCAGATCCTGAGGCGCTCCCGCGCCTCAGGATAAACGGCGAACCACCACGATCGTCTTATCGTCCGTCGCCTTCGCCCCCCGCTCGAACGCGGTGACGGCCCCCAGCATGCGCGCCGGGATCTGCTGCGCGTCGGTGTCGCGCTGCGCGGCGACGAGATCGCGGAGGCGGTCCATGCCGAACTCGTCGTCGTCGGGGTCGGCGGCTTCGTTGAGGCCGTCGGTGTAGAGAACGAGCGTCGATCCCTGCGGCAGAATGACGCTTCCCTCTTCGTAGCTGCACTCCGCGAAGATGCCGATCGGCCTGCCGGTCGCCGCGAGCTCGGTCAGTCCGTCGGGCGACACCACGAATACTGGGTTGTGGCCTGCATTCACGTAGCGCAGCACGCCGGTAGACGGCGTGTAGCGGCCGAAGAAGAATGTCACGTACTTGCGCGCGCGCGTGTTGCGATAGATGAGCGCGTTCAGGCGGCGAACGAGCTGCGGCAGATCGTCCTCGATCGGCGCGGCGACGCGCAGGGCCGCCTGTAGGCTGGACATGATCAGCGCCGCCGCCACGCCTTTGCCGGAGACGTCGCCGATGGCCAGCCCGAGGTCGCCGTTGGGGAGCTCGATGAAGTCGTAGTAGTCGCCGCCGACCTCGTAGCACGGCAGGCTGAAGGCGGCCAGTTCGGTGCCGGCCAGGTCGCAGGGGGGGGTCGGGAACAGCCGGCCCTGGATCTCGCGCCCGAGCGCCAGCTCCTGCTCCATCCGCTGCTTCTCGAGCAGCTCGAGGTGCAGCGTGGCGTTCTCCATGGCGATGGCCATGTGGTCGGAGATGCCGTTGAGGAAGTCGAGGTCGCGGACGCCGAATGCGCCGTTGGTCTTGTTCAGCAGTTGCAGCACGCCGACCACCCGCTGCCCGCGGTTCTTGATCGGCACGCACAACATGGAGCGGGTGCGGTAGCCGGTCTTCTGGTCGTGCGCGCGGTCGAAGCGCGGATCGTCGTAGGCGTTGTGAAGGATGACCGGCTCGCCGGTTTCGGCCACTGTGCCGGCCAGGCCCTTGCCGATCGGCAGGCGGATCTCGCTGGAGAGCTCGCCGGCGATCTTGGTCCAGATCTCTTTCTTCTGCTCGTCGACGAAGTAGAGCGTGCCGCGCTCGACGTGCAGCTCCTGCCGCGCCACGGTGAGGATGGAGGCGAAGAGGCGGTCGGCGTCGATGGAGGAGTTGATCAGCTTCGACGCCTCGACCAGCTTGCGCAGGCGGTCCATCTCGTCGCGGTCGGCGACCGTGGAGACCACGCGGCGGATGGATGGCGTCGCGCCGCCGCTCCACTGCACGCCGCTGGTGAAGGCGTGACCCTTCTTCTCGGAGTGAACGACGGTGCAGTCGACGACCACCTCGTCGCCGTCCCACTCGAAGCGCAATTTGTGCGGCCCGCCGACGAACAGCGGCTCGTCGTGCTCGATGCGCGTGCCGTGCTCGCCGATGTCGAGCAGGCGCACATGGCGATCCTGTACCCGTCCCGTGACCGGGGGCGTGAGGAGCAGGCGCTCGACGCGGCGGCGTTCCTGTTCGAACATGCGGAGGCGGGATTTTACGCGAGGTTGCGAGGTAGCGCAGTCTCGCGGTTGCGCAGCGCTGCGCCAATCGCTCGATCGGCGCAACACTGCGAGACCCCGCAACCGCGATACCGCGAGACCCCGTTTTTATTGCGCGGCGAAGAACACTGGATCGCCCGAGGCGTTGTCCACTACCGAGGCGTAGCCGAAGAGGATCGCGCCGCCGTCGGTGTGCGCGTGCAGCGTCAGCGTCGAATACGACGCCAGGTTGACGTTCGGGAAGAGCGCCGCGAGCGAGAACTGCACCGGCGCGTGCGCCGGGACGGAGACGAACGCCGACGCCACCTCCTGCCCGTAGAGGTTGACCAGCCTGGCGGTGACGCCGGTCGTGGTGTTGCTGTTGTTGTAGAAGCCGACGTTCGAGCGATACGACGAGTCGACGCGCAGGCCGGGGACGTACGCGTCGGCGCGGTAGCTCATCACCGGGTCGATCGACTGCCCGTAGGTGCCGCCGTCCGCCGTGCTGGTGTAGGTGCGGCTGGAGACCACCGGAGCCACGAAGCCGTCGGCGGCGAGCTCCAGCGCGCCGGTGCCCGACTGTACGCCGAAGAGCGAGGCCACGTCGCGCAGCACCCGCGTCTCGCCGGCGGCGAGATTGAGCGCCGACCAGCCGGCCGCCGTGTTGTCGGTCCCCGCCGGGAGGTAGCGCCACGAGATGCGCACCGGGAAGGCGTTCGGATTCATCACCGTCACGTCGCTGCGCCAGTACGTCCCGCCGATGCCGGGAGCGCGGCCCACCGCGGGAATGACGATGCGCGACGACGACGGCGGGGCGATGCCCTGGATGTAGATCGGGTCCTGCGTCTTGTTGTTGATAACCGAGGCGTAGACGCTGATGGCGCCCGCGCTGCCGGCGGCGGCGCGCACGGTCATGCCGTCACGCGACTGGTTGGCGACGGCCGGGAAGTAGCTGGCCAGCGATCCCTGCTGGAAGTTGTTCGCCGGGACGGTCACCGTCGCGTTGGCGAGCGTCGCGCCGTTCGAGGCGAAGAGCGTGAGCGCCACACCCACCCCCAGGCCGCTGCGGTTCACCAGGCCGAGGTTGGTGCGGTAGTCGGCGTTCGACTCGATGCCGGTGACGTAGAGCGTCTGCTGCAGATCGTCGGCGCCGATCTGCGGCACCGCCTGCCCGTAGGTGCCGGTCGAGCCGGTGGTGAAGGTGCGGCTGGTGATCTTGATGTCGGGCGTCGACGCGGCGCTGGTCGCCTCGATGGCCATGGCTCCCGTGCCCGATCCGATGCCGAAGAGGTCCGGCAGCGCATTGGCGTAGGTGATCGACTGCTTCGGCGCGAGGTAGAGCGGTCGCGTCACCACCGTCCCGCCGGCGCCGGGGATGAACAGGTACTGGCCGGACGCCGCGTCGTTGCCGGCGTTGAAGAGCGTCAGCTCGGTGCGCCAGACGGAGTTGCCGATGCCGGCGGTCTGCGCCGCCGCGGAGACCAGCGAGCGGAACGGCGCGTACGCCTGCACCGTGAGGCTGCGCGACGTGCTGCTCGTGGTCGTCGCGTTCCACACCTGCACGGTGATGGTGTACGTGCCCGGCGTGGCGTAGGCGTGTTGCGGATTGCGCGTGGTGGACGTCGCGCCGTCTCCGAACCACCAGAACCACTGCGTCGGCGATCCCGACGACTGGTCGGTGAAGCTGACCGTCTCGCCGACCTTCGGCGACGCCGGGCCGAACGAAAACGACGAGCCGACCGGCGGGGCCGGCGGGGGCGCGGGAGCGGCGACGCTCACCAGCCGGTTGGTCTGCGACTGCTGTCCGCTGCCGGACACGGCGAGGATGACCGTGTACGAGCCGGCGCCGGCGTAGATGTGCGTCGGGTTCGCCGCCGACGACGTCGCGCCGTCGCCGAACTGCCAGAGCGACGAGGTGAATGGGCCGGTGGATTGATTGCTGAAGCTGAACAGCGTCGAGCCGGCGATGCCGCTCCCCGGCGAGACGCTGAACGCCGCGTTGATCGACGGCGCCGGCTGCGGGACGTCGACGGTGGTCGCGCTCGATCCCGCCTCGCCGCCGCTGTTGAACGAGGCGACGTACACCTGATACGACCCCGGCGAAGCCCCGTTGAGCTGCGCCGCGATGACGTTCGCGCCCGTGCTCCCCACGCGCGTGTACGTCCCGTTCAGATACGCCAGATAGACGTAGAAGCCGCTCTCATTGTTCGAATTGTCGTTCCATTGCAGGGAAACCGAGCCGCCGCCGAGCCACGAGGCTCGCACGTTCGAGGGGGCGGCCGGCACGGTGACGGTGGGAGGCGGCGGGGGCGGTGTCGCGGCGCTGCCGTTGGGGTAGAGCCAGCGCGCGGCGAGCTGATCGTCGCTGCGCAGCGACGGTCCGAGACCGACCAGGCTGGCGAACATCAGCGCGGTGCCGTCGGAGCTGTGGCCGAAGCCGAGAGTGTGGCCGAATTCGTGCGCCACGATCTCCGCGAGGCGGCTGCTGGAGACGCCGATCGTCGGCGACACGCCGTCCTGAATGGCCAGGTTGCCTTCCACGATGTTGTACGCGGTGTAGGTCCGCTGCGGATGCTGCGCGTCGGCGGCGAAGGTCGAGGTCCAGCTCTGCGCCCCGGAGACGCCGTTGAATCCGCCCAGGCCGACGACGCCCGAGCCGGTGAACGATCCGGCGATGTCGTTGTTCACGTCGTTGAAGAGGACCTCGTTGACGCCGTTCGGACTGCCGCTGACGCCGCCCGGCGATCCGCTGCCGGCGCCGCCGTAGGTGTAGTTGATCTTGGCCGAGCCGTAGCCGTTCCAGGCATTCATGGCGGTCTGCACTTCATTCGCGCCGCCGCCGGCGTAGCCGGCCTGCGTGCCGTAGCTGAACCAGCGCGCGTTGCCGCCGCTGTCCATGACGAACCAGCGGTAGATGCTCGGCTCGCTGAGCAGCGTGAAATTGGCTTTGATTTTCCCTTCGCCCGGCTTCGCCAGCGACTCTTGCAGCACCGGGTTTTCGACGCCGTAGCTCGACATCGCTTTGCGTCCCAAGACGCGATCGCGAACGAAGGCCTCGAAGCTGTCCGCGGCGCGCTGCACGTTCTTCGCCGCGATGGGGTGGAAGGAGGCGTCGAGCAGGTGGACTTCGTCGACCACGTCATCGCGTACCCACAGCCGCTCCCCATTCATCATCCGAGCCTCGGCGAACTTGCCGACGAAGAGGTCCATGGTCTGGTAGTCGCCGCGCGGCGTCGGCGTCAGAAACGCCATGACCCGCTGGCCCGGCTCGTACGACGGCGCGCCGTAGATCTTGCTGATGCGCCCTTCGACCTCGCCGCCGATCTCGCGGATGATGATCGTTCCGGCGGCGCTTCCCTTGAGCGTCTGCTCGACCGCCAACTTTGTTTCGGTCCAGATGCGGCCCTCGCGGGAGACGGCGCGCGTGCTCACCACCGTGCCCTGCACGATCAGCGGCGACTTGGCCACGAGCTGCTCGTCGGTGGGCATGATGATCGTGGTCGCCGATGCGGCTGCGGCTGCCATCGCCAGGACACACGTCAACCAGTACACCCGCAGGCGAGACTTCCCCGACGTACACCCGTTCGAGAGCGGGATGCGGACGTTGAGGATCATGGAAGGACGATTGTTATTTGCGGAACCGGGCCGTCCCGGCGGCAATTCCAGCCATCCTCCGCCGTGCGCGGCCGGACGCGCGTGCGCCCGATCACATGAGAGGGACGACCCTCATCCGGCCCTTCGCTGCGCTCAGGGCCACCTTCTCCCGCTCGCGCGGGAGAAGGCCCTCAGCGTCCCTCGCCCGCGTGAGCGGGAGAGGGTGCCGCGAAGCGGCGGGTGAGGGCGTGCAGCTCCGCCAGATCCCTGATCGTGGCGTCCGGCACGATCTCCAGTCCGTGATCCACCGGCGGCGCGATGGCCGTGCCGCGCTGCAGCGGGACGAAGTGCACGCCCACCATGCCGCAGCGCTGCGCGCCGTGGACGTCGACGTAGAGGTTGTCGCCGACGAACATCATCTCCTCGTACGCCACGCCGAGCGACTGGCGCAGCGCCTCGAAGATCGAGCGCTGCGGCTTGCAGACGCCGTGCTCGTTCGAGAAGACCATGGCGTCGATCGAGGCAGCGATTCCGAGGCGATCGAGGATCTGGCGCAGCGCGGAGCCGGGCGTGCGGCCGGTGTTGCTGATCAAGCCGATGCGGAAGCCGCGCTCCTTCAGCGAGGCGACCACGTCGTCCGCGCCGGCGACGATCGACGGCAGCGTCTCCACCGCCGCGTTCGCGTACGCATGCTCCAGCGCGATCATCGTCGCCTCGTCGGCTTCGATCCCCACTCCTTCCAGAAAATGCTCGACCTGCCGGCGGCAGGGGATGTCCTCGTCGCGCGACCAGTACAGCTCCTGACAGCGGTGCCACACGTGCCGGTAGGCGCTCTCGATGCTCTCCACGGACATGCCGAGAATGCCCGCCATCCGCTCGAGCCGCATCCGCTCATGCGCGCGCGAGGCGGCGGGGGTGTCGGTGATGAGCGTTTCCCAGAGATCGAAGGCGATTGCTTTCAGCATGGCTAGCAGCCGGCAGCTAGCAGCTTGCGGCTCTCCTGCGAGCTGCAAGCTGCCGGCTCATTGCAGTTTCACCCGTCCCCCGAACCCATCCTCGTACCCGTGAAAGTACTGCAGCGACTCCTCCGGATACTGCCAGCAGTAATACCCGCTGCCGTTGTCGAAATCGACGAGCCAGATGCCCTTCACGTCGATGCCCAGGCCCATGACCGAGTCCGCCCAGCGGCCGACCACGCGCTGCTGATCGCTTGCCGCCGTCTCCGGCAGGGCGTCGACTTCGCCTACCGCTTCCTGCGTCAGGCGCTGCACCTCGGGCAGGAGCGCCGCGGCGTCTTCGTACGAGAAGGTCTTTTTCAGCGGCGGACCTCCGCGAGCCAGCGATCGAACTTCTCGCGCAGCTTGCGCGCCTCGGCTTTATGGTCCGTCGTCTCCAGGTCCTTCTCGGCTTTCTCGACCTTCTTCTTCAACTCCTCGACATGCTTGTCGAAGGCGGCCTTACCCTCCTGCTTCCACTGCGGCATCTTGGCCGAGGCGGAGGCGAGCTCCTTGTCGATGGAGTCGAGCTTCTGGTCGGCGGCGCGCTTCAGCTTGTCCACGAAGGGCTGAACGGCGGCGGCGTTCTTCGCCAGCCAGCGGCTGAAGCGGTCGTCTTTGACGCGCAGCACGGCGCCGTCCTCGATCGGCTTGCCGATGGCGAAGGTGTTGGTGACCACGATGCGGCGGCCGTCGACGGCGAAGATCGAGTCGGTGACGATGGCCCGGCGGTGGCGGCGGTCGAGGCGGATGGCGACGGCCTGCTGGCCGTCGAGGGGGGTGACGTTGGTGACCCGGCCGATGATCTCGCCGTTCTCGACGATGGGATCGCCCTTGCGCAGCGCGCCGGCCTCATGGAAGACGATCGTGGCCTTGACCTCACCGCGATGAGCAAAATAGCGCGCGCCGAGCCAAACCACGGCCGCCAGCGCAATCAGGGCAAGAAGTTTGCGAAACATGGCACTCTCAATTCATTGCATTGGGCATTCATTTCATGTTTATGCTAAAACCCGCGGAGCACCCTGGGTTCCCCGAGATCAGAGGGAGGAGAAACCGATGTCCGTTGAGGAAAGGGTCAAATCGATCATCGTCGAACAGCTCGGAGTCGACGCCGACGAGGTCACGCCCGAGGCTTCGTTTGTCGAGGATCTCGGCGCCGATTCGCTCGACACCGTCGAGCTCATCATGGCATTCGAGGAAGAATTCGGCGTGGAGATCTCGGACGACGAGGCTGAGAAGATCCGCAAGGTCAAGGACGCCGTCGAGTACATCGACAAGCGCGCCAAAACCTCCTAGGCATTTCAATCAACTATGGCCGCCGGCGTTAGCCGGCGGTCGACCGGCTGAAGCCGATCGCTACACAACCCCACCGACAACATGACCAAACGCCGCGTCGTCGTCACCGGAATGGGCATGATCTCGCCGCTCGGCGTCGGCAACGAGCCGACCTGGGAAGGCCTCATCGCCGGACGCTCCGGCATCGGTCCGATCACCAAGTTCGATCCGGCGCTGTACACGACGAAGATCGCCGGCGAGGTGCACGGCTTCAAACCCGAGCAGTGGATCGAAAAAAAGGATGTCAAGAAGTCGGACACCTTCATCCACTACGCCATCGCCGCCTCGGATATGGCCGTCGCCGACGCGCGCCTCGACTGCGCCAACACCGACAGCGACCGCTTCGGGGTGATCATCGGCTCCGGCATCGGCGGGCTGCCGCTCATCGAGGAGATGCACACCAAGCTGATGGAGCGCGGCCCCAGCCGCATCTCGCCGTTCTTCATCCCCGGCCTGATCGTCAACATGGCCTCCGGAATGATCTCCATCCGCCACGGCTGCAAGGGGCCGAGCTCCGCGCCGGCCACGGCCTGTGCCACAGGGGCGCATGCCATCGGCGACGCCTTCAAGGTCATCCAGCGCGACGAGGCGGACATCATGTTCGCCGGCGGCAGCGAGGCGGTCATCACTCCGCTGGCCGTGGGCGGCTTCGGCGCCATGCGCGCGCTCTCCACCCGCAACGACGAGCCGCAGCGCGCCTCGCGCCCGTGGGACCTCGGCCGCGACGGCTTCATCATGGGCGAGGGCGCCGGCGTCCTGATCCTCGAAACGGTCGAGCATGCGCAGGCCCGCGGCGCCCGCGTCTACTGCGAGCTCACCGGCTACGGAATGTCCAGCGACGCGTACCACATCACTGCGCCGTCCGAGGATGCCGACGGCATGATCCGAGTGATGAATCGCGCGCTGCGCGACGCCGGGCTGACACCCGACGACATCGGATACATCAACGCCCACGGCACCTCCACGCCGGTCGGCGACAAGATCGAGACCCTGGCCATCAAAAAGGTGTTCGGCGACGCCGCGTACAAGATTCCGGTCAGCTCGACCAAGTCGATGACCGGCCACCTCCTCGGCGCCGCCGGCGGCCTGGAAGCGGCGATCGCCGTCAAGGTGCTGGAGACCGGCATCATCCCGCCGACCATCAACTACGAGACGCCCGATCCCGAGTGCGATCTGGACTACGTGCCGAACAAAGCGCGGGAGACCACCGCGCGGCACGTGATGTCGAACTCCTTCGGCTTCGGTGGGACGAACGGGACGCTGATATTCTCGAAGTATGTCGAGTCGTGAGCCGTTGACCGTTGACCGTTGGCCGTGGAGCTCGGCCAACGGCCAACAGTCAACAGTCAACGACTTCGCCGCAGCATGGTTCCTCCGCGGCCCCCACGCCCAAACCATCTGGGGCCGTCTGGCCCGCCCGCGCCGCCTGGTCACCTTCCGCCGCGAGGTGCTCACCACGCCGGACGACGACGATCTGGTTCTCGATCACCTCGACGCGCCGAGCCCAATAGTACGATTCGTACTATTACACGGGCTGGAGGGGAGCTCATACTCCGTGTACATGCAGGGACTCCTGGCGACGATCGCGCGCGCCGGCTTCGCGGCGACGGCGATGAACTTCCGCTCCTGCGCGCGCGACCCGCGGAAGGTCGCGCGCATGTTGCCGAACCGGCAGCGGCGGCTCTATCACTCCGGCGAGACGACCGACTTCGATTACCTGGTGCGCACCCTGCGCGCGCGCGAGCCGGACGTGCCGCTGCTCGCCATTGGCGCCTCGCTCGGCGGCAACGTGCTGCTGAAGTGGCTCGGCGAGAATCCTGGGCAGCGCGACGTCGCCGCCGCGGCGACGATGTCCGTGCCGTACGACCTCGGGGCGGGCGCGGACTTCCTCGAGCAGGGCGCCGGACGGTTCTACGTTTCGCGGTTCCTCAGCACCCTCAGGGCCAAGGCTCTGTTGCGCGACGGCCTCGATCGCGCCGCGGTGATGCGCGCGCGGACGTTCCGCCAGTTCGACGATGCCGCCACCGCGCCGGTGCACGGCTTCACCGGCGCCGACGATTACTACGCACGCTCGAGCTCCATCCGGTTCCTCGACAAGATCACCACCCCCGCCCTCTGCATCAGCGCCGCGGACGATCCGTTTCTGCCGCGTGAAGTGCTCGAGCGCGCGCGGAGCATCGCGTCCGGTACAGTCGAATTTCGCGTGACGGAATGCGGCGGTCACACCGGCTTCATCGCCGGCGCGCTGCCGTGGCGCTGCGAGTATTGGGCGGAGGAGCTCATCGTGCGGTGGCTGCTGGAGCGATGACCGCCCGCCCCTTCGACGACGCTCAGCGCAGGCGCGAGCTCCTGCTTCGCGTCTGCGCGGCGCTCTGGGGCCTGGCGATCGGCATCTCGCTCCTCCCCCTCTGGTCTCGCCCCGCTCCCCCCAACCAACCGCCCGGGTACATGACGACTCTCGGCATCGACGCGCACGCCTCCTTCCGCTTCGCCGCCGGCCTGATGCTGCTGCCGCTGCTCGTCGCGTTCATGACCCGCCGCACGACCGCGCTCCTCGCCCGCGACGACACCCGCGCCTGGGCGCGCAACACCTTCTGCGCGGCGACGGTCCTGGCCATCTGGTACGTGCTCAACGAGCGTAGCCCGCTGGTGATCGTCGGCGTTCCGCTGGCGGCGCTGGCGCTGGCGGTCGCGCTGCGGCGCTTCGACGCCGGCTTCCGCCGCGGCGACATGATCCTCATCCCCACCGTCGCCGCCGTCTACATCGCTCTGCTGGACCTGATGACGAAGCCGGTGCACGTCGTGATGCTGGCGGCCATCCTCGTGGTCTTCGCCGTGCGCTTCGCCGTCGCCGCGATTCCCCGCACCCTCCCGCCCCCCCTCGCCTTCGCCGTCGCGCCGCTGGCGCTCGCGCTGCAGACGCACGTTCTCAGCTACCGGCAGCGCCACATGCCGTGGCCGCCGCTGATCCTCGCGCTGGTCACGCCGTTCGTTCTTCGGCTGCTCGTCCCCGGCACGGCGCGCGCGCGCAAACGGCTGCGCGTCGCCATCGCGTTCGTCGTCTACCCGCTCGCGGCGTATGCCTACCTCAGCGCCATCAGCCTGCTGGCGGCCGAAGGGATGCCGCACGCTGATCTGTTCGAGGACTCGCACAACCTGCTCGCGGCATCGGAGATGCTGCGCGGCGAGAAGCCGTACCGCGACATCATCCCGTCGCACGGGCTGATTCAGGACGGGCTCCTCCCCTACGCGTCGCTGCGCACCGGCTCGGAGACGCTCGGCCGCGCGCTCAAAGTGCGCGGGCTGGTCGGCGCGATCAACGTCATCGGCAACTACGCCGTCGCCGCAGCGGCGACCGGGAGTCCGGAGGTGGGTATCGCCACGGTGTTCCTCGGCATGATGATGGGGACCGCAGGGGGGAGTCCGCGCGTGCTCCCCGCGATCGCCACGCTGGTGGTGATCGCCGCGGCGCTGCGCAAACGCGATCCGCGATGGCTGGCGGTCGCCGGCGTTTTGGTGGTGCTCGGCATCTTCACCAGCCTCGACTTCGGCGGGGTCGCGCTGATCACCATCCTCGTCGCCGTCCTGCGCTTCCGCGGACAACGGTGGCGCGCGTTGACCTACGCCGCGATCGGCGGCGCCGGCGCGTCGATCGCCGCCTTCATCATCCTGGGCCTCTACGGCATCGCCGGCGACTTCGTGCGCGTCACGCTGTTCGAGATCGCCCCGCTGAGCGCCGTGTACGCGCTGCCGCCGTACAACATGCCGCCCGCCCTCGCCGGGATGAGCAACGTCCCCGAGGTGCTGGCGACGCTCTTCAGCAAGTCGGCGTACCTGTACGTGGCGTGGGCGCTGGTGGCCATCGCCGCGGGCGCCGCGCTGGCGCGCCCGTGGCGCGATGGCAGCCCGCGCCGCCGCGCGCGCGACGAGGCCATCCTCATCATCGCGGTCTTCACCGTCGTCACCGGCTTCTCGTACGCCGAGCGGCATCATCTCTACTGGCAATTCACGCTCGCGGCGCTGGCGGCGGCGGCGATCTTCCGCCTCTCGCGCAGCCGCGACGCGTTCGCGCGCGCATTCGTGCCGGTGGCGGTCGTGGTGGCGTTGATGGTGGCGCAGCCGACGCAGCACATCGCCATCGCCGGCGCGCTGCGCCGCGCGCACGGCCCGATCGAGCCGGGATGGCGCGAGCTCGGTCTGCCGCGCGCGAAGGGCGCGCTCATCAACGACAGCGACGCCGCCGTCATCGACGTCGTCTACCGCTACGCCACGCCGCGCCTCGCGGACGGCGAGACGTTCTTCGACTTCAGCAATCGCGGGCTGCTCTACTTCCTCCTCGACCGCGACTGCCCCATCCGCCAGCCGGAGGGGGCGTTCTACGAGACCGAGACGTTGCAGCGGGAGGTGATCGCGCGCATCGAGGGCAACCCCCGCGTCCGCTTCGTTCTCGTCTCCGCGGGCGTCGACGCCGCGGCGGTGGACGGCATCCCCAACTCCGCGCGCGCGCCGCTGGTGTGGGCGTACATCCAACAGCACTTCGCGCTCGATTACGAGGAGGGCGGGTTGGCATTCTGGGTTCGGCGTTAAGATCGCAGCATGACGACTGCTGACGTCGCCATCGCGCGGCAGACCGGCCTCCTGGCTCGCTTCGCCTCATTCGTCGCGGAGCGGCATCCGTTCGCGCTGCGCCCCGCGGTCGCCGCGCTCGACATCCTCACCGGATCGCAGGAGGTCGACGAGCAGAATCCCGCGGCCCTCGACGCCCTGCGCGAGCCGATGCGGCGCGTGCTGTTGCAGACGCTGTCGGACTTCCTCTCCCCCGACGCCGCCGCCGCGCAGAAGCTGCAGCACGGCGTGCCGGAGACGACGCCCGGCGTCAGCATCAACGAGCGCCTGCACCACGCGGTCACCGAAGTAGTCGAGGCGTGCGACGGCTTCCTCCGCCGCGAGGCCATCGCCGCGTCGCTGACGCGCGAGGAGAAGATCGAGATCCTCCGCGGCATGCTCCTGACGCGCGCGACGGACAACCGCCTCAAGCAGTTCTTCACCGGCGGCGAGGTGCGCTACGGCAACGCGTCGTTCCAGGGCAAGGGCTTCCGCTCGCTCGGACAGGAGGCGATCTACGCCGCGGTGATCCGCCTCCGGCGCGGCGAAGGCGGCGACGTCATCTCCCCCATGATCCGCGACCTCGGCGCGGTCATCGGCATGCACAACCATCCGTCGACCATCCGGATGGTGCTCAGCGCGCAGATGGGCAAAGCGGGCCCGCCGATGAACGGCAAGGACCTGCACGTCGGAGACTGGGCGCACGGCATCTTCCCGGCGATGGCGCCACTCGGATCGCCGGCGCTGACGATCGCCGGCGTGGCCATGGCGTTCGCTCTCGATGGCCGTTGGCCGTTGACCGTTGACCGAGCAGAGGCGGCCTCGGCCAACGGCCAACGGTCAACGGCGAACAACCGCGTCGCGGTCTCCTTCGTCGGCGAAGGCGCCACCTCGCTCGGCGAGTGGCACGAGGCGATCAACGCCTGCGCAGCGCGCAAGCTCCCGGCGATCTTCTGCGTGCAGAACAACCAGACCGCGCTCTCCACGCCGGTCAGCGAGCAGTCCGCGGTGCGCGTTTTCTCAGACAAAGCATCCGGCTACGGCATCCCCGCGGTGACCATCGACGGCACCGATCCCGACGCCATCGCCGCGGCCTTCGCCTGGGCCGCCGAGCGCGCGCGCGGCGGACTCGGACCGGCGCTCATCGAGCTGGTCGCCATGCGCATGTGCGGCCACGCGCACCACGACGACATGCTCTACCTCGGCAAGGACCCGCAGCCGTCGTGGTCGTATCCGCCGCTCGTCGACGGCGGGTACGCCGATCGGGAGCTGTATGAGTTCTGGTCGCGCAAGGACCCGATCGCGACGTACGCGGCGAAGCTCGGCCTCGACCTCGAGCCGCTGAAGCGCGAGGCGGAGGAGATCGTCGAGCGCGAGGCGCGAGCCGTCATCGAGGCGCCGTGGCCCGATCCGTCGGCAGCCGGCGAGGGGGTCTTCGCCGACGAGCCGCGCCGCGTGCATGTCGAGGTGCTGGAACATGTTGCGATGGATGCGTCACTACCGGAATTGGAAGCGGCGCCCCCATTCGACCCGAAGGGTAAGACGTTCCTCGAAGCGGTCATGCTCGGCGTCGGCGACGCGCTCCGCGCTGATCCCCGCACGTTCGTCTATGGCGAGGACGTTGGCGGCAAATACGGCAACGCCTTCCTTCTCCTCAAGCCGCTGCTGCGCGAATTCGGCGACCGCATCGTCAACTCCATCCTGGCCGAGGGGGCGACGGTCGGGGTGTGCATCGGCGCGGCGCTGGCCGGATGGCGGCCGATCGGCGAGATCCAGTTCAACGACTTCGTGGCCACAGGGTTCAACCAACTCGTCAACAACGCGGCGAAAATCCGCTACCGCTGGGGCGGATCGGTGCCCATGGTGCTGCGGATGCCGTGGGGCGGCCTGCGCCACGCGGGGCCGTATCACTCGCAGAACACCGAGGCGTGGTTCTATCGCGTGCCGGGACTGAAGATCGTGGCGCCGTCGACGCCGCACGACGCGCGCGCGCTCATGGCCAGCGCGGTCGCCGACCCCGATCCCGTCCTCTACTACGAGCACATCGCGCTCTATCGCGACCCGCGCGTGAAGCAGGCCCTCCCCGACCCCCCGCCCGACCCGCTGCCGATCGGCAAGGCCGCCCTGCGCCGCGCCGGCGGCGATCTGGCGGTGATTTCCTACGGCGCGTACGTGCACGTGGCCATGCGCCTGGCCGAGACGCTGGCGAAGGACGGCGTCGAATGCGCGGTCCTCGACCTCCGCTCGCTAGCGCCGCTCGACCGCGACGCGATCCTCCGCGTCGCCCGCCACTGCAACAAGGTGATGTTCATCGAGGAAGACACGCGCACCGGCTCCATCGGTGAGTCGGTCGCCGCCATCATCCAGGAGGAGGCGTTCGACTACCTCGACGCCCCCGTCCGCGTCCTCGGCGGGCTCGACACCCCCGTGCCGTACTCGCCGCCGCTGGAGGAGGAGTTCCTGGCGGGCGAAGAGCGGATCGAGCGAGCGGCGCGGGCGATGCTGCGCTACTGACGCATTCGGTCGAGGATTTCGGTCGGAACGCGCTCGCGGAGCTCGGGGTAGGTCTCGATGAGGCGCGCAATATCGGAAAGATCTTTCAACTGCTTGCTCTGCCGGCGCGTGCTGTCCTGCGCCGCCCAGATCTTTCCATGCAGAACATCTTCGACCGCCGCAACCGGCAATTTCAGTCCGAGAACTTCCGCGGCCCGCGCGCGTTCGACGAACGAGGCATATCGAGGATCCGTCTGGATCTGCACGATCAGATCCGAGCCGGCAGCCGAAACATTCACGCTGTGCGCGAACCGCCGGACCTTGAACTCGCGGCTCAGTAGCTCTTCCGCCCTATCGACGTCCGTCATTGCCACGGCGATGTCGAGGTCGAGCGTAACGACAGGCTCGGCGTAGGCGTTGACGGCCGCGCCGCCGATCACGCAGTAATCGATGTCCGCGGTCGCCAATGCCGCCAGCACGCGATCGAGAAAATCGCTATGGTCCATCGTCACCGCCTTCCAGAACTGGAGCGCGCGCATCGCGCCAGTTTACCGCCGGGCCGTCATCCTGAGCGCAGCGAAGGATCTCAGGCTGCGCAACTGAGACCCTTCGCTGCGCTCAGAGGTTGTGAAGAAATCGCGTGTGCTGTGGAAATCTACCTGAGACCGTAAACTCGGTCCATGGAAGAAACGAAGGAAGCGGGGCGTGCGCGGACGATCGAAGCGAATCGGGCGCAGATGCGGTTGGTGCCGCTCGATTTGGAGGCGATGCTGGCCGAAGATCATCCGGCGCGAGCGGTGTGGGCGTTCGTCGAGTGCTTGGATCTGGGTGAGTTTTACGCTCGGATCAAGTCGCGCGAAGGGAGTGCGGGACGACCAGCGACGGACCCGCGTATTTTTCTGGCTCTCTGGATTGAGGCGACGCTCGACGGGGTGGGATCGGCACGGGAGATCGAACGCCTGTGTGCGTACCATGTGGCGTACCAATGGATCTGTGGCGGGGTGCCGGTGAACCACCACTCGTTGTCGGACTTCCGTAACCTGTCAACCGATCTGCTCAACGGACTGCTCACGCAGAGTGCGGCAAGCCTGCTCTCGCAGGGGTTGGTAGAGATGCGACGGGTAGCCCAGGACGGAATGAAAGTGCGCGCATCGGCCGGGGCGTCATCGTTCCGGACGCGGAAGCGACTCAAGGAGCTCAAGAAGATTGCCCGTGAGCAAGTTGAGAGTCTGGCAAAGGAGATCGAGGATGATCCTGGCGCGGGGAGTCAACGCGAGCAGAGTGCGCGTAAGCGAGCGGCTCAGGATCGGAAAGAACGAGTGGAGCGGGCGTTGAATGAGATGAAGGAAGTGGAAAGCCGGAAGCGATCGAACAACGGCAAGAAAAAGACCGAAGCACGCACCTCGACGACGGATCCCGAGGCTCGGGTAATGAAGATGGCCGACGGCGGCTTTCGTCCTGCCTACAACGTCCACTTGACGACAGAGACGAAGGACAAAGTCATCGTGGGGGTCGAGGTTAACAACGCCGGAACGGACGTCCAGATGATGGTTCCTTTGGCCGAGCAAGTGGAGCAACGTCATCGGGTACGTCCCGAAGAGTGGCTCGCCGATGGAGGCTGCACCTCGCTCGGCAACATCGAGGCGATGAGCGAGCGCGGGTGCAAGGTCTTTGCTCCGATGAGGAAGAGGCAACGCGCCGATCGGAAACCCGCGGACCTTCGTCCGACCGACAGCAAAGCCGTACAAGAGTGGCGAGAGAGGATGGAGACCGAACAGGCCAAGGCGATCTACAAGCAGCGAGGAGCGACCTCCGAGTTGGTCAACGCTCAGCTCCGCAACAATGGGTTGCTGCGGTTCCTGGTGCGAGGCACCAAAAAGGTTCTTGCGGTCGTGCTCCTCCACGCCCTCACGCACAACATGCGGCGGGGCTGGGCGATCGCTACGCCGTAAATATCAGCTTATGCTCGTATTCGAGTGCCAACTCAATCCTCGTAGGGCCAGGCGGTGCTTTCGCTGCCTCACTCCGCTACTTCTGGTCAGCACGTTCGAAGCTCTTCCCCACACCGCCTCCCCCCGCCTCCCCCAAACACCTTTCGCTCGCAGAACTCGATTCCTTCACACCCTCTCAGGATGACGCGGAGCCCCGGTAGATCTCGCGCACCCAGGCCGCGTCGGACTCGCTCAACGCCTCTCCGCACGACGCCGCGGCGTCCACCTGCCGGCGGTTGCGCTGCCCGAGGAGCACACACGCCGTGGGGTTGCCGGCGAGGAGCGCGCCGGTGAGCGCGCAGATCACCGGCTCGGGCGTTCCGGCGAAGCGCTTCGTCACCGCCTCGCGCGCGCGCTGCATCCGGGCGATGACCTCGGCATCGTCGAACCCGGCGACGCCGCTGCGGAAGTCGCCCTCGGGAAATGTCTGCGGCGCGTCGTACTTGCCGAGCAGCAAGCCATGTTTGAGCGGTGAGAAGAAGGCGACGCCGAGGTCGTGGTCGTCGACGGTTTTCTTCAGACCGCTGGCCTCGTAGTCGTCGTCGATCACGTTGCGATAGGGCTGCACGACATCGGGATCGACGCGCTCGATGAACTTCATGATCTTGCGCGCGTTCCAGTCGGAGAGGCCGACGAAGCGTACCTTCCCCTCCTCGCGCAGCTTCCGCATCGTGGCCAGCGCGTCGTCGAAATAGACGTCGTTCGGGCCGAAGTCGCAGTGATGGAAGTAGTAGAGATCGATGACGTCGGTGCGCAGGTTGCGCAGCGACTGCTCGCATTGCGCGCGCATGAATCCCGCGTCGTAGACGTGATCGTGCGGGCCTTTGACCCAGCCGAACTTCGTGGCCAGGAAGATGTCCTCGCGCGGCAAACCCTCGGCGAACACCTCGCCGATGAGCGTCTCGGCGTGGCCGGCGCCGTAGGCGTCTGCCGTGTCCCAATGGCGGATGCCGGCGCGATGCGCTTCGACCAGCGCCTCTTTCGCCTGCCGGTCGTCGTGGCCGCTCCAGCCGACGGAGACGCCGTTGTTGACGTTCGGCCCGCCGTGGCCCCAAGTGCCGAGACTGATGGCGGAGACGTCGACGTTGGTGCGTCCGAAGCGGACCATGCGCATGGCGGGCGGATGCTACACTGCCCGACCGTCCGATGCGCGTCCTCCTGGCTCACTTGAAGCCTTACAAAGTGGCGGTCGCGGTGACGCTGCTCCTGGCGACCGTCAATCAGATCCTGCTGCTGATCGAGCCGCAGATCCTCCGCGTGATGGTCGACCGATACGTCATGCGCGCCGCGTCATTGACGCCGCAGCAGTTCTTCCGGGGCGTGGCCGGACTGGTCCTCGCCGCGGTGATCATCGCGCTCGTGGCGCGCGTGGTGCGCAGCTTCCAGGAGTTCTCGATTCAGGCGGTGGCCCATCGGGTCGGCGCGGCCCTCTACTCCGACGTCCTGGCGCACGCCCTCCTCCTGCCGTATCGCGTGCTGGAAGACCAGCGCTCGGGCGAACTGCTGGAGCGGATGGAGCGCGCGCGCGCCGATTCACGCGGGGCGGTAGTGCAAATCGTCCAGATCTATCTCGCCGCGCTGGCGTTGGTCGCGGTCACGCTGTACGCGTTCCACGTCCACTGGGGGCTCGGGACGCTGTTCCTGATCATCGTTCCGCTTCTGGGGGTGATCACTCTGGGCATCACCGCGCCGATCAAGCGCCAACAGCGCATTCTCGCCGCGGAGGAGTCGTCGCTGGCCGGCGCGGCGACCGAGACGATGCGCAACATCGAGCTGGTCAAGAGCCTCGGCCTCGAGCGGCAGGAGATCGCGCGCTTGCGCGAGGTGAACGACCGGATCATCGGCCTGGAAAAGCGCAAGTTGAAACTCGTTCGGCTGTTCACGTTCGGCGAGGGAACGGCGATCAACGTCGCGCGCGCCGCGCTCCTGCTGACGATGCTTTGGCTCGTCTACCAGCGGGCCATCACCACCGGCGAGTTTCTGACGCTGTTCCTCTACTCGCAGAGCGTCTTCAACCCGCTCGCCGACCTCGGCCTCATCGTGGCGCGGCAGCAGGAGGTGCGGGCCACGATGGAGACGGTCGGGGAGATGCTCGACCTGCCGGCGGAGGCGCGGGCGGCGGCGACGGAGCGCGTCGCGCCGCTGTCGGAGATCACGTTCGAGAACGTCACGCTGCGCCACGGCGAGCGCATCACGGCGCTCGACGGAATCGATCTGCAACTGCGCAGCGGCGAGACGGTGGGGTTCGTCGGACCGTCGGGCGCCGGGAAATCGTCGATCGTCAAGTTACTGGTAGGACTGTACTTGCCGACGGACGGACGGCTGCGCTGGAACGGCGTCGACATGCGCCAGCTCGACCTCGCCGACCTGCGCCAGCGCGTCGGCGTCGTCACCCACGACACCTACCTCTTCGCCGGAACCGTGCGCGACAACCTCCGCTTCGTCAGCCCCTCCGCCACCGACGAGGAATGCCTCGAGGCGCTCGCCTGCGCCGCGGCGCTGCCGATCATCGAGGCGGGCGGCGGCGGCCTCGACACGCGCATCGGCGAAGGGGGGATGAAGCTCTCCGGCGGCGAGCGGCAGCGCATCGCCATCGCCCGCGCGCTGCTGCGCAAGCCGGAGCTGATCGTCTTCGACGAGGCCACGAGCAATCTCGACTCGACCACCGAGCGCGCCATCACCTCGACCATGCGCGACGTCGGGAGGACTGCGCGGATGACCATCATCGTCGCGCACCGGCTGTCGACGGTCGTGCACGCCGACCGCATCGTGGTCCTCGAGCGCGGCCGCATCATCGAGTCGGGCTCGCACGACTCTCTCATCGCTTCGGGCGGCCTTTACGCGGCGATGTGGCGGGAGCAGAGCGAACGCCCAGCACACGCCATGCAGGGCGTTTGAGCGCGTCTCAGCGGAATATCACCCATCCGTCGGCAGTCACGCGCCAGCCGAGCCGCGCCTGATGCGGCTCCAGTCTCTGCATCACCCGGACTGTGAAGCCGTTCCGGCCGGTTCCCACTCGGGCCCTGTCGATGCCTGGAAGGGCGGAAGCATAGGCGACGAAATCCATAATCATGATCGGTGAGTAGCCGTGACCACCGGCCCACTCGGCGACCGCCGTCGAGAAGGCGTGCAACGCGGTTCCGCGACGCTGAAAAAAAGATGGCCCATCACCGTTCCTTCGGTGACGTAGAGAAGGCCGTCATATCCGAGCGTCAGCAGAAGATGAAAGAGCAGCGGAGGAGGGAGTTTCCGTAGCCATCGCGTCTTCGCCGCAAAGGTGCCCGCGGGATCGGGGTTGCGGATCCACCACGTGACGTACTCTCGAACGGCCGCCGGCCGATGCGCACGCAGAAGCACGGGCGCCGGCACGCTCGCCGTCAAAGCGCCTTCGGGCAGCACCTCGGTCGCGAGCCATCGCAGGCCGCTCAGGTCGTTCATTGCCCGGGACGCGCCACGGCCTCGAGCGCAGAGAGAACCGGCAGGACGTGCTGCCGGTAGCGAATGACCTCGCGATAACGCCCCTCGCCGACACGCATCTCGCCGTACTCCTCGTACCGCGGCGGGGTGACGGCGAATTCGCTCATCTTCTTTTGCAGGGAACTAGGACGCAGATGCTCCGAGGCAAACGCGGCGGCGCCGGCGCGAGCCAGCGCCGCCTCGACCTCGTCGCGCATTTCCGGATACTCCCGTGCCGCGGCGATCTTCCGTTCGAGAGCCGGCGGGTCGAGATCGACCACCAACGCGCCGTCTCCCGAATCCTCCCCGGTGACTCCGTCGTGAAGAGAGAACTCATAGTTGCGCAAGACTCGGCCCCGGCGCGTCGCGATCAGCCCGACCGCCGCGTCGATCAATGCACGGCAGACGTCGTGAACGGGATTGAAGCCTTCCATCGCGTCTCCTGCCACGCAGGTGACATCGGCGCCGGCCAGGTGTTCCGCCAGCTCGTGCAGCAGCGCGAGGAACACGTCCGCACGCCCGTCGAGGAGAAGCCGGTAGGCCTCCTTGTCGGAGAAGCGGCCATGAATCCGGCCGGGTGCCGCGCCGACCCGCTGAAGGAGGCGGTCGGTCGACTCGATGCGTGCGCTTCCCGCGCCGCCCGATCCCTCGGTCAGACAGAAATAAAGGGGGCGATGAAGCTCCATCCAACGGTGAACCACGAGCTCATGCCCGGGATGGGCAACGACCAACGCCATCTTTTCGCCATCGGCCATGTGCGGGAGCGGATGTTACGCTACCGGCGATGATCGCTCCTCCCGAAGCGCGGCGCGTGCTGATCGCCACCATCGGTCTGATGGGCCGCGGCGGCACCGACGTCTACACGCGCGACCTGGCGCTCGCGCTCCTGCGCCGCGGATGGCTTCCGATCATCTATACGACCATCGCCGGCCCGTTCGCGGAGGAGCTTCGCGCGGCGACTGTGCCGATCGTCAACAGTATCGACGCGGTCGGCGCGCCGCCGGATGTCATTCACGGCCACCACCACGTCGAGACGCTGGTGGCGATGGCACGTTTTCCCGGCGTGCCGGCGCTCTTCGTGAGCCACGACGCGATCACCTGGCACTCCGTTCCGCCCCGGTCGCCGCGGATCGGCGCGTACGTGGCGGTGGACCGCAACTGCCGCGATCGAATGATCTTCGAGCATGGGATCGCCGAGCAGCGAATCCGAGTGATGGGCAACGCCGTTGACTTGCGGCGATTCACGCCGAGGCCGCCGCTGCCGACCCGGCCGGCGCGTGCCCTGGCGTTCAGCAACGCTGTCACTGCGAACAACTGGGGAGCGACCCTGCGCTCGGCGTGCCGGCAGCGCGGCATCACCCTCGATCTGGCCGGCTCCGCCGCGGATTCCTTCGTCGATCGCCCGGAGGAGCTCCTTCCGCGGTACGACCTCGTCTTCGGCAAGGCGCGCTGCGCGCTGGAAGCGATGGCCTCCGGCGCCGCGGTCATCGTCTGCGACGAGCGCGGCCTGTCGGGGATGGTGACCAGCGGCGACTTGCCGGCCGCACGGCAGCTCAATTTCGGCGCGCGCACGCTGCAGCGGCCCATCACCGTTGAAAACATCCTGCGCGAAATCGATCGCTATGATCCCGCCGACGCCGCGCGCGTTTCCGCTCACATTCGGGCCTCCGCGGACGTCGATCTCCTCGCCGGCGAGTTCATCGAGTTGTACGAGGAGCTGATCGCCGCCAAGCTCTCCCTGCCGCCGGAGGACGAGTTGCGCGCCATGGCCGCCTCGCTCGAGCGTCTTCTACCGCTGCTTCATGGACGCCCCACTCCGCCCGGACGCCTACGGTGGCGTCTCGCCAATTCCAGGATGCTCGCCTACCCCGCGAGGCTTCTGCATCAACTGAAGCGCCGGCTCGGAGTCTGATGACCTGCGTCTTCTGCACCGACGTCCGCAACGCCGGCGAGGTCGTCGCCGAAGACGACAAGCTGTGGATCGTGCTGCACCATGACTGGGCCGTGCGCGGGCACGCCATGGTGGTGTGGAAGAAGCACGTGGAGAACGTTGCCGACCTGACCCTCGACGAATACGTGCACTTCGCCGCCGCCCATCACCGCGCCGAGCGCGCGCTGCTGGCGGCGACCGGCGCGGAGCGGGCAATCATCATCAAGCTGGGCATCGCCACGCCGCACCTGCACATCCACATCTATCCCGTTGCGGCGGCGCTCGACCGCGCGGCGGTGATGGAGATCATCGAGGCGCGTGTGCGCCAGCCGGTCGACGAGACCTTCATCGCGGAGCTGCGGGAGCGGCTCGCCCCTTGACATCGCGGCTAGACTGAATGAGCATTCATTCACCCATGGCCAAGCAGTCCGTCGCTCCTCCCGAAATCGCCCGTGGCACCACGAAACGCGAGCGCATCCTCCGCGCCGCGATCGACGTCTTCGCCCAGAACGGCTACTTCAACGCCAAGGTCTCCGATGTCGCCAAGGCCGCCGGCGTCGCCGACGGCACGATCTACCTGTACTTCGACGGCAAGGAAGACCTGCTCGTCAACATCTTCCGCGACCACGCGCGCAACTATCTGCAGTCGCTGGAGCGCGAGCTGGCGCACGTCCGCCACGCCGAGGACCGCATCCGCATCGCCATCCGGCACCATCTGGAGACCCTGGGCCGCGACCGCGCGCTGGCCATCGTCGCCCAGGTGGAGCTGCGGCACAGCCTGAAGTTCATGAGCCTCCTCTCGCAGCAGGAAGTGGCCGACTACCTGAACATGCTGCGCAAGATCGTCGAGCATGGGCAGTCCGATGGGAGCTTCCGCCGCAACCTCCACCCCCAGCTCGTGGCCAAGGCCATCTTCGGCGTGCTCGATGAGATGGTGACGTCGTGGATGCTCTCGGAGAAGGACTACAACCTCGGCGACAGCTCGGAGCAGGTGTCGGAGCTGCTGTTGACAGGGCTGCTGTAGCTAGCCACGAGGGCGATTCGACAATAGATTGTTCACGTGCACAGCCAGTTGAATCCAAACGGCGGAGGGATGATGCGACAAAAACGAGCCATCGTGCTGTTGGCGCTAGCGTTAGCTTCCTGCACGTCCGCGCAGGACATGATGGACGCAGCGCGAGCGGCTAACCGATCAAAGCTCATTCAACTTCAGCCAGGAATGGACCGCGAAACCGTCCTGCGAACGATGGGAACCACTCCGATGAAGATACGTGACCTCGGCTCTGTCGTGGCCACGATCAACAATCCGTTCCGGACGGAAATGTATCAGGCAAACGGGCACCGGTTCGAAATCCTGTACTACTACACGGACCTGAAAAGCGGCGATGGCGGAATCACAGATGACGAACTCACCCCGCTCCTCATCAAAGACGGCGTTCTCGATGGATGGGGATGGTCATACCTCAAAGACGTCAGCGCGAAGTATGAGATTCGGATTCGATGACCGATGAGTCGATGACAACCGCCTCCCACCTGTTACAGCTTCACAATCCGAACTAGGGGAGACATATACTTGACTCATCGTGCGGGAGGCGCTCAGCACGAGCGGGGATTTCTACCACAACTTCTTGCGGATTCTTCATCCGAATACCGACGTGCCGGGGGTAAAGCCTGTGGCTTTTTTGGAGCTGTACTTCGATGAAAGCGGCCATTCCGCCGATAAGGCATACATTGTCATGGCCGGATACATTGCACCGGCAGAGCGATGGTTGGGTTTCGCGGATGAATGGAATGCTGCCCTTGTGGTGGCTGGCGTTTGCCGCACGGATGGAACCGCTGGCGAATTTCACATGACCGACTTCGAGGCCAAACGCGGGGCGTTTAGCGGATGGACGGAAGAGCCGCGTAGGTCTCTTTTGGGCAACCTTATGGGCATTATTGATAACCATCAGCTGCACGCAACTGGATTCGTCGTTTCAACCGCATGGTGGAAAACGATTAGCTGGAAGGACGAGCATCCCAATCACAAACCCCTAGAAGATCCCTATCACCACGTGATGCAAAACGCCATTGCTACCGCCTTGACTATGACGAATCATCAGGACGTGGCGCCTGACTTGTTTTCACCGGATGGTGTGGCGTGCGTGTTCGCACCGCAAGAAGAATTCGAGCCTAAGGCTGCTCAATATATGGCGGCCATGGCCCACTTCCTCACCGTGTTAGCCGCGCCCACCGTCACGAGTATTACATTTGCCTTGACGAACATGCCGCAACTGCAAGCTGCCGATATCGTGGCATTCGAGCTACGCTGGCGACTTACCTGCCCGAATATTGACAGGTGGCCAATGCGTCAGATTCTCAAAAGTGGGCGTGGCAAGTTTGCTGGACTGCCGACCGGCATTCTTGCGAATGCGAACCTCGGGAGGGTAGAGCCAATCGAATTCCCAACTCAGGTGCTACAGGCTAGCGATTCGTTGGCGAAGAAATTGATTCCGAAGCGCCAACGGAAGCGAAAGCAAGGAATCTAAGCAGTTCGTCCCATCAACCGGGCCCGTTGGAGTTCTTGACGTGCGGCGTTCCGAGCCTTCGTGCGATTGATTCGCCACCAGGTTTCCCCCCGTCGAATGTGCTGCGCCGCGAGATCGCTGATTTCGATCGGAAGCCCATCGGTCATTCGCGGCTTTGCATCTCTCGGATGAGGTCCTCGGCAGAAATGGTCTCGCCGCGCTCGCACTGAGCGATCGACTGAAGGAGAACTCTCTTCAGCTCATCGGTGACCTCGAACGTCTCCTCGTGATCCTCCGCGAGCAGCGTAACCTCAGCGCCCTCAGGAAGTTCGCCTTCGTAGACAATCTGGCCGTGAACGACTTTCCCCGACGCGATTCGCATTTCCGTTGATTCTAGCCTGAATCGGCCACATCGCTGTCCAGGACCGCCGCCCCTCAACGCAGGCGGGACGCCTGCGGGCCAGCCGGCGAGGACGCCGGCGTTCCCCTACTCCGCTGCGAGCTGCGAGCCGCGCGCGGCGAGCTCCTCCCACTTCGTGTGCGGCTTGCGGTTCAGCACGACGTACTGCCAGACCAGTTCGCCGTAGCCGTGCGCGGCGATGCCGCGCTTTTCGTAGAAGGGCATCAGCAGCTTCTGCAGGCGCGGGAGGTTGTAGAACGGCACGCCGGGGAAGTAGTGGTGCTCGAGGTGGTAATTCGAGAAGAGGTAGGCGGCGTCCCAGAACCAGGAGCCCTTCATCAGCGTCGACCAGTTCGCGGGATCGGCGGGGTCGATGTCGTAGTGCTGCCCGATACGGTTGACGGCGAAGGCGACCGGGAAGATGAAGAAGACCGGGACGATGTAGAGCTTCCAGGCCAGGAACCAGCCGCCGGCGTACGCGATGGCGGCCAGGATGACGAGCTGGATGACGATGGTCGCCCAGCGCTCGAACGCGATGCGGCGCTGCAGCTCCGGCTCGTACGTCGACGTCTCCCGTTTCGCCGCGCGGAAGTAGATGGGGAACAGCGCGGGCGTGAAATAGAGCGCCTTGAACCAGCGTGCGTTGCGCTTGGGGGAGAGGTGGTGGCGCTTCGGATCGTCTTCGTACGATCCGAGATTGGCGTGATGGTCGAGGTGCCAGCGGGTGAACTGCGACGCCGCCATCCCGCTCGGCGTGGCGTAGAGCAGTCCGAGGATGCGGTAGGCGCGCTCGCTGGACTGCGTCAGCACCGCGCGGTGCACGACTTCGTGCAGCAGCACGCTGAAGTTGAATACCGCAAACCCCGCGACGACCGCGAACGGCAGCCAGAGGTACCAGTGGTCGAAGTGCGCGATGGCGACGCCCGACAGCACCAACGCCGCGACGTTCGCAAACGCCACCAGCGCATGCAGCAGCGGCCGCTTCTCGTGCAGACGGCGCAGCTCATCTGTTGGGATCTCGGCGGCAAGATCCCGCTTGAGCTGGCGTGCGTGGTCGTCGTAAAAAGCCATCGGTCAACTTTCAACGGCCAACGGCGAACGATTATTCATGCGCATCTACACTATCGGCCACTCCACCCGCCCTCTCGAAGAACTGATCGCCCTCCTCCGCGAGCACGGCATCGCGCGGCTCGCGGACATCCGCCGCTATCCCGGCTCGCGCCGCTATCCGCACTTCTCGCGCGACGCGCTGGTGGTCTCGCTGCCAGAGCACAGCATCGAATACGTCCATGTGCCTGAGCTCGGCGGGCGCCGCAAGCCGGCGGACCACTCGCCGAACACCGCCTTGCGCAACGAGCAGTTCCGCGCGTACGCCGACCACATGGCCACCGATGAGTTCCGCGCCGCCGTCGACGCCCTGCTGGCCTTCGACGGTCGCGCCGCCGTCATGTGCGCCGAGGCCGTACCGTGGCGCTGTCACCGCAACCTCTTGTCGGATGAGCTCTTGCGACGCGGCGTGGACGTTCTGCACATCATCGGACGCGGCGAGGCAAAGCATCACGAGATGAGCCCGCTGGCGCGCGTCGAGGGCGATCACCTCGTCTACCCGGCCGGGCAGTCGGCGCTGCCGCTATAATTATTTCTTCAGCCATCAAATGACCGACCGAGACCTCGTCCTCGCCGTCGACGACAACGAGCACAACCTTCAACTCCTCGAGGAATACCTCGGCACATGGGGCTACGACGTCGTCTTCGCCCGCGACGGCGCCGAGGCGCTGCAGCTCTATCCGCGCGTGAACCCGTCGATCATCGTCCTCGACGTGATGATGCCGGTGATGGACGGCTACGACGCCTGCGCCCGCATCAAGGAGCAGCCGGGCGGGCGGGCCATCCCCATCCTCATGCTGACGGCGCTCACGGACGCGGAGGACAAGATCCGGGCGCTGGAGTGCGGCGCCGACGACTTCCTCAACAAGCCGATCAACAAAGATGAGCTGCGGACGCGCATCCGCTCGCTGATCAAGATCCGCAACCTGCGCAAGCAGCTCGACTCCAGCGAGAACATCATCCTCACCCTCAACTTTGCGCTGGAGAACAAGGACCCGCGGAGCGGCGGGCATGTGCAGCGCGTGGCGGCGTATGCGGCGCGGCTGTGCGACAAGCTCGGCATGACCGCCTCGGAAAAAGAGATCGTGGTCAAAGGGGCGCTGCTGCACGACGTCGGCATGATCGGCGTCCCCGATCACCTCCTCGGCAAACTGGGCCTGACGGACGACGAGCGCGCCCGCATGGCCGACCACGCGCGGATGGGCGCGTCGATCCTCGAGCCGATGAAGACCTTCCGACGCTTCGTGCCGATCGTCCGCTGGCACCACGAGCGGTACGATGGGCGCGGTTTCCCCGACGGCCTGCGCGGCGACGCCATCCCGCTCGAAGCGCAGGTGGTGGCGCTCGCCAATCGCTTCGACGAGATCCGCCACGACGAGAACCTTCTCGAGCAGGACGCCGTCGCCCGGTTGACCGAAGAGGCGAACGGCGGCGCATTCGACCGCGAGCTGCTCGAGCTGTTCGTCTCCTCGCTCGACGAGAACGCGCCCGCGGCGGTGACCGTCCGCCACATCGGGATCAAGGAGTCGCCAGCACCGAGCGTGCTCTGCGTCGACGACGTCGACCGCAATCGCGAGCTGATCGCTTCCATCCTGGCCATGGAAGGGTTCCACGTCACGCATGCCGCCAACGGCCGCGAGGCGATGGACGTCATCGGCCGCGACGGCATCGACATCGTGCTGCTCGATCTGATGATGCCGGTGCAGAACGGCACGGAGACGTTGCGGCTCCTGCGCGGCGACCGGCGCTACGAGTTCCTGCCGGTGATCGTGCTGACCTCCGAGCGCGGCGGCGCGCTGCGGCAGGAGGCGATCGTGGCCGGTGCGGACGACTTCATCGGCTATCCGGTGCACCGCGTCGAGCTGATCGCGCGCATTCGCTCGCTGTTGCGCATCAAGGACTATCACGCCGATCTGGAACAGGAGCAGAACGTCATCTGCGCACTGGCATTGGCCCTCGAGGCGAAGGACCGCTACACGCGCGGGCACTCGCAGCGCGTCGGCGATCTCGCGCGCACCTTCGCCCTTCACCTCGGATGCGACGCCGCGGCCGCCGACCGGATGCGCACCGCCGGCCTGCTGCACGACATCGGCAAGATCGCCGTGCCCGAGGCGTTGCTCAACAAACATGGACCGCTGACCAAGCAGGAGTTCCTGCGGGTGATCGATCATCCCGTGGTGGGCGAAGAGATGGTGCGCCCGCTGATGACGCTCGGCGGCGTGCTGGGCATGATCCGCCACCATCACGAGCGCTACGACGGCCGCGGCTACCCCGACGGCCTGCGCGGCGACGCCATCCCGTTCGAAGTCCGCCTGCTGTCGATCGTCGACGCCTACGACGCCCTCACCTCCCACCGCGCCTACCGCCCCTCCCCCCTCACGCACACCGCCGCACTACAGACGCTCCGCCGCGAAGCCGCCGGCGGCAAGTGGGATCCGAACCTGGTCGAGCGATTCACGGCAATGCTCGGCGCGCACGAGCCGGATTGGCGGGCGATCACCGTCCCCGTTCCGACGCTGTTCAGTGCGTAGGGGCGCCGTGTCATCCTGAGCCGGCGCAGCGCGGCGAAGGATCTCCCGCCTACGGAGCGATCCCCGCCCAGTTGCGGGGGATCCTTCGCCGTCTTCGCGGCTCAGGATGACACAGGTTATATTCGCCCGCCGATGCTGGTCCTGCACGATCCCCTGCGCCAGACCGACCTCCCGCGCGGCTGCGTGGCCACCATCGGCAACTTCGACGGCATGCACATCGGCCATCAGGCCATCGTGCGCGGCATCGTCGAGCGTGCGCGCGAGCTGGGGCGGCCTTCGGCGGTGATTACCTTCGATCCGCACCCGCTGTCGGTCGTCGCGCCCGACCGCATCCCCAAACAGATCCTCACCCTTTCCCAGAAAGAGGAGCTGCTGCGGGAGATGGCAGTCGACGCCTTGCTGGTCGTCCCCTTCACCCCCGAGTTCTCGCGATGGACGGCCGATCGCTTCATCGACGAGTTCCTGGTCGGCGCGCTGCGGGTGGCGGAGGTGCGCATCGGCCGCGACTTCTGCTTCGGCGCCGGACGCGAAGGCAACCTCGCGCGCCTGGAGGCCGCAGGAAAGCGTTGCGGCTTCGAGGTCCGCGGCATCGACGACGTGCGTATCCGCGGCATCCGGGTCTCCAGCTCCATCGTCCGCGACGCCATCACCAAGGGCGCCATCCGCGCCGCGAACCTCGCGCTGGGGCGCACCTACTTCATCGACGGCCGCGTGGCCACCGGCCGCCGGCTCGGTCGGAAGATCGGCTTTCCCACCGTGAACGTCGATCCGTCGAACGAGCTCTTCCCCGGCGGCGGGGTCTACATCACCACCTCCCGCTTCGAGAGTTTCGAACGGTCGTTCGAGAGCGTGACCAACATCGGCGTTCGTCCCACGCTGTACGAGAACTACGCGACCACCATCGAGAGCCACATCCTCGACTTCGACTCGAACGTCTACGAGGAGACCGTGCGCGTCTATTTTCACGAGCTGTTGCGGCGCGAGCAGCAATTCCGGTCGGCGCTGGAGCTGACCAATCAGATCCGCACTGACATCGAGACGGCGCGAAAGTTCTTTCTGCGGAATCCAATCCGGTCGTCATCCTGAGCCGCGCAGACGGCGAAGGATCTCAGCGTGCGCGAGACGCGGCATTCTGAGATCCTTCCCCTTCGCTTCGCTCAGGGTCAGGATGACGGACATTCTCTACACACCGACCACCCTCCTCGCCTTCCTCGCCGTCCTGGCACTGGTCCACTTCTTCAAGACCCTCGATGCCGACCTGTGGCACGCCTGGCGGAATCCCTTCGCCGCGGGCCTGGTGATCGGCATCGCCCTGCGGCTGCTGCACCTGCCGCATCCGATCGCCTTCGGCCTGCTGCTGACGTTCGCGGCGGTGTACGCGCGGCACACCGGCCGCGAAAGCGAGGCCATCGACGGGATGCTGATCGGCGCGGCGATGGGTGCCGCGGCGGCGCTGCCGTTCGCCGAGCCCCACATCGCCGCGATGGCCATCCTGGCGGGAGCGGTGGCGGGGTACGGCATCACCTTCGCCGCGTTCCACGTCGCAGAACGGCGGCGGCAGCTCGTGATCGACGCCGTCACCGCGATCGCCGCCGTCGGCGTCGCCTATTTGCCGCCGCTCGTGGGCGGGCGCCACCGCGTCGTGCTCATCGTCGTGGCCGCCGCCGTGCCGCTGTTCATCGTGGCCGCCGTCTTCAGCCAGTGGCCCGACGTGCGCGCCGAGCTGCGCCACGAGGCGTCGCTGGGCTTCATGACCGACGCCGACGTCCGCCCCACCGCCCACCCCCTTCTCCGCCTGGGCGGCGGCGGGTGGGCCGACAAGCGCGCCCACCGCGAATTCGTCCGCCTGGCGAACAAGATCGCCCTGCGCAAGCGCCAGCAGCGCGACCGCACCGACGAAATGGCGCGCCTCTACCAGCTCGAGATCATCAAACTGCGCATGCAGATCCAGGAGATGAGCAAGATCGACCGCGACGTGTCAGATACAATGACCGGCAAGACATGACGAGGCCTCTTCTCGCCGGGTTTCTCCTCTCCCTCATCTCCACCACACTCTTTGCCCAAGGGAAGGACATGGGTCCGGCGGGGCAGTACTACGGCCAGCCGAAGAAGCTCGGCGCGAAGTTCCAATTCGCTCCCGGACCGAAAGAGGGCGGCTGCAAGGAAGTCGAATGGGGGACGGACCCGGCCGGCCGCACGGAATTCGTCCGCGACGAGTACGTAATCCTCGAGCGCGCCGTCTACCTCAAGTGCCAGGACATCAAGCTCACCGCGGACAAGGCGACGTACAACTTCAAGACCCACGACGCCGTGGCCGAGGGGCACGTGGTGATCGATCAGGGACCGGTGCGGCTCACCGGCGACCGCGCCGTCTTCAACCTCGACTCCAAGACCGGCACGCTCTTCAACGCCACCGGCGCCATGGCGCCGGACATGTACTTCACCGGCGAGAAGATCGAGAAGACCGGCGACCAGAGCTACCGGCTGGTCAACGGAATCATGACCTCCTGCGACATCGACCGCCCGTCGTGGTCGTTCCACCTGGCCAGCGCCGACATCACCCTCGACGACTACGCGCACATGCGCGGCGTCAGCTTCCGCGCCCACGACATCCCGCTGCTCTACACCCCGCGGCTGGTGTGGCCGACCAAGCGCGACCGCTCGCGCGGCTTCCTGCTGCCACGCATCAACTTCAGCGACACCTTCGGCACCCGTCTGGAGACCGCCTACTTCATGCCATTCGGCGACTCAGTCGATGCCACCGCGTCCCTCGACTTGAGCGAGAAGAGCTATAACGGCGGCGGCGTCAACGTCCGTTACCGCCCGTCGGAGAACGTCACGCAGGGCGATTTCGACGCCTACACGGTCCACGACGTCGAAGCGGACGCGCAGCAGTGGAAGTACTCCTACCGCCACGCGCAGGACAACCTTCCGGGCGGCTTCCGCGCCGTCGTCGACATCGAAGACTTCTCCAACCTCGACTTCTTCCGCCGCTTCTCCCGCGACGCGCGCCTGCACACCCTGTCGCAGATCTACTCCTCGGCGTACTTGACCAAGAACCAGCCGACGTACTCGCTGAACATCCTCGCCGACCGCCGCGACATCGTCAGCTTCGCCTCCATCGATCCGAAGGAGCCGCCCGACCGGCAGCGCTTCGAGCAGTTCCCGTCGCTGCAGTTCCGCACCTACCCGAACCGCATCGCCAACACTCCGCTCTACTTCTCGCTGGAGTCGTCGGCGTCGCATCTGCGCACCAGCGGCCTGATCACCGGCCCCGAGGCGAATTACTACCGCGCCGACATCTTCCCCACCCTGTCGCTGCAGTTGCGCACGCCGTCGTGGCTGTCGATCCGGCCGCAGATCTCCGCCCGTCAGACGTACTACTCCGCGAGCCTCGACGAGGCCTCGGCGAACAACCCGTTCGGCTCGAACCTCGTCGCCGTCGACGAGGCGGTGCGCCGCTTCTACGCCCAGGGGCAGGTGGAAGTGGTCGGCCCGTCGTTCTCCAAGATCTTCAACCGCGCCGTGGGCGGCTTCGCCCGCTTCAAGCACGTGATCGAGCCGCGGGTCCGCTACCTCTACACCACCGAGGTCAACGATCAGAACCGCATCATCCGCTTCGACACCGTGGACACGCCGTTCCTGCCGATCGTCCGGCACTCGGTGGAGTACTCGCTGACGCAGCGCCTGATCGGCCGCGAGCAGGGGCCGAACGCCTCCGCGCGTGAGGTGCTCTCGTTCTCCGTCCGCCAGTCGGTGGCCCTCGGCAACGAATTCACCAACGCCACCGGCGGCAATCTGCCGGGCACCGTTCCGCCGGGGCAGGAGAACAAGTTCACGCCGCTGACGGCCAGCCTGCACGCCAACCCATACCAGTCGATCACCTTCGACGCCAGCGCGACGTACGGCAACGTGTCGCATCAGTTCGATCAAACCAGCATCTCCGCCAACCTCCTCGGCACCGGCAAGCGCGCCGACAAGTACCTCTCCTTCACCTACTTCGCGTCGTACAAGCAGCCCGGTCAGACCTTCGACGGCAGCTCCAGCCAGATCCGCCTCAACACCGGCTCGTCGCTGCTGCGCGACCGCATCCGCGCCGACGTGCAGCTCAACTACGACGCGAAGAAAGGGAAGTTCCTCGAGCAGCGCTACCTCGTCGGCGGCACCGCGTCGTGCTATGGCATCGCGTTCGAGTTCCGCCGCTACCTCGTCTTCATCCCCCAAGAGGATGTGGAAAACAGCTTCGGGATCTCGGTCTCGTTGAAGAACGTCGGCACCTTCGGCACGAACTGATGCGACGTGCCGCGGCGCTCGCTCTCCTCCTCGTCCTCGCCTGCCGCGGCGAACACCACGATCATCGCAAGGCGCGCGAGGCGGCGCTGGCGCACAACCTCTTCGAAATGCGCAAGGCCATCGCCGATTTCCGCGCTGACAAGGGCCGCGGCCCGCACTCGCTCAGCGAATTGAAGACCGCCCACTACCTGCGCGACATCCCGGCAGACTCCATCACCGGCTCGCGCATCTGGCGCGTGACCACCGAGGAGGCGGTGCGCAACGACGACTTCGTCAGCGGCGCCGCGCCGAAGCCGGACCCGGAAGTGGTCGACGTTCACAGCCGGGCGGTGGGGAGGGATTCGGCGGGGAAGCTGTACGCTGACTATTGACCCCATGTCGAACGTCTATACCTTCAAAGACTTCGAGGGCAGTTCCCATCGGATTCTGATCGATCTGATCGGCCGCTATTCGTCGCGCGGCGGAACGCTACTCGACCTCGGTGCGGCCGGTGGCGAGCTCGGGGAGGCCGTTCGCGGGCAGTTCGACCGCACCATCGGTTTCGAGTTCGACGCCGAGCGCATCGGCGACCTGTACGGGAGGTTTGACAGCGTGGTCATCGCCGACCTGGAGACGGTGAAGACGCTGCCGTCGAACGTGCGCGCCGTCGTCCTCGCCGACATCGTCGAGCACCTGCGCGACTCGACCGGGCTGCTCCGCTGCGTGCACGACGTCCTCGCGGCAGATGGGAAGCTCTTCATCTCCGTACCGAACATCGCCAACATCACCGTGCGCCTCGGCCTGCTGTTCGGCATCTTCGAGTACCGCGACCGCGGCATCCTCGACTACACGCACCTCCGCTTCTTCACCATGCGCACCATCCGGCGGGAGATCGAGAACGCCGGTTTCCGTATCGTCGCCGTCCGCGGATCGTCGGTCCCCATCCGGCTGATCATCGGGCGCTGGATGCCCGGTCCGCTGCTCCGCCTCGGCGAGCGGATGCTGACCTGGATCACGCGCGTCTGGCGGTCGCTGTTCGCCTACCAGATCATCATCGTCGCTTCGCCTCGAGAATCGACGCGATGATGAACACACTCAGCGCGAGTGCGGACCATATCCAAAGACCGCGACCGATGCGCCGAGAAAACACCACGCGATGATTCCCCGCCGGCACCGCGACGCCGGCGAAGAGCGCGTTGATCTCCACCGGAGCGACCTCGCGGCCGTCGATGGTGACGCGCAGCTCGGGCGTGAGCTTCTCGGATGACGCGAGGAAGGCGTTGCCGGCGGCGCTGACGTCGATGACCTGCTCGTCCTCGGCGTAGCTGCGCAGCACGACGGTGGCGGGATGGAGCGCCGGCGTCCCCGCCGGCTGGCCTGGCGGCGTCCCGCCGCCAGCAGGCGAGACGCCTGCGGGCCAGCCGCCGGGACGGCGGCGCTCCGTCAAGACCGCCTCGGTCGCGAAATCGACGTTCTCCAGCCCGCCCGCGCGCAGCCGCGTCACCGCATGGAAGCGCGGGAGCTCGGCGAGATTGCGGAACAGCCGTCCGTCGGGCAGCTCACGCTCGAAGATCACCGGCGTCATCACCCGCCCGTAGAAGATCGGCGCATCGCCGGCGACGTCGGTGGCACCGGTCAGCAGGCGCACCCGAAGGCCGGCCGCCTGCACGCGCAGGATGACCGACTCGCCGAGCCGCGCGTACGGCCGCAGCGGCACGTATATCCTCCCCATCACCTCGGTCTCCGCCGGCGTGAAGGCACGCGCATACACCACGCGCGAGTCCCTGATGATGGAGACGATGACCTTCGCGCCGCTGCCGGCCACGCGGTCCACGCCGACCCCCAGCTCGATGGCGTAGAACGGCTCGGCGTCGACGCGCACGTGGCGCTGCGCCACCCCGCCCGGCGGCACGTACATCGCGGCGATCTCCTTCACCGCCGGCACCGTGGCCTTCAACGTCGTCCACTTGATGATGTCGATGCCGCGATGCTCGATGTAGTAGCGGACGCCGAGCATGCCCACCAGCGGATCGTCGAAGTTGAACCGCAAGCTGTTGAGCAGCAACACGGTCGACTTCGTTTCCGTCGACGTCGGATCGATCCGCTGTAGTAATGAACGGTATAGTGCCTCGGACGAGAAATGGCTGCGGATGTCCTCCACCCGCGCGTACTCCGCGGTGTTCGGCCAGAGGTAGTCGAAGAACGGCGCAACGCGGAACGGCTTGGGCTGCGCTTGGAGGAATGAGACCATCGGCGTCGGCGGCGGCACCGCCACGCCCGGCTCGAGGAATGGGTAGAAGCGGCCGGCGAAGACGGCGAGATCTGCCGCCGCGAGGATGGCGAGCGTGATCGCGATGAAGTGCCGCCGTGCAACGAAGGCCGCGCCCGCCGCGGCGAGGTACGCGACCGCGACCGGCAGCAAGAGCTGCAGGCGCGTCAGCGCCGAGTACTTGAAGCCCGGAAGCGCGGCGACGACGCGCGCGACCGGCGTGAAGCCGAACATGCACGCCAGCATCAACGCCAGCGCCGCGAGCCAGAACCAACGCGCGCGCGCGCGGCGATTGGCGATGGCCATGAGCACCAGCGGGATCGCCAGCAGGCCGGCGTACACCGTCGCCTCGACGTAGTTGTTGAGGATCCCGAGGGCCCGGTCGCCGATCCAGTTGACGCGGTAGCCGTTGTTGCCGAGGCGGTCGGCTTTCATGAACAGCAGGAAGTGCCGCAGCGGGAAAAAGTGCTCCATCGCCGCCGCGGTGCGCGTGCCAAGGTAGCCGGTGCTGCGGACGAGGCGAACGAAGGGGACCAGGGAGGGGAGCGCCATGATCAAGGCGAGTGCGACTCCGGTTGCGGCCGTCGCGACGGCCCTCATCCGCCGCTTCGCGGCACCTTCTCCCGCACGCGGGAGAAGGACAACCTGGCCCCTCTCCCGCTTGCGGGAGAGGGTGGCCCGAAGGGCCGGGTGAGGGACCACGCGGAACAGAAAATACGCCGCCGCGAGGTACGCGCCGTACGCCATCGTCGCCGGGAATCCGGCGAGCGCGTACGCCAGCGCGATCAGGCCGATGGCCCAGAGCGGCGTCCGTTTCCCGCGCGCGGTGCGCAGGGCGATCCACAGCAGCGCCGGATAGAGCGTCGTCGCGTTCGTCGCCTGCCAGAACCACCGCACGGCGAGCGCCCCCGAGGCGGCGAAGAGGATCGCGCCGATCGCCGCGCCGCGCTTGCCGAGGCGCTCCTCGCGAAGCCAGAGGTAGGCGAAGAAGAACGCCGCGTTGAGCTTCAGGAAGATGATGCCGGTCCACACCCACGCCAGCGGAAGGGCCAGCGTCGGAAGGAGGATGAACGGCGACAGGATGGCGGCCGCGGACGACCCGAAGCCGGGGATGCCGGAGGCGACGTACGGATTCCAGTGGAACGCGCGCCAGTCGTTCTTGGCCAGCGACATCAGCGTGAAGTACGCCGTCGGCGGGTCGTTCAGCAGCGAGTTCTGCACCTCGGCCGGCCGCGCGCTGGCCCACGGCTCGAAGTTGGAGAAGACGTCGTTCGGCGACGGCACCCGGTGCATGAACAGCGTCGGGAAGAAGAAGACGAAGTGATAAACGGCCAGCGCGATCAGCGCGGTGCGGTGTTTGCGGATCCGACGACGCAAGGCGGATGACACAATACCGCATGCCCAAACGCCTCCTGATCGCGGCCGACGTCGATCGCGCGCTGGTCGCCCGCGCCGCCGCCGACGAGCGCTTCGAGATCGTCGATCACCCGGTGCGCACCGAGGAGGAGTTGGCGGCGATCGTCGGCGACTGCCAGGTCCTGGTCACCCGCTCGTACAACCGCGTGACCCGGCGCGTCATCGACGCCGCCCCGCGGCTGCAGCTGATCGCGCAGGGCACCAGCGGCACCGACAACATCGATGCGGACGCCGCCGCGGCGCGCGGCATCGCCGTCCTCAACCTCCCCGGCGCGAACGCGAACGCCGTCGCCGAGATGGTGATCGGTCACATCATCGCCCTCACCCGCACCGTGCCGGCGTACACCGCGGAGATGCGGCGCGGCGTCTGGAAGCGCGACGACTCCGCCACGCGCCACGAGCTGCGCCACTACCGCCTCGGCATCGTCGGGCTAGGCGAAGTCGGCCGCCGCGTGGCGCGCCTCGCCGCCGCGTTCGGGATGCACGTCGCCGCGTTCGACCCATATATCGGCGAGGCCGACTTCGACGAGCGCGGCGCGGTGCGCATCCGCCTCCTCGACGAGCTCCTCCGCGCCAGCGACGTCGTCACCCTGCACGTCCCGCTCAGCGGCGAGACGCGCGGCATGATCGCCGCGGTGGAGATCGCCGTGATGCCGCGCGGCGCGATCCTCATCAACGCCGCGCGCGGCGAAGTCCTCGACACCGACGCCGCCCTCGGCGCGCTGGCGGGCAATCAGCTTGGCGGCCTGGCGCTCGACGTCTTCGATCCCGAGCCGCCGCAGCGCGCGTGGCCGGTCGACCCCCGCCTCATCCTCACCCCGCATGTCGCCGGCGGCACGCACGAGGCGCGGGCGAGCATCGGGGAGATGCTGTGGGAAAAGATCGTGGCCCACGTGTCATCGGGATGACACCAGGCAGCCGTCGCGAAAAACCTCCCGCACCAGATTCACCCCAAAGTGATACACGAGGTGCAGGTAATTCGGCGCGTCGAGCAGCACCAGATCGGCGCGCTTGCCCACTTCGATCGAGCCGATCTCCTGGGCCAGCCGAACAGAAAAAGCGCCGTTGAGGGTGGCGGCGGTGAGTGACTCCTCGACGGTCATCTTCATCTGCAGCGTGGCGAGCTGGATGGCCATCGGCATCGACTCCGTCATCGACGACCCGGGGTTGCAATCGGTCGATAGCGAGACGATCGCGCCGGCGTCGATCAGCTTGCGCGCGGGGGCGTAGCGGTCGGACATCAGGAAGAAGCTCGTTCCCGGCAGGAGATTGGCGACCGTGTCCGAGGCGGCGAGGGCCGCGATGCCGCGGTCGGAGATGTACATCAGATGATCGGCGGACGCGGCGCCCAGCGACGCGGCGAGTGCGGCGCCGTCGGTGTCGGAGAACTCGTCGGCGTGGAGGCGCGGCACGAGGCCGAGCGCGGCGCCGGCGCGGAGGACACGCTCCCCCTGCTCGCGCGTGAGGGCGCCCCGCTCCACGAAGGCGTCGCAGAACACCGCCAGCTTCGCCTCGGCGACGGCGGGGAGGATGCGCTCGATGATCTCCTCGACGTACGTCGCATCGCCGCGCCGCTCCGGCGGGAAGTCGTGCGCGGCGAGGCATGTCGGAACAAGACGCACCGGCGAATCAGCGGAGCGAATCGCGCGGAGCTGCTTCAACTCGTCGTCGAGATTGAGGCCGTAGCCGCTCTTCGCCTCCGCGGTGGTCGTGCCATAGCCCGCCATCGTGCGCGCGCGCGCCTCCACGTTCGCCGTCAGCTCCGCCTCGCTCGCTCGCCGGGTGGCGTGGACGGTGGATGCGATGCCGCCGCCCGACGCGGCGACCTGCTCGTACGACTCGCCGCGCAGGCGGCGGTTGAACTCCGACTCGCGGAAGCCGGCGAAGGGGAGGTGCGTGTGCGTGTCGACAAAGCCGGGGATGGCCGTCGCGCCGCGGGCGTCGAAGTCGTCGTCGATGAGGATCTCCGCCGGCTTGTCACGCTCGGGGCCGACGTAGACGAACCGCCCGCCGTCGACGACGATCACCGCGTCGTGATGCACGCTCAGCTCGCGCATGGCCGCCCCACGCACCGGACCGCGGCCGCTTGGCGTCGCGATCTGGGAGAGATTGCGGATGAGGAGAGGCACTACTCGTTGCGCGCCCGGAACATCGACGTGATCGGCATCTCGTTGGCCTCCTGCTCGACGTCGAGCATGAGGAGTTGCTGGATGGTGTCGATGGTGGTCTGCAGCTTGTTGCGCGCCATCTTCCGCTCCATCTTCAGGTCCTGGATGGTGCGCTCCAGGTCCGCCAGGCGCGACATGGCCTGCGCGGTGAGGCGCTCGGAGAGAAGCTCGGCGTCCTTGACGATCAGTTCCCCTTCCTTCTGCGCGTTGGCCTTCACGTCCTCGGAGACCTTCTGCGCGGAGAGCAGCGTGTCCTTCAGGATCCGCTCCCGCGCGTTGTGCTCCTGGAGCTCGTCGCGCAGCATGGCGTTCTCGCGCGAGGCGCGATCGAGGTCCCTGACCAGGCGCTCGATCTCCTCGGCCATGAGCTGCAGGTAGGCGCGGACTTCCTCGGTGTTGTATCCCTTGAGCGCCCGCGAAAAGGACTGCTTCTGAATGTCGAGTGGGGTGAGGTTGTGCATCGGTTCCCTCCCGTCACGCCTCCGTAACTACATGAGTATACGGGCGAACAGGACGCCGAGCATTTGCCGCACGAAGAAGATGATCACCAGCAGGACCAGCGGCGACCAGTCGATGCCCGCCGTGTTGAAGCGCCGCAGCAAGCGCCGGATCGGCCGGAGGAACGGCAGCGCCATGCGCCCGAAGATGTCGTTGAGCGTCTCCAGGAAGCGGTAGCCGCCGGGATGGCGCCGGCGGAACGAGGTGTGCGACGCGGCGAAGAGGATCCAGGAGAGCACCACCCAGACGATCACCGTCCACTCGATGATGGTGAGGATGAGCATGATGACGCTGAAGAACGGCGCGAGAAAGGATGCGTTCCCCATGCGTCAGCCTCGCTCCCCGAAGATGGCGCGGCCGACGCGGACGATCGTCGCCCCCTCCTCGATCGCCACCTCGAAATCGTCGGTCATGCCCATGGACAGCTCCGCGAGCCCCAGCGTATCGCGCATCGCGCGCAGCTCGCGAAACCATCGGCGCGTCTCCTCGGGCTGGCCGGCGGGCGGGATGGCCATCAGACCGCGGAGGCGCAGCGCGTCGAGCGCGGCCACGCCTTTCGCCAGGGCGGCGACGTCCGCGGGGATCGCGCCGCTCTTCTGCGGCTCGTTGCCGATGTTCACCTCGAGCAGGACGTCCTGCACCTTTCCGGCCGAGGAGGCAGCGCGGGCGATTTTGTCGGCGAGCGAGACGCTGTCGACGGTCTGGATCACGTCGAAGAGCCGCACTGCGTCCTTCGCCTTGTTTGTTTGGAGATGTCCGATGAGGTGCCACCGCGCGCTCCCGCCTATCAGCGGCTGCTTGTCGCGCGCTTCTTGCACCCGGTTCTCGCCTACGTCGGTCACGCCGGCGGCAACGGCTTCGCCGATCATCTCCGCCGGCTTTGTCTTCGACACGGCGACGAGCGTAACTTCTTCCCGCTTCCGGCCGGCGCGAACACAGGCGCCGATGATGCGCCGCTCAACGGCGACGAGGTTGTCACGAATCGACACGGCGTCTCTCGACCAGCCGGCCGTCCGCGCGATCGACCGCGAGGTTCGCCAGACGGTCGGCCTCCTTGTTCCCCGCGCGAAGCGTATGGCGGATCGAGAAGCGGCGGAATTTGCGCGCCATCTGCACCGCCCTGGTGTGCAGAGGGAGAAGGTTCGGATGCTTGACGCGGTACTTGCCGAGCATCTGCTGGACCAGAAGAAGCGAGTCGGATATCACTTCCAGCTCCGTCGCTCCCTCGGTGGCCGCCACCGCGAGGGCCTCGAGGAGACCGGCGTACTCGGCGACGTTGTTGGTGGTCGTGCCGAGGTAACCGCAGATCTCGATGATCTCGCCGTCGTCTCGTGTCATGAAGACGCCGAAGCCGGCGGGGCCTGGGTTGCCGCGGGAAGCGCCGTCGACGAAGGCGGTGATTTTCATGACTCTGGAGCGCCGGCGTCCTCGCCTGCGGCGGCGGGACGCCGCCGAGCCAGCCGCCGGGACGGCGGCGTTCCGGTCACTGCGTGGGCTCCAGGTAGAGAATCCGCCCGCATCCCTCGCAGAACACGAGATCGCCGCGCTTGAGTTGCTGGTAGAGCGCGGGACGGATTCGCGACCGGCACGCGCTGCACGTATCGTTGGTCACCTTCGCCACCGCCAGCCCCTGGCGCTGCTTGAAGATGCGCTGGAACTCCCGCCGCAGCCGCTCGGGCAGCGCCGCCTCGATCTTCTTCGCGCGCGTGCCGAGCGTCGCCACCTCGGCGCGAAGGTCGCCGAGCGAGTGCTGCCACGTGGCGTGCTCGCTGTCCCACCGCTCCTTGACCGAGGTGGAGCCGGCGCCGCGATCGTCGAGGTCCTTCTGCAGCGTCTCGATGTCGGTCATCAGCTTCAGCTCGGAGTCTTCCAGCTCCTTGACGTGCTTTCGCGCAGCGTCGATCTCTTTCCACGCGGCGGCGTACTGCTGCTGGTTCTTCACCTGCATCAGCTGTCCCTGATACTTCTTGAGCAGCTCCTGCTGATCGGTCAGCTCACCGTCGACGCGGCGGCGTTCCTTCCCCAGCACCTCGATCTGCTGCCGGAGCTTCTCCATCTCCGAGTTGGCGCCCTCCCACTCGCGGTCGACCGCGGCGAAGGACTCCGGCTTGCTGTTCAGTTGTTTCTCGCGCTCGGCCAGCGCGGACAGGACGCTTTGCAGTTCCCACAGTTTCTCAACGTCCTGATTCAACCGCGCCCTCCAGAGACGGAAAAGGCGTTCCTGTCGCGGAACGCCTGTGCTGAGCCGGTTTGGGTTTGGTTGGGATCGTGAATCATCTCGCGCATCGCACCTCTGGTGGGTCCACCAGGATTCGAACCTGGGACCTGCCGGTTATGAGCCGGTAGCTCTAACCGCTGAGCTATGGACCCTGCCGGCGCGCGATTCTAGCGTATTTCGACGCGGTCGCCGACGCGCATCGAATAGCGCATGGCGACGATCTTCCCCGTGGCCGTCTTCGCCTCGGTGGTCAGGATGCCGATCTCGCCCAGAACCTGACGGTCTTCTCCCGGTTGCGGATTGTCGCGGTAGACGGTGAGGAAGTCGCCCGGCTGGATGGCGTCCTCGCGCCCGAGGTTGACCTGCACCAGGATTCCCTCGCCGAGCGCGAGCTCCCATCCGCCCTGCGCGTGCACGATCGTCCCGGCCCGCTTGCCGCTCGACGGATCGCAGAACGCCGGGATGTTGGGGATCTTGGCCAGCGGGATGGGAATCTGCGGAAGCGGCTTCAGGCGGGCGCCGACTAGGATGTCCATGCACGACTGCGTGACGATTCCGCGTGAGCGGCGCTCGTCGGCACAGAGAATGCGGATCTGGCCGCGGAACTCGTACGCGCGGCCCACGATTGTCTTATCGGTCGGGTTTCGGACCAGCTCATTCGCCTGAATGACCAGATAGGTCTCGCCGGCGTTAAGACCGGTAGCCGTGCCGCCGTCGATGAATACCAGATTGCCGGTCGCGCCCCCGAGGTCCTGCATCTGCGCGCCGAATTGGTGGAAGGACTCGTAGTCTTCGTAGGCCATGAGGCGGTTCGGCATCGGCTCGTTCGGATCGCCGATGTAGCCATAGCAGTAGATGTCGTTCTCCGTGGCCAGGGCCACCGGCGACGCCGTGCCGCCGAGCGGATCAGCAGCGTTGGTCATCTCCGTCGCGCCCGTTGCGCCGAGGGTCTCGAAGCCGGTGCGTTCCGATGAAGTGCTTGTGTCGGCAGAGGCAGCGCGCGACGCCGTCGTTCCGCCGCTCACCGCCGTCTCGGTTCCGGTTCCCGTCGTCGCCTCGGCCTGCCGCGCCGCCTCGCCCTCGATGAGGAGGACGTCGCCGGGATAGATCCAGTGGGCGTCGGTGATCCAGGTGTTCGACTCCCACAACTGCGGCCAGAGGTACGCGTTGCCGAGCTGCTGCTGCGCCAGCGCCCAGAGCGTGTCGCCGCGTTTGATGGTGTAGGTCTTGGCGCCCGGAGGATAGGACGCCGAGTCGGGGGAGTTGTAGGCCGTCCAGTGATCGCCGACCTGATGGAGATCGCGCGGCGGACGCGAGGCCTTCTCGGCGCCGACCAGCGGCAGCGCGAGCACTAGCAGGAGAATGGGAGCCACCCTACGCACACTGACCATCTGTCCCCTCCCAAGGTTGTCGACAGTTGGCGGAAAGGTTATCGCGAGGGGGGTGTTGGGGTCAAGTTGATGGTGGGCCGGGCTTTAGCCCGGCGGCGTACCATCACCGCAGCGTGACCTCTTCGCCAGCCGCGCCGGCGTGCTCGTCCTTGTAGTTCTTGAGCTCCTTCTTTCGCTGCTCGTAGCGGCTCATCACCTTCTTCACGTACGAGCGCGTCTCGCGAAACGGCGGGACGCCCTTGTAGCGGCGGACGTTACCCTCACCGGCGTTGTAGGCGGCCAGGGTCTGCTTCAGGTTGCCGTCGAAGCGCTGGTTGAGGTAGCTGAGGTATTTCGTTCCCGCCTCGACGTTCTGCTCCGGGTCGTACAGGTTGTCCGCCCCCATCCAGCGGCCGGTGCGCGGCATGAGCTGCATCAGCCCCTTCGCCCCCACCTGCGACCGCGCGCGGCTCTTGAACCGCGACTCGGTCTCCATCACCGCCGCGACCAGCGCGGGGTCGACGTCGTACTTCTGCGCCTTCTCGTGAATGAGGTCGCCGAATGGGATGGCGTTGGCGAAGAAGTCGCGGCGGATCGCGCTGTTGATCCGCGACATCTCGTCATGAAACAGGTTGTGCGTCGTCTGCGGCGCCTCGGGCGACAAGTCGTCGATCGCCGCCGGAAGCCAGGCGCTGTCGAACAGCGCGAGTTTGTGCGAGACGAGTTTGTCGGGGAGGACTCGCGAGAGCTTGAAGAACGAGTCGGCGGCGAAGCCGTCCTGCATCTTTGCCACGGTCCTGGTTCCCGCGCCGTTCTGCTTGACCACGCGGACGGCGTCGAGGTCCTTGAGAACCACGAAATGGACGTCCTGCAGCGCGTCGGAGAGACCGCCGATGGAGAGGGTGGCGCCGAGGGCCAGGGTGGCGATGCCACGAGGGCCGATCCAGCGGAGTGCGCGGCGGGTCAAGGTGTTCTTCGTTCTCATGATCCTCCGAGTTATTACGCTGAAAATAAAACTACGTGCTTGGACGCGGGAGGGTAAACGCCCCCCCTCCGGACCTTATGCCGCGGTGGGTATTCCATTGCTGGGGGTATTGCTACTAAGTTCTGGTAGTGGAGGCTGTTACTCGCCGAAAACTTCCGCAGAAAACTTCTCGATCACCGTGGCGGGGTCGCGCCAGAGGCCCGGTCTGAGGCCTGCTTTGACGCAGGTCTGATCGAGGAAGGTTTGGCAGTCCCAGCCGTACTCGGTCGCCACCTGGGGAAGGAGCAGGCCGGCGGAGCGTCCGCGACTGACGATCAGGCCATCGCGGCCGATCACGACGTCGTCGGCGCGAGTCACGCGCTCGATGGGACCCATCACCGAGATCTCGATGTGCAGGTGGCTGAGCTCCTCGCGCTCCACGGGAGGAAAGCGGGGATCGCGAAACGCCGCGCTGAGGGCTCCGGAGACGACGGCGCGGTACAACGCCTCGCGCGGATGGATGGAGCCGATGCAGCCACGGAGGTCGCCGTCGCGGGTGCGAAGGGTGACGAACGCGCCGGCCGGACGGTCGAGGGCCTCGTCGACCTGAGCTGGCTCGGGAACGTCGAAGCAGCCGTCGAAGGCGGATTCGATGGTGGTACGGGCCAGGCTGAGGAGCTGCCTACGGTGACCGTCGTTGAGCATGGATGAGCATGAGGTTGCGGATGTAGACGATGAGGCCCGACATCTGGCCGACGACGAACACTGGGTCGCGGCGGTGAATCGCGTACGCGGCCATGATCGCGCCGCCGAAGAGCGACAGATACCAGAACTGAATCGGGATGTGGCTCTCGCGCTTCCGCTCGGAGGAGATCCACTGCACGATGAATCGCGCGGCGAAGAGGAACTGGCCGAGGAAGCCGATCAGAACCCAGAGGTCCCAGTGGCGCGGGTCGAGGCTCATGGTGTTTCTTTTTTAGTTTATCCCGCTGCGCCAGCAGCGGGATCATCGGAACCACCGCGCGATCGTTCCGCTGATCCCGCTGCTGGCGCAGCGGGATAAACTTCAGAAACTGAAACTTCAGAAGCCGTGTACTTCAACATCCTGCTCCCCATCCACCGCACCGCCAGGCAGTCGGCCAGTCCGCGGAAGGCGCGGTTCATCGCCCCGTACTTCGACACGCCGAACCGGCGGGGGCGGTGGTTGACGGGCATCTCCGCGACTTTGTAGCCCTGCATCCGGACCAGGGTCGGGAGGAAGCGGTGCATCCCGGTGTAGAGGCGGACGCCTTCCACCGCCTCGCGGCGCACGAGCTTGAGCGAGCAGCCGGTGTCGGTGATCCGGTCGCGGGTGATCCAGTTGCGGACGCTGTTGCCGATCTTCGACTGCATCCTGCGCGACCAGGTGTCGTGGCGGTTCACGCGTACGCCGATGACCATGTCGACGCCGAGCTCCTCGAGCCTGCGCATCATCTTTGGGATGTCGGCCGGATCGTTCTGCAGATCGGCGTCGAGGGAGACGACGAACTTGCCGCGCGCCGCCCGCCACCCCGCGTCGAGCGCCGCGGTCTGTCCGCTGTTCTTCTCCAGGGAGATGATCCGCAGATTGGGATGCCTGGCGCGCGCGGCGCGAAGTGCATCGAGGCTGCGGTCGCGCGAGCCGTCATCGACGGCGATGATCTCGTACGACCACGGCTGCCCGTGGAGCGCCTTGGCGATCTCGTCGAGCAGGATGGGGACGTTCTCCTCCTCGTTGAAGACGGGAAAGACCACCGACAGGTCCACTCTTGAAGTCTATCCTGAGCGAAGCGAAGGATCTTCGGCTCGATCAGCGCCGCCCGAGCCGAAGATCCTTCGCTTCGCTCAGGATTGAATCTTCACCCGAAACAACGCCTCGAAATTTGCGGTGGTCCGCGCGGCGATGTCATCGAGCGTCATCCCCCACAACGACGCGAGCATCTCCGCGATCTTCACCACGTATGCCGGCTCGTTGTCGCGTCCGCGGAAGGGCACCGGCGCAAGGTACGGCGTGTCGGTCTCGATCAGCACGCGGTCGTGCGGCAGGTTCTTCGCGCAGGCGCGCAGCGCGTCGGCGCTGCGAAAAGTGAGGATGCCCGACAACGAGATGTAGAAACCGCGATCGATGAGCCGCTTCGCCACCTCTTCGCCTTCGGTGAACGAGTGCAGCACGCCGCGCGCGCCGCTCCGCTCGAGGATGTCCACCATGTCCTCGGTCGACTCGCGGTTGTGGATGATGATCGGCTTCCCGATGCGCTTCGCCAGATCGATGTGGCGCTCCAGCACGGCGATCTGCGTCTCGCGCGGCGAGTGCATGTAGTGGTAGTCGAGCCCGCACTCGCCGATGGCCACCACCCGCTCCTCCTCCGCCGCCCGCTCCACCGCGGCGAACGCCGCGTCATCGCAGTCCTTCGCTTCGTGCGGATGAAAGCCCACCGCCGCCCAGACATCGTCGTGCTGCTGGGCCAGCGCCACCGCGTCGGCGATGTCGTCGCCCTTCGTGGCCGGAACGACGAAGCCCCGCACACCCTGCTCGCGCGCGCGGGTCAACGCCGCGTCGGCGTCGGCCATGGTGAGGTGGCAATGCGAGTCGGTCAGCAACCCAGCAACCCAGCAACCACCTTCGTATACGTTCCCACCGCCTCAACCAGCTCCCTCTTCGAAATCCTCTCCCCCGGCCCGTGCGCGTCGAGGATCGACCCCGGTCCGAAGAGCAGCGGCTTGCCGAGCGCGCCGAGGTGCGGGATGTCGCTGTTGAAGGCGACCACGGCGGACGGCGCGCCCTCCGGCACCACCATGAACTGCGGCGCGTTGCCGCGCGCGAGGGTGATGCGGCCGCCGTGCTCGGCCAGCATGAGGGCGAGGCGCTCGCGCACTTGCTCGATGCCGGTGACGGTGCGGAAGATCATCTCGCACTCCGCCGACGCGGGGATGACGTTGGGCTTCTCGCCGCCGCGCACCACGCCGACGTTCACCGTCGCCTTGCCGAGCACCTCGTGCGAGCCCCACTCGGTGATGTTGATCTCGGCGATGGCCGCCACCATCTTGTTGATCGCCGACTCGCCGCGCTCGGGATACGCCGAGTGCCCGGCGATGCCTTCGAAGCGGACGAAGCAGGTCAGCGCCCCCTTCGATGCTCGCGCGAATTTCGATTCCGTCGGCTCGCCGACCAGCACGTACTCCGATCCGAGGTCGCGGAACGCGGCGTTCGCGCTCTTCGCGCCGATGGAGTCGGTCTCCTCGCCGACCACGAAGAGGTAGGCAAAGTCGCGCACGCCGTCCGCGCGCAAGCGCTCGCCCGCCGCGAGCATCGCGGCGATCACCCCCTTCGTGTCGCACGCGCCGCGGCCGTAGACGTACTCCTCATCCTCCGACGACTCGAACCATGGCGGCACGGTGTCGATGTGCGAGTTGAGCACCACCCGCGCCCGCCCCCCCGCCCCGGCGAAGACGTTGAAGCGCGAGCCGGTGACGGGCTGCATCTGGCAGTCGTACCCGAGCCGCGTCAGCTCGTCGAAGAGAAACGAGGCGGCGGTGTACTCGTGCTCCGTCGGCGAGGGGATGTCGATGAGGCGCCGGGCGAAGGCGATGGGGGCGAACATGCGGCGCGGATTGTATTGCGTAGCGATCCGGTTCCAATTTTCGTGCATTCGACCCTCCTCGCCGCCGCCATCACCTTCCTCGCGCCGCAGAGCGGCGGGCAGGCGATCGGCCCGCAGGCGATCGAGATCACCACCACGATCGCCGCGGTCGACCGCGTCGAGTTCTCCGTCGACGGCGTGCTGGCCGGCGTCGCGCGCAAGCCGCCGTACCGCATCGCCCACGACTTCGGGACCTCGCTCGCCGCGCACGAGATCGAGGCGAAGGTCTACTCGAACGGCTACCGCACCACGGCCTCGGCGAAGGTGGTGACGGCCGCGCTGACCGCGAGCGACACGATGAACGTCGACCTGGTCGAGGTGCCGATGCGCGTCCGCGCGTCGCGTAGGGTCACGCCGGCCGACCTGCGCGTGACGGAGAACAAGGTGGAACAGACCATCCGCGAAATCCGCGCCGATCGCGGCGCGGCGCGGTTCGTCTTCGTCGTCGACCGCTCGCTCTCCATGGGCGACGGGAAGCTCGACGCGGCGCTGCGGGCCATCGATGCGGAATCGAAACTGCTTCGTCCCGACGACCGGAAGGAGATCGTGCTTTTCAACCACAGCGTGACGAAGGGGCCGATCGTCGGCACCGTCACTCCGTCCGGCGGCACGTCATTGCGCGACGCAGTCAGCTCGATCGCCAGCCGCGAACGGACCTACGCGATCGTGATCACCGACGGCGGCGACCGCAACAGCATGACGTCGGAGGATGTCGCGCTGAAGCGGATCAGCAACACCAAGACGATCGTCGACGTCATCGTCCTCGGCGACGGCAGCCGCTTCCTCGACAAGGCCGCGCGCAACACCGGCGGGACGGTGGTCGAGGCGAGCGCGTCGACGCTGCAGCGCGAGCTGCATCGGATGCTCGTCGACATCAACAGCCGCTACACGCTCGTCTATCAGAGCCACGGGAACGCCGGCGGATGGCGGACGATCACGATCGATCCGCGGAAGCGAGGCGTGGAGGTGGTGAACGCCAGGAAGGGGTACTGGGCCGAATGAGTAGGCAGCTTGCAGCTCGCAGCTTGCAGCTCGCGGCGGCTCTCCTGCTAGCTGCTAGCTGTCCGCTGCTCGCCCAACAACGCATCGCCTCCGACTTCGAGCTGCAACAGATGCAGCGCCAGGTGGAGCGCTCGAGGGACTTCCTCTCACAGGTTTCCGGCCGTCTGAATCTCGGCGACGTGCGGATGGCGCGCAACGAGACATCGCTGGCGCGCGCGGAGTACCGGAAGGCGCTCGACGCGACGGCGAAGGAGCGCCTCGAGGCGCGAACGGCGTCGAGCCTGACGCGCTACGCGACGGCGACGTCGTACGCCGCGCTGGCGGCGGCGAAGCTCGGCGACGACGCGCGCGCGTTCGAGCTCTCGGAGGAGGCGCTGCGCTACGACAGCGGCTCGGCCAAGACCTGGAACCTCTACGCCAGCGCCATGTCGCTGGTCGGCAAACCGGCGAAGGCGGCGAGTGCGGCGCGCAATGCCGTGGCGCTGGAAACCGACCGTTTGGACCTGGCGATTTATCGCTACGCGCTGGCATCGTCTCTGATCGAACTGAAGCAGAACGCGGAAGCGGAGCGCTTGCTCGCCGGCGTGGTCGGCACGCTCCGCTCCAGCGAGTTCGCGTCGCTACGGAGCGGCGTCGCGCGGCGGGAGGCGTTCGAGATCTACTCCACCGCGCGCGGCGACGAATCCGCCTACATCTCGCTGCTCAACCGGTCGCAGCTCCGTCTCGGCGCGCTGTACGAAGCGCGCGGCGAGGCCGAGGCTGCGAGGCAGCAATACGAGCATGTGCTCGAGGCGCGGAGCGACGACCCGACCGCGCTCGCCGCCCTGGCGCGGCTGGCGCGGTCGGGTGAGGAGCGGGAGCGCTATTACGCCGAGGCCTTCGACGCCAATCCGTTCTCGCTCGCCCTCATTCGCGAATATCGCTCCTCGGCTCTCCCGGAAGGCACATCCACCGGCGCGCAGATGCGCCGCCTCCTCGCCGCCATGAATCGCGGCGAATTGCAGTCCGCGCGGACACAGCTCGACGCGCTGACAAAGCAGTTCCCCGACAACGACACGCTGCGCGAGCTGCGCCGCGACATCGACAAGCGCGCCAGCGGCGGCATCGACTTTCTGCGCACAAAAACCTCGCCGACTGCGTCGGAGCTGCGGTCGCTCATCGCCCGATTCAACGACGACCGCCTGACGGCCGAGGAGCGCGCCGCGCTCGACGCGCTGACGCTGACCAGCGTCGCCACGTTCGACGCCGCGATGCCCTTCGAGACCGGCGTGATCGACGGCGTGCGGTTCAAATTCAGCGAGCCGATGATCTTCAACGGCACGTTCGCAGCCCACACGCCGCTGCGCCTGACGTATCGAATCCTCGGCGCCAGCGGCGACGCGCTGCTGTTGGAGCCTGTGAGGCTGGAGCCATGAGCCCTCATCCGCCGCTTCGCGGCACCTTCTCCCGCAAGCGGGAGAAGGACGACTTAGCCCCTCTCCCGCGTGCGGGAGAGGGTGGCGCGAAGCGCCGGGTGAGGGCCGCCGCCGTCGCGCTGCTCTTCCTGGCGTCCGCGGCGAGCGCCCAAGTCGTGGCATCCACGCCAAAAGGCATCGTCGTCGCCCACCACCGCGTCGTCGAACTGTACGACGGCGTCAATCGCATCTGGTCCGCGCCCGGCCTGCAAACGCCGGAGGTGGTCGTGTCGTCAAAGGACCAGATCGCGGTTCTCGACCCTTTGAACAACGAAGCGCGCATCGTCGAGCTGGCGACCGGTCGCGGCAGAACGGTGCAAACGGGAGAGACGCCAATCGCCGGCGTCTTCATCGGAAGCGCGCTTTATCTCCTCGAGCGAGACGCTCGAGCTCTCGAACGGATCGGCGCGGACGGCACGAGAGCGTCCATCTCCACCCTCGCCGATCCGGCATTTCTTCGCGAGCGCAACGGCGTGCTTTACGTCTACTCCCGCGCCGAGGGGATCGTGCAGGAGATCGCGACGTCACCGTTCGCCGCGCGACGGAGCGCGAAGACGGCGGCCTTCGGCTCCGACTTCGAAGTCGACGGCCGCAACGCGTACGTCGTGCAGCCGCGCGCGGGGAAGATCGCCGTGGTGTCGCTGGCGACGATGAAGGCGACGGGAACGATCGACGCCGGCGCGGTGCCGGTCGACCTCGAGCTCACCTCCGGCGGCACGGCACTCACCGCCCGCACGCTGGCCATCGCCGACCCGTCGGCGAAGAAAGTGTGGCTGCTGGAAGGCGCGCAGTCGACCAGCCAGGCCTTCCTCCGCGGCTTCTTCCGCGGCCTCCTCGGCCTCGGCCTGTTTGGTGGCCGCGCCTCGCAGTTTCCCACCGGCGTCGACCGCGTCGTGGCGCGCGGCGGGCGGTGGTACGCGTACGACTCGAGCAGCGGCACGCTCTACCGTTTCACCAAGCGGGCGAGCGCGACCGTGGCAAAAAATGTTGCTCCCCAACGGTTTGCGATTACGGCAGCCGGCGTTTTCGTCTGGAACGACGCGGTACGCCGGTTGCAGAAACTGGACAGCAATGGCTAATCGAACGACGTGCATCAATTGTGGGCGCAACATCGACGAGTTCGCCCGGGCGTGTCCTTACTGCAGTTGGTGGCAGTCCGAGCCGGTCCCGGCACAGGCGCAAGCGGGGCCCGCGGTCGACTACACCCCGCCGCCCGACAACCGGGCGCGGAACAAAGTCCTCGGCATCCTGACGTTCGGCTTTCTGATGATGGTGGCGTTCATCGTCGGCGCGTTCTTCCATGGCTCGGATGAGGCGAGCGCGGCGCAGCCGAAGGAGGTCCCGACCGCCGCAGCGCAGCCCTCGCCGCGCGCGACGGTGACGCTGGTCCCGATGACGGACGGCGCGCCGCCGCCGGTCATCGAGTCGCCGATCACCAGCGTCACGCCGAACGGCGCGACGACCACCGGTGGACCGAGCGACGCCACCGCGCTGCCGTCCGATCAGTACACCGCCGCCGCGGCGCGCATGCGTGCGGCGCAACAGCAGGCGACGGGAAGCGTCGTCGATCCGCGCAGCATCACCGGCAGCCCGTACGCACTTCCGCCGCCCCGCCCCGCGCGTCCCCGGCAGATGGCGGTGCAGACGCAGCCGGTGCCGGTGTTCCAGCCGGTGCCGCACGTGCGGATCGACCGGGAGCAGACCGCGCAGCTCTATCTCACCGTCGGGACCGACGGACGGGTGCACGACATCGACGTCCAGCGCGCCGCTCCCAACGTCATGGGGCCGCTGGTGAGCGCGGTGCAGCAATGGCGCTTCCGCCCGGCGACGCAAAACGGTGAGCCGGTTTCCTCGCGCTTCTCGGTCGCGGTAACCTTCAAGCCGTGAGCGTGACCTGCGTTTCCTGCCACCACGACATCGACGACGCTGCGAAGCTTTGTCCGTACTGCGGCGCCGATCCGCGCAGCGGCGAGAAGATCGACACGCAGGCCATCCTGCAGGAAGTCTTCAAGCCGAAGAACACCAGCCGCTCGGCCTCGGTGATCGATTTCGCGCGGCAGCGGCAGGGCGCCGTGGTCGCCATTGCGGTGGTAGTCGGATTCCTCATCCTCGCGGGCCTCTATCAGTACGCCGTGCACCGCAACGACACCGCGGCGCTGGCCGGCAACGGCGTGCCGATCACCGAGGTCACCGACATCAGCGATCGCGGCGAGGAAACCAAGCCGCTGCCGATGCCGCCGCTGCAGTTCGCGTACGACGGCCGTCCGCAGACGATGCGGACGTACATCGTCGAGCCGGGCGCGGCGCCGGCGCCGGCGGCGTCAACCGCCCCACCCGCTCCGCCCACCGCGCGCTAGGAACGCCGCCGTCTCGGCGGCTGGCGCGGCGGCGTCCCGCCGCCGCAGGCGAGGCGCCTGCGGTCCAGCCGGCGAGACGCCGGCGCTCCGGTAGACTCTCCTCGTGTGGGAGCTCGCAGCGGTCGTCGTCTTCGTCACGCTCGTCGCGTGGCTGGTCGGCTACATGGTGTCGCAGAAGCCGGCGACGTCGGCGCAGCAACTGATCCATCAGCATCGCTACGCGGAGGCCGTCGCCGCCGCCGGCGCCGACGCGCTCCATCGCGCCGAGGCGCTCAAGCTGCTCGGCCGCTTCGACGAGGCCATCGCGTCGTACCAGCGCTCGGACGATCCCGCCGCGCGCGAGGGCATCGCCCTCTCGCTCGCGCATCTCGGAACGGATCTCGATCGCGCGAAGCAATTGATGGAGGAGACCATCGCCCTCCATCCGCAGATCCAGGAGTTCCAGGCGCTGGCGCTCGCGTACATCCTCCTCCGCCGCGGCGAGCGCGACGCCGCGCTGCGCATCTACGCCGACAATCTCGAGCTGCTGGAGACCCGCTTCCACGACGACTACACCGACCCCGACCCGCTGCTGGCCGAGACGCTCTGGATGTTCGCCGCGCTGGCGGAAGCGTCCGGCGACCCCGCGCGCGCCGCGGTCCTGCGCGGGCGGGCGGCGGGGTGGGCGCCGGGCAGCGTGTGGGCGCGCTAAAGGCGTCGTCCCGAGCGTAGCGAGGGACCTGGGGGACGGGTGGCGCGCCGCACACCGCCCAGGTTCCTCGCTACGCTCGGAATGACGGTGGGAGTGCCAGCCGGTGGAACTCGCCCCGGATCTGCTGGATGGGCACCGGCGCGGCGCAAGGATGCACGCGGTTCGTCAGCAGGACCATGATGCGGTCGCGGTCGATCCATAGCGATGTACCGGTGAAGCCGGTGTGGCCGAACGCGCGTGGGGAGAGCATCGACGTCGCCGCGCTGCCGGTCGGAAGCTGCCAACCGAAGCCGCGGGCGTCGTCGAGGCCCTCGGTATGGTTGCGCGTCGCCTCCGCGACTACGTCGGGCGGCAGCAGCTCGCCGTTCACCCAGGCCTGCGCGAGGCGGAACACCGCGCGCGCGGTGGCGAACAGGCCCGCGTTTCCCGCCGTGCCGCCGGCGTGAAAGGAGTTGCCGTCATGCGTCTCGCCCCAGATCAAGCCTTCGCGGGGCGGGAGGTCGGTGCGGTTCGCCAGCTTGGCCTCGAAGCGCTGCCCCCACTCCGTGGCCGCGATGCGCGGCCGCAGCGCCGGCGGGGGGTTGAACATCGCATCGCCGAGGCCGAGCGGCTCGAAGATCCGCTCGCGGGCTTTGGATACGTAGTCTTTGACCGCCGTCCAGAGAAGGATGAAGTTCAGATCGGAGTAGACCACGCGGGTGCCGCGCTCGTACTCTGGACCGTGCGCCAGCAGCGCCGCGATCGGATCGTCGTACGCGTAGAGCGGCATCCAGGCGCGCAGGCCGCTGGTGTGCGTCAGAAGCTCGCGAACGGTGTAGCCGTGAACCCGCTGATCGAGCTCGAGCTCCTGCAGCACCAACGCCGTGGTGATCAGCGGCTTGGTCAGCGACGCGCAGTCGTAGATGGTGTCGACCGCGGCCGGAATCCGCAGCGGCACCGCGACGGCGTGGCCGAGGACGCCTTCCTGCTCGATGCCGGAGAACGAGCCGATGGCGTAGCTGGCGCTGGGGAAGCTGCCGACGTCGATTTCGCGGCGCAGGAAGTCATCGATCACGTCAACTGCACTAGAACGATTGCGCCGCGGTCCTGTCAACCCATTGCAGCATCCGCAAATGACCCCTATGATCGATTTCGCCTAAATGCTTCGAATCGAAAAGCTGGAAATCAACGGCTTCAAATCGTTCTACGATCCCGCACAACTCACCTTCCCCGCGGCCCTGACCGCTGTCGTCGGCCCCAACGGCTGCGGGAAGTCGAACATCTGCGACGCGCTGATCTGGGTTCTGGGAGAGAACCGCGCCTCGCACATCCGCGGCGAGACGATGGACGACGTCATCTTCCAGGGCTCGGCACGCCGCCGCGCGCTGTCGATGGGCGAAGTCACCCTCACCCTCGCCGCCACGAACGGGGACAGCAACAACCCCGCCGCCGACGACGGCCGCATCACCATCAACCGCCGCGTCTTCCGCACCGGCGAGTCGGAGTTCCGCCTCAATGGGAAGCGCGTCCGCCTCAAGGACATCTCCGACATCCTGATGGACACCGGCCTCGGTATCCGCAACTACTCGGTGATGGAGCAGGGGAAGATCGATCTGATCCTCTCCAACAAGCCGCAGGACCGCCGAAAGCTGATCGAGGAAGCGGCCGGCATCACGAAGTACAAGACCAAGCGGCGGGGCGCGGAGCTGAAGCTCGAGGAGACGCAGCAGAATCTGCTGCGCATCGACGACACCCTCGGCGAAGTGACGCGCAACCTCAACTCGCTGAAGCGGCAGGCCGGCAAGGCGCGCCGCCACAAGGAACTGATCGAGGAGCTGTCGACGGCGAAGCGCGCGCTGTACAAAGGGCGCATCGTCGCCGCCGAGGCGGAGCAGAGCGCGGCTGACGAAGGCGTCGCCGCGGCGCACGGCGGCGAGAGCGAGCTGGCCGCGCAACTGGCGAACGACGAAGCGGGCCTCGCGGAGAACCGCACCGCGCTGGCCGGCGCTGCGTCGCGCGCATCGCACGTGCGAGAGCAGATGGCGTCGCTCACCGGAGAGGTCGAGCGGCTCCGCTCGTTTCTGCAACAGTCGGAGCTCAACCTCGGCGATCTGACGCAGCGCATCGCCGTCGGCCGGTCGCAGGTCGGGTCGCTGGAAGCGGAAGCGACGGAACAACAGACGCTGCTCGAAGAAAAAACGCGCTCCCTCGACGCCGCGCGCGCCGAGCGCAATCGCCTCCGCGAGATCGCCGAGCAGCTCGAGCACGACCGGCAGGAGCGATCGGACAAAGTGCGGACGCACGAGAAGTCGCTCGCCGACGCGCGCGAGTCGCTGATGCGCACCATTGCCAGGATCTCCGAGGCGCGCAATCAGGTGCATCAGATCGAAGTCGCCGTGGAGAAGTGCGAGTTCTACCTCGGCAAGTTGAGCGAACAGGCGCGCAAGGCCTCGGAGAATCGCGACGACGCGCAGGCCACGGTGGTCGATTGGGACCAGCGCGTGCGCGACGCCGAAGAGTTCCTGGCCCACGCGCAGCGCACCGCGCGCGAGGCCATCGCGCACCGCGACGACCTCACCGCCCGACGTGACGGTCTGCGCGAGACGCTGGCCGGCGCACGAGACCGGGTGTCGCAGACGACGTACAAGATCGACTCGCTGCGCACGCTGCTGACGTCGCTCGAGTCGCAGGACGAGGATGTCCGCCGCGCCACGCTGGAGCTGATCCCCAACGCCACGCCGGCGGCCGAATCGGTGCGCGCCACCGAGGGCTTCGAGGCAGCGCTCGACACGCTGCTGCGCGACGTGTCGAAGGCCATCGTGGTCGACGACGCGCAAACCGCGGCGACCGCCATCGCGCGGCTGCGCGAGCGCGGCGCGGGTCGCGGGGCGTTCCTCGCGCTCGACTACGAACCAGCCCCTCACCCCCAGCCCCTCTCCCCGCGCGGCGGGGAGAGGGTGGCCGAAGGCCGGGTGAGGGGCTCCCGTCGCGGCAACGCCGCGTTTGCCGTCGCCGGCGACGGCGACGTCGCGGACGCCGTTCGCGCGGCCATGCCCGAGGCCTACATTGTCGGTACCCTCGGCGAGGCGATCGACCGGGCCAAGGAACGCCCGCACGCCACGTTCGTCACCCTCGACGGCGACATCGTCCGCGGTCCGCTGCTCATCGGCGGCAAGACCGAAGGCGCCACGCCGGGCGTCTTCTCCCTCAAGCGCCAGCTCACCGATCTCGAGTCGCTTCACGGATTCGAGGAGACGCGCGCCGGCGGCATCGCGGTCGATTTGAACGCCCTCGAAGAGGAGCTGCGCGTCGCCGACGACGACCGCATGCTGGCCGACGAGCGCGCGCGCTCCGCGGAGCAGGAGCTTCGCGAGCGGCGCAGCCAGCGCGAGCGCGCCGCGGTGGAGCTCGACCGCTTCCAGCGCGACCTCGCCGTCGCCTCCGAGGAGCAGACGCTGTACGCCGAGGAAAAGGATCAGCTCCTGGCGCGCAAGCACGCGGCGATCGAAGAGTTGCGGCGCCTCGAGGAATCGGAGCGCAAATGCCAGGAGGAGATCCGCGCGAACGAGGAGCAGCTCGCCGCGCTGCGCGCCACGTTCGAAGAGGTGACGGAGATCGCGTCGAAGTCGCGCGTCGACGTCGAGACCGCCGCCGGCAACGTCAACGCCATCCAGCGGGAGCAGGAGAACGTCTCGCGCGTGGTCGTCTCGCTCGCGACGCGCGTGACGCAACTGCAGCACGAGATCGATTCACTTCTCCACAAACAACACGAGACCGAGAGCGCCGTGGAGAACGCGCGCGGCGGACTCGATCGGTCGCTCCGCAACCTGCACGAGCTGAGCGAGGTTCGCATAGCCGCCGAGGCCGAAGCGGCGGATCTCGAGACCCGCGTGCAGGAGATGGAAACCCGCGCGGTAACCTCGCGCGAGATCTGGAACACCGCGAAGGACGCGTTGTTCGAGGCCGAGCGGCGGCGCGATCGCGCGCGCGCGGCCTTCGAGCTGCTGCGCGAACAGATCTCGATGGACTTGCACGCCGGTATCGACGCGCTCGCGGAGATCGAGCCCCCCTCGGACCAGGAAGCGCGCACCTCGCTGGAGGCGGAGGTCGCCCGGCTCACCGACCACATCGAGAAGATTGGGCCGGTGAACGTGCTGGCCATCGAAGAGCATCAGGAGCTCGAGCAGCGCGAGTCGTTCCTCCGCACGCAGCGCGACGATCTGGTGCAGGCCATCGAGTCGCTGCGCGGCACGATCCGCAAGATCAACCTCACCTCGCGCGAGCTGTTCCGCGAGGCGTTCAACGCCGTCAACATCTACTTCGGCGAGATCTTCACCTCGCTGTTCGGCGGCGGCACGGCGAAGATGCAACTGCTCGACGAAGAGGACGTGCTCGAGAGCGGCATCGAGCTGGCGGCGCAGCCGCCGGGGAAGAGGAATCAGTCCATCGCGCTGCTCTCGGGCGGCGAGCGCGCCCTCACCGCGCTGGCGCTGCTCTTCGCTATTTTCCGCTACAAACCGTCGCCGTTCTGCATCCTCGACGAGGTCGACGCGCCGCTCGACGAAGTGAACAACGAGCGCTTCGTCCGCCTGGTGCGCGACATGTCGCGCGACACGCAGTTCATCGTGATCACGCACTCCCGCCGCACCATGGAAGCGGCGGACATTCTCTACGGCGTGACGATGGAAGAGGCGGGATGTTCGCGGTTGGTGTCGGTCAACTTCGCGGAAGTGGAGGGGTAGGGGGCGCGCAGCAGCGCGCCCGGCTTTGCCGGAGTACCGGGCGCACTGCTGTGCGCCCCTACCGAATCACGGGCACCACCAGCATCTCCCCGTCCGGCCGCGTTACCAGTCGCTCCCCTTCACGGCTCGTGGCGGTGAAATCAATCGGGAGAGCGAGGTGACAACGGGCTGGGTGCCCACTTCGCCGCTCGCGTTGACACCCGTCGACAGAAAAACGTCATAGATCTTGGCATTGTGATACTTGCCTTTGCGATCGCGCACCATGGCCTTGGCGCGGAACCGGAACGTGTTGCCGTTCTCGTCGGTGTAGTTCAAGCGGACGTAGTGGAAATCGATCGACCTGACACCGGCCACCGACAGAGCGATCAACTCGCTCGGCTGTGAAATGCCGTCGTGATCCGAGTCGAGCCAAAGAAGCAGCGTTCCCCAAAGCCGGTCGCGATCATCCAACTGCCCGTCGCCATTGCCGCCCAGCGCCGCGGTGTCGAATTCTCCAAGGGCGACGAAGCCATTCGGAGCCTTGTGCCCATTCGCGAGCGGTGTCGCATTGCCAAACAGCTCGCGGCCGTCGCCGATACGCCCGTCGCCATTGCGATCGCGGCAGAGGAAGGCATCGCCGCCGGCTGCGCTGGTCCAGCCGATACGCTCCGCCCGACGATCGGCGTTCAGATCGAACGAGACACCATTCTCCGCATTCGTCAGAGTGAAGCCATCGTCGTCCAGATCGATGATGATCGGCGATTCACCAGGCGGGCAGTAATAGCTGTTCCCCGTGTACTCGCATTGCCTGAGGCACGACGAGTTGCACGTCTGGAGGTCGGCCTGCTGCTGATCGACCTGTTCCTCGATAGGCGTATACCACTGCTCGTCTATATGGTTGCAGTCCTCGATGTCGAGCCCGCTATAGCCTGTGGCATAGGCATGATTCCCCATCACATGGCCAAAACACGCACCGCCGACTTCTCCGTTGGATGGATGGCCGAGGCCGAGAACGTGACCGAACTCGTGCTCCAGTGAATTCACCCACTCTTGCGAGCATGCACGGCCAAGAATATCGCTCTCGTAAACGGTGATCGTGCCGCCGGTGGTCTGTCCCGATTGATTATCCTGGTAAGCCGCGCAGCCGCCGGTCAGCGTCTGCGATACACCGCTCACGTAATTGACGGTGACCTGGAGGCATCCAGAGCCGGAACACGTTCCGGAGCCGATGGAGGGATAGTCATAGCTGCTGCCGCCGCCGCAGCCCGAATTCCAATAGCCGGCGGCGGCGGAGATGGCGGTGTCGTCAGGAAAGTTGGACGTCGTTACCCTGACTTGCGTGATGTAAAACGTAGTATCGCGGTAGCCGAGCAGCGTCGAGCATGCGGACGCCGGCACCGCCGCGAGCAGAAGGAGAGAGCCGAGGACGAGAAGATAAGGCGTTCTCATGGTTGGCCACCCGTCACCGTGTCACGCGATCGGGCCGAGCGAGCATCTCGCGTACCTGTGGCAAGCTGGCGCCCTGCATTCCCCACGCGCGCAGACGAGGAACGACGACGAGGGCACCGCCATGCCAGACGAAGAGGTGCTCGGCAGGAAGGCGGAAGAGCGTTCCGTCAGGATTCGCAGGCAACCCGGCGACGAAGAGAACCGTATCGCCATTCGCCGGCACCTCGCTGTAACGAGGATCCGAGGTGCAGAGCGCGACTCCCTCCACCGTCAGAGTCCCCTTGGGAATGAGGAGATAAGCGGTATCGCCACCGCGTGATTTGCTCGTACGCGTGACGCGTATCTGTACGACCGTGAATGGCGTCCCGGCATAAAGTCCGACGTCGGAACCGACCACCGTGCCCTCCACGAGCGGCTGTGTGGACGCGTAGCGGCGCACATCGTCCAGGGTCGCGGCGGATGGCATCGGCGCGTCGTCCAAAAGCGCGCCAAAGGTGACATCGCATTTGCCGCTCGAGACCGTGGCACCGGCCGCCGAGCTTCGGCGCCCCTCCATTTGACGGAGATGATTTCGCAGCTGCGCAGCCTCGTGCTCCGCGAGCGCGCCCGAACGAAGAGTCTCGTGGTCGAGCGCCGCGCGTGCCGAAATCCACAATGGAGCGGTGCGGTAGGGGTTCGTGCTCCAGAACTTGTCGGGAATCTCTGCGCCACCTTGTGCGGCGGTCGTGGTCAACATCAGTGCGAGCGCGGTAAGGATTATGTGGGTCACTCGAAACCTCCTGCAGTTTGGGTAGTCATTCCGTTTCTCCGCAATAACACGGAGCGGGGATTCTTGCTTCCGCGCGCGAATGGTGTCAAACGCGACAGCGCGGAGCGTCTCACCGGCAGGCGAGCATGAGCAGCGATCGGGTTGGGGCCGCGGGTAGTCCCCCCTTGGCACTGGCAACTACCGAACATGTCGCGCGACACGCAGTTCATCGTCATCACCCACTCCCGCCGCACGATGGAGGCGGCGGACATCCTCTACGGCGTGACGATGGAAGAGGCGGGGTGTTCGCGGCTGGTGTCGGTGAACTTCGCGGAAGTGGAGGGGTAGGGCGCGCAGCCCCTACCGAATCATCGGCACGATCACCATCTCGCCATCCGCGTTCGTCACCAGCCGCATGATCGACGTATCGCTGGTGTCGGTCAGCTTGCCGTCGCCGCCGCAGTGGCGGCATTGGCCGGTGGCGGGGGCGGCGGCGCCGATGGGGACGAAGTGGAAGCGCTCGTTGCGGCAGCGCTCGCAAAGCTCGCGCACCACGTCGTAATGAAATAACGAAAGACGGCTGTGGCTCATGGCGCGCGGATTCTAGGCGGCGGGCGGGGCGTCGCTTGTGAGCTGGCTCACGCCGCGGGTCACGATCCAGGCAACGAGCAGTCCTGCGGCAGCGGACGCCAGGACGTCGGACGGCCAGTGCCGGAAGGCGAGGATGCGCGAGAGGCCGACGACGGCGGCGAGCAGGAAGGCGATGGCGCGCATCGCGCGCGACGGCGACGCGAACATCAGCACGCCGGCCAGCGCGAACGCGCCGACGGTGTGCCCGCTGGGGAACGAGCTCGCTGCTGCACGTGCGTGGTGAAACGGCCCGAGCCACAGCTCGGGACGGCTGCGGCCGACGATCAGCTTCACGAGCTGGCCGAGGAGACCCGCCGCCAGGCCGGCGACGGTCATCGCCACGGCGTACCCGATCCAACGGCGATGGCGGAACGCCACGCCGGCGAGAACGAAGAAGCCCACCACCATCGCCGGGTTCATCCCGCCGCCGAAGCGGTTGGCGATGCGGATGAAGTCTTCGACGGCGTCGGACTGCACGCGCTCGGCCCAGGCGATCACCGGCCCATCGGCGAAGAGCCAGACCAGCGCCACGGCGACGGCCGCGGCGCCGAGCGCGATCGCGTCGGCCGCGCGCAGGCGTATGCGCAGCGCGCGCAGGACGCGCCATGGCTCGCGGTAGTCGGCCGAGAGATCGATCAGCGACAGTGCGAACAAGCCGGCGATGAACCAGAAGGCGACGTCCCACGCCGCCGCCTCGCGGCCGAGGAACGAGAGCTCGTCGACGCCGATGGCCGCGTTGCAGCAGAGGCGGTTGACGGAGACGAACGGCGACGGCCAGAACACCGACAGCGCCAGCAGGGCGATGAATCCCGCGGCGGCCAGCCGGCGCTTAGCGTCGATAGACATCAAACCATTTTCCGATCATCCGCACCTCGTCGACCTTGCGGTAGCCGGTCAGCGCCGGCGCGATCTCCTTCGCGTGGCGGCGACTGGTCACGATCAGGTTGGGCTTCCTCCGCAGCAGCGTCTCGGGATCGGCGTAGACCACGCGCTCCAGCGAGCGCGGGAGATCGCGCGTCCAGAGGTACGGCGTGGAGTAAAGCGCGATCTCCTCCGGCGGAACGCGCTGCCGCTCGAGGACCGTGACCAGCGCCTGCGTGGAGCCGAACCCGTTCACGAACGGCAGCAGATACGCCGCCACGAATACCAGGACCGCGACCGTCACCGCGCCGGCGGCGATGGTCGACGTCTCCAGCGACGCGCGCGCGGCGATGACGAAGGCGACGACCGACACCACTAGCGTGAAGGCGATCAGTCCGTTCACGCCCGCCACCGAATCGAATTCGCGCGGCATCTTGACGCCGCCCACGATCGCGCCGATGAAGACGATGGCGATGGCGATCAGGTTCGCCGCCCTCGCCCACCGCACGCCCGCCCGCACCCCCTCGGCGACCAGCAGCGCCACCGCGGGGATCATGGCCATCATGTAGACGTCGAGTTTGCTGCTCATGAGCGAGTACGGCAGCAGAACGGCGATGATCCAGTTGATGAGAAAGCGGTGCGTGCGCCACAGCGCGATGGCCGAGGCGAGCGCGAGGAAGAACCAGGGAAAGAGCGACAGCGGCAGGCGCTCGAGGTAATACCACGGCGGCGCCTTGTGCACCCACGAGGCAATCGCCCGGCCAACCGTCTGCTTGACCATCACGTCACGCGCGTAGTCGCCGCCGCCCACCAGCACGGCGGGCACGAACCAGAGCAGCGGGATGACGATCATGACCAGAAGAGCGAGCCCCTCATCCGCCCTTCGGGCACCTTCTCCCCGCACGCGGGGAGAAGGAGGCTGTGGGCCCTCTCCCGCCCGCGGGAGAGGGTGGCGCGAAGCGCCGGGTGAGGGTCGGCGGCGCAGCGACTCCAGAAGGAAGAGGACGAGACCGATCACGATGGCCATCGGCCCTTTGACCAGCGTGGCCACGCCGAGCGCGACGCCGCACCACAGCAGCGCGCGGCGGTCGTCGCGCTCGAAGAACGTCTCCATCTGGAGCAGGCCGAGGGCGATGAGCGCGGTGAAGGCGACGTCCATCCGCGCCGTCTGCGCCGAGCCCCAGATCAAGAGCGAGGTCCCGCAGACATACGCCGCCAGCGGCCCGCCGCGCCGCCACATCAGCCACAGCAGAAAAGCGAACGCGGCGATGGATGGCAGCACGAACGCCCAGGTCGAGTAGATGCCGAGGGGAAACGTCAGCAGATCGATGGCCCAGAAGTGCAGCGGCGGCTTGTGCGTGAACGGCGCGCCGTTGAGCGTGGGGAGAAAAAATGCGCCGGTGGTGCGCATCTCGCGGACCACCTGCCCGTACTTCGTCTCGTCGCCGACGAAGAGGTCGCGGTTCGCGGGCGAGATCAGGACGGAAAAAAACAGGAGGAAGACGGCGACGGGCAGAAGGCGCTGGCGAGGCATGCGCCGCCGATTCTATAAGCGGCCTCAACCCTTTGCAATTCAGTAACTTAGCGGGGCGTTTTCGCCGCTGCGCGGAATGCTACAATCGGCGCTGACGCGGTACTTCGAAGGAGGACGAGAGGATGTCGAATCGCTTCGCTGACATTCAACGGATTCTCAGCACCGAAGATGATCAGTTCCGCACCTGGCTCGAAGAGCATCACGAGTGCGAGTCGAGACTCGGCGAGCTCGCCGGCAAGAGCCAGGTGACAACCGACGAAGAGATCGAAGAGAAGACGTTGAAGAAGCGCAAACTCCATTTGAAGGACCAGATGGCCGCCAGGATCCGCACCTACGAAGCCACGCACGCCATGGCATCGTAACGGGACACCGACGACGAACTGATCGGAAGGGCCTCGGCGACGAGGCCCTTTTCGTTGACCACCGATCGCCCTCCGCGTCTCCGCGTGAACCGTTTCTCACGCGGAGGCGCGGAGAAGGATGCCTCGACCCATTCTTTGCATTAGCATGCCCCCGATGCGCCGCCTGCCATTCGCCCCCGAGGGTTGGCTCTTCCTGATCCCGGCGATCATCCTCTTCGCCGCGGCGCTGCTCATCCAGTGGACCGTCGCGGCAATCGTCTTCGGGCTGCTCGCACTCTTTCTCATCAACTTCTTCCGCGATCCGCAGCGCGTGGGCTCCGGACACCACGTCGACGTCCTCTCCCCCGCCGACGGCACCGTCGTGCAGGTCAAGGACATTCCGGACGGCGAGGTGTGGCCCGGGCTGACCAGGCAGATGAGTATCTTCATGTCGGTGTTCGACGTGCACGTGAACCGCGCGCCGATCAGCGGCCGCATCGTCCACTACCGCTACAACGCCGGGAAACGGCTCGCCGCGTTCGCGGAGAAGTCGTCCGTCGAGAACGAGCAAAACCTCATCGTCATCGAGGACAGCCGCGGCGCGAAGCTGGCCCTCAAGCAGATCGCGGGCCTCCTGGCGCGACGCATCGTCTTCGACAAGAAGGAAGGCGACGACGTGGTGCGCGGCGAGCGGATCGGCATGATCAAGTTCGGCTCGCGGGTGGACATGTTCCTGCCGCCCGGCGCGTCGATCAAGGTCGCCATGCGCGAGAAAGTGAAAGTCGCTTTGACCGTCGTCGCGGAGCTGGGAGCGAAGTGATGCGCCGCCCCGACATGCGCAAGAACGTTCGCCGCGGCGTGTACATCGTCCCCACCCTGTTCACCGTCTTCAACCTCTTCTTCGGCTTCCGCTCCATCGTCAACAGCACGCGCGGGATCTCCGCCATCGCCGACCACCGCCCCGATCTCGCGGTGCAGTTCTTCGAGGTGGCTTGCCTCTCGCTGTTGATCGCCGCCATCTTCGACACCTTCGACGGCCTGGTGGCCCGCGCTCTCGGCGCCACGAGCGAGTTCGGCAAGGAGTACGACTCGCTCGCCGACGTGGTCACGTTCGGCTGCGCTCCGGCCGTCCTGGTCTACGCCTGGGGCCTGCACGTCCTCGGCAACCTCGGCGGCGGCATCGCCTTCGTCTTCCTGGTGGCCGGATCGCTTCGTCTGGCGCGCTTCAACGTGATGACCGGGAAAACCGACTACCGCTACTTCGTCGGCCTGCCGATTCCCGCGGGCGCGCTGACGATGGCGGCGATCATCTTCTACGCGCCGGCGCCGGTGACCGACAAGCGCTTCGCCCTCGTGATGCTGGTGGTCACCGCGGCGGTGGCGTTCGCTATGGTCTCGCCGATCCGCTACCGCAGCCAGAAGGGACTCAACCTAAACAAAGAGCGCTCTCTGATGTACTTCGTGGCCCTGGCGGTGATTCTGGGCATCTTCGTCTACTGGCCGCGGGAGTTTCTGTTCGGCGGCGCGATCGCGTATCTCTCCTCCGGCCCGCTGATGCGGCTCTGGTCCATCGCCTTCCCGTCGCGCAAGCCGCCCGAGGACGCACCGCAAGCGGTGGAAGCGCATTGAAACACGCGAACGGCCATTGGCTGGGCATCGTCAATCCGCTGACGCTGGTCGGCAATGAGGTCAAGAGCATCCTGCGCGAGCGCTCCTTTCCCGCCGAGCGCGTGGTGCTGCTCGACTCCACCGGCGCCGCCGCCGGCGCGCTGACGGAGATCGGCGACGAGCCGGCCGTGGTCACCGCCGTCTCCGACGATGAGCTGGAGGATCTCGACCTCGTCTTCTTCTGCGGTCCGGCGGAGAAGAATCGCGAGTGGCTGAATCGCGCGGACGACGACGCGTTCTACGCCGTCGATCTGTCGCAGCCGTCGACGGTGGAGGAGGGGAAGCTCGCCGTAGCCGGGGTGAACCTCGACGAGATGAGCGAAAACGATCGCGTGCTGATCTCGCCGCATCCGGTGGCCATCCCCCTCGCGCTGGTGCTGCATCAGATCGAGCAAGCCGGCTGGGTGGAGATCTGCACCGCCACCGTGGTGCAGCCGGCGTCGGAGTTCGAGCAGGCCGGCATCGAGGAGCTGGCGCAGCAGACCCTCGGCGTGCTGAATATCCAGGGCGTGCCGAAGGACGTCTTCCACCGCCAGCTCGCGTTCAACCTCTACCCCGCGGCCGAGCACAATGAGGACTACATCGTAGGGCAGGTCCGCGCGCTGACCGACCCGCGGACGCAGATCGCGCTGCTGGTCACGCAGGGGACGATCTTCCACAGCCACACCTTCTCGCTGTTCCTGAAGAGCGAGGGCGAGGTGGACGTGGAGGCCATCAAGAGCGCGTTGCGCGCGAACGCCGCCATCGCCGTCGCCGAGCCGGACGAGCAGCTCGGCACCATCGACGCGGCCGGCCGCGATCAGGTCCTGATCGCCGAAAGTGCGGCCCGATCCATCGATCCGCGGCGGATTCTGGGTCTGGGCGGTCTGCGACAATCTGCGCCGCAGCTCCGCGCTCAATGCGGTGCTGGTGGCGGAGAAGGTTCTGGTTGGGATGGCGGTCAATTAATCCTGAGCGAAGCGAAGGATCTTCGGCTCGATCGGTAGCGCCTGTGGTCTTGTGCGCTGCTGGTCGAGCCGAAGATCCTTCGCTTCGCTCAGGATAGACTTCAGCCCATGCAGGACTACTACGAACCGAAAGTCGGCGATATGGCGGGCGACTTCAAGCTGCCGTCGACGCGCGGGAAGGACATCACCCTCAAAGAGCACCGCGGCAAGGACGTCATCCTCTACTTCTACCCGAAGGACGACACGCCGGGTTGCACGGCCGAGGCGTGCTCGTTCCGCGATCACGAAAGCGATCTCTCCAAGGCGCACGCTGTTGTCCTCGGCGTGTCGACCGACTCCATCGAGAGCCACGAGAAGTTCCGCGACAAGTACAAGATCAACTTTCCGCTCCTCTCCGACCAGACCGCCGACGTGGCGAAGATGTTCGGCGTCTGGAAGGAGAAGAACATGTACGGGAAGCGGTATTGGGGCGTGGCGCGCACGACGTTCTGGATCGGCCCCGACGGGCGGGTCAAAAAGATCTGGAAGAAGGTCGATACGGCGAAGCACGCCGAGGAAGTGCTCGCGGCGATGCAGGAGAAGTAAAGGAGCGCCGGCGTCCTCGCCGGCTGGCTCGCAGGCGTCCCGCCTGCGCCCCGTACGGCGGCGGGACGCCGCCGGGCCAGCCGCCGGGACGGCGGCGTTCCGTCAGAAGCCGATCAGATCGAGAGCGGATAGAGGGCGATCGCGGCGCGCCGCATCAGGCCCGGACGGCGCGAAATTCGCGGATCCGCCGGCACGCCTCTTCCAGCGCGTCGAAGTCTTTCGCGTAGCAGAAGCGCAGCATTCGCTTCCCCACCTCCGACTCGAAGAACGCCGTGCCCGGCACCGAGGCCACCCGCGCCTGCTCGAGCAGCGCCTGCGCCGCCTCGGCGGAGTCGCGGAACTCGTCGGGGATCTCCGCCAGCATGTAGTACGCACCTTGCGGCACCGACGGACGGAAGCCGGCGTCGGTGAGCGCGGCGGCCAGCACGTCGCGTTTCTTCTGATAGTCGGCGGCGAGATTGCGGTAGTAGTCGTCGCCGACCTCCAGCGCGCGGGCGATGCCCCACTGCAGCGGCGTCGGCGCGCAGATGGAGAAGAGATCGTTCATCAACCCGATCGGCCCCGCCACCCGAGCGTCCGCGACGACATAGCCGACGCGCCAGCCGGTGATGGAAAACGTCTTGGAGAAGCCGCTGATGGTGATGGTGATGTCGCGGCACGACGGCAGCGAGGCGATCGAGACGTGCTTGCGGCCGTCGCAGACGATGTACTCGTAGATCTCGTCGGTGATGACCCAGACGCCGTGCTCGCGGCAGAGCGCGCCGATGCGTTCCAGCTCTTCGCGGGTGAACATCTTGCCGGACGGATTGGACGGCGTGCAGACGACGATGGCCTTCGTTTTCGGCGTGAAGGCGGCGCGCAAGGCGTCCCAGTCGATGGTCCAGTCGGGCGCCAGCAGCGGCACGAACCTCGTCTTGAATCCGAGGACGTTGAGGGTGTTGAGGTGATAGCCGTAGTAGGGCTCGAAGAGGATCACTTCGTCGCCGGCATTGAGCGTGGCCATCGCCGCGGCGGCGAATCCGCCGCTGGAGCCGACGGTGACCACCACTTCCTTCGCCGGATCGCACTCGACGCCGTTGTAGCGCGCCATCTTGCGGGCGATCCGCTCGCGCAGCAGGTCGATGCCTTCGAATTTCGAGTAGGTGGCCTTGCAGGAGCGGATGGCCTCGATCGCGCCGTCGACCAGCTCGGGGATGGTCGGAAGGTCGCAGATGCCCTGGCCGAGGTTGATGCCGCCAACGCGCTCGCACTCGCGCGACATGCGGCGGATGTCCGACTGTACCAGCCCGCGCAGACGATCGCTGATCTGAGTCATTGCGGAAGTTTACATTGCGGCTCCGGTGATGGTGTGCTTAGATCCGCCCGGTCCAAATGCCCTCCCGCACCTCGATTGCTATTTTCATCGCGCTCGCCTTAGGCGCGCTCCCCGCCTTCGCGCAGACGTTCGTCTTCCACCTGCGCGGCGACCAGGAAGTCCCCCCGGTGCCGAGCGTCGCCACCGGCGGCTGCATGATGGAGCTCAATCAGCCGATGGCGCAGACGACCATCACCTGCGTTCACAACGTGGTCGGCGCGACGGTCATGCACATCCACCGCGGCGCGCCCGGCGTCAACGGCCCCATCGTCTTCGACCTCGGCGATCCCGCCAGCCCGGTCACCGCGACCTGGATCGGGATGACGCCTGCCGACATCGCCGACATGCTGGCCGGCAACTTCTACATCAACATCCACACGGCCGGCCGGCCGGCCGGCGAGATCCGCGGTCAAATTCTGACGCGCACCGTCGACCTGGTGGCCTTCACCGCGAACGGCGCGCAGGTGGTGCCGCCGAACGCGTCGGCGGCCACGGCGAACTGCACCGCGGACCTCGACAACCCCGCCACCTCGCTCGCGGTGAACTGCACGCACAATTTCGCCTCGCCGCAGAGCGCGCACATTCACGAGGCGCCCGCCGGCCAGAACGGGCCGATCGTTTTCACCTTCGCCAGCCCGAATTCGCCGCTGTCGGCGAACGTGCCGACGACGCCGCAGCTCGTCGCCGACTTCGCCGCCACCTTCCTCTATCTCGACATCCACGGCGCCGGCGGCACCGAGGCGATACCGGCGGATGAGATCCGCGGCCAGATCGGAACGCCGCCCGCACCGCCGAGCACCGGAACGATCGAGATCGTCAAGACGACGCAGCCGGCCGGCGGCACCGGTTTCACCTTTACGGACAATGTTCCCGGCTCGCCGGGAACCTTCGCGCTCAACGACGGCCAGACGCGCACGTTTTCCGCGGTTCCCGCCGGCACGTACACCGTCAGCGAGAACGACCCGACCGTGACGCCCGGCGGCTACACGCTCGGCGACCTCTCGTGCACCGACGCCGACAGCACCGGCGACACGGCCGCCCGCACGGCGACGGTCCGCCTCGCCGCGGGCGAGACGGTGCGCTGCACGTTCCGAAACCTGCGCACCGCGGCCACCGACACGCTGTTCGTCTTTCATCTGTCCGGCGACCAGGAGGCGCCGCCGGTCTCCACCACGGAGCGCGGCGGCTGCATGGGCCGCTTCAACAGCGGCGCCAGCGAGCTCACGCTCATCTGTACTCATGATGTTGCGTCGCCGACGGTCATGCACATCCATCGCGGCGCTCCCGGAGTCAACGGCCCGATCGTCTTCGACCTCGGCAGTCCCGTCAGCCCGGTGACCGCCACCTGGAGCGGGATGACGCCGGCGGACGTGGCCGATCTCCTCGCCGGCAACCTGTACATCAACATCCACACCGCGGGCCGGCCGGCGGGAGCGATTCGCGGCCAGATCCTGCCGCGGACCGTCGACGTCGTAAACTTCACGCTCGACAGCAGCCAGGTGGTGCCGCCGGGAACCAGCACCGCAACCGGAAACTGCACCGCCGACCTCGACAACCCCGCGACGGCGCTCGCCGTCCAGTGCACGCACAACCTGCCGTCGCCCAACCAGGCGCACGTCCACCAGGCGCCCTTCGGCGCGAATGGGCCGATCGTCTTCACCTTCCCCACGCCCGCCAGCCCGTTCTCGGCGAACGTGCCGATGACGCCGCGGCTGGTCGCCGATTTCGCCGCGTACTTCCTCTACGTCGACGTCCACGGCGTCGCCGGCTCGGAGAGCACGCCCGCTGACGAGATCCGCGGCCAGATCGGCGCGCAGGCAGCCCCACCGGCCACCGGCACGATCCGCATCGTCAAATCGACGGCGCCCGCGGGCGGCAGCGGCTTCGGCTTCACCGACAACGTTCCCGGCTCGAGCGGCAGCTTCACTCTCAGCGACGGCGGCGTGCGGACCTTCACCAGCGTCGCCGCCGGCACGTACACGATTACGGAGAACAATCCGGCCGCAAGCGGCTACTCGCCGACGGACGTCAACTGCGACGACGCGGACAGCGCCGGCGACCCGTTCGCGCGTACGGCGTCCGTTCATCTGCAGGCCGGCGAAACGGTCACCTGCACGTTCCACAATCTGCAGTCGCAGGCCGCATCGTCGCTGTTCGTCTTCCACCTCTCCGGCGACCAGGAAGTGCCGCCGGTGGCCACGGCGGCGACCGGCGGTTGCTTCATGCAATTCACCGCCACGTTGAGCCAGCTCTCCATGGTGTGCACGCACAACGTCGGCAGCCCGGTGCAGATGCACATCCACCGCGGCGCCCCCGGCGTCAACGGCCCGATCCTCTTCGACCTCGGCAACCCGAGCAGCCCCGTGGAGGCCGTTTGGACCGGCATGACGCCCTCCGACGTCGCCGATCTCATGGCGGGAAACCTGTACATAAACATCCACGCCAGCGGCCGGCCGGCGGGGGAAATCCGAGGACAGATCCTTCCGCGGACCATCGACCACTTCAGCTTCGTCCTGACCGGCAGCCAGATGGTGCCGCCGACCGATTCGACGGCCACCGGCAATTGCGCGGCGGACCTGTCGGACGATGCCGGGTCGCTGTCCATCCAGTGCCGCCTCAGCATCGCGAACCCGACCGCGATCCATCTGCACGACGGACCTCCAGGGGTGAACGGGCCGGTGGTCTTCGACTTCCCCCCCAGCAGTTCGTTCGCGGGCGCCGCGCCGCTGACGCCGCGGCTGGTGGCGGATTTCGCCGCCGGCTTCCTCTACCTGGACATTCATTCGGCGAACGATCCCGACGGCGAGATCCGCGGACAGCTCACCGCTTCGTCGGCGTCCGCGGCGGCCATCCCGATGTTCGACGGATGGATGATGATGCTGCTCGCCGCGGCGCTGGTAAGTCTCGCGGTGTGGCGGATGCGTTAGCGCCTGAACGCCCCCGCCCACCACTCCCCCTTCTCGCGCTCCGCCACCATCGGCAACGGACAGGCCGCGACGACCTCGGCGCGCTTGTCGAGAAGGATTCCGCTCAAGATCAACGTCCCGCCGACGTGCCTCACAACCTCATCGAGCAGCGGGAGGATGACCTCGGGAATGATGTTCATGGTCACCACGTCGAAGCGTCCGCCGCGCAGCGCTTCGACGCCGCCGATGAACAGCGGCATGCGCGACGGCTCGACGCCGTTGCGCGCGCGGTTGTCGCGCAGCGCGCCGTAGGCGTCGGTGTCGTTGTCGAAGGCGATGGCCTTCGCCGCGCCGAGGCGGAGCATGGCCAGGGCCAGGATGCCGCTGCCGGAGCCGACGTCGAGGCCGCGGCCCAGCGCGAGGTCGAGCGTCTCCAGCAACTCGATGCAGAGCGAGGTCGTCTCGTGCGAGCCGGTGCCGAAGGCCTGCTCCTGCGGGATCACCAGGGCGTGGCGGCGCGTGTCGGGCGGAATGAGCTTGGCGTCGGGAGCGACGACGAACGATTCGCCGATGACGATCGGCTGTAGTAACTGTTGATATAGCTGAAGCCAGTCCACCGGCGCGCGCTCGGAGGCGCGGATCTCGACGTCGGCGAAGAACGCCGCCGCTTCGTCGCGGTCCTCCGCCGACTCGAAGTAGGCGGTGATGAGCGTCGCGGCGTCGACGTCATCGGAGGTGCTGCCGGTGGAGCGGGTGAGGAAAAGGCGGGCGATCATCTCCTCTTCGCGCTTCGGATCGCAGGAGATCTCGAGGAGGAAGTCGTTCATGCGCCGGCGATCGTAGCAGCCGGCGCATGAACAGCTCGGGCGTCAGCGGGGTTATTTCGCTCCCTCGTTGCCGCTCTTTTCCTTTGGTTTGACCGTGGAGCGGACGACGATGATCTTGTTGAGAATGTCGAACCAGAACGGCGCTCCGAGCGTCACGGCCGCGGCGGTGATGAGGATGCCGAGAATCTTGGAGAGCCAGTCCAAGCCGGTTGCGGGTCGGCTATGGTTCTTCCACCCGATCGGGAGGCCGAAAGACTCCATCTTGTCCAAGCTCCCGGTCAATCGTTTGAGGGTCGCATCGATCGCCTCGTGATCCGCCTTTGTCTTCGCTTCCCCCTTCGCCTCCACCTGCCCCTTCGCCTCCACCTGCCCCTTCGCCTCCACCTGCCCCTTCGCCTCCGCCGCCTTCGCCTCTGCTGCCGCCTTCGCCTTCGCCTCCGCCGCCGCCTCCTCACGCAGCTTCTGGGTCACCTCGGTCGTCGCCGCGTTTACGACCGCCGCGCGCAGCGCCTTGTCGGTCGCCAGTTTCTTGGCCACCGCGATACTGTCGACGTTCAGCGCGCCTGCGGCCGCTAGTCCAACCAAGGCGAGAATCCAGTGCGTCCGCCGCTTGTACCAACCGGAGACGCGGTCCATGCTGGAGTTGAACCACTCCTCAACGTTCTCCCGCGCCTTCGCGGCATTGTTCGCGGCGGCGGTGATCAGCCGCCCAACCGCCTGATCCACGCCGCCGATGGCGCCCGCGAGCGGGTTAGCGATCGGCGCGACGGCCGCGGGCGCCGGATCAACCGTGCCCGCAGCCGGTGGCGCGGCCGCGGTGGCACCGGCGAGCGGCACGTTCAGTACGTCCATGAGGGCCAATGCAAAGTTGCGGGCGGGGATGTAGGACGGCAGCTTGCGCTTGGCCCACATGCCCGCTGTGGTGACGTTCGGAAAGTTGCCGCGGTAAAGGCTGGCGATGAGTGGGTGGTCATAGACCTGCGCGACGATCGCCGGGTTGTTTATCAGCTCGCCGATTCCCTCCAGCAGATCGCGCCCGCGGTATTGCAACAGCGTCTCGATGATCTCGATCACCGCCGAGGCGATGAGACTCATCATCAGGTACAAGAAAACCACGCCGATGGCCACGTCGAGCATTTCGAGACCGAACATTCCGTCCTCCCTCGTCGGGGATTGACGGACATCAGCCGGGATTTCCGCCGAACGCGTCGCGATAGTCCGCCATCGCCGCCTCGATCACCGCGGCCGCGTGCGCGTAACCGTAGGTCCGCGCGATGCGGACGCGCGGCGGCTCGCCGGGAACGAGCTTGTAGGTGGTGAAGTAGTGCTGGAGGCGCTCGATGAGCACGGCGGGGATGTCGTCGATCTCGCCGGCCTCCCCCCACACGTAGTCTCCCTGCAGGACGGCGATGATCTTGTCGTCGGCCTCATCGCGATCGATCATCTGCAGGCCGCCGACGACCCGGGCGGGGATGACGATCTCCGACTTGGTGATCGGCCGCTCGCTGAGGACGCAGATGTCGAGCGGATCGCCGTCGCCGCGCGGCGCCGACGCCAACTCCGCCACCTTCGCCGCGCAGTAGGTCTGCGGGATGAAGCCGTACAGCGCCGGCGGCTGCGACGACGTCCGCTGCGGCCGGTCGACCCGCAAGTAGCCGCTGGCCTTGTCCACCTCGTACTTCACCAAATCGAACGGCGTGATCTCGATGTACGCATTGACCACGCGCGGTGCGTCCGCGCCGGGCTCGAGACCGTGCCAAGGGTGGGGGCGGAAGCGCGAAAAGGCCACGCGCGGAGTCTATCCCGCGCTCCGTACCGGGACGCGCACGCCAGCAGCAGGGACACCCCGAAGGATGCCTTGGACAGACAGGTCTTCGTCAATTTCCGGCCAATGAATGCCAAAGCCAGCGCCTGCTATCTGCCACTCGTTACGCTGGGTCGCCGTTGCGTGTAGCAAGCGTGGATACCAGACGAGTGGCACGCTGACCGTGCGGCCGTCTGCGAGGTCGACCACGAGCGTGTCCTCGGTGACGTGAACGCCTACGATGCGCTCGCCGGGTTTAGGTTCCGAAGTATTCATTCCAAGCCTGCATCAGCTTCAGCTGGTTCTCACTGATCATCGTTTCGATCGTGCGCAACTCACGTGCCGGAAAGCCAAAGTTGACCACGAGAGCCACGGGTTGGAGCCAGAACTTGGCCGACGACTCGTCTCGATCTACGTGCACATGGGGCGGCTCGCCTGGCTCGTGGCTGTAAAAGTACACCCGGTAGGGACCGTTGCGCAAAACCGTTGGCACGCGCCGAAAGTGTAGCGCGGCAGGCCGGGAGCGATGCACGGCGTGAGAGAGTTCACTGTTTCCCGAGGCGCGACAGCAAGCGACCGTCCACTCCGGGTAGAACCGATCCAGCGTGCAAACCCACCCCGTCGGAAGGCCTCCATCACGTGCGGATGCGGCCGACCCGGGAGCAACTCCGTTGTCAGGATTATTGCGAGTGCCTTCTAAGGTGATACCAATTCCAAAGCCACATCTCTGAAAAGTTCAATGTAGGCCTCGAAGAGATCGTTGGCGGATCGAGGCTTCACGCCTGAAGGCGCAACGTTCTCGAGCAGCAGATCACCAACCGAGTAACCCTGCCTAAGTTTACGCCTCCGCAGCCTTCGTGCGACCTCGGTGAATGCTGTTCGCGATTTTCTCGAGGTGTGCGCGACGCGGTTTCGGATGACCGCCGCGTCGTCTAAAGCAGTCTTGACTGGTCCGAGCTGTTTGGCATACGGATTTGCCTTTGTGAAGAATAGTTCAGCTCGACGCAAGGTATCTTCCACGGTCCAGTTTAGGTAGTGTTTCTCGGGGTCGAAACCGGGTTTCCCGGCGATAACCGCGTAGGCATCTTTGATTGAGGTTGCAGGGCCGAACCTCAACTTCGGAACTTCGGCGTACTGTGATTTCGCCCCCGCTAGATATCGCACAAACGAGTGTTCGAGAAATTGCTCGAAAGCACTTAGGCGGTGTCAAACATTAACATTTACAGATCGGCGCGTGGCCGAATGATGTAGTTCCATTCACCGTGAAACGAATCAGGGGCGAGGTTGACTGTGGCGATCTCTTTGTCACTCACCTTGCGGCCAACAGGGTACCGACGTCTGTCCAATCGGCACGTTACCTTCAGCCCCTTGGCAGTGGTTGTCTTGGCGATTAGACGCACGATGGTTTCGTAGTCGCGCAGGGGCTCGCCACGCCAGTTCGACGAGATGAATGAGAACAAGCGATGCTCGACCTTGTTCCATTTGCTTGTTCCTGGAGGGAAGTGGCACACCACGATGGAGAGGCCAGCCCAGTCCGCTAGTCCCTGCAGCCCGATCTTCCATTGCCGAAGGCGGTAGCCATTGCTGCCGCCGGCGTCCGCGGTAATCAGGAGAGTGTTGGCTTTCGGATAAAGGCGCCGTCCTTCAGCGCGCCACACCCTCGAATGGATGCTACCGCAAACGCACCGGTGTCATGATCGGTCCCCACGTTCACGAACCCGGTATTGCGACCCAAGTCGTAGATGCCGTATGGGTACGCTCGCGGCACCGATGGATCGGGGAAGTCGTGAACGTTCACTCTCTGAGGAGTTTTCGTCTTCAGCCATTGCCGACCCTCGTTCTGGTAATTGCCAAGGATCTCTTTCTTCTTCGTATCGACAGAGATGACTGGTCGCTTCCGAGCGAGGGCCTCGCGGACTTTTTCATTAATGTATTGAAACTGCGCGTCGCGGTCCGGGTGATCGCTGCCCTCGTCGGTCTTGCGGTTCCCCTGTAGGCTGTAGTCCATCTGTCGCAGCAACTGTGCGACCTTCTCGTGGCTCACCGAGTGGTCCTGGGCGGCCAGTTCAGCCGAGAGAGCGCGCGTACTCTTGCTTGTCCATCTCAGCGGCGAGTCCGGGTCCCCACGCGTGAGCGGTTCGACCAGCGCTCCAGTTTGCTCGGTAGGTCGGGATCGAGCGCGACCAGGGACGGCCGTCCCCCACCCCAGCGCCGAACGCGTCCCGGCGGCAGCGGCGGATCTTCCAATTCTTGCAATCCCTTCGTGATCGTGACTCGAGACAATCCGCAGGCCTTGCTGACGGTCGTCACGCCTCCGTGGCCGAGTTCACGAGCCTCGCTCGCGGCAAACAACCGCCGCGCCCGCTCGTCCAGATGAGGCCAAAGGAGAGCCACCTTCTGCTGAAGCGCACGCACGGTCGTCATGCTCAAGGAGCTTAACCTGAAGGTCTCTGAATGTAAACGTTATTACTTGACGACGCCTTACCGCAGCAAGAAAGGAGAGCGAGATGACTTTTCTTGCTTGCGCTGGATGCAAGGCGTTGATGTTAACTGCATCATAAGTCCACTCGCAAAACGGGCGAACTGCCGCGTAAAGGTTGCTTGCCGAGTCGAGCGCTCGATCAAGCTCCCAGACGGTGGACGTCAGCGCCATTGGCTTTGGCATCGCAAAATCGGAGCGCCATGATATCTCCGTCGCGCAGTGGTGTGCTTGGCGATAGAGACCCTTGCGAAGGCCTAACTTTGTAGTAGTGCAGGATATCCAGCGCCGCTTTGCGGCGTAGCACGTTGCGTTGACGGTATTTTCGCGCAACTCACTGATATTGCTCGCGTGTGCTGCAAACGACATCGCGTTTATGCAGCGGTATATGCGCTGCTCACTGGCTGGGCGGCGGCGCCTGCGGCTCTTTCGGCCCCTCCGTCCCGCTCTTCTCCCGCGGCTTCACTGTCGAGCGGACCACCATGAACTTGTTCAGGAGGTCGAACCAGAACGGCGCGCCGAGGCAGACGGCGAAGGCGGTGAGCAGCCAGCCGACCAGGGTCAGGCCGCCTGCGGCGCTGAGGTTTTGCTTCCAGCAGCTCTGCCAGCAGGGATCAAGGATCTTCACCGTTTGCCGGTCGCATTTCCGGCACGACGGCCAGCCGAGCGGGAGTCCCAGCCGCCCGAGCTCTGTACTGACCGAGTCGAACTCCTTCGTGATGTCGCCGGCGGGCTGCTTGGCGTAATTCGTGGCGATGGCCACGATGGCCTCGCGCTTCGCCTTGTTGGTCATCAGCTCGCGGAGGATGCGCACGGTGTCGATGTTCAGCCCGACGGCGACGATCAATCCGATGACGAACAGCGCGCGCTGCGCGCGCCGCTTGTACCCGCCGGAGACCCTGTCCATCGCCGTGTCGAACCAGAACTCGATGTTCTCGCGCGCCTTCTGTGCATCGCCGGCGGCGGCGTTGACCAGCGTGAGCACCGCGTGGCGCGCCTGATCGGCGAGCGGATCGCCGGTCATCCCGCCCACCAGCGCCGCGGTGCTGACGCCCGCCCCCGTCCCCGGTCCCGCCGCACCCGCCACGCCCTTGTGCTGCGAGGGGTCGGGGCTGATCAGCAGATCCATGATGGCCAGCGCGAAGCTGCGCGACGGGATGTACGACGGCAGGTCGCGCATGCCCGGCTTGTAAGTGCCCTTGAACAGACCGTTGATCAGCGGATGGTTGTAAAACCGGGCCACCAGGTTCGGGTCGCGGAGCAGCTCGCCGATGCCGCGCTCCAGGTCCGACGATCGCCGCTTGAGCACCGCCTCGGCGCTTTCGACGATCGCCGAGCAGAGGAGGCTGACCAGGAGATAGACGAATGCGATTCCGATCGCCACGTCGAGCATATCCAGTCCGAACATGGGAAGCCCTCAGTCCGCGGAGTCGTCTTCGAGCATCGCCCGCCGCGACGCGAAGTAGAGGGTGAAGGGAACGAGTCCGAATCCCACCGCCCACCACGCCACGCCGAACGCGGCGAAGCGCTCGCTGGCGGTAGTGTTCACCAGGACGGCGATGGAGAAGCAGATCAGTCCCGCGGTGCGGAAGCGCGCCACGTTCTCATTGAGCGCCGCCCACTCCTCCAGCCGCGGCGGGCGGTTCGAGGCCAACAGCGGCAGGCACAGCAGCGCGGCGGGGGCGAAGAGCACCGCGGCGATCGGCCGCTGCGCGCGGACGAGGACGTAACAGGCGGCCGCGAAAATCGCGATCGCGGCGACGGCGGCCGCAAGGCGAAGGCGAAAACTGATCATCGGACCGGGCGAAATAGTAGCAGAAGGGCGGAGCGCCGGCGTCCCGCCGGCTGGACGGGCGCCGTCCCGGCGCCCCGATGCACGCGGCGGCGAGACGCCGCCGGGCCAGCCGCCGAGGACGGCGGCGCTCCGGTCAGCCGGTGAAGAGGTTCTTCACCTTGTCGACGAAGCCGCGCGGCTCGGGCGGGGTCTCCCCCTCGCTCTCCGCGTAGCGCTCCAGCAGCTCGCGCTGCGCGTCGTCGAGCGCGGTGGGGATGGTCACGCCGACGTGCACGTAGTGGTCGCCGCGCCCCGCGCCCTGCAGGAACTGCACGCCTTTTCCGCGCAGGCGGAAGATCTGGCTCGGCTGCGTGCCGGGGGGGATGCGCAGCGACTCGGTGCCGTCGATGGTCTCGGTCTCCACCTCGGCGCCGAGCGCCGCCTGCGTGAACGAGATGTTCTGCTCCGAATGGATGTCGTATTCGCGCCGCGTGAACCGCGGATGTTCCTGGACGCTGATGAAGACATAGAGATCGCCGGCCGGGCCGCCGTTGAATCCGCCCTCCCCTTCGCCCTGCACGCGGAGGCGCGAGCCGTCGTCGACGCCCGCGGGAACCTTGACCGAGATCGTCTTCGACTCCCGCACCCGCCCCGCGCCGTTGCAGTCCTGGCAGGGATCCTTGATGACCTTCCCAGCGCCGCCGCATTGCGGGCAGGTGCGCTGCACGGTGAGGAAGCCGCCCTGCGTGAAGCGGATCTGCCCCTTCCCGCCGCACCCGCTGCAGGTGACCGGCTGCGTGCCCGGCTTGGCGCCGTTGCCGTGGCAGGTGGCGCAGGTGGCGATGCGGGGCACGTCGATGGAGACGTCCTTGCCGAACACCGCCTCCTCGAACTCGAGCATGAGGTCGTAGCGGACGTCGTTGCCGCGGGCGGGGCGGGTGGCGCGGCGGCGGCCGGTGCCGAAGAAGTCGCCGAAGCCGAAGAGATCGCCGAGGATGTCGGTGAAGTCGGAGAAGTGGCTGGGATCGAAGCCGCCGCCCATCCCGCTGGTCGCGGCGTGGCCGTAGCGATCGTAGCGCGCGCGCTTCTCCTGGTCGGCGAGCACCTCGTACGCCTCGGCCGCCTCCTTGAATCTCTCCTCGGCCGTGGAATCGTCCGGGTTCTTGTCAGGGTGGTACTTCACCGCCAGGCGGCGAAAGGCCTTCTTGATGTCGTCGACGCTCGCCTCGCGGACGACGCCGAGCACTTCGTAGTAATCGCGTTTTTCAGTGGTGGCCATAGGAGCTAAGTCGAACTATCGGGCGCTCCCATCTTCATCGGGTTGTAGAGCATGACGCTGGTGAGGATGCGCGATGCTCCCTGCAGCTCGAAGATGGCGTCGGCCAGCCGCTGTTTCTCTTCGGCTGCGATGGCCTCCTTCGCGCGGCTGATGATGGCCTGCACTTTGTCGCGGTCGTCGTCGTTGAGCAGCTTTCCGAACTCCCTGAAGACCTTCTCGTTGGTGTAAATCATTCCCTCGAGCTTGTTTTGCAGCATGCGGATCTCGCGGCGCTGGGCGTCGGCGCGGGAGTGCTCGGCCGCTTCGTTGACCAGGCGCTCAATCTCGTCCTTCGACAGCCCGCCGGCGGGATTGATCTGCACGCCGGTGGACTGGCCGGTGGCCTGGTCGCGGGCGGTGACGTTGACGATGCCGTTGGAGTCGATGGCGAAGATGACCTCGATCTGCGGCACGCCGCGCGGCGCGGGAGGGATGCCGACCAGGTCGAATTTGCCGAGCGATTTGTTTTCGCGGGCGAACTCGCGCTCGCCCTGCAGAACGTGCACCTGCACCTTGCTCTGGTTGTCGGCCACAGTGGTGAAGATCAACGAGTTCTTGGTGGGGATTGTGGAGTTTCGCTCGATGAGCTTGGTGAACAGGCCGCCGTGGGTCTCGATGCCGAGCGACAGCGGCGTGACGTCGAGCAGCACCATGTCCTTGATGTCGCCGCGCAGGATGCCGCCCTGAACGGCCGCGCCGACGGCGACCACTTCGTCCGGATTGATGTTGCGGTTCGCCGACTTACCGAAGACCTTTTCCACCGCCTCGATGACTTTCGGCATGCGCGTCTGGCCGCCGACCAGCACCACTTCGTCGATCTGCCGGTTGACCACGTTCGCCTGCCGCATGGCGTCGTTGACCGGATCGATGGTCCGCTGGATGAGGTCCTCGACCATCCGCTCGAACTCGTGGCGCGCCAGGACGCTGTTCAAATGTTTGGGACCGGAGGCGTCGGCGGAGATGAACGGCAGGGTGATGCGCGTCTCCGGATTGACCGAGAGCTCGTGCTTGGCCCGCTCCGCGGCTTCCTTCAGCCGCTGGAGGGCCATGCGGTCCTGGCGGAGATCGATGCCGCTGTCACGGTGGAAGCCCTCGATCAGCCAGTCCATGATCCGCTTGTCGAAGTCCTCGCCGCCGAGGTAGGTGTCGCCGGAGGTGGAGAGCACTTCGAAGAGGCCGTCCTCGAGCTTGAGGATGGAGATGTCGAACGTCCCGCCGCCGAGGTCGTAGACGGCGATGATCTGGTTTTCCTTGTTGTCGAGGCCGTATGCCAGCGCCGCGGCGGTCGGCTCGTTGATGATGCGGAGGACGTCGAGGCCGGCGATCTTGCCCGCGTCGCGCGTCGCCTGGCGCTGCGAGTCGTTGAAATACGCCGGGACGGTGATGATCGCCTCGGAGACGCTCTCGCCGAGGAACTCCTCGGCGAAGGCCTTGATCTCCATCAGCACGAATGCGGAGATCTCCTCGGGTGAGTACTCGCGGTCGCGGATCTTGACCTTGATGTCGCCATTGGAGGCGGAGACGATCTGATACGGCAGCACCTGTTTGGCGCGGCCTACTTCGTCCGACTCGTACTTGCGGCCGATCAGCCGCTTGATGGCGAAGACGGTGTTGAACGGATTGGTGATGGCCTGCCGCTTGGCGATCTGCCCCACCAGCCGCTCGCTGTCCTCGGTGAATCCCACTACCGAGGGGGTGGTGCGGCTCCCCTCCCGATTGGGAATCACCTGCGGCGTCGTGACATCCACGACCGCGACGCAGGAATTGGTCGTCCCGAGGTCAATTCCGATGATTTTCGACATGCAGAGATTGGCGTAATGGTAACTGAGGAGCGTCGCTGTACCGGCGCTCCTCTATTCCGAGCCTCCCACGGCCACCTTCACCAGCGCCGGCCGCAGAAGCCGGTCGTGCAGGAAATAGCCCTTCTGCAGGATGGCGATGACCGTATGCGCAGGTACTGATGGGTCCTCCTCGGTGACCACCGCCTCGTGGATGTTCGGGTCGAAGTGCACGCCGGCCTGGTCGATCGGCTTCACGCCGTGTCTTTGCAGCACATCCCAGAGCTGCTTGTAGATGAGAAGGACACCTTTGTGAAAATCATCGCCTTCCTCGGCGTGCTCCAGCGCGCGGTCGAAGTTGTCGAGCACCGGCAGGAGGTCTTTGATCAACCCGTTGAGGGCGTATTTGAAGAAATCGGCCTTCTCGCGGTCGGCGCGTTTGCGGTAGTTCTCGAAGTCGGCGAGGGTGCGGAGGTAGCGGTCGCGCATCTCGTGGTCGACCGCCTCGGCGGTGGGCTCGGGCGTTCCATTGACCGCCCGCTGGGCAGCGAGCTCCATCTCGTGCTCGATGTCCTCGATCGACTCGCCGGTGTCCTCGATTACGTAGCTGTCGTCGTCGGGCTGTTTGTCGTCGGTCACTGCTGCTGCTCCTTTTCTTCGATCTTCCGGCTGAGGGCGAGCCCGAGGTAGTCGACCAGCGGCGCGACGCGAGCGTACTCCATGCGCATGGGGCCGATGATGCCGACGATGCCGAGCGGCGATGCGCTCGTGCCGTACGGCCGCGCAACGATGCTGAAGTTGTGCACCTGCGTGTAGTCGCTCTCGGAGCCGATCAGGATCTGCAGGGCGTCTTCGGTCAGGCAGGAGTTCAAGATCTCGACCAGTTTTTCCTTCTCCTGAAGCGCCAGGAAGGTCTTGCGCAGCGCGGCGGCGTCGGCGAACTCGGGCTTGGTGAGGATGGAGGTGGCGCCTTCGACGACCAGCTCATGCTCGACGGGGGTGACGTCGTTGACGGCGTCGATGCCGAGGGCGATGGTCTTCTGCAGCAGGCGATCGTGCTGCGCGCGCTCATCCTCGGTCATGCGCACCAGGCGGCGGCGGATGGTGTCGAGGGTCAGGCCGGCGAATTCGACGGTGATGTAGCGGGAGATTTTCTCCAATTCATCGCGGGTGAACTGGAGGCGCGTCTCGATGATCTTGTTCACCACCACGCCGTTGGTGCCGACGATGACGCACATGATGCGGTTCTCGGCGACCAGGACGAAGTCCATGCTGCGGATCGCGAATTGCAGCAGAGTCGGCATGAACACCACCCCCACCTGATCGCTGAGGCGCGAGATGACGCGCGAGGCGAGGTGGAGGACTTCTTCGATCTCGTTGCCATGGGCCACTTCGTCGTCGATCGCCTCGCGCTCCCGCTGGGTCAGGACGCGCGACTTCATCAAGTAGTCGATGAAGAAGCGGTAGCCGCGATCGGTGGGGATGCGGCCGGCCGAGGTGTGCGGCTGCTGGAGATAGCCGAGGTCTTCGAGGTCGGCCATGACGTTGCGCAGCGACGCCGGAGAGAGCTGGAAGCGCCCGCATTTGGACAGCGAGCGCGAGCTGATGGCCTCGCCGGTGGCCACGTGCTCGATGATGATCTCGCGCAGCACCTCGCGGGCGCGGCTGTCGAGATCGTCGTCGTGAACTTCGAGTCTGGAAACCATAGAATGGGCTAGCACTCCGGCGCTTTGAGTGCTAACGGTCAGGAGAATGAAGGAATTGCGCAGAGGGTGTCAAGGATTCGCGCTCTGTCTCATCGCCTTGACGGCCTCGGCCACGACCGTCGACCGCGTCGCCGCCACCATCGACCGGCAGGTCCTCACGGTCAGCGAGATCAATCAGATGGCCGAGTTGCGCTTCTTCCCGCGTGCTTCCGGACAGAGCGGCGACGATTACCGCCGCGACATCCTCGAGGCGCTCATCGCGCAAGCGCTGCGCTTCCGCGACGTGGAGCGCTTCGGCGCGCAGGACATTCCGAAGGATTCGATCGAGACCCGCCTGGCGGAGATGCAGCGCCGCTTCGCGTCGCCCGCCGACTTTGCCGCCGCGCTCGTCCGTGCGGAGCTGACGCTCGACGAGGTGCGCGCGCTGGTCAAGCGCGACCTGCAGGTGGATGCGTACATCCAGGAGCGCTTCGCGCCGATGATCTTCGTCTCCAACGAGGACATCGAGAGCACTTACGCCGGGACGTGGTCGGAACAGCGCCGCCAGCGCGGTCTCGCCGTCCCGCCCCTGGCCGAGGTGCGCGACGAGATCCGCGCGCTCATCCGCTCGCGCCAGCTCCAGCAGGAGATCGACAAGTGGACGGCCCAGCTCCGGGCGCGAACGAACGTGGATATCTATGCGTGGAAGTGAAGACAGTGCTGAGTGAGTCGTAGGGGCGGGGGGGGGGGGGGCCCCCCCCCCCCGGGGGGGGGGGGGGGGGGGGGGGGCCCCCCCCCGGCGTGAAGAATTGGTGTTGTGGGTAGTGGGGGGGGGGGGGTTAGAGTGTTGGGGTTGGTGGTGGGGGGGGGG